>NZ_JACXXN010000151.1 GCF_014904695.1 Nostoc sp. MG11 | reverse complement strand
AGAGGTTCAGAATTTGCCTCTGAGCGAAAGCAATAGCAGACTTCTCTTTGGTCTTATGAGAAAGAAACTAGACAAAGAAACCTAATTCAAAGATAAGTTAGATGTCGTACACAAGTACAACAAACGGACTAAGAAAACCACTAGAAGATTGGAGTCAAATTAATTGGCGCAAAATCAACAAAGCGGTTAAGAATCTGCGTCAACGAATCTTTCTCGCGAGAAAACTTGGAAACTGGCGTCAGCTAAGAAGCCTCCAAAAGTTGATGCAAAGAAACTACGCCAACTTATTGTTATCTGTTCGGAAAATCACTCAGACAAATCCTGGCAAAGCAACAGCAGGAATTGATAAAGAAATTATCAATACCCCAGAGCAGCGAGTGAATCTGGTAAATCACTGGAATGGCGGTAATCAAAACCCCACTAAGCGGGTGATGATACCTAAAGCCAACGGTAAGAAACGACCGCTCGGAATCCCAACCGTGCGTGACAGAATTGAACAGGCAATAATAGTTAATTCACTAGAACCCGAATGGGAAGCTGTATTTGAAGCAAATTCCTATGGCTTCAGATGTGGAAGAAGTTGTCAAGATGCTATCGCCCAAAACTTCATAAGAGTCAAGGGTGACAGAGACACCTGGGTTCTAGAAGCAGATATTCAAGGATTCTTCGATAACATTGCCCATGAATCTATCCTTAAACAGTTAGGAAACTTCCCAAAGAAAAACCTAATCAAAGGATGGTTAAAAGCTGGATTCATCTTTGAAGGGAAGTATAACCCGACAAAGACAGGCACACCACAAGGAGGGGTTTGTTCCCCGCTCCTCGCCAATATCGGATTGCATGGCTTAGAAACATTTATTAAAGCTACCAATCCCAAACTTGGCGTGGTTAGATACGCTGATGACTTTATCGTCACTGCTAGAGATGAGGAAAGTCTCAAAAACGCCCAAATCCAGATTCAGCAATGGTTGTCACAAAGAGGTTTGAATCTCAGTGCGGAGAAGACATTAATCACGTCAATGGAAGATGGTTTCGACTTCCTCGGCTTCAACCATCGCCATTACAATGGCAAATTGCTTATCAAACCCTCGAAGAAGAAAGTCTTAGACTTTTGTAAGCGAATTGGGAAAGAAATTAAAGCAATAAATGGGTGTGAACAAGAGTTAGTCATTAAAAGACTGAATCCGATTCTCCGAGGTTTTGCCAACTACTACAAAGGAGTAGTCAGCAAAGAAACCTTTAGTTACATCTCCTCAAGATTATGGAGATATCTTTGGTGTTGGGCAAAGCGTAGACACCCCAACAAAAACAAAAAATGGGTTTGGAAACGTTACTTTAAAACCATAAATGGCAAGAAATGGACGTTCGCTACCACAATTAGCGACCGCCAAGGGAAAGAAAAGGATTTAATCTTATACCCGATAGCATACACGCCCATCGAACGCCATATAAAGGTTAAAGGGGAAGCGTCACCAGATGACCCCTCTCTCAAAGAATATTGGGAAAAACGCCACCAGAAATATGGTAAGAGCTACTGGGAGAAAAACTCTCGCAATTATAAAATCGCTCAAAACCAAAACTGGAAATGTCCTATCTGTGGTGAACCATTATTCAATGGAGAGGAAATAGAAACCCATCACATCGTACCTGTTGCTCAAGGTGGACTTGACAACGTAAAAAACCTTCAGCATCTACACAAAGCGTGTCATAAGCAGGTACACACAAAATCCAAGTTAACTCGCTTGAAGTAAGGCTTGAGCGCAGTGAGTGTGAAAGTCTCATGCTGCGTTCTTAGGGGAGGGGAGAGCGGTGACGCTCAAACCTTACCCGACAAGTGGTGGAAAGTATCAGTGAAAGATGCCACCGCGCAGCAGGAGTACAAGCGACAGTTCCGCGAGATTCTCGACTCCCGACAACAGCTGATTGATCTGTGGGTACGGAAGCAGCAACAATCGAGCGCAGATATTACACTGTGTTGCTTTGAAAAGACTGGGGATTTCTGCCATCGGCATCAGGTGGGCGAAGAAGTAGTACAAACTTATTTGCCAGAACAGTGGGGTGGAGAAATCGGGACTTCTCAAACACCTCAGTTGACACTCATCACAGGCGTGAAAAGAACCCAGAGCGCAACATATTCGCCCCAGGTTTTGAGTCTGATTGAAAAATGCCACGAAGCTGGGTATTCTGTGGAGTGCTCCCGCGCTTCGTGTGGATACTATCAGGGGTTGTGTTGCAAAAACTAGGGCTGGTCTGGTAGAAGTGTAGTTGTACCAATAGTCTTGTATCAAAGTTAGCCCATCAATGAACCCCAAAGAACCGT
>NZ_JACXXN010000150.1 GCF_014904695.1 Nostoc sp. MG11 | reverse complement strand
CTCCAATGATACTCATTTGCATCATGTATGCAACGGCATTTCATGAATTCAACTATTCACCCGAAATCAAATGAGATGATTTACAAAGCGATTTATTCCACTCCAAAAATAAAAACCTCGTCATCAAAGTCAGACGAGTTTAATAACCAAAACAGTCCTTGCAAGGTTAATATACTGCATATAGCAGCATATTTGATATAAATTAGGCAGATAAATTGCAGTTTAATCTGTCGCAAGGTTACAAACTATACTTTGACTGCTTAGTAAATAAATTTAGCAACTGCTCAAATATTTCTTGTGACAAAACCAGTTCATTATTGAAGCAGTTCGTTCTAGACAGCAGTAAAAACCTCATCTCCAAAGGGGGATGAGGCGTGGTGAAAATTCGACTTTGTACTGCAATTGTAAAGCAACTAGTATGTTAATAAATGCTCCTTTGGATAGTAGAGCCAATAGTACAAGCTCTAGAGATGTAATAAACAATACGCATGATTAGCCACATCCAAAAACAATAACTCTAATAAGGCTGCGCCTTGGGTCGGTGAGAATGTTTTGGTATCAAACAAATGACCCCTGAATAAACATCAGAATTATTTGCTTCAGTAATACGCCAGCTAGAACTAATTCTTCAGATGGTCGCTGATTCGGAAAACAAAAGCGATTACTTCCCAGCTTTGATAACTGTAAAGCGATCGCACAAAAAATAACGTATGTATAGACTTTTATTATGGCACACGCTACAACAACTTTTGAATCATCAAGCTTTTCTTGCGACATTGGGGAGAAGTTAGGAAAAACAAGTCTCTTACCTCAACATGGTTTATTCTGCTTTCAAAACAAAAACCTCGTCATCAAGGTGAGACGAGGCTAAAAGTTGTTATGTACTATGAAGCTATCATATAACATCCTAGTTAACACTTCTTTAGGTACAAGAAGTGGCGTTCAACTTGTTACCAAGAAAGGCAGAGGGCAGGAGGCAGAAGGCAGAAGGGAATTTTGATTCCTGCCCTCTGCCCACGACTGAAAGGAGTAAAGGAGTAAGGGTATAAAGCCCCCACTGAACGAGAGTTCAGTGGCCCCAAGTCAGGAGGGGTCGGAATCCCTTTCTGACTTGTTCCTTCTGCCCTCTGCCTTCTGCCTTCTTCAAAAGGTTGCAAGTTATACTTCAACTGCTTGACAAAAAAATTTAACAACCGCTCAAATATTTCTTCAGCTAAAGGTGGTTAATTTTTGGAGCAGCTTGTTACAGACATCAGTAAAAGCCTCATCTCTAGGACGGGATGAGGCTTTGTGGAAATTCTACTTTACACTGTCAACTGAAAGCATAAAGCAACTAACATCCTAGAAGATGTTCCTTTGGATAGAAGGAGCAACGGCACATTTTTTCAAAGAGTGATAAATAGTACAAAGTATTGCCTGTATCCAAAAACAATAACTCTAATAAGGCTGCGCCAATGCGAAGGTGAAATACATTAGTATCAAACGAATGAACCCTCAAGAAACGTCAGAATTACTTGCTGCTTTGATGCGCCAAGAAGAACTACTTAAGCAACTGGTCGCTTCAATCAATAAGCCGAAACTGGGACTCCACAATGATGCTGGCAGTTGCAGAATCTACTGCGTGCGATTCGTCACTAACTGAATCTCGGTAAACAGCCCGTAAATAAGTTAGTCAGCTTCGTTGTACTGTCAACAAGTTGAGCTTCGGACAGGATGAAGGTAAAAGCCCTTCCCCTCAAACTCAGAGGTGACTCCTTATCTGCCCGCGCGACCTGAAATGGTCGTTTAGTCCGAGGAGGCTTCTCCTCTAGAGGACTCACACCCTCTACCCCTATGTAAAAAGTCTCATGAATGGAGATTGGTTACGGTCAAGTAGGTAACGAAACAACCGGAATGCAAACTACAAATGTACTCATTGCTACTAGCCTAATGTGGTTCTGAGGCTAAGGGGAGTTCTCTTATGATGAACGAAAGTGAACTGTTAATTAAACTGCGTGACAGGGAAAAGAGCCAAAAGGCTGAAAGGCTTTGACCAAAAGGTATGTAGGCAGTCTTAATGATGGGCAGTCCCTAAGATGTGTGAGTATAAATCCTATCGCAGAAGTAGACAGCATCTAACAGAGAACGCAACACTAAAAAACACAACAGGGTAAGCCCAACAGAGTCTATGGTTTTGGTCGAAAACCATAGTAAGCCGACCGTAAGGAAAGCAGAAACCTCTGGTGGGTAGAGGATGAGAGAAAAAGCGAAAGCTGATTTGTAATGAATCAGACAGAGGTTCAGAATTTGCCTCTGAGCGAAAGCAATAGCAGACTTCTCTTTGGTCTTATGAGAAAGAAACTAGACAAA
>NZ_JACXXN010000149.1 GCF_014904695.1 Nostoc sp. MG11 | reverse complement strand
GCTTGAGGAAATTACTTTATCCCGATATCACAACAATGGAATTGGCTATTTAGGACACAAAATTAAATGTCCAAATTGTGGAGTCACTGGTATTAATCCCCCAGATAAATACTACCAATACTGCTGGCAGTGTAATAGTGAAATGGAGAGAAAAGAACCGACGATTTCGTGGATTATATGCGGTGGGGAGTCTGGTCCCAATTCCAGACCATGCCATATTGAATGGATTGAGTCAATCGTCAACCAGTGTCAGGCTTCCAATACACCCGTGTTTGTCAAGCAGTTGGGTGCTAATGCTCACTACCAGGGACAGCGATTCAAAACCCGTGAGCGCAAGGGTGGAGAAATTCACGAGTTTCCTGAACAACTGAAAATCAGGGAATTCCCGCTACTAGTACGTGAGTAAAAGCAAATATCTGCACGACACTGTAACCGCGCAGTTAGCGCAAATGCTTAACAGTTTTAAGACCTCTGCTCTTTAAGACTTCCGCTCACTATGTTTTTCAACAGCTTGTCGCACCGTTTCAATATCTAACTCCAGTGCTTCGGCTATTTCTTCTATGCTCAATCCCACTTTCAACAGCCGTGGCACTGTCTCTAACTTTGTTTCTAATTGAGCTTCTTGATAAAACCGGGTTTGTTGCCACTGTGTTAATCCAAACATTGCTTCTAGTTCCTGCCGACTCTTGTCTGCAAACTTGTAAACTAACATCCTTTCTATCAATTCTAAAAGGTTTCTCCGGCTTGGTTCAGGTGACTGCTGCACTGCGTTGATTAAGTTTCTAGCTTTTATCACTGCTTCATCGGAGGCAGCAACCACGAACTTAACAATTCCCAACCCAATAGAATCAGGCAATGTATCAGCTAACTCATCCAAATAGACAATTTGAATTTGCCCAAGCGCCAGTGAAGTTTGATAAGCCAGAGGTATGCCAGGGTCAAAACTGCGTTTGGGCCAAAGCACCACAGCTTGCCAGGATTTGTCCGGTCTGTACTGATTCAGGTATAAAAATGCCTCTGTTATTAACCGCCAGTACAGATCGTCATCCCGTTGAAACTGCACTTCCACAAAATAAATTGGATCTTCGGGGAAGTCAGCTTTGGGTAAAAATAACCCATCCAAGCGACGTGCTAACTCCTTTATTTCTACGGAGGTGAACTGGTAATGTGCGGCAATAGCAGGGGATTGTTCCATCAACTCAAACAGAACACTAGGAAGATTTTGAAACAGAGTGTAAAAGATAGTATCTGTCTTCATTCTGGCTGGCGACGCTCCTTTGCCAACCTTCCTGGGTAGGACAGAGGGGTGGTGGTTAAAGGGTTAACCATCTTTGCCCACCTCTTCTGCCGGAAACCACTCCAATATCTCTCCTGGTTGAATCCTATAGGTTTCGCAAAGAGCTTCCAGGATCTTGGAGGAAGGAATGTAAGTCGGGTCTGCTGCTAATTTGTACCCCGTGGTGTCAGAAATTTTGGCATCTTGAATCATTCGATAAGCTGACAGCCCTCGATTCTCTAAAAATTGCTTGATTTTGTTTCGCATTGGCATAACCTCAATACTACTATGACTATTATACCCCAAATGTTTTTGCTGCAATTGTCACGATACTGTAAATAATATGGTAGTATTAAATCTAGAGAAGCCACTCCTGCCGTCAATCTCAAATACTTCCGTCAAATAAGTGTCTAATACCAAACTTGGATGCTGTCATAGACGCAATATTTGCTCAAACAACAAGCAGTGGACTTACTGCTTACAAAATAAATCTCTTTGTAGAAAAACTTCAGCTTTTGAATTTAAACAATCTTGAGAACTTGAGAACATAGTTATTTTCTTTGACAAGAAGTTTGTTGGATTAGCACAGGAGGAAAAGTAGCTTATGAGTAAGGTCGTAGCGGGAAAATCTACCAGAGGGCATTATACTCAAATTTCTAACGCACTCATTCGTAATTCGGAAATTGATGATAGTACATTCAGACTTATTTGCTGGATGACATCACATGATGAAGGCTTTGAAGTCAACTTCACTAATATTCAAATTTCCCTGGGTTACGGTCGAGATAAGTTAAGAAAAATTCTCAAAAATGCCGAGATCCATAATCACCTAATCAGGCGGAAAATTCGCACTTTATCTGGCTTATTTGATTTTGAATATCACGTTTTCAAAGACACCGAAGATGCGATTGCTTTTCGCAATTCTTTGCCACAAGCAGAATTGACCAGTGACTTGTTTTCAGGGGGTGGTTCAACCAGGGGGGTCAAAACCGGAGGTGGTTCAACCGGAGGTGGTTCAACCAGGGGTGGTCAATCAACCCCTGTATATATAGAAGAACAATATAAAGAAAACCAAAAAGAAGAAGAACAAACACAAGAAGCGCCCCCACCTCCCGGCGCACCCCCCACCCATGAATGTGCGTGTGAAGATGAATCAATTTGGGATATTGCTGCCCAACAAGCCACAAGCGTAGAAAATGCGTACCTTGAAGAATTAATCCCCAAATCTTCTTCTTCGTTGTTAAAAAAATCCGAGTCTTCGCAACAAACCGATAACCCCTCAAGTGGATCTTCTATTGCGGCGGGATCGTTCGATAAAGTCGAACAAGTGAAC
>NZ_JACXXN010000014.1 GCF_014904695.1 Nostoc sp. MG11 | reverse complement strand
TGCAACTATTTTTTCTCGAAGATCGACAGAGTATGACTTCATTTAAAGGGATTTATATTTTAATTGATTGTACCTCATAACAGACGCAAGTGCTGTAATTTCTGCACCAGATAAGCCGACAACCTCACTCGTCGCTTTCACTAGTTTGTGAGTTAGGTCATCAGGATAGGGTTCCATCCTCAAGAAAGTATCTATTTTGACTTCAGCTTTTTGTTTAATTGTCTGCCAAATTTCTTCACCAAAACGATCGCATACCATATCACGAATCGCTTTGTTTATTAAGCCGTACATTCCGATATCCTATGATTGATATATCTTTTATTTCATAGTACACAGTCAAGCTGTCAAATTAATTTTTATCTTCAAATAAGATGACAAATTAAATAAAAAAGCTACTATGTCAACTCCTAACTCGCTTCGCTAAAAAAGAGGCAATTGATATAATTTACTCTGATTGAAGCTTTATTTCTTTACAAGTAGAGTTTTCTTAACTACTGCTTTATATTTTCTATTTATTAACTATTTTCATGTTTATTAGCTTTGTTTGCTGGTAAATAAGCTATTTTGTACCCGAATCAACCAAAAGTTGAACCGTTCCACCCCCACATTGCACCCTTGGCGTCCGCAAACTCTATGTAAATCCGATTTTTAGGCACACCTAGCGTTTGATTAATCTGCTGACAAAAGTCCTGACTCATCGCCTCGGTTTGGTCTGGCTTCATTGTGCCGACGCTCTTAATTTCAATGTAGCAAGCAGGCTCAGTAGTTCCGGCAAACGTCATGAGGATTCCTGGTTCAAACGCAGTCATTACATAGGATTCTGGTTTTCCCAGATATTTAGCTAACTTGGCAGATAAACTCAAAAGTATTGTTTCAATTTCAGCTTTTTGAGGAGCAGATACAGAAGTTTGTACTTTAATTAATGGCATATAAATAATTCGTAATTCGTAATTGTCAAACTTAACAGTAGCGATCGCTGTGTTAATTTTATTTCACTGTACAGAGAAGTTCGATTACTAGCTCATTAATGGGATGAACGAAATAGATGACTATGTTCAGGATGATATAAACGCGATCGCCCTGTTGCTGGCAAGAGTGCAGGACTGATTAGATAAAGTGTAGTACGAATTAGCTTTTCTTGATGAGTGCAATCTGCCATTTGGTCAAGGGGGACAACTCTGATTTTTTCATCAGGCCACCCTATGCGAAAGCAAATAGCTACTGGGGTTTCGGCTGGGTAATGTTCCAGTAGTTTAGCTTGGGCATTTTCGACGTGACGCGCACTTAAATACAGGCAAAGGCTAGCTTGATGTGCTGCAAGAGTAGCTAATTCTTCAGTAGCGGGGACTTCGGTACGTCCGCTGATGCGCGTCAAGATGATAGTTTGGACTAAACCGGGTACAGTTAGTTCTATTTTGAGTTTGGCAGCTGCGGCTTGAAAGGCGCTGATACCTGGTATGACTTCAAAAGGAATTTTTGCCTCTGCGAGCAGGTGCATTTGCTCATGAATGGCGCTGTAGAGACTGGGGTCGCCGGAATGGAGGCGGATGACTGATTGGTGCGATCGCACTCTTGCGATCATAATCGGCAAAATCTCTTCTAAAGTCTGATTTGCAGTCCTAATAATCTCCGCGTCTTTTCGGCAAACATCCAAAATCTGTTCAGGTACTAAAGAATCAGCAAATAAAATCACATCGGCAGCAGCCAATAGTTTCTGCGCCTTGACCGTCAATAAATCTGGATCTCCAGGGCCCGCTCCCACAATATACACACACGGTTCTACAGTATATCGTGTTTTTTCATAGCCAAAATTTTCAGTATATTCACGCTTATCAGAGCACACAATAGTCCCTCAAAAAGTTTTTTTGGCATTTTCTTCAGTATCTTTCCTGATTTACCCTCTTTTCCTAGTAGAGAGTAATGGTAGATGCACCCTGGTTAAGCCCTAGAGAAAACTCTGGGGCATTTTTTATTTCTTAGTCAACGGTCAAGAGTCAAGAGTCAAGGGTCAAAAGTCAGTATTTATTCCCCTTGTGCTCCCCCTGCTCCCTCATCTCCCGCTCTCCCCATCTCCCTTAAAGGGAGGAACTACATCGGGTAAAGGGCGTTTGATTAAGTAAAGCCAAGCTAACCCAGCTAATCCTAAGACAATTCCTAGACTGCTCACTATTTGTGCTATCCGCAAGGGCCCTAGCATTAAGCTATCAGTGCGAAAACCTTCAATCCACAGGCGTCCTAAGCTATAGGCTGGCCAGTACACTAAAAACAGTGTGCCTACTTTTAGGCGTGGCTTGCCAGATAAAGAGCGAAAAAACAACGTAATCAACAGCGCAAACACCATTAGATCCCACAGAGACTCATAGAGGAAGGTGGGATGAAAGTAATCGAAATTAGCATACTCTAAAGGACGATTATCCGGTGGAATATATAGCTTCCAGGGTAAATTAGTGGGTCTGCCAAAAGCTTCAGAGTTGAAGAAATTGCCCCAACGTCCGATCGCTTGTCCTAAAATCAGCGAAGGAGCTACCAAATCTGCTAGTTGCCAGAAAGAAACCTGTTTGAGTTTGGCAAAAATTAACGCTGCCAAAACGCCACCGATAATCGCTCCGTGAATGGCAATACCTCCTTCCCAGATAGCAATGATTTTTCCTGGAGTTGAGGCATATTTTGACCATTCAAACAAAACGTAATATAGCCGTGCGCCGGGAATTGCCCCAATTAACAACCAAAAGAATAAATCGCTCAGCAAATCTGGATTAACATTACGGCGCTTTGCCAAGTACTGAGAAAGAATAACACCAATTAACACTGCTGTGGCAATCAACAAGCCATACCAGCGGATAATTATTGGCCCTATTCTCACCAGAATCGGGCCCGGAGAAGTAAATTGAAACGCTAAGGGCAAGGTGGAATCCAGTACCATGCAAAATTACCTAGAAGATTTTATAAACTGTCCACGCACTTTGCTAAGTACGGGGTTTCTTACGTTTCAACTGCTGGAGCTACGCTTGAATCCTTCACAAGGAAAGTGGGGACGCAAGTGAAAGTTCAGCATCCACGTTTAGGAGTCTAATTCCTAATGCCTAGTTGAGCATAACTTGTGCCACCACAACAATGGACTTTAACACCCTCGGTCAGAGCGCGAGATGGTAGATTTGAGTAAGTTACACACAAAGGTTTCGATATAATCACCTAAACAACTTTGATATATCTAAGATTGTGATTGCTGTTTATCCTGGTAGTTTCGACCCCATCACCTTGGGACATCTTGACCTCATTGGGCGTGCCAGTCGGCTGTTTGAGTGGGTGATTGTCGCAGTTTTGCGAAATCCCAACAAAATGCCACTATTTAGCGTCCAGCAACGGCTAGAACAGATTCGTCTCTCCACACAACATCTACCTAATGTAGAAGCAGACAGCTTCGACGGTCTTACTGTCAACTATGCTCAAATGCGACAAGCGCAAGTTCTGCTACGGGGTTTACGGGCAGTGTCAGACTTTGAAATAGAATTGCAGATGGCTCACACCAATAAAACTCTTTCTACTCAAGTAGAGACAGTTTTTTTGGCAACCTCAAATGAGTATAGTTTTTTAAGTAGTAGTGTGGTAAAAGAGATTGCAAGGTTTGGTGGCTCTGTCGATCATCTCGTTCCCCCACACATTGCCCTAGATATATACCAATGCTACAACCACAACTCTCCAATGTTGAATCCAATCACAACGGAAGCAATCCCCCTCAAGAGTATGCCAATGGAAACTCCTACGGAGATGCTTCGCGATCAGCAAGTGTAGACATTCAGCAGGAACTTGACCGCTTAGAAGAAATGGTTCTCTCTAGTGTCCGAATTCCGCTGACGGGACGCACGCTCATAGATGAAGAAAAGCTGCTAGATCAGCTAGATTTCATTCGGCTTTCCTTACCATCGGTTTTTCAGGAAGCAGCAGCAATCCTGGAACAAAAGGATGAAATTCTGCTGCAAGCAGAAGAGTATGGACAGCAAGTTGTTGAAGCAGCGCAAGCAAAAAGAGCGCAGATTTTAACTGAAAGCGATATTGTCAGACAGGCAGAACAGGAAGCCGAACAACTGCGGCGACAAGTGCAACAAGAGTGTGAAGCAATCATGCAAGAAACCCTCACTGAAATTGACCGCAAGCGGCACGCTTGTCAGCAAGAGTTGGAGGAAATGCGCCAAACAGCGATCGCTCAAGCTCAAGAAATTGAAGATGGTGCTGATGGATATGCCGATGGCGTTCTTGGAAATATCGAGCAGGATCTCCAAGAGATGCTGCGAATTATTACCAATGGACGGCAACAACTGCGAGGAGATAGCTCTGTGCAGCGTCATTCACCTCCTGGTAAGAGAAGATAGAGGATCTAAAAACAGATGGGAAAGAATTTTAGGTTGGGTTTAGCAGTAGCTTAACCCAACAAATTTCATTAAAACTTTTAGATTTCCATAGACTAAACTTAACTTACTTAGTAAATAGGTTTAAAATTATTGCTTGTAATTATTGAGCAGGATTTTTAATAAATGCTGATAGCTCAAATTAATTTTGGATTAAATATAGCCGGATTAATTGGAATTATTTATTTACTTTTGGCAATAGTTTATTTTATTTTAATGCTAGTTTGGCTAATACCAAGAGGAACCAGACTAGCAGGTTCGGCTTTGGCACTTTACCTGATCCAAGTGATATTTACACCCATTATATTGTTATTATGTGGGCTTATTTTATTGTTTCAAGGCTGGCGTCTAGATCCAATTCTTCAGTTTGAGCAATTTCTCTTATTGCTATTAATTATTTACCTAACTATCAAAGATATTGTAATTAATGCAGTTTACAGAAATAGGTGATTTGATAATTCGGTGTAGAGACGCTAGATTTCGCATCTCTACCAAAGAATAAGTTTTTTTACACAAACTGACTACAAAGTATATGTGAAATCTTCCACCAAAATACCAGGAATTAAACTTCCTCCAAGTTGGCGACCATCGTATGTACCTACTTCGGGAATGAATTCCTGAAAATTGGTCAAATTAATCAGGTTTTCTCCCCAGAAGCGATAGAGACTTTCATCAAAACGCAAGTTTTCAATAGGGGCGATAATTTCTCCCTTTTCTACCCAAAAGCAAGCATAACGGGTCATACCCGTGATTCTACCAGTAGGGCGATCGCTCCAATTCAAATAATGCAAATTCGATACATATAAACCTGTATCCAAACTTGGAAGAATTTGCTCAAAGGCTAAATTTCCCGGACTTATTTCTGGCGCACGTAACGTTTCTGAACCATTTGCACCATTGGCAACTTTTTGATATTCCTTAGCAGTACGAGAATTCACTAAAGTATTTACCAAAAGTCCTTTTTTTATGACACTTAACTCCGGTGCAGCCATTTCTCCCAATTCATTAAATCGCGGCACTAATCCCCGCTGAAAGTTTTCTTGCAAGTTAAATGCTGGCGAAAGTTGTTTTTCTTGACGCCATAGAGAAGCTAAAGCACTGTTTCCTTGTTGGATATCAGCTTCACTCACGGCTCCCCAAGAAAGCATCATTAATAAATCTGCAACAGCAGCAGGTGCAAAATAAGTTTTATAATGTCCTCGTGGTAACTCTTTAGCCGAGCGAGAAAGCATTTCTAGTTGTTGTTTTGCTTCGCTGATTTTGGCTATATAAGCAGCTGCATCCCAATCACTTCCAGCAAAAGTGCCTTTAACAGCTTGTCCAGAATTGGTGAATAAAGAATAATCTAAGGTAAAAGAATCAGTAGCAAACCAGTGTTTCTGTCCGCTAGAATCACCATAACCTTTAACTACTACTCCGCCAGCATATATACCAGTAAAATCTAATTCAGCAACCAGTTCTAGCACAGTTGGCACTACTGCTTCTGCTGCCAATAATTTTCCAGGATGTACTTCCCGACTGGTATTGTTTCCTGATGGCAAAACTAGATAGGGATCGATAGGTAATAACGGAAGTTCTTCACGTAGTTCTTGTAAAGCTTTGTATGCTATCTGCCAATCTACTCCCCAATTTCCAGTAAAAGGAAACTGCCGAAAACTGCTATGCTGATTTTTCATCAAAGTCAGTTCTATCAAACCATCAGCGACACAACCAGTTTGTCTGACTTTCGCATGATTGAAACGAGTAAATTGACTCCGTTCACTGCTCAGTTTCACAGTAAAGTGTTCACCTTCTACCGTTTTGAGCAGTAGAGTTTCAATCAGTTGATTAAAGCTGACTTCTAAAGCAGATAATTCCTCAATTTTCATGAACTTTATAGGAACAATGGGAATAGGGGGAGATGGAGGAGTGGGGGAGTGCTTCGACTCCGCTCAGCAACCAGGGCAGGGGGAGCAGGGGAGGCAAGGGGGCAGAGGGGAGAAAATAACTTTTGACCCTTGACCCTTGTACAGACGCGATTAATCGCGTCTCTACTCTTGACTAATGACTATCTCAACTTCCTCCGCCAAAAACTTCAACGTTAGCAAATACACAAACGGGTGAACCATGTCCTACCCAAATTGCCTGATTTGGTTCTCCTTTACCACAGTAAGCAGTACCATACATTTGCCAGTTAGAGGCATCTCCTACTTGGATTAAACTGCGCCAAAACTCTGGTGTTGTTGCGCGATAATTGGGATTACGGAGGGTTTTGGTAAGTTTACCGTTTTCAATTAATTTGGCGTATTCACAACCAAATTGGAATTTATAACGGCGATCGTCAATTGACCAAGACCGATTGGATTCCATGTAAACACCGTGTTCTATCCCGGCGACAATTTCATTAAAGCTGGCATTCCCTGGCTCTAAGTTTAAGTTAGCCATGCGATCAATAGCTGGTCGATTCCATGAAGAAGCGCGGGCACAAGCAACCCCAGGTACACCTGCTCTTGCTTGACTCTCTAAAGAGCCTAAACCCCGCTGAAGTACACCTTCTTTGATCAAATACTCTCGTGTTGCTACAACACCTGTATCATCAAAGCCGTAACTGGCAAATTCGCCATCTACGGTAGGGTCAAAAGTAATGTTCATCAGCGGCGAACCATATACTAGGTTGCCAAAATCACTTTTGTTGACAAAGCTACCCCCAGCATAGTTACGTTCATCTCCCAAGATTCGGTCAATTTCTAGAGGATGCCCGACACTTTCATGGATTTGCAGCATCATTTGATCTGGGGCTAAAACTAAATTGGTAGGCATGGTTGGGCATTCTTCTGCTGTCAACAGTTCTAATGCTTGTTCACCAACTTGCTGCACTCGATGCCATAAGTCTTCTTGTTTTAAAAGTTCTAGTCCGCCTTGGTAACAATTTGCCTGCCAGCCGTTATTGGTGCGCTGTTGTACACTTGCCCCATCTTGGGCAGTAGCGCCGTAGTGAGTACCTAGAGATAAAACTTTTTGATACACCTCGGAGCCGTTACTGCTGACAAACCATGACTCTCTTTCAGTGGTACTGGCGCTGGCGGTGGTTTGCACAATCTTGTCGTCAACTTTCAATTTTTGGCAAACGCGAACCAGTAAATCGTTGATTTCGCCAGGACTTAGAGCATCCAATGGCTCTAGGAATGGAGAGTGATATTCACCAACGACTTTAGGCCGCTCACTTTGACGGAAGGGATGTATCCACCATTCCCTGGCTGCTAGTGCCTGTTTATACGCTGTTTGGGCAGCGGCTTCCAGGGACGAGAGTTCTAGAGAGTTAGTAGCTGCATAACCCAGACAGCCATTGACTAGAACTTCTAGCATGGCTCCGACAGTGAAAGATTTGCCGTTAGACTGGGGTAAACTATCACGAACATTACGGTTAGTAGAAGTTTCCTTTACAGCTCTGATACCGATCCAGTCAGCAGGAATATCGAAACTAGCGATCGCTTTTGTAAGTTCAGACCACATAATTAAATTAAAAATTAAGAATTCTTAGTTTTAACGAAGCGAGTACCATCAGCACTATCAATTAAGTTAATCCCTTGTGCTTGCAATTGATTACGAATACGATCAGCTTCAGCAAAATTTCTAGCTTTTCTCGCTGCTTGCCGTTGTTCAATTAAATCTTCAATTTCCGCATCGCTTAAACCATTATTCGCAGAAGTTTGGACTTCTGGTTTTGCTTCTAAACCTAAAACTTTTGCTAAAGTGACGAGTGTTTGCCAGTGTATTTTTAACTCATCTGCTGGTATTTCGGTTTTCCCCTGATGCACGAGAATATTTCCCTCACGGTGCAGTTGTTTCGCTAATTCAAATAACACTGTTAACCCACCGGGAAAATTAAAGTCGTCATTCACAGCTTCTTGGAAACGTTTAATATATAGATTGGATACTGGAATCGCCCCAGTCCCTAGTCCCCAGCCTAGTTTTTTACCATATTCGTAGCCGAAAAGTAAGCCTTCTTTGAGTGTGTGCCAAGCGTTCGTCTTATCTGCGATCGCTTCATCGGTAAAATCAATTGGTGTACGATATTGCGCCATCAGCACAAATAACCGCACCGCCATTGGCTCAACTCCTCGATCTAATAAGTCGCGAATGGTGGTAAAGTTGCCCAAAGATTTGGACATTTTATTACCATCTACCTTCACCATGCCGTTATGTAACCAGTAACGAGCTAGGGGTTTTCCTGTCACAGCCTCAGATTGAGCAATTTCATTTTCATGGTGGGGAAAAATTAAATCTTCTCCGCCTGTATGAATGTCTATGGTATCACCCAAGCGATCGCGCACCATTGCTGAGCATTCAATGTGCCATCCTGGACGACCTGCACCCCAAGGTGATTCCCAAGCGGGTTCACCTGGTCTTGCTGCTTTCCACAAAGCAAAATCAACTTTGTCTCTCTTCCTTTGATACTCTGGGTCATCTACGTCTACTCGCCCACTGGCACCAGCTTGCATGTCTTCTAATCTGCGCCCGGAAAGTTTGCCATACTCAGAAAACTGCCGCACGGCATAATAAACGTCGCCGTCGGAGGGATAAGCAAAGCCTTTATTTTCCAAATCATGAATTAGCCGCTGAATGCCATTCATCGTGTGAGTAGCACGGGGATACTCATCAGCTTCTTTAATCTCCAGCCGTGCCATATCCTCAAAATATGCTTTGATAAAGCGATCGGCTACAGCCTCCATCGATGAATGTTCTTGCCGCGCTCGGTTGAGAATTTTATCATCAATATCAGTAAAATTTTGGATATAGCGGACTTCATAACCGATAAACTGGAGGTATCGACGTACGACATCCCAAACAATGCAAGCTCTAGCATGACCCAAATGGCAGTAGTCGTAAACCGTCACGCCGCAGTAATACATCTTAACCTTGCCTGGTTCGACTGTTTCAAACGGTTCCTGACGACGGCTGAGGGTATTGTAAAGAGTTAGGGTCATAACAGAGTAATACTGAAAATAGGGAGATACGCAATAATAAAGTAAAGCATCTGGGATGACAGTCCAGCATCCCTATGCTAGTGTTTTCTGGACTATCTGCGCTACACCTAATATTTTGACTTTTTTGATAACAGCGCTATGCAATCAGCAGTAACTCCCGAATCTCAAGCAATGGATGCCCCAAAACAAGGAATGCCAGTCACAATTATTACTGGGTTTCTTGGTAGTGGCAAAACGACGTTACTCAATCATATTCTCAACAATCAGCAGGGTTTAAAAACTGCTGTTTTAGTCAATGAATTTGGTGAAATTGGCATTGACAACGAGCTAATTGTCTCCACTGGTGAGAACATGGTGGAGCTAAATAATGGTTGTATTTGCTGCACCATTAATAATGATTTGGTAGATGCCGTTTACAAGGTTTTAGAACGCCAAGAGAATCTAGATTACCTGGTAGTAGAAACAACTGGACTTGCAGATCCGCTGCCAGTTGCTCTGACATTTCTGGGTACAGAATTACGGGATTTAACTCGTTTGGATTCGATTATTACTGTAGTAGACGCGGCAAATTACAGCCTAGATTTATTCAACTCTGAAGCAGCATACAGTCAAATTGCATACGGTGATGTAATTTTGCTGAACAAGGCAGATTTGGTTGATGAAGCCACTTTGCAAGAGTTAGAAGGAAAAATTAACGAAGTCAAGGAAGGAGCGAGAATTCTTCGCACCACGCGATCGCAAATACCACTTCCCTTAATTCTCAGTGTTGGTTTGTTTGAGTCTGACAAGTATTTTGACACTGAAGAAGAGAAGCACGAGCATCATGATCATGACCACGACCATGATCACTCAACATGTGGTCATGACCATCACGATCATGAACATGACCATCATCACCATCATTCCGATCATTTAGAAAATGATGGCTTCACTTCCATATCTTTTCAAAGTGATAAGCCTTTTTCTATTAGGAAGTTTCAATATTTCTTAGATAACCAGCTATCCTCCAGTATCTTCCGTGCCAAGGGGATTATGTGGTTTGATGAAAGTCCGAAGCGTCATATTTTTCACCTTTGTGGCAAACGCTTCACCTTAGATGATGAAGAGTGGCAAGGTAAACCGAAAAACCAAATCGTGCTGATTGGTCAAAATCTGGATCGTGAGACTTTAATTACTCAGTTGGAAAACTGCATTTGTCTACCTTCTAGCGATCGCGGTAAAGGTTTTGGGAAATAGTTATTAGCGATAGTAATCCTTTATACTCATTTCTAAATTCTACGGAAATGCATTTCTGCTCCGCCATCTGCTTTGATGAAGGCGGAGCTTTTAATTAGTTTTAAAATGCGATCGCCCTAGAATTGAAACTGATCGTTATGCGCGTGATCATCCAGCGAGTTAAATCATCTCAAGTTACTATTAACGGCGAAATTGTTGGCAAAATTGGCCGAGGGCTAAACTTGCTCGTCGGTATTGCCGATACCGATACTGATGCTGAACTTGATTGGATGGCGCGTAAGTGTTTAGAATTGCGACTGTTTCCCGATGAAAAAGGAGACGATCGCTGGCAAAAATCTGTGCAAGAAATTGGCGGCGAGTTACTTGTAGTAAGTCAGTTTACACTTTACGGTGACTGTCGCAAAGGTCGCCGTCCTTCTTTTGACCGCTCAGCCAGCCCGCAATTAGCTTTATATTTGTATAATGGCTTTGTTATCAAGTTGCAAGCTAGTGGTTTGCACGTAGAAACAGGTCAATTTGGTGCAATGATGCAAGTTACAATTGAAAATGACGGCCCGGTAACTTTGTTACTTGAGCGCGAAGCAATTTAAATATAAATACGTAAAAAATGAATATCCTTAGTCTCTAGACCGTGGCGTTCTAAATGATGAGAGAATATTAAATTAACCATCACAAAAGTTTAAATATATCCATCATGGCGAAAATCCAATTTTCTAGAGGTATTGACGAAGAAGTAATTCCAGAGGTGCGCTTGACGCGATCGCGTACTGGCGACAGTGGCACAGCGACGTTTATTTTTACAAATCCTAATATTTTAGGACAAGGCAGCACCGAAGACATCACAGGGATGTACATGATTGATGAAGAAGGGGAATTAATTACCCGCGAAGTTAAGGGTAAGTTTGTCAACGGTAGACCAGAAGCATTAGAAGCACTTTACCTGATGAAATCCGCCGAAGAATGGGATCGCTTTATGCGCTTCATGGAACGGTACGCCAATGAAAACGGTCTTGGACTCAGCAAAACTTAAAAGCGGTAACTAGTTAGTGGTCAGTGGCATATAAAGAATAACTGACCACTGAATAAATAACAAAAACCATGACGCAACAACCCCACCCAGACTCGCCTGGAATTACGGTAATTTGTGCTGTTGTTACCGTCAGCGATACACGCTCCCCAGAAACAGACAAGAGTGGTCAGCTAATCCAGCAATTAATCCTTGGCACTAACCATGCTGTAGGAGCCTACACCATTATTAAAGATGAACCAACACAAATCCAAGGGCAGATAGAACAGCTGGGTAAAAGCTCGAATTTGGATGCTGTAATTTTCAATGGTGGTACAGGTATTGCACCCAGAGATACCACCTACGATGCTATTGAGAACTTACTAGAAAAAACCTTGCCCGGATTTGGAGAGTTGTTTCGCTTTTTAAGTTATCAAGAAATTGGTTCACGCGCGATCGCCTCTCGCGCTGTCGCTGGTGTTTATCAAAATAAATTAATTTTCTCTGTTCCTGGTTCCAGTAGTGCTGTGCGATTAGGTATGGAAAAGCTGATTTTGCCCGAACTGGCTCATTTAGTAAGTCAAATGCGGAAATAGATCAACCTGGGTAATGTGAATTTTAAGGCTTAAAAGCATTAGCGAACATCGCAGCCCAGAAGAAATTCTCCAAAGCATTCTGCGGAATAGATCTCTTGCAAAAATATATTTTTGCACCTTGGGGAAAAGGGTAAAGGTTAAAGGGGAAGGGTTGTAAGTCCCTTTTCCCTTTACCCCTTGACCTTTACCCTGACTTTTGCAAGAAGTCTAATGTACAAGTAGGCGGTAATTTGACCACAGGCGATATTACCCAAATCCTGAATTTACATTGTCATTAATTCAAGAGCAACATCCAGATATTGCAGTTAGCCTCGCTAACCTGGCGGGAATCTACGAATCCCAAGGAAGAGATAGCGAAGCTGAACCTTTGTTAATGCAAGCTTTGGAAATTTTTGAGCGAGGGTTAGGGTTAAATCACCAATATACTGCTGGCTGTCGTAAAAATTTAGCAGATTTGCGCGTAGGCGAAGCCCGCCGCAGGCATCGCCCCATCTCAGAACAGTAAAATTCAAAGCAAATGAAAATTAAAGTGATTAATGAACAAGAGAATTTACAGGAAGTAATGCAGGTTTTACTCACCCACTTAGAACCATCAAAAGTAATGAAATTTTGGGCAACCTGTAAACTAGGTAAAGGCGACTATTTGCAACTTAAAGAAAAACTATTTGCTGAAGAAACAGTTACTAGTTTATATACCAAAATCAAAGAATTTCAAGACGAGGATAGTGAGTAGGATGCGTTGTTTGATATCTGACGATTGTACATACACGAGTGTAGACGCTTCTTCGGCACTCAAAGGTTGTTTTAAAACTCTAATTTCATACCAGCCTTGTTTCAAGCTCGACGTTCCTTGTTCTGAGGTGGAATGATAGTGTTGTGAAGCCTATCGCTCTATTTTTGATTTTAAACCCATAAGTGATCGCCTTTATGTTGTAATTCATCCGCACCAATCCAGTTCATTTAAGGATTATTGGCGTAGAAAATTGGTCTTTCAGACGCGATGAATCGCTTCTCTACATGAGGGTTTTGTTGCTCAACTGAACTTTATTGGGATTATTCAATTCCAAAAAAAGAACCCTCGAAGCTTGGAGGGTTCTTTTTCTTAAATTAGTTTTTCAACAATTTTTAGAATGGAGCGATCGCTAAACAGATGACAGCCAAAATAGCAGCGATTATATAAAATACGGAAACTACTTGTAATTCTGACCAGCCAGTAAGTTCTAAATGATGGTGTAAGGGGGCCATTTTGAAAAGACGCTTGCCTTTACCATCGGGGCCCTTTGTGGCTTTATAGTAACTTACCTGCGCCATCACGGAAAGGGTTTCTACAAAAAAGATACCGCTGAGAATGAACAGCGCTACTAAGCTATTGGTCAATAGTGCTACAGCAGCTAAAGCGCCTCCCAGCGCCAGAGAACCAGTATCACCCATGAAAACACGGGCCGGGTTACGATTGTGAGCTAAGAAACCTAAGCAACCGCCACTTAAAGCAGCACAAAACACCATCAATCCAGGTGAGGTAGGTGCAATTAAGGCCCCTAGTGCTAGTAAAGCGATCGCTACTGTTCCTGCTGCTAAACCATCAATACCATCAGTTAAATTAGTCGCATTACTTTCTGCAACCAAGACAAACCCTGCCAAAGGCCAGAATAGTAACCCTAATGGAAGCGAAAAACTTACCCAAGGCAAGGCAATATTTGTAATATTATAAGGTTGATTAAACATCAGCCATAGACAAAACATCGCTGCAAAACCGATTTGCAAAGCTAGTTTCATCCCAGGAGATATACCTTTATTTGACTTACGGCGCAGAATTTGCCAATCATCTATCCAGCCGATAAATCCGTAGCTAAGTGTTAATGCGGAGACGGCAAGTACTTCTGTAGCAAAGTTAGACATTATACAGGCAGCTATCACAGCCACGGGTATAAAAAATATACCACCCATCGTTGGTGTACCTGCTTTTTTTAGATGGGCTTGGGGGCCATCTTCGCGGATTATTTGCCCCGTTTTGAGCGCTTGTAGTAAGGGTATTACCCAATAGCCAACAACACCAGCTCCCAGCGCACATAATAATAGTGGTAGGGTTAATGAGGTGAGTTGCCAGGGCACCCTATTTGCCATCGCATCCAAAAAAAACGCTGCAACACCCAGACCTACGGCTAATAAAGAGGCTAGAGCGATCCCAGAAATGTTTAATCCTTGCTCAGGAGATAATTTAGCGTCCACAGAAATTTCCCTTCACTCCACACTTACAAAACTGAATACCAGGAACTAGGGATACCACCAAGTCCCCAGACTGAAAAGGCTAATCTTCAGCGATACCTATATCGTCATCATCATCAAGATCATAGTCGCCAATACCATCTTCTACACTCATTAGCGACTCTATTTCTTCTTCGTCATCTAGAAAATCCGGTTCGTGAACGTCGCGCGATATAAGACGACCGCCGGATTGCAACCAATCCAAGATAGAGGACTCTTGTTTTAATGGAATTACAGCAGCTCGCTGGTTACGGGGTTCTTCACGTAATGGAGAATTCAGCATATCGACGAAGACAGGAAAAGGTTGACCAAAAGGTTTAGGTAACTTGACATTTAGAGTCTATCACTTGATACGGGCTAATTTAGTTATTCATTCAACTGGTTAGTTTAGAAATCCGCAATAGGATAGAAATTTTTTATTTAATAGCCGTATGCCAAACGGATGGCGGTTTTTAGTGATTTGTACGGCTCTATACAGGAGACATTAATATCTTGTTCATGCTAATTGAAAGTGAATGATTTTTAAGGTGAAAAACAATGATTGGAAAAACGGCTCTTATAGATGCGATCGCTGGAACAAATCGCGGATTACTGGCGACTGAGCAACAGAAACAAGCTATCTTAACAGCGATCGCCAATTTAGAAGACCTCAACCCTACACCACGTCCAGTGGAAGCTAGCAATTTGCTAGATGGCGATTGGCGATTACTATACACCACTAGCAAGGGTTTGTTAAACCTAGATCGCATACCTTTGTGCAAACTTGGTCAAATTTACCAGTGTATCCGGGTAGAGACTACCACCGTCTACAACATAGCTGAGATTTATGGCTTGCCCTACCTTGAAGGATTAGTCAGCGTTGCTGCTAAATTTGAGCCAGTTTCAGGTCGTCGCGTCCAAGTGAAATTCGAGCGGTCTATTATCGGATTACAACGTTTAATAGGATACAATTCTCCGGCGACTTTTATCCAAGAAATTGAAAATGGTAAAAAATTTCCGGCTATTGATGCCGCCTTGAACAGCGATAAACAACAGGGCTGGTTAGATATTACTTATATAGATAACAATCTGCGGATTGGCAGAGGTAATGAGGGAAGTGTGTTTGTATTGAGCAAAGCATAATATTGAGTAAAAGTACTATTTGCGTCGAAGTTACACGATTGTATGTACTCTGTCAAGGTGTATCTAATAGTTTTTTATATTTGACATTTGAGAGAGAAGTAGGGAGAGTTTATAACTCTTGACCCTTGACCCTTGACCAGTCAGACAAATAACTTAATAAAACCTCTTGCTGATACCTTCAGGTTGTAGAGTGAAATCAATTAGCCCTAGATATTGGCGATTGATAATTAAAAGGGAAAATACTCATGGTTCAACGTGGTTCTAAAGTACGTATTCTCCGCCCAGAATCCTACTGGTTTCAGGATGTCGGAACCGTGGCTTCTATTGACCAAAGCGGTATCAAATACCCAGTAATTGTCCGGTTTGAGAAGCTAAATTACGCTGGCATCAATACCAATAACTTCGCCCAAGATGAATTAGTAGAAGTTGAAGCACCGAAGGCTAAGCCGAAAAAAGAAGCAGCAAAGTCATAAGGTGATTATTTAATGGGATGATAAAGGGGAGTATGAAGTATGGAATATGAAGTATAAACTTCAGTTATTTCATCCTTCATCCCAGCCTACCCTACTCTAATAAAGCTGCCCTGTGGGGATTTACGGTTTATCTTTGGTAGTACGGTAAGTTGCTTACGGAGGTCTACATACTTCCCCATATCTTTTACCCCAAAAATATCAAATTGCTTGCTTAATCAGCTTGAATGCCTGAATTGCCTGAAGTTGAAACAGTCCGGCGGGGTCTAAATCAATTGACCCTTAACCAAGAAATTACGGGTGGAGATGTGTTGCTTGATCGCACCATCGCCTACCCGTTTTCTGTCGGTGAATTTGTTGCTGGAATTAAAGGGAGTGCCATTACCACCTGGCATCGTCGTGGCAAATATCTTCTAGCCGAACTCTCTCCCTCCCTCTTTGCAGGTTGGCTAGGGGTTCATCTGCGAATGACTGGTCAACTACTGTGGTTGCATCGAGATGAACCATTACACAAACACACGCGGGTCAGATTATTTTTTGGAGATCACCAAGAATTGCGCTTCGTTGACCAGCGTACATTCGGTCAAATGTGGTGGGTTCCGCCTGGTATTGCTGTAGAAAGTATCATTACTGGTTTAGCAAAACTAGCAGCAGACCCATTTTCACCTGAATTCACCGTCGAGTATCTAGCTCTCAAACTCCAAAACCGCCGCCGTCCGATTAAGACTGCGCTACTTGATCAGTCGGTGGTGGCGGGATTAGGTAACATTTATGCCGATGAAGCACTATTCAGGAGTGAAGTGTTACCCGAAACTCTATGTACAGATTTGCAGTTAAAGCAAATTGAGCGTTTGCGAACAGCCATTATTCAGGTATTAGAAACCAGTATTGAGGCTGGTGGCACGACTTTTAGTAATTTCCTCAGTGTTAAGGGTACAAATGGCAACTATGGCGGTGTTGCCTGGGTTTATAACCGCGCTGGAGAACCCTGTCGAGTTTGCGATACAGCAATTGTGCGGATTAGGTTAGCAGGACGATCCAGTCACTTTTGCCCCCAGTGTCAGCGTTAGTTTTGTTTCCCCATTTTCCCCTCTTCTAATTACTTTGTGTCTTTGTCCCTGAGCGCAAGCTAAAATCCTGAATAAAACAAGTTACAAACTTGAGGGGGAACTCATGGCAGTCAAAAGAGGAGATATGGTTCGCGCTATCCGCGAAAAACTGGAAAACAGTCTGGAAGCAAAAGCTAGTGATACACGCTTTCCTTCCTATTTGTTTGATACTAAAGGTGAAATTGTCGATGTCAAAGGTGATTACGCTCTTGTTAAGTTCGGGAAAGTGCCAACACCAAACGTTTGGTTACGTCTAGATCAACTCGAAGAATTTAAATAAGCTGTTACTTATTTAGTTTGTGTAATTATGCATTATGGCTGTCAAGAGTCAAGAGTAGAGACGTGATTAATCGCGTCTGTACAAGAGTCAAAAGTCTACTGCTCCTTGGCCCTTGACTGTTGATGACCTTCTCCTATAGTTGACGCTGCTTTGTAGCTTGCTTCCTTGGAGAGATACATACATAAGAAAATGTGCAACTTAAAAGTGCATTAGCTTAACAAGACGCTTTCCTACTTCAATCTGAAGCTACAGAAACAAAACCTGCTTTCGCAGGTTTCATACAGATCGCACTCTACACCTCAATTATGTCTTCTTCTGCCTCCCCAATTGTGTGTAATTTACCTCGTGTCACCATCGTTGGTGCTGGTAGAGTTGGTAGCACCCTAGCCCAACGCATTGCTGAGAAAAACCTGGCAGATGTAGTTTTACTGGATATCGTCGAGGGAATGCCTCAAGGACTAGCTTTAGATTTGACTGAAGCTAAGGGAATTGAACTACATAATCGCCAGATTATCGGCACAAATAACTATGCTGATACATCTGGTTCTCAAATTGTGGTGATTACTGCCGGACTTCCTCGCAAGCCAGGTATGAGTCGGGATGACTTGCTGAAAACCAATGCCAAGATTGTAGTGGAAGCAGCGAAGCAAGCGATCGCTCACTCTCCTAATGCCATTTTTATTGTCGTTACCAATCCCTTGGATGTGATGACTTATCTAGCTTGGCAAACAACTGGTTTACCACGCGATCGCATTATGGGCATGGCTGGCGTGTTAGACTCGGCTCGCTTTGAGACCTTCATTGCCCTAGAATTGGGCGTTTTGCCTGCCGATGTCAAGGCGATGGTATTGGGTAGCCACGGCGATTTGATGGTTCCCTTATCTCGTTATGCTACTGTCAACGGCATTCCCATCACAGAATTATTAGATGCAGCCACAATTGAACGGTTGGTAGAGAGAACCCGTAACGGTGGTGCAGAAATTGTGGAATTGATGCAGACAGGTGGTGCTTTTTTTGCGCCAGCATCCGCCACAAGTGTGATGGTGGAATCGATTTTGCTAAATCAATCGCGGTTGTTGCCTGTGGCAGCGTATCTGCAAGGTGAATACGAATTAGCAGACATTGTGATTGGCGTTCCCTGTCGCTTGGGATGTGGTGGAATTGAGAGTGTATTGCAATTGCATCTCACTGATGGGGAAAAAGCAGCTTTGCAGACTTCGGCTCAATCTGTGCGTAAAAATATAAACCGAGCGCAGGAAATTTTGAGTAGCAACATTTGAATTTTGGGCAACCTCAATTCATTCAGCAAAAACAAAAGGCAGTAGTTGCAAATTCTACTGCCTTGTTTGCTATTCCACAATTTATCCCCCATCAAAACCATATTAGTTCTGCGTTAACGGCGGTAATCCTGATCAGCCGGGTCGCCGTAGGGGTCTTCGCTAGCGGGGCGAACATTGCCATACTCCTGGTCTGCTGGGTCGCCGTAGGGGTCTTCGCTGGCTGGGCGAATATCGCCATAAGCTCCCTGGTCTGCTGGATCACCGTAAGGGTCTTCGCTGGCTGGTGTGAGGTCACCATAAGCTCCCTGGTCTGCTGGATCACCGTAGGGGTCTTCGCTAGCTGGACGTACCTGGCGATCACGATATTCGGCATCTCGCTCAGCTTGATCGCCGTTCGACCCCAAGAGAAAATCCTTCGCCTTTCGCAAAAAGTCATCTACCATGATTGATCACCTGATTTAATTTCATGTGTTCCACGTGCGCGATCGGCGTTATCCTCTGGGAAGTCGCTTTGCATTTACACACACGCTTTACTTATCTAAAGTGCTGGCGCTGCGCTTGAAGTTATGCCACTTAGATCGCGACCTGTGGAACGCCCGTTATAACCTTGGAAGTCCCGATACTTTTGTGCCTCGGATTCTGGAACTCGAATGCCTTCTCGTGGTGGAGTTACCCAATGAGCGCGGTGTTCAGCATCGCGGTAGTATACACGCCCGTTCTTAGAAAGGTAGTATTTGCCCTCTGCTCCTTCTGCTTGAGAATTCTTATGTTGGTTGTAGAGGTAGTAAAGTCCTGCGGCTCCCGCCAAAATTGCCACTTTCTGGCCTGTAGACAAGCCCTTTTTCGCTTCGGGTTGGTTTACAGGAACACGATTACTCACATTTCTGCCAATGGTGTCGTCAACAGGTGGCGGCGGCGTAGCAGTTCGGGAACCTCCTCCGCAGCTACTCAGCAAAGGCACTGTTAGCAATGCCGAAAGCAGCACTGCCAGTAGACGCGAAACTATTTTACGTTCTCTATATAATATTGTGTTCATCGTATTTCGTCATCACCTGTGTTTTCTAAAAGCCTTGCTGTTGCAAATACAGAGTTGGAATCACTGCTATTTTGGCTGGAACTAAAAGAACATACACTGCTTAATTGACAACAACACAGCTTTTTGGTTTCAGTGTCATGATGAGCGAATTTTTTAAGTTTTCCATCCTGCCTTTGAGATAAACTGTTTTCCTCCCAAAGAAACATATTTACTAATTAAGTAACAATACTCTTGAGTAATTGACAGTTTGCATAAATTTTATGCCCGTTTCTTGTCTGACACTTGGAATGCTATGGAATTGAAATAGACTCTCACTAATTTGTTTAATTTTGTTTACATAAAAGACACTAAATTTACAGTGTCCTCTGTTTTTTATGAAGAAATGTTAGGAGAAACGTACCAACATTCAGCAATTTTGCGGTTATTTTTTAAAGCTAAATATCTTAAAAAGAAACAGTCAATATGACTATTTATGTCAAAAAATACACTCAATATGGCATCAAAAAACGCAGCCCAAACTAGAACTCGTCTGCTTTTGGCTTTATGGGATTTGGGAGGAACGCAGCAGGAAGTAATGAAAGGTCAACTCACCAAACGCATTGTATCCAAGACCAAGAAGGTAGCAGATTATCAAAGTATACTCGAGGAATTACAGGAACAGGGGGCGATCGCAATCACCAAAAAAGGATACTCTCTGACATCTCCCAAGGGTTTAGAAGTATTAAGTGAAGGTTTGAGAAGTGGTGATTTTAAGTTTGAAGGAACGATTGTCGGAACTCGGGCAGCGAATGCATTGGTGAAGTGGATTAGTCAGATAGATGTTGCGGTAACTAGTGCAGATGTCCCAGTTAATGGGGTTAAAGGTGGGGCGATCGCATCTTACGACGAGTTTAAATCAGTGGCGCTGGAAGTTTACGATAAGTTGAACCAAAACTACAACTTAGATAACCTAGTGCCAATTTATCGTATCAGGAGAGAAATAGGCGATCGGGTTAGCCGTGAAGAGTTTAACACATGGCTGTTAGAAATTCAGGAGAAGGACATTTTGCAACTTCAAGGTGGAAGCATAGAAGATAGTGCTCCAGACAAGATTGAAGATTCCATTACTACTAAAGTTAGTGGATTACGCTGTTATGCTAAACGCCTCAATTCATAAACTAAGTTACTCAGTTTTTTCCACTTTACTTTGTTCCTCATTATTTTCAGTAGATGCACAATCATGATTAGTTCTTTATCTTCATCTTCAGATCTCAACAAAGCTATTACAAGTCATAACCCATTTGACAGGTCATTAGTAGTTAGAAGTCATGATATCTGGAATCAAAGTTTTCCCGATGTTCCTTCTATAAATGCTCATGCATCAAATGCTATTTTTCAGGCAATAGAGCAAATCCGCGCAGGGAAACGTTCAGTTATTGGTATAACTATCAAAGCTGAGAAAGGACTAGGAAAAAGTCACTTGATGAGTCGAATTCGTTGCCGTCTTCAGTATGAAGGTGATAGTTTTTTTGTCTATATGAGTGAGGTTGACTATGGTGACTTAAACAAAATACATTCTAAATTTCTAAACACTTTAACATCTAGCTTAAAACAGACTGGTAATCAAGGTGTAATGCAATGGCAAGAGATGGCAACTACTTTAGTTAACGAGGTATACAAGTCAAGCTATACCCCTCAAGATTTAATCAAACGATTTCCTGGGGTTTTAGCTCAACATCCTAAGATAGTTGATGCCTTGACTGCCAAAGTCCTTAAACTCAAGCCAAACATTGAAAATCCTTATTTGATTCAGGCTATCCTATGGACACTATCTTCAGATAAAGTTTCATTTGCAATTAACTGGCTTGCCGGCAGAAACTTAGCACAGTCACAAGCTGACGTTATGGGATTACCAAATCCTAGTGAAGATGATAAAGAAGCCGAAGCATTCCAGACTATATGCCAAATTCTAGACTTAATTGGTGATTACAGAACAGTAGTTACCTGCTTTGATGAGTTAGAAAGTCTCAATTGTAATGAGCAAGGTTTTACAAGAGCGCAGGTTGTTGCTCTCTTTGCTAAAGACATATATAGCAAAATTAAACGCGGAGTTTTAATTCTAGCTATGTTCGATGAAACTTGGGCGCAACAAGTTAAAGTTGTACCACAAGCAGATTCGGTCATTGACAGAATTAGTGAAAGAAAAATTGATTTAAAACATCTTAACAGTGATGATGTAGTTACTCTTGTTTCCCACTGGTTGAAAGAGTTTTATGACATAAAGAATTTAACTCCACCTCATCCTATATATCCTTTTGACGAAGGTGGATTGAGAGAACTTGGTAAAGAAAAACCAATAGTTAGAAGAGTTCTACAGTGGTGTGCAGATAACTGGAATTTGCCCGGTGATCCACCACAGCCACCAGATCCACTACATAAAGTTGAAACAGCCTTCAATAAAGAACTTGCAGCACTTGATAACACAATAGAAAATTACTTTGAAGATAGTAATATTATAGCTAATGCTATACGTCTTTGTTTACTAACACTTAAAGGTAAAACTGTAGAAAGAGTAAAACTGGATGAGGTTAAGGAAGTTATAGTCAAAAGTGTAGACAAAGGCTACCTCAACTTTAGAATTATTGGTCAGGAAGAGGGAAGAGTTGTCAAAATAGTAGTTGCAGTTGTGCAGGAATCTACCACTAAATTTGTAAGTGCTGCTTTGAAAAGATTAATCGATTATAAAATGTTTGATATGACTCGTGGGTGTTTAGTTCGTGCCAAAGAGGTAAAACCTAATACTAAAGGAAGAGAGTATTTGGATAAACTCTTGTCTAAAGAGTTAGGAGGAGAATTTGTAAAGCTTAATGTTGAGGATATTAAGCCTCTTTTAGCTATCCTGTTTGTTAAACAAGCTTATAAAGACTATGAAGTAACTGAAGGAGAAATTTATCAGTTTATTGATCATAAAAAAATTGCAATTGATAATTATTTAATACGTGAAATTTTAAGCGATCCATCTGGTCAGATTCCCAGCGGCTTAATTGACGAAGAATGTATTGCTGAAACTCAGTCTATACCAAATCATCAAAATGTAACTAAAGAAGTAGATGCTATGCTCGATAATTTACTTATTAAACTCGGTTTATGAGCAATTTAATTTTGCTCGACACTGCTTTATGTCTACCTTCTCCAGAGGTTGAAGCTTTGCTACAGGGTCGAATGATGGCAGTCATACCCCGGACATTTATCCATCCAGGGCGTTCGTTTGCTCTCTATCCATCTATTAGCTCAATAAACTTGTTACACGATGAACAATACTACAAGTCATATCTCTTAACAGATACCCAAAAAGTTTCTACTCAAATAGGTTCTGAAACAGTCTGGATTAAAGCTTGGGGTAAGTGTGAATTGTGCCAAATCCTAAATAGCTCTCAATCTTTAAAGGCTTTGTCAGAATTAACTGTTTGGACAACAAAAGCATTAGAACAAATCCTGCTGCAACGGAAGCACATATTTGTTGCTCATTTACACGTTTATTTGTTGTCTCAGCCAGTAGAAATATTAGTGAATTCTCAGAGTCAGTTTGTAGGTTTACCTTATTCGCTTAGGGTATCTGATAACTTACCAGTTTTAAACGATCGCACCTTCGCCCAACGCAAACATCAATTAGAAAAACTACAGCCACCGCTACATCCTGAATTAGAAGAATTACAGAGTGCGATCGCATCGCTTACCAAAGCAGCAGCTAAACAATTAGACCACGATATCAAAGTCTTTTTGGGTTGGAGTAGTGACAAACTGATTAAGCAACCCGATCCAGATTTAGTCTGGATAAATAATATTGCAAAATTGGGCGATCGCAGCATAGAGTTAGACGAGAAAAAAAGCAACTACCAAGCTGGTACAGATTTTGAAAACATCGCACGCCGCAGCCTTAATTTTTTAGGATTTAAGGTTGAAGAGGACTACAAAGGTGGTGCTGGTGGCTTAGACTTATTTTGCTCACAACCTTATCCTCTTGTTTGCGAATGTAAAGCTGGTAAAAGCATTCCTGACCGGGCTGTAGAGGAATTAGATAGGATTGGCAAGAGGCATCTTAAGGAAAATTATATGATGGCAGTTCGGTTGATTATTGGCCCAGGTCAACCGACTAAACAACTTCAAGAATCCGCTGTAATATCTAAAATCAGTATTATTAAAGCTATGACCTTGCAAAAGCTCGTTGAATTTAAAGCAAAATATCCAGGTGCTATTAATTTAGTCGAATTGCAGCAATATCTAGAACCTGGGCAAATTGACTATAAAATTGATGAATATATTGATAAAGCTGAGAGAGAAATTAAGTTGCGATCGCACATTATCCAGCTTGTCAAAAAGCATCTAGAAAAAACAGATGATCGAAATGTCGGAGTTGATTCCCTTCACATAGCATACATTTACGACAATCCACCACAGTCATTGACACCTAAAGAACTGTACGAAATTATGATTGAGCTTTCTTCACCCTTAACAGGCTACTTAGGACGAGATAAAAAGAGCGATCGCTTTTACTTTCTACGCGACTTACCTATCAATTTAAAATAGTACAATATTGCCCATTATCCCCAAAGTTACCCAGAATCATATTGTGCCAGTCGTTCCCGTCTCATTCAAGCAGAATACACAATGTCTAATATCTGAGTACTTCTCTAGTGCTTTTTTATGAGCTTGCATTTTATCAACATCAATCAAATAATCACCACTATCCGGCTCCACAGCAATATACCAGCCATAGTGTTCTTTGATCAAATCGGGACGCACACGCTCAAAAATTGCCCGACAACGCCGATAAAATACATCATCTTCAGCCTTTGAGTCTAGCAAGTTCTTCTGGTGGTAAAGTGCGTTCAGGGAAAATTCGACCTCGACGTGCGGGTTGTTTTGCGGTTGATTCAGACATAATAATTGACCTATCTGTTAATGCTGCCTTAGCTTTATTTTACGGGAAGGTAAAAGCGATCGCTGTCTCTAACTAAGATGACAGCAAAGTGAGATAATTAAACAAGACCATAGGTCAAAGCCTTCTTTTATGTATGCACTTTAAAATCCAACGTCAACTGACAGTAGCACTGGAAAACTACCCCGGTCGCCTAGCTGCCGTCAGCACTACGATTGCCAAAGAGCGAATTAATATTGAGGCAATTTCCCTACTCGACAGCATAGACCAGGGTGTTATTCGTTTGGTGGCTAGCGATCCTACTAACTGTAAAACCCTTTTGGTGAAAGAGGGATTCTACGTGATTGAAGCAGATGTTTTAGCCATTGAATTAACAGATAATCCCGGTCAACTAGCTCTGTTGAGTCATGCTCTGGCGGCTGCCAAAATTAATATTGAATACATCTACGGAAGTAATGTCCAGCCTGGTGAAAATATGCGCCTAATGGTCAAAGTTTCCGATTTAGGTAAGGCTTGTCAAGTGCTTGCCGAACTCACAGAGAATTGAGGTATGAGTTCCTTAATTTCAAACAGTATAGGAATCTTACCAACTGGAGCGTTAGGAGTCGGTTTTTTCTATCATTTAACAAAACAGCTAACGCAGATAGATGATTACGTTTATTTTATAGAACGACGAGGGTCTGTTAGTGCTTCCTCCTTGAGACAGAGTGGTAAAATTGCGATCGCCACACCTCAAGGAATCCAATCTATCCCCACAGATTCAATCCTCAAACCCGACCTACTCACTTGCTATCGGTCTGGTTTTTTACCAGAAGTAGTTCTTGTCTGTCCCAATCCTGACCAACTCTTAAACGTAATTACCACCCTTGTAGAATTATTAGTGCTGATTGAAGAACAAGAAAAGCTATTGCAGCCAGTCACATCATTTCCCTTGTTTGTCTTCTGTTCTAATGGCATCTATTTTCAGCGGTTCCGACAAATTTTCATTGAAAAAATCGAAGAAGCCACACTTTTTGGTCGTTTACCAGACCTTTGGCCTTCTACAATGCCTCAAATAGTCTGTCGATTCCTGCGTGGGATAACAATCCAAACTGGACTACGCGAAGGAAGCGGGTCTGAAACCATTTATCGACCAGGGTCAAAAGGACGAACTCAAATTGCTGGGGGAGATGCTAACACTAGGGAACGCTGCTGTCAGATTTTGGTTGCAAGAGGAGGCTGGTTTGAAGAGGCTCCCACCAGTTCCGCTACTCGCCTGGAATTTGATAAGGCATTAGTAAATCTCGTCTGTAATTTGCTGGGACAAATTTGGGCGATTGATTCGGGAGGCAATTTTAAAGTCTTAACAGTCAAAGACATTCTAGAATCTTCTCATGAAATCCGAATGCGTGAATTAGTCTATCAAGTATTTCGGGTTGGGCAAATGGTAAAAGTCTATGATTTGCAAGAAGATTTTGAGGTAATTTTTACCCAAGTTATTGAAACCTGTCAAGAACACGCTGACCATATTCCTTCTAGTTTGCAATGGCTGGACTTGAATTTGCGCCTCGGCACACTAAAACCCCAAATGACTCCCACAGAAGCTTGGTTAATAGAACCTTTGATTCGCTATGCTAAAGCTTCAGGTCTGAGAGATGCTGCTAATTACTTTCAGAAACTCAAGGCTGAATTAGTTGAGAAATTAACTTTGGCGAAAGATAAAAACAGTTAAGCATCCTAGTACCGAAGTTCGCACTTCAAATAAGGATGCTTAACCATACAAAATCGTTGCATTAGCAACAATACTGAAATTCAACTGTGATGTAAAACTTATGCTTATTAGCTAGCAGAAACAGTCAAACTACTGGGTTGTCCCAAATCGCCTTGCAAAACCACACCCCGCTGATTGGCGTGCAGATGACGCAAAATCTTATAAATTGCCTCAATTTGGTCAGATGCGCCAGCTTTGTCGGCCAGGTCGGTAATGGAAAGAGCAGTTTTTTCTTTTTGTAGTACTGTCACCACTCGTGTTTGCAAGTCGAGAATAACAGCGGCAGCTTTTTTGCCAGCTTCTACCCCTGGTTGATGGTAGGCGTTGACGTTGACTAAGCTAGCATACAAACCAACAGCACGCTCATACAAGGCAATTAATGCCCCTACAGTTCGGGGGTTAACTTGGGGAATGGTGACTGTGATTGAATCACGGTGATTTTCAAAAAGTGCTTGTCTGGTTCCTTGAAGAAAACCGGAAAGATAATCGCCTGAAGTGACTCCCGGATCTATTTCAGGGGATGGGCCTTTATGATCTTCTAAAACTTCAACAAAGGTAGCAAAGAAATTCGCCACACCTTCACGCAACTGCTGCACGTAAGCGTGTTGGTCTGTTGAGCCTTTGTTACCATAAACGGCGATGCCTTGATGGACTACGTTGCCGTCTAAGTCTTTTTCCTTACCCAAGGATTCCATCACCAGCTGTTGCAAATAGCGACTGAATAAAAATAAGCTGTCCTTGTAAGGTAGGACAACCATATCTTTTTCACCCCGTCCATTGCCGGCAAAGTACCAAGACAAGGCTAATAAGGCCGCTGGGTTCTTTTTCACATCTGGGATGCGGGTAGCATCATCCATTTCTTTTGCGCCATCTAGCATGGCACGAACATCAATTCCCTGTAATGCCGCTGGTACTAACCCCACAGCAGACATTTCTGAAGTGCGTCCTCCTACCCAGTCATACATGGGAAATCTGGCTAGCCAACCTTCAGATTTGGCTATCTTATCTAGGTTGCTATCAACGCTGGTAATAGCTATCGCATAGTGAGAAAAGTCCAAATTTTGCCCCGCGTAGGCTTTTTTAACTTCAATCATGCCGATACGGGGTTCCGGTGTTCCTCCAGATTTGGAAATCACCAATACCAAGGTGCTGGAGAGGTTATTTCGCAAATGAGTCAGAACGCGATCAATACCTGCGGGATCAGCATTGTCGATAAAGTGAATTTTCAGGGGCGGGAAATCAGGGGCAAGGGCTTCAGCGACGAATTGGGGCCCAAGAGCGGAACCACCAATGCCAATAGAAATAATATCGGTGAAACGGCTTGCCCTAGGAGGATGAATAGCACCTGTTTGGACTTTTTCAGCAAAGGCTTCGATTTGTTCTAGGGTTTGGACAATTTCTTGTGTAAGCTCTGGAGTTGGCGCTAAATCAAGGTTTCGCAGCCAATAATGTCCAACCATGCGGTTCTCGTCGGGATTTGCGATCGCACCCTTCTCAAGTTCCGCCATATCCGCAAACGCCTTGTCAAACTTCGGCCGCAACGACTCCACAAAGGTATCATCGAACCGCATCCGACTTACATCTAGATACAGTCCCAATCCCTCGTGGAAATATAACCAATTTTGGTATCGTTGCCAAAGTGCCCTAGCATCCATAGGGAAATCTCAAGTAAAGTGTTTTCCAAAAACCAGTTTAATGTAAGGTTATAGCGATCCCTGCCTAGCCTTATACAGTTTACAGTTTTAAGTGTTCGCTTAACTCTCCAACCTAAACATCTGGCATAGGGATGACACGCAGAAATTTCACAATTTCGCCTCTAATTTCTATACCAATCAGATAATTATCTAGAGTAAAGCGGTGGAAAATCCCCTCACTATCAAGCTTTCGCAGTTCTTGTAGGCAATGCATCTGACAGTTTTGAGCAAACTCGACAAATACAAAATCATACACCCGCTCGTAGGCAGCAGGTTCTAAATTTTTTAGGTCTAGCAAAAAAGACCTGGCATAGCGCACTTCCAGACTCACTAGGCGTTACCTTAAAAAATAGTGCTGACTAAAAGCGCTTCCTATTCAGAAAAACATTAACAGTCGTATCGCTTCATCATGGGTTAAGATGTCCCACGGTTGCTGCGATCGCTTGACTTGTTGTATGGCTTTCAGCATATAAAAGTCACAATGTAAAGCTTCGAGAACACTCCAAATGGTTTGCAAATCTTCATCGGCTAACTGCTCGATTAAGTGATGCATCCTAAGTCGCAGCAAATTCATACGTCAATTATTATTTACAACCCAACACCAACAATAAATAGTATTCCCACAAAATCGCTAAGGTTTAACGGCGATACAGTACTATCCTCAAGCTAAGCTAAAATTTATTCGCCCAGGAGTGAGCAGGGGGGCAGAGGGGCAGGGGAGCAGAGGGATAATAAATACTGACCCTTGATCAATAACAAATGACAAAGCGCAAAGTCTGAGCGGAGGCTTCCGACGCTCCTACGTCGCTAACGCTGCGCTATCCGTTGGCGCAGCCCGCCTCTCGTAGAGAAGGCATCAGAACTTTGTAAGAGAGGACAAATAACAAATAACTAAATTTATATGGTTGAATATCTCATCTTCTTAGCAATTTCTACAGCAATTTTTGCTCTATTCGGTCTAGGACTTAACTTGCAGTGGGGCTTTACGGGGTTAATTAACTTCGGTCACATTGCTTTTATGACCCTCGGAGCATATACAACCGTGTTATTGAGCTTAAAGGGTGTTCCCCTACTAATATCGGCTGTAGCGGGGGCGATTGTCGCAGCTTTGTTGGGCTTGGTAATTGGTTTTGCTACTTTGCGCTTGCGAGAAGATTACCTAGCAATTGTCACTATCGGTGTTGGGGAACTAATTCGTTTGGTAGTGAATAATCAGGATTTACCTGTGGGTAACACTTGGACATCTGGGGCATTTGGCGTGCAAAGTTATCCCATACCATTATCTACAGAACCAAATTTGTTTTTCAGATTTGTGATGATTGCGTTTTTAACGCTACTAGCTGCTGTAACTTTCTTTACCTTATGGCGGTGGATTCGGACTGCTCAAATATCCAGGGTTGCTGATTCAGCTAAAAAGACAGCTAGCAAGCAAGAATTATTATCACGTTTGGTAGTAGGAATTTTGTTCGCGTTCTTGGTAGGAGCGATTTATATTTCTGGGGTAATATCACTGTATAACTACACCCCAAAAGCGGGTTTAATGCTATTGTTACTGCTAATTTTAGCATTTGTATTTTGGCGGTTAGAAATTTTGGTGCGATCGCCTTGGGGTCGAGTTCTCAAAGCCATCCGCGAAGATGAAGAAATTCCCAAAGCATTGGGCAAAAATGTCTTTTGGTATAAACTACAATCTCTCATGCTAGGTGGTGCGATCGCAGGTATCGCTGGTGCTTTTTTTGCTTGGCAAATCAGCGCCATTTACCCTGATAATTTTCAACCGCAGCTCACCTTTGACACTTGGATTATGGTGATTTTAGGCGGTTCTGGTAATAATGTCGGTACTATATTAGGCGCGGTGATTTACTTTGCTTACGATGCCATCACGCGGGAAGTCTTGCCAAGATTTATTCCCCTTGATGAAGCACGTCTGGGCGCATTTCGCATCATGGTCATTGGTTTAATTTTGATGGTACTGATGATTTGGCGTCCTCAAGGTATCTTAGGGAAAAAGGAGGAACTTACCCTTGGTAAATAACCAATCATCTCAACTTCCCCTACTAGTAGCCACTGGACTTTGTAAAAGCTTTGGTGGTATCAAGGCAGTCAATGACGCAAAAATTGAAGTTACTAAAGGCAGTATCACAGGCTTGATTGGCCCCAATGGTGCTGGTAAAACTACTTTATTTAATTTACTCTCGAACTTCATTCGACCAGATAAAGGACGAGTGATTTTTGACGGTGAACCGATTCACAACTTGCAAACATACCAAATCGCCCAGCAGGGTGTAGTACGTACCTTTCAGGTAGCCCGGACTCTCTCCCGGTTGTCGGTGTTAGAAAATATGCTGCTGGCGGCGCAAAAACAAACTGGTGAAAACTTTTGGCAAATGCAGTTGCAACCGCATACTGTTGCTAGAGAAGAAAAGCAGTTACGAGAACGGGCTATGTTCTTGTTGGAATCTGTGGGTTTGGCAAAAAAGGCACAAGATTATGCTGGTAGTTTGTCTGGTGGACAACGCAAACTACTGGAAATAGGACGGGCGTTGATGACTAATCCGAAGTTAATTTTGTTAGATGAACCAGCAGCCGGCGTGAATCCAAGACTAATTGATGATATATGCGATCGCATTATCGCTTGGAACCGAATTGACGGTATGACTTTTCTGATTATTGAACACAATATGGATGTCATTATGTCCTTGTGCGATCGCATTTGGGTACTTGCCGAAGGACAGAACTTGGCTGACGGTACACCAGCAGAAATTCAGACCAATCCGAAGGTTCTAGAAGCCTATCTAGGTAAATAGAGATAGTATATTGACGATTTTATAAGAAGGCAATCACTTTCAAGCATAAATGCTAAGTTGAGAGTGATGGCTTTTTTAGCTTGCCATTTGCCAAGCCAGATATTTATATAATTAAAAATTAACTATAATACTATAATATTTATAATTTTTTTCTGTGTAAATATTCTTTGTTATTTAAATATATTTCAATATTTATTAATATTTGTTTTAAATACTTTAAAACTTTATTTTTTATTTCTAAAAGTTCTTCAGCGCTTTTATCTCGACCCACTTCTCCAAATGACTTGATACCATGCGCCAAATCATTTCTATTTGATTTAATAGTTAATAAATCATTACCATTTCCAGTTCTCGTTGGATCAGTTTTATGTGAAAAGCCGTATTCATCAGCTAGCTTTTTAATTAATTTTGCATCGATATTTCCAGAAAATAAATCCTGTTTATCAAAACCAGCAGCGATGATATCAAGGGAAATTGCTGTTATCGCCGAAAGTAATTTATCTGGATTACGCTTTTTTAAGTTACTCAAAACAACTTTTTTAAGTTCAACACTCACTTGATCAAAAGAAACTCCTTCTTTCCTAATATCATCAAATATTGCCTCAATAGCATTTCTCATAGTGGATTCAATCAAATTATATAACAGTAAGAATCCACTTGCCTTTAAAGTTTTTTCTAATTCAGTGTCAATTGTCCGTGTTTTTGTTTTTCCATCCATCCCTTCCATGATTAATTTAATATTTCCCTGTTCTAAATTTTTAAGAAAAATAAAATACTTGCTTACTTCTTTAGAACGTTTGTTAAAATCTTGAAGTAACGTACCTGTCATGATTTACCTAGTAGTTGATCACGCACATACTCAATACGTCGAATAACTTTAGTTCTAGAACTGCTAGCATCGTATTTGGTATATTCTTTAAATTCTTTTGAGTTGAGTAATTCTACTGAATTTAGTGTAATATTAACATTTCTTCTTAAGGCAAGAGAAATTCCCACAGAAAGAGATTCAAATTTAATTCGTGTTGTGGTTTTAGCATAATCTTTACCTTGTCGAAATCCTTGAGGAAAATATTGTTCTACAAAATCTAGCATTGATAGAAATTCCATCTGCATTTTTTCACTTTCTAAGGTTTTATCTTCATTGACTTCTTTTAGATATTCATCAAGAAATTCATTTATTTTGTTTGCATTGAAGTGTTTATATTTATTTAAAAATGCAAAAAACCGTAACACAAATTCTTGTGGCTCACGCCTATTGATAGCAGCATCAGTAAAAGAGCATAAATTACGAAATTTGTGGTTTTTCGAGAGTTCATCAATCAAATCAAGGAAAGAACCGCGCATTATACCTCTGCGCTTTTCCATCTCATTCAATTCAACACTACCTGTATTTATTCGTTCAAATATATCTCTTCGGACTTCCTCATCTGCATTTTCGGTTAGTTGTATCATCCTAAGACTAGTTCGGTTAAAGCGTCTTTGACGAGCAAGTGGTAAATCATCAAAAGTGAATTCATTTAATTTAGTTAGCTTCTTGAGTCCACTTAATTTGAATTTGTTATTAACAAAACGAGCTAAGGTACGGATGCGTTGTGAACCGTCTATGATTTCTAAACGTGCATTATCCTTTTCGTCATCAGATATATCAGCAACGAAGATATAAGGTATTGGCAATCCTAGAAGCACAGACTCAATAAACTTCGATTGTCTTGATTCATCCCAAGCCATTTCTCTCTGGTAGTCTGGTATAAACAACTCATTAGTGTCGTCATCCTTTCCCTTAATGTATTTCTGAACTAGTACTTCAACCGGATACTCTGTTGTATTGTAATTAACTTGCTGCTGCTTGCTCCGAATATCTGCCTCAGCAGCCTCTTTTTGGTCATCTGTAAATGTTGACATATTTTATACTTGTATTAGTATATATTGCTGTAATAATTAAGTACAGTAAAAAACGCAGCGATATGCGAAATTGTTCTTTTTGCATTTACCAGTCCCTAGATGCAGTCTGTGAGCTATAAACAGTAGATGCAACACTCACAGAATTCTTGCAGTGATCTGTCTTAAAAAGTAAATTAGATACACGAGAGTTTAATTCGTGGACTATTATCACACCTCTGTCATACGCCAGTAAACCCCATTCTCTCGCTGCATTAATTGGTAGCCAATTAACTCTCGTCGTAGAGTAGCGCAGTCAGGATGATAGCGCTTAAGAATGTCATTCACTGTGCGTTCTGGATACTGAATCCCAATCTCAAATTTGTTTGCTAACCACTTGAGAATCACTAAGCGTTTTTTGCGACTAGCAGGAATTTCTTTGAGGCGTTGAATGGAGTCCTTGTCGGAGACATCGCCCTCGAAATAGTTTTTCAAAACTTTGCTTTCCCACGCTTCAGTATCTACATCTTCAATCAAAGATGCAATTTGCTCTGGCGTGAAAATTTCCTTGCTGATGCTTTGCAAAGCTTCGCTGTCTAGTTGGTACAGGCGGCTATTACCTTCAGGGCGTATAGTTACTAAATTCAGCTCTTTGAGCCTTGCCAGATGATGAGATACCGTCGGTTCTTTGAGTTGCAGTAGCACCGCCAATTCTTCGACGCTGCATTCCTGATTCGCCAGGATACCTACAATTTTCAATCGGCTCTCGTCTGCCAAAGCTTTGAAAAATCGCAGCAGGGTCTTAAATTGTTCTTGCTTCATAATTTGTTATAATTGAATTCGATCTCAATCTAATTAGAAAGAAATCAAATTAGTCTTGCTGTGCTACTCTGAGACAGCTTTCCCTTGTCTAGAACAAAATTTGATTAATGTTAATTTTTAGGTTTTTTTCGTAAAAGATTGAGATTTCTTAACTTGTTCTTTACATTTTGCTATGATATATCCCTCATCAATTAGCAGCAGAAAAAGAGGGAGTACCCTCAGACAGGGAACTTCACTTGTAGAAGCAGCCAGATTCTTGGGTGTAGACCAAAGCACCTTGTACATGGCTGTACAAAAAGGACAAATTCCTATTAGTCGAAGCAATGGACGGACTGTAATTAGTCAAGGCGCTTTAATGGACTATCAAGCTAGAACAAGACCATTGTTATAAGCGATTCAAATTCCACTGATTAAAAACTCAAAATTTCATTACTGCTGAGTATATGGGGTGTGTGATGTATAGCTTGAAAAGTTTGGATGTCTTCTCTGCGAGAGGTTGCGCCAACGTCGGTTCGCCTTTGGCGTTCCCGCAGGGTAGTCGGCGCTCCACGCCAGTTCGCCCAAGCGACTGGCTCAACTTTTCGCTGTCTTGAAAAGTTTCTTAGGTTGGGAAAACCGCTTACATAACTTTTCGCTACGACGGGCTACGCTTACGCACTCACTACTGATATCTATAACTTGAGGATGTTAGCAAAATTTATCCCTCTCTCTTACTTGGTATTCGACCGTTGAGGAGGTTCAGTAGTGCTGAGTAATCTATATGCTCAGCACTATTTCAGTAAGTATTTAACTTTCACACACCACAAAACTTCTACTGTTAGGTGCAAAGCGAAATTAAAAGCACATACCCATAACAGCAACACAACTCAATTTTAAATTTTGAATTTATCCGAATCTCAAATTGATTTAACTAAACTGTTCCCCTGCATCTAAGTTAAACAACATTTGCAAGGTCTGCATACAGCGCCGTCTTGCCTCTACGTCTTGCTGCGATCGCAACTGTACCATTGGATCATGTAAAATTTTATTAACAATTCCCCTTGTTAAGGCTTCGATCACCTCTTGATGTTTGTCAGCAAATTCTGAACCCAATCTTGACAAAGCTTTTTCTAATTCTTGTTCGCGGATAGTTTCGATTTTATTCCGCAGACAGCTGATAGTAGTCACAGTTTCAAGAGAGCGCCACCAAATATCAAAGGCTTCCACTTCTTCATCTAAGAGTCGCTCTGCTTCTTGAGCCATCTTCCGGCGGCTTTCATAGTTTTGCGCTACTACCGCTTTTAAATCATCCACATTGAAGGCCTGTACATTTACCAGTTCATTCACATCCCCATGAACATTACGGGGTACAGAAATATCAAATAACATTAGAGAGCGCTGAGGTTCTAAAACCATTTCCAACTTGGCACGGTCAAGTATCGGTTCTGTTGCCGAAGTACTTGTAAACACTAAATCACTATCGGCAATCACGGTCATCATTTCCGATAGCAAATGAGTTTGGATCGGTTGGCCGGGGAAATGTTTCGCTAACTCCTGGGCACGTTCTTGAGAGCGATTTACAATACTAATTTGCACAGCACCTTTAGAAAGCAAGTGTTGCACCAATAACCGTGACATTTTACCAGCACCCAGAATTGCCACTCGACAAGCTGCTAAATTTGCCACTTTTATTTGTGCTAACTCTACAGCTGCCGAACTGATAGAGACTGCACCAGTGCCGATACTGGTTTCGGTGCGAACCCGTTTACCAGCTGTCAGCGCTTGTTTAAATAATCGATTCAGAATGGTTTTTATACCATTATATTGCTGTCCCAGTTTGTGAGTAGTTTTCACTTGGGCCAGAATTTGACCTTCTCCGAGTACCAGACTATCTAAGCCGGCTGCTACCCGCATGATATGCATCACTGCATCATCATGTAGCAACATAAACAAGTGTTGCCGCAGAGAAAGCACAGGTAATTTGCTGTGTTCCGAAAGAAACTGAGTAACTTCTCGGATACCTTGATCTGTTTCAGTGGTAACAATGTAAATTTCCAGCCGATTACAAGTGCTAAGGATTGCGACTTCTTCAATATGAGGATAGCTGGTTAAATGAGCGATCGCGCTTTCAGTTTGTGGTTCTGGAATGCTCAGCTTTTCCCGGACTTCAACTGGGGCTGTTTTATGGCTTAACCCCACCACTGCTATATTCATTTGCTAAATCGTAGTTACTAATTGGTAGTTGGGAATAAAGAATGGGTAACTCTGGGGCCCTCTGGGGATAAGGGGTAAGGGGGAATTATTATTTGTTGCTTAGAACAACAAACAACAATTAATCACTAACTAATAACTACTAACTACTGTACGGATGAAGCATTTAGATGACTATTTTTCAGTTTGATTGAAAGATTTCTTTCCAAATGCTTCGCCCCTACTTTTGCCATTCCCCGTCCCCAAGAATTAGTTCAGTTGGAGAGTCTTCGGTTCGCCAAACATGTGGATTGTATCGACAAATCGAGCAGTTTTTGACTGGTTGGAAATTACCAAGCTTTCAGTTCTTGCTCCACCCTTGAAGAAACGCACACCTTGCATTAGATTACCAGTGGTAATTCCGCTAGCAGCGAACAAAATAGTTTCGCCAGATGCCAATTCATGAGCATCATAGACCTTATCGGGGTCATTGATATTCATAGACTTTAGACGATCAATGTTGGCTTGTTTGCTTTCTCCAATCAGACCTGTTTTCACGACTTCTGGATCGTAAATCAGTTGACCTTGGAAGTGTCCACCCAAAGCACGCATTGCGGCTGCGGAGATTACACCTTCAGGAGCAGCACCGATACCCATCAACGCGTGGATATTAGTTCCGGCAAAACCACAGCTTATGGCTGCACCCACATCACCATCCGAAATTAGTTGTACTCTCGCTCCAGCCTCACGGATTTCTTTAATTAAATCATTGTGGCGATCGCGCTTCATTACCACGATCACAAGTTCTTCAATAGAGCGCTCTAGACACTCAGAAAGAATCTTGAGGTTTTCCGTTGCGGACTTGTTAATGTCTACCTTGCCCTTAGCTGCGGGGGGCGCTGCTAACTTTTTCATGTAAAAGTCAGGAGCAGCAAATAATCCACCTTTTTCAGAAATTGCCAAGACAGCCATCGAACCAGGTTGTCCATAAGCTACCAAGTTCGTACCTTCACAAGGGTCAACAGCGATGTCAATCTCGATTAATTCATCCGGGTTACAGAAGTTTTTGGCATCTGGTTGAGTACAGATACCGACTTCTTCCCCGATGTAAAGCATAGGGGCGTCATCGCGTTCGCCTTCTCCAATGACAATGCGACCGCGCATGTAAATTTTATTCATCCGCTCCCGCATGGCTTCTACTGCTACTTGGTCAGCAGTGTTTTTTTCGCCTTTACCCATCCACTTGGCGGATGCGATCGCTGCTTGTTCTACTACTTCAATAATCTCTAAACCAAGTGTATTTTCCACAGAGTCTGCCCCCTTAACTGCTTGTCTTCGCGTCTTTTTATCTGGCTATTTCAGTTTTCAAGTCTACCAAAGGGCGGATACACGTGGAGGAAAGTTAAGTTTTGCTGCTAACTGGTTAAAAAAGTGCCAGTTGCGACATCCTTTTCTTGCTCATCTTATTCCAGCATATAGCATGGTCAGTGCTGAGTTATGAGTTATGAGTGATGTTTTGGCTAAAAACATCACTTTGCTTCAGCGTTAAGTTTATCTATGGTTCTAGATAAGAGAATAAAGAAAGCTGGTAAGTTCAGTCAAAACATTAGACCAATCTAGAACGATATCAAGAGGTTAATCATGTTTATTGACTACATCACACTAATGTTGATCAATATGGTAGCCGGGTTAGTTTTACTGGCTGACTATGTGAATCGTGGAATAGATAGCCCTCATCAAAAACAATGGATTCCTGGATTTGGGATAACAGGTGCGATCGCATTAACAACTGGTTTGCACATGATCTTCACCTGGCCTGTTACTGGTAGCTTTAATATTACTTTCGGGGAAACCAGTGTTCTATTTGGGATTTTATTTGTTGCAGCAGCGATCGCCCTCTCCCAAAGTTGGGATTTGCTGACAATAGCAATTTACGCCTTTTTTGCTGGTCTGGTTGCGATCGTGCTAGGTATACGCATCATCAACTTAAGCTTGACAAGGCAACCACTTTTGTCAGGAATCGGTTTTATTCTCACTGGGTTAGGTGGTGTCTGCGCTGCACCAACTCTCTATTGGAAAACGAACCGAACTTGGCGGTTAATTGGTGCAGTTGTGCTGATAGTAGCCGCTCTAATTTGGGCATTCACTGGATATTTGGCTTACTGGAATCATCTAGAGAGTTTTGGTAAGTGGGTTCCAGCCCCAATGCGCTAACCAACGCCAGCAATGATCTAGGCTAGAGATAGTTAAAATCTCTTTTAAGAATAAATATGCTGGACTTTCTTAATCCCCTCCTAAATCGGCATCCAGAGCGCGTTAAAGCTAACGTAGAAATTTATACTTGGCAAACCTGTCCTTATTGCATCCGCGCTAAGCTACTGCTGTGGTGGAAAGGTGTAAACTTCACCGAATACAAAATTGACGGCGACGAAGCAGCCAGAGCTAAAATGGCAGAACGTGCTAACGGACGCCGTACTGTGCCACAGATTTTCATCAATCAGCAGCACATTGGTGGCTGTGATGACCTCTATCAGTTAGATACACAAGGACAACTCGACCCCATGTTAGCCCAAGCCGTTATTTAGACAATTAGCTCACTTTTGCAGGCTTGGTGATGTTAGCCCCAGACTCGATTTTTAGTCTGCGGGCTATTTGGTTGCCAAAATTCAGTTTGACCTTAAATTTATCGCAGTTCTCAATTGACTGCGATACACTCTCGCAAAGTCAGAATTCAAATACAACTCAGAGATTCAGAATATCTTTAACTCCTAACAGACGCAATTAATCGCGTCTCTACTCCTATCTCTTTTGTCAGTGTATTTACTCATCCGATAGCTATAAAAATATGTTAACTGAATACACAGAATATCTTATACATAAAAAATGGATGAGCCGCGCCCTAGAATTGGCACAAACAGCAGGTGATGCGGGTGAAGTTCCTGTTGGTGCTGTTATTATTAATTCAACTGGATATTTGCTAGCTGAAGGAGAAAACAGAAAAGAACGCGATAAAGACCCCACGGCTCATGCTGAAATTATCGCTATTAAGACAGCTGCTACAACTTTACAAAATTGGCGTCTTAATGAATGTACCCTCTATGTAACTTTAGAACCTTGCCCGATGTGTGCAGGCGCTATTGTACAGGCGCGTCTAAGATTGCTTGTATATGGAGTGGACGATCCAAAAACTGGTTCAATTCGTACAGTTACTAATATTCCTGACAGCGCCGCTTCTAATCACCGCCTACAGGTAATTGGAGGCATTCTAGAGTCAGCTTGTCGCCAGCAATTGCAAGCCTGGTTTGCTACTAGGAGGCATAAAAAAAGTTAAGGACAGCGGTAAAACTGTCCAGCTGGTACGACACAATTCATGCAAGAAAATCTACGGTGTAACTAATCAGGCTTTTCGTTAAATCTTACCCGTCAATCAGCTGCCACCGTCATGATGGAATTTCACTCTTCATCCGATATTTGTCAGTACACACCAGCGAAGACTCCAGAAAATTCTCAGGTGGCTCCTACTACCTCAAGGGTTTCTCCTTGGTTAAGTCCTCTGGCGTATTTACTGGGGCGTCACTGCCTACTACCATTATTCTTTGGCCGGATTAGCATAACCGGACAAAAAAATATTCCCACAAGTGGCCCTGTTATTCTCGCTCCTACCCATCGGGCGCGTTGGGATGCATTGCTCGTACCTTATGCTGCTGCTGATTGTGTGAGAGGAAAAGACTTGCGGTTTATGGTGACTATTACTGAATGCCAAGGATTGCAAGGCTGGTTTGTCCGACATTTGGGGGGATTCCCTGTAGATATTCAACACCCGTCAATCCGTACACTGCGACACGGAGTTGAGTTACTTCAGCAAAAAAAAGCCGTAGTGATTTTTCCAGAAGGCGGGATTTATCGTGATGGTAAAGTTCAGCCTTTGAAGCCGGGAATTGCTCGTCTTGCTTTAAGTGCTGAGTCTAGTCACCCAGGACTAGGAGTAAAAATTATACCCATCAGCATCAACTACAGTCAACCATGTCCTAATTGGGGTACAGATGTAAACATTCACATTGGCTCAGCAATAGAAGTAGCAGATTATGCCAATGGCTCTATCAAACAAAATGCTAAACACCTCACGGCTGATTTAGCAAAGGCGCTACAACAATTAAGCTATGAAGAATCAGAAATTACCAGCCATCCAACAGTGCTGAGTAATGAGTGCTGAGTGTTCTTTATTTGTTCTTTGTCATTAGCAAAGGATAAATGACTAATGACTGATGACTAATGACTAAATACCTAAAGTTAATTCCCAAGTATTTAGTTTCCCAACATCTTGTGGCACGTAATCGATTACCCACAATTGCCAGCTTCCGTTAGCTGGTAGGGATAATAGCTGCTTGAGGGCTGGGTGCGATCGCACTGTGTAAGTTGTTTGTAAACTAGTACGGCGTCCTAAAATACGACTTTGTAATAAGACTCGCCCATTATTGGGAGCAATTAAATAAATTTCTAAATCGCCTAAAAAATCGTGAGTGAGGCTAATTTTTACCTGAATATCTCTGACTGAGCCAGCTTCAGAAATTGCGATCGCACTTTTTACCCCTTGTCGGTTATTATCTGGAATCGCTACTTGGTTAAGATTGGCTCCCTGTACTTGTCTGCTAGTATTTGATGCGGCTGTACGCTGCTGCTGCGCTGCTTGTACTGCCCTAGCTGCATTCACTTTGCCATAACCAAACCACTGGCAATGACCATTACCATCATAAGTACCTTCACGTACACCCAGTTGCGGGTCAGGGTCAGGGTCAACAATTTTATCAGCGGTTTCTTGGAGAATACGTTTGACTTGTTGAGCGGTTAAGTCAGAGTTTGCTGACAAAACCAAAGCTGCCACGCCCGCAACTACAGGAGTAGCGCTGGAAGTACCGCCAAAGTTGTCGGTAAAGCTACTTGGATCGTAGCCCGCGGCTCCCAGTTGGTCGGTAGTGAACACACCTAAGCCAGAAAGCGAAGTGGCGATCGCAGGTTGTGTGTAAACAAAACCCGTTTCCTGAAATGATACTCCTGGTGGAGCATTATTACTAGGAGCACATACCGAAATATTAATGCCCCAATTGCTGTAAGCCGCTTTCTTATTCAAGCTAGTGGAGGCAGCAATAGCCATCACATCTGGATGTACCGTAAAACCACTTAGCCAGTTCGTATTACCTTGTAATATATTTTTTGGCCAATTCCGCTCATTTACAGTACCGTTAACTGGACGGTTGGCATTTCCAGCAGCAAATAAAATCACACAACCTTTGCCATTGCGCCCTTTGGTGGCGGCGCGGGTAATCGCAGCACGTTGACGCAAAGACAGAGGAAAATAAACAGCAGATGCTCCCCAACTGCAAGAAATGATACTAGCTCCCTTTTCGATTGCCCAGTTGAATATATCCTCAACTGATTGATCATCTAAAAACCCCGTGCTGCGAATCGGCATCAGCGCACAACCAGGGGCAACTCCTACAATTCCTGTACCATTTTCTTCAGCAAGCGCTATTCCCGCACAGGCTGTACCGTGACTAGTTTCCTGTTCATCAGGTAAGGGTAAAAAGTCATTTTCTTTTAAATCTCTAGGGGCAACTATTTTCCCATTACCTTGAAAATCTGGATGGTTCAAATCAAAAGAATCGTCCACCACAGCCACAATCACAGAACGTAAACCGCGAGTGATATCCCAAGCTTTTTCTACAGAAATATGGGAACCCGCTGCCAACTGTTTACCGCCGCCGTGGTTGAGATACCATTGCTGAGGATAGAGGGAATCGCGGGGTTGGTAATGGGTTTCACTTTGCACCAAAATGTTAGGCTCAGCAGCTAAAACTTCTGGAAGTCCTTGCAATTGGTTGGTGATTTTGATCGGGTTTTCTGTGGCTTGTTTGCTGACGAGAAACACGAAAGCATTTGGAAGGCCAAGAATTGGTTTTTCTTGGACTAAGCTAAATGTGCTAGCTATGACATTAATGCTGTCAGCGTTCACTGATGAGGCAAATTGAATTGTAATTTGGTCATTTAGATAAACGAAAGTCCCAGGATTCTCCTTGATTTTATAAACATGACTAGCAAAGGCAACATTTTCGGCAGCGCGTGCTTGGGACATGGCCACCTCTAACTGGTTTGGTGCAACTGTGAATAGTTCAAGCCGTGCTTGGGGAATACTGCGCTGCCAAACACCCCAACTAACCTGGGATAATTGTTGGGGAGGAAAATCGGTAGCCGGACGGACGGTGAAGCGGTCTAAGACTTTTTCTAAAATCAACTCTTCACCACCACGTTGTAAAACTACTCCCAAGCTGCTTGCTGGTACACCTATGGTTGGAAAATCGGAGGAATTGACGCGATCGCTCATAGAGAGGATTTTAGTTAATTAGTATACACAGGCGATGGGAACTCTATAAAACCAATTTTCAGTCTAAATCAGAGAAACTTAGGATGTGGCTTTGCTTTGTTCAAAACGAAAACAGAGGTAAGATACCCGAAGTTTCCATAGCTTTCTATATAGTTGTCACACTAATTGACCCCATGAACTTTGCTGCTGCCATTCCCTTTATGCGCTTCACTGCCTTATCAGTCATAGCAATCCTCAGCCTATTATCATCACCAGCCAATGCTCAGGTATCACAGCTACCAGGCACTACCGGACAACCGCAACCCATTGACCCCAACGCTCCCAATAACCTCCGTCCCACAACCCAAAATAACAGCCTTTTGAGCATTGAAGGAGGCGATCGCCTGATGAAAGATGCCGAACAAGCTGTTTCTACCCAAAACTATCCTTTAGCTGCTAAGAAACTCCAAGAAGCACGTCAGGTTTATAATCAGCTATCTAATTTCTATCAAGAGTTAAACTCAAGCTTTTCTGGAATTGACAATAGAGTTTCCGATTCCCAACGTCAAAAGGCCCTATCAACCGCCCAAAAGCGAGATGAAGCCACTTATCAGCTAGCATTGGTACATCGGGCGCAAAATCAACCGGAATTAGCCGTACCGTTGCTGATTCAAATTGTTAAGAGTCAAAACCCAACGCGGGATTTAGGCAAAAAAGCCTACCAACAATTGTTGGAGTTAGGTTTTGTTGATGCTCCCTATCCCAGACAAGGGGGTAGTTCATCTTCCTCAACCCCCCCCAAAAAAGCAAATTAAATTCCTGTTGGTTCTTTCTCCTCTCCCCCATCTTCCCAAACGTAGCTTTGGACTAACCCAATGCTAGGATAGGATTGTCCTCAACAAAGTCAACCCAGCGTTCTCAAAATATACGCTTTAAAAGCGCATTTCTCCTCAGCCTTGCCAAAACCTGAAGTTGGCAAAGGTATCTGCTCTATATCTGTTAATAATAGAAAAGTAAGTTTTTTCAGGAATTGCAATGATTAGCCCGCAACAGGTTGAGGCAATGATCAAGGCGGAACTGCCAGACGCACAAGTTCAGGTGCAAGACTTGACTGGTGGTGGTGATCACTATCAGGTGACAGTAGTTTCATCGCACTTTGCAGGTAAGGGGCTAGTGCAACAGCACCAGTTAGTTTATGGTGCGTTGGGTCAAGCTATGTCAACCGAAGCGATACATGCTTTGGCAGTAAAAACGTATACACCTGAAGCTTGGCAGGCAACAGCTGCTTCGTAAAATTAAGAGTTAAGAGTTATGAATTGTTAACTCCTCACTCCGCAACGCAGTGGCTCTACCGCACTCTATTAATGCAGAATAGGAAACAGAAAAATCATGACACCAGAACTCAAAGACAAAATTGACAACTTGTTACAACAAAATAAGATTATGGTTTTCATGAAGGGAAACAAGTTGATGCCCCAATGTGGATTCTCCAACAATGTTGTGCAGATTCTCAATACTTTGGGAGTTCCCTTCGAGACGGTTGACGTTCTATCCGACTCTGAAATTCGCCAGGGAATTAAAGAGTATTCCAACTGGCCGACAATTCCCCAAGTGTATATTGATGGTCAATTCGTTGGCGGTTCAGATATCTTGATTGAACTGTACCAAAAAGGCGAATTGCAGCAATTGGTAGAAGTAGCACTAGCTTCGTAAACCTCTTTTTGTCGCAAACTAGAACTTATGCTACCGACTTTGTTTGTTCTAGTTACAATCGCGTAAAACTATAGTTCTTTCATCGGGGTACAACAATGTTCCCCACCGCATATTATCTCCTTCCCAGTCTCCGGCTGGGAATACTTATTTAGAGGCTCCCGCCTCTAGCGCCAGTCCCAGTTATAATGTGCATCTGGAATTACCAGGTTTATCCCTAGAAAAGAGATTGTAGCTTATTACACAGTAGTGAACAGCCATTTTACTCCTAATCGGCATTGCATCCAAACAAATAAACTACGCCTCATCAAATTGCATGAATCGTAAAATTTATATCAATATACCATCGGTAAAAACATTTAAAATATTGCTTGTGAATCTAGTAAAAGCATTGATATAGATAGCTTTTAGTGATTTTCTTCAAAAAATGTTTAAAAACAGCAATGTATTTACTTTATAAAGAATACACTTAGAGGTTGCTTTTTCTTTATGGCTACTGGCAGTATTTAACTGGAAAAATACTTTTGCTACCAATGTTAAGTAAACTTTCCTGGAAAAAAATATCTCAGACTACAGCTACAACAGTATTCGGTATTGCTATGCTTGCTGCTGTAGGAACTGCCAAAGCTAATGCTGCACAATTGAACACATTCAATATCTCTGGAACTTTTGATTTTCAAGTGGGCGGCGATCCTGAATTACCAAAATGGAGTTCTTTTGATGGAACTTACACAGTCAATGTGGATCAACTGTCTAATCCTGATGGTGTGGGTTTGGAAAATTGGGATGTGAACATACGATACTCTAATGGCTCTATACAACCTGTATTTACCTCAGACGATTTTCCTGCAAGCGTTGCTAGAGCAGGTACAGAAAGTTTAAATTTCTTTCTAGGAAATTATACAAGCTTTACTCTATTCGTTGATTCCACAAAAACAAATACAGGAACCCCGGTAGACTATCCTGATTTGGGAGTACCCATTTATGGATATTTCGAGAGCTATGATCAACAAGGTTATGTCACTTCTGTTTACAACGAACTTGTTAGCAGCAGATTCGTTCCCAGCGAACCTGTTCCTGAATCCTTCACCCTTGGTGGTACAGTAGTTGCTAGTGCTATGGGTTGGTGGCTGAGACGTAAGCGTAAAGCTTCTCAAGCAGTGTAGTTTTGTTCTAGTAAACACCTTAAGGATTTTCAATATCCTATATATGTCAATGCTATTACTTAAAAAATAATGGCATTGTCTATGTAAGAAGCTAAAAAATGAATAATACGCAAGTATTAAGTTAGGCTAAGCTTACTACTTGTGTACTTTGTGGAAACAATGTATACAAAAGTCTGCGATCGCAACATTAACCAACATCTCGCTTGAAGCCGACGTTAAAACAATCTAAAAGGCTCATCAAACTTCATATAAATTTTTATTTTTATATTTTTATTTATAAATTAATTAAACCTAATCAAGCCAGCAGTAATTATAAAATTTATCCTATTATTTTGTCATTAAAAATATTTATGATTTTACTAAAAAATTTAGTATAAAATCTTGATATAGCTGTTTTTGCAAATATATTCTTCAACAATTACCTGCAAAACAACAATATAATTCTTTCATAAAGAACACCTTTTTTTATTGCCTTTTGCTGTAGATACTGACAGTATTTATCTTGAAAAAGTACTTTTGTGATCTAATGTTAACCAAACAATTATGGCGCAATTTATCTCACGCTACTGCCACCGCAGCATTAAGTGTTACTATGCTTAGTGCTTTGGAAACTTCCCCTGTTAGAGCTGTTCAACTAAGAACATTCAATGTTTCTGGCAAATTTGTTTCTCAAGCTTCACCAGAGGCAACAGGATTGCCTGTAAATCTAGCTAATGGTTCTTTTGATGGAATATACGTATTGGATTTAGATCAAACGCGAGAAGATCTTGCAATTCCCTTGCTTGTTAATAAATGGAATATAAATTTACGTAATTCTTCCAATACTATTTTAGAGACTTTATCTAATTCTGTGCCTAACTCTACCGCTTGGTGGGGGCCACTCTATGATCAAATTGATTATTCTTTCTCACAAGAAGGAATTACCTTTGCTTTAACATATTTATTGACTATAGGATTTCCTAATGGAGAGAGAGAACTTGTACAAACAGACCAGTTTGCAGTACTCAACTACTCTGGAGAAGACGGCTCTGGAAGCATTGCTGCTCAAACGCAAAGCTTTTACCCATACCCATATCCCGATGCAGTTCCCGAACCTTTTACCCTTGGTGGTACAGTAATTGCTGGTGCTATAGGTTTGTACCTAAAACGTAAAAAGCGAAAAAGTTCCCAATCAATTTAGTTTTGTTTTTGTACACTGTTCTAAAATGTTCTAAAACCATTTCTCTATGAAGATGCACTAAATCTGACCTCCCTCTAGTCCCTTTAATTGGGAGGAACGGCAATAGTCGGGGGTAAATAAAGTGTATCTTTACAAAGAATTGGCATAACTCATAAAAATATTGCAATGCCATTAACCAAAAAGTGATGGCATTATTTTATGTACAGACAAGAATAGCCTTGGCATTAGTGCAAGTGCATATTAGCCGTGACGCCCTAACATTTAGATCAAAAATCCCCTCAGTCAACTTGGCAAGACCAAGATGTGGCTGAGGGAAAGCGTTTTATCAATACAACTCCAAAATTTCACACCATTAAGTCCATTGCTTATTACAGATAATATGTTACAATTGTCTGCGATAATCTACGGTTAATATGAACTACAGAAGCAAGGGCATTAGTAGTAATCAGGTTGTGGCTGTGGTTGCGGCACTGCAAAATTTGAGCCATCGTACAAGTAGCGGCTTGCTTCCTCTTCGAGACGATGAATCAGAAAAGGTTCAATAGCGTTACCGTGTCGCAGTGCGGCTAGATATCCATCCAAATACATCCGCATGTCATCCGTGCGATAACCGCGATTCCATAACTCGGCGAAGGCGTCAGTGAGTCTTTGGTAATAGCGGATAGTTTGTGTGTCTTGGAGCATAACTGCTGTATTAATCTCTTTGGAATGAGAATTGTAAATGATTCACGCCAAAATGTGAAGTCTTACTTTCAGTTTGGCATTAACTCAAAGTTAATAAATCTACTTTGGGCAATACCCCCAGCAGCTACAATCTAACTAGATCCTATTCCAGAAAAACTCGGAATATGATTATTTAGTAAGCTATTTTTATGATTTTCTCTGTTGACAGCGAGATTAGATTGGCAAGGGCGGGGATCAATCTTGGTTAAGATAGAATCCGATTTTACCATAATGCTGAAAAATGGTTTTGGTAATCGTAAGGTAGTTCGATTACAGTTTTTCTGGACATTACAACCTGCTATTTGACACGCTATTTAGCCAAAAGAACTTTTGATAAGTCTAACAAAAATTTAAGAATATTACTATTCGGCTCTCGGCAAGGCACAAATTAAAGATATTGCTACTCTTCTTAGGAGGAAATGTAAAGATAATAGCAGTTGAAGTAACAAAGGCTACAAAACCTTGGGCATGGGCTTGTTACTTTGAAAGTCATCGACGCTAAGGGGTCTTGCCGCCGTGGGTTCGGTTTGTATTGAAATCGTTGAGGGAAATCCCCATCTGAGGTCGTTGCTGGGTTGGCACTTGCAACAACTGGAATACCGCGTGCATCAAGCCGCCAGTATTTATCAAGCAAGGGAAGTATTTTTAAGCCATCAACCAACATTGGTTATTCTAGATGCTGATCTGCCTGATGGCGATGGAATTGAGTTTTGTCGTTGGTTGCATCGCCAGCAGCAGCCTCTCATTCTCATGCTATCTGCTCGTAGTAATGAAGCTGATATCGTCGCAGGTTTAAAGGCAGGTGCAGATGACTACTTGAGCAAACCTTTTGGAATGCAAGAGTTTCTGGCAAGGGTAGAGGCATTAATTCGCCGTAAGCGCACACCCACTGCACCAGCTTATTTGGATTATGGCACTTTGCAAATCGATCTAGTACAGCGCCGCGTGCGCTTCCAAGGGGAATTTATCGACTTAACGCCCCAAGAATTCAGTTTGCTATATGTTTTGGCGCAAGCTGGGGGTTTACCTTTGAGTAGGTCGGAATTGCTGCGTCGTGCGTGGCCTGACGCCATCGACAACCCGCGTACTATTGATACTCATGTTTTATCGCTGCGGAAAAAGGTTGAACTTGATCCCCGTCAACCCAGTTTGATTCAAACTATCCGCAATGTAGGATACCGTTTTAACATGGAAATTTTGAATGCTAATGTTTCACAATCACAAACAAAGTTAGCTAAAGAAAAATTTAGCAATCAACGTTCAACACTTAGTGGTCAATTAACACAGTCCTGAGTCATGAGTCATGATTTTTAAGTTAGTAAGTTATTAATTTTGAGAGAAGTCTGTAGCAAAATCCTGTAGGGTGGGTCGGTTTCATTAATCAAAACCTCGGTAATTTTTAACTCCTCACTTTTGAGTTTTCACACTCACTCAGCACTATTTAACTCCATTCCTCAGCTGCTTGAGCTTCTGCTTGCATCAACCTTTCTCGTAAGTTAATCCAATTTATTTCAGAGGCACTTTGATTTGCCAATAAATGACCTTGTTTTAGGTATAGTAACCGTGTACAAAACATCTGGGCTAGGTCTAGTTGGTGGTTTACTATCAAGATCGTAGTTTGATAAGTTTGACTTAGCTGGATTAAAACTTGCATCACATGAGAAGCTGTACCAGCATCTAGGGCAGAGGTTGGCTCATCTAGTAATAAGATTTTTGGTTGGGTGACTAAAGCACGAGCGATCGCTACTAGCTGTCGCTCTCCAGCGGAAAGTTGTAGCTCAGTCCTACTTAACCATTCACTGGGAATGTGTAATTTTTCTATCCAGTCACTAACTCGTTGCTGAATTGTCTGTTTGGGCAAACCACGCAAAACCAAGGGATAAGCCAAGGCTTGCTGAACCGTCATGCCTAATAGCTTTGACTCTTGTAGTACAAGTGTCACCTCTTGGCGTAACTGGATAACAGGGATTTGGCGATATTCCTGATTTTCCAGATACATTTTACCGCTAGTAGGTTCTATCAGGCGGTTGAGGAGGCGTAATAACGAAGTTTTACCAGCACCAGATGAACCTACAATAACCAAGCGTTCCCCTGGAAACACCTCCAACGAAATATTCTGCAATATTGGGTATCCCTGTTGATTGCCTGGAAGTTGGGTTTTTAGTTTCGCAAACAGATTAACTTGCTCTAACCTGAGTGTGGTTGCTGTCACATTATCCAAGTTCAATGGAGGATTGGGGGCTAGGGATTGGGAACTGGGGAATTACCAATACCCCGTGTCTAATTCTACGTTAATTGTCGAGTGGCTAAGGCTGTGGCGATCGCCCAGCCATCGACTAATAGTAGCAGCAGAGTGAATCCCAGTAAAATCAGGTACATCCACGGCTGTGCTAAAGGGCGAACGTCAGTAGTATCAATGCCTGTCTTTGCTTGGACAATTTGTACCAAACGAGCAAATCCAGCTACACGCATCGGTAGTAGGTAAGCTTTTTCCTCCTGACTGAGGAAATAATAAACTAGTCCACCCTGTCCAGTAGTGCGAGGCTTTAACTCTTTCACCTGCGACCAAGGTAAGATCCAACCTTTACGAAAGAAGCGAGGAACCCAAGCGGGGTATGTAACTTGAATTCCCTGGTCATCTACTATTACTCGTTCAGTCAATAGGGCATATAGGGCTATTAAACCGATGCTAATCCCTACCCACAATAATGCTGGTGATACAGGTGCAGCCGTTACCTGCGATAAGAAAGGCAATGGTACTGTGAGTGCTACATATAGACTCAACAGTGTAATGCGAATCAACGGAGACAGACGAAAAATGGAAGCTGAGGTATTGGCTGAGTTTGCTGTCACGGCTCAATTACGATTATTGGCTTTAAGTTCATACTAACTGGGAACCTAGCAAGTATTCAGGCAAACAAACACGAATACCTGTTGATGCTTTTGTTTTCTCTATGCCAGTAGAGCTTCCAGAGAAACACTTTGTTGAAATTGTCCTAACGATTTAATTAGGGTAAGTACTTTTGCACTACACTCCAACCAGTCAGAGACACCCAGGCGAATCCCATAAACAGGATAATATTCACGCCAACGTGTAAAGGTCTGGCCCAAGCTCGACTAGCATGAATTTGCGTAGAACTAAAAGCAGACAGTAAAACTAACACTACTACTATCAGCCCAGCTACCAAGTGTGACGAGTGTCCCAAGGAACCAAAATGTCCCAAAGTGCCAACAATGCCAATTACCAGCAGTAGCAGTACTAAACTTACCATGCTGATACCGATTATCTGATGGAGCGATCGCACTCCCCTATTTCCGCTCATAAATGGGTTAATAAAAGGGAATTGTCGCAAAGTTCTCGCCCGAAACATCAAAACGCCGGTGACAGCTAACATCAAATATGCCAGCAGAGACAACCCCATCGACCAAGCCGCTATTTTCCACAACCAAATAAAAGAAGGCAGATTCATTAGCTAGTAGGCTATAAAGCAATACGGTTCAGTTAAGAATAATTGTAGGTTGGGTTGAACGCAGTGAAACCCAACAAAGGCCTGCAAACGTTGGGTTTCGTTCCTCAACCCAACCTACATAATTTAATTTTTTGGGCTTAACTGAACTGTATTGGGCTATAAAGAAGCATATTTTTTCGTGAGGATAGTCAACAGTCAACAGTCCAAAGTTAGAGTAAGCTGTTACATTTTGAAGTTGCACATTAACTCTTTAGGTTGTCATTAGTCATTTGTGTTTATAAAGGACTAATGACTAATAACGATCTTGACGAAAAGATACAACATTAAGCAAGTTAGCTTATTTAATTACTCTTGACTCTTGACCAATAAACAAAAAGGGCTACTGAATTCAGCAACCCTCAAATTGAGCAAACTTGAGCAAAATTTTTTTCTTAATCAACAGATGCGAAACCAGCGACTTGTAAAGGTTTTATAGTATCTCCGGTTTTTGTATTAATTTGCACTATTTGTCTGGTATTAAGAGAGTCTTTTTCTTCTGACGAGTTTGTATCAAATTCATAACTGCTTGGTTCGTTGAGCATCAAGCGATCGCAAGGAATCTTATCGGATAAAATTGCACTTGCCATCATACCCGTATGAATCTCCATTTGAGCCTTCCGTGGAGCTTCAAACACGAGGCGTTGTCCAGGAAAAACGACCCGTTCAAAGTACCAGTTGGGAATATTAGAGATGCGAGCCACTTGTATTTTGCTCGTGGCATTAACGTAGCAGCAGAGAATTTTCGCTGATTGCTCAGGTGGTAGAGGATCTAATATTTGAGCCATAACTGCTGAGGAGCTTTACGCCACAATTTTACATTACACTAGCCCAGCCTAGCATCTGCTGATCCCCGGTTGCTGTAACTCCGAATACCAACTGAATCTTTAGAGATTATTTCTATCTAAAGAAATATCTATAAGTTATGAAATTTTTGTAAATATCTGTTGCTTTTTGAAAATTATACACTATGTGTAAAAGTTTTTAATATTTTTTCCCTAGCAAAAAAATTGAACTTGTCTAAAGAGATAATTAGGGTATGGGTATAACGACGATTCCCTTGCTTCTTGCCTAAATAGCAAGTAAGTTTTTCTGTTTCATCTGTCCCAGGACTAATAAGCTTCAATCATCGCTTAATGAATAAGCTCAATGTTATCGTAAAGCTATATGAAAAATATCTTCATAAAGCCTGTCGCTAAATGTCATGCATTTGGCACAACAATTTTATTGATTCTGACAATTGGCAACGCAAAGTTTTTACATATCAAAAATCGGCTTAGATGTCAAGCAAGATTCTGATAGCTATAGAGTAGCCAAAACAAACACACGCTTTAAAACTGGATTTTCTCTAACTTTCCCCGAAATTTTGGCAAGATTGAAGCTAAAACACCCATGATGGAAAATCGAATTCTCTACGTTCGCCTTCCCTGTAACCCCATCTTTCCTATTGGGGTTATCTATCTTAGCGATCACGTCCACAAGCAATTTCCCAACATCGAACAGCGTATCTTTGATTTGGGAACAGTACCACCTTTAGATTATGCTGCCGCTTTGGATCGCTGTGTTGATGAATTCAAACCGACACTGCTAGTCTTTTCTTGGCGAGATATCCAAATATATGCCCCAGTCGGGGGACGCGGTGGCAATCCCCTGCAAAACGCCTTTGAATTTTACTACGCTAAGAATCCTCTATTGAAACTACGCGGGGGATTGGGCGGTTTGCGAATCTTCATCGCTTACTATGTAGAATTGTGGCGCAACCTGGGATTAATCAAACGCGGTTTAAAACGCGCTCAGAAATATAATTCTAATGCCCGTGTAGTTGTTGGCGGTGGTGCAGTCAGTGTATTTTACGAACAGTTGGGTAAAAGCTTACCCAAGGGGACAATTATTTCTGTGGGTGAAGGGGAAACCCTATTGGAAAAACTTTTAAGTGGTAGGGAGTTTCACGATGAACGTTGTTACGTAGTCGGAGAAGCTCAACCACGGAAACGGCTAATTCACGAACAACCCACCCCACTAGAGAAAACTGCCTGTAACTACGACTATATTGAAAGCATCTGGCCCGAATTTAACTACTACCTGCAAGAACAAGACTTCTACATTGGGGTTCAAACTAAGCGTGGTTGCCCCCATAACTGCTGTTATTGCGTCTACACCGTAGTTGAAGGCAAACAAGTACGCATCAACCCAGCCGATGAAGTTGTTGCCGAGATGCGGCAATTATATGATCGCGGCATTCGCAATTTCTGGTTTACCGATGCCCAATTCATCCCAGCGCGGAAATTTATCGATGATGCTGTAGAACTCTTGCAAAAAATCGTCGATTCTGGTATGACAGATATCCACTGGGCAGCATACATCAGAGCCGACAACTTAACACCAGAGTTGTGTGAGTTGATGGCAAAAACCGGGATGAACTACTTTGAAATCGGTATTACCAGTGGTTCTCAAGAACTCGTGCGGAAAATGCGGATGGGGTACAACCTGCGAAACGTTTTGCAAAACTGCCGTGATTTAAAAGCAGCTGGATTTAACGACTTAGTTTCCGTCAACTACTCCTTTAATGTGATTGACGAACGTCCTGAAACTATTCGCCAAACTATCGCCTACCACCGCGAACTAGAACGGATTTTTGGCGCGGATAAAGTCGAACCTGCCATCTTTTTCATTGGACTGCAACCCCATACCCATTTAGAAGAATATGCCTTCAAAGAGGGTATTCTTAAACCAGGGTATGATCCAATGAGCTTAATGCCTTGGACAGCCAAAAAACTCCTTTGGAACCCTGAACCTCTTGGTTCATTCTTCGGCGAAGTCTGCTTGCAAGCTTGGCAACAAAACCCCAACGACTTCGGACGTGAAGTCATGAAAATCTTAGAAGAAAAACTGGGTTGCGCCGACTTAGAAGCAGCACTTTCTGCACCAATGGAGACGAAAGAAAAACAGTTAGTAACTATTTAATAGAAGACGCACAATCAAATCAGCCAAAATTCCGTCTCCTTATTCTCCACTCCCCGACTATTCTGCGATTATTTTCACCAAATCCCATGTTAGAAGGTTCAATCCTACAACAGCTGGAAACAGCCCATCGTCAAAGTACCAGACCAGTTCGATTCGGGGTGTACTACAAAAATACCCTAGTCTCCCTTTGCCATGCCCTAGAAGACCACATCTTAGCCGACGAAGGTACACCTTTAGTCATTACAGCCTTCCAACAGGGTAAATGGTATCTGCAAGAAGCCCAACGATATGCAGACATCGCCCAACGCAGTCGCGAAATTGCCATCATGGCTGCTCCTGACACTGGTTTTGCTGAACATCCCACAAGTCAATTATCCAATGTAGACTTAGTAGAATTAGATCCAGTCGATCCAGTATCGCAAGAATGGCACTTGATTATTCTGTCGCCAAAGTACACAGCTATGGTAATTTGTCAAGAGTTATCAGAGGAAGATTATGGGAACGCTGGAGTACCCACATCAGACTTAGAGCGCAAATTCTACGGCTTGTGGACATTTGAGCCAGAGTTAGTCCAAGAGACAGTAGAAATAGCGATCGCCCACATTAGACAATACAACTCAGAATTAGCGAAAAAACTGACAGTACATAAAGAAGCTGTCGTACCGTCGATTGCCAAATCCCAGAATTTGGGTGCAGTTGTCTCCCGTGTAGTAGATTACCTCCAGACTGGACAGGATAATTTATCCATCCCCACAGCACTTCGGCAACAAGCGCTTGATCGCAACTTGGTTTCTAACGAAATCCAAGCATTTTTGCGGATGGCGCAACTGATGGATATGGCAGATGTCAATAATCCAATGGCAGCGGCGGAAGTAGTTATACTTGCTGAGGCAATGGGGCAGCTTTTAGATCTTCCCGCATGGCAAATTAAGAGATTGCGGCTAGCGAGTTTGCTGCATCGCATAGATCCACTACAAAAAGCTGAAAGCGTTCTTACTGACGGGATATCCACACGTTACCAAGAAGATGCCCCCAGTTCTCCTTTAACTTGTCCCTTAGTACCAGGAGCGCAAGTACTACGAACAATGCCACGATTGCGGGCAGTTGCTCAAATTATTACTCACCAAACCGAATGGTGGAATGGTACAGGAGAACCAGCGGGTTTAGCTGGGGATGAAATTCCCCTAGAGTCGAGAATATTAGCATTATTGGCAGACTTTCAGTGGCGAGTCAATCAGCAAAAATCGTCAAATCAAAGTCGCCAAGAAATATTTTCTCAAGCTTTGGATGAGTGCAGGCAGCAACAATCCACGCGTTTTGACCCTAAACTTGTAGATACCCTAGCTTTGTTAGTCATGGGTTTACAACAGGGACTTAACTTACCTATGATGACACCCAAAGTCAGCGCCGGGATCTGGATACTTGATTCCCGATGGGATAGCCACAGCAAGACTAGTGAGGAAATTGGTAGTTACCCCAAATGAATATTGAAGCCATTAGATTAGGAAAACTTAAACAGCTACCAGGGGCAAATTTAGAAGACGAGGAACTCTCTCAACTCGATTTAAGCCGCATTAATCTTGCTGGCGCTACCCTTGTCGGCACTAATTTCACTGCTTCTAAATTTGAAGGTGGGCATTTGGAAGGAGCGAATTTGATGGGGGCAAACCTCCAAGAAACCGATTTGCGGGCGAACCTAATGGGAGCAAACTTGATGCAAGCAGATTTAACGGGGGCTGACTTGCGCGGTAGTAATTTGCGCGGTGCTAACTTGATGGGAGCGAGACTTAGTGATGTGTCGTTGGCGGGTGCTTTCTTAAGTGGTGCTAATTTGATGAACGTGAACTTACAAGGTGTTGACTTGCGGGGTGCTGACTTGCGAGGCGCAAACCTAACTGGGGCGAATCTCAAAGGTGCAGACTTGAGTCGCACCGATTTGCAAGGGGCGTTATTGAGTAATGCAAATCTCGAAGAAGCTGACTTGCGGGGGGCGAATTTGGCAGGGGCGAATTTGGCAGGGGCGAATTTGCTTTGTGCGGAATTAGAAAGTGCGAATTTGAATGGTGTGAATTTGGATAAGGCGTGTTTGGTAGGTACAGTGATTGAGACGCTTGGGTAAGGATGGTTATTATTAAAATTTTCGCAAGTTTTCAAATATAATCACTGTCAATTCAGCAACACTGATTTTTTAACTGCTCTCCCCTGTATCCAAAAAGCCAGTACACTCATCAACAGCACCCCCATTAATCCTTGTAGGGGGTTATTATTCACACCAGTCACCCAATCAGGAACTTTACCAGAATGTTTAGTTAATTCTCCAACATTAATAACATAGTACCCCCAAACTAAACCACTATGTAGACCGATTGGTAAACCCAAGCGTCCACGACGCCAGCGCTTTCCCCATACCTGCGTTAACCCTAGCACTACTAAAGCGGGAAATTGCGGCAGTGTATTAATAATTGCCTCTAGCGGTTTGATAAAGTGTAATGCAGCAAACGCAATGGCATCTGTCCATAGTGCTACGCGCGGGCTATAGTCTTGCTGTAACTCATTTAACAACCAGCCTCGGAATAATAATTCCTCAGCAAACCCGATACCCAAACCGACAATTAAACCTTCTAAAATCACTTTTAGCAAGAAAACTTTCGGTTGTTGCCATATCAGCCAACCCCAGAAACCTTGTAGCCCAAAGAGTATCAGAATGTTAATTAACCCCATAGCCAAGCCACGTAGCAAATCTACACCATTTTGCCGCGTGAATTCTAAGCCATAATGTTGCAGCATTTGCGGCTGCTCGTAGACATATTTACCCCATAGCTTGAGGAGAACAATAAACTCTACATATAGCAATACCATAGTCAAAATACTTACTAAGTTAGAATCACGTACTAGTAAGTAAATCGGTGCAGCAAAGGGCAACCATAGCAGCAATAAAATCGCAATAAAACAACCCAGCCTAATGGGGGCAGGGCTTTGGGCTAAACGAACAAAGTTTATTTTCATACAAAGTAAGTCAATAATCACTAGTCAAAACTCCAGATTTCGACAAATGACGAATGACTAATGACTATTCATCAGGTTCAATTGTGCTACTTAAACCATGACTTTTCAATGTTTCGCAATAGAACTCAGCATGTTCTTGAGCGCAAGTAATAACCAAAGCTAACCCGTTTGTATGGGCTTCCATCATGATGCTAACAGCTTGGGGCTGGGTGAGGCTCGGCACAGTGGTTATTAGTGCCTGTACCACGTACTCCATAGAGTTGTGGTCGTCGTTATGAAGCAAAACGCGATACCGAGGCGCGAGCTTGCGGGATGTGGAACGCTTCTCAATGGTTTCAACTGACACGGCTCTTTGCTCTTTTCTCGTTGATTCACTACAACAAAGTCTCTGTCGAGCGATCGCTTAACAGTTATTTACTTATTCTATAGTATTTCTGTCTAGATACTATGCCAGCAAAATCTTTTCATGCCAGGAGCGATTATGGCAGTATTTCGTAGGTACTTATGAGACTTATATTATATTTAAGGCTGCCCTAAGAGTCCTATCCTAAATGTTTTAGGGTTTTCATCTAAGCATAGCGCATTGTGGCTCTTAAAATGAAGGAAGCGACAAACAATCCTTGCCACTGGCTAAACTGCGTAATGATGGACATGAGCCTAGACTTTCAACCGGGACAAATTGTGGCTTTAGAGCATGGCGACAGAAATCTGTATGCAGAAGTCATTCAAGTTGTAGTTTCCCGCCAGTTGTGTTGGGTGCGTCCTTTGCTGCTTGTCACTTTCATCGAAGAATCATCTGTAATTACCGACTTACGAGATGCATCGGACTTACTTTGGCATATTAATTTATTTCGACCAGCTGTAGACACAGAAGTAATTACCTTGTTGAGTCAGGTTTTAGCAAAGGAATCAAAAACTGAACCGGATTTAGCTGCTAAGCAGCAACTCAATGAGTTTATTTACCAACTTTGGCAAGCATACCAAAATAGGGATGAGTAACCGAACTTCAGAACGCCGGATGCCGACGCTCAGAGTTCTCGCTGAGAAATGAGTACTGTTAGCTTTCGTCTCTACGATAGGCTGCGCTAATGGGGCGTTTAGCCCGTGCTGAGTAATGAGTGAGTGCTCAGCTGCACCATAACCGATGCTTTCAATTACGAGAAGCTATATTTGTCAAGTAGCAAGGATACAAATTAGCCCTTTCAAGGTGTGATTTTGTATTTTTCTTAGTGTCTTAGTGGTTCAAAAATTTACTTTTGAACCACTAAGACACCAAAGTGAAAAGCCCAAAGATCGGTCATTTTTTTTGGTATTTCTATCCACCTTGCAAGAGTTAGATTTAAATAGTTCACCTTGTAGATAAAGTACAAGTGATGATATCGGGCTTGTTATATACACTGTTTGTACTAAAAATTGTTTTACCTATTTTAAAATTTGAGTGCTTTAGTCTTTCTCAAATGAACTTGATATTATGAAAAAAGCATTAATAACAAATTAATTAGGATTACTATCCCAAGTTAGGAACCAACTGAATACGACCCGCATCCATCTCTGCCATTAATAATTCCAGAGCTTCGTAGTCAACGTCAGATATATAACCCAATTCCGTCAGTTCTGAGTTAATTTCATTTTCTATTTCTGGAGTTAATTTTTTAATGTCAAGAGCTTTTTCTACTAATCGACGAATAGCGTACTTAGTTCTCATAAATCATAAACCAACTGTATATGATACTAAATTATCCAAGATAAAGTTAGGTATAAATTGTGATCTTAAACCTTGCTTTTTGTGATCTATATCACAATTTAATTAGATAGATAATTGTGTGCAACCCCATAATATGCCATTAGTAATCATGAAAGTGAAAGTATTTAACCTACTACTGAGCCTTGGCTAAATCGGCTTTAGTTATATACCAAGCAAGCTTTATCAGCATCGTTACGGATGACTTGTTTGGTCTACGGCTGTCTATGTTGATTGTTTTTGAACTGAGATAAAAAAAAAGTATATATAAATACATTTTACTATGCATTTATGACAATCTTTAAACAGAGATGCTAAAGCAATAAAGATTCAGCAAAGAGACTTAAGACGTATGGTCGATGCAACAAAAAAGAGTTTATGTTCAAATAAACCTCAGCTTGACGCTTCAATAACTCTTAATAGGATGTAATTATGCAAGCAGTACTTAAATATCCCAAGATTGCAGTTATTCGTCCCCAAGGCTGCCTGAATGCTGCGAACGCTTTAGAATTTGAACGAGATCTGACCACAGCATTAGCACAAGATAATATGTCAATTTTGGTAGTGGATCTAGCAGCAGTAGAATCTTTAGACAGTGCAGGCTTGATGGCATTGGTGTCTGCACTCAAGCTGGCTGGGTCTTTAGGAAAGAGTTTCCGGCTCTGCTCTGTTTCTCCAGCCATTAAAATTATTTTTGAAATGACACAACTCGATAGAGTTTTTGAGATATGGAAAAGCGAAGCTGAATTGGCACAGAGAATTTTATAAACGGTTCTCTAGTGAGAGGTTGGAGTAGAGGGTTTCACTGTAGACACACGGTTTGTCATCAGACATCTGAACTTCAAAGAGGGTTCCCTTTCCTCCACTGGCGACTGCTTTAGCGCCAGATTTCCCTAGATACAGCGGTTTTACCGATTATAAAGTTCAGTTACATAACTTTATGTCACCAGAGCAATGCTGGAGCAAAGCTTGGGTTGAGAGCATGGTTTATGTAAAGGAATTGTAAGTTGCAATATTCAAGTTTGTAGAAAACCCAATCAATGCTAAGGTTAAGAATGAGTAGCTGTAATTAAGGTAGCTAGAAGATAGCACAGTGGCTGTTGCAGTTGAACAATTAATAACATCGGATATTTTAAAACCAGCGCGTTACCTAGGTAATGAGCGCCTAGCAGTACGCAAGCCTTGGGATACGTCAGCAATACGTTGGGTTTTAACCTACCCAGAAGTGTATGAAGTTGGTGCGTCCAATTTAGGGCACATCATCCTCTATAACGTCTTGAATGCCCAGCCGCGCCAACTATGTGATCGCGCTTATCTCCCAGGCCCAGACCTGGCAGCCAAACTACGCCAAACCAATACACCCTTGTTTGCGGTAGAGTCAAAGCGATCGCTTACAGAATTCGATATTCTAGGCTTTAGCCTCAGTTACGAACTGGGAGCAACCAATATTCTAGAAATGTTGGATTTGGCTGGAATTCCCTTGACGTGGCGTGAAAGGCAGGAAGACAAAAAAAGAGGGGTAGGCGAAGCAGGGGAAGAATCTCCTGATTCTCAGTCCCCATTTCCGTTAATTTTTGCAGGAGGACAAACAGCAACATCAAATCCTGAACCGTACGCTGATTTCTTCGACTTTTTTGCTCTCGGTGATGGGGAAGAATTGTTACCAGAAATTGGCTTGGTCTTGGAAGAAGGCAAAAAAGCTGGATTGAACCGAGAAAAACTACTACTGGATTTGGCACAGATACCAGGTGTATATGTTCCCCAATTTTACAGCATGGCAAAGGATGGCTCAGTTCATCCCAATCGCCCAAATGTTCCAAAACGAATTCTGCGACGGGTTGCGACTCCAATACCAGCTTACTCTATTGGGTTAGTTCCCTACGTAGAGACGGTACATGACCGTTTAACAATTGAAATTCGGCGTGGTTGTACTCGTGGCTGTCGCTTTTGTCAACCAGGAATGCTTACGCGACCGGCGCGGGATGTAGAACCAGATCAAGTAGTAGAAGCAATTGAACAGGGAATGCGATCTACTGGTTACAATGAGTTCTCCCTACTATCCCTGAGTTGTTCTGATTATTTATCCCTGCCAGCAGTGGGGATGGAAATTAAAAATAGATTAAAAAATGAAAATATTTCTCTGTCTTTACCCAGCCAACGGGTAGATAGATTTGATGAAAATATTGCCAATATCCTGGGTGGTACGCGGCAAGGTGGATTGACTTTTGCTCCCGAAGCTGGAACCCAGCGGATGCGGGACATAGTTAATAAGGGTTTGACGAATGAAGAACTGTTGCGGGGGGTGAAAACCGCTTGCGAGAAAGGCTGGGATAAAATCAAGTTGTATTTCATGATTGGCTTGCCGGGTGAAACGGATGCCGATATTTTAGGGATTGCAGAAACAGTAAGCTGGTTACAAAGAGAATGTTGGGTTAAAAATAGAAAACGGCTCAACTTTAACTTGACGATTTCTAACTTTACGCCCAAGCCGCATACGCCGTTTCAGTGGCACTCTGTTTCTACAGCTGAATTTAAACGTAAGCAAAACCTGCTGCGGCAAGAATTTCGCCGGATGAAGGGAGTGAAGGTAAATTTCACCGATGTTCGCATATCGGCAATGGAGGACTTCATTGGACGAGGCGATCGCACGCTTGCAAAAGTACTACGCCGCGCCTGGGAATTGGGTGCGGGTATGGATTCCTGGTATGACAACGTAGATCAAGCGTTCACAGCTTGGGGGTCAGCGATCGCACAAGCTGGTTTAGACTGGAAATACCGTCAAGTGGAAAACGGTGAATGGAATTTGTTTTATTCAGAGGAATACAGAAGTACAGAAGCAGAGGAAATTACCCAAGAACCTGATCATAACTTAGCACTCAGTATTCCTCTGCCTTGGGAACACATTGATACGGGTATTGACAAAAAATGGCTCAGAGAAGACTTACAACGTGCTTTAGCATCTGCAACTGTTCCTGATTGCTCGTTTGAAGGTTGTTCACACTGTGGCGTGTGCGGCACTGACTTCGGACACAATGTCGTCATCAACCCGCCTGCTATCCCAGAATTCTCTGGTGATTTTGTCCCCAATACTACCAAGGCACAACGACTACGCGTTTGGTTTGGCAAACAAGGTGATATGGCTTTGGTGAGTCACCTGGATTTGATGCGCCTGTTTGACCGAGTAATGCGGCGAGCAAGTTTACCAGTTGCTTTCACGGGTGGGTTTCATCCAAATCCGCGAATTTCTCTAGCAACTGCTTTGGCACTGGGAGCTACTAGTAGTGGTGAGATTGTGGATTTTGAGTTAACTGTGCCAGTGGAAGTTGATACTTTTTGGGAAAAACTAGCTAGCGAACTACCCACAGACATACCAATATATCATGTAGAACAGCTAGATTTAAAAGCTAGTGCAGCTACCCAACTGCTAGAAGCAGCAGAGTATTTGATTACCGTAGTAGCAGATAAAGAAACAACACCTGCACAATGGCAAGACTGGATTGATACAATTAAAGCCAAAGAGGAGCTTTGGTACGAGCAAACGACTAAATCAGGCAAGAGCCAGTTAATAAATCTGCGCGATCGCTTATTTGAACTAGAACTAGTCGAAACCTACCAAAGTATTGCAGAGTCCATATGTGTTATGCGTTATGTGGGTAGTTATCGCCAAAATGGTGTGCTGTTGCGTCCCGAACAAATCCTGTCTATGCTGGAAATAGTGGCCAGTGAAATTCAGAGCCTTGACTTGGGAGCCTCGAACTTCGCAGAATTTCAACTCTTACATATCCATCGCAATCGGCTAATTTTAAGGGTATAATCCCTGAAGGGCAACTTGCTAGTAGTTGTCTTGATAGGGCATATCATGAGAATTGATTTTTAGCAAGGTTGCGTTAGAATGGGATGAAGAGAAATTTCTGGCGCTGCATTGAATCAACTGGTTCACTACCCTCGTAATTAGGGGGCGAAAGCAAAGATATTTAGAGTGCAACTTCTAGGATTTTATCCCAGACAAACTGAGGCAGATTAAAGAACACTCTCTGTATAGCTAACTTGTGAATCAGTAACTAACAGCAGGCTCCGTCGGCAACTATTTCTCTATGCTTTTAAAACAACTGCTGAATGCCTAATCTACAGTAGTGCTGAGTACTAAGGATCCAGCCGTGTACGAGGGTTACCTCCGTTGAGCGGACTGGTGTTGCTGAGTGTAACCCTAAAGATAACTACAGGGAATAGAAAACAGAAATAGTTTCTTTTTCTTAAGAACTCAGTCGGTTGCTTTCAAATCAAGCGTCCTGACTCAAAAGCTCACTCAGCAAAAACTCTGAGCGGCGGCTTCCGCTCCTCAGAAGTTCGAGGACTTAGAACTTTCAACTCAGGACTTCCTTTGGTGAAGGTATTGCATCAAAAATCAACCACGGACGGTTGATTTAATTACTTAAACAATATGCAGCCGTTCTGGATTAATCAGGCGTGTAAACGCAATTACAGCATCAACAGCTCTTTGACTTTGAGCCGAGATTCGCAATTTTTATTACCAGTAGCGCTTTTGGGGCTGGCAGGGGCGAAAGGCGTAACAAACCTCCAGAGCTACATTGGCGCTGCCAATTTTTGAGGAAATTGAATGCCAAAACAAATTATTATCGCGGAGCAGCATCAAATTGCTGCCGTCTTTTCTGAAGACCAAATACAAGAACTTGTTGTTGCCACAGGTCATCACCAAATAGGTGATATCTACTTAGGTGTTGTGGAAAATGTATTACCTGGGATAGATGCTGCTTTTGTTAATATCGGAGATCCAGAGCGCAACGGTTTTATTCATGTAACTGACTTGGGCCCATTGAAGCTAAAGCGTACTGCTGCGGCAATTACAGAATTATTAGCACCACAGCAAAAAGTTTTGGTGCAAGTGATGAAAGAGCCAACAGGGACAAAAGGGCCGCGGCTTACTGGTAACATCACCTTGCCCGGACGTTACGTAGTACTGATGCCCTACGGCAGAGGTGTAAATTTATCCCGGCGGATTAAGAGTGAAAGCGAGCGCAACCGCTTACGGGCACTGGCGATTTTGATCAAGCCTGCGGGGATGGGTTTGCTTGTGCGTACAGAAGCAGAAGGCAAACCCGAAGAAGCAATTATGGAAGACTTGGAAGTGCTACAAAAGCAATGGGAGTCTATCCAGCAAGAAGCGCACTCTACCCGTCCCCCAGCGCTACTCAACCGAGACGATGACTTTATCCAGCGTGTATTGCGAGATATGTACGGCGCCGATGTGAATCGGATTGTAGTGGATTCCAGTACTGGCTTGAAGCGGGTGAAGCAGTATTTGCAGAACTGGAGCGGAGGTCAAACACCGCAAGGATTGTTGATAGACCATCACCGCGATCGCTCTCCAATTTTAGAGTACTTCCGCATCAGCGCTGCGATTCGAGAAGCCTTGAAACCTAGAGTAGACCTACCTTCTGGAGGCTACATCATCATTGAACCGACTGAGGCATTAACAGTAATTGATGTCAACTCTGGTTCTTTCACGCGATCGGCAACAGCCAGAGAAACAGTTCTGTGGACAAACTGCGAAGCTGCAACAGAAATTGCTCGCCAGTTGCGTTTGCGGAATATTGCGGGGGTAATCGTCGTAGATTTCATTGATATGGAATCGCGCCGTGACCAACTGCAAGTTCTAGAACACTTTAATAAAGCACTCAAAGCAGACAAAGCTCGTCCCCAGATTGCTCAACTAACTGAGCTAGGTTTGGTAGAACTGACCCGCAAGCGTCAGGGTCAAAATATTTACGAATTGTTTGGTGAAACTTGCCCCACTTGTGGCGGTTTGGGGCATACTGTGCGTTTGCCTGGAGAAGGCGAAAACCGAATGCCAACACCAGTAGAAATACCAGAACGTTTTGTATCGCCACCTCATAGAGAACCACGTCAGCCAGTTGCCCGCCTCACGGAACCACGAGAAACCTACGATGGGTTTGGGGAAGCATTCGATGCTGACTCTGAATTGGGTGCTCTGAATCTGATTAATCATCCTAGCTATCAAGAACTAGGCGATAACAACAAACGTCGTACCCGTACCCGCCGTCATCGGATTGGTATTAATGGGGTAAATGGAAAAGATGAAACGCGGGTTGTTGCTAATCCACTGTCTTTTGTTAACGAGCCAGACTTAGACCTTGATGCTGATGAAGAATTAGGAGTAACATCTGAGATACCCGCACCTAGCCTTGGTAAACCCGGTTGGAGTGAAAGAACAGAACGGACTAAAGTTACAGTTACCAAGGCAGAACCAGTTAAACCAGTTGTAGAACCGCCAGAGATTGTTTCTGTGGAAATGACACGAGACGAACAAGATGTCTTTGCCTTGATGGGAGTCTCTCCATTGGTGCGTTTGAATCGGGAGGTTAAAAATCCTAAATCTGTAATTATTAACGTTACCCTTCCTGGACAACTTTCAACTACACCAACAGAATCAACCTTAGACTCAACTGTTGCTCAAAGAGCAACTTCTGAAGTAAGCGCACCGATCCTACCTACACCACGAGTTGAGTTAGAACAGAAATCCTTGCCACAAGAGACAATCACAATAGAGGAATCAGGTTTTACCGCGAACCCTTCGGGACGCTTTTCTGCCAGAGGCTCCGCCACCAACGCAAACGCAGATGAAAGTGAAGCTAATAGCGCCTCTACTGCTAACCGTCGCCGTCGTCGTCGTTCTTCTGCGTTAGATGAAGGCACATCCACCCTTGATGAAAGCTAACGTTACTCTATGGTAAAAACAGAGCAAACTGCCGCTGCTGTTTGTGCGTCAGCACCCTTGAGCGAATCAAATTGGCTGGAGTTTTCCACCTTGTCAGGTATTCAAGGGTTGCTTGCAGGCGTGGATGAAGTAGGGCGAGGATCTCTATTTGGGCCTGTAGTTGCGGCAGCAGTGATATTACCAGATCATGCTTTGCCAGAACTGATGGCAGCTGGAATTAAAGACAGTAAAAAGTTGTCTAGTTCTCGTAGAACTGAGTTGGCGCAGCAAATTTGTGGACTAGCCATAGATTGGAAAATCGGCTTTGCTTCAACTGCTGAAATTGACCAAATGAATATTTTGCAGGCAACACTGCTAGCAATGAAGCGGGCTGTGCTAAAGCTGAAGGTACAGCCTGTACTCTGCTTAATTGATGGCAATCAGTCAGTGAAAAACTTGCTAATACCGCAACAAACAATAGTCAAAGGGGACGAGCGATCGCTCACTATTGCTTCTGCTAGCATTGTTGCTAAAGTTTGGCGCGACGATTTGGTGCTGCGCCTAGCAGCAAAATACCCCATGTACGATTTAGCGCGTAACAAAGGTTATGGCAGCCAGCGGCATTTGCTGGCTCTGCAACAATACGGTTCTTCACCCCTGCATCGCAAGTCTTTTCGTCCTTGCCAAATTAAAATCCTGAGTAATTAAATAACTACTCAGGATTCAGTATTGGCAATTCAGTACTGTCATCGTCAAGCCCTTTATCTTTAGTTTGTGATATCACCCAGTGGCGATAATCAGCTAGAAGTTGATGTAGCAAACGTTGCTTAACTGTCAACAGCACACTCTTGAGCAAACCATTACCGGTTGCCTCTAAAATCGGCTTGGGAGTGAAGGAAAATGGCGGTGGCAGATCAACCTGCACTTCTAAATCGGCTCTCCCTTGTAGGCGAGTTCCAGTGCTTAGTTCTTTGGGAGATAAATATCCTTTTAGGTTTAGAGCAAAGCGCTGATTAATATACTCGACACCAATAATTTCACAACCTAACGATCGCAAATAAATTATTCCATTTGATTTTGCCCACACCCTCATGTCTACGGTGGGTTGAATACTTAATGACATAAAAGTCATAGGACGCATTTTCAAGCGAAATACTTCCTCGGAAAGCTGCTGAATACGACTGTTATCAACTAAAGCTCTAACCAGACGTGGAGGCTGACGCAAGTAGTGCTGAATAGGAATAGGCTGCTGTGGAACAGCAATTTCCACCGATTGAGAAGCAATAAACTTGGTAGCCATGAGTTGAAGGAAGTAATTGTTTGATACTTCTATTATTAATTAATTTATTATGTTTATTTTTTTAATTCAATCAAAGAAATATTTATCAAGACTGATTTTTTTTAAAGCTATATTTGCTTATAGTTATCCTTCATTATTTAGACAGTTTGAGAAATTATGATTACTCTCTTGAGAGAGATAAACTTAAGTCTACATAGCATTAATGAAAAACCGCTATCACTTACTGCTACTGCTGCTATGGTTATCTATTGGTACTGGTCTACGCTTTTTGCGTCTAGCATCTCTACCACCTTGGACTGATGAGTGTGCAACGCTAGTTTTTAGCTTAGGCAATAGTTTCCACACTGTACCACTCAATCAGGTCATCAGTTCAGATGTTCTGTTGCAACCACTGCAACCTATCCCCACGGCTGGAATTAGTGCAGTTATTAGGCATCTGTTTGATGAGAGTAATCATCCGCCGATCTACTTTGCGGTGGCACATTTTTGGATGAAAATGTTTTCTCCCACAGGGGAACTCGTCTCAATTTGGGTAGCGCGATCGCTCAGTGCTTTGTTTGGGGTTGCATCGATTCCTGCCATATTTGGCTTTGGCTATTTAGCTTTTCGCTCCAGGTTGGTAGGTCAAATGGCAGCAGCGATGATGGCAGTCTCACCATACACTGTTTTCCTGGCTAGAGAAGCACGACATTATACTTTAGCGATTTTGCTAGTAATTGCTTCTCTGTGTTGCTTTGTCAAAGCAATTCAGACCATCGATCAGCGGCAATCTCTATCTATATGGATAGTTTTAGCCTGGGTAGCTGTGAACAGTTTAGGGGTAGCAACTCACTTTTTTTTCACCTTGACTCTTTGTGTTCAAGGCTTTGTATTGCTGGGGCAAATTTGGCTAAAAATGCAGCAGAATAACCCGATGCAACTTAATTGGTGGCGTATTTCGATAGTTGCTATGGGTACTCTCATCGGATGCTTGGTCTGGGTTCCTACCCTGCAAAATATTTCTGGTAGTGATCTGACAAACTGGGTTGCAGGTAGCAATGCTCAGGTTAGATGGATAGAACCAATCGGGAGACTACTGCTTTGGATTATCAGTATGCTGTTGCTGTTACCTTCTGCACTCACAAACTTACCCCTGGCGATTGTAGTTGTTTCCGGTATGGTAACTTTGCTGTTTTTGTTTTGGAGCCTGCCTAATCTCACTTATGGGTTGAAAACCCAGCAGCAATACCCTGATACCCATCTAGCTATTCAAATTTTGATTGGGTATATCCTTGGAGCGATCGCCTTGTGCTTATGTTTCACATACGGCTTAGGAATGGACTTAACTTTAGCTGCCCGGTTCCAATTTTTCTATGCCCCGGCAGTAATTTTACTTTTGGGTGCTGCATTGGCAGGCTGTTGGAACCGAGTAAAAAATTTAAACCACCACAAGCAGAGATTCTGGCTGCTGGTGAATGGAAAAGTTGCGGTGAGCATAATTTGGCTGATGGCAGTGTTTGGGGGAGCGACAGCAACCTGGAATCTGGGCTACCTGCAAAATCAACGCCCTGATGTCCTTGCCTCTATCATCCAAAAAGCCTCTCAAGGTAATGTGTTGATTGCTACAACTCACTTGCACCACGGGCAAACTGGCAGAATGATGGGGTTAGCTTGGGAATTCCAACATCAACCAATCCAAAATTTGCAGTTTTACCTGGCTGGCAAAGATCCACAGACTAAAACTTATACTTACGCCCTGCAAACATTTCAGGAAAAACTCATTGAAATCCCACGACCTCTAGACCTGTGGTTAGTTGAATTCCGTACTCAAGTCGATCTAGAATCTCAGCGCTGTGTCCCTGATCACCAATATGGGAAATCTGCTGGCGAATACAATTATAAACTTTATCACTGCGCTACTCAAAAGAGCAGAACGTAGTTCCATGAAATAATCAAACTAATATTCTCGGTTGATAAAAGCTAGCCTTGTATGCGATATAGTCTATAAATTTAACAGATAACTAATAAACACCATGACTATATCTATTGCTCATTTAGGGCCTCCTGGTACTTACGCAGAACAAGCAGCTATTTTTTATGTCAATTGGTTAGTCAAAAGGACAGGAATTGAAGCTATCTTATGCCCTTATCCCAGTATTGCTCAGTCCCTCCAAGCCGTTGCCTCTGGACAAACTCAGTTGGCCGTTGTACCAGTAGAAAATTCTATTGAAGGCAGTGTAACTATGACAATGGATACGCTGTGGCAGTTGGACAGTCTGCGTATTCAGTTGGCTTTGGTTATGCCCATCGCTCATGCATTAATTTCCTGCGCGACTAGCTTGGATAGTATTAAAACTGTTTATTCTCATCCGCAAGCTTTAGCACAATGTCAGGGATGGTTAGAGATGTTTCTCCCAACTGTGCAGTTGATTCCTACTAATTCCACAACTGAGCCGCTACAGCACTTGGAAAATGATAGAACGGTAGGGGCGATCGCATCTAGCAGAGCTGCTCAGCTCTACAATCTGCCAATACTTGCCAATAGTATTAACGACTATCCAGAAAACTGTACTCGCTTTTGGGTGGTAAGTCAGGGTGAAGTAGACGCTAATTACCGTATGTCTTCAATAAGTCCTAGTCACACATCGCTGGCTTTCAGTACGCCTGCTAATGTACCCGGAGCTCTACTTAAACCCCTACAAGTATTTGCTCAATTGGGGATTAACCTCAGCCGGATTGAATCTCGTCCAACGAAGCGATCGCTAGGGGAATATTTATTTTTCGTTGATCTCGAAACAGATGCCACCTCAGCACAGATTAAATCTGCTCTAGCAGATTTATCCGTTTATACAGAAATTTTGAAAATCTTTGGCGCTTACAATGTTTTAAAAATCAGTAGAGACTTAATATAACTTGTCTCTATTTCTGATTAAAGGTTTCTTTGAGTACAGCGCGAGCGGCCAAATGATTACGAGTAGAAGTTAAAATTTCTGCTTCCCGTTCTAGACGAGCCACAGTATCCTGCATTTCTAGCAATGACTGCTGCTCTGGGGCAACACCATAGAGATTGCTCGCTACCCAATAAGATAACTCTGTTGGTAAATCGGGCAAATCTTCTGGTAGCTCAATGTTTTGTTCGGTTAATTTGGCTGATAGACGCACGACATCTCGTAGCAGTTGTTCTACTTCGGAAGACAAAGGTCGCAAATCCTTGACAGGTGGATGGTCCTCAATCCACTCTACTAAGCCAACGCGGTAAGGTTTTTCACGAACATATTCTAATACACGAAATCTTTGTTGCCCCAAAGTCAACACTTTCATGCGATCATCTGGCAATCGTTGATGATGAATTATTTCCGCACAGCAGCCAACATTTGCAATCCCACCTTTAGCTGGATCAACCATTAAGACCCCGAACCTTCGATCACTCTCCAAAATCGTGTTCATCATGATTCGGTAGCGAAATTCAAAGATGTGCAGGGGTAATGGTCTAGTGGGAAATAGAACTACTTCAGGTAACGGGAACAGAGGTAGTTCACGAACTGCAATTTTAGAAGAGGATGTCATTGTTATCTCAGTATAAACTTAATCTTTAAAATTTATTTTTCTCTGCTTTTCCCGTACTTTGTTTATATTCTAACATTTGTTTAGTAGCTAAATAAAAGCCCTGAGATATATTTCTTCAGGGCCAGATAAATATTCATACTAATGTCATTTTTACTACCAGCGGGAAGCTGCTAAGGCGTCTATGTCATTGGTCATTTGCCGGAGTACTAATGACTAATTTAAAGTTTTACTTCTATATCCACACCTGATGGTAGATCCAGTTTCATCAAGGCATCAATAGTTTTAGAAGAAGGCTGATAAATGTCAATAATCCGACGATGAGTACGGGTTTCAAAGTGTTCTCGTGAATCCTTATCTACGTGAGGCGATCGCAGCACACAATAGATCCGCCGTTTTGTTGGTAAAGGAATTGGGCCTATGGCTGTAGCATTAGTACGGTTAGCTGTGTCTACAATCTTCTCGCAAGATGTATCCAATAAGCGTCGGTCAAAAGCCTGTAAACGAATTCTAATCTTCTGCTGCTGTAGAGTTGCCATCTTTAATTGTCCAGGTTCTGAGTAATAGGGGAATGTGAACTGGAGACTGGGGACTGGGAAACCAATACCCAATCACCAGTACCTAAAATGAAGGGAAGAGAAAGGAGCAGAGAGGTACTAATACCATCTCTGCTCCTTTTTTATGAGAGCAAAAAGGTGTTACTTCAAGATTTTGGAGACGACACCAGCACCAATGGTACGACCACCTTCGCGGATAGCGAAGCGCATTCCTTGCTCAATAGCGATCGGGTTGATTAATTCTACGGTCATTTTAATGCGATCGCCTGGCATTACCATTTCTGCCTCACTGCCATCATCGGAAGTGAAGGTCTTAATAGTGCCAGTTACGTCGGTTGTCCGTACGTAGAACTGGGGACGGTAGCCAGAGAAAAATGGGGTTTTACGACCACCTTCTTTTTCGGTAAGGACGTACACTTCACCTTCAAATTGAGTGTGAGGGGTAATTGAACCAGGTTTAGCTAACACCATACCCCGCTCAATATCAGCCTTTTGGATACCCCGCAGTAATACACCGGCGTTATCTCCAGCCATACCTTCATCAAGACTCTTCTTAAACATCTCAATTCCAGTTACGGTTGTGTTGCGAGTATCTCTAATACCCACTAGTTCAACCGTATCGCCGACTTTGACTTTACCACGTTCAATCCGACCAGTAGCCACAGTTCCACGACCTGTGATCGAGAACACGTCTTCTACAGCCATCAAGAAGGGCTTATCTATATCCCGCTCAGGAGTGGGGATAAAGGAATCTACAGCATCCATCAGCTCATAGATTTTATCTACCCAAGGATCTTCACCCCGTTGAGTTTTGGGGTTAGAGGTCATTTTTTCTAACGCTTGTAGACCAGAGCCTTTGATAATGGGAATGTCATCACCAGGGAAATCATAGCTGGAAAGCAATTCCCGAAGTTCTAGTTCCACTAGTTCCAGAAGTTCTGGATCATCCATTAAGTCTTCCTTGTTCAAGAAGACAACCAGACTAGGAACGCCGACCTGTTTTGCCAGTAGGATGTGTTCACGGGTTTGGGGCATAGGGCCATCGGTAGCAGCAACTACGAGGATAGCTCCATCCATCTGGGCAGCACCGGTGATCATGTTCTTCACATAGTCAGCGTGTCCAGGACAGTCTACGTGAGCATAGTGCCTATTTTCGGTTTCATACTCAACGTGGGCTGTATTAATAGTAATACCCCGTGCCTTTTCTTCTGGCGCGTTATCGATTTGATCATAGCCCTTAGCTATAGCTTGACCCATAGCTGCCAAGGTCATAGTGATGGCTGCCGTTAACGTGGTTTTGCCGTGGTCAACGTGGCCAATCGTACCGATATTGATGTGGGGTTTATTCCTTTCAAACTTTGCGCGTGCCATGAATGCTCATTTCCTTATTCTAATTAAGCGTTCCCTTTGCTTTTAGCAATGATTGCCTCAGCCACGTTGCGAGGCACTTCTTCGTAGTGGCTAAACTCCATTGAGAAGATGCCCCGACCTTGGGTTTTCGACCGGATATCAGTGGCGTAGCCAAACATTTCTGCCAACGGGACTTTAGCAGTCACTTTGGCAATGCTCTGCTCAGATCCCATTCCCTCAATTTGCCCACGACGGGAATTAAGGTCGCCCATGACATCCCCAAGGAAGTTTTCGGGAACTTCAACCTCAACTTTCATCATAGGCTCTAAGAGGACGGGTGAAGCTTTCAGCACAGCCTCTTTCATCGCCATCGATCCAGCGATTTTAAAAGCCATTTCCGAAGAGTCTACATCGTGGTATGACCCATCAATTAGCGTCGCTTTGACGTCAATCAACGGATATCCAGCCAGGACACCGGATTCGCAGCTTTCTTTCATTCCTTGTTCTGCGGGGCCAATATACTCTTTAGGTACTGTACCACCAACAATTTTGGAGACGAATTCAAAGCCAGTACCGGGTTCTCCTGGTTCCAAATCGATCACAACGTGACCATATTGACCTTTACCACCACTTTGACGGATAAACTTGCCTTCTACTTTGGAGACACGTTTGCGAATCGTTTCGCGGTAAGCTACTTGCGGCGCGCCGACATTCGCTTCCACTTTGAATTCTCGTAACATCCGGTCTACTAGAATTTCTAGGTGGAGTTCTCCCATCCCTGCGATCACGGTTTGGTTTGTTTCCGGATCGACGTGGACACGGAAGGTGGGGTCTTCTTCTGAAAGAGATTGCAGAGCCTTGGACAGCTTGTCCATGTCGTTCTTGGTTTTGGGTTCAACCGCCACCGAGATCACAGGCTCAGGAATGAATAGGGATTCCAGAATTACTGGTGATGCATCATCACAGATTGTGTCACCTGTCAAGGTGTCTTTCAATCCCAGAGCTGCTCCCAAATCACCCGCTCGCAGTTCATCGACATCTTGTCGGTCATCTGCCTTCATGAGAACTAAGCGGGAAATTCGTTCTTTTTTATTCTTACTAGCGTTGAGGACGTAGCTGCCCTTTTTCAGGACACCAGAATAAACGCGAACAAATGTGAGGCGACCATAAGGATCAGCCATAATTTTGAATGCCAGAGCTGCTAGAGGTTCGTTGTCATCAGCCCGCCGCTCGACAGTATCGCCATTTGGCAGTATGCCTTGGATTGGTGGTACTTCACTTGGCGCTGGCAGGTAATCTACAACTGCATCCAGCATCAACTGCACACCTTTGTTTTTGAATGCAGAGCCACAAAGTACTGGTACGATTGTCCCTGCAATTGTGCCTTTACGCAGGGCAGTACGAACTTCGTCTTCTGTAAGTTCTTCGCCCTCGAAGTACTTAGCCATCAGAGTATCGTCGGTTTCCGCCGCCGCTTCTATTAGCTTGGTGCGGTATTCTTCTACTTGCTCTTGCAATTCTGATGGGATATCTGTTTCTTGGATATCGGTTCCTTGGTCGTTAGCGTAAATATATGCACGCTGCCGCACTAGATCAACGATCCCTTGGAATTCGTTTTCGCTACCAATTGGTAATTGAATAGCAATGGCGTTAGCTCGCAGGCGATCGCGCATTTGCTCGTGAACTTTATAAAAGTTCGCTCCTGTACGATCCATTTTGTTGATGAAGGCTATTCGAGGTACTTTGTAGCGGTCTGCTTGTCGCCACACTGTCTCGGACTGTGGTTGTACACCACCTACAGAACAAAATACTGCGATTACACCATCCAACACACGCATGGAACGCTCAACTTCAATCGTGAAGTCTACGTGACCTGGGGTATCGATAATGTTAATTTGATGATCTTTCCAGCTGGTAGTAATAGCAGCAGCAGTGATGGTAATTCCCCGCTCTCGCTCCTGATCCATCCAGTCTGTTACAGCAGTTCCTTCATGAACTTCGCCAATTTTATGAATTATTCCAGAGTAAAACAATATTCTCTCTGTTGTCGTTGTCTTGCCCGCATCTATATGCGCCGCAATACCGATATTGCGTACTCTCTCTAGCGGGATCGTACGTGCCACAGCTACCTCCTATAGTTTTTGCCTCATGATATCTTGTATATTACTCTTTGTTAAGATTCTATACTTTTACGGAAAACCGTCTTTTTGAAAAAATCAACGATACACCGCTGATAAAACTGCGATATATCGTTTTTCTACTTAGTAACGATAGTGTGCAAATGCTTTGTTTGCTTCCGCCATGCGGTGAGTTTCTTCCCTCTTGCGAATGGCATTTCCAGTTTCGTTAGCAGCATCCATTAACTCATTTGCCAGCTTACTGGCCATTGTGCGCCCTGGTCTGGATCTTGAAAATTGCACTAGCCAACGCAGTGCTAGGGTAGTACCCCGGTCTGAACGCACTTCCATTGGTACTTGATAGGTTGCTCCGCCGACTCGCCGAGCTTTTACTTCTACTAAAGGCGTTGCATTTCGCACTGCTCTTTCAAAGGTTTCCAAGGCACCGCTACCAGTGCGTTCCTCAATAGTTTTCAAGGCATCATAAACAATCCGTGCGGCAAGTGATTTCTTGCCATGACGCATAATCCGTCTGATAATCATGCTCACAAGGCGACTGTTATATACGGAGTCAGACGGAACTGGGCGCTTTTGAACAACACCACGACGAGACATACTTCACCTTTAATTCGGATTTGGCAACGAAATTATATGCTATCAGGCTATCAGACACTGGAAACTAAAAGCGGTGGAACCCGCCGCTTAAAATTCCTCATATTTTTCCTCTTCAGTTGCAGCGAGGCTGACCTACTTGACTTGCTGCCTGCAACTAGACACACAAGGCGACAACATTATAAACCTTAATATCTAGATATTAATGCTGCTGTCGCTTACAGTATTTTGCTTAAAACTTTCTACACTTGCTCGCTTAGTGTAGGTGTAGCTTTTACTGAAACAGATACATCAGCGATAATCACTGTTGTTTAAAAGCAAGCGCTGTTTGTTTTTCTATCCCTTGACGCGCTTCTATCTAAGAGAGACGATTAATCGTGTTTGATGCGATTAATCGCCTAATCCTACTTTTTCGCTTCTTTCGGGCGCTTGGTTCCATACTTGGAACGACCTTGCTTGCGGTCTTTAACTCCGGCTGTATCTAAGGTGCCACGGATGATGTGGTATCTCACACCTGGTAAGTCCTTAACCCGACCGCCACGAATCATTACAACTGAGTGTTCCTGCAAGTTGTGACCAATTCCTGGAATGTAAGCTGTGACTTCAAATCCAGAAGTAAGTCGCACCCTTGCTACTTTGCGTAGAGCTGAGTTAGGCTTTTTAGGCGTAGTTGTGTATACTCTGGTACAAACACCCCGACGTTGAGGACATTGCTTCAGAGCTGGGGACTTGGTTTTCTGACGCGCTTTTTCGCGCTCATTACGTATTAGCTGCTGTATGGTTGGCATGAGTTACAGCGCGTAAAGCTGCATTAGGTTGTCTAAGTTTTAACAAATCCTAATTATATCGTTTTCGATGGTTTTATGTCAATTGTTATTTGTCCTCGTTCGCGCAGCGTCTCCCTTTGGAGGAGTTTTGAACAGAGCCTTCCTTTACTTAGACTTCTGTGTTTGTTATTTGCTCAAAGACTAATGATTAATTACCCATGACTAAGAAGGACAAATAGAGAAAGAATTTCCACAGCCACAGGTAGCGATCGCCTGGGGATTGTGGAAGCGAAAACCACCACCCATCAGATCCTCTGAATAATCGAGTGTTAACCCATTGATGTAATTTAAGCTTTCAGCATCTACCACTACTTGAATACCATTCAAGTCAAAAACTTGATCACTCACTTTTACTGCTTCATCAAACAACATATCGTAAAACCACCCGGAACAGCCACCGGGTCTAACTGTCAATCGAAACAAACCTTTTGGCTGTTGTTTGGACTTTATTCGTCCAATCTCACTGGCGGCTGCTTGACTCAGATGAATCATGGAATTCGTTTTTTGCCATTGAAAACCCTATCTTAATCTTACAGATGGGTTGACACTTGTACTCCTTATTGTTGGTTTACTGCTACATCCAAAGCTATAAAGTAAGGAATATTCTCATTCGATTTCAGATATTTGTCTTCAGTTATTAATGCCTAATAAATTCTGTTTTCCAGTATTAAGAGCGTCTGGTGTGTTTGCTCTTTATCTGTATGAGTGTTCTTGATTCTGGCTACATACTGGCGTATGAGAGCAATCGCATTATCACTTTAACGCTACAACGCCAGGAGTTCCTGCCTTCTGAAGGTGGTGACTTCTGGCGTATGTGCAAATAAAAGCAGCGCAGTGGCTCCTGAATAATATCAGAGCCACTCATCTAGTTTTAATCTTTGGTACGTGCATAGTCATCTTGGTAGCGAATAATATCATCCTCTCCTAAATATTCGCCATTTTGCACTTCAATCAACACTAAGGGAATCACGCCAGGATTCTCTAGACGATGAGCCGTACATTGGGGTACATAGGTTGACTGATTATTGCTCAGGAGGACTTCTTGCTCTCCGCAAACCACCCTAGCTGTACCCGAAACGACAATCCAGTGTTCGCTGCGGTGGTGGTGCATTTGCAGACTGAGGCGATGTCCAGGCTTAACTTCGATGCGCTTGATTTTATATCCGCGCCCTTCTTCCAAAACTGTAAAAGCACCCCAGGGACGCAGCTCAGTTGCAGCAACGCCTCTGGAAGTGATGGCTGGGGGTAGGGGCAGAGTGGTAGTTTGTGCCATTTCTTGATGTTGAGCCATAGTTACCTCATTTGAAGACATAACAAACCGTTAGTACTCTTAACCATTGATGAAAAATCTAGGGCGATCTTGCAACCGTGAAAATCAGCAATCTTAATCTAGCTTTGCTAAAGATAGCAAAATCAAACGTTATGGTGTAAACCATCACTACTAAAATTTTTGTGTCTACACCAAGTCTTCATCAACTAAAGTTGCAGCTTATTTCAAACTTTAAAAAATGTCCAAATACCCCATCTTTCATTATCGTGGTTGCAAGAAAATACCAATTCCGTTGTGAACACGGGCCGCAGTACTAGGAGAACGGTCGAGTAATTGACCTCCTAAGTAAAGACTGGTAGAACTACCACCGTCCAAATTCAGGGCATTTACACACCCCAAAAGTTTCATTAGTTGTGCGTGTTCTGCCAAGCTAGGGCCATATCCGCCAGCACGATTATGCACGGCAGTAATCATCAGTGTGCCTGTTGCTGTTGTACAAATACCACTGCGAATTGCTTTTTCTGCAATGAAGGCATCACTGAATTTTTCGCCTTTGGCATCAAGGACAATTTGACGATCTTGCAGCAATAGCGGCCCTGCTCCCACAATATGAGGATGACGGTTAAAATCAGCCGGAGCAGTGGCGCTGGTAATGCGGACTGTAGTGCCTACAGGTAGCTGTAATGAGGTAGTAGCAACGTTACCGCGTAAAGTGAGTAAGTATCCATCTTGAGGAATCGGAAAGATGGTATTTCCTGCTTTACCACCTGGTAACTGATTAGTAACTTGGTCTTTCTGGACAACAAGGATGATTTCGTTATCTGTCAAGGGAGTATAAGTTGTTCCCCAAGCTGGTGTGTAACGAGCAATGCCACTCTGAACGTAGCCACTGTTAAGAAAAAGAATTGGTAAGCGCAGGTTATTTGCAGTAGTTAAAGTTTCCACCAAAGTGAGACGACCAAAGTAGAATTGCCCAGAATCGTTCCAAGCGATCGCTCCCCGGTTCAGAATAGGCCCTGATAACCATTGACCATCACGACGAATCGCACCCAAGGGCAATCTATTATTGCGGTTAAAATAACCACCATTGATTGCTGCTACTGCCAAGTACCGCTGTGCTGTTTGAATTAGGGGTGCAGTACCCGCAAGAGTATCCGGGTTCGTCCACACGGGTTTCAACATCAGCCCAAATTTGTCGGGATTAACTTCTAACGAAACTACAGGAAAGCGGTCTGCGCCTAACTTGACAAAACGCTGTTGCCAGCGTAATCCCGGCGCCCAAGTGATATCCCGCTGTTCTAAAGCGTCGGGTCGAATGTCGATAACAAGACGATTGGGGTTAGCGATAGTACTAATCTGAGGAGATTGACCAAAGGGAACACTCAAACGAATAATTGTTTGATTCTTGACTACCTCTACTTTTTGAATTAGCGGGTCAAGAACTGGTGCTGTTGGGATTGGTGGTGTTGGTGTAACTGGTAATATTTGTTTGAGCAGGTTTGGCAGTAATGTAGGTGGTAAAGGGGTGTAGCGTTCTATCAAGACGGGATTGGCTATTCCATCTAGAGTAATTGTCCACTCTCGATTTGGCGGTGCAGTTGGCTTGGTGATAGGTATATCTGGGTCGAGGAGTAGAGTTTGGGGTTTTTTGATTGCCAAGCCTTGTGTAATTTGCCAAGGAGTTGGACGATCTAAATCAACCAAAATACGAGCTTGCCCTAATGGTGCAACAGTTGGGACTGAAGATTGCTTACTTTCAATAATATTGGTCACTTGCGCCTTTGGAGTGACAATCACCAAGGTGTTGCCATTGGCTTGCATCTGCCATCCTGCTGTTTTAGCAAAATTAGTAATATCTAGATAGCGATATGCTCCCAGCAGCCTAGTGGTTAAAACTAGTGGCTTTGTAACGGATGAAAACCACTGTACTGGTTGTTTAGCTGGACTACTACTGTTTAAGAAATTTACCCCAATTAATTGCCTAAATACCCCGTCACTAAGATGAGTTGTCGCTTGACTACCTCCAGGTCGCTGCAACCAAGTTCCTGGTAATGTGCGACCATTGAGAGAAATTTGATTGCCAGAAGATAACACCCCTGAAAAAGGAGATGTAGGCAACTGTGAGGTCAACCTTGGTATTGCTTTGGCATTTGTCGAGGACTCTTGGGCACTAGTAGCATAGTTAGTAGTCAAGCACAGTGTTGTCAAAAGTATTGGTGACATAGTTGACCAGAAAAACCTACTATTGCCGTGATTAGTAATGGTACTAAGGTGTTCTTGTCCGTAACAATTTGGCGTTTTTACCATAATTTACTAGGTACTTGTGAAAGCTATTACCCAAGGAACAAACTAAAGACTAATGGTTGGGAAATATTAAAAAATCATGAGTTTATTTTTGAAAAAGTATGATAATATGTATATTGGCTTGTTATCACTTTTCAACCCAAAAAAGCATTTTGCCGCTAAAAATACCACAACTAAGTGTTTGAACTGGCACTAGTTCTGACCAGACCATACACGGTGGTTTTAGTTATCAAAACTAGATTAAGATATTCAATCCTTAGCGATCGCTGCTATTGATGCTACTTCAGTGAGGTTTAGTTAGTAGTAAAACAAGTAGCAGTTGTGAAGCAGCAAGACTCTAGACAGCAACAGAAATATTTGGGAATTGTCAAATGGGTATATATTGTAATACGCTGATTTTATTACTGGGACGGGATACTGTTAGCTTGAAAACGTAGTGCAGCGTTCAATGTTAGTTTTATTTCAGGTAGATCGAGATATGCTCTACCTGGCAACTAAGGTGCATCTGGAAAAAGGAATTGAGAAAATACTTAGCTTCACACTATAGAAAACAGTCTGTCAGGGCGAGAATAATGTCCGGACAGAAGTATCTTGTTTAACACCGCATAAACACATACAAAAATAACGCAACTATTTTAACACAGGTTAACTAAAAAGTAAAACCGAAGTTAAAATTTTTTTTCCCTAAATTTCGGTAATTAATCTGTATTTGTGCATCGTTAAAATTAAGAAATTTTTCTCAATAAGTAGTCGCAAAATTTAGTAACTCAACACTTCAGGAACAGGGTATGAACAAGAAACCGATGAATCAAGACCAGAAAATCACAGCGAATGTTGACTCACGAGATACCTACCGAGAACCAAGGTGGTTGGTAGAGGAACGAGATGCTTGTGGTGTAGGTTTTATTGCTCATCGCCAGAATCATGCCAGCCACGAAGTTGTGGCAAAAGCCTTAAATGCTTTGACCTGCTTAGAACACCGGGGAGGTTGTAGCGCAGACCAAGACTCTGGTGATGGTGCAGGAATATTGACAGCAATTCCTTGGGAGCTGTTCCAGCAAGATTATGGCCAAAAGATGAGGGAATTGTCATCCATCAGTAATATGGCTGTGGGGATGATATTTTTACCGCCAGACCAAGAAGCAGCACAAAGAGCTAGGGAAACAGTTGAACAAGTAGCGGCTGAGGAAAAACTGACTGTACTGGGGTGGCGAGTAGTGCCAGTGCAATCTGATTTCCTGGGGGTGCAAGCTAGAGAAAATCAACCCCAGATTGAACAAGTTTTACTAGCTTCCGTTAACAAAAGTGGTGATGAACTAGAGCGGCAACTGTATATTACTCGCCGCCGAATTAGTAAGGCTGCAACCAGTATTTCAGAAGAATTTTATGTCTGCTCTTTGTCAAGCCGCACAATTGTTTACAAAGGCATGGTGCGTTCTGCTGTGTTGGGAGAATTTTATAACGATTTAACAAATCCAGCTTACAAGAGCGCCTTTGCTGTTTATCACCGCCGCTTTAGTACCAACACAATGCCCAAGTGGCCCTTGGCTCAACCGATGCGGCTTTTGGGTCACAACGGCGAAATTAATACCCTATTGGGTAATATCAACTGGATGATGGCACGAGAAGCTAGCCTGAATCATTCGGTATGGGGCGATCGTATTAATGAACTTAAGCCATTAGTCCATATTGACAACAGCGACTCCGCCACTCTAGATAACGTGCTGGAGTTACTGGTGCGTTCTGGTCGTAGCCCCTCAGAAAGCTTGATGATTATGGTTCCAGAGGCTTACCAAAATCAGCCTTCTTTGCAGAACTATCCAGAAATTGTCGATTTTTACGAGTATTACAGTGGTCTGCAAGAAGCGTGGGATGGGCCAGCACTTTTGGTATTCAGTGATGGGCAAAAAGTTGGTGCAACACTAGATCGTAATGGCTTAAGACCAGCTCGCTACGTGATCACCAAGGATGACTACATCGTCGTCGCTTCTGAAGCAGGTGTAGTGAATTTCCCAGAAGCCAGCATTCTTGAGAAAGGGAGACTTGGGCCAGGGCAAATGATTGCTGTGGATTTAGTAAACCATGAAGTGCTGAAAAATTGGGAGATTAAGCAGCGCATCGCCAAGCAGCAACCGTATGGGGAATGGTTGCGCCAGCATCGCCAAGAATTAAAGTCATTAGTCATTAGTCATTCCTCATTAGCAAATGGCAATGGCAATGGCAAAGGACAAATGACAAATGATATGGAGCAAGTGACAATTGACAGACAAACTTTGCTTCAGCGTCAAACAGCCTTTGGCTACACATCAGAAGATGTAGAAATGGTGATTCAACCAATGGCCATCGCCGGTTCAGAGCCAACTTTCTGCATGGGTGATGATATTCCTTTAGCAGTGCTTTCAACAAAACCCCACCTGCTTTATGACTATTTCAAACAGCGCTTTGCTCAAGTGACGAACCCAGCAATTGACCCCCTACGGGAAAAGCTAGTAATGTCCTTGAAAGTAGAACTGGGTGAACGGGGTAACTTATTAGAGGCAAAGCCAGAATATGCCCGGAGACTGAAGCTAGAATCACCACTATTGACAGAAGCAGAGTTAGGGGCAATTAAGCTGTCGGGATTTGCCACGGCTGAGTTGTCAACCCTATTTGCAATTGCCAACGGCCCCGAAGGATTGAAAGCAGCAGTGCAGTCTTTACAAGCACAAGCAGCTGAATCAGTCCGAGCAGGTGCGAAAATTTTAATTCTTAGCGATCGCCCTGTCCTCGATACTGAATACACATACATTCCTCCCCTGTTGGCGGTGGGTGCTGTACATCATCACCTGATTAGCGAAGGGTTGCGAATGAAAACATCCCTGATTGTTAATACAGCCCAGTGCTGGAGCACACATCACTTTGCTTGTCTCATTGGCTATGGTGCAGGCGCAATTTGCCCGTATATGGCTTTAGATACGGTGCGCGATTGGTGGTTTGACCCCAAAACTAAAAAGTTAATGGGTTTGCAGAAAATTCCAGCCCTCACACTAGAGCAAGCTTTAGGAAATTATCGTAAAGCCGTAGAGTCAGGTTTGTTAAAAATTCTCTCCAAGATGGGAATTTCTTTGCTGTCCAGTTATCAAGCAGCGCAAATCTTTGAAGCCATTGGCATTGGTAGGGATTTAATAGAACTCGGATTCCGTGGTACGACTTCTCGTATTGGTGGTTTGAGTATCAAGGAACTCGCAGATGAAGTGCTTTCCTTCCACGTCAAGGCTTTCCCGGTAACGACCAAGAAGTTAGAAAACCTGGGGTTTGTGCAGTATCGTCCTGGTGGCGAGTACCACATGAATAGCCCAGAAATGGTAAAGGCTCTGCATAAGGCCTTGGATAGCAAAGAGTACGACCATTACGAAGTTTATAAAAAGCATCTTCAAGGCAGACCAGTAACAGCCTTGCGTGATTTGCTCGATTTCCAAAGCAATCGCTCGCCAATTTCCATAGAAGAAGTGGAGTCAGTTAGTGAAATTGTCAAGCGCTTCTGCACTGGTGGGATGTCTTTAGGCGCTTTGTCACGAGAAGCGCATGAAACTTTGGCGATCGCGATGAATCGGATTGGCGGTAAATCCAACTCTGGGGAAGGCGGTGAAGACCCAGTGCGCTACACAGTCCTAGATGATGTAGACGAGTTTGGTCACTCGCCAACCCTACCGCATTTAAAAGGATTGCAGAACGGTGACACTGCTTCTAGTGCGATTAAGCAAGTTGCATCAGGACGCTTTGGTGTCACCCCAGCGTACCTCAGCAGCGCCAAACAAATTGAAATCAAAATTGCCCAAGGTGCAAAGCCTGGCGAAGGTGGACAACTGCCAGGGCCCAAGGTTAGTCCCTATATTGCGATGTTAAGGCGCTCCAAACCAGGGGTCACGCTGATTTCGCCGCCACCGCACCACGATATTTATTCCATTGAAGACCTGGCACAGCTAATTTTTGACCTGCACCAAATTAACCCCAGAGCGCAGGTATCGGTGAAGCTAGTTGCAGAAATCGGCATCGGTACAATTGCCGCAGGTGTGGCAAAGGCTAACGCTGATATCATTCAGATTTCCGGTCACGATGGCGGTACAGGAGCATCCCCACTTAGTTCGATTAAACATGCTGGTTCACCTTGGGAACTCGGTTTAAGCGAAGTGCATCGCGTTTTGATGCAAAATAGTCTACGCGATCGCGTGATTTTGCGCGTAGATGGTGGATTTAAAAGTGGTTGGGATGTGGTAATAGGTGCATTGATGGGCGGCGAAGAATTCGGTTTTGGTTCCATCGCCATGATTGCTGAAGGTTGTATCATGGCACGGATCTGCCACACAAATAACTGCCCCGTGGGTGTCGCTTCCCAGAAAGAAGAACTCCGCAAGCGGTTTACAGGGATGCCAGAAAACGTCGTTAACTTCTTCTACTTCATTGCCGAAGAAGTGCGTAGTCTCTTAGCAAGACTCGGCTACCATTCCTTGTCGGAAATCATTGGACGTGCAGATTTATTAAAAATCCGCCAAGAGGCAAAACTCACTAAAACACAAGCGCTGAACCTCGACTGCTTACTTCAGCTACCAGATACCAGAGAAAATCGCAGTTGGTTGATGCATGAACAAGTTCACAGCAACGGCGTAGTCTTAGATGATCAATTGCTTGCCGATCCCGAAATTAAAGCTGCTATTAGCAAACAGTCTACTGTCACCAAAACCTTCCCAATAGTCAACACCGACAGAACAGTAGGCACACGCTTAGCAGGGGCGATCGCTTCCCAGTACGGCGATAGCGGCTTTGAAGGACAAATTAACCTCAACTTTCAAGGCAGTGTTGGACAAAGCTTTGGAGCCTTCAACCTCCCTGGTATAGTTATAACGCTAGAAGGTGAGGCCAACGACTATGTAGGTAAGGGTATGCATGGTGGTGAAATCATTATCACACCTCCATCTGATGCTACTTATGACCCGTCACAAAATGTGATTGTGGGCAATACCTGCCTCTACGGTGCTACTGGTGGCGTCCTGTTTGCCAACGGCTTAGCAGGAGAGCGCTTTGCTGTGCGTAACTCTAAAGGCACAGCAGTTATTGAAGGCGCTGGGGATCACTGCTGCGAGTACATGACTGGTGGCGTGATTGTTGTCCTCGGCAAGGTTGGACGTAACGTCGCTGCTGGGATGACTGGTGGATTAGCATACTTCTTGGATGAAGACGGCTCATTTCCTGAGTTGGTCAACCCAGAAATTGTTAAAATACAGCAGGTGATTACAGAAGCAGGTGCAAAACAACTGCAAGAGTTAATTAAAACTCATGTGGAACGCACTGGTTCACCAAAAGCAAACAAGATTCTGCAAAACTGGCAAGAATACTTGCCGAAGTTCTGGCAGTTAGTTCCACCCTCTGAAGCTGATAGTCCAGAAGCAAATCCCAACGCTGAAGCTGAAAAAACAACTGAGTGGAGTTTAGCTATTAGTCATTAGTCATTTAATTTAGGTTAGCTGTAGTGACTAATAGACTTTTTGCAGAAGTCGGACAAAGGGTAAAGGGAAAAAGTTAAAAGTATTGAATTTTTCTGATGCTATTTCTCTTTAACCCTTACCCATGTATGAATGTGAAATTGCTTATGACTCAAGACTAACGGATTATAAACTACATGCGTTAGGCCTGAATATTAATACACCCCACCCAAGCAAATTTAGCTGGGTGTAGTTCATGAAATCAAAAAGCCTCTACCGACGCTGCCCTCATATCAGAATGAGATTTTCTGTGACTGATGTAACTTTTTTAGGTAAGTACCCCGAAGGCTGAAAATATTGCCGAAATGGCAACATTACTCTTCGGAGTTTGGTTATTCTCAGTATTAGATCTATCGATTGTGGATTTTACATTTACTTTTATGCATTAAGCAAGTAAATGTATAAAAAATTGCAATTAGCTAAGATCTAAATCTTTAGTCTGTACAGGCGTTTGCTAAACTTCACATAGGAGAGTTTAACTTTGTATCTCCAAGAATCTGGTGATACAGAATCTATGTTAAAGAATACACATTATAAAGATATGAACAAGAGGGAGTAAAACAGCGTGAAGTGGCGTTAGAGCCTCTTTAAGTAGTAAATTTGACTGCACATTGCCCATAAAAATGGAATATGTAGCTTTTCTGTAGTTGACTAGTGCCAAATTTAAGTTACTCTTAAAACGGATAGCTGCCAGTAATAATCTATCCTGACAATACTGTTATGAAGACAAAACTAAGTTTAGCAATTATGTCTGAAATTTTGAGTTTACGAATTGAATAATTTGATACGGCAGTCAAATTCGTTATCAACTACCCTAAGCAAGGTAGTCTATTAATGGCTTCATCTATTTCTTGGAATTGTAATGGATAGTTTACAATACCAATGGGTGAGAAAATCTAAAGAAAATATAAAAGAGACTCAAATGACTGTGGTGTCTGGAGGACAAAAGTGTTTCTGAGACTAGCACATCAACACCGACAATTCGTCCAAGACTTGGTAATGAACCTACAAGCCTTGGCAATTGTACTAGAACGACGTGGATATCCTGCGTCCTGCTATACCTGTGGTGATCAGATGAATAGTGCATCATTTATGGTTAGCTTGGGTGATAACCACCTGATTCGGTTTTTAGTGTCTGATTACGGAATAACTTGGACGGAGATGCGGGATGACCGCGAATTAATGAAGTTAGAGGGTGCAGAGGCAATTAACCAGTTACAAGAATTAGCTAATCTTGTCAAGCAATCCATGCAAACTGGGACAGTTTCTAAAACTCTTGCCAAGAAATATTAAGCTTCCAAGAGTCGATGGCAAATTGGAAATTAATCATCGGTAATGGGGAATAGTGGTTTGGTTGACATCGCCTATTACCAATTCTCTATTACCGTTAAGTAATTGGCTCATCGCTAGCCTGTCACATCTTTTTGCAAGTTTGCTAAAATCTCACCCAAAGGGTTGTGAGCTAGAAGCTCGAAGGTATTAAAACGTATTGCCAATTAAAATTAAGGGTGTTCAATATTATAGACAATCGGGTCAGGGCTTCCGAATCATCAGACCAGTGTAAATTTTTGTCAGGGTTTCTGCCTTAAACTTGCCAGTTTGTTTTGTGGCAAAGAAAGCTTTATCAATGGGATCAAATATTTATTTATAAAGTAGTAATTGCTACTTTTGCTCTACAATTTTAGACTAATCTGTCATAGGATGACGCGATCACTATTGACAAAGGTTGCGATCGCTCAATAGCTAAAGTCCATTACCAATTAAAATAAAGGGTGCCCAGTAGTACGGGTGACTGAAGTCACCAACTGCTGCTGTAGATGTATTGTGATTTCCCTTCCATTTTCCAGTAATTAAAGAGATTTGAGCGTGTCGTAAGGCTTCGGCTTTTGTCAACTTGCCTGATGGCAGCGTAGCATAAAAAGCACTCATCAATGCTTGCGTACCACCATCATCCACAGCCCACAAGGAAGCAATTGCTGCCTTAGCACCAGTTTTTTGTATCTGATAACCAAAACCCAAAATTTCCTCACCATTGCCTAACGAGCCTCCTAAGCCGGTTTCGCAGGCACTTAAAACTACCAAATCCACATTGGGAAGTGACCAAGTGGCGACATCTCTGAGGTTAACGCGATCGCCATTCCCAAATAAAATAAATGAATCTTCTGGTTTACCCATTACAAAAGCTGCATGAGTAGCTAAATGGACAATTGAATAATCATCCATTTGCGGTACAGTGACTTTGGGGCTAAAAGCATCGTCTAAAAGTTTCTTTGTTTCAGGAACTACTTTTGATAAGCTTTCCACTTCTCGCCCTGCAAATGGCAATCCGGCAAAAGCAAACTGCCGATTACCAACTTTAATTTGATAATTACCTTTAGTAAAAGCACCAGCTAAAACCCGCAAATTAGATTGATTTGGGGTGTTCAAGTTACTCAGGCTAGCAGATGTGATGTGATTAACGCTGAAGCGTTGGACTAACCATTTCCCATCAAATAAAGCAGTTATAGGAATGTAGCGTAACTGGTCATCTGGAGCATAAATTAGAGTTTGTGTACCTGAGAGCTTCAGGTCGTTTTCTATCGGCTTGATTAGCCAGTCATATAATTGATGTGCAGGTGTTTTGAGATTGCGACTGGGATTTTTTAAAGCTTGGCGGAAAGCAACAATTGTCTGACTGAGGTTTTTGCTTGTCACAGCAACGGTGCGATGAATTGGTGGAGATTCGGGAGTTACCAAAACCAATTCCAAGCTATCTTTTAAAATCAGTGGGTAAAGAAGTGCAGATTTTTGAGGTAATCGCGCTAAATTATCCCGAACTTGATTAAGACTCTCTAAATCTAAATTTTGCTGTCTTGCTGTGCGGCTAATTTGCTCTACCTGTGCGGTAACAGCGGAACTAGTGATAAATTTATTAAATGCTTCTAACTGTTGCTGCTGAGTTAATACTAATTGCTCGATGCGTTGTTCTTGTTGAGGCGATCGCTTTTGAGGAGAAATTTTACGTAATGTTGTCAGTTCTTTACCCAGTACAATAGCCTGAGCTAGAGTTTGTTCCAACTTTTGTTTAATTGGTTTTTCTCTTGTTACAATCTCAATGCCTTTAGCAGTGCGTTGATTACCTGGCACATTTTGGAGATATTCCTCTAGTTCTTCAACTTTGAGTAAATCCATTGTTCTTTGCGCTTCAGCAACACGTTCCTGTTTAAGCAATCGTTCTGCCAAAATGCGATATGTCTGGGCAACAGTTATGCTGTAAGCATCTGGTTGTTGTACAGAAAGTGCTGATGGATTCAAGCGAGCTTTCTCACGATTAATCAAGCAATGCTTGTAGAAAAAAATAGCTAAATCTGGTTTGTTTTGGATATCAAATAAGTAACCAATATTACTGTAGGTTTTGCCAAGGCGGACAGCATCTCCAATTTCTTTATCAATAACTAAAGCTTGTTGATAAGATTGTAGTGCTTGTGAATACTGACCTTGACTTTGGTATACTCTCCCGATGTTATTAAATGTTACGGCTTCCCAAGAGCGTTCTCCAAATTCTCTAGTTATGGCTAATGCTTTCTGTAATCTCTGTAATGCTTCTGGAAATCGCCTTCGCTGAAATTGCTCGATAGCCTCTTTGTTGAGCTTCTCGATTTCTAATCGGCTATTGTTATTGGTGAAGCCTGAGCTTTTTCTCCGTAGTGGTACTGCAACTTGGCATTTGAGGTTACTTGTTTACCTTCTGGGTACACCATCCCAAAACCTAGTAAACTAAATACAGTTAAAGTTATCAGATTAACGTAGCGGAGATTAAGCAGCATAACAAAACACTCTTTGCGTTCAGAATTGTAAATATTAAATCAATAAGTTCTGCAATGCAATAGACTTTTATGCTATTTAATATCTGGAAAATTTCTAGCTGCTTAGAAACTTAAAGATGTCAGAAAAAAAACCTAGCCAACCGCAACTACCGCCAATCAGTGCTATTGATACTCCATCACTGAGGGCTTATGAGAGTTGGTTTGAATATCCTATTAGAGTCCAACCGCACCATACTGAATATGCAGGTGTTGTCTGGCATGGTTCATATATTGCTTGGATGGAAGAAGCGCGGATCGAATGCTTGCGCTCGATAGGGATTGAATTTGCTGATTTAGTAGCTTTAGGCTGCGATTTACCAGTTGTGGAACTGTCAATACAGTATCATCGTTCAGTTCAATTAGGTATGGCAGTGGTCGTAAAAACCCGCATGGCTGAGGTAACTGGTGTCCGCATCAATTGGGATTATGCGATCGCTTCAATTGATGGAGAACAATTGTACGTTACTGCCAAGGTGACTTTAGTAGCTTTAGATCGCGAGAGAGGCAAGATTATGCCTCAGTTACCTGCAAGTTTTAAGGATGCATTGGCAAAAGTTTCCGCGTTACCTAAATAAATAGACGTTTCTAATTTCATCCTGACTACTTGCTACCTTGAATTTGTGACAGACTCTGAGCAAATTGAGTTATCTGATGCCAAATATCTTGGGGAGTAATACCAAAACTAATATTTAATAAGACCAGGATCGCAGCAATAGTCAACGCATTGCTTACGGTTGTTTTTAGCAATTTCCACAATATTGTAAAGACGATCCAAGCTACAATCAAGGTAACAATCATATATAACTCCTTGAGAATCGCTCTGTTGTAAAAAAGGGTTTATTTAGAAAGAGTAAATTTTTCTTGTGGTAATAATTCCTAATACAAAAGTTATGATCCTCATTTACAACTAAACTACTAAACTTGGTTTTTTGTTTGAGAATCCCACAACGACTATACCCGAAAATATAAAAAGAATTCAGACGTCAAACAACTTGTTTTGTAAATTTTTGAATAATTTTTATTTAGTCGTAGATATATAAATATTCTGCGTAATTAAGAGTTTATTAGGTATATTTTAGACAAAAATTAAGCTTAATTTCTTAGCTGTAAATAAATAGATAAATGTGTTTTTGGCTGATTGAAATAAGAGATAAAAGTCAAGTGACATTTTAAAACGATTATTAGCCTTCAGCATTAAGCTGAAGGCTGAACGATTTTATCGCAGAGAAATTATCCGCGAGTGAGTTTGTAGCTTTTCAGTTGCTATTAAAACTTCTTGCCTTGCCCATTTATCTGCTGCCACAATGTCATCTAAAGAAGGATTTGCACAGTTATCATTTTGATGGCGATCGCACACCAATTCGATACACCGGGGAATATCTAAAAACCGAATTTTTTCTTCTAAAAATAACGCTACAGCTTGTTCATTTGCTGCATTTAATACAGCCGGCATTGAGCCACCAGCCCTACCCACAGCATAAGCCAACTGCATACAAGGATACTTTTGGTGATCTGGTTCGCGGAAAGTTAAATTTCCCGCTTTTACTAAATCTAGTCGTTCCCAATCGGTATAAATGCGTTCAGGCCAAGATAAAGCATACAGCAGAGGTAAACGCATATCCGGCCAGCCGAGTTGGGCTAAAACTGAAGTATCTTGCAGTTCAATTAGCGAGTGAATAATGCTTTGGGGATGAATGACAATATCGATATCGTCATAATCCAACCCAAACAAGAAGTGAGCTTCAATCACTTCTAAGCCCTTATTCATCAAAGTGGCAGAGTCAACCGTGATTTTACGTCCCATCGACCAATTGGGATGCTTGAGGGCGTCAGCAACCGTTACTTCTGCCAACTTTTCTACATCCCAATCTCGGAAAGCCCCACCAGATGCAGTGAGTAAAATCCGCCGCAAGCCAGCTTTGGGCACACCTTGAAGGCACTGAAATATAGCAGAATGTTCGGAGTCGGCTGGTAGTAGTTTTACGCCGTGTTTCTCCACTAGGGGGAGAACAACAGGGCCGCCAGCGATCAGGGTTTCTTTGTTCGCTAAGGCAATATCTTTACCAGCTTCAATAGCGGCGATGGTGGGTAGCAACCCAGCACAACCAACAATACCCGTAACAACCGTTTGGGAATCGCCGTAGCGGGCAACTTCTATCACTCCAGCTTCGCCAGCCAGTAAAATCGGTTGGGGATCAAGGTCTTTAATAGCTTCTTGGAGTGCTGGCAATTTATCTTCTGAGCAAATCGCAGCAATTTCTGGTCGAAACTGCCGAATCTGAGCAGCCAACATTTCCACATTGTGCCCGGCTGCTAATCCTACAATCCGAAACTGATCTGGGTACTGAGTGACGATATCTAAAGTCTGAGTACCAATAGAACCAGTGGAACCAACAAGAGTAATCGCTTTCACAATTGCTTCAGGATTTACAGACAACTCCCACTATAAATTGCTTGGGACTCATTAATAACAGCGATCGCCATAATCAATAGACTTCTTCTCAAAGTTGCTCAATTTTCCTGGAAATAGATAAAATATGTGTTCATAAATACTATATATAAATATAAATGCTGAGAATTTTCGCAAAAATGACTAAATAGGAAATACTTTCAACTAAGTGCTGATCTTTTTAGTGGTAGAGGATTGAATGTGCAAAACGTTACTCATAAATTGCTGTGTTACAGCCATAGGTAAGAGGATGCATAAAGGAGTCTGTTGAAACACTCAAGTCTATGGCAATTCAGATAGTTATAAAAAAACTTTTATGGAAAAATGATTTTTTCTTTCCTGCAATAATGTGGCTTGTCAGCCGAATATTTATTTTGACTGCCATGTTGCTGGTTGCGCCAAATCTGCCGTTACCAGTAGAGGGAATTGTGCCGCGCTTTGGCTGGGAGGTTTTTGACGCTTGGGATAGTATGCATTACCGGGCGATCGTCACTTCCGGGTATGAATTTGTCAATGACGGCAAACAGCATAATCTAGCTTTTTTTCCCCTATTTCCCTTAAGCATCTGGGTGTTGATGAAGTTGGGCTTGCCGTTTGAAATGGCAGGTACGCTGGTGAACAATTTGGCATTTTTCGCAGCGCTTTACTGCTTGTACTTTTGGGTCAAAGAGCATTATGGGATCAGCGCCGCGCAGTGGGCGACTGCGGTGTTGTCTTGGTGTCCGTCGTCTATGTTTACGGGGGTGATTTACACAGAAGGGCTGTATTTGTTTTTGAGTACAGCTGCTTTACGAGCCTTTGATCAAAAGCAGTATGGCTGGACTGCCTTTTGGGGTGCAATGGCCACAGCAACACGACCCACAGGGATGGCGCTAATTCCAGCCTTGGCGATCGCATCTTGGAAAGAACGCAGACCACCTATTGCCTATGTTGCTAGTTTAGCTACCGCTATTGGGCTACTTTTATTTAGTCTGTATTGTGCGATTTCTTTTGGCGATCCCTTAGCGTTTATCGAAGCACAGCGGGGATGGCGACCCTCCTTAGGATTTGATTGGCAGGGTTGGTTAAATATGCTCATGCAAATTCCATTTGGCACAAACAATTGGCAATTTGGGTGGATTAAAGACTCATCTGGCGGGATTATTAAAGATCCCTGGTATCCTTTATGCTTTGGCGTAATTTTTGCCAGTGGTTATCTTTTATGGCGTTACCGTAAACATTTGAGTTCTGTGAAGGTAGTCTATGGCTTTTACGCGTTTGTCTTATTTTTGTTGATACTGGCGAACGAACAGTTGACCAATAACTTGCTGAACGCGTTTATGGTCTTGGGTGGAGGCTATATGTTATGGCGATTACGCACGCAACTGACCCCCGTTACTGTTCTCTATGGCTTTTGCGGTATTGGTCTGCTGCTAGCCTCTGGGGGTACTATCTCCTTGAGCCGTCTTGCTTATGGGATTGTGCCTCTGAGTATAGCCATAGGTATGCTGCTATCTCGCCATCCGCGTCAGGGATATTTAATGTTGGGCTTGTTTATGACATTACTCGCCAAGATTGCTGTAGGATTTGCCCAAGAACGCTGGGTAGGGTGAAGAGGATTGGGTACTGGGGACTGGGGAATGGGGAATGGGAAAAACACTGAATCAGCTTGGTTCTGTTGGTTGGATGATTGGCATAAGTGCCTTAATTTTGTTCGCGTCCAGCGGCTTACGACACGAGCTGTTTAATTCAGGCGCTTGGGACTTAGGAATTTTTGACCAAGCAGTTTACTTAATTAGTCAGGGACAACCGCCGATTTCTTCTTTTTTGGGTTTTCATATTCTTGGCGACCATGCTGCTTGGATATTGTATCCCTTGGCTTTGCTGTACAAAATCTATCCCAGTGTTTACTGGTTGTTTGCAGTGCAATCAGCCGCCTTGGCATTAGGTGCTCTGCCTACATGGTATCTGGCCCGTCAAGCTGGATTGAAAGAAAGCCAAGCAGTAGCAATGGTGGCAGTTTACCTGCTGTATCCATTAGTGTATAACGCCAATCTGTTTGATTTTCACCCAGATACGATCGCCATCCCAGCACTTTTGGCAGCGGTGTTAGCGGCACGGCTAGGTCAGGTAGGATGGTTTTGTTTAAGTATTCTTATAGTGTTGGGATGTAAAGCGGTATTATCTTTAACAGTTGCCGCGATGGGAGTTTGGTTACTTTTTTTTGAAAAGCGGCGACTATATGGTGCGATCGCTCTTATTAGTGGTATTGCCTGGTTTTTAATTGCTAATAAAGGGATCATCCCATTTTTCGGGAGTGAAGCAGCGTTACTAGAACGTCATCTTTATCGGTATAGTTATCTGGGAAACTCCTTCCCCGAAATGGCTAAGATTTTGCTGTCTCAACCAGAACTAATCTTAGGAAAAGTCTTTTCATTAACTAACTTAGAATATTTGCTTCTGTTGTTAGCACCTGTAATTTGGGGACTTTTGCCTCAAGTGACAGCTTTGATTGGTGCTATTCCTTGTTTAGTACTCAACATTCTTGCCAATCATCCATCACAAAAAAACTTGATTTTTCATTACTCGCTGCCAGTTATACCATTTCTGATGGTAGCTGTAATTGACAATTTAGCAGTAGAGAGGACATGGCTACGAACCCAAAGAGCAATTATTTTGTGGTCGTTGGTAGGGTTTTTTGCTTTAGCTAAATTTGGTTTTTTTGCCTCACAACATCTGAAATATCTGGATAATTGGCAAGCTACACGAGAAGCGATCGCTCTAGTTTCGTCATCAGGAAATCTACTTACCACAGAACACATTGCTCCGCATTTAAGCCAGCGAAAACTAATTAAGTGTAAATTTACTAATGTTCCATCATTCGAGGAATTAAATACGTTTGATTTTGTATTGCTAAATGTCCGCCATCCTGGTTGGTCAGATACTTCTGAATCTGCTCTTGGCTTAGTAAATAAACTAAAAAATCAGTCAATATTTCAGTTAACATACCAACGTGATGATGTATTTCTATTTGTGAAAAATTAATCAAATTATATAAAATTACTCACAGAATGAAAAAAAACTTGAAGCTTGGTACTGTTGGTTGGATGATTGGTATAAGTGCGTTAGTTTTATTCGCTTCTAGTAGCTTACGGCACGAACTATTTCAATCAACTGCTTGGGACTTAGGAATTTTTGACCAAGCAGTTTACTTAATAAGTCAAGGACAAGCGCCTATTTCTTCTTTTTTAATTAGTGCTATTCCCTGTTTAGCTATCAACCTTTTTGCCGACTACCAACCTCAAAAAGAATTGCTGCATCGGTACTCTCTACCAATTTTGCCATTCCTGTTATTATCTCTAATTTCCAGCTTAGCAGTAGGAAAAGGATTGCTACAACATAAAAAAGCCATTATCTTATGGTCTTTAGTGGCATTTGTGAGTCTAGCAAAATTTACTTACTTTGGTGAAAGATATCTAGAATCTATAGATACTTGGCAAGCTACACGAGAAGCGAGCGCCCAAGTTCAACCTTTGGGAAGTGTTCTCACCACAGACGAGATTGCGCCGCATTTAAGCCATCGACCATTAATTAAGTTAATACAATCAAATTCCTCACAAGTTAATTTAAAAATATTCAATTATATATTGCTTAATATTCGCCACTATGGTCTATCAAGTAATCAAGAATTTGAGCAAAATTTGTTAAATCAACTTAAAACTCAGCTAGAGTTTAAGCTGTAATATCAACGCAATAATGTGTATTTCTTTATAAGAACTTAATTATTTACTGTAGGATTTTTCGTTTTATTATATGTATTGCTGCAATAAATGAAAGCTCAAAAAAAACTCATCATCTTAATTTTATCTTTAATAATATGTAGTGCATTTATCCTTTGTACTGCTGTAGGGATGCTGATTTATCCTGATGCTTTTAATAAGTTTTTTTCATCATCTCAATTAGTTCGAGAAATTCCTCCACAGTTACCCCATAAAAGTTACTACTGGGATATACAAGCTTACGCTGAGATGGCTATAAATCCCAGTTGTCAGGCATTTTATCCCCTTTGGCCTTTTATCATCCGTAATGTTTTTCATCCACAAACTATAGCGCAGGCTGCACACTATTTTTTAATAGTTGCCACTACATTATTCTTTATTTCTACTTTTTTACTTTTTTGGGTTTTAAAAATAGGCTTACAACGCTTATATCTAACTTTCTGGCTAGTTTTAGCTTATACTCTAAATCCTATGGCAATATTCCGAGTTATAGGTTACACAGAAAGCTTATTTGCTACACTTAGCACCTTTCTTATTTGGGTCTGCTTACCACAATTAAAACTCGATGAAAAAATAAAACTTTGTTTTATATTCGCCGTTACACTTTTGATGGCTTTAACTAGACCAGTATTACTCCAAATATTTTTTTCGACCACAGCAGCAATCATCACAATGCTCACATTAGAAATTTTGCAGTTAAAAGTTTATTCTTGGAGGAATTTATTAATTAGTATCAAAAAATATAAATATGAGCTTAAAATATCTATGACTATGTGGATATCAGCATTGTTAGGTTACTCTATTTACGGAAGTTTTTGTCTACAAACTAGAGGTGATTTTCTTGCTCCTTTCCATGCTCAAAAAAACTGGGGAAAAGCTTTAGGTCTACATTTAGAACTATTATTATTTCCTAAATCTTTGCTAATTGACCTCTTAGGTTTGTATTTACCTTTGATTATTTTATTTTTATCAATTATTTTTGTTTATTTAAAACTCATTCAACCACAAAATGCATTTGTTCCTAAATACAAGTTTTGTCAAAATATCTTAATATTATATCCACCTCTGCTAATCTGCCTATATGTTTTTAATTTTATAAGGTTAAAAAAGAGAATTTTCCAAGACAATTCACACAAACTATTGATATCTAATTACACTAGAACATTAGCGAGTAACTATCTTTTTTGGTTTTGTATTTACTTTACTAGCGCTCACTCAATTATTATATTTTTTACTCAAGATCGTTTGCATAGCTTGGGAAGATATATATTTGCAGTTCCCTTCTTTTTCGTAGCTTTGGGATATTTATATCGTTGTATTCCTGGGAAAACAAAATATCACACTTTGTGGTGGCTAATTTCGATTTCTGTTATTGGACTAGTTCAACAATGGATTAATTATGGTCATGACAAATGGCTTGGTTAGAATATACAAAATCTGATACATAAAAGTAATAATATTTAAATCTTAATTAATTTGTGGTGAAATTAAAGTAAAATCTTCAGCAGTACCAAGAGTGTTACTATCTGGTAAATTTATTTTCTGTAAACTTGCATTATCTATGAGTAAATAAGATTTATTTGACCACTTTTGTTTTAAAATTGGCAAACTTTGGGGAATAACTTTGCAATCACAATAAAAATCTAAACTAGGGCGACCATAAGCAAAAGAGGTGTAAATTGTTGTTCCTGGTGAGACATGCTTGCGAATTAATGTAGCAACTGGCTTAACTGCAAAAGCTTCATTTAACTCCCAAATCCATGATTGTGAACTCATTAGCAGTCCTAAAACTAAGTATATCCCAGTAAATAAAACTGGAATAAACTGGCGATCGCGCTGTTCAATCAGCCATGCTACGATGCTCATACTTATTGTTAAAACTATACTCATAACAATTAAAATAGGCTGAGGATTTGCAATAGTAAAGTAAACACAACCTCCTAAACCTGCAATAGCTATAACAGCAAATAATATTGCCAAAATTCGCGTTTTAAAACTATGTTGTTGCCATTCATTGAGTTCAGCACCAATTGCCAAAGCTAAAAAAGGATAAACAGGCATAACATACCACGGCAGTTTTGTTCTCATCAAAGATATAGTTCCTAAGTAAACAATTGTGCCGATCAGAATTAAACAACCCCAAGTAGTATGACGCTTTTTCCAAGCTAGATAAAACCCTCCCGGCAAAAATAACAGCCAGGGAAAACCATATTTAAGTAGCTCAATTAAATAGTACCAAGGAGGTGCGCTATGACCTTCAACAGGTTGTACAAGACGAGCAAAAGTCTGGGCCTGAAAATTAACTTGTAAAAAATTACTTCCATAATGTTGCCATTGAGCAGCATACCAAGCGATCACTGGAGCATTTCCTAAAAATATTCCCACCCAAAAATAAGGGCTTGTTAATAAAGTTAATTGTCGTACCAAGAGAAATAAACAAACAATACCTCCCAATAGCAAAACTATCATTCCCTTTGTCAGAGTGATCAGCCCTAGACAAAATCCCACGCCTAGAGCATACCGTTGGTTCTGATGCGCTTTCAGCAAACAAAACAACAACAGCAGGAAAAAAGTAATAGTCGTACCATCTAGCATCGCCAGTCGTCCGTGACGCACCACAGGCAACATTGTTAAGTAAACCAAAGCAGCAAACAGAGCTGGTAAGCTTTGGTTAAAAAGCAAACGCCCCACCAAGTAAAGCAAAGGCACTCCCAAAGCAGTTAACACCGCACCAGGTAAACGTGTTGTCCACTCATTTACGCCACCAATTGAGTAAGCCCAAGCAATTAGTAAGTGTACTAAAGGCGGCTTATTATGATAAGGTTCACCTCCCAAAGTGGGGTAAAGCCAACGCATTGAACCAACTGGAGCACGCCAAATTTCACGGGCAACTTGTGCTACTGTACCTTCATCCCAGTCTCGTAAGGGCGAATTTCCCAAAAATATCAGCCACAAAAACAGAGATCCCACGAGCAAGCTCAATAGCCATTCTTTGTCTCGGAATGGACGCATATCTAAAATTGGAATAATTTTTTGATAATAGGTTGATTCACTTTTATAACTGTATATAATTTTTTCTATTCATTTGCACAAAAATTTATATTTATATGACAAATTACAGCAACTATTTTACAGTAAATCTCTCTGATTAAAGGTGACATAAACTAGATAATAACTGTGACTAAGCCAATCTACTCTCTAGTAATCCCTATTTATAACGAAGAAGAAAATATCACTGAAATGTATCGGCGTCTGATTAATGTAACAGCACAGTTAGATGGCGAAGTAGAATTGATTTTGATTGACGATGGTAGTCGCGATCGCTCTTTAAGTATGATTCGTGAACTCCACCATTGCGATCGTCGTGTGCGTTATCTCAGTTTTGCTCGGAATTTTGGTCATCAAATCGCAGTCACAGCTGGTTTGAACTTTGTTCAAGGCAAAAGTATTATCGTCATGGACGCTGATCTCCAAGATCCCCCAGAACTAATTTTAAAGATGATTGAAAAATGGCAACAGGGCTACCAAGTAGTTTATGCTCAGCGTTTATCTCGCCAAAAGGAAAGCTGGCTAAAACGTCTCACTGCCTATGCTTTTTATCGCATTCTTCAGCGGCTAGCTAATGTAGACATACCTGCTGATACAGGAGACTTTTGCTTGATGGATCGGCAAGTGGTAGATATTCTCAATGCAATGCCTGAACGCAACCGCTACATTCGTGGCTTACGAGCTTGGATAGGGTTTCGTCAAACAGCCATACATTTTGAACGAAATCCTCGTTTTGCTGGCAAAGTTAAATATACTTTTGGTAAATCTTGGGCATTAGCAGTTGACGGAATTATTTCCTTTTCAGCTGTTCCCTTAAGACTGGCAACTTATATAGGATTGCTGTCAGCTGGTGTAGCCTTATTCATGATATTGCTAGTACTATATTGGCGTTTATTTGACCCGGTGTCTCCATTAATTGGTTTCACTTTAATTACAATTGCAATGTTGTTTCTAGGGTCTGTACAATTACTTTGTATTGGGATTTTAGGCGAATACATTGGACGTATTTATGAAGAAGTTAAAGGACGTCCTATCTATACTTTGAAGGAAACTGGAGGCTTTACTAAAACATCAGAGCCAGCTAAATAAGCCTTATATTTGTGCTGGAGCATTATTAGTAAGGGTTCATAACTTTTAGTGAACCTATTTGCCAACGTCTGGCTATTAAATATACAGGAAATTTCTTTGACTCTGCAATCATTCAGTTGACTACTGATGTCAGTTTTTACTGGAGTGGCAGGGCAGTTTTTTTTAATAAGATTACTGAAATTAGCCCTTTTCTGTCACTCTGGGGAAATAAAAATAATTTTACGTTTAAATTCATAAAAGTTCTTCAGCCTGCTTTGTGAGGTTTTGTTAACTAAATTTAGATGCATTGTTAAACACGAAAATACAGATTTATCTAGTATAGTTGGTAAAAAAAAGACATTATCATGAAACACTTAATGCTGAAATAACTATATGAGATAGCTGCTACAATTTTAACACTTTTCTCATAAAGTTCCTATCAATTACCGTATAAATACGGTAACATTGCATATTGAATTGCACTATTAATAATGTATTGCCTTCCTTGACTTGAGGTAAACAGTAGCAAACAAAAAGTTTCAAGCAATTTAGGCTGATGTACCAGTATCAAAAACTGAAAGAAGCTACCGATGAAATTATTTTTAGTAAATGAGTGAACAGTATCTAGGTTAACGAATAACTGCCCCTTGGCAATGAGAAACTATATTAACTTGATTTGCGTCTATTTATTTCTCAGAAGGTCAAAGGCAACATCAGTATGTTAAAAATTTAACTTTTTCTTAAAAAGGAAGGAATAGTCATAGACAGTAGAATATACATTATCAAGAATGAACTATTAGTCCATTAGATTTTTTCTAGGCGGTTACTATACCCCTTGTGTTAATTCTGTATATTAATCCAATAATTCACTAGCCCACCTCATTGGCAGAGGCACAAAACCCGTAAGGCTACGGACTCCCGGATAAACTGTCTACAAGCAATTAGCGGTTAGAGGAAAAACAGGAGTTATAACTTGGCTCCTAGTAGCATGGTTATTGAAGTGCGGTTAATTATTCAATTACGCTCATTCTTAAAGCTAACGGTGAAAGTCTGGAAATGCAGACTTTACCTTTTATAGACGCGTAGTTGAAATTAAATAGTACCAATTGCCATATAACCAGCGTATGTCCAAAGCCAACCAATTTTGACTTCGGTCAAATCTGTATAATTTTCTTCACGATTTTTTAATTACTGTTAATCTCTCTTCTATTTTTCAGGATTATTTAGAGAGTAACTGCGTATTTGAGTATCTAGAAAAAATGTGCTACAACGTACCGTCAAATTTTTACCGATGGTTCGACCCTTGAAGGAGCTATGAAGTGGAAAACAATAAATCGTTTCTCTGGCCGGAAGGAATATTAATCACACTGCTTGCATTATGCGGTACTTTCAGCCTTGGTTTTATGATGCTTGTAAAATCAAATTTCTCCGAGGCTCAGAATAGACAGAATATATATGTAACAGATATAGCAGCGAAAGTAGGAACTCAGCAGCGCATTGAGGGATTAAAGGCGGCGATGCTCACAACTTGGCAACAAGAAGCACAAGCAAAGGGACTTTCTTACTCTGTACCATCAAGTTTTCAAGGAGTAATAATTAAGGCTGCAAAACTTACTCATGGTCAAAAAGTGATTGCTCTTACTTTTGATGATGGCCCTTGGCCTCAGACCACAGACCAAGTATTAGATATTCTCAAAGCAAATAATATCAAAGGAACATTTTTTGTTGTTGGACAGAACTTGAAAAATTATCCCGAATTAGGGAAGCGGATTGTAACTGAAGGTCATGTGATTGCTAACCATACTTGGCATCACTGGTATCATTTTTTCAATCCACAGGCAGCTGCTTTTGAAATTGAACGTACGACAGACCTAATTTATCAAGTTACAGGTGCTAAAACAACTTTGTTCCGACCACCTGGTGGCATGCTACATAATGGATTAGCTGCTTATGCCAAAAACAAAAAATATACTGTAGTGATGTGGTCAGCTGACTCCATAGATTACAAGCTGCCAACTGTACCAAACTTAATCAATAATGTGATCAAAGATTCAAAACCTGGTGGTATTGTGCTAATGCATGATGGTGGTGGTAATCGTTCCAGAACTGTGCAAGCTTTACCAGAAATTGTTAGTAATTTTAGAAAGCAAGGCTATCGTTTTGTAACTATCCCAGAACTTTTAGAAATACAAGATACAGACCAAAAGTTGGCTGCTAACAAACAAAAATAGTTATTAACTATAAGTTACTACAGTCAAGTTAAAAATAATTCTTGGGTTTCGCTCTGCTCTACTCAACCTACTAATTTTATGGTTTTTAGCCATAACACTAAGCGTATTGAATTATCAGTTATTAATCAATAATTAATTGCTAACAATTAACAACTAACTTTCACTTTTGGTATTCTACACTCCCACCAATTTTTTGATGAAAGTCTATTTATGAACGGTTATACTTCTTCAGTGTAACCATTCATAAAACTATATAAATACTTATAAGACTACTTGCCACCAACCAAAAGCTGGGCCGATAAAACGGATAGTCACCCATGCAACAACCATAATACCAATACCTATCCAGGCACCGCGAGTAGTCCAAGCGACAAATAATTCACCTTGAGTTTTGGTGATGGGAACCCAAGGTAAGATCCGAGTATCTTGACCGTATTTCTCTCCAAGTGTGGTTTTACGACGTTTTGCTTCACCCATAATCAGCAATTCAAAATTTAAAATTCAATGTAGGTTCTAGGTTCATACTGGCAGATTTATTACTTGCACAACAGCAATTGTAAATTTTACTGCTAATGCAAATAGAAAATGTGGCAGTTGATGAAACTTGGAATGTTCTGCTCAAACTGATAATAGCGCTTGCTATGAGATGATCGCGCTTCGGTTGACAAAACGTAAATAGTCAGTACAAGAGAATAAATAACTGTCAACTTACCTTACGCCGAATTTTCTTCACTAGTATTAGAAAACAGACTTGGGTCAAGATAGTTAATCCGTGCTAAAGGACTTAGAGCAGCAAGAATTTGAGCGCCGTAACTACGGTTAACCACGCGACTATCAAGTAAAGCAACGATACCTTGATTTTCTCGTACTGGCGCGATCGCGCGTTGCAATTCATTCAAAGCAGCTGGTAACAAGAATAAACGAAACCAGTCCTGATGCGATCGCTTATAGTGAGCTACCCTACCAGCTACAAGAGGATTTTCCAAAGATGGCAAGGGTAAAGTAGCAATGATTAACAGCTGGGGTGCAGGCAAGACTGTTTGATGTTCTCGCCAAAATTCCCAACCACTGACCAAAATACCATTCTCGTCCAAACAAGTTTTTTCCACCTGCACCCGCGAACCAAACTCTGAAGCCAGAATTGCCCCTACTTGAGACTTGAGTGGCACATCTCCCACTAACACAACCGTCAATCCTGGCGATGTAGCACTTAGGCAAACCAGTGTACGGACTTTGTGAATAAATGCGGCTTGAAATTCTGGCGTGTTAGGTAAAGGCAACTTATAGGGTACATACAGTTGAATTGCTTCCGCTTGGCTATCCGAGGAAAACTTTAAGCAAGTTAAATCGTCCAAACCCAAGCGCTGGCAAAAAAGAGGAGCCTCTGTTTCTGATTCTAAGGCGCTGCCAATTAAAACTACAGGTTGCCGCTGCCAAATGGGTGAAAGTATTTCCGCTAATTCAATTGGGGCGTAGTGCAAAGAAAATAAACCTTGACGACGGGCAATAGTCGCCCAGAGAAGGGGAGATGAGGGAGAAAGATTTTCATTAAAGCTTTGAAATTGCTGCCAGAACTGTTTCCAGACATCAGGGATATTGGCTGATTCCAATACTGAATAAAGATGGCTTAAAATCTCGGCTTCTGGTTGAGAAATCAGATAGCATTCATAAGGATTAGCAGGATGCTGGAACAGTTCGTGTGTCAGTTGCACTCGTGCAGAGCGAATTGCTTCAGCTTGGCTTGGACAAGCGAGCATAAGTTGATCCCAGTCATGCGGTTGAATAGATTGAGTCAGCTGATGACGCACCCAATCTTCCAGATCATCCACTCCATCAATTATTGTGGGAATACCATGAGGAAAACGATCGCGATCATTCAACTGACCTCTTAACCAAGCTTCTGGAGTGGTCAACAACAGTCCTTGGAACTCGCTACCTGGCCAGGTGTCACCTGTCCTGATTGGCTTGTTGGCTGGTAGCCACTGCTGTAGCCGAGGAATTTCCACTTGTAGCAGACGTTGCTGTACTATTTCTGGGGCAACAATAATTACAGGCCCATGCCACATCAATGCTGATGCAACAAAACTAGTGCGATAGCGCCCTTGATACCCACAAACTGCCCCTACTTGGATTAAGGCGCTACGTCCTAAGCGCAAGGCGCGTGCTACCAACCGTGCCATCGTCAAATGATGGGGCCAGGAAGGGAAACCCGCCTGCGATCGCAAAAAGTTATGTAGTGACAAATGAACTTCTGCCTCAATCACACGCTTTTAATCCCATACAAAGTGATTTTTACTTACAAAGCCCCATTTCTATTATCTTGTCATTAGTCATTTGTCCCTTGTAAAACCAATGACTAATGACCAATCACCAATCACCAATCCCCCTGAATTATGCCAACTTACACAGGAATTTCCAGCGAAGCCTTCAGGCATCCACTGGATCGCCAAGCCGAGCAAGCTTTACGAAACTTACCAGGATTTGATTTAATCGCTCGTAAATTCGTGGAATTTGTCTACGAACGCCCTCAATTAGTCTATCTAATGGGCAACACCATCCAAGTCGGGCCGCGCCAATATTCCACTATTTACCAGATGTTTCGGGAATGTGTGCGGGATTTGGATATTTATCCAGAGCCTACACTATTTGTCTCACAAGATCCCCAAGCAAATAGCTATGCATTGGGGCAAGAGAATCCTTACATAGTCATAAATACAGGGATACTAGACTTACTAGACGAAGCCGAGATTCGGGTGGTACTAGCCCATGAACTGGGGCACATTAAATGTGGTCATACTATTTTAATTCAAATGGCGATGTGGGCGATGAGTGCTGCATCTGCCTTAGGTGAATTAACCTTTGGCATAGGAAACTTTCTTAGTCAAGGGTTGATTTATGCCTTTTTTGAATGGCGGCGGAAAGCCGAGTTATCTTCAGATCGCGCTGCACTGTTAGTGATGGATGATTTGAACCCAGTGATGTCTTCGATGATGAAAGTTGCTGGTGGTAGTATCAAATATGCCCATGAATGCAGTTTACAGGAGTTTATTCGTCAGTCAGAAAGTTATCAAGCACTGGATGAAGATGGACTGAATCAAGTGTATAAATTCTTAATGTATAGTGGCGTGCAAGGAACGATGCTGAGCCATCCTTTTGCTGTGGAACGCTTGCACTATTTACGGCAATGGGCAGTATCAGAAGAATATCAGCAAATTCGCCGAGGAAATTATCAGCGATCGCCTGCTTCCGGCTCAGTAAATGTTGCAGCCCAAACTAGTGAAAATGAAGCTGAAGCTTTACGCCGTAAAATTGAAGAATTACAACAAGAAATTGACAGAATGAAAAGATCACAGTAGTGCTAATTACTAAGTGCTGTTAGCAGTAGCGGGGTGTTTAGCCCGTCCTGATTTAGCTTTCTTCTACTCAGCACTATTTTTATGTGAAATTTATTATTTCATGAGTTAGTGCATTATGAAAATTAACTTGACAAAACGACTGTTTGTATTGGCTAATATTCTGGTTCTTACCCTTTTCCTGCCTAGAATTACTTTGGCTGCACCAGTTCAACTCCATACTAATTATGGTGATATTTTTGCCCAAGTTGCTAACCCTGTAACATACTCAGCCGCAACTGCCGATATAAACCTGACTCCGCAACAACGCCAACAACTCCAGGCTGTACGTCAACGTAGAAACAAAGAGATTAATGCAGTCTTAAGCTCTTCTCAACGTACCCAACTTGCTCAAAAACTGCGTTCTGGGAATAACTTCTATCAAGCATTAGAAACATTAAAGTTGCAACCAGACCAGCAAGATCTTGTAAATGCGATCATGCAATTTACTAACTTAAAGATGAAAGCAATCTTATCTCGATATTCGCTACAAGTAGGACAAAAATAAAGGTTGGAAATCTTTTGATGTAGATAAGTTCACATTTAGGCTTTTATACACCTGAATCTATTTAAATGTTTACAATTTGGTTTGTAGACAAGTGTCAAGTGCGCTAATGGTGCATGAACTTATCAGTAAGCTGAGAATTAAGCGGTTAACTTGAATTAGATGATATTTAAGCTATGAACAGTCAAACAAAATCCGTTTTGAAATTTAAGGAAACATTTGACTAATCTGGACTTCTATTTCTGGAAATGCAATCAAAGATAATGTTGCATTTTCTTTCAAAATAAATTCTTGATTGTAAACTTCCAAGCCAGGTTCACGGAAAACATAAACCTGACGCTGATTTACATCCAAAATCCAGTATTCAATAATTCCTGCTTTAGCATAGAGAGGCGCTTTTTGTTTACGATCTGTCTCTAGCGTCGTATCGGCTACCTCAATCAACGTAAAAACTTCATTGGGTGCAGGATGGTGGTCAATATACTTTCGGGGATTGATATGGACAACTGCAATATCTGGCTCAGGTTCCGAGTATTGGCTTAACCGAATGGGATCTTGTACCCGAACTAAGGCAACTTCCACTAGCAGGCGCTTGAGGTAGTCAGATGCACACAACGTTGTGGCTGCGTGGGGAGGATTTTTAGCACTCATGGGAATTACTTGCCCTTCAATCAGTTCCACACGCTCATAGGCTGCAATAATACCTGTCTCAAACATGCGGTGATATTCATCTATATTCCACAAGCGCACTCTAGTTTGTGTCATTGTGCATTTCCTTTAGCGGCGATGTCTGACGACAAGACGCTTTGCGTCTGTGCATGGCATTCTGAAAGTAGCCTGCAAAGCGTAAATATCTCTTACTGCCAACTTTTGCAGCATCTATAATTAATCTTGCCCTATTTAGTTCGTTACTATGTCGGAAGAAGATATCCGTGCCGCCAGGCTGGAAAAAGTAGACCAGCTTAAGCAGCTAGGAACCAATCCCTACGCCTATCGTTGGGAATCTACCCATCATGCAGCGCAATTGCAAGAACAATTTGCCGATTTACCCAATGGTGAAGAAGTTGATTTAGAAGTTGCCATTGCTGGACGCATTATGGCGCGTCGCGTTTTCGGTAAACTGGCTTTCTTCACCTTGCAAGATGAAACTGGCACAATTCAGCTTTATCTAGAGAAAAATCGCATCCAAGAAGGCATGACAGATATTGATGCCGATGCTTTTAATCATTTGAAACAACTCACAGATGCCGGCGACATCCTGGGAGCAAAAGGTACTATCAAACGGACTGAAAAGGGCGAGTTATCTGTCTACGTCAAACAATACACCATCCTCACGAAATCCCTTTTGCCCCTACCCGACAAGTGGCATGGGTTGACAGATGTTGCCAAGCGCTACCGTCAGCGCTACGTTGACTTGATTGTTAACCCGGAAGTGCGGCAAACTTTCCGCCGTCGTGCCCAAATTACTGCCGGTATTCGCCGTTATTTAGAACAGCGGGATTTTCTAGAAATTGAAACGCCAGTTTTGCAAAGTGAAGCTGGGGGTGCAGATGCACGTCCATTCACCACCTACCACAACACCCTAGAAATGGAGTTGTATTTGCGAATTGCCACAGAACTCCATCTCAAACGGTTGATTGTGGGTGGTTTTGAAAAGGTATTTGAGTTAGGTAGAATTTTCCGCAATGAGGGAATTTCGACTCGCCATAATCCTGAATTTACAACGATTGAAGTTTACCAAGCCTACGCTGACTACAACGATATGATGGCGTTGACAGAAGGGATTATTACCACTGTCGCCCAAGAGGTACTCGGTACACTGCAAATTACCTACCAAGGGGAACCTATAGATTTGACACCACCTTGGCGTCGGGTAACAATGCACGATTTAGTTAAAGAAATTACGGGCTTAGATTTTAATTCTTTCCAAACTTTGGAAGAAGCTAAGGTAGCAAGTAAAAATGCTGGACTTGAAGCTATAGAAGATGTGCAATCGATTGGCAAACTCTTAAATGAAGCTTTTGAGCAAAAGGTAGAAGCCAATTTAATTCAACCTACCTTTGTAATTGACTATCCTGTAGAAATTTCGCCTTTAGCAAAGCCTCACCGCTATAAGCCTGGCTTGGTGGAACGATTTGAGTTATTTATAGTAGGGCGCGAGACTGCTAACAGCTTCTCAGAACTTACCGATCCCATCGACCAAAGAGAACGCCTAGAAGCACAAGCCCAGAGAAAAGCCGCTGGTGATTTAGAAGCGCAGGGCGTAGATGAGGATTTTCTGACTGCCCTTGAGTATGGAATGCCACCTACAGGTGGTTTAGGTATTGGGATTGATCGGTTAGTAATGTTATTAACTGATTGTGCCAGTATTCGGGATGCGATCGCCTTCCCATTACTCAAGCCTGAAGGCAGCGTGATTAAGGAATTTAGCTACGATCCAAAAACTCAAACACTAACTATTGAATTTGATAGTGGAAGTGTTTACGAGTATTTCAAAGTACCTCATAGTGTCAAGGAAGACTTAGACAATGCACCGTCTAGAGGTCAATACTTTAACAAGTTGATTAAAGGGAAATTTAAATTTGAACAATTGAGTTGAGGCAATAAGTAGTGGCGTGACATAGCTAAAATAGTGCGTTTATCTATGTTGAGTTGAGCAACGCGAAACCCAACCTACAATTTTTTTGCAACATTTAAGGCTTGTCACGCCAGTAGAACAAACAAAGATATAGGGTGCATTAAGCAAAGCCTTAACACACCCTACTTTTAATGACTAATAACTAATTTGCAACTTCAGCCAGTTCAATAACGCGCCCTTCATAATCCTTAACCAAAAAATTTAGGGGTTTCTGGTTGCGAATCTTGAACTTCAAGCCGCGTGTTTCAACTCGCATTAAAATCATTTCCAAGCAGTCACGGTCAAAACAAACGTGGCGTTGTTGATTTTTGTTGCCTAAACTAGCGCCAGTAATAACGTGTAGCTGGATGTTTTTCTTTAATTGATACCACAGCCCATCGTTAGCATTATTCATCATCCTGCCTGACATGGTAGGACTTGCGGACATATAAAGTGGATCGATCCCAGTTGCGCCTAGAGTTTGTTCGTAGTTGTAGTAGTAGTGCAAAGGCACATCTGCTGCTGGTAAATCTAGCAGACCTTCATACAGCTGTCGTGCAATCTCCAAATCTGACACCATAACGGTGTGTACTTTCGGGGCACTAGTAAGAAACATCCACATTGCGCCAGCATACGCCGCCAGCAGTATTACCATAATGCCTTGGGTGGAAAACAGGCTATCCAAGGGCAGGGAAGGCAAAAAAGAGCCTATAACAGGATTGAACAGGAACGATATCACACTAACTGCTATAACCATGAACAAATCAAGGATTGTATAAGGGAGTCGCTTTTTATGATTGTCGATTCAGACTAAAATTAAGTCTTTGTTTTTAGTTTATCAATACTCAACTGATGTGAGTCTCAGCTACAAACTGAGCAATACCAAGTATTATGCGTTTAACTACGAGGCTATGAGTCTCAAAGATATTTTAACAACTATCAACCGAAAGGCTTGTGCAAATTCCTCATTTTCCTGAAGCTAATCACCCACTAGTTAAGTCGCTGTTTCATCACAGTGACCATGAATTGCTGACCCTGTTTCAGCGCTATCCAGAGGCAGGAAAGTACTTTACAGTGATTTTTTGCCGCTATAGTCCGATAGTGTACACCTTGATTCGGCATTCGGCCCGATCGCCTGTGCAAGCAGATTATCTGTTTGCTCTGACTTGGCGTCATATCTACTACGAACTCGGTGGACTAAATTTAACCAACGCTGAATCAGGCGAAGAAGCCTTAACCATGCAAAATTGGTTGATCAATATGACAGCTTTCTGTATTAACGAGATTAAAATACCACCCACAGAAGCAATTCATTATTCTCTCCAGGCGACTTCTCCACCACTATGGTGCTATGTAGAACAAGCATTAGACCAACTAAAACCAGTTTTGCGATTAATCGTGTTGATGGCTCAGACTTTCCACTGGAGCGAAACTAGAATCGCTGCTTATCTGCAAGCCGAAGGAGAAGCGATCGCCCCTATCGAAGTAGCCAATTTTCTTCAAGAAGGCTATCGTATGCTAGAAGACAAATTACCTGTAGATATCCGCGCTATTTACTTTAGCGATGATTTAAGTAAATCTTGATTTACGTACAAACGCGTATATTGATTGTCTTCAATTTAAAACATTAAAACTTCTTCTTAGACCTTCTACTTAAACCCGAAATTTCAGGGGTAAGTTTTATGAAACAACGGCATGTGCTAGGGGATAATATTTTGGATTTAAAGCCAACTCTTCACTCAAGACGCTATGGTTTATGGATTTTGGCTGTCACCCATGTCTTACGCCAGGTTGACAAATTTAAATTTTGCACTTTTTATTTACTGTTTACTTTCTTGCTTAGTCCCATAGCAGCGGGTGCAGTTGATATTACGCAACAACTCCATCGCCCTTTAAATAGTTCGGTTGGGCGACAATCAAGAGATGAAGCAGACAGCTTGCTACGTATCGCTGAACAACAATACGCTTTAGGATATGCTAATAAAACAATTGCGTCTTGCTTGCAGGCACGGGAAATATATCACTCAATTGGCGACCTAAAAGCACAAGGTCTAACTTATAATTTGCTTGCTAAGGCTTATGTCCAGCTAGGTAGTTTCAAAGAAGCGGATGATGCTTTACGACGAGGATTAGCGATCGCTCGTGATACTAAAGACTTTCAATCTCAGATTTTTGTGCTAAATAATATCGCTACATATTTACTGCAACAAGGGGAGTTTGCTGCTGCTGGCAAAACTATTGAGGAAGCACTTTCAATTGCTCATGATGTCAAAAATATTGAAGGAGAAGGGCTATCTTTGAGCAATTTAGGTTTAGTAACTGCCAGATTGGGAGATTATAACAAGGCGATTAAACTGTATGAAAATGCTTTAATTTTCCGCCGTCAAACTGGCGATGCTATCGGTGAAGCTAATACTCTGAATAATTTGGGTGATGCCTACTTAGCATCTGGAAATTATCAGGATACGATTGGCACTTATGGGGCAGCAATGCGGATAGCAAAAACTAAGAGCGATCGCACTAATCAATTACGATCAATTGATGGTTTAGTTACAGCTCACAGTGCTGTAGGACGCTATGAACGTGCCTTTGACTTATTAGAACAGCGCCTAGCACTTGCTAACGAATTAAAAAGTCTCCAGGAAGAATTAAGATCGTTTGAGTCTTATGCTCAGTTGTATGAGCAAATGGGTAATTATCCAACTGCCCGCAATTTTTATGAAAGGGCGATTACACTGGCTCGGAACTTAGAAGACAACAAGCGGGAAGTATTTTTGCTAGGTAAGCTGGCTAAAATTCAGAAGCGTTAAGGTGATTAAAAAAGCCTAGATTCCCGACTTTTTAGAAAAGTCGGGAATCTTTTTGTTTGTTTAACTAATTCAACAATACTGCACCATTTTGCTGAATCCGCATCGTACCTCTATCTTTACCTACGTCAGTTGCTTCGTTCAGTCTGAGTTCTAACATTCCTGGCTCCGAAGAAGGCTGAGGAATCGCTCTAAGTAGTCCGCCATCTTCCCGTTGAAATGTTACTGTTACTGGCGCATTTAGACCTTGCAACATCACATCTGACTTACCTTCTAGTGATCGCGGTGCTGTATCACCAATTACTTCGTAAGTTACATTAGCCGCAGTGTCATTTACTAACCTGACACTAACTCTACCATTCGCCAGTGCGATCGTAGTGCTGGGGGCTTGTTGTTGTTCGGGTGCTGGTGGTTGAGTTGTAGTCGGAACCTGTGGAGTTGAAACACTTTGTCCGGGTATTGACGATTGGGATGTAGGTGGACTAACTGAAACACCTTGTTCGGGTGATGGTGATTGGGTTCTAGTGGGAACCTGTGGAGTAATTGAAACACCTTGTTCGGGCGCTACTGGTTGAGTTGTAGTCGGAACCTGTGGAGTTGAAACACCTTGTTCTGGCGCTACTGGTTGAGTTGTAATCGGAACCTGTTGGCTTGGGACTGCTTGACTAGAAGTCCCTCCTTGTACTTCGCGTTGTTGAGTGAAAGCATTCGGAGGGCATCCCTGTGGCACTACAACCCGACTGTTATGTGGTTCTTCGTAGAAAATTCTTGGACAGGGGTTGACTCTGGGAGTCGATTGCTGTGCTACTGCTGCTTGAGGAGTTGCTGGCAAGCTCATTAGTAATCCTCCACAAATAGCGCCAAGTAACTCAGCCGATTTGCGTAACTTTAGATAATCTTTATTCATTTTTACCTCCTGGGAAAAATATTTTAACTTCATTTACATCATTTACACTGCTACACTTAACAGCAGTTAGAATTGGGCAGGAAAACCCATTTAGCTGTGCATGCTGTATTCAGATTTGATTGTTACTTAATAAATCTAAAATAAATAGTAATCTTAAAATTACCTAATAAATAAAATTTTTACCTCTTACTATAGATATGAAAGAACATGGCTTTTAAGTATATTTGTAAGCCGTAAGCAGCAGGTAAATAAATCAATAGTTATAGTTAAGAGTTAAGAAATATTTCCTAACTCCTAACTTTGAACTTTATTAAGCTTCTTCCCAAAGTTGACGAACTTTATCAGGCAACCAGCTAGCAATTTCTTGAATTCGTTCTGAGGATAACTCGTCTTTAGTGGCAGAAAAAACAGCCTTAACCACCTGTTCACGGTCTACATTTGGTGGCATTCCACCTTCATTTGCTACCCGAAACAAAAAGCGATCGCTATCAATTTTGAAGATACCAGGCCCTTGCCAAGGTGGACGTACTCGGCTCAGGAATCCCACAATCGGATTTGTATCGTGCCATAAATCTGCAATTTCCATTTGCAGCGATTTATCATCGGTTATTTCGGCTGGTTTGTGCAGTTCCTCTTCAACCCGGTCGGCAGCTTCGGTAGTCATCAAGTCGCGCATCACCCGGAATACTAATTCGGTTAAGTCTCTAGCATCGTAAAGATCTGCCAAACCACTCTTAGCCTTAACCTTTTCTAAAAAAGCCGTATCTTTTTCTTCTATGGGAACTGGTGGCATCTAAACCCTCCGAAATACTTTTATAAATGCGTCATGGGTAAAGAAAATTTCACCAAAAATAAACTAGCAGTAGCAATATAAAACTTTTAAAAGCTAGAATTATGGTTTAATTTCTCAACCTTTGCAATATAAATTAATATTTAAAACTAAACGTCTGCATCTATCACAGGAAACAATTATTAAATTAAAAATTTAAGACTCAAGAGTTATTGGTAAAGTGACAATAAATGTTGTGCCCTTACCAAGTGTGCTTTCTACTTGAATCTGACCTTGATGATGTTCGACAATAGCTTGAGCGATCGCTAATCCCAATCCTGAACCAGTAGCGCTTTGTGTAGCACTATTCTCAGTTTTATGAGTACGCGCCGGATCTACTCGATAAAAGCGGTCAAACAAGTGTGGTAAAGCCTCCGGTGGAATTCCAATCCCAGTATCACTGACTTTGATTTGCAATTGGGCACTGGTGTAACGTAGTCCAGACACCCGATTTATCCCCTCAATACGCGCCAATTCTACATTTACTCGTCCACCAGCAGGGGTGTAGCGCAAGGCATTACCAATCAAATTTGTAAATAGCCGCACCAGTTGATCCCAGTTACCTATAAATGTGAACCAATTCTCTAGCAATTCAAGACTGCTTTCTGAAGCGGGAGGATCAACTAACTTTAGAGAAAGGGTGATTGCTTGTTCAGCAGCTAACAGTTGTTGTTCTTCTACCACTTCTATCAGCAAAGCATCCAGCGGACAAGGTGAAAAGATATCTTTGGTAATACCACTATCTTGCCGTGCTAAGAATAGTAAGTCATTGACTAATTTACCTAAACGCTGTGTTAAGCGTTCCACCACCTTTAACTGTTGCCGATAGTGTAAAGAAATAGTGGCTTCTGTCTGTGCTTCCAAGTCAGCAAGGGCAACTTGCACATTAGTTTGAATTAAAGTAATGGGACTTCTGAGTTCGTGAGAAGCATCAGCGGTAAATTGTTTGAGACGTTGATAAGACTCGCCAACCGGTTCCATTGCTTTACCCGAAAGAAACCAGCCACTAGCAGCCACGGAAAGTACCATTAATCCAGTACCCAGTGCCAAATCAAATATCAACTGACGACTGGGTTTGGTGACTTCAAACCAGGGATGACTAACACGCAGATATCCCAATACATGCCGTCCGACTTCTACACGCTGTGTTACTTGTCGCAATAACAGGGCTGAGTCACCACTCATCGCCCCTGGCTTCTCCCCTGGGGAGAAGTTCAGATCGGTGGGTTCTGCCGATTTGACTTCTCCTTGAGTGCTGTTAACGTTAGCTCGTCCTGAGTTAGGAGTGAGAAGTTGCTCATTTCCCCCTGTCCCCCTCTCTTGCTTAACTACGCGCACAGTTTCACCAGCAGGGTTGAAATGAATGGGAATATTTAAAGGTTCTGATAGTGTTGACCAAAGTAATTCACCAGTTGGACTGAACCATTCTAGGTCGATGTGATCATCTTCTACAGTGTCAGCGTTATTACGAAAACTGGCTTCTACATTTATGCGGAATTTATCAACATCGGAATTAATTGACTCGATAACGAGCGATCGCTCTACTATTTCCACTACATGGTTTAGGGTATCGTCAATCCGCTCAATCAGTGTACTACGGACATATAAATAAACACCACTGGCAAACAGTAGTAGTAGTACGGCAGTGACGGCAGTATACCAAAGAGCAAGGCGGCGACGCGTAGCTTGAAACATACTTTTTTACTCCACTTTTTTCACTCAACATAGCTGTACTAAGTATTTATATGGTTAAATTAGAGCTTTCTTGTTTAACTTCAGTGATATTACTGAGGATAAAATTAGACTCAAGAATTACACTCTTGTTGCAGTGAATTTGCTTAAGACTGTTTGACTCTTTACAGCTAGGTTACAAAAGTCTGTTTTCTTCAGTTACCTATATCAAGATTGGCGAGATGACTGCTTAGTGTATGAAAGCAAACAGTAAACACTGATTTTTTAACATCAAAGTAATAGCTTATATCTGATAGCTACCAATTTTGTTTTGCAAACAAAATTGGTGGTCAAATTTAGCTGTTTAATTTGAATTTACTCCTCTTAGATATGTCTGAATTTGAACTAGAAGTTATCTGGTTAACTTTGTCAAGCAAAATATTATTTATTTTATGGAAAACAGCAAGGTTTTGGTTAAATTGATTACTGGCATATACTACTGATGAAAATTACAATAAATATCCGAATTATTTTATTCTGGCTGCTCTTACCTACTATTTTAACAAAATCTATATTGAATGAATCATTTGCGATCGCCTTAGAATTAGACAATCAGAACAGTATTAGCTTAATTATAAATTCCGGTGAAAATTTCCAACCAGCTTCTACTATAGAAAAAAAATTGTATGAATTAGAAAAATCTCAAAGCCAAGCACTGTTAAAACAGCATTTAAAAAATGCTAAATCTAATTCACAACAAACAGAACAGTTACCGAAACTCATAATAGCTGAGGTTATTCCAATTGAAGATTTTAAGGTACAACCTCCCAAACCACCTGAGCAAGGTGAGGATGAGCCTGAACCAGATACAACTAAACCATCAAATTTGAATGAAAGAAGACCATATACACAAACGCAAGAGATACTAATACAAAAACTACGCCAATCTAAAAAGCAACAACAAGAAAAGCAAAAAAAAATTATTCTTGATGCCCTGACATCTAGTGCTAATAGATATTCTTGGATTGTTAATCCAACAGATAATATTACTTTTAATGCTCAATTGTTTAAGCCAAACGAAAACGAAAACTATGTAGATACAAATATCAGTGTTAGAGATTCACAAGATAGTCAGATTATTGATAAATTTACTTATGCCAATTTTTCTAAAAATGACCAGTTTTACTGGGTTACCAGTAACAATAGGCTAGTATTTGATACTAAAGGCTCGCAAGCAGGTATCCTTTATCAAGGAAGACAAACTGACACTTATATCACTCAAAATGTTACATCATCGCAAGCATTTTGGGGATTGCAAACTCTCGTCAGTTTGCCTCCTGATTTTGAAGCTTTAAATGGGGAAGCTAATAATAATGAGTTGTCCCTAATCTCAGTAGCAGGACAGGTGATTAATCCTGAAGGCGTACCTGCTGGTAGGGTTGTGATTAATAGTGGTGTTGATTTGGAAAGTGCTAACGTCACAGTTTTAGAAAATCGTACACCAATTATTGGTAGCGGCTCAACTTATAGTCCTGATGGTGGTGGAGCTTTATTCCAAGCGTTAGATGCTAGCAATACCCCCCAAATTATCCAAGGCTTTCCTACAATTGACTTGAAACCTCTCCTAGATGAAGGCAATATTAGACTTCGAGAAGGAGAAATCATCCCTAATAACGTTCTAGAAGCAGCTGGCATTTTCTGGGGAGATATTATAACTGGAGAAGGTTTTGGTTTTTCGGCTCCGGTTACTTCAGCACCAGGTATTAAAGTTGCCCAACGTAGCAAATTCGATAACTTCGATTTATTAAATATAGCAGTCAATCCTTTCCTTTCTCAAACTGAGAGAGACTTACATTATCTTAATTCTTTATTTTGGGTATCTTTTGGAAAAAGGACGCCCACATCTGAAACTCTATCTGAGGAACAAGATAGTTCTAATTGGTATAGATTCTACGTCAGCTATCCCCATAATCGTAGTATTATTCAATACGATTCTGTAAAAATTAGTGCTACTTATTCTAATATTTTTGCTGCTCCAGGTTTATCCATAACGGCTAATTTAAACGATGTTAGTATTGATTATAAGCAAACCATTAATTCCACATTAGGCATGGCACTAGGTGGAATTTTTGAAGCAATTCAAATCGAACAAATTGACCAAAGCTTAGTACAAGCACGCCAAGAATTTGAGAATGGAGAAGGTTTTGCCCCTTTAAAAACAACTGCAACACCTTTTCAAAGACGACAAATAAATCAAAGACTTAATCGTACTTTAGCCTATGCCAATTCAGCTAGTGGTTTAGCACAAGTATCAGGAACTTTCACACTACCAAGTAAAATTAATCCCAACGAATCAAGCATTTTACAAGTGAGAACTGGAAATCATAGACGAGCAGTTCAGTTTCTAGAAAGAGATATTGAACTTTTAGATCCAGGTGATACTTACTTTTCTGATCTCAGTCTTTCTAATGAAAAATTTGGCCCACTGACTTTCGCTGGAATTGCAGTTCCTCTTGATAATACTTCTATTAGCCCAATTAATGAAGCTTCTGCTGCACAAATTATTTTAACTGATTCTCAGGGCAGGCAATTTGTACAGAGTTTTAGTTCAAACGATAATACTGTAGTACCGCTTAACGTTCGGACATTTGATTTAGCATTCGATTATATGGAACTCACCAGAGTTGATAAAATAGGCACTAGCTTTAAAGGATTTTCTGGTGAGCTATTGTTACCTACAATTGAATTATTAACAGCAGGTTCTTCTGGTGATTTTAACTATAGTGCTAACTTAGGAACTTGGTTCAATATAGATGCAAACTCAGCCCCAGGTGTTTCTAACAATAATCTAGGACTAGAAGAACCAACTATTGGTATTTATACTAATATTTTGCTTAACTATATTAAAACCTATGTACAGTTCGACTCAGCAAAAAAACCTGTAGCTATTGATAATCATGTACCATTCTTGAAAATTACCTGGAATAGCGCCTCTAGTAGAAATAATCCTTTTACTACTTTCCTTAGCTACTTCTTTGAACATCAGGAGAAGAAATTTGGCTATTCTTTAGCTCCTGGCATAGCATTTGTTCAAGATAATAGCAATGGAGAATTACTAGTCCTTTTTAATGGACAGTTTAGTACTAGTAGTGGTTTAAATTTGAAAACAAGTTTCGAGATAGGTAAAGAAACTTTCTTTGAAATACAAGGTTTACATAGAGTAATTTCAAACTTTTCTCTTGGAACTTATATCAAAAATTACAGTGTGGGCAATAGAGGTTTGAATAATAGAGTTTCTGGTTTCAACTACGGGGGTATTTTAAAGTATAACTTCCCTGACAATAATGTTTTCCTAGAAACCAGAATTGGTACAGGTGATAGCGGATTTGAACTTCAGCTTCAAGGTGGTTATCGACTTTAATTTTATTAACATAGATGCCCCTGGTGTCGTAGATGATCAATCGCATAGAGTAGCTAGTCTACTCCATAGCCCCTGATAAGCCTTGAACTCCATTACCCGCCTGAATGAGAGCTGCTGCATCTTCAAGTTCGTTTACATTTTTTACTGCCTCCACTGTTTGTCCTGTTACAGAAACAAATGGGTTAGTATCAATGGTTGCAGTACTTGCAGGTGTTCCCGCAGAAATAGAAAGAGATTTTATACTTTCGTTACTTGTGCCTAAATTGGTAAAGATAGGTGTAACTATTAAAGTAGGATTACTTCCTGAGTTGAAATACATACCTTCAGGTAAGAACAGTTCACCACTCAAGCTTTGATAAGCACCAGAAGGTCTAACTATTGTAACAGCACCACGAGCAACAGCTTGTTCCGCATTTGCTGGCGCTACCCAGAAATTACTCACACCTACTAAGCTTAACAGGCAGGCACTTCCTTTGATTGTTATAGATAATTGGCTAAATAGTTTATTCATGATTTATGAACTCTTGATGTTTTTTGGTTTTACGCGATGTACGACTTTTTCTAAAGTGTTATTAACTTCACAATGACAGCATTAAAGTTAGACATCGCGTGGTTTTGTATTTGTAATATAATCATGACTTTTAAGAAGGATTTGAGTAATACGCTACTGAAATTTTTTGTAGTATTAAATATGACTTAATAAACTCAAGTAATTCAATAACAAAAAAACCGGGTTCCTGAACAGGAAACCGGGTTTTTAGATATTTATTTTTATCTGGCTAATGATAATTGCTTAAAATAAATAAAAATATTATACTAATCTTCTCTCTCCGTAATGCTTACAACCATTTTTAGATTTATAAACTACAGTCAAGGTAGACAGTGATTGTAGTAGTCTGTCAAGCTAGTTTTGAAGGTTTGTAGTAAGGACTTTAGTGCTTTAAAAGAAGGACTAAAGTCCTTACTACGAACTTGCTCACCCATCAATATCAAACTTGACTAAATAATAGTTTATTAATGTGAACAAAAAACAGACTCCCAACTTCTCGAAAAAGTTAGGAGTCTTGTTGTTCAAGTATATAGAAATTCAGTTTATTCTAAACCGTCAACGCCAGCAGCAGCTTTGATGATTGCCGATGCATCGTCAATAGTTACAGCGTTAACACCAGGGGTAGTATTAGCACCTCTAAGAATAGCTACAACAGCAGCAGATAGTGATCCTGGTGTACCTGTACTTGCATTTCCACCTGCATTGAAGGATAGACTGCTTGCAGATTGACTGGTTGTTCCTGGATTGGTATAAACAGGTGTAACTGTTAAAGTTGCGCCGGATGGCCCTGTGAAATAATAACCATCAGGCAAAAGCACCTCACCACTGATGCTTTCTGTAAGAGAACTAGGTCTAGTAACTGAGACAGCAGCACGAGCAGCTGCTTGGTCTGCATTTGCAGGGGCCACTAAGAAGTTACTAGCACCAACCAAACCTAACAGACCAATACTACCTTTAAGAATTGCAGATACTTTCATGATTAACAATTTCTCCGTATTGTTTATCTTTGTGTTCTTAATATAACCTTCGTATTTGGGAGTGGTTTCAGTGGTAAGACTGAAGTTTCTCGGTGCGCAAGTAGTATAAAAATATATCGTACATGGACGATAAGATGTCAGACAGATGGTATTAAATAAAACTATTAATATGCAAAAAATATGTAGAAAAATGCGTAGTATTCCTGACGCTCTTTTCTACATATGTTTTATTCAACTGCAAGATTTAGCAGTTACTAATATATAGATAACCCGAACAATTTCTTGAACTCTAGAGGCATTAATCCTGATTCCAGCTTAACAAGAATAATTGTAGTAGCGCGACAAGCTTAATTTGTTGGGTTGAGTAATCATAGAATAGTTTCATTTTGGATTTTATAGTTTTTTGAACCCAACGTTTTAAGGCTGACGTGCTAGTAGGTTGGGTTGAATGGAGTGAAACCCAACAAAGGCTTGGAAACGTTGGGTTTCGTTCCTCAACCCAACCTACATAATTTAATTTTTTGGGCTTAACACCTGTATCTTGCCTTCTTGAATTAATCTACGCCTCTGATAGAAATTTTGTCGGATTTTTCTGGTGTCGTAAAAGTGTGCAGTGCAAAGCTCAGTCTATTCTAAGCCATCAGCACCAGCAGCGGTTTTGATGACAGCTGCCGCACCATCGATAGTTGGAGCTTTAACACCAGTATTATCACCTTGAAGTACGTCTACAACAACACCCGCAACTGTGCCTGCGCTACTCACTGCTGTCGGCGTACCAGCATTGAAGGATAAACCGTTTAGGGATTCGTTGGTTTTTCCTGCGTTAGTGTAAGTGGGTGTAACTTTTAACGTTGCACCGGGTATTCCAGGTATTTCAGAGGTTGCAGGCGATGCTCCTACTAACTCTACGGGAAAAAATGGCCCGGATGAGCCAGGTCGATAAAATTCTTCACCACCAATTATTGTGGTTGTGGCCCCAGGTGGTACAGGAGTAGAACCAGTACCGGGATCATAAAACTTAGTACCAGGATTTGCAGGCATTGCAGGGATTGTAGGAACTGCTGGTATTCCTTGAAAGTAATAACCAATAGGCGTAAGCACTTCACCAGCGAGGCTTTCGGTTACACCGCTGGGTCTGGTAACTGAAGCAGCAGACCGAGCAGCACCCTGACCTGCGTTTGCGGGTGCTATCAACAAATTACTAGCACCAACCAAACCTAACAGAGAAATACTTTTGATAATTGCAGAGACTTTCATGATTACAAGCTTCGTGTTTTGTGTATCTTTGCCTTATATAACCTTTACTTTGGGAATCGTCTCAGTATTTTAACTGTAGTTAATTTATTGCATGAATAAAATAGTAGGTTTGGTAGATGGTATTAGATAATGCCATGTGGAAAACATGTAGAAAAGATATGCAGTATTCCTACTGCCCTTTCCTACATGTGTCCTACTCAACTGCTAGATTTAGCAGTTGCTAGTTTGTAGATAACCCGGACAATTTTTTGAATTCTAGAGGCATTAACTATTATTCCAGCTTGAAATTTGTAATCTTGCCTTCTTTAGTTAATCTACGCCTCTTGTAGAAATTTTGCCCAGATTTTCATAGTGTGTAAACTTGTGTGGTGCAAAACCCAGTCTACTCTAGACCATCAGCGCCAGCAGCGGCTTTGATAATAGCTGCTGCATCGTCAATGGTTGCAGCGTTAACGTTACCAGTGTTGTCACCTTGGAGCATATCGATAACAACACCAGCAATTGTGCCTGAGCTGTTTGTAGCTACAGGTGTACCAGCATTGAAAGCTAAACCGTTTAAGGATTGATTGGTTGTTCCTGGGTTGTTATAACTAGGTGTAACTGTCAAAGTGTTGCCACCTGTACCGTTGAAATAATAACCAGTGGGCAGTAGCACTTCACCACTGAGGCTTTCAGTAACACTACCGGGTCTGGTAACAGAAGCAGAAGCACGAGCAGCTGCTTGATCTGCATTTGCTTGCTCTGCCAACAAACCACCAGCACCAACCAAACCTAACAAACAAACGCTTCCTTTGAGAATTGCAGATACTTTCATGTTTACGAACTCCTCGTTATTGTGTATCTTTGCGCTCTTAATATAGCTTTCACTTTAGGTAGAAGTTTCAGTACAAATACTGAATTAATGCAAAAATATATTGGTGATAAATTTTAAGTACTAACAAGTATAATTTCTAATATGAGCTTGAAAGCTAGTACTAAAATTTTAAGAAAAATAGAGCATATATTAGTTAATAAGACTAATAACAATCAAATAAATCCTACCGCTGTATTTAAGTAAGTTACTTGATACATAATATTTTGTGTAAGAAAAACTACAATGTAAATTTATTTCAGTAAAAGTACTGATGTTACATTTAAGCTTTGATGATGTACTAGGTAACGCTTGCAATATTTACGCGATACGCAACTTTCTCTTGAGTTCTCTGCTTTTTAAGGAGAGTTAGGGATAATTCAAATCTTGCACTTGCCCAATCTCCCGCCAAGAAATTTAATTCTTGGCTAATAGCTTAAGTCCACTTAAGTGAACTGCAACCTATGCATCAATGGGGTTTAATCCTCTTGAAAGGATTGGAGAATAGCGAAAGTTCGTAAAGTGTGGACTGAATTCCCTTACCAGTCGTCTTGAGACGACTTTAACTATTAGCCTGAGATATAAATTATCAGGCTATTGTTGCAATTTAGTTTGAGTGAGATATCCTCATTTAGCTAACTCTAAAGGGAACTCTTACGCTTTTAAAAAGCTTGCTCTAGAAACAGTTGCACATTGCGTAATGTTTTTAATCTTCTTTATAAACTTAGGGCTAGATACATGAGTGACGGTACTGCTTTGCTTACCAAAGGGCATTACTCAGAGGCTATTGCCTACTTTCAAGAAGAAATTACTAAAAGCCCAAATGCACCAGAATTTTATTTCCAACTAGGAACCGCTTTAGCTTTGAGTAGTCAACTTCAAGAAGCGGTGGGTGCATTTCAGCAGGCTCTACATATCAACCCAGAGTACGCGGAAGCTTACAGTAACTTAGGAGTGTTATTTTCCCTCCAGGGACAGGTTGAGGAGGCCATTGCTTGTTATCGTCAAGCTGTGCGTTTGCAACCAAACTTTCCAGAAGTTCTGAATAATTTAGGACTTTTGCTCAGAGAGCAAGGCAAGTTAGATGAAGCAATAAGCAGTTTTCGAGAAGGTTTGAATCTGAACCCTAACTATCTCGAAGCCATTAATAATTTGGGCTTAGTGTTGACGCAGCAAGGGGAGCTAGATGAAGCTATTGCCCTATTCAGACAAGCTTTAACATTAAATCCCGATGATGTTGATACTCTCAAACATTTAGGTTCAACCCTGAAAACAAAGGGAATGTTAGCAGAAGCTATTGTCTATTTAAAACAGGCAATTCAGCTAGCACCAGAAGAAGCGATCGCCCATAATTATCTGGGAAATATTTACAAAGACCAAGGACAAGTTGAAGAAGCTATTGCTTGTTACCGTCGAGCAATTGATATTGCTCCCAGCTATGCAGAGGCTTACCGGAATTTGGGATTAATCTTAACTCGACAAAATCAACTAGAAGAGGCAACAGAGTGTTTAGAAACAGCCCTAAAGTTAAAACCAGATTTTCCCGAAGCTCTTAACAATCTGGGCATTATTTGCAAACGGCGGATGAAATGGCAAGAGGCTAGCGATTACTTTGAACAAGCAATCAAGTTGCGTCCTCATTATGCCCTTGCCCATAAAAATTTAGCTGATATCTTTGTGCTAACGGGTTGCATAGATAAGGCTATTACAAGCTATCAAGAAGCTCTAAATTTGGGATTAACTGACCAGGATGCCTGGATTTGTCTGTGTCGTCTTCTGCGTCAACAGTCTCGGATAGAGGAAGCCTTGTTTTGTAGCCAACGAGGTCTAGAGCAATATCCTAAATGTGCCAATCTACATTATGCACAAGGTCTGATTTATATCCATACCAATAAAGTAGATAAGGCGGTTGAGAGTCTGCGACAAGCTCTGGAGTTAGAGCCAGATAAGTTTGAAACTTACTATCACCTGGGAGAAGCTTTAATTTCTCAAGGACAGCTTGCTGAAGGCAGAGACGTGTTGCGACGAGGCTATTCTGTATGCCGCGATCCGAATCTTCGAGTTCGACGGGCCCTGTCTTTGCCTATAATTCTCAGTTCTTGCCAGGAAATTGATCAAGAGCGCGATCGCTTGCTTCATGAAATTCAAGCGTTAGACAGTGAAGGAATCACACTCAGAGATCCGGTTGGTGTTGCTTCAGGAGTAAATTTTTACCCAGCCTATCATGGTCGCAACGATCGCCAATTGCAAGCAACAATAGCTCGCTTTTACCTGAATAATTGCCCAAATCTGGACTGGGTTGCTCCTCATTGTAAAGGCGATCGTCCGATAAAGAAGCGATCGCGGATCGGCTTTTGTTCCCAATTTCTCCGGGGACACACAATGGGTAAACTCTACGGAGGCATTCTTAATAAATTACCTCGTGACCAGTTTGAAGTAATTTTGCTACGCCTGCCTGATTTTAAGGATGCTATGACCGCAAAAATTGGTAGCTATGCGGATAGTGTTATTTCCTTGGAAAACAATTTAGTCAAGGCTCGCCAGCAAATTGCTGAACAGGAACTAGACTTGCTGTTTTATACCGACATTGGGATGGCTCCTTTGTCTTACTTCCTGGCTTTTGCGCGACTGGCTCCAGTTCAGTGTATGACTTGGGGACACCCTTCTACCACTGGTATCCCCAACATGGATTACTTTCTCTCAGCAGAGGTTTTTGAATCTGATAATGCTCAGGATCATTACAGCGAGCGTCTGATCCGACTGCAACAACCAGGAATTTATTACACCCAGCCAACTCTACCCCTTCCTGCTAGCCGTGAAACTTTTGGTTTACCTCCAGAAGGTTCCCTTTACCTCTGTCCCCAAAGCTCATTTAAGTTCCATCCAAAGTTTGACCAAATTATTGGAGATTTGTTGCGGCGTGATCCACAGGGATGGTTTGTGCTGCTTGAAGGAATCTCCTCTCATTGGGATGAGCTACTGCGCCAACGCTGGGTAGAAACCATTCCCGATGTGGCAAACCGGATCTGCATTATGCGACGGCTCAGTTATGAAGAATATCTACAGCTATTGATGTTAGGGGATGTCATGCTTGACCCCATTCACTTTGGAGGTGGTAACACTTCCTTAGAGGCATTTGCGGCTGGATTACCTATTGTCACCTGGCCAGGAGATTACTTGCGTAGCCGGCTTACTTATGGATTTTATCAACAAATGGGCTTGCTGGATTGCGTTGCTTGGGACGCTCAATCCTATGTTGAGATGGCCTATCGCCTCGTGCATGACTTGGAATGGCGTAGCCACATTCAGCAAGAAATCCAAAAACGAGCTTCGGTGTTGTACGAAAATCAAGCCGCTATTACCGAAATAGCTAGATTTTTCCAACTTGCCATTATTGCTTACGACTGCGGTCAAACTATTCGCACCTGGAGGTAATTACACAATGCTAGTTTCTATCATCACCCCTGTAACAGGTAATCCTTTGTTAAAACAGGCGATTCAAAGCGTCCAAGATCAGGATTACCCACACATTGAACATTTAATTGTCATCGATGGTCAAGAGCGGGAAGCTGCAACCCAAGAACTTTTGCAGGAAATTGAGTTTAAGAAACCTCAAACCCATGTTCTTTGTTTACCCTACGCTACAGGTAAGGATGGGTTTAATGGACACCGTATTTATGGCATGTCGCCTTTCTTAGCCAAGGGGGATTATTTAGCCTTTCTAGATGAGGATAACTGGTTTGAGCCAAATCATATTAGTTCCTTAGCTCAGCTTGTCGAAGAAAAGCAACTTGATTGGGCTTATGCATTGAGAAAAATAGTAAACGCAGATGGCACTTTCGCAACCTATGATAATTGTGAAAGTTTAGGTCGATGGAAAGTTTTCCAAGGTGACTATCATCACGTGGACACCAGTTGCTACTTTCTGAAAAAAAGAATAGTTATCGAATATGCTCACCTGTTTTATGTGAGATTTGCTGAAACTGGCATTCCAAGTCCAGATATTACCCTGTGCAACGAATTGATCAAAGCCTATCCTCGCTGTGATACCACTGGTTTCTACACATTTAATTATCGGGTAGGAATGGGTAAGTTTTCTGTAAAACTGGAATTTTTCCATCAAGGCAATGCTGTCATGCAGACTAAATATCCGCAAGGTTTTCCTTGGGAAAAAGAATCCCTAACTCAAGCTTATACTCTGGCTGTATCTACCACAGCCCAAGACAATTCTTTTGTTCCTGCACCATCAGTCTTGGAAATCTCTTTAGTTGACTTTGAACAGAACGGTAAGGCAACTGCATTCAAAGATTCAACTCAAATAATTGCGGATAAGCTGGGTTTAGAGAATCCCTACGCGCATTTCAACTACCGCGATTATCCCCTAGACTTGCAAGGTTGGGGAAGTAACCATCCCTCATTTAGTCAATTAATCGATCAAATCAAACCCAAGATTATTATCGAAGTTGGCACTTGGAAGGGGGCTTCTGCTGTTCACATGGCAAAGCTTTTGCAAGAGAAGCACATTGACGGCACAATTATTTGCATTGATACCTGGCTTGGAGGAATAGAGTATTTATCGGGAGAATGCTCCATTAGTTTAATTAATTTGTCCCGAAAGCATGGCTGGCCAACACTTTACTACCAATTTTTAGCAAATGTCATGTATAACAACCTACATGACTTAATTGTGCCTGTGCCATTGCCAAGTAATATTGCTGCCCGATGGCTACAACAAAAAGACTTAAAAGCTGATTTGATTTATATTGATGCTAGCCATGAAGCGGACGACGTATATGCAGACATAATTCAATATTGGGAATTACTTAAACCCAATGGCGTGATGCTTGGGGATGATTATGCTGATCCAAATTATGTTGGTGTTCGAGTCGCTGTTAATAAATTTACCCAAGAACGCAATCTGACATTGAAAACAGCAGGAAATAAGTGGTGGTTACAGAAGCCTTCCGATCCGCAAGAAGTCATTGGCGCTTTAAATCGCCGTATTTCTCAGCTTGAGATGATGTTGTTGAACCGTGATGTCGAGCTAACCCCAAACAAATGCATCTAGTACTAATTCATAATTCGTAATTAAGACACATAGAACAAGGCTTGATACAAGTTACTCTGTTTCTGCAACAATACATCTTTTACCAATTTGTACAAGTCTAAGATGCGTTCAATATCAAGTTAATAATTGCGACACATCCTTCTATAGAGACACTTTAAACAGCGCGTCTCCATAGAAGGAAAAATTATTTATTATATATTGTGTAAATATTGTATCCATTGTTGCTCTGTAGCAAGCAAAGAGACGGAGCGGCCATACACAACTAAGATCTCAGAGTTCCGCTCAAGCCCTATTTAATTTACTATGTTTGTATTCTCCAGTTAAATGGGCGACACCTGCCTCATACTAGGTCATCATGGTAAAATCCAAAAAGAGCGCGACCCCCATCAATCTGAGTGACCCGCAGTATTATATCAATCGAGAGTTAAGCTGGTTAGAGTTTAATGGCAGGGTGTTACATGAAGCTTGTGACGATCGCACGCCTCTTCTCGAACGCCTCAAGTTTCTAGCAATCTTCAGTTCCAATTTAGATGAGTTTTTCATGGTGCGCGTTGCAGGCTTAAAGCAACAAGTAGAAGCAAAAGTTAGTCAGTTAACTCCTGATGGCCGCACGCCACAACAACAATTAGACGATATTGGGTCTACCCTCAGTCCCCAAATCACAAAACAGCACCAACATTTTGAGCAAGTACTTCGACCCCTGTTAGCAAGTCACGGTATCCATATTCTGGATTACATAGATTTGAATCAAAAACAGCGGACTCATTTAGAGGGCTACTTTGAAGAACAAATCTTCCCGGTTCTAACTCCCCTTGCTGTTGACCCTAGTCATCCTTTTCCGTTTATTTCCAATCTTAGTTTGAATCTGGCAGTTGTAGTCAAAAACCCAGACACCGAAGAGGAATTTTTTGCCAGAGTTAAAGTCCCTAACGTTCTGCCGCGATTTTTACCGATACCGCCAGAGTTAGGAGATCAGCAAGACGGAAAACCGATCCACTGGACTGGAGTACCTTTAGAACAGGCGATCGCTCATAATTTGGAATCCCTATTTCCAGGGATGATTATTCAAGAGTATCATCCTTTCCGCATCACCCGCGACGCCGATTTAGTATTAGAAGAAGATGAAGCAGATGACCTGTTGTTAGCGATCGAACAGGAATTGCGAAAACGGCGTATGGGGGGGAGTCCAGTCCGACTAGAAATTCAATCCCAGACACCTGAACCAGTGCGATCGCGATTATTGCAAGATTTGGAATTAACAGAAAAGGATGTTTACGAAGTAGACGGTCTTTTGGGACTACGGGACTTGATGTACTTTATGGCATTGCCACTACCGGAACTCAAAGACCCACCGCGACAATCTGTTGTACCTATACGCCTGCAACGGCTCAGAGAACCAAGTTTAGACCCCGATGTCCTGGAAGTAGACGAAGGAAAAGACTTTTTTGCTGTAATTCGAGAAAAGGATTTGCTAGTACACCATCCCTATCAATCCTTTTCGGCAACAGTGGTGCGCTTTATTACCCACGCTGCTCATGACCCGAATGTGTTAGCCATCAAGATGACCCTTTACCGGACTTCTGGTGACTCGCCCATAGTCAACGCTTTAATTGCCGCTGCTGAAAATGGGAAGCAGGTGTCTGTATTGGTGGAATTAAAGGCGCGGTTTGATGAAGAGAATAATATTTACTGGGCAAGGCGTCTAGAAAGAGTCGGAGTTCATGTTGTCTATGGTTTAGTGGGGCTGAAAACCCATAGTAAAACCGTCATGGTAGTGCGACGAGAAAAAGACCGTATGCGCCGCTACGTGCATATTGGCACTGGCAATTATAATCCAAAAACGGCACGACTGTATACAGATTTGGGATTATTCAGTTGCCGCGAAGAATTGGGTGCTGACATCACAGATCTATTTAATTTCTTGACAGGTTACTCTTTGCAAAAGTCTTATCGAGAGTTGCTGGTTGCACCTGTGAATATGCGCGATCGCTTTCTAGCCCTAATTCACCGCGAAATCGAAAATGTTCAAAATGGATTCACTGGACGCATTGTTGCCAAAATGAACGCCCTAGTCGATCCACAAATTATTGCCACTTTATATGAAGCTTCCCGCGCTGGAGTGCAAATTGACCTAATTATTAGAGGCGTTTGCTGTTTACGCCCAGGACTCAAAGATATCAGTGAGAATATTCACATAATCAGCATTGTCGGTCGCTTTTTAGAACACTCTCGCATTTATTATTTCTACAACAATGGACAAGAAGAAATCTATATCGGTAGTGCTGACTGGATGCGCCGCAATCTAGATCGCCGTGTGGAAGTAATTACCCCAGTGAAAGACCCAGATATTGCCAAAGACTTGCAAGAAATCATGGGAATTATGCTGGCAGATAATCGCCAAGCTTGGGAGTTACAATCTGATGGCAGTTACATTCAGCGGCGTCCTGGTGACGATTGTCCAGAAGCTAATTCACAAAAAACTCTCATGAATATGGCATTACGTTCAACTGGCATAACCTCAAACTTGATTGATTAAAAAACAAGTTCTTTCTAGCTTGACAACTAGCTAAACTTAGTTTTTTTTAGAAAACTTTAATTTTTTGGAGTTATCTAAATTATTTTTCATGGCAATACACAAGTTATTCAACCATAGGATAGAGTGAGTGCTGGCACTTGTTCCCATAAACTATTAAAGATTACCCTACGTAGTTTTTTATTTCCCTGGAATGTTAATGTTGTCCTGCGAGCTTTCTACCTTGCGCGTTTTAGTAGTTGATGATCACGAATTAACTCGTTTAACCTTACAATTGGTTTTTTCTGGTCAGGAAAATATTCAAGTAGTAGGTTTAGCCAGTAATGGTGAAGAAGCTATAGAAATGGTTAAACTTTGCCATCCTGACGTGATTATTCTAGATTTACAGATGCCCGTCATGGATGGTTGGAGTGCGTCTGGTCATATAAAAGCCATATCTCCGAATACTCAAATTCTTGCTTACTCCTCGGTGGAAGATACAAGCATTCTGGAGACAACAGCAATGCCTAGCTTTGATAATTTTTGCAGAAAAGATGTGTCCACGACCGAACTCATTGCTTTAGTGAGACAATTAGGTCAGCGTGCAGGAGATGATTTAGTTGCAGAATAAATGATATAGCTATGATTGCTTGGCAAACCTGGGCTTAGCTCAATTCTGGGGATTTGGGAATTATCGTACTGAAGGGCGTCGGTAGAGCCGTAAGTTGACGGTTACACCGACGCAGTTTTTTATCCTTACTACTGCCTATTTCGACTTAATTATTTTCTGTTTGCGGAATAGTACGCCTAAATTCATCAATTAACTCGTCTAGTTCATCTAGAGCTTGATCTACGTCAATTTTTAATGTTCCTAGGTTTGGTTGCTCCAGCAGACTCAGCAGATACTCGCGCTTACTTTGCACTACAGCAATTCGCTCTTTTAACGTCTGTATATCCATTATTTTCTTCCAAACTTTAACTATCATCAAGTTTAAACTTAACTCAAAATCCAACGCTCTGGAGAGATGAGCTTATCTAATAGTTTAAGCCAACACTCTTCCCTAATCTGTTACTCATAGCCGATGATAATAAAACTGAGGTATTAAGAATTTATAGTAATCTAAGCTCATGCTACGCCAAATTTCTTTGGGAACACTCGGTTTAACTATCGGCAGCATATTAACCATCATTGGCTTTGTTGCCTACGCTGCTAATAATGCCACGCTCAACCTTGTAGGATTTTTTTACGGTATTCCTCTATTGTTGGGTGGGCTGGCGCTCAAAGCTAATGAACTCAAGCCCATACCCTTTAGTCAAATTACCACACCGTCGATGTTAATGCTGCGGGAGCAGCAAGCAACTGTTACTCAAAATAAAATTCGCAAAGACATTACCCGATACTGCTATGGTCAAGATGCTCATCTAGATTCCGCACTCTCTTTTTTGGGGCTGAGTCCTACAGATGAGGAACGACCAGTAGTCACAGGGTTACGAGAAACAGAAGTTAATGGGTCTTATACCTTGATTTTAGAATTTGATTCGCCCTTGATACCTATTGATGTATGGCAAAAAAAGCAGGAAAAAATGACTAGCTTTTTTGGGCCTGGAGTGGATGTTGAAATAACACAGCCAGGTGAAAATAAAATTGAACTAGCGTTGATTACTACTCAAAAAGAGTTGATTAATAAATAGTCAATAAAAGTATGCGAGACCGAAGTTGCAGCTATAAAAATGTTCGCGTAGCGTCCCGCAGGGAAGTCCGCCTTGGCGGACTTCATACCTAAAAGACTAATAAATCAGGCTTTGTTCGGATAACCCTAGATTTGAGTCTGACGATACTTTAAGACTTTTGCAAGAGACTCCATGAGATGCGCTCACAGAGAACAATAAAAATAGACTTTCAAGGCAAGTTTATTGACTTTTGATTCAAAAATTACTTTTCTAAGCGAACTGCATACCATTGCAAATATTGCCCAGGGCCAACATCTAACTCGCAACTGGTGTCAAGTAAATATTGTGCTTGGGCTTCTACAGCATCAAACTTTTGCAAATCTGGTGACAAATCTTGAAATTTGAGTTGTTGAAGAATTCTTTTGAGCTTTTCTAATAACTCCGTTGCTGTCAAAAACTGTTCTGGTTGGTTTGTTTCTAAGACGACAAACACATCCTGTTGATACATTAATGGATCTGGCATTTAGGAAATCTGGTAAATGTTAATAAACTTTCATTTTCCGAAAATCTTGTTATGTGCGAATTTTTTACTGTTTTCGCATATTAATACGGCAATTTCGTATGTTCTTCAACAATAAATTATAAGTCTTAAGTAGCTAGGCACAATAATCTTAATTTAGCATTTATGGATTAGATTTAGATTATTTTAACTACCAAATTTGGATAACAAAAGTTGCCTATCATTTTTACAATAGATATGTATATATTGTTGAATACAGTTAAGGATTTTTACTTAGCGTATTAAACCTAAAATAAATCAAGAATAAAGTTCTGTCTTCAGATATATCTTCACCTTGTGTAATTATTCTCGATCCTGATACATCTTGCCAAATCAGTTGATTTGGTCAAATTCAGTTATACCATCTGACTGGGTTAAGTTTAGTAATACTAGTAGTATTGAGTATCTCGTTATAGCAATGCAGTAATAGCTTTATCTCATATTATTTAATTTTAAAACTATTACAGAACTAAATAATTAAGCTGGCCATTTGAAGTTTTCAATAACATTACAAGATAATTGCAATTTCACTATGTCACTAGGGAATGATAAAACTAACATTTCATACTACATATCATAGCTAAAAAAAAGTAAAATTTACCTTTGTATTCTAAATACACTGTCTATGAAACCTAGTTATCTGGCGCTTGTTTGGCTCAAAATCGAGCAGTCTATTGTCAGAAAAAGTTGGTTGTGAAGCAAGAGATGCTTTTTGTGCAAGATCTGACATTGCTCAGCAATAAATGGCCCCTATGCGATCGCAACACAATTTCCTTTCAAGATAATTCCGAAAGTCACTAGTTTCACACATCACACATTTGTTTTTCACATCTCTCCTATCAAATTGTCTGTCAAGTGGGAGTTTGATAGCTGCAATAAAACTATTGCTCACAGCCAATTTGGCTATAGAGACAAGGTTTTTCCTGGCTTCCCTTACCCAATACTTTCATTTTCTGTGGAACGCAACTCATGTCAGGCATAAGCCCATTTTCTCTTTCCAAGCAACCTCCTCTAATTCTAGTGGCTGATGATGACAAGACCATCCGACTGCTGTTGCGTAAAGCTATGGAAAAAGAAGGCTATCGGGTAGTCGAGGTTTCTGATGGTAAGCAGTGTTTAGATGCTTACGAGACTGTTAAACCAGATATAGTTTTGCTAGATGCTGTCATGCCGGAAATGGATGGCTTTAGCTGCTGTAGGCAGTTACTCCAGATTGCCAGAAATAATTTAATCTCAGCACTGGCAACGTTTGATACTGACTCTGCTATTGGTAGTACTGTAATCTCAAAGTTATGGGAGCGTACTCCCATCTTGATGATTACCAGTTTAAATGATGAAGAGTCTGTAGACCGCGCCTTTGAAGCAGGAGCAACCGATTACATCACCAAGCCAATTCACTGGGCAGTATTGCGCCAGCGGTTGCGCCGACTGCTGCAACAAGCGCAAGTTTACAAGCAGTTAGAGGCAGCAAACCAAGCTTTGCAGCACCTCGCCAACGTAGATGGCTTAACTGGGTTGGCTAATCGTCGTCGCTTTGACGATTATCTCAATACTCAGTGGATTAATTTAGCACAAGAGGAATCTCCTCTATCGCTGATTTTGTGTGATATCGACTTTTTCAAATTTTATAATGATAGATATGGACATCCTGCTGGGGACATTTGTTTACAACAGGTGGGTGCTGTTTTAAATCGTAAAGCGCAGAAACATCAAGATTTACTAGCGCGTTATGGCGGCGAAGAATTTGCTGTGATTATGCCAAATACCCATGCATCTGGTGCGCTTCACGTTGCCGCGGCGATGCAAGCAGGAGTTAGAGATTTGCAAATTGTTCATCAGGGATCTGCTGTTAGTCAGTATGTGACTTTGAGTATGGGGGTGGCAACCGTTATTCCCACTTGGGAATCCTCGCCTTCCGATTTAATTGTGAGGGCGGATAAGGCACTCTACCGAGCAAAAGCCGAGGGACGCGATCGCATTGTTTCAAGCTAAGATGTCATTTGTCCTTGACTCTTGACTAAGACGGGTAAACTGGCAATGTGAAGTGGAACCAGGCTCCGCCATAGGGAGCAGTGTCTACCCAAATTTGACCGTAGTGTGCTCGGATAATCCGTTGGCATAAACAAAGACCAATGCCGTAACCTTCTGTACCTTCATCGCGTTGTAGACGGAAGTGATTTTCAAAGATGCGATCGCAATTTTCTACAGGAATGCCAGGGCCGGAATCGCCAATACTGAACTGAACTTTTTGGGTAGTACGATGTAGTCCAGCAACGCTAATTTTCCCGCCTTCTGGCGTGTATTTAATCGCATTGTCCAACAGATTCATCAGTACTTGCCGTATACGTTCTGGATCGGCATAGACACGGGGTAAGTCTGTGGGGATATCTGTATGTATATTTTGGGATTTGGCGGTGTAGCGATCGCGCAATTCTTCTAGTACATCCAGACAAACTTTGCCTAACTCTACTTTTTGTGGTATTATCGGCAGCTCAGTATCATTACCACGACCCACGTGTAACAGGTCAGTAATCATTCGGTCAATAGTTTTAGTTTGACTGCGGGCTTGCTTTAATAGATGCGCCGTCATGGCTGGTTTGAGGCGCATAAACCCACCTGTATCTAAATTGTAGTTAGATTGGAGAGTTTCTATAGCGATCGCGGCAGCAGTCAGCGGATTGCGGAGGTCATGTGCCAGCATCGCTATCACCCGATCTTTAAACTGTAGCTGCTCCTGGAGTTTATCTTTTTCCTGTTTCAAGCGAAAAATTTCGTCTGAAAGTCGGATGAATTCGGCGGAAACAGCAACAGAACTGATTGTAGATTTTGGTGATGTCACCCGACTATTTTCGTCTATACGTACTTGTAAGTCTTCCTGTAATTTTAAGTAAGCATCTATGGCAGTCTGCCAGCGGGGCCACCAATTTTTCAATTGGGCGATTATATTACTCCCGGCTAAAATCTGCCGGGGTTCCGGGTGGATTTTGATTAAAGCTGGCGTTGCTACCAATCTAAAGTGTTCAGCCAAGTAGGGTTGTTGCCCGACATCAATGATTTCAAGTTCAAAACTATACTCAGCCTGCAATTCTTTTAAGTAAGCACGGATTCGTTGTACCTGTTGTCGGGACTTTGGGCGTCCATCAACAAACAGCAACAGATGGAGTGGAGCCTCGGAATAGATAGGCTGATCCTGGGAAACTGGCATGTATTCGTGTTTCAGCACTGGTAACAACCCGGCGACGCTTACGGAAAGTAAAATGGACTAACAGTTGTCGATGGTCGTTCTTTGTTCTCAATTTAATATCTATTTTAGATTTTTCATACTCCTATACAATTTGCATTTTTGACATCAAGGTATCTTTATGCAACCTGAGAGTTAATTTCTCCATAAACATTCCGCCTTAACTAAACGATTGACTAAGCCACAAGCACAAATTTACTGCTTTTTGTCTGCTTCTAGCCAATAATTGCTATAACTGTCTCCAGTAATAGGTTGGCTATCATCTTAGTGAATTGAGTTCTTGACTAAAGCACAAGTAGGATTTCGCTCAAAAACTCAATTTATAGATTCGAGAGAAATTGCTGTGACACTTGACCCCTTTGCCTATGACCTCGATTCCTAAGAGCTGCAAACTGACGCTAAATGTCTGGAATTGCCTAAAATTGACATTTTTTGCGTATTGCCTTATTCAGATTACCATTCTCAGATGAATAGTCTCCAGAACTGATCGCAAGCCAGCGTTAGAAAATGTTATTTATGATTTCCCTCCTTGGATGAGGCTAAGGGGGGATTTATTCTTAGTCTATCACTTTAGGTAGTTGGCGATCGCTTCTAGTTAGTGCATTGAGCAGTAGATGACAGCCATACCGTTTTTTGGCGAGTTTTTAATCGTTATCGCATCCCAAGTTTAAGATTTAGAGAACTCTACCTTAATCACCAAAACACTATAGCTCATGTCTAGTGAGGCTTTTAGGTTTATTTATAGGTTTTTTTCTGCAAATGTTACTTTACCGAAGTTTTAGGGAACTCTATAAATAAGCATGGGAATTATCAAGACCTAATAGCTGTAGACCAAAGACAATACGGTAGCTTTTGCTACCGTTTACTCATTTTTTTAGAGATCATTTTATCTACAGGTAAATTTTTGAATTATAACTGAGGTGACTTACTTAATCTAAGTAAATAAGTATCAATAAACCTAATTTATATACTCAATAAGCTAAACTATTAAATTTACATTATTAATTAGAGATATTTGAATAGTCGATTTACGTATGAAGCTTTTAATTCAGCACCGTCATTCTGACAACGAAATTGCTGGTGTTTTAACTTATATTTATTCTATTATCCCAGAACTTGAAACCAGAGGAAATGAAATTCAAACTATTTCCACCAAACAAGACAAGTTCAGGAAATGGTTGAGCTATATTGCCTGGGCTGATATAGTTCACATGAATTCAAATAACTTAGTTTTTGCAATGCTTTGCAAAGCGTTGGGTAAAAAGATAGTTATTAAATATCATTATTCTTTTTATCATACAACGCATATTAATTATGAGAAGATGACATTTGGCAAACGGCTGCAAGCAGAATTAAAACACACATTACCTAAAGCTAACTATCCTTTAAAGTGGAAATTGTACACTGCCGTAAAATGGATGTGACTAGTTATCCGGCTTTTTACTGCACTAATAGCTGATTATCATACAGCTTGTAGTAATTTTTTGGCCGAATCTAGCGCCTTTCCTTGGTTAGTAGATACTTTATATAATCCCATAGAAATTAACCAAAAAAACCAGCCAAAGGATCTGAAACTATTATCTAATCCATATAAATTTGTTTTTGTCGGCAGATTAGATGGAAGTAAGGGAGTTGATATTTTATTGAAAGCAGTGCGAATTTTGAAAGACGAAAATCAGGAATTTGAAGTTTTAATAATTGGTAACGGAATACAAGCTAATGAATTGAAACAACTAGCATCTGATTTAGGAATTTTAAGCTGCGTTAATTTTTTGGGTCAACTTTCTAATCACGAAGCACTTGTAAAAGTTCAGGATGCGCTGGCTTTGACCGCTCCTTCTCGCTGGCAAGAACCAGCAGGTTACGTAGTGCTAGAAGCCTCTAGCGTTCAAACCTGCTCCATTGTCTCAAAGATGGGAGGATTGCCAGAAGTTGCTGGGCCACACAGCCTGTTTTTTGAAAATGAAGATGCAGAAGGATTAGCCAGTTGTATGAGATACTGTCTGAATAATCCAGATGAAGCAATTAAACGGGGCTTCCAGTCTAGTCAATATGTCGCTGAGAACTTTTCTCCAGCCCTTGCTGCTACTCAATTGCTGGAGATTTGCTGCAAACTCAGTCCTAAGCTATTAGCAAAAACTCATACATAAGCAAATTAAATTTCGACAGTCTGCGCTAGGGTAGGAATTGAAACTCAATTTGTGATTTCCTGTGCTTCCCTGTAAACGTCCAGCTGTCTTTCTGAGTTTAGCTGTTTTAATCACTTCATTAACAGCCTGTGCTAACAATCCAATTGCCAAAAACCTTGAGCAGTCTTTGGCAGCAGATCCGCAACTCCAAAACAATCCAGTTGTTTTTGGGCAGGCTAAAGGTAACGATCCACAAGCACAGCAAAACGAATCAACAGTTCAATTGCCGGCTGATTTTCCCAAAGATATCCCGTTATATCCTAATGCCAAGCTAGAGGAAGTTACGCCTACTAACGGCTCAGAAAACAGAATATCAACTCGCTGGCTCAGTTCTGATCCCAGCAATTTTATTGCCGACTTTTATCGTAGCCAGTTTCAGACAAATAACTGGCAGATTTTACAACAGCCAACAGATGAAGCAGGAGGTACTTTTGAAGCACGTCGCAACGATTTGCTGTTGAAGGTTTCCATTCAGGCGCAATCAGTCACCAACGCTACACCCAATCAACCTCAAACGGCCACGGAATTACGGATTGAGTACGCACCTAATAGTACAGCAACGGTACAATCTCCAAATCCTAACGAAACTACTAACGAAATTCCCAAACCAGGAGATCCGCAGTTTGTTGGCCCGGTGTCACCCACAAAATTGGCAGCACAGCCAGAAAGCACATCTACTAGCCAAACAACCCCTACCGCTACATCTACTCAAGAATTTAACGATCTGAATAAAGCACCACAAGAATGGCAGCAATACGTACAAGACTTAGCGGCATTAGGTGTTTTATCTATAGAATCACAACCTACTAAGAGTAATATCGCCACAACTAACAAGTTTGAACCCGGTAAGATTGTTACCCGTCGGGAATACGCCCGTTGGCTAGTTGCTGCTAATAATGCCATGTATGCTAGCAATCCAGCTAAACAAATTCGTTTGGCATCAGAAAGTACTCAACCAGTTTTTAGTGATGTGTCGAAAACCGATCCTGATTTCCCAGTAATTCAGGGATTAGCCGAAGCTGGGTTAATTCCTAGTCCTTTGTCTGGAGATTCTACAACAGTTTTGTTTCGTCCTGATGCACCTTTAACACGGGAGCAATTGCTGCTGTGGAAATTACCTCTGGATACCCGTCAAGCTTTACCTTCTGCCAACTTAGATGCAGTTAAGCAAACCTGGGGTTTCCAAGATGCGGGGAAAATTGACCCTAAGGCTTTAAGAGCAGTTCTGGCTGATTTCCAGAACAGTGAACAATCAAATATTCGACGGGTGTTTGGTTATACGACGCTGTTTCAACCCAAAAAGCCAGTAACTCGCGCTGAAGCGGCTGCGGCTTTGTGGTACTTTGGCACTCAGGGTGAAGGTGTATCGGCTGCTGAAGCTTTAAAGTTAAAGCGATCGCAAACCTAAGTCTGTTACGTTCAATACGTAATTATTGATTTTTCAAATTAATACATTGATGCGGGATTACGATCACTTATTTCAAATTATTGAAGAATTGGTAATGCACCATTCTCCTAGTGGTGCAGAAGCCGAAATTAACCAGTTATTATTACAGCGATTTACAGATCTGGGTGTAGAAGTTTGGTGCGATCGCGCTGATAATATCATTGCAAAAATTCCTGGGAAAAATCCATACAGAGCGATCGCAATCACAGCCCATAAAGACGAAATTGGCGCAATTGTCAAAACTCTTGGTGATGAAGGTCGCGTCGAAGTCCGTAAGCTAGGTGGTTCTTACCCTTGGGTTTACGGTGAAGGTGTTGTAGATTTACTGGGAGATCACGAAACTATTAGTGGCATTCTCAGCTTTGGTTCACGCCACGTTTCCCATGAATCCCCCCAAAAAGTCCAACAGGAAGATACTCCTGTTAAATGGGAAAATGCTTGGATTGAAACAAAACGCTCTACTGCTGAATTAGAAGCAGCTGGTATTCGACCTGGAACGAGAATGGTAATTGGCAAGCATCGCAAGCTGCCAATTAGGCTAAAAAACCATATCGCCAGTTACACTCTGGATAACAAAGCCTCTGTTGCGATTCTGCTTGGCTTAACTCAAAGTCTAAAACAGCCAGATAGTGATGTTTATCTAGTAGCATCAGCAAAAGAAGAAGTTGGGGCAATTGGAGCGTTATTTTTTACTCAAAATCAGCGTTTAGATGCCTTGATTGCTTTAGAAATTTGTCCGCTATCCACCGAATACCCAATTGAAGATGGCAAAAATCCTGTGCTACTTTATCAGGACGCCTATGGCATCTACGATGAGACCTTGAATGGACAACTACGCCATTGTGCTAAAAATCTAGATATGCCAGTACAGTTAGCAACTTTAAGCGGATTTGGTAGCGATGCATCGATCGCTATGAAGTTTGGTCATGTTGCTCGTGCTGCTTGTTTAGCATTTCCTACACAAAATACCCACGGCTATGAAATTGCCCATTTAGGGGCGATCGCTAATTGTATCGATTTGTTAAAAGCCTTTTGCGAAAAAGAGTTTGAGTGATAGTTCAAACTATTGCTTTGGTTAAAAGCTGAACTTATGTCAGACTTTGAATATTGAGCAATACTTTCATCAAAGCCGATGATGGGATTTGAACCCACGGCCTGCTGATTACGAATCAGCTGCTCTACCACTGAGCCACATCGGCGTACACAGTCTAAAAGTATAGCATGATTTACTCATGACAGAACCAAATACCAAAAATCGCCTGAACCCGGAACAATATGCTCGCCTTAAAGCAGAAATGGCAACCCCATATCGAGGATTGCGGCAATTTATTTACATTGCTTTCGGTGCTTCTGGTTTGCTCGGCGCATTCATATTTTTTTTTCGACTGCTTGCTGGACGGGATATTGACAATGCTTTACCTAACTTGGCACTCCAGGTAGGAATAGTTGCCTTAATGGTATTTCTTTGGCGCTGGGAGCAGCAGCGGCAACGACGCCCCTAGATGTTGGTAGTCTCAAATTTTTAAAAGAGTAACTTTATTTTTCCTCATGTTATCTTTACATTACTCAAGTTTATTGATGTTTTCATAAAGTTAAAAACATCAAAGACAGAAAAAATAAAAAAAGTATTAGGAAATCTCGAAAGGCAAAAATTTCTGGGAAACTAGAAGCTGTTCAAACGGGGTCAGCTAATATAAAGACCCTGAATATTAACTCAATAAAATTCAAATAAGGTCAATTATATTAAAGACCTCAAGTTTAATAAAACTCAAAATGTTTAAAGCGCCAAACTAACAATTTGTTAGTCTTGGCGCTTTAATGCTAACTAAAGGTTTACTGAACTGTTACCAAATAGGATGAAGGAATTGGTTGGGCACGTCCGGCACTAACGAGTGCCTGGTAAACGAAGGCAGCAACTTCTGCTCTCGTCGCCTCACGATTAGGATTGAGTTGCTTAGCTGTGGGATAGTTGACCACTAGTTGCCGTGCAGTTGCAGCAGCAACCGGGGCGATCGCATAATTAGGAATCTGGGCAGCATCGGTGTAAAAGGAAAGGACATTCTGATTGTTGACAGTTAAGCCCAAACCATTGGCTAATGAAACTAATGCTTGCACTCTAGGAATTTGCTGTTGTGGTTTAAAACTCCCATCGGGATAACCAGAGACAAATTGACTTTGGTAAGCAGATTTGATGGCGGCGTAAGCCCAAAAATTGTTTTTTACATCCTTAAACTCAATACCTGCGCGTTTAGCAGGTGGTTTCAGGGCTTTAGTGATAATAGTGGCGAATTGAGCGCGAGTCACAGGCTCATTGGGTTTAAAGCTCCCATCAGGAAAGCCAGCAATAATATTTTGAGAGGCTAAGGCTTCGATGTAAGCTTTTGCCCAATAAGTTGCTGGCACATCCTTAAAAGCGACAGGTTGGCCCGGGACAGTTGCGGCAACAAATTCCACTGAACCTAAAATCCGTTTCTGATCAATATCGTTGCCGATAGCGAGAATCTGATTAGTTTTGGTGGCATTGTTCAAGTCATAACGAGTGTTATTTCGGATGAGATTGCCACCAGGATTTTCGTTAGTTCCAAGGTCAGGTAGAGCATTAACAGTTGCTACGACGCCATCCCGCTTATTGTTCTGAATAACATTCTTACGTAGTATGGGCTTGGCTGACTCTGAGATAAAAAGACCGTCTTGGTTTTGGACAATTTGATTTTCCACAACCAGGGGTGTGGAAGTACCACCGATCGCCAGACCAAAACCCGTATCCTGAAATACGTTATTCCGAATCTCTCCTTGGGCAGATCTAGCGATGGAAACCCCGTTACCTTTGTTTTGCACAAAGAGATTATTTTCAATTTTGGGATTACCTGTACCCGTAACAAAAACGCCCTCTCTTACACTGTTAGTAAAAGTACTGTTTTTGATGATGGGATTAGTTGATTCTACCCACACACCTGTACCCCGCTGATTTGGGTTGGTGACACTCACGCCTGTGATCGTAGTATCTTGCTCGGCAAGAATTGTAATATCCTGTCTGGCAAAGGTGCGACTAGTGTAGAAACCTCCACCTGTAATCAACATTGCCTGACCTTTGGTCGATTCATCTCCTCGCAACGTTACCCCTGGCTTAAGCAACAGTGGGAAGGTTTCTCCACTTTCCTGGTTATAGTTCCCAGCAGCCAGTTGAATGGTTGTACCTGGTTGAGCTTGACTGAGAGCAAAGGTAATGGTTTTGTAGGGTGCTGCTGCCGTTGCACCTGCACCAGTAGTATCTGCACCAGTTGCCGAGTTAACGTAAATAACTGTTGCACTTGCAGGAACTTGCGCTGTGAGAGTAGGGGCAATAGCTTCTTGGTGAGTAGCACCAGCATTTACCTCACCAGGTAGTAGCATCGAGCCACCAGAAACAACTAACAAAGCCGTTAGTCCAGCTCCCACACGTAAAGTAGATTTGAGGTGATTGCTAGAAAGAAGGCGATTTTTCGCTGGAGAAATGTGAAAACTCCGATATTTCATTTTTAAAGTCTGTGATGTGCTGAATTAAGGTACGTTGAACAAGGTTGAAGGTAGCAGCCATGTAGCTGTAAAACCCATGCAAAACTATACCGGATGATTAGCACTAATTCAGCTAAATTCCTTAGATAGATCACAGAACTTATACTGTTGATTTCTGAAAATTACCCGCGAGTGGATACCTAGAGCCAGATGCTACAACTAATTTTCCTGGAATATTATCCAGTAAAAGTAACCCTTTTGGAAATTAAAGGAAATGCGTTGTCAATTTTTGGCCCTACGTCGAGTCTTAGTTTTAGTCCTTACCACTTGTCTTTTAATCTTCAGCGCTCCTGCCTTCGCTGCTGAACGAATGGTGCTCAAGTACGGTATCTTCCGTGAATCACTTTCAGTAGAGGAGCTATCCACTTTTGCCCAAACAGGCGAACTCTCACGTTCATTAAGAGTTAATTTAGCTTTGGCGCGACAAAATCCCAGAGCAATTCGTCAGTATTTAACTCAACCAGTGAAGGTAAATCCTGTGTTTGTGGATAGAGTACTCAATAGCCCGGTTGGTAATGTTATTTTGGATCAAATTAGTGAAGTTATTCATACACCGTCTCGCAGAGCAGATCGACAGGCTATACGTGCTGCTTTGGTTCTTTCTGCAAGTCAAGATGGGCAAGTGTCGTTAATCGAAATTATTGAAAATTACCCCACTACAGAAGTCGAAGCTGATGGCGATCGCTTGGAGAGTGCCTACCGTCAACTTCGTCGCTTGCAAACAAGCCTAGAAAATTTATTTGGTTTTTAGTAAGCTAAAGTCTCTAAAGTTTCTCTTAAATACCGCTGTACCTGCTGTTCCAGGCGAAGCCCCTGTAATTGAGCATCGCGTTCTAGCTGCCAGCGTTGAAAGCCGGAACTTGCAGAAATTGCGTACTTGAGGTTGTACCAAATTTCAGTATCAGGAGAAATTTGGCGATCGCTAGAAGCTGGAATTCGAGCCATAGTTCCTCATTCCTCAGTTTTAACTTCCAGATCCAAACGGGGCAAGATTCGATTAACCCGTACCCCTAAAATTGTGAAATCCTGCTTAATCTTTTCTAAAGATAATGGTTCTGCGGCTGCAAAATCTGTGTCATTAGTCACTAAAATTCGTGCGACACTCACAGGAATTTGTAAAAATAGATTACTTGCTAAAAAAGCTAAAGCAGCAAGCAGTAGCCCCAGACTACGCCATTGTGGTAAAAATTTAGCTACATTGGCTACCATTGGGGCAACTTGATAAAGATGCCACAGCACCCATACTAATAATACTGCTGCTAGCAGCGATAGCATCCGATTTAACTTTGTATTAATTAAACAGAGAATTTTTCGCTGCCTCTCTGTCAGATTTTCTGGTTTTAAGGCTATTCCCAAAATCGCAAATATATAAAAAGGGCGGCGTAGCTGAATCCACAGCAGAGGAACAATACCAATGGCGGCCACTAGGAACAGCTCCATCCACATTGGCAACAGTGGGTCACCCACAGACAGGAACAATAAGCACAGCACCAAAAAAATAGGCAACGTTGCCAATCCAGCAACGTGAATCCACAAGATAGGTTCAGAGCGAAATGAGGGCATATATCAAGTTATCAGTCTTGAGTTCTGAATAACCAAAGTTCAGATGTCTGAGTACTAAGTGTTGATTTTCAAGTTTTGAATTTTGAGTTTTGAACTAAAAACTGTTTTAAACTCAGCACTCTTAACTTTTACGTCAGCGAGAAGTTGGAGCGCCGGCTTCCGGCGATCCAAACTTCGGTAACTCAGCACTCATTGCTCAGCACTATTTCGTCAGTGTGAGAGTACGGCGCTTAGTCACCATCTGGTAGGCTTCGATGATGTCACCTTCAACCCAATCATTGAATTTATCAATGCCGACACCGCATTCATAACCGGCGTTGACCTCACGAGAATCCTCTTTCATCCGTTTTAAGGAATCCAGGACGCCTTCATAGATGACCTTATTGCCACGACGCACCCGCACTTTGCAGTTGCGAATCAGCTTGCCAGATTGAACATAGCAACCGGCAACCGCACCACGGCCGACTGGGAAGACGGCACGTACTTCGGTTTGACCCAAGGGTTCTTCCACCAACTCTGGTTCCAGAAGACCTTCCAAGGCATCTTGGATGTCTTCCAAGAGTTTGTAGATAATGTTGTATTCCCGGACATCCACACCAGCCTCATCGGCGGCTTGTCTTGCTCCACTGGCGAAGGTGGTATTGAAGCCAATGATCACAGCGTTACTGGCAGCTGCTAAGTCGATATCTGTCTCGGTAATTTCTCCAGCAGTAGCCAACAGCATCCGAATTTGGACTTCGTTTTGCGGGATTTGCTTGAGCGCTCCCACAATCGCTTCCACGGAACCTTGTACGTCTCCTTTCAAGATTAAGTTGAGTTCTTTCAACTCGCCTTCTTGTGCTTGAGCTGAGAGGGTTGTGAGGGTGACACGTCCCTGTAAGAGGCGGGATTGGCGTTGTTTGTCGGCTCTGTCGGCTGCGAGTGTTCTGGCTTCTTTTTCGTTCTCGAAGACTTCAAACTCGTCACCTGCGGCTGGTACTTCACTTAAACCTAATACCTCAACTGCAAAGGAGGGAGAAGCGATATCGACTCTTGCGCCTCTGTCATTGACCATTGCTCGCACTTTACCAAAGGCAGAGCCAGCTACTAGCATATCTCCTACGTGTAGGGTACCATTCTGAATCAGCAGGGTAGCAACTGCTCCCTTAGCTTTATCCAAATGGGCTTCAATCACCGTTCCTTTAGCGGAGCGGTCTGGGTTCGCATTGAGTTCTTCTACCTCTGCTACGAGCAAAATCATCTCTAAAAGCGTATCTAGGTTTTCGCCTCGGATCGCGCTCACGGGAACCATAATTGTCTCACCGCCCCAGTCTTCTGAGGTCAGACCATACTGGGTAAGCTCTTGTTTCACCCGCTCTGGCTGCGCCCCTTCTTTATCGATTTTGTTGATTGCGACGATAATTGGCACTCCGGCAGCTTGAGCATGACTAACTGCTTCAACAGTTTGAGGACGAACGCCATCATCAGCAGCCACTACCAAAACAGCAATGTCTGTTACCCGCGTTCCTCGCGCCCGCATAGCTGTAAAGGCTTCGTGACCGGGGGTATCCAGAAAGACAACCTGCTGCATTTTGCCTTCATGTTCCACATCTACATGATATGCACCGATGTGTTGGGTAATACCACCTGCTTCGCCAGCAGCTACTTTGGTTTTGCGAATCGAGTCAAGTAGAGTTGTTTTGCCGTGGTCTACGTGACCCATAATCGTCACTACTGGCGGACGGCGGTGGAGATAATCCAAGTCTTCCGCACTGACCATTTCTGTGACTTTCCGAGCTTCTGCTTCTGGCTCAGCAGTTTCGACTTCTATTTCTAGTTCTTTTCCTACCAGAGTAATTGTGGGAATATCCAAATTTTGGGTGATACTCACCGCCATGCCTTTGAGGAAGAGGATTTTCACAATCTCCGTATCGGCAACGGCCATAACGTCAGCCAGTTCTTGCACTGTCAGCGGGCCTGTTACTACAACTTTTTCTGGACGCTCACGCTTGATTTCGGTTTCTTGACGACGGTTTTGGTCGCGGTTGTAACTAGACTTTCTACTACCTCTGGCAGTTGGAGTGCTCACAACCGCTGCGGCAATTGGCTGTGTTGGTCGGGCAGCCTTGGGTTTGGGAGGACGGGCGATGGAAAGGCTAACTTGGACTGTAGCTGGTATTTCCAGACCATCTTCGTCCAGTAAATCTTCTTCTTCAAACTCATCATCAAGTATCGGCTTGATTCGCTTGCCTTTGACGCCGGCCTTTGCCTTTTCTTTGACTTCGTCAATGATTTCTTCTTCTACCCACTTTTTCCCACCTTTAGTGGGACGGGGTGGAGTTGGGCGTTTCAAATCGAGAAGATCGGGTGCAACTGGCTCATCACCCAATCCTTCAGATTTCGCCGCTACTCCTGACATCTGTCTGGGTGGGGTAGCTATTGGCATTGCTGCTACAGCTTCACCAGGACGTGCTGGTCTGGGTCTTTGCCCTTCTCCTAATGGTGCTGGTGCAGATGGCCTATTCACCCTATGCTCTGGCTTGACAGGTGGCGGAGTGGGACGGCCCTGTCTTTGCGGTGCAGTTTGTGGGGTTTGGTCAGTTGTGAGCTTAGCGACTTTTGGCTTGACTTGATCGCGATCATCTTCGACTCGCCGTGGGCGATCGCGTTTAAGTACGGGTTTGTCTGCCTGAGATTGCGGCTCATCTGCCTGCGGTTCTTCTGTCAATGGTCTTGACGGTGGAGCAACCAGTTGCGGTTTTTGAGCTTTTTCTGGTTTTGGTCTGGGTGGAACTGTTTTTTCCGGTGTCTGATCTGTATTAGGCTTTTGATCCGCATCTATGACAGTAGATTGTTGTGCGGTTTCAGGCTGATTCCGGGTTATAGGTCGAATTGGTGCCGTCGGCTGCATGGGTGAGACAGGTGTAGCGAAGGGCCGTGGAGGTGAAGGAGGATTAGCTTCAGACAAGGCAGCTTGGGTATTGGTAGCGACTGACGCCTCTGGGGCGTTGGAGGTAGGATTTCTCAATATTTTGGGTTTACGAATTTCCAAAATTTGTTGTTTGTGAGGTGGAGCAGGTCGGTTACGTCCGCCATTTTGTGGCGAATTTGGTTTATGAGTAGTTATACCTAATTCCTTTTTGGGTGTTCCATTTGTAGCCGCGAGTTTTTCCGCAGCCGAACGGATACGTTCTGCCTCCGATTCTGAAATCGTGCTGCTATGGCTTTTGACCGCAATGTTGAGCTGGTCGCAAATTGCTAATAGCTCTTTGTTATCCAAATTCAATTCCTTTGATAATTCGTAGATTCTAACTTTGCCGTTGTTCATCCACTCTTCCCCTTTAATTTACAGTTTTAGCGGATGGTTGCCTGGTTTGCGACATCTCCATCCTTTGATTACTGTTTTTTGGTTGCCCTTAGTGATTTTGTCGGTGCCTCCAATCAGGAAAGAGAGATGTTTCGATTTAACGCTGGCGTCCCCGCCAGGAAAGACGGTTGACGCTGAATTGCGCCTGAGCGCTACCAGGTTGCCATTTTGTAGTTTCTTGTTTTGCTGATTCTGAGTCTTCCACAACACAATTGAGTAAATCTTGTTGGGAGTATTGCTTCGCCCCTCTTTTTATTGGAGAGCTACTTGCCTATTACACCCATTTACTATTTTGGCACTAACCCTACCAATCGCAGAGGGTGTGATGAAAGCACAATTAGTTCGGCTTTCGGCACAATTCCTCTTTTGGATTACCGCCACAAAGTTGTTCCAATTAAGTTTTCTTTTGGCTATTGCTTTGGGCTAGACGCTGCCACAATGTTTGATACAGTGCTTCTGGCACTGATGCATGTAGCGATCGCCCTAGTCGATTTTTTTTTTGAGCCGCTTGTAGGCAGCTCACTTGCGGACAAATATAGGCAGAACGCCCCATGCCCATATCTAATTGTACCTTCCCCGACGGAAAGACGCGGACAATCCGCCAAAACTCTTCTTTTAAGCCTACTTTGCGGCAACTAGTACAGCGCCGATAATTTGGTTTCATCGGTTCTCTGCAACCTTATGTCAGCAGTTTGGTTGTAAAAAAAGTTTTTTTTGCCAATTTTTACTTATATCAAGGTACCTTGCAAGAAGTAATTGTTAAGACTGGCAATGCATTCAACATTACCAGAACGCCAGAGGCTAGTAAATTATTCCTCATTATTAGTGTCAAAATTATCATCCTCTAATTCTAATTCTTCTTGATTTTCGTCCTCTAGTTCCTCATAATCAATGTCATAATCTTCTTGCTCTTGTTGATATTTGGCTCGTGAGGCTGCAAACTTGGCATCTTCTGCCGCGTAATCATACTTAGCTTTGTCTTTAATGTCAATTTTCCAACCAGTCAAGCGGGCAGCCAAACGAACATTTTGTCCTTCTTTGCCAATAGCTAAACTCAATTGGTCTTCAGCTACTAGTACGTGAGTTTGTCGAGTTTCTGGATCCATCAGGCGCACTTCGTCTACCCGTGCTGGACTCAAGGCGTTGGCAATGTATGTTGCTGGGTCTGGAGACCAGCGAATCACATCTATTTTTTCACCCCGCAATTCGTTGACTACCACTTGAATCCGCGATCCCCGTGCTCCAATACAAGCACCTACTGGGTCAACATCGCGATCAAGAGTGTCTACTGCTATTTTAGTCCGGGGGCCCACGTAACGGGAGGGGGGGTTAGCTTCCCGCGCTACGGCGACAATCCGCACCACTTCATCTTCAATTTCCGGTACTTCGTTGGCGAAAAGATAAACTACCAAACCAGCATCGGCGCGAGATACGAGCAACTGCGGCCCCCGTTGCTGACCTTGGGAAACTTTTTTGAGATAGACTTTAAATGTGGCATTTGCCCGATAATTATCGTTGGGTAGCTGTTCCCGCTTGGGTAATTCGGCTTCTACCTCTGGCTGACCAAAGCCAGAGGTAACTGCCAGAATCACAGATTGTCTCTCAAACCGCAAAACTCTTGCTTGCAAGACAGTTCCTTCTAAATCTTGGAACTCTTCTTGCACCATCTGACGTTGTTGATCCCGTAGTTTTTGCGCTAGTACCTGCTTGGTCTGCATCGCTGCCATGCGACCAAATTCTCCTTGATCTGGGGTAACATCCAGCACTACAGAGTCCCCTAACTGCGCTTCAGGAGCTACTAATTGAACTTCGTCTAGGGAAATCTGATGGTCTGAGTTGCTGACTTCTTCGACAATGGTTTTAGTGGAGAGAACGCGAAACCCTTCGCCTTCAATATCAAGTTCTACTTCAAAATTATCAAAATAATCTTCGTCAAACTGTTTGCGTTCTAAATTTTGGGCACGACGATAACGTTCGTAACCCTTGAGTAATGCTTCTCTAATAGCTGATTGAACTGCAAGACGGGGTAAATTACGCTCGCGACTTATACTTTCAATTAATTCTTTTAATCCAGGTAAAGTAACCATTGACATAAGCAATCTCCTTACGTTTTATGTAAGCACCCAGCGCAATTTTGGATTTTAAATTTTAGATTTAGATAAGGGATGGTGATTAGTAATAGGTAATTGTGGCTCGGTTTCCCATTTCCCATTACCTAATTACATCACCAGTCCTCAATCCAAAATCTGTCTTGGAAAGTTGAGCCACTGTGTTAACGGATAACGTAGCCTAAAGACTTCTCTACGAGAAGCTTTTCTACGAGTGGCTTCTCTTAAGGCGACGTAGGAGCGTCAGAAGCCGCTGCACCCTGCGGGATCTTGCTACAGACTTTCTGCAAAGTCTAAAATCCAAAATCACCTATTGGCGCTCATCCAACTGCACCCTAGTAATTAGGGAACGCGGAATTTCGACTATACGACCTTTTTGGTTTAAGTAAACTTTTGTCTCATCTCGGCGAATTAATTGACCAATCCACTCTTGCTGTCCGTCGTAGGGTGGAGAAGTAGAGATGATTACAGGAAATCCTTTAAAGGAAATAAATTCCCTGTCGGTGACTAGTTGCCGTGAAATACCAGGACTAGACACTTCCAAGACATAAGCATCTGGAACGATTTCCGCTGCATCTAAGAAGGCTTCTAAAGCACGGCTCATCCTCTCACAATCATCCAACCCAGTATCTTGCTGAGGATTGCGGATATCTACCCGCAATATTGGCGGACGTTGGTTAGTGTGAAAAACTACACCAACAACTTCCAACCCCAGTTCTTCTGCTACTGGTGTCGCCAAATCAATAATTTGTGGGACTAAGGGATGAGTCATGCGAAAATTCAATAAAAAAAGTGGGCATCGACCCACTTCCTGCGATAGGAATATCTTCCAAGAAGTCTTGTGACGAACCATGATAGTTCGCCCCTAATTTGAGTTTAGCGCATTTCTTTGATAGTCAAGAGTCATTTGGTCAAGGGTCAGTTTATTCGCCCTGCTCCTCTTCTCGTTGCTTCCCTTGCTCTGCATTTATCTTTTTCTAGTTTTTGGGAGAGCAGTCGCTTTATCTACCAGTGTTGGAACTGATGCTTGTGTTCGTAGATGCCTAGTTTGTTCGATAATTTGGTCTATATCTTCTTGGGATAAACGCTGGACGTAGTTGAGCTTAATTTCCTCTAAGAAGTCAAAAAGTAAGCTCTGAATTTCTGAGAGTACTTGTTTTTTCTGCACTTCTGCTCCCAAGGCTTCGCTGAAGCTTTGTACCAATTGACCGGAGAGTTTTGCACCAACAGGATCTTTGACAGCGCTAACGAGAGCGCTGTACAGGTTAGTTATGATTTGAGTTGCCAGTTGTTCGCTGAGCTGGCTTTGTGCTTGTCCCACGCCAGGAAAGTTTTGGAGATTGCGGTAGATAGGCACTTGATGCAAGGTAGTTTCAATGTTGTGGCGCAAAATGGCAACGATCTCTGGTTGGATTTTGGGCAGCACTTGATAGACAATTGTTTGCACTAAAAGACCTGCGATCGCTTCGACTTCATTCACGTTATTAATATCTATGTAGGGACGCAGGTTATCTTTTTGCAATAGCCAACGCATTAACTCACCCCGCTGAATTGAACCCTGGATTTGGTTAATCACCCTGACTACGACAATTTCTGTGATTTCCTCGGCAAAATTGGCAACAATCCCTTGATGAATTTGCCGCCGCACCAAATGAAGATCTAATATCCGCGCTTGATCGAGGCGAATTAATACGGGTATGATTCGCAACCACCGCCAAAAGGGTATCAGCAAGAACAGGTCATACCACCGCCACAACACTGCTTCTAACCAGCTTAAACCTGGATGTTGGCGTTTGATGGAGAAGGTTCGCCCTAGCAATTCGACGCCAAATAAAATCACAAACGGTAAGTCAATGATCCAGAAATCATCAATAAATTCGCCATTTTCCCCAATTCTGCGGTAGTAATTAACGGCAATTAGGGGACGAATTTTCTGGTTAAAAAAATTAATTTCTTGTTTCCAGCCATTTTGCGATAGGTACGGCTGACTCCAAAAAGTGGCAAAGGCCCGTTTTGCAGATTCTTCTCTGGTGCGATCGCGCATCCGATTTTTGATTTTTTCCAGAGTACCACTCTTATCCACTCCCGCAAACGGATTGCTGTCAATCATCTCGCTGCTCAGACGCCTTATTTCCTCTAGCTTGGTTTTTACTTGAGGCGACTGTAACCCTACTTGGCTTACTTCTTCTTCTAAGGCGGCTACCGTTTCCAGATATCTGTTCGTGTCTCGATGGGGTTCAATACCTTTAATTTGATCATAAATCTGGGTAACTTGGGGAAGTCTTCGCAAGTAGAAATCTCGCCCAGGCACGTAACTTAAATCAAACAAAACTAAACCTAAATTTACTGTGGCAGTAATTGCCATCAATCTTTCAAACCAAAGGTTACGCTGCTTGGGTAATTTTGCTGTTTTCATTCTTTAGTTTTAGATTATACAAATTTGAATATTTTAGATTTCACATCTCTTTGTTATTTATTTTCAGGTCTTTCTATAACCAAACTACTTCTAATTTAAAGTCTTTCTTTTGGTAGATGACAAAACTATATTTTTATAAATTTAGCGTTTAATTAAAAAATAGCTCACAAATTAATCAAAATTCATTAAAAATAGAGAAAAAAGATGTTAGAGAAACTTAAGGTGCATCTGTTAATCTCTATATCCTGCTGATTTAATCCAAAGGAGTTTTAAGTATGTGGTGTGAGTTTGGAAAATCAAGCGTGTCAGTTGCTACAACTTGCTTGATAACTGCTAGCTTAGTAGTTTTTGACACCAGTTTTGCAGCTATTCAACGTAATTATACGCCACAGCAATTTCGGGCTGTATTGCGGGGATTAGGTTACAACGTCAAGGTTACAAATACGCCATTGACGGATGAAGAAACTAAAAAAGCAATCCGTGAATTTCAGACGGGTTATAAGCTAAAACCAGTTGATGGGATAGCAGGGCCACAAACCCAAGGTTATGCCGCTAACATCATGCAAATTCTGCAAGCAAATTTGAATGCAGTAGTTAAGCCAAATCCTCCCCTCCCCCGAGATCAGTTTTATGGCCCACGGACGGAAGAGGTGGTGAAGGAATTTCAGAAAAAATATCAGCTGCAAGAAACCGGAATTGCTAATTTAGCACTCCGCCAAAAGCTGAATGAAGAAGCTAAGAAAGCCTTTAGCCAGCCGACAGTTAAGCCAACGGCGACACCGAGAGCTACGCCCACAGTTAAGCCAACGGCGACACCGAGAGCTACGCCCACAGCTACACCAACAGTTACACCAACGGCTACGCCAACAGCTACACCGAGAGCTACGCCAACAGCTACACCAACAGTTACACCAACAACTACACCAACAGCTACACCAACACCAACACCAACAGTTACACCAACACAAACACCAACAGTTACACCAACACCAACACCAACGGTTACACCCTAAGCATTACCTGAGCAATTACTAACTCTGAGGTTTTAAGTGTTCTGAGTTGGTTCTTCTAAGGGTCTGCCTTTAGGCGTGGGTAAAATTGGGCGGCGATCGTTGTAAGGCATAGGAATATACTGGACGGTGGGTCGCCCTCCTTGGGGCTGTGGATATAAATCCATAAGTTCATAAATAGAAAGGGGCAGTCCGACAGTTACGGGCAGCCCCATTTCTGTGGCCTCTTCAATGGTGATGGGATAATCGTGAGTGACACGTCCGGTTGTCAAGGCTTCAATAATCGGTTCAATGTTTTCTGGCAGAACCTTTTGTTTAGGTATACTATCTTTGAGCAAAGTCCGTACAAACCGCTGTACCTGCTGAATAGCTTTGCGTGAGAGGTCTGCCATGATCAAAGTTTGGTCGTCAATTTCACCAATGGGTTTATCTTCAACCACTTTCAAAATACTCGCTGCTGGATAATTACCCAGTTGGGGATCAACTGGCCCCAAGACAGCGTTGGCATCCATGATAATTTCATCAGAGGCGAGGGCAAGCATTGTACCACCGCTCATGGCGTAGTGAGGCACAAATACACTGACTTTTGCGGTATGGCGAATTAATGCTCTAGCAATTTGTTCTGTAGCCAATACCAAACCACCAGGAGTATGCAAAATTAGGTCAATCGGGACATCTGGCGGGGTGAGACGAATTGCTCGTAGTATTTGTTCTGAGTCTTCGATGGTAATGTAGCGCGATAAGGGAATGCCCAGTAAGCTAATGGACTCTTGGCGGTGAATCAGCAAAATAACCCGACTTTTGCGCTCTTGCTGGAATTCCTGTAAAGCACGCAAGCGCCGATATTCTACTTGACGTCTTTGCCAGATGGGTTGTAGGGAAGAGAGAAGAAGAAAAATCCAGAATAAATCACCAATACCAAAGCCCATAAAATTAATTGTTCAACAATAACGTTTGCAGTCATTATTGTGACAATTTTCGGACAATTGCAAGTCTATCTGGAGGTTTAAAAGTTACCAAATACACCAAGCACAGAGAGATGTCAATTCAAAATTACGAATTACGAATTACGAATTATGAATTATAAATTACGAACTTGTACTGAGCGTAGCCAAAGTATTACAAATTATGAATTACAAATTATGAATTATTTATTACCCCCGTCGCCAAATCTTGATGGTGTCGTCATCACTTCCACTGACTAGAGTTTGTCCATCGGGGCTGAAAGCGACAGATCTAACATAGTTAGAATGACCTATGAGTGTGCTGATTTGTTTGCCTGTGTCTATGTGCCACAGTTTAATCGTATTATCCCAACTACCACTAGCTATGAGTTGTCCATCGGGGCTGAAGGCGACTGACCAAACTGAATTAGAATGACCTGTGAAAGTTTGAATTTCTCTACCTGTGTGTACGTGCCAAAGTTTTATAGTGCAGTCCGCACTACCGCTAGCTAGAAGTTGTCCATCGGGGCTGAAAGCGATACAGTTGACGAAAAAAGAATGACCTGTAAGAGTTTGGATTTCTCTGCCTGTATATACGTTCCACAGTTTGATGGTGTAGTCTGCACTACTACTAGCCAGAATTTGTCCATCCAGGTTAAAGGCAACTGACCAAACTGAGTCAGAATGACCTGTGAAAGTTTGAATTTCTCTGTTTGTGTATACGTACCAAAGTTTGATAGTGCAGTCTGCACTACCACTAGCTAGAACCTGGCCATCTGGACTAAAGACGACAGAATTTACCCAATTAGCATGACCAGTAAAAGTACTATTTTCTCTACCTGTATTTAAGTGCCACAGCTTAATAGTGTTATCCCAACTACCGCTAGCAAGGAGCTGTTCACGAGGGCTGAAGGCGACGGAATGAACCATGCTGGAATGGCCAGAACACCAACGACCTATGTGACGCAGTAGCTTACCAGTTCCTAGTTGCCAAAGTTTGATAGTGTTGTCATTACTGCCACTAGCAACAAGTTGCCCATCTGGGCTGATGGCGATCGCACTGACCATGCTGGAATGGCCTTTAAGGGTGTGTATGCATTGCCAATTCGGCTGCTCTGGTACAATAGGGGTGTGTAATCCGGGTGCGATCACTACTCTAGGTGTGAGTGATGCTACATCATTCTCAGTATCAGAATCTAATAAATCCAACCACTCCTGTACAGATTGGGGGCGATATGTTGACTCCAAATCCATGCCGCGCAGAATAGCCTGATTTACCCTATTGCTGATCTTGGGATTAAAATATTGTGGTGGTTCTAGGCGAATGTTTTGACGTCTGTCATCTGCATTCGTTGGCACAACTGCGGTTAGCAAATTATACAAGGTAGCAGCTAGGGCATAGATATCAATGTATTCTCCTCGTGGCGCTTCCAATTCATATTGTTCCGGTGGAGCAAAACCAGGAGTGCGATATGCGGTATGCCTTTGGATTACATTGGGAATAAATTCTCTGGCAATACCAAAGTCTATCAGCACTGCTTCTGATTTATCTATGCGGATCATGATGTTGCGCGGCTTGAGATCTCTATGCAGCAAGCCTTTAGAGTGAACTAATGTCAAAGCGTCACCAATTTGTCGGACGTACAGCAGCGCTTCTGCTTCTGAGAGTACCCCCATGCGCCTCAAACGCTGGCCTAAGTCTTCGCCTTTAATGTATTCCATCACCATACAAGGCAAATTCCCTTCATCGAAGATGGTTTCTATTTGCACTACATGGGGATGGTGACACACAGCAAGCCTAACTGCTTCATCGCGGAAGTCTTGCCGTAATTTATTGCGGTGGAGTATCCAGGCGGGGTGATTGAGGATTTCTTCTTTGAGGGTTTTAATCACTCGCAGTTCATCCCGTTGATTTCTGGCTAGATAAGTAATGCCAATTCCCCCTTCGCCTAGTTGACTGTCAATAATGTAACGCCCTCCAAATAAAGGCTTTCCTGGATTCCACACCATTAGTAATACTTGCCAAATGCTGATATTTATATTGGCACTAGATTAGAACATACAACACAAGTTATTGATAACTTAAATAGGATTGCTGTAGCCTTGAGGAAACTAGTTGCTTAAAGAATATTTTTATTAATTTTCATATTTAACAAGAGTTTGCAAAGAAGTGACTGGACATAAATAAACAATACTGTATTAAGAGGGATTAAAATGACAAAAGTTACTGAAGGGTAGACATGACAAAAAAAGTTTAGTCAAAATCAAGGCGATTGCTCAATCTGATATCCCTTTATGACGACTCGCCCTCCTATTTATACAAACATCCAAAAAAACAATTTCGCTGGTAAAAATATCTTGTTATTATCAAGAATATATTTTAGATATACTCTAATAGTTTTAACTCAACTGCAGCTTTTCGCTGTCTTAAAAATTTTTGCGCTCCTGTTACCCAGACGTGCAAACTTTTCGCTAAAAACCTTACTTTTTTGCTTATATTATATAAGAGTAAACGATGACTTTAAGCTCGTTTGGGAATGTTAATTTTAATTGTAAGTAATTTTGGATTATGTTAAACAATCTGAATTTGAGACAAAAATTTACAATTCTGCTACTTGTAATTCTGGTATTTGGTTTGAGCTTGAGTGGTTTGGCTCTTTCTTCTTTGCTCAGACAGAATGCCAGACAAGATATTGCCTCAACAGCTCTCATGCTTATGGAAACTATGAGTTCTGTTCGTCAATATACCAATACTCAAGTTAATCCTGAGTTAGCTGATAAACTGACAACTAAGTTTTTACCACAAAGTGTGCCTGCATACTCAGCACGAGAAGTGTTTGAGATTTTGCGAAAAACAGCAGACTACCGCGATTTCTTTTATAAAGAAGCAACACTAAATCCTACTAATCTGCGGGATAAAGCTGATAGTTTTGAAACAGAAATTGTAGAAAGTTTCATCAAAAAACCAAATCTCAAAGAAACGAGTGGATTTCGCTCAATTCCTGGTGGAGATATCTTTTATATTGCTCGTCCATTACCAATTCGTGAAGAAAGCTGCCTAGTGTGTCACAGCACCCCTGAAGCTGCACCTCAAAGTATGATTGCTCTTTATGGCACAGCTAATGGATTTGGATGGAAGTTGAATGACATTATAGGCGCTCAAATCATATCAGTGCCAGCGAATAAAGTTATCAACAAAGCCAATTACTCTTCTTTGGTAATTATCTTAATTGTTTCAACTGTTTTTATAGCAGCTATTCTGTTAGTCAACTTTTTCTTAAATCGACAAGTTGTTAGGCCTCTCAAACGTATAACTCGTGTGGCTGAAGAAGTCAGCACAGGACATATGGATGTTGAATTTGAGCAGTTCTCTAATGATGAAATCGGTAATTTGGCTAAGGCTTTTAAACGAATGCAGTTAAGTTTAGAAATGGCAATGAAAAGAATTAAGCGATCTCAGGGTAATACGGGTAATTAAAAAATTCAAAACTATCTCTAAATTAATTAGAGGTCTAAATACACTATGATAGTAGGCTTTTTTTTAACTCAAAAGCTGCCTGAAAGTTGGAAATCTCCTGAGCTATGAGTTCAACAAATTGGTAAGATGAAATTTGAGGATTTTGAGCTAATGTCTCTTCTACAACTAAATTTGCCATTGGCCCAATGTGGTAAGCTAACGCTTGCTGACAACGTTTGATAAAGGCTGGGCTGATTGAAGGTTGTTGTTCAATTCGGTCTATTTGCGGGCTAGCAGGCACACTAAATATTGTTTCTCCAAATTGGCTGTAAGACTGCGGGATTGTCGCCTTAGTTTGAGATTCGGGAATAAATACGGTAGGAGACAAATGAACAAACGCTGTAGGTCTTTCTACTTCTAGTTCTCCAAGATGCTTTAAATCGGTGAGAACTTCTCTAGCTGTTTGGTATCGCTTGTTAGGCGTATCTGCTAACATGCGATCGAGTACTTGAGCAAAAGCATCGCTAACATAGGTATAGCAACGCCATTTCCACTCTAAGGAGTACTGATCCATTAGCAGAGATGGATCTCGACCTGTAAGTAATACAATGGTTGTTACCCCCAAAGCATAAAGATCACTACAGGGAGAACATAAACCTAAGCTAATCTGCTCGCGAGGAGCATATCCAACTTTACCTACAAGGGACATTTTGCCAACAAAAGTCACTTGATTAGAGTTTTTCCCCTCATTCAGGTCGGCAATTTGTTTACCTACACCGAAATCAATCAGCACTGGCATATCTTTGCCATCAGGTAACATGATGTTGTCAGGAGAAATATCTCGATGGATGATGTTGTGCTGGTGTACATATTCCAAAACAGGCAACAAATTCTTTAACCACTGTATGACTTCCTCTTGCGAGAAAGTTCTTCCCTGGCTTTGAAGTTCTCCCAGCAGTCTAGAATATGTTTTGCCGTCAACATACTCTTGAACTAGGAATAACCGGCCATCTCCTTCAAAGCAAGCTAAAAACCTGGGAATTTGAGAATGTTGCAGCTGATGGAGAATTTTTGCCTCTCTTTTGAATAAATTGCGAGATTTTTCCAGTCCATTTTCCCCTGTGCCAATGGGAGCAAATTCCTTGAGAACACAAGCTTCATTAAAGCGACGAGTATCAAACGCTAAGTATGTTCGTCCCAGTCCTCCCTGTCCCAAAAGTTTTTGGATAATATAGCGGTTATCAATTAGAGTTCCGGGAGCTATTTCTGGTCTTGTTAAAGGAGATTGGGACATTTCATCGCACTCCTTGCGATTTTGTTAGTAGATTATTTGGTTTGTTGAAAGATAGAAACTCTAGCCGATAAAAGCTTGTATCGTCCCTAAAATCGAGGTTAGCACCACTCTTAAGATAAAAGAATGTACTTTTCTACAATCTGTTAATGGTGTTATGTGATCAAATAGACAATTTTGCTTTAAGTAGTTGTTTTTATACTACTTGTATTTAAATATTTTAGCAGCCGAAACACAACCAGTGTCTACGGTAATGTCTGCGGGTGCTTCAGTCATCACTTTTCGCAATCTGCCGATATTCTTCTCTAGTAACCTGATTAGCACTAAGCTTTGTAACAGAAGAAAACGAAGTGACAGTGTAATTTTCCTAAAAAAACTGAAGTCGCTATAGACTTCCAAAGATAAATATTATATGTATTTCAAGTGTTCAATATGCGATCGCTCTCAAAAATTAACCTTTATGCAAGCCAATGTTGTTATTAGATAGCTACCTCAGTATCAGCTATTGAAGTTTTCAGTACAGATGATTCCTCTAGAGCAGAAAATTATGCCGTGTATCGAATAATTTCGACCAATTCGCCTTTATTAACTGTTTCTTATAAGCGTTGCAAAACTTAATTGGTAACAAAGGTTTATAAGACAATAAAAAAAAGTTACCTGAAGTTACAATAATTAATCCAGCTCATTAGGATTCACGCCTAACTGACGCAAACGTTCTGCTAGTTGTTCTGCTTTTTGTCTGGCTTGAGCTGCTTCTTGTTTAGCTTCTGTAGTTTCTTGTTCAGCAATTATAGCTCGTTCAGTTGCAGCAGGGGCTTCCTCTGTGGGTACAGGAATTAATTCTCCCGCTAAAGTGAACCATCTAAGCCACAACCTTTCAATATCTCGAACCGTTTTCAGTGATTCGCTTACCTAAATCTTGCCCTTCGATATACTCCATCGCCATGCAGGGAAAATTACCTTCATCAAAGACATTTTCTATCTGCACAATATGAGGATGGTGACACAAAGCCAGTCTTAAAGCCTCATCGCGGAAGTCTTGCCGTAACTTGTTGCAGTGCGGTATCCAGTTAGGGTCATTAAAAAACTTGTCTAGAAGAGTTTTGATTACGCGCAACTCATCACTTTGGTTTCTGGCGAGGTAGGTAATGCCAATTCCGCCCCTACCCAATTCTGTTTCGATAATGTAGCGATCGCCAAATAACTGCTGCTTTGGATTCCACGCCATTATTCAAAACCGTAGTTTTACTGATATTTATTTTGGCACACCATAAATATCGGTGTTTGGCAAGCAGATATTTTGCCTAAAACATAGTGTAATAAGCACGAGCGGCAGCAAACTCTGGTAAATTATTTTGATTAAGAACTTTTGCAGCTTGTAAACTCCTGACAGCTTTATCAAGTAGTGCTTGTTGTTCAGGTGTCATACAGCAATTCCATCCCGACGAAGATTACGGAAAAAGCCACTGTTTTTCTGCTGGATGCGAATTGACTGCTACACTCAATTTCAGTTACAGCATCTACAGGTTTCTCTAACACAATTAATACATCAATGTCTGAGTCTGGACGCGCATCTCCCCTTGCTTGATAACCATAGAAGATGATTTGCGCTAACTTTTCACCATATAGTGTCTCCAGGTAGCAGCGTAACTCTGTGAGGATTTTCGATAAATTCTCATTCATGGCTTGACGAGGGCGATATCTGACGACAAGGAAGCTATGGTCACTCTTCATCAGGTTCTAAATCGTCGTCTGTCAATTCTTGATGAGGGATGGCGGCGATAATTGCATCTATTACCTTGGATACTGGTAAAATCTCGATATTAAGGTCAGGAAATTTTGTCCCTTTTGGCACGATCGCTCGTTTAAACCCTAATTTAGCTGCTTCTTTCAATCGCAGTTCCATTTGTGACACTGAGCGCACTTGTCCGCCTAAACCGACTTCACCAATCAACACTGTACCTGGATCAACAATGCGATCGCGGAAACTAGCAACGATGGCGATTGCTACTCCTAAATCTACCGCTGGTTCTACTACACTCAATCCACCCGCAGAAGCGACGTAGGAATCTAATTTCGACATGGGAATCCCCACCCGTTTTTCTAACACTGCAAGAATTTGCACTAGGCGGTTGTAGTCTACGCCAGTACCAGCACGACGGGGGGAAGGGTAACTAGTAGGGCTTACAAGAGCCTGCAACTCGACAACAATGGGGCGAGTTCCTTCGCAAGCAACAACAATCGCAGTACCAGGCGCAGGATCGTCGCGGTTGCCTAAAAACAACTCTGAAGGGTTGGCAACTTCCCGCAGTCCATGTGCCACCATTTCAAAGATGCCGATTTCGTGAGTTGCTCCAAAGCGATTTTTCACTGTCCGCAATAACCGATGGGAGGCAAAGCGATCGCCTTCAAAATACAACACTGTATCAACTAAGTGTTCTAAGACTTTTGGCCCGGCGATCGCTCCTTCTTTGGTGACGTGTCCTACAATCAACATTGTGATGTCTTCGTGCTTCGCCACTTTCATCAACGCCGCAGTACATTCTCTTACCTGGGCCACTGAACCAGGCGCAGAAGTCAAAGCCGGAAAGAAAATCGTTTGAATACTATCAATTACCGCTACATTAGGTCTTAGAGAATCTATCTCCCGCAAAATTTCTTCTAAATCTGTTTCTGGCAATACATATAAATCTGCACCTATACTTTCAGATGTTTCTACTTGAACAGTATCTTCTAATACTTTGCTATTTCCATTACTATTCACATCTAGCGGTTTTGATACCCCTAAGCGGGAAGCTCTTAATTTGATCTGTTGTCCTGATTCTTCTCCAGAAATGTAGAGGATACGGTATTTTTGTGCTAGTTGATTTGATACTTGCAGTAGTAAGGTAGATTTACCAATTCCCGGATCACCACCAATTAGCACCATAGAACCGGGAACAACTCCACCACCAAGCACCCGATCCAGTTCTCCATAACCGGATTCCCAGCGTGTTACTTGGCGATCACTAATTTGCTCAAATGTCAAAGAAGCTCGCGCTTTAGGTGGTTTGGCAGCAGATTTACCATTATTCTGCGTGGCGTGCCAACTACTCACTCCTCCTCGACTGGGTATATCTACTGAAGACTGGATAGCAATCTGTTCTTCTAAAGAATTGTAAGTCCCGCAAGCTGGACACTTGCCAAACCACTGAGGCGATTCTGCCCCACAATCGTTACAAACGTAAAAGGTTTTTGGCTTTGGCATTCTTAAATCTTATTCAATAATCTTAATTATTATTTAATTCTTAGAGAAAACTAGAACCTAATAATAGTAGTAGTTAGAGCTTTTTCCAAATCAATTGATGGAATGATATCTTAATATTATGGTATTAAAAATTAATCATGTAAAATTTTAGTGAAGGAGCGTTGATAAACTTGGAAAGTCATAAAGAAAAAATCCTGGTGGTAGACGACGAAGCCAGCATTCGCCGGATTTTGGAAACGCGCCTTTCCATGATTGGCTACGATGTAGTGACGGCTGGCGACGGAGAAGAGGCTTTGGAAACTTTTCGTAAAGCCGATCCTGACCTAGTAGTTTTGGATGTGATGATGCCAAAGCTAGATGGCTACGGTGTGTGTCAAGAATTACGAAAGGAATCTGATGTCCCTATTATTATGCTAACAGCCTTGGGGGATGTAGCTGATCGCATCACGGGGCTAGAACTGGGTGCTGACGACTACGTAGTTAAACCATTTTCTCCCAAGGAGCTAGAAGCCCGAATTCGCTCTGTACTAAGGCGGGTGGACAAAAACAGTGCTTCTGGTATTCCTAGTTCAGGCGTAATCCATGTTGGCAATATCAAAATAGATACGAATAAGCGACAAGTCTATAAAGGTGATGAGCGCATTCGGTTGACAGGTATGGAGTTTAGCTTACTAGAGTTGTTAGTAAGCCGCTCTGGAGAAGCTTTTTCCCGTTCAGAAATTTTGCAGGAAGTGTGGGGTTACACACCAGAACGCCATGTAGATACCCGTGTAGTAGATGTGCATATTTCCCGTTTGCGGGCAAAGTTAGAAGATGACCCCAGCAACCCAGAATTAATTCTCACTGCACGAGGTACTGGTTATCTTTTCCAGCGGATTATTGAGCCAGGGGAGGAATGAGAAGATGGGGAGATGGGGAGATGGGAGCAGGAGAAGATGAGGGAGATAAAGAAAATAAATCTTGACCCTTGACTTTTGACCCTTGACTCATGACCCTTAACCCTTGAACACAATGGCTAAACCTGATCCTAATAGAGTTTTGCGGCGTCTGCCCATTGTCGTTGGTGGGTTAGGTGCTGTACTTTTGCTGATTAACCGTTTGTTGACACCCGAACTCACCGAATCCCAAGCGCGGGGAGATGTAGTTGGTGTTATTTTGAGTGCGGTGTTAGTTTTGACGGGTTTAATTTGGCAACAAGTACAGCCGCGATCGCCTGATGCTGTAGAACTAATTGGGGAAGAAGGTTTTGTGCTAGCCGCAGATTTACCAGAAGCCGTGAAAACAGAACTAGCCTGGGCGTCTCATTTGTTATTGACTAATACAGTTACGCGATCGCTGGTAGTCTTTTATCAAGGTCAAGTTTTGTTGCGTCGCGGTATTCTGGGTACTAAATCTGAAGTAACGCCAGGAGCAATCTTAAAACGGGTATTAGAAACACAAAAACCGATTTATTTAGTTGCGTTGTACGTATATCCAGGTAAAATTGAATTTGATTATTTGCCAGAAAACACTCAAGGTGTAATTTGTCAACCAATTGGCGATCAAGGTGTCCTAATCTTGGCAGCTAATGCTCCTCGCAGTTACACTAAACAAGATGAAAACTGGATTAGAGGAATTGCTGATAAATTAGCTGTTACTCTTAGCTCTAATTTATGAAGTGTAAATTCCATCTCCCAAATAACTGAATTAATCGCCACAACCAACAATTACCAAGACTAGTCGAGAGAGATCGCAGATGGATTTTAGCCGATTGAGATAGAGACTATACAAAGCTCCCTTTAATACGAAGTCAAGGGGTGAACCAATATATGTGCAAAATTTATTTTAGAGAAACCAGTTTTGTGATGGAATTTTAGGCTTTTTTAGAGTAATCCCTAAAGGAATGAGTCTGCTAACAATCTTAATGCACCCACGATGTATAATCACAGACTTGAGTTGTTTTACCTCTTTGAGATTTAATTTATAAGTAACTCTTAGTTGCAATTTGCTAGATGACTTAGAAATTTAAAATTTTATGCAAATTATTTATTGGTTATTAGTTGCCGTAATGGTAGTGGGTATAATCGGTGCTGTGGTTCCTGCTATTCCCGGCAGTAGTTTAATTTTAATAGCAATTATCATTTGGGGAATCGCTAGTAGTTCATTCGCGGCTATCAAAATACCACTAATAGTAACAATTATCGTTTTACTCCTCAGTGTAGGAGTAGACTTTTTAGCTAGCTACATAGGAGCAAGACAAGCAGGGGCTAGTAAGTGGGGGCAAATTGGCGCAATTATTGGTTTAGTGGTGGGATTTTTGGGATTATTGCCAGCGTTGCCTTTTGGGGGCCCATTATTAGGTATTTTACTAGGGCCGCTTTTAGGAGCAATTATTGGTGAGTACTTTTATCGGCGTGAATTCGGGTTGGCAATTAAGGCAGGTATAGGAATTGTGGTAGGATCATTAATTGGGAATTTGATTCAGGGGTTGTTAGCGATCGCAGCAGTTGTAGTTTTTTTGGTAACAACTTGGCCACAAGTATTTGGTGCTTAAAATTTGATAAGGAATTTTCCACGTAACCTTGATTTTCCATATAAAAAAATTGAGTAGATAGAATAACTAATTGCGGTAGTTAGTTCTTATTATCTACTCAATTGAAAAGTGAAATACAAGGATTTTCCTGAAATATAGATGCACTAACCTGGATAAGTTTTTATACGAGCAGTTGAATCCAAAATTAATTATTTTGTCAAGATTAAACTGCTTGTGAGGATTTTTTACGTTTTTGCAAGCCGAATAAAGCTGTTAGTGCTAAAGCACCCAGGCTTACAGTTACTCCTGGTTCAGGTACACGGGCTTGTAAGCTAACACCATCGCCATGATTGAATGCACCACCAATACTACCTAGTTGTACTTCAAACGATTGCACATCTGTTAAGGTTATTTTCCTAATATTACCGTTAGATCCCGCTGCAATTGGCACTAGGAAATCTACGCCATTCTTTTTCAGAATCGTAGTACCGTTTTGTTCGGTATCAAAGAATGTTAGTTCCAATTCTCCGATGATGTTAGCGAAATCGAACTTGTATTGACCAACTTCCAATCGACCATTTTCAGCGGGAACACCTTCCGGTTGAGCATTTGATGTGTCAGCCAGATAAACTATTGGACGAAAGAAATATTCCTCTAAAGAAGGGTTTGTGCCTTCATCCTGTGATAAGAAAGTAATTCCAAATCCATAGTTGTTTGCAGTAGTTCTTTGGTCAACAAACAAACGGCTCAGACCATACTGTGGGTTTATACCATCAGTGTCATATGGCAAACTGGTAACTGAATAACCCAAGAGATTGGTTTCAATACAGTTTACGCCAACCAGACAATCAACGTTTGTTAAGTGAATTTCCCCTTCTGTTGTTGGAACTAAAGAAGTGGCTTGAGCTTCAGATATACCACCAAACAGACTTAAGCTAAGAGTTGATGCTGCAAGTGTTGTTGCTAAAATAGTAAATTTTTTCATTAGACTCTCTTTTCTCTGATTAGTAATGTTCTAGGTAAAAAAGTTTTGTGCTTATTTCCTATCTATAATTTGTATACTAATCGGGCATTTACCTAAGTGCATATACTTGAGTATGATATTCACGCAATCTTTATTACCGAATTGTTCTATATGAATACTGAGCGAAGAATTACTGAATTAGGATATTTTTATGTTACACACAATTCTTGAGCTAGAGTAACAAAAGATACGCAAATCTGGAATCTTACTCTATCTTTACTCAGTAATTAAAATTTTTTAAGAAAGAATTGAACAAAACAATAAACTTCCTGTAAAAGTACCCGACGATTGAAGAAGTCTAATAAAAAACCCCTCCACGATTGGAGAGGATTCAATACCTTTTGGTTAAGGGGAAAGGCTGAAATATTACCTCTTACTCTTTTGCCAGACCACAAAAGACATAAGAAGTGCTCATAAGGGAAAGTATTGGTCTGAGACTAACTTATCTCCTTATTTCCGTTTAATCACTAGGAGGACAGAAAAATATCATCTTTAGCCTGAATCTAATACCGATTTGTCAAAAGAGCGGACAAAACTGAGTGCTTATCAGCTTAGTCTTGAAAAAACAGACTTAAGCTGATTGCAAAGACTTTTTAGCTTCAGTTGCGATCGCTTCTACTTGATCATCAGTCAGAGTTTTTAATATAGATTTGGCTTCTGCATTATTTAAATGAGTCAAAGCTTGTACAACTCTGTAACGGATTTGCCAATCTGGATTAGTAGCGTAGGGAGCCAATAGGGGAACTGCTTGTACATCTCCTAACTCACCTAAAGAACTAATAGCAGCAGTTTGTACCAATTCATTGTCTGACGAGAGCGCCTGTTTGAGTAGTTCAAAGGCTCGTGGATCGCCTAACTCTCCTAACGTAGCAATGATGCTAAATTGTATTAGCCACTCACCGGTTGTGTGGTAGAGCTGCTGCATGTCTTCAAAAGCTTCATGCAGTTTAAGAGCGCCCAAACAGTCTGCTGCTGCTGCTTGTACATCAGGTTCCGGGTCATTGAGCAAGCGATCGCGCAATATATCCAAAGATAACTGTAAATTCTGTGACCCAAGTGTATCCATCTGACTCACCGCCGAGTAGCGGACACGAGCATTGCTATCGCCAATCGCACCTTGAACCAATTCAAAACCAATTGCTGGTTCCAGTTGGCGGATTTGATTAACTGCACGCAAGCGATCGCCCAAATCCACAGAACTGAGCAATTGCTTAACAGACTCAGGTGTAATACTCATTTAGTTATCCTTGATTTTCAAAGGTGTTAAAACGAACAATCAAGAGTCAAGGGTAAAACACTCTAGACTCTTAACAAATGACTCTTGATAGACAAATAACTAATCTTGACTGGCTGCCATTGCCCGAATAATATCACCACGGGTAAGAACACCAATTACTTGACCCGCGCTGTCAAGCACTGGTAAGCGGTGAACGCTGCGATCGTGCATGAGTTGAGCTGCTTCCTTTAAAGTTTTGTCAGGAGAAATGGTAACAGGGTTTTGACTCATCACTTCCCCAACGGTTTGCCCTAGTGCTTTGTGCAAGTCACGCTCATATTCAGCAGGATTTTTTAAATAGATAACGCTATCAAGAAACATGATGTATGCGGGTGGAGTAACACCAGTTTCTTGCCACATCAAGTCGGTTTCTGAGATAATGCCCACTAATTTACCAACATCATCCACAACAGGTAGCCCGCTGATGTGACGTTCTGCAAGAATTTGGATAGCTTCATTCAGTGGAGTTTCCGCCCGAACGACAATCGGATCGCGGCTCATCACGTCGGCAACGGTTTTAGGCATTTGTTTGCTGACACCTTTTATCAAAGTCCCTGCGATCATTGTAGAAAATTACGGGACTCTACCTGATGCAATTAATAGATTGTTACTTGTAAATTACGCCTACGTTACTTGAAAAATACTCTATCAGCCAGATGATTTTCCGTAAGTGTAGTTTCTGTCTACTTACTTACTCTGCTTCAAGGCAGCGATAATTTGCACATTTGCTTTGGGAAAAGTAAATTTATCTAGTTCTTCCAAGTTTACCCAGCGAATTTCGTCACATTCCAGAGGTTGAGGAATACCTGTCAGATGACGGCAGTGATGTACTGTCAGGGTAACGCGTAAGTCTGTGTAGTTGTGGTCAATAGTGATCAGATGCTCTCCTACTTCAATCACTATTCCCAGTTCTTCGGCAATTTCTCGTTGAATACACTCTTTAATTGTTTCACCAAGCTCAATTTTACCACCAGGAAATTCCCACAAACCGCCCATTGTTCCTTCTGGACGACGGCGATCAATTAAAATTTGCTCTTGATCATTCCAAATTATGGCAACACCAATAATTTTATGGGGTGGGAAAGAACTGGTTTCATTCATAGTTAATCGCAAAGATGAGAAGATGAGAAAGCAGAGGGGAAGCCTTTAATTCTGATTCTTAAGTTTTGAATAATAACAAAACTCGGCAGGTTAGTTTGCACGCTGCCGAGTTTGTATTTATTGCAATTATTATCTACCGCTGTTAATTTATCCACGCGCCTGTATTAATCATTTGGAGATAAGCCTCTCATTGAACCAATTACTTCATTCACTACCGTTGACACCGCAGCTTGAATTAGGGAAATATGATTTTTAAACTTGACATGCTGACATGCTTATTCGATTTCGCTGTTGTTGGTTTCAGTACCTTGTAAAGCAATTTCAAAATCCATTCTCTGTTCAGCGTTACGCAAGAAATAACCACTAATCATAGCGGAGGCAAGAAGCCGACCAAGACTTTCCCTATTGGTAGTAATAGTAACACCAAAGTTTTCTGGAGGCAGGTTCCCCAAAAGTCCTACAATGTTACGTTCCATCACTTGAAAAACTTCAGAGGAAGTAGGTTTAGATAGCTGGGTAACTGTCTCTGGACTTAAGGATTTAACGTATTGCCATAAGAAATTGCTAGTTTCTGATTCGCTATTAAAAAACTCTGATACTTTATTAGACGGGTTACTCACTTTTTTCCTCCTTCAATACCACTATTGGCTGCGGTGTTTTTAGTCTTCCTGTCAACTAATGTAACAGGCTAGTTATATGTTGGAAGTCGGTGTAACCGTACCAAAGTCAGCGTATTTTCTCACCCATTGGTCATTGGTCACTTGTCCCATGTAACAAATTAACAACAAAGGACAAATGACTAATGACTAACTTGCCAAATATTCATCCATGTTGGCTTTAGACTTACGAAGTTTTGTTAAGGCTTCCCGCTCGATTTGCCGTACTCTTTCTCGGCTGATGTTCAGAATTTCACCGATTTTGGCAAGAGTTAGCGCTTGTCCATCGATTAACCCAAAGCGTAATGTAATCACTTCCTTCTGCTGTGGGGTAAGATCGCCCATTAGGCGCTCTAAGTCATAAGATAAGGAAGATTGCATGACAAACTCTTCTGGAGAAGCGCCTGGATCTTCTAACATTTCTCCGAGTTCGGTATCGTAGTTATCTCCTAGCCGTAAATCTAGAGATAATGGCAAACGTGCCTTTTCTAGGTACTCTCGGACTTGCTTAGGGGTCAATTCTAATTCTTGGGCTAACTCAGCAGCAGTGGGAGCGCGTCCCAGTTTTTGAGACAATTGCCGCTGTGCTTTTTTAATCTTATTCAATTTCTCAGTAATATGGATAGGTAACCTAATGGTGCGAGCTTTTTCGGCGATCGCACGTGTTATGGCTTGCCGTATCCACCAATAGGCATAGGTGGAAAATCTGTAACCTTTGGTAGGGTCAAACTTTTCTACACCTCGTTGCATACCAATGCTGCCTTCCTGGATTAAGTCCAGTAAATCGACGTTGCGCTTAATGTACTTTTTGGCAACGGACACCACGAGCCGCAAATTGGCTTCTACCATCTTGCGCTTGGCAATTTCACCGTCTGCGATCGCCTCATTCAACTCTGCTGGTTCTAGCTTTGTTGCTCTTGCCCACTCTTCTATAGTCGGCTCACGACCTAACTGAGTGGCAAGAGATTCTCTTGATTCGTGCAAGTTGGTTGAACGTTGCACCTGTTTGCCATAGCAAATCTCCTCCTCGTGGGTTAAGAGTGGCACACGGCCAATCTCACGCAGGTAAGTCCGCACGAGGTCTGTGGCTGTCTGAGCGGTCTTCATGGCGCTACTCTTTGGTAATGATGGGTTTGGCGGTAGGGTCATTAACAGATAGATGCTTTTAGAGGGTGCTACCCAGTCAGGCTGGGAACCATGCTATGGTTTGCAATTCACGCGCCCGATAAACTCGGCTGCTCATAATAATCAAATTAGGGCTACTAACTGCTAGAAGTTACAGTTATTTTCCTGTTTTCACAAGTATCTACAGTTAGATAAAAGGTAGCTTGTTAAACATTTTTCTATTGGATAAGTATTAATAATTGTAACATTTATGAGAGATTTTTGGAAATTTTGTATTCTCGAATTTCCTGATTGTCCTACTTCATGCACTACCAATATTACTCTCAAGACTTCCTAGAAGCCGATTGAATGAATATCTAGATAAAGAAAAATTCCTCAAATTCCTCATATTTGTTAAAATATCTCAATGATAACTATAATGATTCTCTTGTAACAATTGCTTAATTTTTCTCGCAATGAGGCTGGACTGGGAAAGGAAAAAAGAGAGGGAGAAAGAGATATTGAAAATCATTTCCCCACTCTACTCCTCCAGATCGGAGTCCCCTATCTTCAGAGAACCGCTAAAGGCTCGCGCAGTAATCTTGGATGACTTTTACGTCCAAAGTCGTATTTTGTAGGGAACGGATGGCGGCAACGGTGGCTTTCGCCCCGGCAATCGTGGTAATAATAGGTATTTTGTAAGCTAAGGCTGTGCGGCGGATTAACCTAGCATCGGTCTGAGCTTCTTCGCCTGAAGGTGTGTTGATGATGAGTTGGATTTTCTGGTTTTTGATCGCATCTAGAACGTGGGGACGACCTTCATGGAGTTTCAGTACTAACTCGACATCTAACCCATGTTCCTGAAGAACTCGGCGTGTATTAACTGTAGCCATGACCTTAAAGCCTAAATCAATAAACTCCTTGATTACAGAAACCGCAGGAGTTTTGTCGCGATCGCTCATTGATACAAATACGGTTCCCGTCAAGGGTAAACGCTCTCCAGCACCCATTTCTGCTTTAGCAAATGCTCGCCCGAAGTCGCTATCGATTCCCATGACCTCGCCAGTAGAGCGCATTTCTGGGCCCAATATTGTATCAGTTCCGGGGAATTTATTAAACGGTAATACTGCTTCTTTGACAGCAATGTGAGAAGGAATAATTTCTTGGGTAAAGCCGAGTTCCTCTAAGGTTTTACCTGACATAATTAAGGATGCTAGTTTCGCTAGCTGTACGCCAGTTGCCTTAGACACAAATGGTACTGTGCGTGAGGCGCGGGGGTTAGCTTCTAAAATGTAAACTTGGGGAGAATAACCTTGAGCACCAACCACGGCAAACTGGATATTCATCAACCCCACAACTGACAGAGCTTGAGCTAACTGCACTGTCCAAGCGCGAATTTGATTGAGAACCGCTGGTGATAGGGAAATAGAAGGTAACGAGCAAGCAGAGTCTCCTGAATGAATTCCTGCTTGTTCAATGTGCTCCATAATACCGCCGATTACTACCCGCCCGGTGTGGTCAGCGATCGCATCGACATCGACTTCAATAGCATTTTCCAAAAATTTATCAATCAAAATTGGATGCTCAGGCTCCACCTGTACAGCAAAGGTCATGTAGCGTTCCAACTCTGTATCGGAATAGACGATTTCCATTGCTCGTCCTCCTAAAACATAACTTGGACGCACTACTACCGGATAACCAATGCGTTGGGCGACAATCAGCGCATCCTCGTAACTCCGAGCTATACCATTAGCCGGCTGGGCAATATTCAACTTTTTAAGAATCTTTTCAAACCGCTCTCGATTTTCTGCCATGTCGATAGAGTCCGGCGAAGTACCCCAAACTTTAGTGTTTAATCCTGAGTTATCATTGCTCAGAAATTGCTCAAGGGGAACAGCCAACTTCAGCGGTGTTTGACCTCCAAACTGAATAATTATCCCTACAGGATTTTCCGTTTCGATGATGTTAAGGACATCTTCCTTAGTCAACGGCTCAAAGTAGAGGCGATCGCTTGTGTCATAATCTGTTGATACTGTCTCTGGGTTAGAGTTGACCATAATCGTCTCAAACCCTGCCCCTTTTAATGCATAGGCGGCATGACAACAGCAATAGTCAAACTCAATTCCCTGTCCAATGCGGTTAGGGCCACCACCTAAAATCATCACCTTTGGCTTGGTTGCTGGCAAAACCTCCGTTTCTTCTTCATAGGTAGAGTAGTGGTACGGAGTAAACGCTTCAAACTCAGCAGCACAAGTGTCCACGGTTTTATAAACTGGGATGATTCCTAGTTGTTTGCGGTAGGCGCGAACTTCATCTTCAGTGGTTTTGGTAGCAAAGGCAATCTGGCGATCGCTAAATCCGTCCCGCTTCACCTGATAAAGTTGCTCTTTTGTCAATTGCTGCAAGGGTGTCCGCTTGAGAAATTTCTCCACATCCAGCAATTGCTGCATTTTATCCAAGAACCAAGGGTCAATGCCTGTGAGTTCGTAGATTTCTTCAATATTTATCCCTAGCTGTAAGGCATGACGCACAGCGAAGATGCGATCGGGATTAGGTGTCCGCAGTTGGGCGCGAATTTGTTCACCACTAGGTAATTTTTCAGGTTTGTCGCAACCCCAACCAGCGCGTCCGGTTTCCAAGGAACGCAGCGCCTTTTGGAAAGATTCGTTGAACGTCCGCCCAATTGCCATTGCTTCTCCTACTGACTTCATTTGCGTTGTCAGCACTGGTTCAGAACCAGGGAATTTTTCAAAGGCAAAGCGGGGGATTTTTGTCACTACATAGTCAATTGTCGGCTCAAAGGATGCGGGAGTTTTCTTTGTAATGTCATTTTTAATTTCATCCAGGGTGTAGCCCACCGCTAGCTTTGCTGCCATTTTGGCAATGGGGAAACCTGTGGCTTTGGAAGACAAAGCGGAACTGCGAGAAACACGGGGGTTCATTTCAATCACCACTACATCGCCTGTAACGGGATTGACAGCAAACTGAATATTAGAACCGCCGGTTTCCACCCCGATTTCACGGATGATTTTAATTGCCATATCCCGCAGTCTTTGATATTCTTTATCAGTAAGGGTTTGCGCGGGAGCGACGGTAATTGAGTCCCCAGTGTGGATGCCCATAGGATCAACGTTTTCGATGGAGCAGATAATCACGACGTTATCTGCAAGGTCACGCATCACTTCCAGTTCATATTCTTTCCAGCCCAGTAGAGACTGGTCAATGAGAATTTGCGAAACAGGACTAGCATCTATACCTACCTGTGCCATTTCTTCAAATTCTTCTTGGTTATAGGCAATACCACCACCAGTACCACCCATTGTGAAGGCAGGGCGAATAATCAAGGGATAAGTGCCAATTTGGCGTGCGATCACCTTGGATTCTTCTAGAGTTGAAGCTGTGCCGCTGGGACACACAGCCACCCCAATCTTTGCCATTGCCTCGTTAAACAGTTTCCTATCTTCAGCTTTCTCAATCGCTGGTAGCTTAGCACCAATTAACTCGACACCGTACTTTTCTAACACCCCGTTTTTGGCTAGGGTAACGGCAAGGTTGAGAGCTGTTTGTCCTCCCATTGTCGGTAACAAGGCATCGGGGCGTTCTTTGGCGATGACTTTTTCGACCAATTCCGGTGTTAACGGCTCAATGTAGGTGCGATCAGCCGTTTCCGGGTCGGTCATAATCGTCGCGGGGTTAGAGTTAACCAGCACAACTTCATAGCCTTCTTCTCGCAGCGCTTTACAGGCTTGGGTGCCAGAGTAGTCAAACTCACAGGCTTGTCCAATCACAATTGGACCAGAACCTAATAGTAGAATCTTCCGGAGGTCGTCACGGCGGGGCATAGTGGTTGCCTTAGAGTACGAGAATACAAATCCTGATTATTTTAAGGGTCTTTACCCCTGATGATGCTGTTTATTATTAAGTTTTACAGGTTTGAGACGCACAGAGGAAAACATAAGTAAAAAATGTGGAACCCCAACTCTCCACTTTTGTATTCCCCAAAAGGTTGTTTTCCCCTTCGCTTAGCATCAACTACAAGACAAGAGTGGGTCAAGTGCGCTTTGCTTACCAGGCGGCTGGCGTTGGAAATTAGTGAATACAAGAAGTTAAGAATTAATTTCTGTCTTTCTCTCCATTTTGATGTCTACTTTTATTTAAAAATGAGCGTAAAAGCTTTCAAGTCTTTGCAAATAATTACTATTTATATTGATGAAGATTTGCAAAAATCAGTAATTTATTTTATTACATATAAGTTTGGCTATTCATGACAAGTAAATTAATACAGATAATAATAGTTCTTAACTAGGCTAATTGCTAAAAACTTGCAACATTAAATATTAATTATGTCATTATGTTTCATTAGATTAAAAATGGCAGAGAAGTAACGATGATACTCTCTGCCATTTTTTAGATTTTTTTAGAAGCTTAGTCCTTCAACTTTTCTTACAGTTTAGGGTAGACCAATCTAGATTTGAGAGTTTTAATTTTGAGCTGGTTGGACAAACGCCAAGGTCAAGCTATCTTTAGCCAGAAAGTGAGCTAAATGGAAAGCTCTTTCTTCAGTCTTTAACAGAATTTTTTCGTACAGATAACGTGTAGCTCTGTCTCCTAAACTCTCTGCCTGAGCGGCTTGACGGCGAATCACACCAATGATGGCTTGTTCTGCGGCTAGGTCATTTTCTACCATCTGACGGCAAGAATATACGCCATCGGCTTCTTGCTCAAAACAGGTTAGTTCTGCTAATTTACTAAAAGTAGCTACTGGTACACCACCCAGTCCATCCAATCGCTCCCCGATTTCATGGGTATGTCCTTGCACTTCTTCGTAACTCTCGTTAAAGAACTGATGCAACTGATAAAATTCTGAGCCTTCAACAACAAAATGATGTTTTTGATACTGCAAGTATAGTGCCTGGAAACTAGCTAATACAACATTAAATCCTTCAGTAACTGGAGCAGTTACACTATGATCCAGCAACACCGGATTGTCATAAACATGACCAAAATTCCGTAATACAGTTTGCGTTTCAGACATTGTTCTCCTCGCTTTTTAGCAGTTATAGTTTTTAACTGCTTAGTCTTTACATCTTAACATTTTAAAAATGAAAGCAAGCCCAATAATTATCATAGTATTTTGAGTTTTAGGCTATTAAAACTCTTAAGTTTACTCCACTACCGTAGGATAATACACCCATCAAGCGGTGTATACCTACTACTATCTTTGACATATACCCTTTAATATGCATACGTATCAAGGGGAAGATAGAAGACTAAGTATCCATTTTGGGTCGGGGCTAATGAAAAACTCAGTTTCTTTTACGAAGCAACCAAACACTGGACGGAGTTGTCGTAGCGGCAGAGTTTCTATAGGACACTTGCATGGGCGGGTTTCTCTACTTGTAACGTCTATTTAGTAGACGCAAAACGGTTTCTTAGAGAGTGGACAACTTCCATACAGAGTAGCAATGAGCGTTAGGTCGAATCCGAATCTAAACTTCAAAGATAGAAGCTACTGCGGTGCTTAGGTTGAAAAATTTAAAGTAAGTGATGTCGTTTAGCACACACCCTACAAAGAGCAGATTTTTTTAAAAGTTACTGAGAATTGTTTGCACTTAAGGTATCCTTATTTAAGAGGCTACACTCCTAAAATTTTTAAACATAAGGAGTTGAGGTGCAGTAGTTACTGCAAGTTTGTTGCACTTTGAGGGCAATTCTCTTGAAATCGTCTAGTTCAGAAAAAGAAAGAAAGCACATTGTAGAGGTGCATTGGGCAGATCGGTGGCAAGTTTATCAACGCTTACAGGAGCTAAATATCCCCTGTTGGTGTGAAACTAACCAGCCATTGAGAGTTGAAATTGGCAGTCCTGTGGCGGCTATTCAACTTTGGAGTGTGATGCAGCGATTTACAGTTTCTCGTCAAGACATGATTTGGACTCTTGAAAACTGCTGGCAGAGCCGCTACCAACAGTTTTAATTCGCAGCTACCGTTGCTGAGACTGTCTGGCTAGATAACTTATTTTAGTTAAAAATAGGTCAATAACATGAGTGAATCCTACACAACGGAAGTATCAGAATTTTGCTTTGAGGGAAGGTTTCTCGATTTTGATATCAAGGATGGCTATAAGCTTAAAGGCTTGCTATTGGGGACTATTGATGGTGAATGTTATATTAAATTAGCTAAACATTTACGGGCTGCTTTTGATTTGCGATTGCCACCAGGCACTTGGCTGCAAGTTACAGGTACAAAAAAGCACGACTTGAAAAATGGCAAGGTTACACTAAAAGCTGAGCGTGTGATGGCAGCGCATAGAGAGTGGGAAAGTGGGAGAAGTTCGCTCCACCACACAAACGCCACCAGTTACCACCCACAGGAAATAACATCAATCAATAACGCCAAAGCAAAACCAACTAAGACAAAGACCACAATTTTGGTGTGTCAGAAGTCTGATTGCATGAAACGTGGTGGCAAAGCAGTTTGTCAAGCGCTAGAGGCAGCTTTGAGCGATCGCGGTTTGGAAGACCAAGTAACTATCAAAGGCACTGGCTGTATGAAAAACTGTAAAGCTGGGCCCAATCTAGTTATGCCAGACAAGAGCCGCTATAGCCGGATTCAGGCTGTACAAGTCTCTGCTCTCATGGACAAGCATTTTGCTGACAAAAGCCTAGAACAGATGCCAGATAACTCAAAACAAGTAAGGATGACCCATGGCAAGCTTTACTGAAGTTAGTTAGCCGAGTAACTCTGTTTAATAAGAAAATTTAGTGATTATAGTAGTTCTCACCTCAGTGAGGTACACAGAAGAAGTAATCAACCACAGATGAACACATAGAGAAGTTAGAGAAGTCGGAGCAGTGGCTACTTACTCTACGGGTACTGCGTTCGCGGAGCGTTCCGTAGGGAAGACGCCCGGTAGACGCAGAGCGGCTTCTCTGAGAGTGATGGCCTTGTCTAATACCATTTCACTAAAAATCTGATACAGATAATTGAGGACTAAATATTAACGAGTAAAGATGGCTGGAATCACTAAAGTAGAAATATTGGAATCAGCAGAGGAATTACATAATCTGTTGAGACAACAAAAAACAGCGTTAGGTAAAGAACGTATTCAAGCTTTGTATTTGCTGAAAACAGGACAGGTAAAGACAATACAGGATTTAGCTGTTATGTTGGGTAGAGGAAGGGTAACGGTACAAAGATGGTAAAAGGCTTATACAGAGTCGGGAATAAGTAGTCTCGGATCAAGAAAAAAGGGTTCAGGACGACCACCAATTATAAACTCTGACGTTCGAGAGCAACTTTTGGAAGAACTTAAAGAGCCGCAGGGATTCAAAAGTTATGAGGAAATACGAACATGGTTAAAAGCAGTGGAGGGGATAGAAGCTTCATATAAAGTAGTACACGAGACAGTACGTTATCAAATGAAAGCGAAACTAAAAGTGCCGCGAGCAGTAGGTATCAAACATACTACTGAAGCAGAATCAGAGTTTAAAAAAAACTGCCACAATACCTAGATGTAATTAAAAAACACGTCATACGACCAATAGATAAAAATAGAAGAATCAAATATTGGTGTGAAGATGAGAGCCGTGTGGGATTGAAAACTGAAGCGGGGAGATTAATTACCTTTAAAGGTGTTAAACCTATCGGCATCATGGAATGGAAACGAGAGAATTTTTATTTATATGGATTAGTAGAACCATTAACTGGAGAGTTTTTCATCTGGGAGTTATCCCATTTAAATACAGCTTGTTTTAATATATTTTTAGAAAATTTTTCTGCAAATTATGCTCAAGATATACATATTATTCAGTTAGATAATGGAGCTTTTCATTTTAGTCAGCATCTTCAGCTCCCAGAGAATATAATTTTATTGTTTCAACCCCCACATACACGTGAAGTCTGCCGGGTAGATACTCTACCCGGCGAGCTTCACCCCAAGTTAATCCAATTGAGAGATTGTGGAAGGAAGTTAAAAGACATTTAACTTGGGAAAGCTTTGGAACTTTGGATGAATTAAGAGAATTTATTTGGAAGCGTTTGGAGAAGTTAAACACATCAATTGTTGCTTCTATTACAGGTTGGGATTTTATTCTTGATGCTTTATCTGTATCAGATTTTTCGTGAATTGGTATAATATAATGTCCGGCTAATTACCCATAATTAAGCTGTAAATTCAGACCACCAATAAAAATTGGTCAAACCGCGAATAAAATCACAACGGTCAATGATTTGGCGACAGCGTTGAAATAAAGCCTCCTCAACCTCATCCAAATTTTCAAAACTACGATTGGCAATTGGTTCATTGGTAAGTGTCCATAGGCGCTCTGCTGGTTGTAATTCTGGCGAGTGGGACGGTAGAAATGATAGATGGATACCCTCTGGTACAGAGACTTGCTTGCTGATGTGCCATCCGGCTTGATCTAAAACCAGAACAAGTTTTTTGGTTTTACCAATATGAAAGTGACGAGCAAAATCCTGAAGTCCGCGGGTAAACAATTGGATATTGACATAGGGTAAAATCCACCAATAGGTTTGCCCAGATTTGGGGTGAACAAAACCATGCAACCACAACCATTGAAATCGCTAGTTGACGTTTGCAATCGCTACTGCTAATTCATCAACCCAAATACGACGAATCACTGGTTTGAGTCCAACACGTTAGCGAAGCGGTAGTGACGAAGGAGCGTCTGTTCATCCATTGCCCACACTTCCACGTCGCAGTCTGGGTTTGTCAGTTTGATCTGTTCGACTTCGTTGACCAAATTTTTTTTCCATTCCTCTTGTTCTATAGGACTTGGTTGAGTATGTTCAGGGCGAGGAACTCGCAATCGGTAGCGCATCTGCTTGAGATATTCCCATCCTCGCTGACGACTGACACGACGACCAATCAGCCCTGCAATCCAGTCTGCTACTTTACGACCATTCCACAATCGAGGGGCATCTTAGGATCGAAGAGTTGGAGATCCGATACCCCGATACCGCCAAGCGAAAGAACCAGTCGAGCGAACACATTATCAAATTATTTGGTTACTAGCCAAAGGATTGTGTAGCGCAGAAGTAGCCACAGCGACGGGATACAGTCGTAGCTGGATTTATGAGTTGGTTTGGGGCTATAACCGCATTGGTCCACAGACATTAGGAGACCAGCGCAATCAGAATCAAGGTGGTATCGAACCATTGCTGGATGATGTGCAACAAGCGTATCTGTGGCAAGCATTGCAGGAGCCACCAACTGAAGGGGGATTGTGATTCGTTTTGGCATGGCGATCGCTCTAGTACTGTACCCTTCTTCTTTATTATGGTTGATTGCCCGGACATCATATAAGAAGTTAGTTTTCAATAATCAGTCAAAACAAAACCCCCCTAGCTATGATGTAAGCTAGAGGGGTTTAACTGAATAATAAACCTGGCATCGAGCTATTTTTGCGTAGGGCAACCCCTAAACTATCGTGGCCGCAGCAGCGTTTCACCTCTGAGTTCGGGAAGGAATCAG
>NZ_JACXXN010000148.1 GCF_014904695.1 Nostoc sp. MG11 | reverse complement strand
CAATGCTCAAAGTATATGAAGGACAATTCTTAATTGATGCCTTATCTACTTTTTTAGAACAGAATGCAGGTAAAGTTTTCGGTATTTCAGAAGTAATCACTGGAATTTATGGAGAACTAAATGCGGCTGATGTCACAGAAGTCAGGAATAAAGTTCTGAATGAATTATCGCGGGGGCATCGCACAGGGAGATTCTCTAGAGTGCCTAATCAAATTGGGTTTTATACCTGGGACTACAAGTTACTTAAGGGGTCAAATGAGTAAGGCTAAGCATCCCCGCTCTTTATAAATTGAACAAACATGAATTGGGGTATCTGTCTAGACAACACTATTAATCGTGGAGTATCGAAGGTTTGTTCAATTTATTTTTGCTTAACCCCTAAGGGGTTAACCAACTTATGAGAGAGGGGGTGCTTAAGCACTATCAAATCAAGACTCAAAGAAATCCAACTAATGTCAAAAATAATACTAATTTTTTCGACTATCTATCTTTTTATCTATCTAAAGTAATAAGACTAAGTACTGAAAAACCTGATTGAATAAAACGGAATCACAACTGATAATGCCCATTAGTAGCTAGCTTCAACTAGCTACTAGCAGGACTTCCTCGGTAATTGATCAAGCAACTAACGGGGCAATGATATCATGGCAAATTATTTAGAAGGGACAGATGCGGAAGCGGATAGAACAGATAAATATGATGCCTTTAAAGGCTTGACAGTTCTGGCAGTAGATGATGAATGCAATAACCTAACTTTAATTACTTTTATTCTTGAAACTTATGGTCTTCAAGTGATGACGGCAGACAATGCCAAATCTGGATTTGAAGCTATTAAACAATACTCAGTAGCTCTTTTAATTAATGATATTACGATGCCAAAAGAAGACGGGTATTGGTTGATAAAGAAAATTCGTTCCCTTACACTTCCACAAAAAAGAGACATTCCAGCGATTGCTATAACTGGGAATGTTGGATTAAAAGCGCGTGAAAAAGCTCTCGAAGCTGGGTTTCAAATTTATATGGAAAAGCCTTTTGACTCAGAGCAGTTAATCACACAAGCAGCAAAACTGCTATTAAATTCCTTTAAAAACAGTTGTATTAGGGTTCAACCGGGATAGCTGTAAAATCGCAGGCATTGTAAAGTTTTGTAAGAAAGGTCAAGCTAGTAATCGACTAATAGCAGTTTAATTTATATTAATTTATATATTAGAGTTGTCGGGAAATAAAAGCTGAGTGAAGCCGATGTTGCTTTACATCTGAGCGATTTTCAAGCAGCCATCAAGTAAAGGTTTCTAACAGCGTGTCAAAAACTTTCCGCTTCAATCCAGTCAGTGCCCGCAACAACCTATCTTGCTTCCGCGCTCGTTCAATGTCCAGCATCGTCTTGTCCCGTCACTAACACTCTATTTTCGCTTATTTCCCGACAAGTCTATTAGTTAACCTATTATGTATGAAGCATCCTATTAGCGAGGATGATGTCCTGATTACGAGAGCGCTATTTGAGCGTTCACCCAGACCTCAAAACTTGGAGGCTGAGATTCAGGTACTACGGGCTTTGGGACGACAGTTGACTCAGCCTCCATTAGTGATACTCAAACATCTGGTTGAAATTGCCCTAGATCTGTGTCAAGCAGGGACAGCAGGGGTTAGTTTAATCGAAGCAACACCCGATGGGGGAGAAGTTTTCCGCTGGGTAGCCTTGGCTGGAGCCTATTATGAGTATGAGGGAGGCACAGTTGAGCGCGACTTTAGTCCCTGCGGTGTTTGCCTGCGACGGGGAAAACCTCAACTTTTCTTTGAACCGGGACGCTATTTTCTTAATTTTCAACAAGTCAAACCAGCGGTTGTGGAGACGTTAGTTGTGCCCTTAATGTTGGAGGAGCGAGCGCTGGGTACTATCTGGATTGTCTCACACGAAGTTTGGAGGCAGTTCGATGAGGAAGACCTGCGGGTAATGACGAGTGTGGCAGATTTTACCGCAGCCGCGCTCTACAGTGCCCAAGCTCGTCAGTTCGCTGTTGAATTGTCGCATCGTGAACAAGCAGCGCGTGCTGAGGCTGAGGCAGCCAGTCGGAGCAAAGACGAGTTTCTCGCCATCCTCTCTCATGAACTGCGCTCTCCCCTAACTCCAATTCTGGTTGGGGCACAGCTTTTGCGGTCACGAAAGTTCGATGCAAAAACTGATCGCCTCCTAGAAATGATTGAACACAGCGCTAAATTACAAACTCAGTTGATCCAAGACTTGCTAGATGTATCTAGTATTATTCAGGGCAAGCTGAGTTTGAACATTAAACCAGTTAATTTAGTTTCCGTGATTGAAAATGCACTCTCAATGATTCGTTTAGAAGCAGAAGCCAAAGCTATCCAAATTCAAACTTTTTTGGACTCAGCTCAATTTCAAATTCAAGGAGATTCAAACCGTTTACAACAAGTAGTTTTGAATTTGCTCTCAAATGCTGTGAAGTTTACCCCAGAAAGAGGGCAGGTCACGGTCAAGCTAGAGTACTTTGACTGTTGGGCCCGAATAATGGTTCAAGATACAGGTATTGGCATCAGCCCCGACTTCCGGCTGTGTTGCAAAAATAGGTGCCTAAGCAAGTGTTATATTCTTTCAAGAGACTGAAATGCTACAGAGATGAACCCAAAACAACCATTTAAATG
>NZ_JACXXN010000147.1 GCF_014904695.1 Nostoc sp. MG11 | reverse complement strand
CGCAGCATATGAGCATGGACTCTGAAAAGTAAACCAGCTAATTCACCAGCCCGTTCAACAATGCCGGCGATCGTATCATGTGCCAACGGGCCACGTCGAGAAGACTGGAAAACATAGGGGCTAGCAGGATAATCTCTTTGAAGCTTGCGTCGATGTGCGAATTTCTTCAGAGTAAAGAGGATGAGTAGATGCAGTGCCTTTTTTAACTCGCTTTACGTAAATTGTCCCACCATGAAAGTCAATTTGCTCCCATCGCAGAGATGCCACCTCTGCCACTCGCAATCCGTGACGGTAGATCAACAAAATTAGGGTTGAGTCTCGGTGAGCGTGGCGACCCTGAGATTTTTTGATAGCTGACCGCATCGACTCAACTTCCTCTGGTAACAAATGTTCCCTAGTCCTAACCTGGGAGTATTTGCGAGAGTTAGGCGATTGACGCTCTCCTTTTTGAGTTTTACCAACTTTCGGTACTTGGAGGAGCTGCTTGACCATGACCCAAACTCCTGAAAAGCTTGGGGTATGCGAACTACAGTCATCTGTACTTATGAAGTAAACTTAATTACATTGATATTAAATATTTAAGCAGCATGAGGCATTCACTGATTATCTTCGCTATCGACCCTAAATTCGGGATACCATTGCTGAAATTTACTAATCCACTCGTCATTTAAAACTTGCGTTCGGACTTGAATTAGGAGATGGCTTCCTTCTGGAGTCCACCGCATTTGTTGTTTTTTAACGAATCGTTTGCTAATCACTTGATTGACGGTAGATTCTACAAACGAGCTAGAAATACGTTCTCCATTCCGGTAGCGTTCGCCATAATTTGGAATATACTGACCATTATTTGAGATGTAGGTTTCAAATTCCTCTAAATAGTCACAGAGTTTTTCTGCCTCTAAGCTTGGTTCAGTATCATAATCATCTGAAGCTAATGCACAGGCACTATCCATTAAATCTTCAATTTTTGATAATGCTCTAAATACATTTCCATGCCACAAATACCACTTTAAAGAGGTCAAAACTTTTTGGATGGATTCGCTCGAAATACCTGTTTATACATCTTCTTTAGTGATACCTTTAGCAATTTTTTTCATCACAGTAATCCGCATTGTGATGTGAAACCAATCGAGTATATGTTCTGCATTAGGGTTCAGATAATACTGTAGGTCACGAATACTCTCTTCACCATCTGATAAAAATGTGACTTGTTGGTTCATTTGCATCCCCTGAGACTTTAGCACCTCAAATATGCGGCGTTGGGGTTTGGTATCGTAACAATAAACCATCCCAAACCGCTTGGATGTACCGTCAGCTTTTATACTCTTACCTGCAATAACTTGAAATTGACCTGCTGTTTGATTTTTCCTGTCATAAAAACGAACATATCCTCCATCCATACCCACTACCAACGGTAAATCTGGTCTGGGAAGCCTATCCCAGTTCCTCTGGCAATCCTCGTATAACATTCCTACCTCTTCTGGTAACTCCGATTCCAAACGCTTACCAAGTGAGTGTAGATTGTTGCGTATAGATGTAGCGTTTATTTCTCCTTCTAATGGTAGTAATTCTTGTAATAATTTGCTAGACAGTCCATAGGACATTAAAGATGCAAATTTTGATTCTAGGTAGAGCAATTCAGGTGATGTGCGCTCTTTTAACAGGTTTGCTACTGGGTTAAAGCTACGAGTTGCTTGCTTGGTACAGGCACAGTGAAATAATCGATGACATTGCAGTTTTAATTTGCCGAACGCTGTTCTATGTGTAATTGTCCGTTTGTCTTTATGCAATAACTTCTTGCCACAATCTGAGCATAATTCTTGCTGTTTTTGATATAGAGCTATGTGTTGATTAACTATGCTGCGTTGTGTCTGAAGTAATAATTCTTTGCCTTGGGCTAGCGTTAGTCCTAAGTCTTCCGGTTGTAGATTACCCTTTTCAATTTGTAAAACTTCTTGAATTAATTGGGTTTCTCCTGATTCTGATTCAACAACTACTTGGATTTTAAATTTCACACTATCCCCTTGAACAATTACATCAATTCCCTGTCTCCGGTAGCGTATTTTAGTAGATTTTGGTTGACTTTTTGACGCTCAAAACGGTTTTGGTACACTAATAGCCAAGTTAGTAACGAGCTTGCTTCTTCTCTATCCATGTCAAATTTCTTGTTCTCTAACATTGAAGCAAAACGCTCTAATACGTCAGAAATAAAAAATTCTTCCCTTGCTTTCATGAAGCCTCAAGGGCCACCACAGTTCTCTGGAGAACAAACACCTTTACCGCCAGTGCAGATTGGGTAAGTTTGCTTGGGTTCTGGAGTAAGTATTGCTTCTACTCTAATTTGATGCCGCCACCAATAACGCCATGCACCCATTAATGGGCAAATACTGAAGTCATATTCGTATAAAAACTTTTCTTTCTCCCTCAAACCAAGGGACGCAAGTTTTACTTCACAGGCGCTACAGCTAAATACTGTTCCCCCTGGTTGGATAATCCCGTACTGCTTACCGTGGATGATGAAATGATGGAGGTGAATATCTTCCCACCCCATTGCCAACTGAATTGTGTAATGCAAATCTTCTATTGTGCTATCGCTGCTGACTTTTATACGCCGCCAAATCATGGGGCTGATGCTCAACAGCACCACTTTTAATTGATATATGACTCTTTCCGTAGAATCCAACATTGAGCCATCTT
>NZ_JACXXN010000146.1 GCF_014904695.1 Nostoc sp. MG11 | reverse complement strand
CACTGCAAAAAGATTTTAAAAACGGTAAATTATCGCCTCAACAAGCACAAAGTAGATACCAAGATTTAATTGCTAGGGAGATAGACAGCGTTCCAGGTGAAGGTATTCCTATTTCAAACCAGCTAAAAGACGCGTTGGAAAATGGACTGGATTACAAAAAACTAGCTAATAAAGTTGACCCTGATACTTACAATATGCTTCATACAGCATATTGGTATGGAGAGTGGGATTCTGACAAACGCAAGTAATAATCTGTTCTTTTTAACTTTTTTCTCCTAACATTAACTATTTGGACGCCTGCAACGTTGCAACATTGCTCATTTATGTTGCAGGTATCAAAACCCCAAAATTAGGCAAAATGTTGCACTAACTCTTGCAACGTTTTGCAGCAAGTACTGCAACATTTGATAATGCTTATCCTCATGAACAACAAAAATAATGCCTCAAACATGCAAAAAACAGTAGTTTTTTTGGTTTTTAGTGATGGACTGGAAAGTGAATGCACTAATGTTGCACTAATTTCTAGAAATGTTGCAGAAGGTAGGTGCAACAATGTCGCGGACTGATCCGCCCCAAATTTTGATCTACATGAAGCAAGATTTTCAGATCCGCGATGCATTTTTGGATAATTTGCTATCAAGAGAAGAATGGGCGAAATTTTTAGGATTTCATCGCACAACTCTTTGGAGATGGGAAGAACAAATTATCAATGAAATCCTACCATTAAAGCATAGTTACTATGAAAAGCACCGAGGAGCGCGAAGTAACTACCTAGATGCGTACCAAAGGTTTCTATCAGCAATTATTTATTTTCTCAAAGGTGGACAAGTAGAAAAAGGCATTAAAAATAATGCTCAAGTCAAAGAATTCCTCAAAAGGAATTTTATGCATTTACGCCGAAAAGATTTTGAACAGTGGAAGGAAAACCAGTAATGTTTACTAAAGAGCAACTAATTGAATACTTCAGCGATCGCTATACGAGCGAGCAAGTATTTGAAGCCTTGCAAATCATGAAAGACAATGGAGCAGATGTTGATCCTCTTGGTGATGAATTCAGTTTTGATATCACAGAAGAACTCGACCGTATTTTTGAAGCGATTGGAGCAGCGATTGATAGTCAAAATAAGCTGCCTGCATCTGAACACTCACCAGCACTGGTAATTCAGGAGGCGACACAGTTAGCCGCTTCTTATTCATCACGAATCAACCAACAGATGATGGCAGCGATGATTCGCACAGTCACACAAGGAGCAATTAGTGAAGCTAATTCGTTACTCCAGATTCGTGCCAAAGTTATAGAACGGGTTTTATCTGCTGGCAACCAAGAGATTGCTGAGTGTTTGCACCAAGAATCACTAGAAAGCGCCAACTATCTGCGTACGCTTGCAGGCGATGATACTCGCATTGATAAGTTGTTAGCTGGTTATGGGCTAACAACAACTACAGACATTGATATAGAGGCTTTCTTACAAGAGGTGAAAGCCGGAGCATCGCAAGTAAAATCTGATGTCAAAGCACTTGCTTGTGATATTGCAAGTATTGGGCCCCAGAATAATTGTCAGGTATTTGATGTCGATGCATTTTTGCTGGAGGTAGAAAATGCTAACAGCTAGGCTATGGCGTAAGCATAAGACCACAATTGTTTTTGCTGGGCTAACGCTTGTCTCGTTAGCATATTCCTCCCCAGATATTGCCCGTAATATGCAAGTAATTGGCGACATTAAGCAATCTATTGCTCAAAACTCTTTTCAGCAAACGATGCTCCAGCAGCAACTTGCTTTTGAGCAAGAACAAGCCACAATTGCCGATGCCAGATATAAATCTGGCTGCTTACCGATTGTGGCCACGGTTTACCCTCATAAGTACGTAACAATCGTGCAGGGAAAGGTGATCAAAGATCGCATTACATTAGACCCATTACCCAAAGGGTCTGTAGTCTGTGATGCCAATGGCTCAACAGGGGTAATTGATCAGCATGGGAGAGTGGGAGCGCTAGCTTTCACTGGCAACCGGGATTTAGTGGCGTCGCGGCTTAAAAGATTTCGTGGGGGTACGTATAGTCAGCCGATTGATCAAGGGGGTAACAAGTGAATATTCCGTGGAAAGGTAACAAGCCTGGAACTCCAAACAACTCAAAACCGAATGTCTGGTTACGAATTCTTTATTGGGGACTGGTTGTTTCTGCTATTTGGTTTGCTTATCTCAACATTCAGCCCTATGAAAGAGCGGTTGCATTTTTAAGTAGCAAAACACTCAATAGCGCTTTTTTGTACATAGTTAGTGCTATTCCAATTATCAATGGGATTGCAGCCTTGATTGCCAAAGGTATTACTTGGATACTGGGTGCAATTCTCTGGGGCGTAATTCAGATAATTGAAGTACTGCCTTTGGTACTTTATAATCACGAAAAATTCATGGAAAACATGATTTCTTCAGCTGACAGCCGCGCTAAGTATGCCCTCAAGGATACCGACGATCCAACACTAAGAATGCTCAAACGCACCTACAATCATCTGCCAACAAGCGTTGTGAGTAACCTGGAGATTTTGAAGATATTCACTTACACAATAGACTTTCTGATTTGCATCACGGTTTATTCACCTGTGGAAAGTGGAAAGTTCTCGGACTTCTTTTTTGTGTTGGCAACAGGTCAATGGGGAAAGCTCGACTACGGTAATTTGGCGCTTGCCTTAGTTACTTTGTTTGCGATTGAAGTGATTATTTCACTGATTATTTGGGTGGGTAAATGTAAGGATTCAGGTCTAATATTTAGGAAGCAGAGATGGGCGAGACAGATAATTATTAGAATTAGCCAGCAGTGCTTGTGCAAAAAAGTCAATC
>NZ_JACXXN010000145.1 GCF_014904695.1 Nostoc sp. MG11 | reverse complement strand
CAGTGGAGCAACGACCCCAAGACTTACTACTGGCGGTGTGGTGATGGCATCCAGTACTGGAGCGTGAAGGAGGCGATTGAGGCATTATCCAGGGTGATGGCTTTGGTGAAGAGTGAAGTGCCAACAGTTAGTCGAGAGTTGGTAATGGCGTAGTTCTGATAAATAAGGCGATTGTTAACAGGAGGAACCAATCGCCTTTAAGCTAAATCGTGGACAACCAAATATGACCAAACAATTCGCAATTCGCAATTCGCAATTCGCAATTCGCAATTGAAAATGCGAATTGGAATTAATTGATTAATTGCCGTCATTGGGTACAAGCTCCCACTGATTTAATTGCGTTAGCGGAGCGGGGCGTTAGCCCATTGCGAATTCACAATTGCGAATTGGGTTGGCACAAGCTACAACAATTACAACTGTTCAAGAAACGGGGTTTGAAAAATTAAAAGACAAAATTCTCTTGCTCCAAGCGACCCCAATGCAGAAATCATCGAACTGACTGGTTACAAACTGATGTACTGCAACGGAGCTTTTTATTCAACCAAACAAGTGAAATTATGAAACTTAGCTACGATCAGGGAACAGGAAAATTTGTCATCTCTGAATTAGGACGCATTCTTGACTCGGATATTGATTTAGAGTCTCTAGCTACGAGGTATGGATTTGTCGCTCCCTCGACAAATGAAGAAATGACGGACGAAGAAGCGCAACAAATGGTCAATGATTTCTTGAAGTGCGAGTAGTTAGCTACAGAAACCATCTGATGCTACGCCAATGTGACAGTGAAAGTTACAAACAGGAATTTCAACCATGACAAATACTACTGCAAAAACCGCCGAGGAATTGATTGCAGACTTAGAGCAATTCACAGGCTCGGAAGTCGTTTACAGGCATTGGCTGGGTATTCTCCGTTATACCGAGGGAGTGAAACATTTAGCCCAAATAACCCAATGTTACTGGCTACTGGATGCGATTGGCTCTTATCAGCATCGGCTTGGGTCTAATCCCCGACTGCGAGACTTTCAGGTGTGGCGTTTGGTGGTGGAGAACCAGTCAGGAGTGCTGATTTGTGAAGAAAATACGGACAAGGAAGTACTGCGGCAGGAAATTCCGTACACTGATTTTCCGCTGTCAGAAATCACGCTGTATCTAGCACAGAAGGTGTTGATGCTACCGAGTGAGTATTAATAATAAAAGGTGGGTTTTAATACCCACCACGCCTGAAGCAATCAAATACAGTAAGCTGTCGCATTCCAAAAATGATCCAACAACCTCATGATAAATTTGCAAAACAGTTTTTAGAGGAGTTACTTGCTCCCTTTGGGGAAGTAAGAACGAATAGGGAAGTAACAGACGAAGCTAGATTTGTTGACGTGTTATTTTCCCCGACACCAACATCTGCAACTAATGCAGAAACTTTAGGATTGTTGGGTAGAATTGCCGTATTAAATACTACTTTACTAGAACCGTTTCGCAATCAACCAAGTAAAACAGAAGTACGTAACTGTCTACAGAAATTGTTTACTGTGATTGCAGACGCACAGCGGAAAGCCAACAGGGAAGACACAACAATAGCGGAGAACGATTTAGCAAGGCTGTGGATATTAGCGCCAAGTGCTTCAAAAGCTTTGCTCAAGGCTTTTGGAGCTACACTAGATTTAGAAAATTGGATAGAAGGGATGTACTTTCTGCCTGAAGGTATAAGGGCAGCAATAGTAGCGATTAACAAGCTACCACAAACTCCAGAAACACTATGGTTTAGACTCTTGGGGAGGGGAAAAGTACAAAGGAAGGCAGTAGAAGAACTGGTTGCACTACCACCATCTGACCTTGTACGCCGGAATGTACTGGAAATAATTTACAGGTGGCGTATCAGTGTAATGGCACAGACAGAATTAACCAAAGATGACCAGGAGTTGATCATGAACTTAACTCAAGCTTACCAAGAAGCTAGAGCAGCAGCGGTACAAGAGGGTATAGAGCAAGGTGTACAGCAAGAACGGCGTCAAGTTGTGGAAAACTTGTTGAGATTCCGGTTTGGTTCTGTGGATGAGGAATTAACGGGAGTGGTCGATAGCTTGTTGCAGTTAACTCCAGAGGAGTTTGCCAGAGTTTTACTAGAATTATCTAATTTATCCCGTGAAGAATTGCTGGCGAGATTTGATTCGCATAGGTAATTTGTAACCACAAACATTTATTAGTAGTAAAAAGCGCTTTTGTAACAGCAAGAGCGCTATTTTATTGGCTTTGCACTCAATACATTAGAAATCAATGGCTGCGCCTAGCGTCGGTGAAATACATTGGTATCAAACGAATGAATTCTCAAGAAACATCGGAATTACTTGCTGCTTTGATGCGCCAAGAAGAATTGCTCAAGCAGTTAGTCGCTTCAATCAATAAACCGAAGTTGGGACTCCACAATGATGCAGGCAGTGGCAAAATCTACTGCAATCGCCATAACGGTTATCTGTGGTACACGCTCAACAATGGTGAGCCAAGTGCTGTTGCTGCTACTGCCTTAACAGGATATCTGCGAGAGTTGCGATTCGAGAAGTGCGAGCGGCGGGGCAAGGAAGTACACAAGCTGCTAGCTACAATTCAGGCTGAGCGAACATACATCTTGGAATCCGGGCATGATACTCAGTTTGCCAAAGGGTTATTAGCAGCCATTGCCAGTTTGACTCCACAACAGCTTTATTCACCCATAACCTTACAACCGCAGCCAGGGACAGATGATAGCGTCCTGTTCTGTAAGGTGTGGGTCGGGTCTGAGTTAATTATGACATCCTACGGCGAAGAATCGAACTGGCGAGAAATCAGTAAACAGGCTTTGGCTGTTACGAAAACGGCGGCTTCTATGG
>NZ_JACXXN010000144.1 GCF_014904695.1 Nostoc sp. MG11 | reverse complement strand
CCCGCCGAATATCACTAACCGCTTGGGGTAGCATTTCCAATTGCTCTGCTCGATAGGCGATCGCGGATTGTGTCGGTTCACTTCCCAGAATGATTGCCGCAGCTTCCAGGGCTTGGGTATTGTTCATAGCGCTGGCAAGGTTTTTCAATGCCATACCCATCAGCCGTAAGCATTCCTGTGCATTCTCCTTTGGTGGTTCCAGCGCTAGCGATCGCAAATCAATTGTCTTCTCCAGTGCTTGCTTCACCTGTTTATTCAAGGCTTTGGTCGCTTGTTGGGTCATGGTATTTCCCCACTGTTGGGAAGGGCGCTGTTCTACAGCGTGTTCTAATTCCTGAATGCGTTGCTGGAGTTGCTGGTTTTCAATCTCCAGTTTCCTTAACCCTTCCATTTCATCCAGCCGTTGCTGTAACTGGATGTTTTGCTCTTTCTGCTGCTTGTACAGGTTTTGCAGAGATTGAATTTGCTCAATTACTTGTTCTTCTGCTCTGGCCGATACTTCTGCTTGTAGCCCAATTCTCAATTCCTGCTCTAGACGCTCTATTTCATGTTTATGCTGCTCTTTGAGTGCCGCGATCGCTTCTGTGTATTCTGCGGGGTGAGTGCATTCTCTGGGGAATGGAACGCTGGCGGCATCTAGATCCCCATTGTTGATCAATAACCTTTCACCATCGCTGAACGTGACAATCTGCTGCCAGTGATTCGGCGCGTCTGCCTCAATCACTCCTGATTCGCCATAACGAGGGTGCGAAAGGGAAGAAACAGTCACAGAATTACACAATTGCGTTTTATGGTTTTCGCTTTTTGCGGTGCGTTTAGTTCTTGGTGCGACTTGCTGGACTGCTTTGGCGAAATCGGCGGCAGTGGGGAAAGGTTTTTCCTGAGCTGCGATCGCTACGACTTCCTGTAACTTATCAGGAGTTTTAACCAGCCGGAGTAAGGGGCGAGTTTGAGAGGGTTTAGTAATCTTTTCCCTGAGTTCCTCTGGCAGAGTATCAACTACTTTCTTCGCAGACAGCAAATCTCTGACCCGGCGATATCCCCCGTGTTTGGTCAACTCATTTTCGCAGTAAGCTTCAAAGCTCTTGTGTCCACCATCTTCGTAATAGCCTTTGTCTCGCATCAGTCGCAATTCATCGGATGCTTGCCACTCAAAACGGTCGATGGCAGTGAAGGTTTCCTGGATGCTGGTGTTGACAACACCATAATCTAAAAGCGATGTTGTTCCGGGGTTGTAGTCAATAACGGTATTATCCTCTGTGCATGGTGCAAGAAGATTTGATATTGTTTGATTAACCATAAACCTGAGCGTTTGTGGAACTACCCTCAGCGCCTGCCTCGAAAACAATCGCTGGGGGTTTGAATTTGTCAGCATAATTGCTTTGAGTCTAGCATCAGGCTAGCCACAAAGCAACTGGGCTAGACAGATATCACCACCCTTTAAAAGCTTCGCCCCCTATTGTTCTATAGGAGGCGAGTTTGTTGCTAGATTTATGAGATTTTTGGCGCTGGCTAGCATGTGTTCTAGCTGACTCTTGAGTTGTTGATTTTCTGCGGCTAGCCCGCCCTTAATTTTCCCAGTTCTGCTTTAATCTCCGCTATCTCTTGTTGTTGTCTTTCTATAACTTGCCTGATATCAACAACATTAGTTTCACTCTCTTCTCTACCGAGTCTACCTCTAATGTAGCTTTCTATATCTTCAGTCATACTTGTTCCTTCTTTTTCTAGCAACTCTTTATACTCAACGTACAAGCTCTCATCAAGCCTTACATTCATCTGAGCGCCACGCTTCCTAGTAGAAAGCTTTCTTTCGTCTGCCATCTTTTCTTCTTTGAATTTAAACAACTATTTACACTATAAAGCACGGTCTAGCCAGTGGCTATAACTTCTACTAATGTCTAAAGCCTATGTAGATCAGTTAATTGGCTAGATTGTGTCTTGACAGTGGCTAGCCAAAATAGTATATTAGATTCATGAGATACAAACAAAAGACGATCACCCTGTCTGGAAAACTAGCGATCGCCCTTTGTGAAAAACCTAACCCCATGTAGAGGCAGGAGATCCTCATTATGACGCAATCAGTTTACATACAGCAAGCACCCTCAAGCTTCAAGCTAAATCAAACACTAGTTGCCGATGCCCCTCGCAGAGATGAACAAGTGCTAGCCCAAGCAGAACTCGACAACTACATCGAAACCCAAGCCGAAGCTGTAGCCCCAACCCAAGACCCCCTGACTGCTCGTGATCGTCGGATTATTGGCGAGATTATCGAAGTCCGACCCGAATCCGTTCGTACCATCTGGATCGAAGGCGGGATTACGGTATGGGTGCAGTTAATCGATGGCGGACAGCTACCCTTTGACAGGAACTGGTTTGCTACAAGAGTTGCATCCGTTAAGGCAACATTACCAGAAACGCTACTAGAACGTAACGAACGATTGAGCGATGAATTGGAAAAAGCTTGCACTGTTTTTGGTCTGTACCACGGGAAAATTGACTGGTTATCTTTCAGCATCAAACTCTACCAAGACGGGCGTTTGGTTGGCTTCGTCGGGTGCAATCAAGAAGGCTGGTACGCAAGACCAAGACAGTACGGACTCAATCGTGTGGCTCCAAGTGCAGAACAAGTGATTGCGTCGTTAGGAGTCCGAATAGCAGTAGCGGCTTAGTTGCTGAAGTGAGCAAATTAAAAGCGATTCCTGGCACTGTCATAAATAGCTAAGTCGAACACTATCCAGTATCAACGCAATTTTTAGCAACAACAACGCGATTATGGAAACCATTACAATCAACAAAGCGTCTTTCTCATTCCACCCAGCCAACCAAAACTGCAAGCCAACTGCGCTAAAGAATACGGGCAATTCTTACTCGATTGTCCCCCAAAACTGACAA
>NZ_JACXXN010000143.1 GCF_014904695.1 Nostoc sp. MG11 | reverse complement strand
TCTGGTGCGCTTAGTGCTTTTTTATCTACTTTACCATTTGCTGTTAATGGTAAACTCTCTAAAATTACAAACGCACCAGGTATCATGTAGTCTGGTAACTTGCGTTGCAAATGCGATCGCAACTCTGTACTGCTCAATACCTTTTGTTGATATGATTGATTAATTGCATAATATTCTAGATTATTATCAGCAAACAAACGTTGATAAAAAGGGGTTTGCTTGAACATTTTTTCCCAGTGATATGAGATGTATTCAAACTCAATATCTTCTCCATTTGTCTTCAAAAGATGACCCCGGATAGCATAATTTGGATTCAGATTATTTTCACAAAGTGTTCTCGTACAAAAAGCTTCGATGACATCTCCTTCATCCACATTAATTCCTGGTTCAAAGACTGGAAAATAAACTGGTAACCAGCAATGCTCATGTTCTAGAATATCTATACATTCTCCTTCAATTGTGTGTAAGTTTAACCCCACGAAAAAACCATCCAATCTTCCTGATTTTTCGATAGTTAATTTAATTTGATGAGTAAATTCTGTGCTAATAGGCTTGCTAAAGTCTAAATCTTCAAAAACTCCTCTATTGGATAACCAGTTGGCTTTGTTTAATCCTTTAATACATAATCGTAAATCAAAAGGATATCCAACTTGTTCAAATATTTTCTGGGTATAATAACCTGAAACTTTTGTAAATCGGGGTTGATTTAGTAATTCATCAGGAAGAGTTATTCCAATAATCTGAGTCATACTTCTTTGAGGAATCATTACACCATCTGGTTTAAGAAACCTTCTGGTGTTATTGATAATTACTGCTGCTCCTTCACATCCACCAATCGGCCCGACAATTTCAGAAACACATACATCAGCTAATTCTGGTAAGTCTACTGTAGTAGCATCTCCATGTATAATTTTAATTTGTTCTGATAACCCCAACTCTTGCACACAAGTTGAAGCTAACTGACTAGTTTCATAGTCTCTCTCAATTGCGTAGACTTTCTTGGCTCCTGCTTCTGCACAAAATTTGGCTAAAATTGCATCCTTTCCCGTGCCAATTTCAACAACTACTTTATCTTTGACCAGTTGATTAATCGCAACTTGGTAACTTTGGTTTCTCCGATAGTCATTGGTCATCGCGTAGTACAGCAGCTCATCATAAACGTAGAATTCTGCTACTGACGGCCAGAGTTCAATTCCTGCCTGATGAGGAACTAAATATGCTACCAGCCGTTTGTTCCCTGGAGTATCTTCTCTGGCGATGACTGTAACTTGCTGTATTTTAGGATAGGTGCTCAGAACTGATTCTATTTCTCCTAGTTCTATGCGGAAACCACGTATCTTCACCTGGTCATCAATTCGACCAAGAAACTCAATATTGCCATCAGGCAAAAATCGAGCTAAATCTCCAGTTTTATATAGTTTTGACTTGGGAACAAAGGGGTTAGAGATGAATTTTTCTAAAGTTAATTCCGGTCGGTTGCGGTAGCTTCGGGCAAGCCCTACACCTCCGATATGTAGTTCTCCTGCTACTCCAATAGGCACAGGTTGATTATTTCGGTCTAGGATGTAGATTTGGGTGTTGGCTATGGGACGACCTATTATTGGTTTTGGATTGCTGTTGCTAATTTTGGCTATTGTGGCACAAACTGTAGACTCAGTTGGCCCATAGGCATTAAAGAAACAACGACCATTACTCCACTGGTTTACTAGTTCAGTCGAACAAGTTTCTCCGGCTACAATAATTTGACCTAGCTCTGGAAATTCATCTGGTAGCAAAACACTCAAAGCTGATGGAGGAAGTGTTACATGAGTGATCCCAAACTGAGTTAGTGTCTCTGTTAAATCCGATCCAGGCATCAATGACTCTGCTTTTGCTAAGACAAGTGTCGCTCCTGAACTCAGAGCCATAAAAATTTCTGAAACTGAGGCATCGAAACTAAAAGAAGCAAACTGTAAGACTCGACTTTGAGATTGAACATTAAATTGATTCCTTTGGGCCATAACTAGATTAGGTAATCCCCTATGAGTTACTAAAACTCCTTTGGGGTTGCCAGTAGACCCAGAAGTATAAATCACATAAGCCAAATTCTCAGATTTGACTTTAATATCGGGATTATCATCACTCTCAATAGCGATCGCACCCCAATCCATATCTAAACAAACCACCCGTGCAATGTGTGACGGCAAAGATTCCAGTAACGATTGTTGAGTTAACAACATCTCAACACCAGAATCCTCTAACATATAACTCAACCGTTCTTGGGGATAATTGGGGTCAAGAGGTACATAAGCACCACCAGCCTTAAGTATCCCCAATATTCCCACTATCATCTCAATCGAACGTTCTACACAAACCCCTACTAGTACTTCTGATCTGACACCGAGGTTTTGCAGATGATGTGCTAGTTGGTTGGCTTTTTGATTCAATTGGTGGTAAGTTAACTGCTGATTCTCAAACACCACCGCTACAGCATCCGGTGTTTTCTCTACCTGTTCATCAAACAATTGATGAATACATTTATCAGTGGGATATTCACTCTCAGTATCATTCCACTCGATCAACAACTGATAGTGTTCTGCTTCACTTAACAAGGGTAATTCACCCACCGTTTGTGAAGGATTTTCTACAATTGCTGACAACAAATTCTGAAAATGAGCAGCCATGCGATCAATAGTTGACTGATCAAACAAGTCAGTGCTGTATTCCCAATGACTCATTAGCCCTGAAGGTGTTTGAGACATTAATACTGTCAAATCAAACTTTGTAGTTATTATTTCTGGCGTTAAAGGCGTAAGAGTTACATTGGAAAATTGCAACTCACTCATCGGTGTATTCTGTAGTGTAAATGCTACTTGGAAAAAGGGAGAGTAAGCTAAAGAACGTTGTGGTTGTAGTGCTTCAACTACTTTATCAAAAGGCACATCTTGATTTTCATAAGCTTTGAGTGTGG
>NZ_JACXXN010000142.1 GCF_014904695.1 Nostoc sp. MG11 | reverse complement strand
GCAGGAAGCAGAAGGAAAAGAAAATAAAAACTATGTAAGTCTTGCATTACAAAGATTTCATAACTCCAGCAAAGTTGCCTTCTGCATCTGCGAAATTCTGATAGCTGCGGCGGGCTGCGCTAACGAATAGCGAAAAAAATTGAAGCCTTAACTCATAAGCTGTCAGTTTTTCGATGAAGACCAAGAACGCTGAAGATGCCTTGCAGTATCTGGACTCAGTGCCCAATCAGGCTGTCCAATAGCCAATGGAACTAGATCAGGCTGCTTCTGGTTGAAGTAAACCCATCCTTTTAACTGTGGAAACTTGCTTAGACTAACAAGTGCCATATCAAGCCAGTGTTGTTTTTCTGCCTCACTGCCATTGACACCAACTTCAACGGCAATCATTGGCTTATTGTAAAAGCTGGAAAACCAGTATTTTTCTGACATTAGACGCTCAAACGAAGGTAAACTTTTATCTTGAGACCATTCTTTTGTGGCATAAATCGAAACTCCGATCAGATCCACGTACTTACTACCTGGCCAGTAACGCTTGGCCGTCGGAAAGCCTGCTGGTGACCACATCCATATCAAGTTAGTAGCCCCTTCACGCCGAGCAAAGTCGTGTACATAGCGGTAGACTGCAATAAAGCCTTTTTCATCCGCTTTCGACCAGGGGTACTGACCAATGATTTCCATCTCGTGCCCGAAACGAAAGTAAATTCTTTGATGCGGTTGAGATTTCAGGGTCGAGAAAACTTGCCGAAGGGTGCTATCATAACGACCAGCGAGAATGTCATCGAAGAGAGTTGCCGTGGTCATACCGTTCCAGTTCCAGGGAAACGGTTCTAAGGTAATCAGAGGTATACGCCCAGACTGAGTTGCTTGCTTAAGCGCTGACTTCAGTTCTTTGGTATCGTTGAGCCGCCAGAAGACGAAATGGTGATCGAGCTTAATAGTACGATCTTGCTTGAAGTCTCCGTTGGGATCGTAAATACCGTATAGCATCTGAGGCATAGTAGCGGGTAAGTTTATCTGAGCTAGCTTAGTAAGGTATTGGATTGGCTCGAAGACGGAACCCAGTAGCGGCAGTTTTTTGAGACTTGCCACCAGCAGCAATGTTATTCCTAGAGCAACACAAATGTACTGAGTTGCGTGGCTCAAGAGGTTGAGACGAGTTTCCCGGTGATGCAGGAACAAAGCAACCGCAGAAACACCAATAAAACTGGTTGCACTAAAAAGAGTTAAAAAGTAGTATCCAATGGCGTACTTGACATTACCGATCAAGACTGTAATTATACAGGCGGTTGAACCCAGCAGTAGGTAGGGTAGGATCGCCTTCATTGGCAGAGGATTTCTCAAATTTTCCTTGGGTGTAATTTTGAATTGTAGTTCGCGTCCCAGCATACAACTAACAAAAGCGCTATAGATGCCAGCAAGAATCCATAACCCTCTAGCGATTTGAAAGATTATTATCTGCCAAGAAATGATGCGGCTGTTAACTGGGCGTAAACAACCGCATTTCTTAAGCCACATTACTGGAAAGATTGTTGTTGATGAGAGCAACGTAATGCGAATAAGAAACTCCAAGTATGAAACGCGAACCCAGGGCTGATCCCAAATCAGTGCCAGTGCAGGCAAAAAAATGCCGGAGATGCTACAGAAACCGAAAATTGGATACCAGAGTTGGGCAAACAGAAACTGAAATTTCAATGTAGCAGGCAGTGCCCCAAAATAAAGAGGCGTAGTCTTGATTAACACTTTCATCAGACTGCGAGACCATTGGAACTCCTGAGTCATACAATCCGCGAAGCTGCTTGGACCTAAACCATGTGCTTCGGCATCAAAAGCAAATACGCCTTTCCAGCCCTCTGCATTCATCATTAACGTTGTGGTGTGATCCTCTGCTAATTCTGGGCCCAGTCCGCCAATCGTTTGTAAAGCACTGGTTCGTACAGCATAATGGCTACCAATACATAGAGGTGCCCAACCGTCGTTATAGCCAGCTTGAAGGGCACCATGCAGTGTTGCTTCAGCAAACAGACGCGCATTGACGACCCAGCTTTGCTTGACATTGGCATCACAAATAGAAGGGGCTGCAACATAGCCTACACCAGGATCTACAAATGGTCGGATCATTGCCTCCAAATAGCCTGTAGAAGGTACATGATCCGCGTCCAATTGCACAACAATATCATATTGTTCATAGCCGACTTGATCGTAGAAGTAGGCTAAATTACCTTCTTTGCAACGCGTTCGGCGTGGCCAGTTGGGGCGATGATAGGTTGCAATACCCTTTCGGCAGGAAATGCGGACGCCATTCAACTTACACCAGTCCCAGGTTTCAACGTCAGGATCTTCGTCAGCTAACCAGGTATCATGCGGATAGACTTGAGTCAGCATTGCTTCCAGCGTCTGCCTAACTACCAACCAAGGTTCTGAAGGTGCTTTGGTGACGACCATAGCTACTCGCCAGTCTTTAGGTATCGGCACTTGCGGATTCTGCCGTTTCATTCTCAACGTAAAATAGAAAAAGTATGCTGGCATTAAGGTAGTGTATGCCAATAGCAAACTGTTTAACACCATTCCTCTGATGGTAATCAGATGATCAGCCTTTAACCACCAAATCCAGAAACCACACAGGTTGATTAACCAAAATACAATTAAGATTTGAAGAATTACACTTTGTTTACGGGTAAGAACAGGAATTAAGTTAGGAACTTTGTTTGATCTAACTGAAGTCTGCTGTTGTTTGGGAGTTGGCATAATTTCAGGAGTAGGACAAGGTATAATCAAAAGTTATGATTTCTGTTACTATTTATGATACAAAAAGGATTTTACAAATAAAATATTCAAATATATTGAGTAAATATAGTAGTCATCAAGCTTTTAAATTTACCTTGTTGAATCTAACTTAAATAAGGTTAATATACAATTAATTTATTGCTTAAAATTGGTTAAAAACCATTGTTAAAATCATGAACATCCATAAATAAAAATAATTTAATAGGCGTTTTTGT
>NZ_JACXXN010000141.1 GCF_014904695.1 Nostoc sp. MG11 | reverse complement strand
GCGGGGATGCTTAGCTACTTCGTTAGTAAGCAGGAGTAGTCGCTAAATAGTGAAGAACTGTTTTTGTTAGAACGGCATAGCAGTTTTGCGATTTCTATAATTAATTGCGTCTTATATTTATGGATAGAGACAGGATTGGAAGGCTTTTGAATATAAGTTTGGAATCCAGAAGTGAGAGCCTGTTGATGAGCTTGCTTATGAGTATTCTCACTCAAAGCAATAGCAGGAATATCTCTAGTTGGTAGAGGCATAAGTGAACGAACTCTGTGTATTAAAGAATAGCCAGACTCATCTGGCAGATCAATGTCGCTAATTAAAAGATCTACACTCTCATGCTTGATGAGAGCAAATGCGGAAGAAGCATTGGATGCACTTATAACCTGAATTCCGTAGCTTTTAAGAATATATCTAGTTAAAAAAACGTTGTCTTGTGTATCATCAGCTACAAGAATTGTCAAACCTTTAAAGATATCTATGTCAAATTCAGGACAGGTATCACAGTAATGATCTGACACGATGATATGGCCTCCTTAGTTGCCAACTCAATTATGGAGGAAGTCCTACAGGTAGCTAGGTGGAAACTAGCTGCTCTGTGGGCATTTTCAGAATGTTACTAACTTGATTTAATCAAGCTTTTACAGTTTTAGTCTTATGACTTGAGACACAGAAAATTGAGATTTTTGTGGAAAATGGTGTGTATTTTTACATGCAGTGGGATTATCGGCTCAACCTTTAGTTAGATGCAGGGTAAATATCAAGCTAATATACTGATGTTACTTGTTTGGTGTTTTCAGCATATACCCAGGAAATTAGTACTTCATGTGTTTTGGAGTACATTAACGACCCACATCATGGATGAATGAATTCATCCCGTTCGCTTATATTCCCCGGTTAAAAACACGGAGGCTTTACGCTTCACGACTCGTAATTGTAATCAGGTTCGTTTTGATGTTGCAGTTGAACAAGAACGTGATGACAGACATCGGTGAATTTAATATTTTCTGCAATTAAATCGGCTTGGATATCTGGATCAATATCGCATTTAAGTTAAGACAGAATTTGATCATTGGCGTCGCTAAGTGCGGTTAATACTTCGTCAAGAGAATATATTGCGTCTTCAAGAGGAGATAGTTGTTTTGCCGCAAGCTTTTGTGCGGCTAGTATTCTTTCAATTTCAGACGAGTTGCGAACCAGGTGCAAAGTCATTTTGCAGCCCGTTAGAATACTACAAGTTCGGCTGTAGTATAGGAAAAGCTGTTGTATCTGCTCGTTAGTCAATGTGGGATGCATGCTTGTTCGTTGTTGATTGTTCACGAGTGGATTCCTCTAAATGCTTTTGCAACGTGTATGGACAATCAAGAGCTTTAATACCGCTAGCATAAGGCAGTTTGTATGATGCCCAAAGTTGCCACCGTAAGACATCAACTCTAATCGCTGCACCACTGTATTGCACTCGACAATCTTTGTCTGGTTTATCAAGGATGTTTTTTGTGATAGTGTTCACCATCTCTATCTTGAGAGTATTCGTAATTCCCATCATCTGCTTGTTAAGCCACTGTTTTATTTCTGGTGATTGCAGCCAATCTCGAATTTGCTCATCAGTGGGAGTCGGGCGGTTGGTTGATAGTGCAGTCTTTTCATCTAATTTATTAGCTGGGGTTTTTGGTTGAAAGAGTTGGTGAAAATGAGCATCTATATTTGAAATTTTCATATCCTTTTATTAGGAGTTATTCTTATTCTATAAGATAATTATTAAAAATATTGTTGAGCCAGAAGTCAGAAGCCGAATAAATGCTGAATTAGAAGTTAGGAGAAAGAAGGGTCATCCCTCTTTCCTCTGAATTCGTTGATATTTAGTGATCGACAAAAAAGTTGATTAATTGAAAAAAGCAGGAAACAAGATAGACTTCGTTGAAAAAAAATCACAACCATTAAAGGCTAGATGCTTTGTCGGCTGTAATCAACAGAACAGTAATTGATCAACCCAAAAAAGCCTCTGCCAAATGATTTAATTGTGTATGGGTTTAACATTGCTCTTTAGACTGAGGAAATCACCGTATTAACGTTATAAAGTGTTACTTGCACTTTTAGTAAAGTTCTGTAACAGAATTGACGTTATGGCTAATCAAGCAGAAAATAAAGGTAAGCGCAGTGCAACTCATGAGGAACAGACAAATAACAAAGCTTCTCAGAAAAATCCAGCAGAAATAGAAACTGATAATGACAACTGGAGCCAAAAGCTAGAGTCACTAGGCTCGACCTTAGATGGTGATTTGAGCGTACTCTCAAGCGAGGATGCCTTGAGTTTAGTTGATGAATGGCATGACTTATTACATAAGGCTAAAGAGCCGGAAATTAAAGAAATTGCCACTCACCTCAAGCAACTTAAGCAATTGCTCAAAAGTAATAAAGCCACAGGTCATGAAATTAGCGAAGTGCTGATGGAAGTTGGTGAGCAAACAGCAAATTTTGCATCTGATGCTGATAAAGAGATTAAAACTCCAATTCGACAATTGGGTAAGAAAATCAGCAAAGTTGGCAATTCTTTAGGTAAGGCTGAAGACCAAGAGGAGATTGAAGAAATTGATTCTTTGGTAGAGACGCTAGAAGAGGACTTAACGCAGATTGATACCGAAACAGCACAGGGTGCTGTAGATCGTTGGTATCAGTTGTTGCACAAGTCATCAGATGAAAATCTGGTACAAATTGCTGATGGACTTAAAGAACTCAAGCAGCTTTTAAAGCGCGGTAATCCTAAACCTGCTAACGTTAGTAATTTATTAGCAAGACTGGGTGAACAAACTACAGATGTAGCCCAAGAAGCAAAAAGAGGTTTCAAAGGGCCAATTCAAAGACTAGGTAAGCTGCTATCTAAAGCAGGCAAATCCTTAGAAGAATAAAATTTTCTAAGTAGATTCAAGCGTATAGGAATAATGTTAAGGTAGTTGTGTTAATTACCTACTTTTAAAGTCATTAAGAGCTTTTCAGGAGTTGACACTTAACACACCGACTCTAACATTACTCCTATCTGTACCT
>NZ_JACXXN010000140.1 GCF_014904695.1 Nostoc sp. MG11 | reverse complement strand
AAAATTTACCCCTTAATGACCAAACCTCGCCATGAATTACGAAAACAATTACAAACTGCTTAATTGATAAGCGTTTTCGCTTTTCTTAGTGCCATTCTGGCAATACTATTGATTTTATGTTGAGTGCCAAATGCGATGTGCACGCCGCATCTAGATTCTTCCGTAAAGCGTTAAAAGCTTGCCACAACAGAACCCCACGAATTATCAACGTCGATAAAAATGCAGCTTACCCACCTGCAATTGATGAACTCAAAAAATCAGAATTATTGCCTGATGATTGTGAATTACGACAAGTTAAATATCTAAATAATAATCTGGAACAAGATCATCGATTTATCAAAAGGTTGGTCAAACCAGGGATGGGATTTGCATCGTTCAACACGGCAAGGCGAACTCTGAGGGGATATGAAACAATGAATATGATTCGCAAAGGACAAGTTAAGGGAGTTGAAAAAACAGACATCGCTGCTCAAGTAAAATTTGTTGCTCAAATCTTCGGTATAATTGCATAACTAGTTCTGATTTATACAGAATGTTTCTTCTCAATAAGTTTTTGCAACACAACCAATTTGACAGGGGGAGGAGGATGAGGAACCATCTTTGCCGAAAAGGGAAGTTGGGGTAGTTAGGTAAGAATGGCTGAAAGCTTTATGAACTGTTCCTCTCTCCATCATACATTGCCTAAATTGAACCCAATTAGGCAATGTTTGAAAGACATAAATACATGGCTACTTTACACAACTTTACATCGTGATAAATTTTGCGCGTATCTTGTCTTTACCCCTATGCAGTTATCAGTTACATCCAGAATTAACGTTGCAATTGACTCTGAGAAAATCTCACTGAATTAGAAAGGTGGAATCATGCCTAAACCACCTTCTAATCGCAAAAAAGACACCTCAGCCGCATCTAGTGACAACACGCTACCTGCTAGTTCTGCGGAGGACATCTTTGAACCAGAAAATCCTGCTACAGCAACGATTACGGTAACTGCTGTTGAAATTCCAGAGTTAACCGAGCAGGAAATTAGTGATCGCCTGTACTTGGAGCGGAAAGTTGAGAGGGCGTTTTTTGAGGCGGGTAAGGCGCTGGCGGAACTGCGCGATCGGCGGCTGTACCGTTCCACGCACAAGACTTTCGAGGACTATTGCCGCGATCGCTTTGGTTTTAGCTGCAGACAGCCCTACCATTTAATGGAAGCTGCGGTTATTTTTGATAATTTGGTGGAAAAATGTGAACGTTCCGTTCACATTTTGCCGACTAACGAGTGGCAAGTTAGACCGTTGACAAAACTAGACCCAGACACTCAACCCGAAGCATGGGAGCAAGCTGTAGAGTCTGCTAATGGGAAAGTACCTTCAAAAAGTTGCTTCTTAAACCCTGCTTTAATAAATGATTATCTTCAGATAATGCCCGTATATTAACTAGTGAGTAAGAAAACCTAATATTAGTTTTTCAATTTTTTAGAGTAGAGAAAATGAAGAAGTTAACCAGTTTGATGATTATCGGGACAATATTGTCGATGAGTGCGCCAGCATTGGCTGAAAGTCGTGCGGTTAATATCAGTATTGGCAGTATTGGTGGTGCCTTAGATAATGCAGCTTTGCGAACAGTTCGTCAGATTATTGGGTTTGGGGTTGGCACTGGCACTGTTGATAAATTCATTGTATATAGTCCCAGGAATGGTTCTCCTATTCCCATAGAAGGAGGTTTATCTGCTTGTGCTGAAGCTGGCTTCGATATAACTGATGCCAGATTTAATGCTTTTATTCAGCAGTTACGTTCAATTACACCCCGCTCAGGAACTTTCCTCAATGTAGAACTTACCGCAAGCTGTAGAATCAACTAAGAAATGTTGGTACTTAACCCTCTTGTATCACTTTTGGAAAACAATTATCGCAGCTTGATTCTAAAACTTTGAATTAGTCAAGTTCTGAAGCTTTATTTTCTAATAGAAACTAAAATTTCAAACAAAAAGCTGGAAAACAAAGCCCTAAAAGGCTTTCAGGGATCGGGTTCTCCCAATCTGACACAAGAGGATTAGGGCGTGTTTTCAAACTATAACCACAACAGAATGGAGGCGATCATAATCATGGCTGTATAATTTACAGCCAGTTTTTCATATCGAGTGGCGATGCGGCGAAACTGTTTGAGTCGGTTGATAGCGCGCTCTACAATGTTGCGTTGACGGTAGATTTCACGACTAAATGGGCTGCTAGGTGGTTCATTTGAGAGTCTTGGAATTGTCAAACGGATACCGCGATGACGGAAATAGCTACGTATTCGACGACCTGTGTAACCCTTGTCTGCGACTAATCGTAAAGGGCGTAAACGTGGACGACCTCTCCCAGAACGCTTAACTGCACCTTGTTCCATTAATTGTTCCAGAAAAATGGATTCGTTGCGGTGACCTGGACTTAGAAGAAAAGTTATCGGTTTACCTTTACCCTCACAACGTATGTGTATTTTTGTACTAAAACCACCGCAAGAACGACCTAGTTTCTCGTCTTCTGCACCCCTTTTTTTCCACCAGCTGCGTGTTAGTGGGCGCGGATCACTCTTCCATCAACATAATGAACCTCCCAATCGAGCTTTCCTTGTTCATCTGCGATCGCTTGTAGATGTTCTAAAATTTGGTTCCAGACTCCGGCTTTTTGCCATCGATAAAACCTTGTAGCCACACTCTGCCACTTTCCATAACGTTCTGGGAGGTCTCGCCACGGTGCTCCTGTTCTCAGTATCCAAAGAATACCATTCACAACTGTGCGATGGTCATTATTTGGCTTACCTGTGAGCGGTTTTTCTGGTGGTAATAGCGGTTAAAACCGCTCCCACTGTTCGTTGCTTAAGTCTCCTCAATTCATCATCACAACAAAGCGATCGCATCTTTTTTTAGGATATGACGAGTTTGAAAACACGCCCTACGGGACAGTGGCAAGTTAGAAGCGCCAGCAGAGGCAGTCCTAAAGTGCTTGGGGGAGTTGAAGCGGCTGTGTTGCAAAAATAGGTGCCTAAGCAAGTGTTATATTCTTTCAAGAGACTGAAATGCTACAGAGATGAACCCAAAACAACCATTTAAATGGC
>NZ_JACXXN010000139.1 GCF_014904695.1 Nostoc sp. MG11 | reverse complement strand
AACTTGGGCTACCAGTCCTTTATGTAACCCCAGAAATGGACAAAACTCAAGTTAATGCCCGAATCCTTGCTCGAATCACAGGCGTAGATGCTGCCGCTATTCAAACTAATGCTCAACACCATTGGCAACAAATAGCACAGGGTGTAGGAGTGATGGCAGAAATGCCTTGGAAGATTTACGAGCATTCTTCCCCCACCCCCACGATGATTGCCTCTGCCGTTCGCCGTGCTATTGCTAAATTCGGTGGCTCTATTGGTGCTGTGTTTGTTGATTATTTGCAGCAGATTCCTTTGGAGTCCGGCGGTAACATGGCTTTTGAAGTTGGTAAGATTACTCGTCAGATTCGGGATATCGCCAAGTATCACAAAATTCCTGTATTTTTGGGCTGTCAAATCAATCGTGGGAATCAACACTCCGCCGATAAACGCCCCAACCGTCATCTGTTACGTAATTCCGGTGAGATATTTGAGGTTTGTGACCAACTAATCATGCTCTATCGCAACTCGGTATACAGCAATGACAGCAGCGATCGCACTATCGAGTTGATTGTGGAGAAAAACCGCCTTTACGGCAAATTGGGTACTGCAACTATGTTGTGCGACTTATCTACTTCTCGATTTTTGAACATGGCTCGATAAGTAGGATGAAATATAGCCGACTTGAAAAAATTTACCTTGTTTACTATTGCTTAAAATCAGACTACAAATGGAGAAAAATATGAACTTCTTGACAGTAACAAAAGTCCACGAAAATATTAGCTTAGCTGAACTAGCTTCTAGTTCACAAAACTCTAACTCAATCCCAAAACCAAAGCTAGACATACAAACTTTTGGAGAAGCACTAGCTGAATACTTGTACGAATCTCAAAATCCTAATGTGCCTATACACAACTTATCTGACTACATCTATCAGCTTTCTTCAGAGGAAGTAAAAGAAGCAGTTGCCCTGATGTGGCTTGGTCGTGGTGCTGGTGATGAACAGCCTGAAGACTTTCCTGTTTTGGTGAAAGAGGCACAAACGATGAAACCAGATTATTTACTCGAAAAGTCCTTGTTAGCTAAATATTTGCGAAACGGATTGCAAAAGCTAAATATTTCTCTTAAGAGGTAAAATCTACGAGCAAGCCTACACTTGCTTGTAACAAAAAAGTCGGCACTAAATTCTTATATTCTGAATTTATTTGAGGAGGTGAGTGCATTGAAACCAGTAACAACCATTAGCTCTAACTGGAGTAAAAGCAAACATCGGGATGGATTATCTCTAAACCAAATACAAGCATTCGATTTAATTCATGACTGGTATAACTCCAAGCCTGAGATGCCATTTGTATTGCGTGGTTATGCAGGTACAGGAAAAACCTTTTTAGTACAACGAGTAATCAAATCCTTTCAAGAATGTTTTCATGTACAAGACAAGAGTAAAACTATTCCTCTGAAAGTTGCTTTGTGTGCTCCAACCCATAAAGCTAGGCACGTATTAGACGCAATGGCAACAGAAGTAGGATTAAAAGTACATATCTCAACACTCCATAGTCTACTTCATGTTATGCCTGGGGAGTACGATGAAAACGGCAAACAGCGACTTAAACCAAATACCTATTCTTCTGAGCCTTATTACCACGAGTTTAACTTGGTAGTTGTTGATGAAGCTTCCATGCTTGGGCAAGAACTTCTTGATTTAATTCCTTCTCGGACTCCTACTGTTTTTATGGGAGATCCCGCGCAATTACCACCAATAGAAGACAATGTGGATTCTTCTCCTATCTTTAGCTTGCCCATTGGAATGGAATTAACCCAAGTCATGAGATATTCAGGGGCAATTGCTGAATATGTGACAGCATTACGCCAAAATTTAAATTCTCAATTTCCGCCACGATTGCTTAGTCGAGGCAACATTGAAAAAATGCAATTCGATGCTTGGTTGCCATCTGCTATCAATGCTTATAAATTTTCTCGTTCCTCTACAAAGATTTTGGCATGGACTAATAATAGAATCAACGTTCTCAACCAACAAATTAGGGCTGCACTTTACCCTGATGCTGAACCTATAGAGATAGGAGAAATTTTATTTGCTAAAGAACCAATCTTTTTGCAATCAGAATTTAGCAACAAGAAAGACATTTTTATGCATTCATGTGCTGAATGCGAAGTTACAGATTTTAAGGAGTATGCCGGAAATAAACATCATTTAGTACATAGCTCATTCAAAACATACAGAATAGAAGTCGAGAATGACATGGGCAAAGAAGCACGCTTGTCTATGATTCATCCAGATTCTTGGGATTTAATTAAATACGCAGTAACCGAAGCAAAAAAGGAAATCTTTAAACTCCCTGAAAATCAGAGAAGCTATGCATGGCGAGAGTATTACGAGTTTTTAGAAACTTACAATCTTGTTGTCAAAGGTAGTTTAATGCAGCGATTACAATATGGCTACGCAATTACTGTACACCAATCTCAGGGTGGAACATTTACCAATTGCTTTGTTGATACATCAAACATTTTTGGATGTCGAGATATCTTGATGCGTAATAAATTATTATACGTCGCTTATAGTCGTGCCTCACACCAACTTTATTGCTGTAGTAAGTGGTAATTCTAAACACAAAAAAACTGAGAAAATCGGACGCAACCCCCACTTTTAGAAATTAAACTCTCTTCTACCCATATACTGTCACACTGCATTCAGTAATTCTTGATCTTAAGGAATACACTCTACTCCCTCCAAAGGTAGAGTTAACTTCTCTAATTTCAGCACCAAGCTAACAGTTAATAAAAGCATTCATGAAGAAATCTGAAGTATTTACTAACAAACTGGAGCATTCCTATGGAAAAAGCGAAAGGCATAAAACCCCTAACCTCAACACCGTCGCTCCCTATCTTCCTACCCCACAAGAGCAAATCAAAGCTTTGAAAATGCACCTATCTCTGCCTTGGAAGGAAGCAGCTAAAACTTGGGCAAGGCAGGAGTTAGAGCGATTGTTGGCAAAGTACAAGAAACGTAAGGATTCAGGTCTAATATTTAGGAAGCAGAGATGGGCGAGACAGATAATTATTAGAATTAGCCAGCAGTGCTTGTGCAAAAAAGTCAATC
>NZ_JACXXN010000013.1 GCF_014904695.1 Nostoc sp. MG11 | reverse complement strand
TGCAACTATTTTTTCTCGAAGATCGACAGAGTATGACTTCATTTAAAGGGATTTATATTTTAATTGATTGTACCTCATAACAGACGCAAGTGCTGTATTAGCTGCTATATTTCAGTGGGATAGAGGCTATTCAAGATTATTTAGGTCATATAAATATTCAGAACACTGTCATTTATACAATAGCCCTAATAAATCTGACCACGAACTTATTGATTAATAACTACCGAAGAATTTGACTTATGCTTATCCAGAAGATTGTCCAAGAACTGCAAGACATCCCCAAAGATAAACTAGCAGAACTTTATGACCTAATTCACTACTTTCGACTAGGTTTAAGTCAAGAACGTACACAACCCCGCACTCCTGGTTTATTGAAAGGACAACTCGGCGATGCTTTCTTTGAACCACTGCCAGAAGAGGAACTTCAGGAATGGGAATAAGCTACCTCATCGACACCCATATCCTGCTGTGGTGCTCTTTGACGACCCAAAACTCAACACTGATTGCCGAGATATCATTCGCAACCCAAATCATCGCATTATTGTCAGCAGTGCTTCTGCTTGGGAAATTGCCACCAAATACCGCATTGGTAAACTTCCTGAAGCCAAACAACTGGTTGAGCAATATTCACAGATATTGCATTAAGCTAAATTTATCGAACTTGCTATCACTACAGCCCATGCACTCAAAGCAGGAAGCCTGCTGATTACCCACCGAGATCCCTTTGATCGCATGATCATGGCTCAGGTTGAACTCGAAAGTTTGCCTGTTATTACCTATGACGCAGCCTTCCAGACTGGACTGATTCAGGTAATTGCCGATCTTAAGTAAACGCCATTCAGCAAGGTTTAGAAGCGATCGCTCAGGGGAAAAACCGGATCTTGCTAATGATGGCGACTGGAAGGCATTGAGCCGAGATCTGAACGAAAACGGAAATAGTGGCTGAAAAGGCTTGATTTTTCGTTACCCATAACGGTGTTAAGTATAAAGAAGTAACAAATTACCAAAGCCTTTCGAGAATAATTATTGAGAGCTTAAAATTTCCGAATATCCAGCAATCTCGGCTCAATGTCATCAAGCCGAATTGTGTCGCTTTTGATGCCACTGCCATGCATGAGCGACTATATCTTTTATGGATGGATACTGAGGTTGCCAATTGAGAATAGTTCTAGCTTTCTCGCTAGAGCCGATGAGAATCGGTGGATCACCAGGACGGCGATCGCATTCTTCTATTGGTATCGAAACTTCTGTAACCTGCTCAGCAGATGCAATTACTTCCCTAACAGAAAAACCGCTGCCATTGCCTAAATTAAAAATTTCACTGTCGCCATCTTTTAATAGATATTCCAATCCCAAAACGTGAGCGTCTGCTAAGTCGTTGACGTGAATATAATCACGAATACAAGTACCATCAGGCGTGGGGTAATCAGTGCCGAAAATCGAGATAGATTCCCGTTTACCTAAAGCTGTCATCAGTACCAAAGGAATTAAATGGGTTTCTGGGTTATGATCCTCGCCTAGCAAGCCATTAGGATCAGCACCAGCAGCATTAAAATAGCGGAAACGCACGGATTTGAAACCATAAGCAATATCAAAATCAGAGAGAATCCGCTCCACCATCAGCTTAGTAGCGCCATAGGGATTGATCGGATTTTGGGGATGGCTTTCTGGAATCGGTACGAATTCCGGTACGCCATAGGTGGCGCAAGTGGAAGAAAAGACAAATTTCTTCACAGAAGCAGCCAGCATCGCTTCTAACAGGGTCAGAGTACCCACGACGTTATTACGGTAGTATTTGGCAGGGTCAGTAACCGATTCTCCTACGTAGGCGTATGCAGAAAAGTGCATCACAGCGGCAATGTCATGGGTTTTAAATAGGTTGTCCAGCAGTGGGCGATCGCCTGTATCACCAACTACAAGTTCTACCTGTAAGACCTTTTCTACCAAGTCACGATGCCCGTACACTAAATTATCAAGTATGACAACGTCATAACCTGCTCTCTTGAGAGCAAGCACTGTATGGGAACCAATATATCCAGCTCCCCCTGTCACTAGAATGGTAGGCTTTCCAGACGACATAGTTTTTCCTTTTAAGTTGATAATACCCACTTAGGTTAATTCACTGGTGCCACATTACTCATGTGGAAAATTTCAAATAATGGACGCAGTATCAAAAAATTGCACTAAAATCACTACGACGGTAGTCTTTGGGTGTGAGGTTAGAGGTATTTTAAGTCAGGTAATGGTGCGATTACAGTTTGACGATAAAATAAATCCACTTCCCGAACCCTCTAGGCTGACTGCACCAGAAAATTCGAGAGTTAATCTATGTTTTTACTGCTAAGCCGAGTACTGCTGTGGCTGCTTATTGGCACTATCGTATACTCTCTGTTCCAGAGATTCTATCCTTCGGGATCTTTTGTAGGACGATTAGTCTTAGTTATTCTGTTGATAATCGTAGCTCTGTCGTTTGTTAACCCTAATGAGCCAGCTGTGGCGTCATTGTGGAGAATGATATCTTTTCCGCTCAAGCCTTTAGGAGCCTCTGTTTTGCTGATGATTTTTGCTGCTCAGAGAATTAAAGGAGGAGGAATAGATAAACCAGGAGGATACTTGTTGGGTTGGGCACTAACAATTTTGCTGTTGGCAAGTACACCAGCTGTCGCCTACTTTTTGTATAGAGCGCCTCTAGTAACAACAGGAGGTGATGGCTACGCAATTGCTACACCTACATCTGGGACACTGGTAGCATTAGGGCAACAAACTACTACAGCAAACATTTCAGATGTGTTAGGAGATAGCATCCTCTCTAATAATTTGAGAGTCCCCCCTTACCTGTTACAACAAGGAAATCCTCAAGATATTCGGACACGTGGTTTACGGATTGAAGATTTTGTACCCAGTGCGGAAACGTTGCTATTTACAACCAGAACTTGGGAAAGTTATCTCACCGAAGTTTACAGATTTTTGCGTGTTCAGCGGTAATCAACTGAAACAAGTAACTATGAGGGTCAAAAGTCAGAAGATTATTTCTCCTGTCTTTCGGCTTCTGACTCCCGAACTGAGAACGTATTGCCCGTAAGAGCCGCTATCAAGCACAGACTTATCAGCAGTTAGTCTAGGATGATCAAGTTGCATAATTGCTTTAATGGCAAAATCTCGACGAATCGCTAAACTCGGTGCTTACCTGCGTCCCCATTGGCGGGAGGCTACTTTAGGTATTCTTGCTCTATTGTCTGTCAATGGGCTGGGCGTTTATATACCCTTGTTGATTCGCTCAGCAGTTGACCAACTATCGGAAACCTTCCGATGGAATCAAGTACTACATTACGTAGTACCAATCATTTTGCTCAGTTCAGCCATGTGGCTCATGCGTATGGCTTCGCGCATCTGGCTGTTTGGGGTGGGGCGTCAGGTAGAATTTGACCTGAAACAACGAATTTTTCAGCACTTACTCAAGCTAGAGCCGTCTTATTTTGCCAGCAACACTGCTGGTGATTTAATCAGTAGAGCTACCAGTGATGTGGATAATATCCGGCGATTATTGGGTTTTGCTGTACTGAGTTTGGCAAACACGGTGTTTGCTTATACGCTGACGCTGCCAGTGATGTTGTCGATTAGTGTAGACCTGACATTAGCATCACTGGCAGTTTATCCCTTAATGTTCTTATTGGTGCATCTGTTTAGCAATCGCTTACGTAAACAACAAGCAACAGTACAGGAGCAACTTTCCGAAATCAGTGAACTCATCCAAGAGGATATCAGTGGCATGGCCCTGATTAAAATCTACGCCCAAGAAGAAAATGAGCGTCGAGCTTTTGCTAAGAAGAATCAGCAATTGTTGACAGCTAACTTGGAACTGGCAAAAAGCCGAAATATACTGTTTCCACTGATAAATGGGCTAGCAAATGTCAGCTCACTGATCATCATTTGGTTAGGCGCAACGCGGATGTCTTCTGGGGCGCTTGCTGTTGGCGACTTTTTGGCACTGCTGATTTATGTAGAGCGTTTAGTTTTCCCTACTGCACTTTTAGGATTCACAATTACTACTTATCAAAGAGGTGAAGTTAGTATTGACCGTCTTGAGTCTATTCTCACTGTCACACCAAAAATTCAAGATGCAAGTGATGCTGTACATCTACCACTGGCTGAAATTAAAGGAAAACTGACAGCTAAAAATCTCAGCTACACTTACCCTGGTGCTGCTACCCCGGCTTTAGAAAATGTCAACTTTACCATTGTTCCGGGGGAAACAGTGGCAATTGTCGGGGCGATTGGTTCTGGGAAGTCAACTTTGGCGAATGCTTTACCGCGCTTGTTAGATATTGAGGCGGGGCAGTTATTTTTGGATGATTTCGATATTACAAAGATAGCATTGACAGATTTACGAAGTGCGATCGCCTACGTTCCTCAAGATAGTTTTCTATTTAGCACCACAATCAAAAATAATATCCGCTATGGCGACCCAGTTAGCGAAACCGAAAATGTAGAAGCTGTTGCTAAACTTGCCCAAATTGATACGGAAATTATTAATTTTCCCCAGCAATATGAAACCATCGTTGGTGAACGTGGTATTACTCTTTCCGGCGGTCAGCGACAACGTACGGCTTTGGCTAGGGCAATGCTAGTCAACGCTCCAGTGTTAATTTTGGATGATGCTCTCTCTAGCGTAGATAATCAAACAGCAACACAAATCCTAAACAATCTCTCTAGTGGTACAGAGCGGAAAACAGTAATTTTTATCACTCACCAATTATCTGCTGCTGCTGCTGCTGATCGAATTTTTGTGATGGAAAAAGGAAAAATTGTCCAGAGAGGTAATCACTTAGAACTGGTGCAACAACAGGGTCTTTACAGAACTTTGTGGAGCCAGCATCAAGTAGAGGAATTACTGCGTTAGTTTTTTGAAGATTTGGGTAGTATAAATTACCGAAAAAACTAATTTGGCATAAATAATGTTTAAAATTGCATTATCCAAATCTCTGGATGCAAGAGATTTCACTGAGTCTAAGTTAGAAAGTCGCCATATTAGAGCGATCGCAGCTCTAGTTTTAATTAGCCTACTGAGTTCGTTGAGTGGAACGCCTGATGATCATACCATCTCTAATTGCTGGGAAGGCTTTGTTTGGGGACTGGCAGATCCAGTGATTAGCTTGAATTGTTTGATTAGTATCGTTGCTATTGGTTTACTTTCGGCTGGGGTTGCTCGTGGCGGTGTGATGGCTGCATGTTTTGGATTGGCAGCACTTTTTGGCATAGGAATCCATTTATTACAGCTAAATTTACCAAGCGTAGAAATTATCATCGCAATTTCTGCGATCGCTTCTGGCACTATGCTGGTAATGCCACAACATAACCTCCTGATTCTTGCGCTGCTGAGCGTGATTGCTGGTTTATTTCAGGGTTACGCTCACACTGAATCAATTATTGGCACAGAAGTGATGTCACTGCTTACCTATATACTAGGTATTACTTTGACTCAGTTTGCGGTTGTTATGAGTGCTAGAAAAATTAGTAGTGGGCTGGGTAGTTTGTCCAAGAAAATCCGCATTGCTGGTTTTGCTTTCTGTGCGATTGGTATCGCATTTCTAAGCAATTCAATAATTTAATTCAAATATATTTGGTCAAAATAATTCGTAATTGATAGTGGGCTACGCTAAAGTAATTCGTAATTATTACCCCACAACTGAAGTCAGGGGCTTCTACCTTGAATTACGAATTACGAATTACGAATTAGTAATTATTTTGTCGAGTTTTTTTAGATTTTAGTCATAGCTAATGGGTAATTACTTTTGGAAAAAGGTTTAAACAATTACCCATTTAAAATCCCTTGGTTAGAAAGCTCCAATTCGGCCAAATATCACGTAGAAGGTTTTCGCAATCAACAACAAGTCATACAACGGATACCAATTTTCTTGATATCGCAAGTCTAAGTCAACTATTTGTTCAAAATCTTTGACTTGAGAACGACCACTAACTTGCCATTCACCTGTTAAACCAGGCTTGACATTTAAACGTTTCCAGTGATGCTGAGTGTATTTCATTACCTCATCACCAGTAGGTGGACGTGTTCCTACTAAACTCATTTCGCCTACCAGAACATTCCAAAACTGAGGTAGTTCGTCCAAGCTTGTGCTTCGCAAAAAACGTCCTACCTTTGTTATTCGGAAATCATTCTTGTTTTTAAAGATGAGTCCGTTAGCTTCGTTACTCACTAAAGATTTTAATCGTTCCGCATCACTAACCATTGAGCGGAATTTCCGAATCCGAAAGGTGTTACCTTGGAGTCCGTAGCGTTCTTGAGTGAAGAAAATTGAACCAGGGCTATCGATTTTAATTGCGAGCGCGATCGGCACAAACAAAATCGCTAAAATCAATAGTCCTACTAAACTCCCCACAATGTCCAAACAACGCTTAAATTTAGACTGTACCGAGGGGTGAGGAACATATTGTAATTCCCATATTTGAGAATTCGCATTTGGAAAAATGCTTGTTAGTGGTGTTTGGTACATTGCCAAGTCAAATATATATATTAAGCAACAAAAGTATAATTACTTAGCCTTATTCTGACTATAGACTTAGCGTTATTGAAAGTAATTCATCTTTACCGTATATTTACTTAATCTTCATCAAGTTTCTGGGGATCACGACTTTATATAAATTTACGATAAACTTAATTAAGTATATCTTAGGAGAGATGCTATTTATTTTAAGTGAAAATAAAAAAATCTTAGTGTTAAATTTGGCTATTAAGTCAGTAAATAAAGTTAAAAGTTGAATTAGTATCAAGCTGCATTCAGTCTTCTTAGTAAAAGGAGAGTCAAAATATCTTTATCTCCTGGCTCTCTAAACTTCTGATACTTGTGACAAACCGTCCATTCTTCCAGAAGCTCTCCTTGTTTCTATTGCAGGGCTAATTCATGGTCATGAGAGAAAATACAGAACTTCGATTTCTTCGTTTAGCCCTTTAAAAGTAGCCAACGCAACACCTAAAGTTTTGTCCTTTCTCTAACGACAATAAATTGTCTCTACCATTTACCGGAGTCTACAACAGAAACCGCCCAAGAGAGTTATCGAATCTCCCTTTCAGTTAACAACGAGTATATTTTTGAACATAACTTCGTATAAAAATCTGATAAAAATGCCAGTAGTAAGCGAAACAAATCTTCCGAAGATAGATTTTATTACTAAAAGTATGAGATAGCTTGTCTTGCACCATACAACTAACAGATGCAAGTTAACTTAAGGCAACTAAATTATAAGTACGTGGCATAATAATGCCTCTATAATTAGGCAAAAGACACCAAATAACAAAATCACGCATAATATTGCAATAGCAGTGACTATTTGGTGTTTGTAATAGTATTAAGTTATCCCAAATTCTATTAGTAATTTTACTATGATAATCTCTCAAAATTAGGATGGTAAAGAAATGATTTCAGCAGGGATTGAAGTAAAAATCAGTCGATTGGAATCCATTGTTGAGCAAATTGGGGAAGCAGTACTTTCGACAACTGAGACAATTGAACGTCTTGCAGAAAGATTGGAGACTCTCAGTGTGCAAGTTGAAGAACAAGGAAAGCAGGTTCAGCAACAGGGCTATCAAATTTTTGCCTTGTGTGATGCTGTACAAACCCTTGCGGAATCTCAGGATAGTTCACTGCAAAAACTCAACCAACTAACAAAAACTTTAGATCAACTTACGTCATTAATTCAAGGAGCAGATGACTAATAATTATCAGTTATCAAGCTACAAAATGGTTACTATTATACTGATGTTAAAGTCTTAACTGAGTTACAGCGATGTTGCCAGAAAAGCATACATCCACATCGCTACCAGGAGTGCGATCGCGTTTGCTATATTCCCCTACATAATAAAAGTTTTCGCCATCAACACGATAGTTGACTGGCAAAGGTTTGGTACAAGGTTTACAAAATACCACTTCAGGAGAGGGTTCTCCCGGTTGCAGATGTGGTAGATTCACATTCCAATAGCTTCCCGGTTCTAAGGGACGCTTGAGTAAGTCCGCTAAAACTTCAGCTGTCAATTTTGCAGCCATATCCCAATCAAAATTCAGCTTGGCTTTGCGATAATGAGAAATGGCTATTCCCGGAATACCATGCATTGCGGCTTCCCGCACAGCAGCAACAGTCCCAGAAATATAAGCATCAACTCCTAAATTCCCTCCAGCGTTAATACCTGATAAAACAAATTTGACATCTTTGCTAATTTGTGTTATTGAAATTCTGACGCAATCAGCGGGAGTGCCAGCGATCGCATACTCGGTATCAGAACGTCGTTGGAGGTTGATGGGGCGAGTTGTGGTAACTTGATGCCCACAGCCCGATTGATGGTCTTTAGGAGCCGCGATAATCGCATTGCCGTTTACAGCTTTGACTAGGGCTTGAATACCAGGAGCATCAATACCATCGTCGTTAGTTAAAATTAAGGTCATACATTTATACTGAATTTACATTTAGCCTAGACAATTTATCCCATCAATCAACAAGCAGAAAAATCTAGTTAATGCTCCTCAATCAGTATGGCAGGGAGATTTATTCGCAGATATAAAAAAATGTAAGCAATTGCGCCAAAAATTTTCATAATTATGATAGAGTTTTCAGATGGTTTGCAAATTCCGCCCTAAATATTTGGGTTAATTCCCAAAAAGGGCGGTATTTTTTGTCAGTATTTGTATAACTGGCGTTAGTAGTTAACGCTTACAGTTACAATCAAGACAGATTTGTGCAATAAAAATTCTCGAAAAATATCTATTTGCTAGCTGTATTAGAAATTTCTGAGTTGAGAAAAACGTGAATCAGGTGATTTTTACAGTGTTTGTGTAGTATTTTTGGTGCAAGTCTGTCTTAGAGTTCATACGATGAAACAGCTCCTCAAGCAAGTATTTAGCAGTAAAAAACACCTGATCCGGCTAGTTCTATCCTTTGTGACAATGATTCTAGCGGCTTCGCTGTTTGCCACACCCGCTTTAGCCACAGGTGTGTATCAAATGCCCAACCTCGCAGCAGGCGACAACACCTGGATTGTAGATCAAGGTGAAATTGTCAGCCGTCTGAATGAAGGTAAAATTGGCAGTGCCTTCGAGAATTTAGCAAAGCAAACTGGTAATGAAGTTAGAATCGTCACCATTCGCCGCCTAGACTACGGGGAAACACCGGAAAGCTTTGCCAAAGCATTATTTGAAAAATGGTTTCCCACAAAACAAACTCAAGCCAATCAAACCTTATTGGTGCTGGATACAGTTACCAATGGTACCGCCATTATTACTGGAGATAAAGTCAAGTCATTGCTGATAGATTCTATTGCCGAGAGTGTAGCTACCGAAACAGTAAGTGTGCCATTACGGGACGGTAACAAATACAATCAGGCATTTTTAGATGCTAGCGATCGCTTAGTCGCCGTCCTTTCTGGCAATACTGATCCAGGTCCACCCAAAATCGCTGACAAAGTTCAGGTAGAAGGCACTTTTAAAAAAGCAGGAGAAACCGATCGCGGTAACGCTACTGCTTGGGTAGTAGGACTATTAATTGCTGCCACTGTTATTCCAATGGCAACTTACTATATCTACCAGATAAATCAGCCATCATCTGATGGGTGATGTAAGAATGAGAGTTAAGAGTTAGGAATTATGCATTTTTACCTCTTAACTTTAATCTTGAACATACTCTTGCCCTGTCACTAAAGCCACCTCAGCTCGGACAAATTCTCTACCCAAATAGGCTGCATGGTCTAACTGAGTTACTGGACAGGGCTGAGTTTCTTCAAAAATCTTCACGCAAAGTTCTTTCGCCGTCCTTCCACTAAAAACTGTTGTGTGAGTTCGTTCAACCTTTCCCCGCGCAGGAATCACCTTCCCTGTTTTTGGATCGACAGCTAAGCCACGCTCATCAATCACATTTGTGAAATGCTTGGCATAAATTAACTTCGCTTCTTGATCCAAGTAGATAATGAAATATCCACCGGGGTCAAGGTTAATATGACGCCCAGAAAGTTTATTATCAATTGCCGCTAAATCTTCAACCATCAAATCCATAAGCATTTTAAAAAGCAAATTTCTTTCTTGAGATTTTCACACTCTATATCAAGTGTAATTCCTATCTTCCATAGCATTGTTTATCTCTTTAAATATATTCTTAAGGATTATTACTTAAATTTTATTAAATGTTTGCTATAAAATATACTATATTTTTAAGATAACACAACTATATTAGAGCGTAGATTTACCGGAGCAATAGTTATAAAAAAAACTATATACTCACTTATGAATGAAATTTAAAAGCCTTACTAAAGGCTTACTCACTTTAATTTCTAATCATGAATTACATACGAAAAATAGCGCTATTCATCGGGGTAGGAGCTACAGTTACTATGACTCCGTATTACTAAATACTTCGGCTATTTACTACGCAGGTAGCGATACTTGTGGCACACTTGAATACCATCTTTATAGTAATGGTGTTTCCCAAGAAAAACTGTCATTTGAAGAGGGAATAAGAAAGGAATTTCAGTCTCAAATTCGCCAAGTTGAAGCCAGGAATATTAAAAGTGCATACGCATTTACAATGAACTTTATCCACGAGCAGGATGCTTATATCCCCTGTCTAATTGAGGTGGAAGGTTTAAGTCCAGGCCAACGCACAACTTTACGCATTGAGGATTTGATGCCTAATGAGGTAGAACGGATGGATTACTCAGCACAACAATAAACTATTAAGATAAGGAGTAATATTCAATGAAATCAGGAAAAAAGGGACTGTCCCTTATATTTAGCTTATGTTCTGTAGTTATCATCTGCCCTGCAACTCTTGACTCTGTAGCGAAAACTTAAGAACAGTCAGCTTGTCCATCAGGGCAGATCAGGGATTCAAATGGTTTGTGTAGTCCAAGTAGTCAAGGAGAAGAGTCAGGAGCTATGGCAAGTGCTGATTCACTTCACTAATATAAGGGCGTAAAATTTGCTCTAGACGAGTATTGTAAAAGCGGTACTGTGATTTAGCATAGGCAAACCGCGCCGTTTTTTGTGGCGTCCATTTGCAGTGGGGTCAAAGAGTTGGATACTGTTTGCGATAAATCTCCCACTCAATCCGTGCATAATAACAAGCATCAAAATGCAAGCAATCTATTTATTGAAAACTATTCTAGTAGCTACACTTAGAGTTTTAAATTATATTAAAATTTTTTATACAGAGATTTAAGTAAGTTTAAGTTGAAACGCTTATTCTATCTAACTTTTAAGCAAGCTATAAAGTATTTATTGTATTTATATTTTAAAGATTTGATTAATCTTAGTAAAAATTATTGATCATATTTACTGAAGATGTAAGAATAATTACTGATTTGTCTATAAAAATTGCGCCAAGCATCGATAAAATTTTGCAGTTAAAAAGCAAAAAGATAATTGACAAAACGAGCGTTAAAAGTTAGAGGTTTGCCCATTAGATACATTTTAGCATTAGACAAAAGGACACTTTATTACTCACGCTACTTGTTGAAAAATCATTTTTATGCTTACTCTGCATTAAATTTTTCGATCCTTGATTGGTTTTTATCCTTCATCTAAACTTAGTCATTTTTATAACTGCTTCTCTGAATGGGACAGGCTGACTAGCTATTTATGTTAGTTGCTTTGATTGATGATTTTTGCGGTAATGTACTAGTGTTAAGTATTTAGCTAGTCTATCAGAAACCTTGGTCTTCTTCCATGAGTTAGTTAAATTATATTTACATGAAAACCACCACTTTTACCCCAGCTAAAACACTAAATAGTAGCCAGTTTTGGCTATTAGGAATAGGAGCAGGCTTAATTGCGATTATCCTGACTCTAACTCAAAGAACTGGAGATTTTTCTCATCTAGGAATGAGTGTACTGTTTTACTTTGCCGTAGCCTCTCTAGTAGGGGAAAAACGCCACAATTTAAATTTAGAAAGTGGATTGTTTTCCAGCCTTTTAGGTATATTGTTGATTGCTGGTGTACTTTGGCAAAGTGCCTTTTTGACTGGTAGCAAGTTACTTCCAGTTTTTACTCACATTGCACCGTTTGTTTCTGCTATTGGTCTTGCCTTGCTTGCTTCTGGACTGAAGGGATTAAAGCAATATTGGCAAGAAATAACTATTTTGTTTTTTCTCGGAGTTCCAAAGATAGTACTAACATCTTTGACCGATATTTCGCCTATAACTGCAAAGTTTTCTGCTTTCATACTTTGGTATTCAGGTTTTGAAGTATCACTTCAACAAGATATTTTTATTAGAGTACCACCAGGAAGCATCAAGGTTTATTCTGGTTGTTCTGGGGTAGAATTGATGAGCCATTTGTTAGGATTAGCTGTAATTGCTTTGCTAATGTTTCCCCTAGAACGCAAAAAGAAAATCCTTGTGCCAATAGTGGCCATAAGCATAGCATTTGTTGTCAACGGAATACGCGTTGCTCTCCTAGCTGTTGTAGTGACACAACAGCAAGCATTTGACTACTGGCATGAAGGTGATGGTTCACGATTATTTGGGATGATTGCAGTGCTAATTCTAGGATTATTCTACTATTTACTACTCCGGCAAGAGGAAGGCAAAAATCAGGGTAATCTGGAGTCTTAAAGGCGATGCCTCAGTGGAAACAATTACGGATTTTACTTTTAGCTTTAACTCTTGGTAGTGTACTATTGGTTTTCATGAAGGTATTTCTAACGAAAACTACAGACAAACCCAAACCAGAAGAATCTAGAGTTAAGGCTAATATTATTTCGCTTGTTGAAGACTATTAACTCCCTGTTCATACCTTACCCCTAGACTTCTACTCAACTCTCTTCTTTGAAAGGAGATTTTAGGCGATCGCAGACTAAAGTAAGGTCGTAAGTGTAACTCTTTTGTTGTGAATTTTTATAATTGCAACTTGTCATAAAACGTCTATGTCTATTGGGCTGAATAGAGGCAATCCTGATTTTGGAAGTCTTGAACTCATGCCAACCCCAATCTTTTTTCTATTTTGCTAAAAACATGACTAAATCAAATAGTGAAAAATTCATTCCTTTAGTACAAGAATTACAAGAATTCGCATTTAGCCAAATAGCCTCAATCACTATTTTGCGAATACTAGGCTATGGGTTGTTACTCTTAGCATTTTTTGACATCGTTGAGATGTTTGTTCCACCAAACTTTATGAATCCTGCTTGGGAATTTCAAACTTTTGGGGCCTTAGTTGAACGAGTACCTGTCCCTTTAATTGGTTTAGTGTTCGTGTTTTATGGAGAGCTACATTCACGAGCTAAATGGGAATTTTTGATTGTAAAGCTTTTATCTTGGTTAACATTGTTGTTGGCAGTATTTTTTTTCTTACTAATTCCTTTAGGAATTGGTAACACAGTCCGTCTTAGTAATCAAAGTGCTGCTCAAATTAGCAACGTATCTAAGCAACAAATAGCTCAAGCCGAGCAGGTAGAAAAACGATTAAGCACAGCAACACCTCAACAGATAGATAGTTTTTTGAAGAGTCAAGGTCGCTCCTTAGAGGGCAAGAGTCCTGAAGAAGTAAAAAGCCAAATTTTGTCAGAAGTTGCCAAAGCTAAAACACAAATCAAAAATCAAGCTCAATCTACTCAGTCTTCTCAAAAGCTAAACTTGCTCAAGAGTTCTGTTAAATGGAATCTCGGAGCTTTGGTTTCTGGGGCTTTATTTTTTAGTATTTGGAAGGCAACTAAATGGGCAAGAACAAGTAGGTAAACTGTCGCGCACCTAACTTGTACATAATTTTGGTTTAGGTAGTCAAAATTCAAGATGGCAATGAGTCTAAATTAGCCTTGATCTTTGAATGCTACTTGCTTTAAGCCCAATACAGTTCAAGTTCAGTTAAGGCTAAAAACTAAAACTGGTATAGGCGTAGGAACGTCAAGGGTTTCCCGGCTTGAGGCGAGTGGCGTTTGAGGAACGAAACCCAACATTATCAAGGCTTTGTTGGGTTTCGCTGTCGCTCAACCCAACCGACTATTCTAAAAGCAAACAAGGTAAAAAAAAGGTGGGCAATTTATTTGCCCATCCTACTTTTTCTTGTAGTGTTTGTTTAATCCAAATAAGGATTAAACTTTTGCCAGTTCTGGACTAGGACGCTTACTGTTGCGAATAGCTGTAATCGCCTCACCATAATCTTTAGCATTAAACACAGCTGAACCAGCAACGATCGCATTGGCTCCCGCTTCCAAAACTTGCCAGGTATTATTTGCCTTTAGTCCACCATCTACTTCAATCCAGGGGTCAAGACCGCGTTCATCGCACATCTGACGCAGCTGACGGATTTTGGGTAATACAGATGGAATAAAGCTTTGACCGCCAAAGCCGGGGTTGACGCTCATAATCAACACTAAATCACACAGTTCCAAAACGTATTCAATGAGCTCTAGAGGAGTACCAGGGTTAAGTACAACGCCTGCTTTCTTACCAAACTCTTTGATTTGCCCTAGGGTCCGGTGCAAGTGAGGCGAAGCGTTATGCTCGCAATGTACAGAGATAATATCAGCGCCAGCCTTAGCAAAGCCTTCAACATACTTTTCTGGTTCCACAATCATCAAGTGGACATCCAGTGGCTTGGTCGTAACTGGACGAATTGCCTCCACAACCAGAGGGCCTATCGTAATATTAGGTACAAAACGACCGTCCATTACATCAACGTGAATCCAATCTGCTCCAGCTGCGTCTATGGCGCGGACTTCGTCCCCCAGACGACTAAAATCGGCTGATAGGATAGATGGAGCAATCACAATGGGCTTTTGAGATAGGTTTTGGGTCATGGCTGGTGGGTTTTCAAGCGTCCTCGTCTGTAAGCATTGTAACAACATATTGAGCAAGTGCTCATAGCTTTGATCCCGCCTTTTTCACAAAGATGATGAGAGTGGGAGATGCGGAAACATGGAAACCAATAACTCTTGACTTTTGACCTTTGACTCTTAACTTTTGACTCTTAACTTTTGACCTTTGACTTTCGACTATGACTAAAAAACTAACTTGGATAATTTGGGGATTGAGTGCTTCCTGTGTGAGTTTGCCGGTACTGGCTTCAGCTTTAAAATCTCCTCTGGGAACTAATGGTATTGATGCTTTGAAGTTACACCAACCTCCTTATAATTTAATCGGTCGCAAGATTGCTATTGGTCAGGTAGAAATTGGGCGTCCGGGAATGTTTGGCTGGGATAAAGCTGTATCTAAAAATCGCGCTATATCTTTAGCAGCAGTGTTCTCACGCAATGGGCCAGCTAAGTCAAATAGTGGTGTTGATCCCCATGCTTACAATGTCGCTGGTGTGATGGTAAGTCAAGACAAAGCTTTGCCAGGGGTTGCACCAGGAGCACGATTATATTCGTCTGCCGTGGGTTCGACGAAAAACATGGGTCAACCAGAAGAGTGCTTATCGGCGCAGCATATAGCGCTACAAAATAGCGGTGATGTCCGGGCGATTAATTTCAGTTTTGGTGAACCCTTAAATCGTGACCCCCGACCGGAGGCTAGTTTAGATGGTAAAGCTTTACTAACGTTATGTGTTGACTGGTCTAGTCGCGTTCATGATGTCTTGTATGCGATCGCTGGCAACCAGGGTAAAGGGGGTATTCCCATCCCTACGGATAATTTTAATGGAATGAACGTGGCTTTTTCATCCCGCAGAGGAGGGGTTTTTAATAAAGTAGACGTTTCCAATTTGGCGGGTATTAACCAAGGTGCAAGCGGTCGTTTAGCTGGAAAAGAGTTTAATCTTGATGGGCGGCGTGCTGTCAGTTTAGTTGCACCTGGCAATAACATTTCTTTGCTCAATCCCGATGGTAAATTGAACAAGGTAACAGGTACGAGTTTTGCAGCGCCTCAAGTTACGGCTACTGTTGCTTTATTACAAGAACTTAGTGATAGACAAATCCGTGCAAAACAACCTAACTGGAGCATTGATGCTCGGCGTCATCAAGTTATGAAAGCTATATTGCTAAATTCAGCAGACAAGATTCAAGATATCGGCGATGGCTTACGACTGGGAATGACTCGGACAATAATTGATAAACAAAATCAAGACTGGCTAGATTCTGATGCTTACAAAGATCCCAAAATTCCTTTGAATGCCCAAATGGGAGCGGGCCATTTAAATGTATTTCGTGCTTATCAGCAGCTTAGCGGTGGTCAATGGCAACCATCAGCTGTGGTTCCTCCCATTGGTTGGAATTATCGCACAGTCGATGTTGGGGCATCTGCTGACTATACGTTAGCCAAACCTTTAAAGCAGGGGAGTTTTATCTCTATTAGCTTGAGTTGGGATCGTTTGGTGGAATTGAATGATCGTAACAAAAACCAGCAGTTTGATGTAGGAGAGAATTTTCGCGATCGCGGTTTGAATAATCTCGACCTCTATTTAGTAAAAGCTGACGCTAAAACTACTGATGCTGGTGTGGTTTGCTCATCAATTAGCCCAATCGATAGCGTAGAACATATTTTTTGTCCCGTTCCTGCAACTGGCAATTATAAAATCCGCGTTCATTTTCGCCAAAAGCTTAACGAGGCGACTCAACCTTATGCTTTAGCTTGGTGGAGTGTACCTGAGTAAATAATTCGTAATTCGCTCTGGGGATAAGCCCTGCTGCGCTCTAAGGGTAGCTATGCCGCAGGCTTTACGTGATTCGTGATTGAGAGCCATGATTACGGATTATTTTGACATTTCTTTGTCATAAGTATCCAATAAACTATAAAAAAGGTAACGTTATTTTAAATTTAGTTACGTAATTGACCGTTGATGGTTGACAATTGACGGCTTACTTGTTCGCTGTCAACCATTAACGATTAATCTTTCACCTTCAGTAGCCACCGTCAACTACTATGGATACTTCTGAAGATCAAGCTTCAATCGTTGAAACCCAGTCAGACAGTTCTGCGCCTTCTGAGTTAGCGTCAACTCGTTCTCGCAAACCCTGGTTCTGGAGATTGCTGATCCTATTTCTGGCAACTGGTGGCATTGTCCTTTGGCGAATGCTGGCTCCTGGTGGTACACCACGTCCCTCTGTTGCCCAACAGCAGAAAGCACCAGCCCCAAAGGCAATTGAAACGATCGCCTTAGCAACTGGAAGTGCTACAAGAAGAGTCCAGCTTTTGGGACAGGTGGAAGCCAGTCAGCAATCAACGCTCCGCGCTCAAACTAATGGAATTGTTGAGAAAATTTTGGTGCAATCGGGCGATCGTGTGAAGACAGGGACGACAATCGCCGTCTTAGACGACACCGATCAACAATTAGCGATCGCTCAAGCACGGGCACAATTAGCACAGCAGCGTAGCAATTTAGCTCGTTTAGAAGTAGGTACTCGTCCAGAAATTATTGCTCAGCGTCAAGCAACAGTCACATCCGCTAAGGCGCGAGAACTAGAAGCACAAGATAACCTAAAGCGTACTAGCGACCTTGTGAAAGAAGGCGCTCTGTCTCAAAGATTACTCGTAGAAGCGCAAACACAATTAGATAACATCCAAGGAGAACGGGTAGAAGCCGAAGCTGAATTTGCCGAGGCCAAAGCTGGGCCAATTCGAGAGGAAATCGCCGCCCAACGGGCAAACGTAGAAGCAGCCAAAGCCACTCTAGCTCAAGCAGAACTGGCACAGCAGCGCACTAAAATTGTGGCATCCCAAGCGGGGGTAGTGCAGACTCGGCATATTAGCAATGGCGATTTGGTGCAAAGTTCTAGTCAAATTGTCACCTTAGTGGCAGGCGATCGCTTCGACATTTTCCTGGAGTTACCTGAAGAATTGAGCAGTCAAGTTACTCCCGCCATGACGATTGATCTCACATCTCGCGCCCTACCGCAATGGAAACAACGTGCCAATATTACCGCCGTAGTTCCCTCAGCTGATACTGCTTCCCGTCGTCAGCGCGTCCGCGTCCAAATCAACAATCCCCCGCCAGGATTATTACCGGGAATGGCGATCGCTGGCAATCTGAACATGCCCTCAAATCGATCTAGCTTTGTCGTATCGCGCGATGCATTAACCAGACGCCAAAACCAGTGGCTTGTTTTTGCGGTTGCTGACGGTAAAGCTAAACAAATTCAAGTAGAAATGGTTGCTGACATGGGTAAAGAGGTTGCAATCTACCATCCCACTTTACGCACTGGTCAACGCATTGTGCTGCGTGGAGGTGATGGGTTGCAAGATGGTGCGCCTGTGAAGATAGTTGATCGCACTTGAATGCTGATTAATTGCTGCTCTGCTGCGAGTAACAAAAGCAGACCCTTCAAATAGACATTCCCAGTTGGAGACTGGGAACGAGGCAATGGACTTCTTGCAGAAGATGGGTTAAGGGGAAGGGTCAAAGGCAAAGATTCCTTTTTCCTTTCTTCTTTAACCCTTTCCTAATATTTTCTCAAAGAGACGTTGTATTGCAACGTCTCTACATGGTCTATCTGTCACATTCTTTTTTTAAATTGGTATAACCCACAATATTATGAACTTTATCGAAACTGCTGTTCGTTGGCGACATGGCACCTTCGTTTTATTTTGCTTGGTAGCAATGTTTGGGGTGTTCTCGCTTCTGAGGTTACCTCTGGAATTGCAACCGGGGGGCGATCGCCCGGAAATTACTATTACGACTACGTATCCGGGAGCAGGCCCCACGGAAGTAGAAGACTTGATTACGCGCCCCATCGAAGAACAAATGGAAGAGGTGCTGGGCGTCCAGGAAATTAGCAGTACTTCTCGTGCGGGACGTAGTTCCATCACCCTAGAATTTGCTCAGAATGCCAACGCCAAAGAGCGGATGGTGGATGTATTGAACCGCTTGCAGCAGGTGCAAAGTTTACCACCAGAAGCACAAGAGTCGAGTGTAGAACTGGTAGGTGGTAATAGTTCCCCGATGATGTGGATTCCGTTTGATACGAAAGAAGGATTTCAGCCAAATGCAGACCGCTATCGAGATTTAGCAGAAGAAGTGGTAATTCCGCGTTTGCGGCGAGTTGAAGGAACTGGACAATTTTTGTTAGTGGGTGGACAAGAGCGAGAAGTGGAGGTAAAAGTCAACCCACAAGCATTGTCTAATCGCAATCTCACTATTGGTGATGTTGTACGGGTACTTCAAGAAAACAACCGCGATATCCGGGGTGGGCCATTAATTTTGGGACGGCGGGAATATCGAGTCCGCACAGTCAGCCGATCGCAGGATCTATCGCAAATTGAGGGTTTTGTACTGCGACGCGATGAGTCTGGTACAGTTTATTTGCGTGATGTGGCACAAGTACAGATGGGGCGCAAACCCCAAGATAGTGCGTTAATGTTCAACGGCAAATCTGCGGTAGCAATCGGTGTGATTCGTCAAATTGGGGCGAATGTACCAGAGGTTGCCAAAGGCATTCGGGCTGAGATTGCAGCGCTTCAAACTGAGTTCGACAGGGAAAACCAAGGTATTGTTTTTGTTTACAACTACGACGAGAGCCAGTATATAAATCAATCTGTGGGATTCGTGCGGGAGAACTTGATCAGTGGTGCATTGCTGGCAACTATCGTTTTGGTGCTATTTCTGGGTTCGATGCGAACGGTTGCTGTAATTGCCATCACCATTCCTATCGGCACAATTGCTGTGTTCATCGTCATGTCTGCATTTGGACGCACATTGAACATCATTAGTTTGGCGGGATTAGCGTTTTCTGTGGGTATGGTCGTGGATAACTCAATTGTCGTGATTGAGAATGTCTTTACCCACATGCAGCAAGGCAAAAACCCGATCCGAGCAGCAATCGATGGCACACAGGAAGTCTGGGGCGCGATGCTCGGTTCTACTTTAACTAACGTAGTGGTGTTTGTACCGCTGATTATGGTTACGGGTGAAGCCGGACAACTCTACGCTGATATGGCGATCACTCTTTCTGCTTCTTCTTTATTTTCGCTATTTGCCGCGTTAACTCTGGTACCAATGTTATCTGGATTGTTCCTCAAGCAATCGGAAGCAATGCAAATGATGGAGGGCGGTGAATACCGTGGCGGTAATTGGTTTGAGCGTTTAGTAGCAAAAAGTTCTGCGGTCTTTCGTCATTTCCAGGGTAAACTCGAAAACTTTCTGGCGTCTACCGTGAGTTGGTCACTGGGACGTAAGCGTGTTGGTCGCAGGTTAATGGTGCTGTCGATTCCGGTTGCTTTACTTGTTACCAGTGTTTTGCTGTTACCACCTGCGGATTATTTACCTGAAGGAAATCGTAACCAGGTCGTGTTGCGAGCGGAACCGTTGCCGGGAACTAGTATACCAGAAGCGATTCGGCAATCTGAACAGGTTCAGGCATTTTTGCGATCGCAACCAGAAGTTGAGCGCATCATGTACGTTGATCGTCCAGGGGCACTGCGCGGCATTGCGACGATCCTCAAGTCAGAATTTGCGACCACTACCGGACTAGCTGACATGGTGGATCGTTTGCGTGCTCAAAGCAGCAACTTTGCCGGATACCGCTTTATCATCCCAACGCGAATTTCCATCTTCCGCGATCCAGGGAAAGAATTTGAAGTAGATATTGTCGGCGCTGACTTAAATCAAATCAGTGACTTGGAGAAGCAAATCACAGGTAAATTGCGGGATATTTCTGGAGTACAGAATGTGCGTTCAAACTTCGTGATGGGAGCGGGTGAATTACAAGTGATTCCCAACCGAGAACGCATCGCGGAAGTGGGAATCTCGGAAGCTGAAGTTGGTTCGATGGTGGAAGCAGCATTAGGCGGTCGGATTGCCTCCGATTACATTGATGGTAAAGAAGAACTAGATGTCTCAGTGGAACTGCAAAACACCGCAGTAGAAACACCAGAACAACTGCGTCAATTGCCACTGTATGCGGGGGGACGACAAGTACAACTGGGTGATATTGCCGAAGTTCGTGAAACAACGGGAGCCGATACTATTAACCACGTCGATTTGGAGCGATCAATTAGCCTAACTGTCTCCCTTGCACCCAATGCTCCGCTGAGTACGCTAGTGGAACGTACTGAAGAGGAAATTTTGGCTCCTTTGCGTGCCAATCTACCAACAGGCTATCGGCTGGAACTGTCGGGTTCAGCAGATCAGTTAGCAACAACTGTTACTCAATTAGCTACTGCATTTGCAGTTTCGATTTTGATTACTTACTTGTTACTGATAGCTTTGTATCGCTCATTTCTCTACCCAGTGGTGATTATGGCAACGGTGCCAATGGGTATGAGTGGCGCACTATTGAGTTTGGTAATTGCTAACCGGATTCCGGGAATGAATGTAGCGCTGGATATGATTACGGCGTTGGGATTTGTGATCCTTACAGGTGTGGTAGTCAACAACGCCATTCTGCTGGTTGATCGCGCCTTGCAACTCCAGCAAGCGGGTGAAGATTATGATGCATCGTTATATAATGCGACAAGCGATCGCCTGCGTGCTATCTTCATGTCTGCCGGAACTAGTGTACTGGGGATGTTACCGCTAGCAGTTTTACCAGGTCAAGGTTCAGAATTATATCAAGGATTAGGCATTGTTCTGACTGGCGGTCTAGCATTTTCGACAATTTTAACTCCCACTGTTGTCCCCGCACTGATGGGTTTACTCCATGATATATCTGGACGAAAAACGCCGCGATCGCCAGCCCAAAACAACACACATAATGAGTTTCCTGCTCATGCGATCGACAATAAGTAATTTGTTCGTAGTCAGCGATAAATCGCTGCTTGTAGGGTGGGCATTGTGATGCCCACCCTACTGTAGTTTATTCATAAAAAACCCGCTCTATTTCTAATACTTCAAAGTTAATGCTGCCCATGAGAACCCAGCAGCACTACTAGCTAAAACTACAATATCTCCAGTCTTAATTCTTTGTAATTCTATAGTTTTTGCTAAACCGAATAAAGTATCTACAGCACCCAAATGACCATATTCACTCAAAGAAACATACGTCTGTTCAGCCTTTAAATTCAAAGACTTTAAAATGCGTTTTGATAAACTTTTTTTGACTTGATTCGTTAACAATAAATTTACATCATTTACACAGTATCCACTTTTTTCTAGGGACTTATGAATTACCTTGCCATAATTTTCTAAATATACTTCTGATAATATAGTTTCCAACTCTTGAGGATCTTTAACTTTTAGATAACTCAGTTCAGGATTGATTTCTGTAACATTGACAGGAAACTTGGTTCCTGCTAATGGCACTTTGATACAATCAGCCAATGTTCCATCTGTCATCGCATGATAAGAAAGGATTTCGTTACTCATTTCTCCTTTCTTTAAAATTGCCGCAGCTGCACCATCACCCATGATAAATGTTGATAAGTTATCTATATCTGAATAGTCAAGCAGCATAGATAATTTATCACTACAAATAACTAAAGCATAAGATAAATCGTTATCTGCCAGTAACATATTTCGACATAGATGTATTCCTAAATTGCCGCTATTGCAAAAATTCCTAACTTCAAAAGCGAAAGCATTTTTTGCCCCAATTGCATCTTGGACTTTGGCAGCAGGCGACCAAAATCTGTAATCATAATCTCCAGCAGCACAATAAATAATAATATCAATTTCGCTGGCTGTTATTTCTGCTTTATTTATAGCTTCTATTGCTGCCTTAATTCCCATATCACTTGGATGCTCATCTTTACCTGCAATCGGCTTCTGTCTCATCCCAATTTTTTCAGTAAAAACAAACTCTGGTAAATTGGCTAGTTTAGCCATCTCCTCACTAGTTAAAATGTCTGAGGGAATGTAATAACCAATGGATGTGATGCCAACAGTTTGTTTGATCATGCAGAATACTCCAATAATCGCAGGCCAAGCTCACTAAACTATACGGCTCAGTTCGCAAAATTTATGCTAATTTAGTAGAAATTCAAAATATGGGCAACCCTGAAAAGAATGCCGACTAAATGATTATCTCTTAAAACTTGCTGTTAATAGCTTTGTTAAAGCGATCGCTTATCACCATTTGAGTAACAGCGCAGAATACAAAAAATTAAGCATAGATATTCTGTCAAAAACGTCACGTTTTCAATTTACCTAAAAATTGCTAACATTTAGTATTTATGCTGTCAATCTGCCAGACAACCAAAATCTTGATAAGCTGATTTTTAATAACTAGAGCGCAAGAATTCAGAGCGGATGGGTAATAAAGCAGAGTCCACGATATAACTTTGATAAGATTGCTTTGCCCAAACACTGTATCTTAGAAGATTCAACCAAAAGACAGTTATTGAAAAATTCCATCTACAACAAGGATAGTGATGCCGGTGGTAATACGCTACGATTGGCAAGAACCAGAGATTCGGGCGATATATAATACGCCATTACTAGAGCTTATTTATCAAGCTGCTAGCGTCCATCGCCAATATCATGACCCAACAAAAATCCAAGTCTGTAAACTAATCTCGATTAAAACAGGGGGGTGTCCAGAAGATTGTAGCTACTGCGCCCAATCTTCCCGCTACAAAACAGAGGTAAAGGCGCAAGCACTCCTAGAAAAAGAAACAGTAGTTGGCATCGCCCAGAAAGCTAAAGAAACCGGCGTTAGTCGCATCTGCATGGGTGCTGCTTGGCGCGAAGTGCGGGATAACTCACAATTTGAGGAAGTCCTGGAAATGGTCAAGGATGTTACCGCAATGGGTTTAGAAGTATGCTGCACTTTGGGTATGCTAACGGCAAATCAGGCAAGGCGACTAGAAGAAGCGGGACTGTACGCCTACAACCATAACTTAGACACCTCCCAGGAATATTACAGCACGATTATTACCACAAGGACTTATGGCGATCGCCTGAACACAATTGAAAATATTCGTCAGACAAATGTGACTGTATGTTCTGGCGGCATTCTTGGCTTAGGTGAAAGCGTTGATGATCGTGTGGGTATGTTACATACTCTGGCAAACCTGCATCCCCATCCAGACTCAGTACCGATTAACATTCTCTCGCAAGTACCAGGTACGCCTTTAGAAAATCAGCCTGATGTCCCCATTTGGGATATTGTACGGATGATTGCCACAGCACGTATTTTAATGCCTGCTTCTGATGTACGTCTGAGCGCAGGTAGGGCTAGACTTTCTCAAGTTAAACAAGCTTTCTGTTTTATGGCAGGAGCTAATTCTATCTTTTCTAGCGACGACAACAAAATGTTAACTGTGACAACTCCCTGTCCAGATTACGATACTGACCGAGAAATGCTGAATTTACTTGGTTTAGGAATGCGCCCTCCTTCTCAAAAATTAGAGAACGTCGCAAGTCCAGCTGTTGTTGAATGAATATCTCAATTGCGTGACTAACAAAATTTCATGAGTATCAAGTTAAAACATCAGGCTAAGTGTCAACATAATTAAGCTAATCGCCATTCATTTTTCTCAGATGATTCGCTTGTAGTAAGGGTTTTAGCCCTGTTCATATGCAACTTGAATGCTTATTAACTTAGCAGCAGTGTGTCAGCGAAACTGACGCACTGCTTTCAGGTTTTCAGGTCACGGTGTTAATACAGGTGTGGGCGTTACATCTGTCCGTGATTCTGGTGATGGCGCAATTGCATCCGGTGCAGGAGACTCGATAATCTCTGGCAAGGTCGGTGGTACAGGAGATGGCATAACTGGTGCTGATGGAGTCGGTATCTTATTTGCCCGACGGTTGAAAAATCCGCCAAATCTAGATTTTGCTGGCTGAGGAGCAATTTTTTCGGGTAACGGCGTCGATTCAGGTGTGGGCGTTACCTCTGTCCGTGATTCTGGTGATGGCGCAATTGCATCCGGTGCAGGAGACTCGATAACCTCTGGTAGCGTCGGTGGTACAGGAGATGGCATAACTGGTGCTGATGGAGTCGTTGGCTTATTTGCCCGACGGTTGAAAAATCCGCCAAATCTAGATTTTGCTGGCTGAGGAGCAATTTTTTCGGGTAACGGCGTTGATTCAGGTGTAGGTGTTACCTCTGGCTGTGATTCTGGTGTAGGAGACTCGATAACCTCTGGTAGCGTCGGTGGCAAACTAGGAGACGGTGTAGCCGTTGGAAGTTGCAATTCTGGTTGTTCTAGCTGTTTTGGCTTAGTTGGCTCTTTTTTAGGTTTTTCTGGAACTTCAGTTTCAGGAATTGGCTGTTTTTCTAATTTGGGTTGTATTTGGGGTATTTTTTCAATGGCAGGTGTGGGTTTAGTAGCTGGTACCTTGACAGTATAATTTGGGTCTACAATCCTACGTACTTCATTTGCTGTGAGTTCCCCTCTCACAATTCTTGATAAAGTATCTTTACCCTTTGGCTGGTAACTAGTTAGTCTGACTGTCGTGTTGAAGGCATTTTTTACAGCATTTCCCTGGTTATCGAGAAATTCCAGTTTTACCCAGTTTTGACCAGGCTTGAAGCCTTTGAGATAAATCGCTTGCCAACGGTCAAAAATGAAGCTTTCACCATTAATCGTGCAGCGAATACGCCAATCACTAAATTCATTGTTGGCATTTTCTTTAGCAACGAGGTGCAGAGGGGCGTTAGTTAGGTAAAAATCAAGTAAGATTGGCTCTGCTCCGTAGTTACGTTGAGGACGGCTATAAGTTAGCAAAGGCAATTCAGGAGAGGGATTGTTGTCGTCGGTTTTAGTAAAAATATGAAATGTTGCTTGGGTATAAGCACCTTCATTTTTAAAGCTTTCATGCCAAGGACGAGAGGCAAAGACGCGCAGAGTGTGCGTACCTGGGGATAAGTCTGACAAAACCAAAGGCTGATTCAGGTCGTAAACAGGTATATAAGGTTGGTTATCGAGAATTACGTGTAGATGTGGCCCCAGTTCCCATTGTGGGTCTTTAAATATTGGCAAATCCTTAACTTGAAAACTGGCTGCAATTTTGTTGTCTTGGAAGACTTCATCAGGTTTTGGAGTAATTATTGTCACCTGTGGCTGATAAGCTTCCAAAGTTGAGCGCAGTTCTTGAATTACAGATGGTGGCGAAACTTCTGAAAATTGCTTAGAAATCTGAGAAATCTGGGGAGAGTTTTCTCCAGAGCCAATAGATACTTCCTGGCTACCAGCTTTCTCGCCACAACTGGTTAAGCCCAAAATCAGTATCAACATCGTTATCCACCTGAGAACCGGGAATCTCCTAGGAAGGAGCTTCTCTAATACCGCCTTCTGCCACGAGTTCATACCTTCCACCCAGTGTATTGTCTTCAACAACTGACAGATTATCTTGGCTCAAACTGTCCATAGGGAACCATAGCCCAAAAGGAAGGCAGGGGACAAGAGGCAGAAGTTAGGAGTGTAGAGTGCAGAGTGCTGAGTCAAGAGTGAAGAGTCAAAAGAAAAGTCAGTATTTATTCTCCCCCTGCTCCCAAACTATAAATTTTACGAATTGTTATTCTTTGTAAATTAAATGAAGAACCTATTGACTTTTTGCCCATTAGTTTGAAGTTGAAAGGTAGATAAGACAGTTATTCTAGGGATTTTGAATTATTGTTAAATTATCTCTAACAATGTACAAGTTAAGACTCTATAATTCAACGAGAAACAACTCTCCACATAGGGTCTTCATCGCGGCTTCAGCAAATTTCTGGAGTATGCGGTAATGGTTCACTTTGTGGTATTCATGATTCCTCATTCCTTATCAAGAGAGGAGGTCGAATGACAATTAGTCCTCCGGAGCGAGAGGAAAAAAAGGCAAGAATCATCGTCGATAACGATCCGGTTCCCACTTCATTTGAGAAATGGTCACAACCAGGACACTTTGACAGATCCTTAGCCAGAGGTCCCAAAACCACCACATGGATTTGGAACCTGCACGCACTCGCCCACGATTTTGATACACATACAAGCGATTTAGAAGACATATCCCGCAAGATATTTTCAGCACACTTCGGTCACTTAGCCGTAGTGACAATTTGGCTGAGCGGGATGATTTTCCACGGCGCGAAGTTTTCTAACTACGAAGCTTGGCTAAGCGATCCTCTGAACGTTAAGCCCAGTGCCCAGGTCGTTTGGCCCATTGTGGGACAAGACATTTTAAACGGTGATGTTGGCGGTGGTTTCCACGGTATTCAAATCACCTCCGGTTTGTTCCAAGTATGGCGTGGCTGGGGTATTACAAATACATTCCAGCTTTACGTAACTGCAATTGGCGGCTTGGTATTAGCAGGCTTGTTCCTGTTTGCTGGCTGGTTCCATTACCACAAGCGCGCTCCTAAACTGGAATGGTTCCAGAATGTGGAGTCGATGCTGAATCATCACTTGCAAGTGTTGCTAGGTTGTGGTTCTTTGGGATGGGCTGGTCACTTGATCCATGTGTCCGCACCAACCAACAAGCTTTTGGATGCAGGTGTTGCCTTAAAAGACATACCCTTGCCCCACGAGTTCATCTTGAACAAAGACTTGTTGATTGAGCTGTATCCTAGCTTTGCTGCTGGTTTAGCACCTTTCTTCACCTTGAACTGGGGTCAGTATGCTGACTTCCTTACCTTCAAGGGCGGTCTAAACCCGGTAACAGGCGGCTTGTGGATGACAGACATTGCTCATCACCATTTAGCGATCGCAGTACTGTTCATCATTGCTGGTCATCAATACCGTACCAACTGGGGTATTGGTCACAGCATTAAAGAGATCCTGGAAAACCATAAAGGCCCCTTCACCGGTGAAGGTCACAAGGGTCTCTACGAAAACATGACCTCATCCTGGCACGCACAGTTGGCAACCAACCTGGCGTTCTTGGGTTCACTGACCATCATCATCGCGCATCACATGTACGCGATGCCCCCATATCCATATTTGGCAACTGACTACGCTACGCAGTTGTGCATATTCACTCACCACATGTGGATCGGTGGCTTCTTGATTGTCGGTGGAGCGGCTCACGCTGCTATCTTCATGGTGCGGGATTACGATCCGGTTGTTAACCAAAACAACGTGCTGGATCGCGTGATTCGTCACCGAGATGCGATTATTTCTCACCTGAACTGGGTGTGTATTTTCCTCGGCTTCCATAGCTTTGGACTGTACATCCACAACGACACAATGCGTGCCTTGGGTCGTCCTCAAGACATGTTCTCCGACACAGCAATTCAGTTGCAACCAGTTTTTGCCCAGTGGGTACAAAATATACACACATTGGCACCTGGTGGCACTGCTCCCAACGCACTAGAACCAGTTAGCTATGCCTTTGGCGGCGGTATCTTGGCTGTTGGCGGTAAAGTAGCGATGATGCCCATTGCTTTGGGTACGGCGGATTTCCTAATTCACCACATTCACGCCTTTACCATTCACGTCACTGTCCTAATTCTGCTCAAAGGTGTGCTGTTTGCCCGTAGTTCTCGTCTGATTCCAGACAAGGCAAACCTGGGCTTCCGCTTTCCTTGCGACGGCCCCGGCCGTGGCGGTACATGTCAAGTGTCTGGTTGGGATCATGTGTTCCTCGGACTTTTCTGGATGTACAACTCCATATCGATTGTAATTTTCCACTTTAGTTGGAAGATGCAATCAGATGTCTGGGGGACGGTAGATGCAGCCGGTAATGTGACTCACATCACTGGTGGTAACTTTGCCCAAAGTGCCATCACCATCAACGGCTGGTTGCGTGACTTCTTGTGGGCACAAGCTTCACAAGTCATCAATTCCTATGGCAGTGCGCTATCTGCCTATGGACTAATGTTCTTAGGCGCTCACTTTGTATGGGCATTCAGCTTGATGTTCCTATTCAGTGGTCGTGGCTACTGGCAAGAACTGATTGAGTCTATTGTTTGGGCACATAACAAGCTGAAAGTAGCACCAGCAATTCAGCCCCGCGCTCTGAGTATCATTCAAGGTCGGGCTGTAGGAGTGGCTCACTACTTATTAGGAGGAATTGCCACCACTTGGGCATTCTTCCACGCGCACATCCTTTCAGTAGGGTAGCAATCAGCTCTATCGAGTTATGAGTTATGAGTGATGAGTTAAAGAAGTAATCTTTATATTCAAAACTCTTAACTCCTAACTTCACCGCAAGTTGATACGTGATGGCTAAAGGTCAGAGGATTTATTAAACCTATGGCAACAAAATTTCCCAAATTTAGCCAGGATCTCGCGCAGGATCCGACCACGCGTCGGATATGGTATGCGATCGCCACAGGCAACGACTTTGAAACCCATGATGGCATGACAGAGGAAAATCTTTACCAAAAGATTTTCGCAACTCACTTCGGTCATTTGGCAATCATCTTCTTGTGGGCATCGAGCCTCCTGTTCCACGTAGCCTGGCAAGGTAACTTTGAACAGTGGATTAAAGATCCCCTTCATATCCGCCCAATCGCTCACGCGATTTGGGATCCCCACTTTGGTAAACCAGCAGTTGAAGCTTTTACCCAAGCTGGTGCTAGCAATCCCGTAAACATTACCTACTCTGGTATCTACCATTGGTGGTACACCATCGGGATGCGGACAAATACTGAACTGTACACAGGTTCAGTGTTCCTGTTGTTGTTCGCGGCTGTATTCTTGTTTGCTGGTTGGTTACACCTGCAACCCAAGTACCGTCCCAGCTTGGCATGGTTTAAGAGCGCTGAACATCGCCTAAACCACCACCTGGCAGGTCTATTTGGTGTTAGCTCCTTGGCTTGGGCTGGTCACTTGATTCACGTTGCCATCCCTGAAGCTCGCGGACAGCACGTAGGTTGGGATAACTTCCTAAATACCCCACCTCACCCAGCAGGTCTGACACCTTTCTTTACAGGTAACTGGGCTGTTTACGCTCAAAACCCTGATACACCTAGCCATGTTTTCAGCACATCTGAAGGTGCAGGAACTGCGATTTTGACTTTCTTGGGTGGCTTCCATCCCCAGACAGAAGCTTTGTGGCTGACTGACATAGCTCACCACCACTTAGCGATCGCAGTACTATTTATCGTCGCCGGTCACATGTACCGGACTAATTTCGGAATTGGTCACAGCATCAAAGAAATGCTGAACTCCAAATCTGGTTTAGTTCCTGGTAGCAAGAGTGAAGGTCAGTTTAACCTGCCTCACCAAGGGTTGTACGACACCTATAACAACTCGCTGCACTTCCAGTTGGGTATTCACCTAGCTGCTCTAGGAACCATCACCTCTTTGGTGGCGCAACACATGTACGCCATGCCTCCTTACGCATTTATTGCTAAGGACTACACCACCCAAGCAGCGCTGTACACGCACCACCAATATATTGCTGGTTTCCTAATTCTTGGTGCCTTTGCTCACGGAGCAATCTTCTGGGTACGTGATTACGACCCAGAACAAAATAAAGGCAACGTTCTTGAGCGCGTGCTGAAGCATAAAGAAGCGATTATCTCCCACCTCAGCTGGGTATCCCTTTTCTTGGGCTTCCACACTCTTGGTTTGTACGTCCACAACGACGTAGTAGTTGCTTTCGGTACTCCTGAAAAACAAATCTTGATTGAGCCAGTATTTGCTCAATTTGTCCAAGCTGCTAACGGTAAAGTACTGTACGGTTTAGATACATTGCTATCTAACCCAGATAGTATTGCTTACACAGCATGGCCTAACTACGCTAACGTTTGGCTTCCAGGCTGGTTAGATGCTATCAACGCTGGGACAAACTCCCTGTTCTTGACAATTGGCCCTGGCGACTTCTTGGTACACCATGCGATCGCCTTGGGTCTGCACACCACCACCTTGATCTTGGTCAAAGGTGCTTTGGATGCCCGTGGTTCTAAGCTGATGCCCGATAAAAAGGACTTCGGCTATGCCTTCCCTTGTGACGGCCCCGGTCGTGGCGGTACTTGCGACATATCTGCTTGGGATTCCTTCTACCTCGCTACTTTCTGGATGCTCAACACCATTGGTTGGTTAACTTTCTACTGGCATTGGAAACATCTAGGTATTTGGCAAGGCAACGTTGCTCAGTTCAACGAGAACTCAACATACCTCATGGGTTGGTTCCGTGACTACCTCTGGGCAAACTCCGCTCAGTTGATTAACGGCTACAACCCTTACGGTGTGAATAACCTGTCTGTTTGGGCTTGGATGTTCCTGTTCGGACACCTGGTTTGGGCAACTGGCTTCATGTTCTTAATCTCCTGGAGAGGTTACTGGCAAGAGTTGATTGAAACCCTTGTTTGGGCACACGAGCGCACTCCTTTAGCGAACTTGGTTCGCTGGAAAGATAAGCCCGTTGCTCTATCTATTGTCCAAGCCCGTGTAGTTGGTCTAGCTCACTTCACAGTTGGCTACATCGTCACTTATGCCGCATTCTTGATTGCTTCGACTGCTGGTAAGTTCGGCTAATATTTTTTAGTTGGCTAAATCATTAGGTTGTAGGTAATTAAAGAAAATCCCCTGCCAAAAGGTGGGGGATTTTTTTTTTAATTAGGCTTTAGGATGATCTATAGCTCACATCAATATCCAGAAAGATGGATAGGGTATTGAAGGCTTAAAATTTGATGAGGGCGAAGAGTATTCTTTTTTATGGCAACAAAATTTCCTAAATTTAGCCAGGATTTAGCGCAAGATCCGACCACGCGTCGGATATGGTATGCGATCGCCACAGGTAACGACTTTGAAAGTCACGATGGCATGACTGAGGAAAATCTTTACCAAAAGATTTTCGCAACTCACTTCGGTCATTTGGCAATCATCTTCTTGTGGGCATCGAGCCTCCTGTTCCACGTAGCCTGGCAAGGTAACTTTGAGCAGTGGATTAAAGATCCCCTGCATATCCGCCCAATCGCCCATGCGATTTGGGATCCCCATTTTGGCAAACCAGCAATTGAAGCTTTCACCCAAGGTGGTGCTAGCAATCCCGTAAATATTGCTTACTCTGGTGTCTATCATTGGTGGTACACCATCGGGATGCGGACGAATACTGAACTGTACACAGGTTCAGTTTTCCTCTTACTGCTGGCGGCTGTATTCTTGTTCGCTGGTTGGCTGCACTTGCAACCCAAGTATCGCCCCAGCCTAGTTTGGTTTAAGAGTGCTGAGCCTCGTCTAAACCACCACTTAGCAGGTTTGTTTGGCGTTAGTTCATTGGCTTGGGCTGGTCACTTGATTCACGTCGCCATCCCTGAATCTCGCGGACAGCATGTGGGTTGGGATAACTTCCTGTCTGTCCTACCCCACCCAGCAGGTTTGACACCTTTCTTTACAGGTAACTGGGGTGTTTACGCTGAAAACCCTGATACTGCACAGCACTTGTTCAGTACATCAGAAGGTGCAGGAACAGCGATTCTAACTTTCTTGGGTGGCTTCCATCCCCAGACAGAATCACTGTGGTTAACCGATATGGCTCACCACCATTTGGCGATCGCAGTACTATTCATTGTCGCCGGTCACATGTACCGGACTAACTTCGGAATTGGTCACAGCATCAAAGAAATGCTGAACTCCAAATCCGGTTTAGTTCCCGGTACTAAGAGTGAAGGTCAGTTCAACCTACCTCACCAAGGGCTGTACGACACCATCAACAACTCCCTGCACTTCCAATTGTCTTTAGCTTTGGCAGCGCTGGGAACCATCACCTCACTGGTGGCGCAACACATGTACGCTCTGCCTCCTTACGCATTTATTGCTAAGGACTACACCACCCAAGCAGCGCTGTACACGCACCATCAATACATTGCAGTTTTTCTGTTAGTTGGTGCTTTTGCCCACGCTGGCATTTTCTGGGTGCGTGATTACGACCCCGAACAAAACAAAGGCAACGTCCTTGAGCGCGTGCTGAAGCATAAAGAAGCGATTATCTCCCACCTCAGCTGGGTATCGCTTTTCTTAGGCTTCCACACTCTTGGTTTGTACGTCCACAACGACGTAGTAGTTGCTTTCGGTACACCTGAAAAGCAAATCTTGATTGAGCCGGTGTTTGCTCAGTTCATTCAAGCTGCTCACGGAAAAGTGTTGTATGGCTTAGACACCTTGCTGTCGAACCCAGATAGCGTCGCTTACACAGCCTATCCCAACTACGGCAACGTTTGGTTAAGTGGCTGGTTAGATGCTATTAACTCTGGGACAAACTCCCTGTTCTTAACAATAGGTCCTGGTGACTTCTTAGTACACCATGCGATCGCCTTGGGTCTGCACACCACCACTTTGATCTTAGTCAAAGGTGCTTTGGATGCCCGTGGTACTAAGCTAATGCCCGATAAAAAGGACTTTGGCTATGCCTTCCCTTGTGATGGCCCCGGTCGTGGAGGTACTTGCGACATCTCTGCTTGGGATTCCTTCTACCTATCTCTTTTCTGGGCATTGAACACAGTAGGTTGGGTTACTTTCTACTGGCATTGGAAGCATCTAGGTATTTGGCAAGGCAACGTTGCTCAGTTCAACGAGAACTCAACATACCTCATGGGTTGGTTCCGTGACTACCTCTGGGCGAACTCCGCTCAGTTGATTAACGGCTACAACCCTTACGGTGTGAATAACCTGTCTGTTTGGGCTTGGATGTTCCTGTTCGGACACCTGGTTTGGGCGACTGGCTTCATGTTCTTAATCTCCTGGAGAGGTTACTGGCAAGAGTTGATTGAAACCCTGGTTTGGGCACACGAGCGCACTCCTTTAGCGAACTTGGTTCGCTGGAAAGATAAGCCCGTTGCTCTATCTATTGTCCAAGCCCGTGTAGTTGGTCTAGCTCACTTTACTGTTGGCTATGTCTTGACTTACGCGGCGTTCTTGATCGCCTCAACGGCTGGTAAGTTCGGTTAAGCTGGCTACTAGTTTTGTAAGTAAATAGTTAAAATCCCCTGCCGCAATGGTGGGGGATTTTTTTTGGGTTTTGGGTGGGGAGGATGGGAAAAATAAAGAAAGGGGGTGGGCATCTTGTCCGCCCCTTTGTAACGTAATCTAGCGCGATCACTGTAACAAAAATAACTTTATCTTAATTTAAAGAGAGCGATCGCTTAAAATTAAGCTTAGTTACAAGTAGACAAAGCAATCACGCGTAACCAAAACCTTTACGCTAATTTATCGTTCACTCCTCCCTCTCCCCTTCTTTCCTTAAACAGCTAAGATTAAAGTATTTACTTACCTAATTGGCGCTAAATTTGGCTACTGTATCTTGTCCCCGCTGCCATCAACTCGTTGATAGTCAGGCTATTAGTTGTCCCTATTGCCGCACAATACTTAAAGCTTACGGACATCCTGGCATTCCCTTACACCGTGCTACTGGGGATGAGTATCTGTGCGACACATGTACCTATCACACTGACGATACCTGCAACTTTCCCCAACGTCCCTACGCTAAAGACTGTACTCTCTACCAAAATATTGAAGAAATTAAATTAGAGTTAGAACAGCAGCGTTACACCAACAGCTTTATAGTAACTGTGAGAAGCTGGATAAAACGCAATCAAGCTTTGCTGGTACTAGTGGGTTTATTATTAGTCTGTTTGTTGATGGTTATATCAACATCTTGAACTAGGGATTAAGTATTGGGTATTGGGAAGATTTATCTCGTTACCCTTTTCAAAATCTCATTAGTCACCTCTACTTCCCTGATCATTAAAAAAACTATTTTCACCAAATAGGTTTTAATAGTAGTTAAAGCTCTAATTCGCAAGTCACGAGTAACTAGAGAAATACCCAAAGAAAAAGCTGTAGCTGCAATAATCCTATCAGGCATATCAGGAACAGGTACCCGGTCAATTTGCCGAATTTCTCCTGAAACATTTCGATCCAGAGGTACAAGTACAATGCCTACATTGGGGTTATCTAAAACATTTAAAATTCGTGTTAATACCTCTTCAGCAAAGCATAATTTCTATGACTGTGATAGCTGATACGTAAATAGGATTACCTGTATTAACTGCTTGTTCCAACGCTGTTAATGAGGCTTCTGACAATTTCTGCAAGTCAAAAACGTACCAAATTAAAGTGTGTGTATCTGCAACTACCGATGTCATTAAACGATATCCCTGGGAAAATTTCCCCACATTTCTTGACGCGCTTGAGCAATATCTTCTTCAGTAATATCTACTTTTAAATCAGCACAAAATCCTCTAACAGTTCGTAAAGGAGTCTTAGAAGTCGTTTTTTGAGATAAAAATTCTGCAAAATCTAATAGTTGCTGCTGTTTATCAATAAGTAACTGGCGTAATCTTTCTAACACTGCTTGCTCGATATTCATCTAACTTTTTCCTGATTTAACTTCCCAAAAATGCTCGAATCTCCGCCATAATTTCAGCTACTCGCCTATCTTTCTCTAAGATATCAGCCACTAACTGTTCAGGCGGTAAATGCTCAATAGTAATATTGAACCTGACGCTACGCTATCGCAAATCCAAAATCCAAAATCGGGTGACAACTCAATCAACAAATGGGAAAAAAGCTAAAAAGTGCAAAAAATCTCAAAATTCACATAGCGATTGCGCGGAACGCACGCTAAGCTAACGCAGTTGCTCAAAGAACTTATTTGAAGCTTACCTAATCTAGACTTTGCAAACCCATCGCAATCTTACTGTGTTTCTCAATTTGCCCCATCACTTGTTTTGCCCGTTGAATTACCACCGCTGGTAAACCCGCCAATCTTCCCGCTTCAATACCATAGGACTTATCAGCACCTCCCGGCTGGACTTGGTGCAAAAAGATAATTTGGTCAGGTAACTCCTTCACCGTCACCTGATAATTAGCCACATTCGGCAAAATACTAGCCAATTCATTCAACTCGTGGTAATGCGTAGCAAAAATCGTCCGCGCCCGAATATCCACAGCTATATACTCCGCCACCGCCCAAGCAATGGAAAGACCATCAAACGTCGCCGTTCCGCGGCCAATTTCATCCAACAGCACCAGCGACCTAGAAGTGGCATGGTTGAGGATATTCGCCGTTTCATTCATTTCCACCATGAACGTAGATTGACCAGTTGCCAAGTCATCTACTGCACCTACACGCGTGAAAATGCGATCGCATACTCCCAACCTCGCAACTTTTGCTGGTACAAAACTGCCAATTTGCGCCATTAACTGAATTAATCCCACCTGGCGCAAATAACAGCTCTTACCACTGGCATTTGGCCCAGTAAGGATAACTAAGTCGGGAGAGGGGGAGAGAGGGGGAGAATTTTTCTCTGCGTCCTCGGCGTCTTGGCGGTTCGTTTCCTCCCCTCCCAACTGCGTCGAATTCGGCACAAAGAAACCCGCAGGTAAAGACTGTTCCACCACTGGATGACGACCATCAACAATGCTAATCTCCCGTCCTGGCAACATTTCTGGACGGCAATAACCTTGATGTACCGCCAACTCAGCCAAACCACACAACACATCCGCCGCCGCCACTGCGCGGGAAAGATTGCGAATTACCTCCGCCTGTGCGCCCACATCTTCCCTTAGCGTTGCAAAAACCTCATATTCCAACTGATTTAAATCATCCCGCGCCGTCAAAATCCGCGCTTCCCGTTCCTTCAACTCTGGCGTAATATAACGTTCCTCATTCGTCAAGGTTTGCTTGCGGATGTAATTAGAGGGTACTTGGTCAGCCTTGGCGCGGGAAATACTGATGTAGTAACCAAATGTTTTATTAAATCCTACCTTGAGCGTGGGAATTCCTGTCCTAGCTCTCTCGTCAACCTCCAAATTAGCAATCCATTGTTGGTCTGCTTCTACAGTTGCTTTCCTGTCATCCAACTGAGGATTTACGCCAGCGCGAATTAATCCGCCTTCTTTAATAAGAATTGGCGGTGACTCCACAAGATGCACGTGTAATTTCTGTGCCAATTCTGACAACACGGTTGGCACTTTCTGTAAAGCCTTCAAAAAGGGAGAAGTCGCCTCAGTCACTAAGCGAGACAATTCTGGTAAGCGTGACAAAGAATCTGCTAAAGCGACTAAATCTCTAGCATTTGCAGTACCAGAACCCGCACGCCCCGTCAGCCGTTCCAGGTCATAAATTTGCCGTAATAACTGCCGTAAATCCTGACGCAGAGAGGTATTTTCCATCAATTCTTGGATGGTATCTTGTCGCGCCCGAATACCTTTAATATCAAGTAGCGGTTGCAACAACCACCGCCGCAGAGCACGCCCACCCATCGCCGTGTTAGTTCTATCTAATGCCCAGAGAAGAGAACCATGAAAAGTACCATCACGAACAGTTTGGGTAATTTCCAGGTTACGACGGGTTTGACCATCAACAATCAGATAATCGGTGGTTGTATAGGTGCGTAATCTTTGGAGAGAAACTGGGTTTTCTTTTTGTGTATCTTCCAAGTATTCTAAAAGACCACCAGCCGCGCGGACAGCGAGGGGGAGATGATCACAACCCAATCCTTCGAGCGATCGCACTTTAAATTTCTGCAATAATCTAGGTCTAGCTTCACCTTGAGAAAAAGGAATTTGCGATCGCAAACTATAGCAAAATGATGGTGGCAAACACTGCGGTAAATGCGGCGAAGTTTCTCCCGGACGCAGCAAACTACCTAAATCAGGCGCATTAGTGGGAACTAGTACCTCCGAAGGCTGCAAGCGCATTAATTCTTGTGTCAGGTGTTCTAAATCACTACCTTGAGTCGTGAGAAATTCGCCTGTAGAGATATCTGCATAAGCTAAACCCCAATGATTAGCAGCAATCACCACAGCCGCCAGGTAATTATTGCGACCTGATTTCAGCATTCCCTCTTCCAGCAAAGTCCCAGGAGTCAGGATACGCGTTACTTCCCGTCGTACTAATCTCCCAGCTGCTTCTGAAGCATCCTCTACTTGGTCACAAATTACCACTGCATAGCCTTTTTCTACCAGCATTGTCGTGTAGCGTTCCCAAGCGTGGTGGGGAACACCAGACATCGCCACTCGTCCCTGTTCTCCAGCTTGTTTGCTAGTGAGGACTAATTCCAGTTCTTGCGCTAGTTTTACAGCATCTTGGAAATAGCATTCAAAGAAATCTCCTACCCGATACAGCAACATCGCGTGAGGATATTTATCCTTCGTCTCGACATAGTGCAGGTACATTTGACTTAACTTGCTGCGGTCTACCTGTCGATGATCGGAAATAAAAGTACTGGCGTCTGGCTTGGTAGATGGAGTTTCAGAGTAAGAAGCGGTCATAGATGCTAGGAGTTACGCACGGAAATTCCACAATATCCGATGATAACGTGATGTGAAAGTTGAGGGGCGATCGCTCAAGAATTTTTTACTATTGGCTTGGGTTGTTGGCTGGTACATCCATTTTTGCTGTTAGTGTGGTGAAGAAGCGATCGTTCTCGTTCAATAGTTTTTTATCCTTTCCTGCGACTACTTCGACGCGTAGGTGCTGGGGTAGCTGGTTCATAAGCCTTGAGTCCTCCATCACCCGTAAAAATTTCTACTTGGAATGTGCTACTAGTTTTAGCGTAATATTCAGCCACAGTCTTAATTGTCGCATCTCCGATGGAAATCTTTCTAGATGCTAGAGTAGGCCATTCAGTAGCTAACTGTTTCAATTGTTCTGAATTCCAAAGTTCACCCACTTGAGTTTCAAAAACTCCCCAAGGTATAACTCCATCCGCTACTTTCACTAAAATATTACCGAAAGCTTGAGCAATTTCATATCGCTTAGAGTTAGATTGTGCAATGTGATTACCAGTTTCTATAATTGTTGCTATTGGTAGTATAAACTTTGCACCTTGTTTTTCTTCTGCTTGAAAACGGGCTTCAACTCTTTTTTTATCCCATTTATCATTATCAGAACCACAAGTCTCTTTACCAGGCACACCTAAATAGACGCAAAGTATGGATGTGTCAATAATCAGAACCTTTCTCATGTTTAACTTTACTTATTATCAGAAAGGCTCTTTTCAATTGCACCTCTTGTTGCTAATCTGCCTAACCTTCCTGATGCTAGCAAAATAGGAAGATTTTCAATATCTTCTAAAAGGGTAAGTTTGCTTTCTCCAGTTTCAGAATCGCGGTGTGCGACAACCACAAAAGGAACTATTTCAGGCCCTAAAGCATCAAGTAAAGCTGGGTTATGGGTAGTAAGTAAAATGTCAATCTTTCTTTTAGTGCCAATTTCCCGTAGTATTCTTACTAACAATTCTGCACGGGAGGGATGAAGGCCGTTATCTATTTCTTCAATTACTATTTGACTACCTTCTGGTCGAGTAAGTAGCGCTGTGAGAATTGCCAGAAAGCGTAAAGTTCCATCCGACATACTTCTAGCATCAATCTCTGTGATATGCCCAGGTTTCCATTGTTCCTGACAATACAGCATAGCATCAGAGCCAAACCTGCCCACCTTTTCTGCCCATACTCTTTGAATATCGCCTTCGGGTAAATCTTTGATATAGGTAGATAGTGTTGATTCAACCTCTTCTTTTTGTTCATCGGGTAATCCTGCTAGTACACCAGCAATGTTAGATGCATCACTTTCCAATCTGTCAGATAGTGGTGAATAATGCCGGATTTTAGAAGGTATAGAATCTAAGATAAATACATTCTGTAGACTTTGAGAAACAATATTAATTGCTTCAACCATTTTCATAGAAAGTCCTATTAACTGACTCAGTATAGATTGCTCACGTCGAAACTCTTGTTTTTTTGTAATACTTGTATCATAAAGGTGTGCAGTAATACTGGGGCTATAAAATGATGGATTATTTGTTTGGAATAATTTTTCTTGATATTCTTCTTCATTATTGAAGCTATGTTTAATCAGGACTAGAGATTCATCTAAAAGCTGTGTACGCGGTTTAGTTTCCACAGTAATACTGTAGAGGTAATCGGCTTTAGTATGCTTTCCGTCTACTAGCACGTTGAGCGTAAATTTAGTTTCAGGTTTAAGTGCAGCCCATTCTACACCACCTCGAAGAGAAGGAATATTTTTATCTCCTGCTAAAGCCACTTCAACATTTTCACCTCTAGCTATTCTTTGTAAAAATTCCAAAGCTTCAACTACATTAGACTTACCGCTTGCATTTGTTCCAATAAGAACAGTCAACGGGTCAAGTGGAAGCTCCGCATAACGAAAACTTTTCCAATTTTCAAGGATGAGTTGCTTAAGCATGACCAACTCCAAAAATGCTAGGATTTTACTTCTACTATAAGGTTTTTGGCATTGCTTAATTGCAAGCTTCTCTCTGCGCCTCTGCGTGATTAAATCATACCCTCATCCAGCAACACCAAGTTTTTCATCCTTCGACGTCTCAGCCAAAAAACAGCAAAGCCAGCAGACAGAGTAATACGTAATTACTCTATCTAACTGGCTACATTTCACTGCGCTTTTAGCGACTTATTTTTCTGGCGGTAAATCTACACTGTAAACAGTCTCCCCAGCCAAGTTACGCAGTGTTACCGTCATCACATTTGTATAACTGTTAATTTTCACTCCTCCAAAAAACTGCAAACCTTCACTTGGAGGTCGATTTGCTTTCGTACCTGGAGGGAGGCTTTGAAATACTAACTGTGGGCCGAAGGTATTTTCCAGTTGATTTGGCCCAAATGTACCAGAGTTAAGAGGCCCAGCGACAAACTCCCAAAAAGGCTTGAAATCGCTAAACTGCGCTTTAGCAGGGTCATAATAATGGGCTGCTGCATAATGTACATCAGCAGTTAACCAAACAACATTCTTGATATCCTTGTTTTTGATAAATCGTAGTAAGTCAGCAAGCTCTAATTCCCTTCCTAATGCTGGGCCGTCTCCATTAGCCCAAGCTTCAAAATCAGTACTACCATCTCGAATTATCAGCCCCAAAGGCATATCACTCGCAATGACTTTCCAAGTTGCTTTTGATGATAGTAATTGTCTTTTGAGCCATTGCACTTGTTTTCTGCTAAGAAATTCCGTGTCTTTACTTGGTACTGGCTGATTATTGGGGGTGTTCACTCCCCGATAGGTGCGCTCATCAAGCATGAAAATGTCTAGTAATGAACCATACTGGAAAGAGCGATAAATTCTTGCTTTGTCTGGATCATCAGTTTTATACCCAATAGGCATATATTCTAAAAATGCTTGCCTTGCTCTTTGGGCTAGCAAGTTAACATCCTTGACTACATAACGTTCATCGTTGAGAAGAAATTCGCCAGGATACCAGTTATTTGTGGTTTCGTGGTCGTCCCATTGCGCCAGGATGGGAACTTCAGAGTTAAAACGTTTAACATTCTCATCCAATAAATTGTATTGATAGTTACCACGAAATTCTTTTAGCGTTTCTGCTACTTTTGATTTTTCTTCTGTAGTAATATTTCTCCAGATTGTGCCATCGTCCAGCGTTACTTCTGATGAAAGTGGGCCATCAGCGTAAATATTGTCGCCAGAATGGATGAAAAAGTCGGGTTTAAGTTGGCGCATGGTTTCGTAAATTTTCATCCCACCGAAATCAGGATTAATACCCCATCCTTGACCCGCAGTATCTCCACCCCAAACAAAGAATATATCTCGTCCATGTGTGGGAGGAGTTCGGAAAGTACCATTAACAGGAATGCTATTAATGTTCTGATAATTTAAATCTTGGAAAATCACCCGATAGAATATTTGTTGGTCTGGTGGTAAGTTGTTGAGATGAAGTCGGGCTGTAAAGTCGCTATTCTTTAAAGTATTGGGACCGAGAACGCGCTGCACATTACGAAAAGATTCACTGGTAGAATATTCTACGATCATTTTTGCGGGGCGATCGCTACGACTCCAAATTACAATATTACCGTTGGATATATCGCCGCTAGCTACGCCATAAGGTATGGCAGGACGCATTTTATCTGAGGTAATAATTGCAGGTGCTTGGCCAAAAACTCGTGATTTTGATACAAGATTTGTAGAAATAATTCCACCGGCTGTGATAGCTGAACGTAGCAAAAACTGGCGGCGGTTTAGCTTCAATGGGTAATTGTATTCCATATTAATTAATGGCAAGCTTAAGCGAAAGTATTATAGGATAAGTATTTACCATATCTGGTTATACCAATCAGTAAAGGTTGAGTTATCTAAGGGTTAATAAAACATTATTAAAAATATCTAATATTACCTAATATAATATTATCTTCACCTCTAATTAAAGTCTGCTTAAACCAATTAAAGCAAAGTGAGTTAACTCCAAGTACTTGGAAACGTAGATTAAATAAAACACAAAATTTTGTAGTGCATACATTGCTTGCAGAAGTTCATCGTGAGGAAAACTGAAATGAAATTGGTTCCGCAAATAGTTCTTACTACTGCTACTCTTGCTTTAGGTTTTGCTACCGTAGATGCAAAATCTGTCTCAGCTGCAATTGTTAGTTACGCTTTCACTGTTGATAGTCCGATAAATAAAGGACAGGGCTATTTTAGTTTTGATGACTCAACTTTCAGTAATGACAACATTCCAGAAACAACAGTGAAGTCTCTCTATTTCCAGTTCGATGGTGACTCCACTGTTTACACAGAACAAGATGATGTCAATTACCCAGAATTTCCCGTTGTTTTTTCAACTACATTCTTAACAGGAAAAAAATCTGTAGGATTAGAATATCTATTTGATGATAAAGCTAATCCTTCCAGTTCCATAAGTTACGAAATCGTTGGTGAGGATTTTACAATTTTTTCCAAAACTTCTCCAAATAGTGAAATTACTTCTGGCAAAGTTTCTTACAGTAAAGTTCCAGAGCCGGCAACTCTAGCTAGTACTCTTTTTGCTTGTAGTTTTGGCTGGATATTAAAGAGAAAGGCAACATCAACGAAAAAGGTTAAAGTTTAACCTTTGTTTTGGGAGCAGTGAATGTAATTGTTTAGAGTTCATTTATCAAGCAAAAATCAAATTACTGTAGGGTGTGTTAGGCGCATATTTCGAGATCATTTGTCATGAAAAACTTGACATGAGCGCCTAACGCCCCATGTTATCTAGCAGTGCGTTAGGCTGAAGTCATAACATACCCTACTTAATATTTACTTTATAAATACCTATTAGTAACTTACTAAAATAATAAATAATTGATTACTTATAAAGAATGAAGGATAGTCAATTTGTACTTCATTCTTTATTTATTAATGCCTCTTTTAGAGGTATGTTTTGATTATTTTCTGATCATTTGCAATAGTAAAATATCATTATGAGTTTTAGCTATAAGTTCCTACCACATCACTTTCAACCTTTGTAGATTCTAACTCGATATTATCTATCTTATTCAATTCGCCCGCACGCCAGCTATCTGTGATGTCTTTGATAAAACTGGCAAAGGGTATGGCAACTAACAAACCCAACACGCCTCCCAATTTAGCTCCCAATAACAAGGAAATTACAACCCATACAGGATTTAAACCAGTTAAATTTCCTAAAAGCCGAGGTGCAATAAAATTAGAATTCACTTGATCAATTGCAACAGCTACACCCAAAACTTCAACTCCTAGCCAAAAGTTTTGCAACGCTACCAACAGACTTACTATGGCGATACCTATCCCCGTACCAAAGGGAAACAGAGAAAACAAGCCGATACCAATGCCAAAAAGTAGAGCCAAGGGAACTTGCAATACCCAAAATGCTAGTGTAACTGTCAATCCCAGCACAGCACCCAATGTTGCTTGACCGATGAAGTAATTGTGAAAATCCTCTCGTAATAATTGCCGTAATTTTGAGCCAATATTATGAGGAAACCACTGAAAAACTCCGTCCCAAAGACGTTCCCCATTTAATACTAAGTAGATAGTAAGTACCACCGCTAGTAACACGTTGACTACAGTACTAATAGTATCGACAGCAAAGCTGAGAATCCTACCAGTAAACGACTGAAGTTGGTTAGATAATCGTTCAAGAACTTCACTAACTAAGCCACTTAAATTAATGGGAAGCTGCTGTTGATTTAATGCCCAATCCTGAAAAGCTTGCAGTTGTAGAGTCCCAGAATCAATCCAACTGGGCAAAATGTTAGCTAGCTCATTGAGTTGTTGTATGATCAGGGGCACTAAGGTGATGCCTAAAGCCACTAAAACCACCACAGTCAAAAGCAGCACTCCTCCAATAGCCAGGTTGCGTTTGACTCCTTGTTCTTGAAGAAATTGGATTGGATAATTCAACACAAAAGCCAGTAGAATGGCTGCGGCAAAAATGCTAACCAGGGGTTGAAAATACTGTACAACCTGGATTAATAGCCAACCGTTGAGAATAGCCAGGGGAAATACCAATCCGAAAGTAATCCATCGCGGCAGTTTATTTGCTGATTGCATTGTTGATGACTCCACAAGAGCTCTAACTTTATTTTGGCGGGGATTTGGGATTGGGGACTCTTAAAAGGGGGAAAAGGTTAAAGGGTAAAGCGCAAAGTCTGAGTGGTTCGTAGAGGGGCTTCCTCCGATGGTCTGTTTTACTGCCGAGAGGCGCAAGGCTTTGCGCCTCTGCCTTGTGTCTTTTAGACACAAGGCAAACCGTTCTGAAAGAACGGTTGGGCAGTCAGACACGCATAGCGAAGCGATCAGAACTTTGTAAGAGAGGGTAAAGGGATGATTTTTACCTTTACCCTTTCCCTTTCCCCAATGCCCCATTTTCAAGCTGGGTTTAATACTAGGGTTATTGCTTTTTCTCGATAAAATCCAATAAAATACGCTGATGCACATGCCCCAAGGGGCGCACTTCTCCAGCGTTTTGCGAATAACAGTTACCCTGCCGAATATCTTCGAGCGTCATCAAACCCATATCCCAGCCTTCACTCAGAATTAGTTGATTTAATTCCACCAACAGTGGTGCTTGAAAGACATGACGGACAACTTTTTCATCGGAATAACAGCCAAATTCAAAAAAAGGTGGTAGGGTGTAGCCAATTTCTTCTAAAATTTCTCGCTTTACTGTGACATCTGGAGTTTCGCCGGGTTCGATATGACCGCCAAATAGCCCCCAGTAACCAGGGTAGAGAATACCAGGGATATTATCCCGCAGTTGCATGAGAAACTTATTTTCTTGGTAGAGAATAGCGATCGCTACATGCACTGTTTGATTGTTCATAAATTTTTATTTGGCTGTTTGCTGTTAAAACTATTACTCTTCTTCTAAATAAACTTCCCCCAATTCTTTGCCAGCTAAAGGGATACTTTGGTAGCGAACTTTACCCTTAATTACTACTTGCGCTCCCTGTTCCAGACCAGTTTGATTGGTGACAACCCAAATTTTGCCAGTTGAATCATTGATTTGATAAGCCTGTTGCTTCATCAGAGGAGCTTGCTTTTCTACCTTACCTTGGATGTAAACTATAGCCTGATTGTTTTGTTTTGGTTTAATTTCTCGAATCGGAGTAACATTAGTACCATTTTTTAAGGGGAGTATCCCACTAGAGCCAGATGATGTCATTCCACAACTATAAAGTCCGATTACTGAGAAACAAATCAATCCTAGGCGGTAGGGCATAGACTTCTTGCAGAAATCGAGCAAGTTGTCTCCGTACAAAAATGAAAGGGAAAAATTTTTCGTTTGTTGCATAAGAGCTATCGGTTGAGCAAATTTTCGCATCATTGCTTGCCTTGTCGCCAGTTTCATTAGGTCATTCAATTTTAGATTTTGGATTTTGGATTGCTCCGACAGATAAATCTGCTTGCTCTGTACCATCAAGGAATGTCGGTCGGTTCCCAGCCCCCACTCTCCTATTTATTCATCAAATGATGCCGTTGATCTGAGAAGATAAACATTATGGACTTGCTATGAAAAAAAGCTACGGCATTAAACAGCGACATCATAATGGTCAACAGCCAATAGTCAAGAATCAATGATTTATTTACTGGACTTTGGACTTTGGACTCTTGACTCAGCATAGCTGCTGGACTTTGGACGTAAGGCGAATATAGCTGGAAATTCTCATGGAAACAAAAACTGCCAAACTTCTTGATGGTAAAGCTTTAGCTGCAAAAATTCAGCAAGAACTTTCTATTGCCATTACACAATTACAACCAAAAAGTGGACGGCCTCCTGGTTTAGCCGTACTGATGGTTGGTGACAACCCAGCGTCAGCTGCTTATGTACGCAATAAAGAAAAAGCCTGCACTAAAGTGGGTATTGCTTCTTTTGGCAAACATTTTTCCACCGAAACCACCCAAGCCGAACTCGAAGAAGTGATTGCGACACTCAATGATGATGAACGGGTGGATGGCATTCTTGTACAGCTACCTTTGCCTAACCACTTGGATGCTGTGACTCTGCTACATCAAATTGATCCCGATAAAGACGCCGACGGACTGCACCCAGTTAATTTGGGGCGATTAGTGCGGGGAGAAGCTGGTTTACGCAGTTGTACCCCAGCCGGGGTTATGCGGCTTTTACAAGAATATGAGATTCCCTTGGCAGGAAAACAAGCAGTCGTGGTGGGACGCAGTATTTTGGTGGGCAAGCCAATGGCATTGATGCTACTAGAAGCTGATGCTACAGTCACGATCGCCCACTCGCGATCGCACGACCTCAAAACCATCACCCAGAATGCTGATATTCTAATTGCAGCAGTAGGCCGTCCCGGATTAATCTCTGCTGATATGGTGAAACCTGGCGCTGTTGTGGTAGATGTGGGGATGAACCGCATCACCGATGCTAATGGCAACAGTCGGTTAGTGGGTGATGTCAACTTTGAATCAACTGCTGGCGTCGCAGAATTTCTCACTCCGGTTCCTGGCGGTGTTGGCCCGATGACTGTCGCCATATTGTTGCAAAATACATTTACTAGTTATTCAAAGGCAGCAAAGTAGTTAGGAGTGGTCAAGAGTTAGCAGACAGGAGACAAAGAGTTATCTTTAACTCCTCACTTTCTCAGCACCACAGTACCTTAAAATTGTGACGTATAAGACAAAAATTCTAAAATGTCAGGGATTTAAGAATGGTAGCAACAGATAACGTTTACAAGACACCAGAGGAAGCCACGTTTAACTTAGCACTCTATCTTAAAAAGCGACAAAAGCTCTGTGATACTGCTTTGGATCAAGCGATCCCCATCGTTTATCCAGAAAAGATTTATGAATCGATGCGCTACTCGTTATTAGCTGGAGGTAAGCGTGTACGTCCTATACTCTGCCTTGCTACCTGTGAAATGATTGGTGGCACAATCGAAATGGCGATGCCAACAGCCTGTGCTGTGGAGATGATCCACACAATGTCGTTGATTCATGACGACCTCCCAGCGATGGATAATGATGATTACCGTCGCGGGAAGCTGACAAATCATAAGGTATATGGCGACGATGTGGCGATTTTGGCTGGGGATGGCTTGTTAGCTTTAGCTTTTGAGTTTGTCGCCACTCAAACCCCCCAAACCGTTGACAGAGCAAGAGTTTTACAGGTAGTTGCTCGTCTGGGAAGGGCGCTAGGCGCTGCTGGCTTGGTCGGCGGTCAAGTAGTTGATTTAGAATCAGAAGGCAAGTCAAATATTTCCCTAGAAACGCTGAATTTCATTCATAAACACAAAACAGCTGCACTGTTAGAAGCTTGTGTTGTTTGTGGCGGGATTTTAGCCGGAGCCTCATCTGAAGATGTGCAACGATTGACTCGTTATGCTCAGAATATTGGATTAGCCTTCCAGATTATAGATGATATTTTGGATGTCACTGCTACTCAAGAGCAATTAGGTAAAACTGCTGGCAAAGACCAAAGAGCTAAAAAAGTGACGTATCCCAGCCTTTGGGGACTTGAGGAATCCCGTTTAAAAGCCCAAGAGCTAGTTAAAGCAGCTTGTGCAGAATTAGAACCATTTAAGGAACGAGCCGAGCCAATGGTGGCGATCGCTCACTATATTACCAGTCGCAATCACTAGGTCAATTTTGGATTTTGGCATCTGGGTTGCATCAAAATGTTTCTTCAATTAACAACCGCTGCTAATTTTACTAACCTAACCAAAATACCATGCAGGACATAGGCGACATCTTAGACAACCGGGTGCTAATGGTTGCTCTGATAGCTTGTTTAATTGCTCAAGCATTGAAGCTCATAATCGAGATAGTCCAACATCGCAAACTGAATGTGCGTGTTTTAGTGACAACTGGAGGTATGCCCAGTGCCCATTCTGCTCTGGTTACAGCTCTTGCAGCTGGTGTAGGGCAAACACTTGGTTGGGCATCTCCTGATTTTGCTGTTGCGACAATTTTTGCCATCATCGTCATGTATGATGCCGCGGGAGTACGCCAAGCTGCTGGTAAGCAAGCTCGTATTCTCAATCAAATGATTGATGAGTTATTTCATGAAAAACCAGACTTTAGCCAAGACCGTCTCAAGGAATTACTAGGACATACACCAGTTCAAGTAATTGCTGGGTCGGCTTTAGGCATAACTATCTATTGGTTAGCTAGGTCTGCTTATTAAACGTACCCCTACTCTTAACAAGCTACTCGTAGCGTGTCGCAGACAAGACTCGCTAACGCGAACGTGTCCTACCCTTCTTCTAGTACAGACGCTACGCGAACGGGAAGCCGCTTTACGTCTACGTGTCTATGCGTCCTTTGCAGTTTTTTCAAATCACTTCCCTCACGGGGATGAAAACACTACTATTTTGGTCTATCTGAATCCATTGGTGATTTATTTTAATTCCTCTTTCCTTCACCAGATGAAAGCAAACTATTGAACTTTGGTGATACCAATACCTTGAAGTTTAGTTCTCATAACAAAAACTAGGTTTGAGTTATACTTGATAGTGAAAAATGCATGTTATCAGCTACCGACGTTTAAAAGAATATAGCGAAAAGCACGTTGATTGTCATGATGTTCTTGATAACTGGTATAAAATTGCAACAAAAGCAAATTGGTCGAATTTGGTTGAGGTGCAATCTATTTTTCCCAAAGCAGAAGCAGTTGGTAATTTTACTGTATTCAACATTAAAGGTAATAAATATCGTCTGATTGTAAGTATAGATTATGAGAAGCAGTTGATTTATATTAAATATGTCCTTACCCATGCTGAGTATGATAAGGAAGGCTGGAAAAATGACCCTTATTTTTAATCAAGATAAATATAAAGAATTATTAGTTAAATATCAACCAAAAGTAATTAGAAATGAAGAAGAAAATGAGAGAGCATTAGTTATTGTAGAACAGCTAATGCATTGCGTAAATCGAAGTCTTGAAGAAAATGAACTTTATGATTTACTAATTACTTTAATTGAAAAATTTGAACAAGAATATTATTCACCTGGTTCAGCTTCTACACCTCATTCGATGTTACTTTTTTTAATGGAGCAAAATAATACTAAAGAGTCAGATTTAGTATATATTATTGGTTCTCAAAATGTTGTTTCAGAAGTTGTGAATGGTCAGCGAGAAATTAGTAAAGCACAAGCCAAGGCTTTAGGAGATTTTTTTCAAGTTGATCCTGGTGTGTTTATGTAGAAATTTGGGAGGAGCATCCCAATTTTGCAAATTTACCAAGATGATTAGTGATCATTACAAATGAAGCGATCGCTTTTATTTTACTGGGGATTTTCTATTGTGCTGAAGATCGTTGTAAATAGTATTATGACTAGCGATCGCTGATCTCTGTAGATTAGGTTGAGCAATTAAACCCAACATTTACTTAGCAATAATTAGGCTGATTTAAAAAATCGAATAATTTCGCGGACATGATCAAGAAATTGCCCGTCAGTTGAAAGTTGGGCGATCGCATTTCTGACTTCTCTTGCCAAACGTTCATGTTCAGTTTGATTTGTAGCCCGTAACTCTTCTAAATTAGCGGCAATCCGAGCTAAGTCTCTGCGAGTTTCTTCGGCGAAACGTTGTTGAGTTGCTGGCAAAGAATAGGGTTGTTCAGGATTAAGTTGGTCTTCTATTTGCCGAACTTTGTCTTCTAAAGAATTAAAGCGATCGCGCAGTTCGATAATATCTTCGCGGGGATACTTCCATTCTTGGCGAATCATTGTCAAGCGTGCATATAAATATTCATAAGCACGGATAGCTGGACGTAGGATAGTCAATAATAAAGCTGCACCGGAACTTATATATCCCACGGTACTAATACCAGTGGCCGCAAGAGTATAAAGACCAATGGCTGAGAATAAGTGTAAACCAATGGCAACCCAGAGCGATCGCTTTGCTAACAGTTTGACGTATTTCTCTTGTTTATCATCAACGGGAATTCCTTTCTCAGCCGACTGTGCTGCTTCTGCTAAAACTTCTTTGGCTTGGAAATGCACATTCCACGGTACAGTAACAATTACCAACAACCACCAAAAACTTGCACCACCAATCACCCAATCGAGAAAATTACCAGCAGGTATGTGCAACCATTGCAGTAAGCCAAAAGCTGCCAGTACTACAACCACAATTCCAGCAATGGAACTGATGAAAAAGTTAATATACATTTTGCTATATCTCTGGTGAAACTATTACCTCGATCATGGCTGCGAGTTCGTAGTTATACAGATATAGTTGTGATGGTTTTTCTAGTTGCACATAACAACATACTTGGTGTCGTTATTACAGGCTTCGACCATTTGTAACTCTTCATTGAATTAAATAGCTACGCCAAGTCGATTGTGTATTTTTGCTTCCTTTTTCTGGAAGCAGCAATCGCCAAGTTTTGCCTTCTTGCTGAATTTGCAGGTAAACTTCAAAGGGTTTTTGTGGTTGCGTTAAGCTTCGTTTTGGTAGCTTGACAATTAAGTCATAGCTGCCCCGAACGCGAAAAGCTGGTAAATTTTCAATAGTCAGGGGTTGTTCTTGGGTAATTGATAGATGCTTGATTTCAAAACTTTGGAAATCTAGATCTAGCTGTTGGTTAAGTTTTTGTTGAGTTTGCTTTAGCTCAAGTGCGATCGCTTTTTGTACTAACTCGCTAGTTGGCAGCAGTCCAATACTGCCACAAGCTGTCAATAACACTAGCAACATTGCTGTCAAAATCAACCGCACCATGTAATTTTTGATAAACTTTCCAGCGTTAGTATAGCGGTAAATGCCTTAAATTCTCTCATCTACCATGCCAAAACAGACTATTGGTCTTGATAACAAACTCTACAATTACCTTTTATCCGCTTCGTTACGAGAGCCGGAGATTCTCCAAAAGTTACGTCAAGAAACAGCCAGCCATCCCAGCAGCGGAATGCAGATATCACCAGAACAAGGGCAATTTATGGCTCTGTTGGTGCAGCTAATTGGAGCAAAAAAAACTCTGGAAGTTGGAGTTTTTACGGGTTATAGCTCACTCTGTGTAGCGTTGGCCTTACCTGCTGATGCCCAAATTATTGCTTGTGATGTGAGTGAAGAATTTACTGCGATCGCACGACGATATTGGCAGCAAGCAGGGGTCGCTCATAAAATAGATCTCCGATTAGCACCAGCTTTGGAAACTTTAGATCAGCTCTTGGCAACTGGGCAAGCTGAGACATTTGATTTTGCTTTTATTGATGCCGATAAAGAAAATTATGATGGATATTATGAGCGATCTCTGCAATTAGTGCGTCCAGGTGGATTAATTGCTATTGATAATGTTTTATGGTCTGGACAAGTTGCTAACCCGCAAATTCAAGACAAAAGTACTCAATCTATCCGCGCCCTGAATGAGAAGCTACACCACGATGAACGAATAACTCTTTCCCTCGTCCCCATTGCAGATGGACTAACATTAGCGCTCAAGCGACGCTAGTAGAACTAGCCTTTTCAAGGTGTAATGTATTTTTCTTAGTGTCTTAGTGGTTAAAAAATTGATTTTTGAACTACTAAGACACAAAGGTGAAAAGCCCAATTTGGGGATTTCTACTCACCTTGAAAAGGCTGATGCTTAAAAGTTGAAGCCAACTCCTAATAGTAGCCCGACATCAGTTTCATCTAGAAAAGCTGCGTTTACAGAACCGGTTGCCGTAAATCGAGAACCTAAAGGAATATCTACACCACCACTTAGCAGTAAACCAAATTCAGTGTCGCCAGTGATTTCAACAGCTACACCAGCACCTATGTAAGGAGATATGGCGAAGGCTGGTACAGCCCCCGTATCTGCTATCCGTGGAGTAAGATCTAAGGTCAGGGGAACTAGAAACAGTGTATCGTCTCCAAACAGCGCCGATGGTCGCACCGATATATTGCGTGTCAGACCAATTTTGCTGATCGCTGCAAAGTTACTTTCGCCTAGAGCTGAGCCACCGCTTAAACCAATGTTGCCAGCAATCCCGACATAGCTAGGGCCACCAAGGGTAGTTCTACCTGGCGTAACTCCAGTAGTAGTTCCTGGCTTTTGATTTAACTGACTGAGGTTAATATCAGGTGGTATCAGAACTTGGTTAATCGCATGGATTACACCATTGCTGGCTTGAATGTCTGGCTGGATAACTCTGGCATCGTTTACCGCAACTTGATTGCTAGCGCTATCAATTTGAATATTTACAGGTCTATCTTCAAAGGTTTTCAATTCCCCAGCTGAGAGTTGACTAGCTGTTACTGCACCAGGAACCACATGATATCTCAAAATCTTAATCAATGTTTCTCTATTCTCTGGTTGCTGTAATTGCTCTAGGGTTGCAGCAGGTATAGCAGCAAATGCTTCATCGGTAGGAGCGAAAACTGTATAAGGGCCAGGTTGTTGTAGAATATCCGCCAGACCTGCTGACTTTAGTAAAGCAGTCAGGTTTGTAAAAGAACTACTGGATGCAGCGAGAGAAACAATGTCGCTCCCGGCTTGAGTGCCGCCAGGAGTTGCCCCTACAATATACTGACTAGCTGGAAGATTGCTAGCAATGGGTTGTACCCGTCCCTGTCTAACTAAAGCTTGATACAAAAATGCCGCTGCTTCAGCACGAGTCAGCGGCACTTGTGGATTGAGTTGTTTGACATCTGGATAGTTGACGACAATATTAGCTTGTGTTGCGGCTGCTACATTATTTACAGCGTAGTTTGGGATCGCTGAAGCGTCAGTATAATAGGTACTGAGAACACCTGATGCATCATTGCTACTGCTCAAACCCAAGCCATTCGTTAAAGCAACGATCGCTTGCACTTTAGGAATTTCTTGATTTGGCAAAAATAAGTTATCAGGATAGCCTGCCATGAATCCAGTTTCATAGGCATTCTGAATTGCAGAAGCAGCCCAATAGTTAGCAGGAACGTCTCTAAAACCACCTGCACTCAATTGCCGAATTCGGTTTTGGTTACTGAAGGCTTTTTGAATCATCGCTGCAAATTCAGCACGAGTTACAGATTGATTCGGCTTAAATGTGCCATCAGGAAAGCCACTAATTACATTATTTGCAGCCAAAACTTGAATGAATGGAGTCGCCCAGTAATCTGAGGCAACATCAGACAAGTTAACCGTTGGAGTTGACGATGGTGTAACCGGAGTTGGAGTAGTTGGAGTAGTTGGAGTAGTTGGAGTAGTGGGAGTAGTGGGAACAGTATCTTGAGACGAAGCTGGGGCAGAAATCAGGATGGGAGCTACTGTAGCAGTTATCACTCCTAAAGCTAGCAAAGGAGCGCTTGCTGATGACCAACGAAAGAAACTAGACATGAAAATCTCCTCCAGAAAAAAGTAGAGCCATTTCTCAAATGTATTGATTGATTATGGAAAAACACCACACGCAAGGTTAGGGAGGGGCACAAATATCAAGATGATTATTTGGCTTGCCTCATCATCAAAACCAAGAATCCGAACTGTAACTCTTGAAAATCCCAATGTTTGACCTTCTAGTCATCTGCTCTTGCGTCTAATAACATTTCTCCAACTATTTATTACATATAGTAATCCTAATCGAGTTGGGATAGTTTAGTTTTTTAAAGAACCCTAGATAAATTAGTACAAGTCCATAACTTTACCAATTTTGGATCGTGGTCTAGTAGTAAGTTGATTGGCATTTGATCGGCGTCTCTCTGTAGTTGCTGATAAATGTTAATGCCCTCAAGCTTGAGCTGCATAAGATTTAGTAATATTGTCACAGAGGAATATGCGTAATTGCAACACAGATAGTATTTTGAATCTATTACCCCAATTACACAACTAGCTAATGACTAGAGTTTTAGTCCATTTTTTCACTCTTTAGATAGTTGACTGTAATGGTAAATTGAGGATTGGTAGACAGTAAATTAGCGATCGCACTTGAAAATTTAGAGCCTAATTAATCAAATATTTTAGAAGTTATAGGCTGTACGAATCAACATAACGTGAATTCTCAAATTTAGTTGTTTTAAACCGGGAACATTTCATCATTTCTTCAGTCAAATCACGCGAATGTCAGATCTGTGCGAACAACTCCGGCACGCTCATGACGAGCTAAAAGTTTGACTGTGCTACCCACGCGCGCACGTACCACCCATTCTACTTTTGCCCGATCATTAGTAGAATCGCCCTGCCGTCTAGTAGGAGCCGAGGGCTTGTAGGCACGTCCTTCTAATTGACCTAACTCTTCAAGGGGTTTACCTGTTTCTAAAGTTGCACCAGGAGGCAGTGTAATTTCACAGATACAGCCTCGCACAAGCTTCTTCTCCAAAGCTTTTTGGGTAATGTAAGTGGGTAGCCAGCCTGTGTTATGTATAATCAACCGCACCCGATAAGTATCATCACCCAACTTGGAGACGCTGGCTTCGTAAATCTCTAAGCAAGGAGAAATTAATAAGTGCCACACCAGCCAGTCAGGGAAGCGGGCAACTTCCTTCTCCAGAAACTCTGGTGGTGGATTTGTCCAAGCGTACATAGTATCCCAACCACCCAGTTCAATTTGACCGAGTTGGGGATGATTGAAGGGATACCAATCTATATAGCCCTTACCTGAGAGTTTTTCATCGTTCCAGCGCAGCAACTTTAAGTCATCTTCTAAAGGATGTTCCCGTTGCCAATCGATGTATTTGTACTCGGTAATTCCGGCTTGGCGTTGAGGACTCCAGACTTCTACCGTCCAGGCAAATAGACCCTGGTATTCATAAGCCCAGTCGTCGAATGTGCCTGTAATTATATCTTCGGGATTATAGCGGAAATCATGAAAGGCGGAAATGGCAGGGTATTCTGTGAGTTCAGTGCCTTTTGCACCAATACGTTGGTAGGTGCGGAGGTCTTTGACGGGTAATTCTTCGTCGCAGAGGTGAGTATAGGGGCGGATCAGAACACCGCTGAAGGTATGGAAAGCGATCGCCCCTGTAATATTGGCATGAGTTGTAATAAAATCTACAAGCGATCGCACTTCTGTTTCAGATGTAGGATAAGGCCCAGCCCCCGGTTGCTCAGACTCTTGTCGCCACAAAGCTGGAAAATTCCGGTTCAAATCTAGCCCCTCCTTAGAATGCTGAATCTGAATTTCAACCCCGTCGTAATTTTCTATCCGACCTTCCGGTAATAAGCGGTAATACTGACCACCTGTTTCTGTTGGCTCACGACGCACTAACAAACGTGGCTCGGTGGGGCAAATTTTCCACGCACCATTAGCATCCGGGATTCGCATGAGTAAAATCCGACCATCGCCATCGATGTCTTCCATCACTAACCCATCGTTATGTTCATCATCATGGGGATAGGGACGGGTTCCAGAGCGAATAAATTTCGGTTTTTCAGCCAGTGCCAACTCAGCACCATCGGGGTTAACACGGGGACAAATGTAGAAGGTGCGCGTATCCAAGCAACGGGTGATGTCTGAGTTAGTGCCGTAAGCTGTAACTAATGTTTGCAGTAAGTATAAGCAAACACTCGACGGTGCTAGTTCAGTGGCGTGGATGTTGCCATCAACCCAGAGGGCTGGTTTTTCTGTATCTGCACCAGTGGCGAAGTTGGTAACTGTTAATAGCCAAATGTCACGTCCTTCATAACTCTTACCGATACTTTCTATGCGTACTAAGTGAGGAAATTCTTCAGTGTAACCATGCAGAATGCGTGTCAAGTCTTCGTAACGGTAATATTTATCAAACCGAACGTCTGGCATAACAAACCTCATCATGCACCCGTTGATCATCAACTAAGATACCACTTACGCAGAAAGGATGTGGCGATCGCTTACAATGAATCTCCAGTCATTAGTAATTAGTTAGGTGAGGAGGCAGACAGAATACTCATACAACATGATTTTTTACGTAACTTTCATATTCTTCTTCTTGATTTAAAATCTGCGCTAGCACGCGCAAATTTAGCCGCTTGAGCAATTCAATAGTTATTGGTCGCTTATCACTCCAAAAAATCATTGATTCTAAAAACTCTTTAGCTGGCTGCGAATTCAGTATAGTAGCAATAAAAGATGCTTCAGATTTAGACCAACACGGCACAAAGTAAACTGTATCATCAAAGACAACAGGTTGCCCGTCAATCGCGCCTACTTCTACAAAATTAAGAGTTTTATAGAATCCTGATATAGCTACTTTCCAGGGACTAAAAGTATATTTTCCTACACCAAATATAGAAAAGTCGGGACGATTACGATAAATAGAACTGCTGCGCTTAGACAAATATTCCCGATATTTTTGAAGGTATTCCCATACATTGGGAGCATCAGATTTTATGTGTGTTGTATCTTCTCCAATGTATCGCTGTGTAACAAGCACATATTTCCTACAATTAGATGTACTATTATTACTGATATCTGAGCTTTTTAAAAGAGGATAAATATAACCTCGTTCAAGAAAATAAATTTCACCGTATCCGTTACGGTATTTATTTCCTTCAGGTATGAGTTCCATAACTTTAGAACAGTCATGTTTCAAGCCAGAACGCCAGCTATATGCCGAGTCAATTCCTCGTAAATTAGACCAACGTTGATAATCTTTAACATTAAAAACAATAGTATCTTGATAATAACCAATAGTTTGTGATGCTTTTTTGTCCGCTAGATTATCAAAAACATCGCAATTTATTGATAATTTCCCATCTCCAATCTGCAAAATGAATAAACAAGCATCTACAGAAGCATTGAAGTTCTTGAAAGTATCTATACTATATATTTGAGAGCGAATGACTCTATATTTATGCTGCCAAACATGAATAAGTATTTTCCTAGCAACAGAAGTTTTACATAACATAGCAATGACGCCAGTACGTTCTTTCAACCATTCCAAATGTTTAAGTAACATCCATTCGGATATATCAAAATTGCTTTTGCCGGTTAACGCATCATATCCACTTTTGCTTTGAAAATTTGATTTTGGTGGTAAATTAGAACTTCGTAATAAACCTAACTCAGAACTTGTCACCCAAGGAGGATTACCAATAATCAATAATGGCTCAGCTAGTTTTTTAACAATTTCTGACCAATTCAAAGTAAAAAAATCGCCATTAATAATGTCTATTTTGTCAGAATATTTTTTTGATAAAATTTTTTCTTTAAGATATTTAAGGTGTTCTAAGTTTATATCAACACCAACAAATCTATTAACATGTGGAAATATTTGACAAGAAGCTAGTAAAAAAGATCCACGTCCACAAGTAGGCTCTAAAACTGACTCTGGTGCTACACCTAATCTGTTAACAACCTTCATAACTTCTAATGCTAAATTTTCTGGTGTTTGAAAGTCACCAAATTCAGATACGTTTTTATCTTTATGTAATACCATTTCAGTTATCGCACTTTAAAAATACCGCTAACCTCGCCAGCCTTTTGTATAATACGACTATATTGAAGTCGCCACTGTAAAGCATTTGAGATTGTTAAATAACCCTGTTCAGGGGGATTGTTAAGTATCTCTTCTGCAATGTTACTTGCTTCAATCTCGTCAACTGGTAGATTGCGATCCATCATATAGGCAATAAGGTCTTCAGCATTACCATCATTTGCAAGAATATTCAGGATACCACGAGTCATCTGATAATCAGCAGTACAGTTTTGATTAACAAAGATGGTGTGCTTCATATCGAGTCTACCAGTTTTATATTGATGATCATCTGTCTTCTCATAAACAAAGATTAGCAAACCATAACCAAGACCAAAAATTTTTTGTCGAGCAGATTTGAAGGGGCATGAAGATTGAGGTTGCCGGATGCTTGTAACTTTCATATCTATATTTAAATCTGGGAAATCTATTCCAGAAGCAGAATTGCCTAGTTTATACTCATATAACAAAGCTAAATATATCCGAAATTTTTGTTCTAGGTAGGTTCCAACAGCCTTTCCATCTGTAACGCCAAATAGAGATGGCTCATCATAAATGCTTTCTATCTCGGAGAACTTAACAGCTTCCTGTAGCAATAAATCAAGTGTCAGTAAAGGCTTCACTATTACCCCTTATTTTTTGATATTAGCTACTTCAAATAAAACAATAATCCAATCCCTGCGATCGCAATTATCACACCAGATATTGCTCTCCAACTCACTTTTTCACCCATACAGATAGCAATGGGGATGACAAATAGTGGACTAGTCTGCATTAAGGTTGAGGCAATTCCCGCAGCTGTGAATTTAATTGCTGTCTGTTGCAACCAAATTCCTAAGAAGGTTCCACAAAAGGCAGCAAAGAAACTTGCAAAAATTACTCGCCGCGATCGCCAGTAGGGATACGATAATGTAACATCTCTGCGGTTAGGAATCCATGTCCATACTAAGATAATCAATACACCTGCAATTAATCGTAACAAGGAAGCCCACAACGGGTTAATGCTTGCTGTTGCATACGCAATACGAGAAATCACAGTTCCGCTGGCATTTGTCATTGCTGCTAACAAACCAAAACCGATTCCTTGCCATAGTTGCGTTGAGGAAACATCGCTTGTACCAGCAACTCGTTCTGTCACTACCCAAGCAACTCCCAAAATGGTGAGCAAAATGCCGCACCAAGCATTGATATTTAACCGTTCCTGGAGAAGAATTGTAGCAGCGATCGCTGTCATTGGCGGCGAAAGGGTTCCCAAGAGTAAAACCCGACGCGCCCCCAAGCAATTTATAGCTGTCAAAAAAGCTGTATCGCCTAAGCCAATACCTATAGCGCCACTCAGAAAGAGTAGAAATACAGGTAAAGGGGCCAGGGTTGGCAAAAAATCCCCAGTCAGTAAGATAGTTAATAGAAGTAGGGTAATTGCAATTATCCCTTTAATCAAATTCAGTTGCAGTGGCGGAATACGTTGCCCCAAAAGTCCATATACCACTGATGCTACAGCCCAAAAACAGGCAGCAAATAAAGCCGCGACTTCGCCTTTCCAAGCTGTGAGCGAAATAATTAAAGAATTATTAAAAATAATATACACACCTGAATTAATGCCTGAAACTCTTTAATACTACATCAAATAATTGAATAAATATTAGCACTCACAGGTAGCAAGTGCTAATTTTTGGTTAAAGTTTAATACCTTGGATATAAAGGTAAACTCTACTTTTTCTAGATGTAATGTAGTGATGTTGCAAGGATAATTTTTTGTAAAAACAATAAGTTTGTATAACTGATTAGCAAGGGTGAAAACCAAAATGAAATATACTTTTGATATTGTAGGCGTATCTCAAGTTTTGTACTTTTTTAATCACCAACAGCAAAGTTGGCAAAAAACACCGCATCAAGGTGTTGAATACCTGGGAACGCATACGTGTACTTTAGATGCATTTTTAGAATCTGTGGAATCAGTTCCAGCAAAATGGGACTGGAATTTTGATCAAGTAGTAGATACAGTAATTCAATTTTGGTTAAATAATTCAGAGAGCGTTAACTACTGGAAAGCACGTTTAAGTGATGCTGGTAGAGATAATTTACTAGTAGCTAGGGTGGCAGATATTGCGGCTTTACAAGCTGAATTTGAATCTCTGCTAAGTAAGGATTGGTGATATCTTGCAACAGCCATAGCAACTGCTAGAGAAAGTTTATAAATATATAGTTTATATAGTGGTTGCTATTTATCACAATAATTTGTTGTTTTGCCCGTTCTCAAGTGCTTTAAGAACTTTGAGATATAAACTTTCTACTCTCTTGGTTTGAATCTCACCAGTTGAGGCATAGTGAGTTAAGCCAGGAGAGGCATTTACTTCGATAGTTGTATAATTCAACATTGGTAGTGTTATATCATTAGTAATAATATCCACACCTGCTAATCTCAGACCCATATCTTTTGTAATATTTACTGCTAACTTATGAAAATCTGGATGGATATTTTCGGTTAAATCTACCGCCTCACCTCCGCTTGATAAATTTGCATTGTCTAAAAGGTAAACCATACTATCTTCGGATATTACACTATCAAAAGTTAGCTTTTGTCTTTGCAACTTTAATTTGATTCTGTAATCTTCAAAATCTATAATTTTTTTTCTTCCACTTTTGAGAAAATTTTCTTGTTTTTGGCGCATCAGTTCCAAAATACTAGATTTACCATCTCCTTTAATAAATAAGGGAATTCTTTGATATGCCGAAAGAACTTCGTCATCTAATACCACAATTCTATAGTCATTGCCATTATAGAATCGCTCGACGATTAATCCTGAGTTGTTTTTCAATATTTTCTTGGCTACTTGATAGTATTCTTGTTTGTTATAAACCTTCGTCACAAACATTCCTTGACTGAGGTTAATCGGCTTGACAATTACAGGAAAGCCCAATTCTTTCGCATAATCAAATCCAGCATCAATATTCTTAGCATTAGATAGTCTTTCACAAATTTTATAACTAAAAAATCTTTGACCTTCAGTAACCTGATATCCAAATTTTTTGAGAAAAAAGTTTGAGACACCTTTATCTTTTGCTATTGCTGCTGAGCCAAAATAATTAATATCAAACGTAGCCGTATGAAAAAATGTTTTATTTCCATTTTTAAACGTAATGTGTCCAACAAAGCTATATTCTGGGTCAGTTACAATTACTGCTCCTATTTCTTCTGCTAGTTTTTTAATTGTTGAAGTTGTAAATGGTATTTTCATTATAAAAGGTTTAATTTGTACGAAAAAATTTTATCTAATTTATAGTAATAGGTCAATATACAACGGTCTTATTTAATTTGTGACAATACCTTACTAACTGGCATCACTGATTGCACTAAGTATGTAGGTATAATTAAATATAAAAAAATCTTAGTTCGTAGTGAGCGATTCATCGCTCAAAACAAGGATAATCAGGACTTTAATCCTGACTACAAACTTTAATTTATTTACGCCTAGCTACTTAATAATAGGAAAGTTAAGAGTTTGATGTTTCTTGATTCGCTGCTTTGGAAATTTTGTACATCGAAAACTGAACTACTTTTACAGTAAGCCATCGAAATTTAAAGTATGAATGTATTATTTGAGACTAAAATTATCATTTGATCACTGCTACTAGCTTTAGTTATGTTTATTTATCTAAATCGCACAGACGGAATACTTGTCATACCTTCAACTTTGTCATTGTTTGTTCTTAGTTTTCCTTGCACCAGTTGCCAAGTAAGGCTTTGAGGTTAATAGCTGAGGAGGCGTTGCAATTTAGTTGGTCTAAAATGTAGCCCTAAGTGTTGACAATTTATAAATAATCGAATAACAAGGTGGCAGCATCATTAAATAAAAAGCGTTAGTGCATTCCTACCTAGAAACTAATTAACGCCCTTCACTAAACTTCATACGGATAACATAATCATGCCAGAAAATACGGATAACAAAGCTTCCAAGTCAGACAATCAAGCGATCGCTTATAAAGAGCGTCTTAACTCTTGGGCGATCGCTCGTTTACTTCCTGACACACAACGGGAGATTGTCGCCCGCTTCCGCAGTCGTTCTGATGCAGATGGTTATATGCAGCACTTACGCCAAGAGAAACCAAATACTTCTTTCATGGTTGTTTTTGATTGTCAACGCGAAGAAGTTGTAGTTTAAGTTTCCGGTGGAGGCGAGTCAAGAGATATCGCCTCTGTGTATCTACGCAGTTGGAGCAATATAACTCAACAGCTTAGTTGTATTTTCTTCCAACCACTCTTCCAACAAACTTGTGTTTGTTACCGCATCAACCACACTTTGGTGAGTTACTTTACCCTCACGAAGCCAACCCGTCCAGTAAACAATACAACTTGCTCGCTGCAAGCGCCAAACTAACGTCAACGCTTCTGCTTCTGAATATGTTAGAGAATTATACTTGGCATATCCTTTGCTGAAAGCTTCCACAAACTCCAAATCGGGTGCATCTTTCCAAGAAAATCGAGTGAAGTGATCGAGTGCTGCAACATAATCCATTAAGCGCAAATCTGAAGTAGCAAACTCAAAGTCTAAAACCCCAACTACACGATTATCTATCAGTAAAACGTTAGGACAAAGGAAATCTGCATGAGTTGTTTGAACTGGAAGCGTTCTATATAAGTTGGGCGCAGCTTCAAGAATTTCTATTAGTGTTTTCGTAATGTACTGTTGCTGCGTTGGAGGTAATTCAAATAATTCTGGCACTTCTAATGGATCTGTCACCAAAGGATGAATATGATAAATATCTCCCCACGCAGGTAATTGAGCCATTTCTCCTGCTGAATCGAATCCAGCCAAAGCGTGATGCAGTTCTCCAAGTGTCTCACCGACAGCATGGGTATGAGCGATATTTTTGCGATCGCCAGGCTCACCTAAAATGAAAGGAAGCAAAGCAACTCGTAGTAATGAGTTATTTTTATTAACTGAAATCAATGTTTCGCCCAACTGAGTTTGTATAGGAGTTGGAACTGCGAACGATAGATCACATGATTGCAGATATGTCAGTAATGAGTGTTCATATTGAATTTGTGCAGTGGTTATAGAGTCGTTGTATAGCTTTAGAATAAAATTGCCTGCTTGCGTTTCTACAAAAAAGGTTGTGTTGACTGTACCTTTGTTTGTTGGTTGAACTGTTAAATTACTAAGAAATGACCACGCTTCAAGTAGTTCAATAACATCTTGTTTAGATAACTGTGGGGTTTCAGCTTTGTTCATAATCAAATAACAAGTTTTAGCTTTTAATTTGCAATTTGCAACCCACGATTCGTTATCAGGTAAACAGCAAAAGTTCCTAGCCAGTGACTAGCTGCATAATGTTCACTAACAGCATTTGCTAGCCCACTTTGACGATGCTGAACAGCAGCAGAACGAAGTGTTTCTATCCGCTGGTCATCATTGGGTAATTTAGAAATAATGCCCTCAAGCATCCAAGCACGGCTAAGATTAAGACCGTGGAAATGGGATTGCATATAGTCTTGAGGATTATCCACTTTGACAGGTTCTAACCAATTCGCTGTATTTTCAATCGGTATTTGTGGTAGAAAATTAGTGAGCCAATCAGTAAAAGCTGTTGTTGGGAGTACTCGCCGCATCAAGTCTGCTTGGGCAAGGCCAGGAGAGGAAAAATCGTAGCCAAGTGGCTCAAATTGTAAGGAATAATTGCGATCGCTCAGATAGAATTGCCGTGCTTTGTTCTCTACTAACCCAGTGAAATCAGCATTTTCGGTAATCCTTGCCCAATCCAGGATTAAACCAAGTGCAAAAGCTGTTTGATTATGCGTCCCTGTACGATTTGGCAGTTGTAGTGCGTCAAGCCAGCGCTGTAAGTTACCTGCAATCAACTTCTCTAGCGGTTCCAATACAACCCGCCATGCTTTGGCTTGAGGATGATTCCACTCGTGAAGTTCCGCAGCCAGTTGCAGAAGCCATGCTACACCATAAGGAAATTCAAAAAATGGCAACCGCTGGAAATGGGCAATTTCTCCTTGAATCTTCTCAGGTGTGAGGCTCTGCTCAAGTTTTTGCTTCGCCGCTGTACTAAAGGAGGCTTCTGGGAAGTGACGCATCAGACGTACCAGCAAGCAGTGACCATGTACAGCTGAATGCCAATCTAAGCAGCCATAAAAAGCAGGAGTCAATTCACGCGGTGGTTTTATATCTTGGTCACTATCAGCCCAACATATATTACTGTGGGGATACTCCCGCTCGATACAATCCAATACCAATTGAGCAAATTGTGTCGCAGTCGTTTCATTAATCTCTAAATTATCGGCTGGCATGATCATTCAATTTTAGATTGATCCTACGAATTAGCTCGCTATTTACTTTGTGTCTTTGTGCCTTGGTGGTTCAAAAATAAATTTGGTTAACCACCAAGACACAGCGAAAACTTAATCTAAATATCTTGCTTATATTCTTGTAGTAATTTAGGAATGTGATCATACCCATCTACACCAATAACGGAAATGATTTTGGGGCGATGTTGCTGTAATAAATTATAGAAATCTTCTGCCCCTATTTGTCCCTGCAAAATTGTTAGTAAGCCTGCTGATTGACGCCATTCAAGAGAAGCAATCTGTTCTAATAGATACATTCCTAAACAGCCAGTGTAAACGGTTTTTTCAGCATTTTGCAAATGATAATAAGCTTCGGCTAAACAAGCTAAGTTGCGCCCTTGGAGATATAAATCACCAGAAACTTGGGCTGTTTTAAAGCCATCTTCAAGATATTTAATTGCAGTTTGATGTTGTCCAATTACTAGATAGGCAATTCCTAGGCTGCTAACACATAAAGCTTTACTTTGAATATCACCTAATTTTTCTGATAACTTTAAGCCTTGTTCTAAATAGTTAATTGCGGCTTCATAGGTTTCTGGTTCGAGGTTTTCCAGTTCTTGAGCCTGCATAACTTCGCTGTAACCTAAATTTACCAGTGCGTTGGCCTCGCCTGTGCGATCGCCTGCTTGCCGACTCAGAATCAATGCCCGTTGACTGTAGTTAATCGCCTCGGCGTAATCTTGCTCTTGCACGTAGGTGCGGCTGAGGTGGTTGAGGTTAGCGATTTCACAGGGGCGATCGCTTGCACTCCTGGCGATCTCCAATGCTTCTTGATGAAAATCAAGCGCACGTTGGTATTGTCCTAAAGCACGCTGCGAATAGCCTAAAAGTGTCAATATCCGGGCTTTTTCTTGGGTTCCCTCGACTTGTTGCAGTGGCTCATCTAAATAATCTAGGGCATCCCGCAAATAAGTACCAGAAAAAGAAGCAAAAATCCCACCGTAGAAAGGAAAATATGGACGCTGGGCAAGGGTTCGTAGAATTTGGAACATAATCTGAGAACAGGCATCACTGTATACTGTCCCAATGCTCTGAAAACCACTCGCTAATTGACTCCAAATCACTGCAAAAGTCAAGAAAGTGGAAATGGACAGCTTTGGCCCTGCCTTAACATCGTAGGCTTGTTGGTCAAACCAGTTAACTAATCCCCGTTGCAAGTACTGTAAAACTATTGCCATTTCCACCCAATCTCTGAGGGTGACACCGCGCTGCTGTTCGGCAAATTGAATTATAGATTCTTCCATTGCCAAAGTGCGAAATAGTCTTTGGGGTAACTCACTATTAACTTGCTTATCCCAACTTGCCCAAGGGCCGCGTTCTCCAGGTACACCACCAAATCCTAGAGATCCCTGGTTTTGCTCGTACATCCAGCTAACCAAGTTATCTTGTAATCGTTGCCAAGAAGTCAACCCACGGGTAATACCTTCGGAGAATTGTTGTAAATCAGAATCAGCCTGGGCAAATTGCTGTAAAGATTTTGATAACTCCTGTAATTGTGCCAGATTTAGCGGATTTTTCTGATTGGGATCAGTAACACGTAAAAATATAGCTAGACGCTCATCTGCATCGGCTGTGGTAATTTCTTTAACTGCGGAGGCGATCGCTTCTGTGGTTTTGTTTTGCTCTTGCCAACGTTGCCATTGACTTTGGATGGTTTTAATTGCTCTTAAACTCCGTGTAGCTTTGGCTTTTTTGAGTTCATCTTTTTCGCTGTCTACTTGGCTTTGGATGGCATTTAAGCGATCGCTCAAAGCTAGCTCAAACACTTCACCCGTACCGGAAGTTATACCTTTAAGCAGCATTTGATACACCATATCCACAGAGCTAATCTTGCCCTTGAGAGTGGTTTCAACAATTTCATCGATTAAAGCGAGATAGCGATCGCGCAATGGCAATTCTGACACTTGAGCCACTAGAAAACGTCACATCAATTCTAATTCTAGACCTGGTTCCTATGTTTAAATGACCAGTTGCATCTGATTATTGTATTAGAAGAGGATAAACAGCGATATTACCTCAAAATTATTCATATCGAAGACCATCACTAACTTAGGCAGCAGGGAAAGACAGCAGTTATGAGCCATAAACTAACAGCAGCAAGAGTTCCAGCGCCAGGAAAAATTTTAAGTCGAGAACTAGAAGCCCGTGGCTGGACACAAAAGGATCTTGCAGAAATTATCGGTCGTCCAATCCAAACCATCAACGCAATTATCCGGGAAAGCAAGCAGATAACTCCTAAAACAGCTATGGAACTGTCGCAAGTCTTAGGTACTTCTCCTGAGTTCTGGACGAACTTAGAAGCAAAGTATCAATTTCATTTAGCTAGAAAACAAAAAAGGAGACTTAATGAACGCATTTAATTGTATTTTGTCTGAGTTACTCAGATGAATCATGCACTTTTTGCGTTATTAGTAATCAAGGGATTAGGGAAAAGAGAGGAAAAGTTAAAGGTTAAACGGCAAAGGGACAGTTTTTCCCTTACCCCCTTTCCCTTACCCCAATTCCCCAATTCCCCATGCCCCAATCCCCAGCCCCTACAAAATGGCTCGCACCCCCACATTAACTTTTGATCGCGGTACATTAGTTTTGCATCCACCACCACGCGGCAAAGCTTGGATGGACTATGCAACATGGGATGATAGGGTTGAAAAATTCCGCATTCCGGCGATTAGATACCGCTCTTTAGTGGAAGCACTACAAGCAGAAGAAACGAACTTTCTTGACGAAGCCAAAGAATTTCATCCCATAGATTTGGTTCCCACTCTGGAAATGGAACCTTATCCGCACCAGAGTGAGGCGTTAGCAGCTTGGAAGCTGGCGGGAAGGCAGGGGGTGGTAGTGCTTCCCACCGCAGCGGGAAAGACTTATCTGGCGCAAATGGCAATGCAAGCGACACCGCGCTCAACGCTGATTGTTGTACCAACGTTGGATTTAATGCATCAGTGGTATGCCCATCTCGTGGCGGCATTTCCCGATGCTGAGGTGGGATTGCTGGGGGGTGGTTCGCGGGATAGGACACCCATCCTAGTGGCAACTTATGACAGTGCAGCAATTCACGCTGAGGCGCTGGGGAATAAATATGCTTTGGTTGTGTTTGATGAGTGTCACCATTTACCGACAGATTTTAATCGTGTGATCGCTGAGTATGCGATCGCACCCTATCGTTTAGGACTCTCTGCTACACCAGAACGCACCGATGGCAAACATGCTGACTTAAATATTCTCATTGGCCAAGAAGTATATCGCAAACGCCCTGAAGATTTAGCGGGGAAGGCGTTAGCAGAGCATGAAATTGTTCAAATTAAGGTGAAGTTATCACAAGTTGAGCGGGAAAGATACAACCAGTTAATTCAAACCCGCAACGACTTTTTAAAGCAATCCCGAATTTCTTTAGGAAGTCTACAAGGCTGGCAAATGTTCGTGCAAATGAGTGCGCGATCGCAACCTGGACGTAGAGCTATGTTAGCGCATCGAGAAGCTAAAGATATCGCTTTGGGTACTGATGGAAAGTTACGAATTCTTATCGATTTACTTGCACAACATTACCCTGCACGAGTTTTAATTTTCACTGCTGATAATGCTACAGTTTATCGCATTTCTCAGGAGTTGCTGATTCCGGCAATTACTCATCAAACACCTGTAAAAGAACGACATGAAATATTAACTAAGTTTCGGGAGGGCGAATATAACACTTTGGTTGCTTCTCATGTGTTGAATGAGGGGGTTGATGTGCCGGCGGCTTCTGTGGCAATTATTTTATCGGGAACTGGTTCGGCTAGGGAGTATATTCAGCGTTTGGGGAGGGTTTTGCGGAAGGGGAATATCGAGAATAAGCAGGCGATTTTGTATGAGGTGGTGGCGGAGGATACGAGTGAGGAGGGGACTTCGGCGCGGCGGCGAGGGGAGAAGAGAGGGGGAGTAGGGGGAGCAGGGGAAGCAGGGGGAGAAAAGGAGAGGAAAGGAAAGTTACATGTTGTGTATGGGAGTGGGAAGGAAAGGAGTTTTAAGGCTGCGGAACAGTTAGAAATTAATTATTCGAGCGAAAAGGGAAATGTTACCGACAGACTTACTGATGCATCGCCAAAATGGGGAGGAGATCATCCCGAAGAGGCTGAAGATTGATCAGAAAACTTCGGAGTTGGCGATTGATTTAATTAATTATTTTCAAGCAGCGGTGGGGAAGACTCAAGGTGTGCTTGAGCGTCAACTGGCTGATTTTGAAGGAGATACGACTGATTATCGTGTGAAGCGGGGATTAGCTTATATTCTCAAAAGTAGTTTTTGCACGTTTGAGGTGGTTAGTCCGCTGGAACCACAAATGTTAAGAGAACGGGTATTTTCGCTATCGGCAAAATCAGTTTCTAGTCGGGAATCAACACAAGTTACTCTGAGTAAAATTGCTGATGAGTTAACTCAAGAACTTGAGCGAGAAGTTTTATTAGAACAGGTTCGTAATGGATTGTATGCTGACTTAGCTGAGAATAAAATTTTGACGGCTTTTGATGCACCAACAGCGCCAGATTTGTTAAATCGATATAACTTATCTCAGGTGCAAGGTGTGTTTTATAAAGCCAGTCAACTTGTGTTGAATGCTCATCGCAATGTGCCAGGAGAATATAAGCTGTTATTTCGCTATTTGAAGTTGTTTCAATTGATGGCTTATATTGAGGGCGATGCTGATCATGGGTTTACAATTAGCATTGATGGGCCGACGAGTTTGTTTAATCCTAGTACACGATATGGTTTAGCGATCGCTAAACTGATTCCCGCTTTACTCCACGTTACTAAATGGAGTCTTTCCTCCATTCTCAAAACCCGCGACGCCTATACAAATGCGTGGAAAACTGGACGCTTTACGCTCAATTCTGAATGTGGCTTAGTATCCCACTATCCACCAGGCAAGCCTTACGATAGTATGCTAGAAGCATCCTTTGCTGATAAGTGGGATGCGTTAAAAAGTGACTGGGCGTTAGAGCGAGAAGTTGATTTAATTCCGATTCCCGGTAGTGTGATGATTCCCGATTTTCGCTTAGTACATCGTGATGGACGTAGCTTCTTATTAGAAATTGTCGGTTATTGGCGACCAGAATATTTACAAAAGAAGTTTTCTCAGGTGCGACGTGCTGGACGTGAAGACTTAATTTTGGCAATTTCCGAGCGACTGAATTTAGAAAAGGCGGGAGTAAAATTAAATGATGTCCCCGCGAGAATTGTTTGGTTTAAAGATAAGTTATTACCAAAATCTGTTTTAGCTGTGATGGATTGATAAGTTAATGAGTGTAAGTGAGAAAATATGTTGTAGTTTGTAGTTAGTGCTTTAGCGCTAAAGCGCCAACTACGAACTTAATTTATTAATGTCTAGCTACTTCAAGGAGAAATCACATGAAAAGTATAGAAACAATTGCCACAGTAACAAAAGATGGCAAAGTTACAGCGCAATTATCACTTGATATCCCAGAGGGAGAACATCAAGTTGTGATAGTAATTGATGAAAAGCCTTTATTAGATAAAGCAGAGAGGAAAGAAAAGAAAGCACCTCTCAAATTTTCCGCCTATCCTGTAGGATTAGTCTCAGAAAGCCTGACTTTCCACAGAGAAGACCTTTATGCAGACGACTAATAACTCAGCTAATTACTGTTTTGCCATTGCAAAACTAGATCGCCTCAAAGCAGTAAAATTAAAGTTTTCAGACTCTCTATAATCTCACTCACTAACCCCAACTTTTGCGTTCCCAATACTCAGCAACTCTTTTTTCCCACTGTTCCCAGTAATCTTTGATTGCTGTTGGTTCAAACCAAAAAACTTCAGCTGGCATTTTTGGAATCGCCACCACCAACAGAGCATGATTTAGCTCAATGCCATAATCTCGATAATACTCGTTAGCTGCGCCTATGTATGCTGTAAGTTGCAGTGGATGTTCATATAAATGTTCAATTGAGCCTTTGGGTTTATCTGCTGTTTTCCACTCGCAAATACAGGGAATGCCTTGATAGGTGGCAATACAATCAACTTTGCCAGAATAGCTCAAATCATAATGAAAAACCGAGCCTTCAACAAGCCTAACTGTGTCGATTTCTTGTAAAACTGGCTTGATACTTTCCCAATAAAGAAGACTTGCTTCAGGACAGACAGGATTTTGACCGAGGAGGTAACGCTCAATTTGTTTGTGTGTTTGAGTTCCCCGACGACTGGCGTTTGTAGATATGCGGGTGGCTTCTTCTGTACCAACACGCGCTTTCCAGTTTAATAATCTATCACGGTCTGCTTGTGGTTTGGTGGCATTAAGTATTGTTGTCACGCTGGGGATGCGATTCCCCTGAGCATCTACATAATATTGTTTACCATTTTCTCTCTGGGATTTGGCATTAATGCGTGGTAGCAGTTGGGTATCAAATTGCATTTGTGGTCTTGGCTTTGAGATTCCCTGTTGTAGGAAAGTGAATAAAACCCCATTCCATTGTAAGGAATGGAAGCAAGCTACGCGTAATGTCTCGTAGAGAGCGTCTGAAGCCTCCGCTTTAACTTCTTTCTGTCCTCTGCGATAGATGTTATTTTTACCTCTAATTAAATTCTGCTTAAACTCAAGATCTTAAGTTTGCCTTGAAGAGAGTTTACAGAAATTTAACTTGAGGGAAATTAATATGAAATTGATTTCACGATTAGCGATCGCAACTGCTAGTTTTGGTTTAATTTTTACTAACTTTGGTGAAAAATCGGCATCTGCCGCAATTGTTTATTACGATTTTACTGTAGATAGTCCCATCACTAAGGGAAATGGTTCTTTTAGCTTTGATGACGCAACTTTCAGTAATGATAATATTCCAGTAGCGCCAATTAAGTCTTTAAATTTCCAATTCGACGGTCAATCTGGCGTTTACACTGAACGTGACGACCTTGAATATCCAACTTATCCCCTCGTATTTCCAACCACATTCTTGACAGGTACGAAATCAGTAGGATTGCAATATAAGTTTCTCGACAAAGCTAATTCTGCTATCGACTACGAAGTTAATGGTTACGATTTCACTATTACTGCAAACAACCAAATAAGCTTAGGTAAAGTTTCTTATAAGATAGTTCCTGAGCCGATCACCCTAGGTGGTAGCCTCATGGCTGGCGGCATTGGCTGGCTCATGAAGCGAAAAAGAAAATCAGTTAAAAAGTTAGAAGCTTAACCACTGCATTGACAGAGAGTAATGTAGTTGTATTACTAACTACAACTTTCATTATACTTATTGCAAAAAAGCGAATAAGCGAAAAAGTAACCACAGATGAACACAGATAAATTATCTATGTTTATCTGTGTTCATCTGTGGTTTAATTTACAAAATTAGTTCGCTTGAGCAGTGAGATAATCTGAACTCAAACGCCATTTTTCCAGCAGTTGTGCGCGATTTTGACTGAGATTTACATGGCTGCGCTCATCTGGATAAGGTGCAGTGTCGCCTTTGATGCCAGCCCAAAGTACGCGGTTAAATTTCTCAGGATCGACCTTATCTTCAACTTCAAAATAGAAGTCCTTAGTTGCTTGCGCCCACCACTGCTTATTACGCAGAGAAGAAACAACTGTGGTCTTTTCGATATTCTTGTCTTGACAAGCTGGTACTAGTTTGGGATCTACAGGTTCAGCACACAAGTTACCTGGCAAAACAGCTGTGTAAGGAGTAAAATCCGGTTCTCTAGTGAAGGCGTCGGACATTGGTTTAGCATTAGCATCATTCATTCCCAGGTAGCCAATGTTTAATAGATCCTCCATTGTCCGCATCACGCTAACAGTATTGTAGTTAGTGCTAACAACAACATTTCGCTTCGTATAAGGCGAAATGATATAGGCTACTGAGCGATGACTATCTACATGGTCAGGGCCATTTTGACAGTCATCTTCCAGTACGACAATAGCAGTCTCTTTCCATAAAGGAGACTTAGAGATTTTTTCCACTAACAAGCCAACTGCATAATCATTATCAGCCATTTGCAGATCGGCAGTATTCAAACCAGCTACAGCATTGCTGAAGTTACCAAAGTGGTCATGAGGCAAACGTACCAGCGACAAGTTAGGTAGTTCATTCCTTGCCAGATAGCTATCAATGTCGCGTGCCCACTCATTATATAGATAGATGTCTGGTTCCTTTTGGTCATATCCCCGGAAATAAATGTCGGTTTTATCCAACAATACAGCTTTAGCAGCTACAGCTTGAGGAATATTCTCAGCCGCAGGATTTGCAGAGATGGGGATGTAAAGCGGGTTGCTGGGATCGGGTTGTGTGGGATCTTCTTGAGCTGTGCCGTAATTGCCATCAACGAAGAAACCGTAATTACGTACAGTCTTACCAGCACGCAATACTGAATCCCAAAGATAGCCACCAATTGTATTTGATGTTAATTCACCATCGCCTGCGGGAGCATTCACATCCATGTTTCCAGGCAAAATAGCAGATTGACTAGAGGGATCTAAAACTCCTGTGACGCGTGTATTGAATTGGGAAGGATTAGAGGAAGTTTGCGGAAGAACAATGTTGATGTTACGGTTAGTTCCTTCGTAGTCGTAAGTCAGACCGTTAAACCCAGCGTTACCATAAAGTACCGACTGAGTTTTCTCGGTATAATCAGTAGTGCGTCCATAAGTAGACCAGTTCCAGCCCACACCACTTGACTCACCAGAATCGTAGAAGTTATCAAAAGTTACAAAGTCGAGAGCTAACTTGTGATGGTTAGGTGACACGGGTTGAGGAAATAAAGTCAGTGCAGGATCACCATTACCAACAGGTAAATCACCGAGTACCTGATCATAAGTGCGATTTTCTTTTAACACGTAGATAACGTGCTTAATCTTGCCTTGCAAAAACTTCATTGTCCGGTCAGGGCGACGATTCAAGAAACCGTTGTTTTTGTCTACCTGCTCTGAAAGCATAGCCAACGTTCCACCCTTGGGAACTGGAATTATTGAGATTCCAGCTTTTTCCAAAGCCCAGTTGTACTCGTTTCTAAAAGTGGTATTACGTGCTAATCCCGCCTCTGTTGTCCGGTTATTTGAAGGGTTAGGGCCAGAATTGCTCTTGGCATTGACAACGTAAAGCTTTTGACCATCTCGACTAACGCTGACAGAATTGGGATACCAGCCGGTGGGAATACGTCCAGTCACTTTACCAGGTTGCAAGTCTATAACAGCAACAGCGTTCTCACCACCTAGGGTAGTGTAAAGCATGTGTTCATCTGGACTCAGAGCCAATGAGTTAGGATTTGCTCCTTTGTATCTGTCACTTGGTCGAGACAGAGAGATAGTCTGAACAACGCTGTTGTTATTGGTATCGATGACTGAAATCGAGTCACTATTACCATTAGCTACATACAGTCGGTTTTGGTCGGGTGAGAGCAGTATCTTGTTGGGTTGGCTACCTACGGGGATACGAGCAATTTCCCCAGAAGTAATGTCAACAGCCAGTACTTCATTATCGCGCTGACTACTAATGAAGGCTTTAGTAGCTGCACCACTGTTGGTATTCTTGAGGGCGACATCAAAAGGAAATTCCCCTGTCGCTTCTTTACCGCCTGGAACAAAGAATTTAATTTCTTTGATTACTTGACGGTTAGTAGTATTAACAATTGAGATTGAGTCGTTCTCAAAATTAGCAGCTACTAAAGTATTGCCGTCTTTACTAACAGCAAGACCCGCTACAACTGCTCCTGTGGCGACATTCTTAGCTGGTGTGTCTTTCAGCAAACCACCATCATAATCAGGGAAAGGTGCGTTTTGATTAGAGTTGTGACCTAATAGAATAAAGGGAGCTTCTGGTAGATATTTGTTACCATTTAAGGCGTAAATATAAACGCGATCGTCTATCCCGCCTGATACATAGAAGCGCTTACCATCTTTTGCCCAAGCTAAACCATTGTATGTGTTGGGAATGTTGAGTTGCTGCCGTTTAACTAACTTGCCGTTGCTGACATCATAGACAAAAACCCATTCGGCTTTTCGGGTTGTCTCACTACTCGGTTTGCCAGTTAACGGATCTAGCACAGGATAAGTGAGATCAGCGCCAGTATTTTGATCTTTGAAATTTTGATTGTAACCACTGGTCAGCACCAGTAGAGTTTTACCATCGGGGCTGAGGGTTGTGGTTACGGCTTCGGCAGCATCAGCATTATTATCTGCACGCAAACCAGTTGCTAAGGGTGCAAAAGTCGAGCCTGGTGCTGCTGCGGGTGTAATTATCTGACCTGTGGGTAGTAATGCCCCACCTTCAGGAAGTTCGCCAACTGGGCTAGTAGCAAGCACAGCGCTGACTACCTGGATACCACTTACTACTATTACTGCTGCTACCAGCAGGCTCAGTAGGAGATATCGCTTACGCTTGAAATTTAGCATTTGCTGTTCTCAAACATCAAAGTTGTTGTTTACAGAGCAGATACTCCTATTTTTTGGTTAAGAACAAGGTAAGGTGAGGTTACTTTAAATTTCATATAAGAAGTTGTTTTGCTAGTGGCTGAAGAATCGGCATCCGATCGCCTGATAATAAAATTACTGGTCAAAGCAATGATCATGCGATCGCTCACCTTCATGCTCTTTAGTTTATCAAGCACCCGTGTTGCAGCTTGATGGTTAGGAATAATGGCGATCACCCTTGGGACATCGGTAAAGGCGATCGCATATTTAACTAAAATTCATATTTAATAAGTAAAAAGGCATATTGCTTTCTCAAAAGGTATTTCACATTATCTAAGCCACTAACTGCACAACACCCCACTGTCCATTTGTCAACCACAAAGAATCAGATTTTGCGACTTTCTCGACAATTTCAGATTTCAAATCTGCTACTACTTCCGACTTGAGAGTGCGTAAGGCTACCACTGGCGCAGGAAAGTAGCAGACTATATCTGCAAAGTTGGTGGTAAAGTTCCAATGGCGATCGCCTAATAATCGCCGATAATTTGCATCTCCTTTGACTATAATCAAACTAGAATTGGCTAACTCATTCTTTAGCGAATCAGGTATTTCCCAAAATGCTAAAGGTGATGTCCAAAAATCATTGTCAGATAATATTAAACGCCCTGATGCAATATTTTCTTGTAACCTGTGGGCAAAAGATACCACTTTTGGATAGCTAGTAGCAGCTAGAAACTTGATTGTGTAATGTACATCCTTAATCATGGCGTCAGATACAAAAGTCGGATGAGGCTTTAAATGCAAATAAGCCTGATTAGCTAAGCCGCTACTTAATAAGAAATCTACTAAACATAAGTCACAGACAAGTTCAAAGCCAGCATTGTCTACAACAAAATCAATGCGTCTCCTAGGAGAATTGATTAATAATTCACTAACTCGGTAGGCATCGTCTACTAATATGTGAGCTAGTTGGCTTTGAATATCAAAACGACTGCGATCGCCCTCAAATGCTGACCATAAACTCAAGTCAACTCGATTTCCCCACAAAGCAAAATGTAGTAGTGCAACTAAAGCTGTTGGATTTGATTGTTCATCTAGTTGTGAATCATCCAACCATTTGTTAACTTGACTACACAGAGGGATAATCGAGTCAAGAGATGCTTCTAAACCTTGAGATTTTTGCAATTCAAATGGATCTACACCTTGCCATGTACCAGGGCGAAAATAATTGGTAATTTCTAAAATCAATCGATAAAAATAAGTTTCTGCAAAGAACCAGGGAACATCTACCCAACGTTGACCCCTGTAAAGTTCTAAATGTTTATTCCAAACGGAAAAATCTGCGCCAGTATCATTTATAAGAGGTCGTAAATATCCTAGTGGTAGTTCTTTAGCCAGGCTTTCCAAGCTATTATTAATATCCGGTGAGAAATTGTTTTCAACGATCACCCGGCGTGCGATCGCAGGCATCCGTTGAGTGACTGTAAACTCAGTAAAAGAACCAACTTCTGACCCCACAAGTGGCGGTGGTAGAGGTAATTTGGGGATGTGGGGCGTATTCACTACAAACTTTTCTTGTCCTCGTATTTTTAGTTATTCTAGCCTGAAGCTGAAAATGAGGTAGCATAAGGTTCGCTCCAGGGAAGAAAGGTTTGAATTTTTATCCCTTCCTTTATACCCTTCGCCTGCTAGCAAAATAAACTTATCAAAACTTTATACTTTTGCTAACAACAAGGCATCTTCATGTGGTTTGATATTTTTGACAAGGCTGGTAGTGGAATATTCTGAGCTGTTATATGGGCATGGATAAGGAAACCACAAATACAGATTTGCAATCAACTGCTTCAGAATTACCAAGGCTAGATTCCGATTACAATGCAGAATCTACTACACGTGTAGCATCTTTGCCTAACCTTTTACAAGGGGTGGCAAAAGCAACAAAAGCCTTGCTGACAAATAGCGATTCCCTACGGGATAGCTTCGCTTCACGCAGCACCGCTATCAATGAAGCCTTGGCTATTTTAGGACAAGCTACGGCAGCACATCGGGTGTCCGTTTGTGAGTATCATCCCCATCCCGTAACAGGGGAACTTGCCTTGAGTTGCCGATTTGAATGGGTACAATCGGGTATTACACCGCAGCAAAATAACCCACTCCTACAGAACCTCAGTCAAAGCAAATTTGACTTGCAAGCATGGTATCAACATTTGACTGCTGGATATTCTTTCATTGCGATCGCGTCTAATCTATCCCCACCACAGCGACAATTTCTGGAATCCTTGCAAGTTAAATCAATTTTATTAGTACCGATTCCCGTTGAGAGTAAAATCTGGGGTTTTATTGGCTTTAGTGATTGCTACCACGAAAGAGAGTGGTCACAGGATGAAGAAGCAGCGTTGACAACAATAGCTGTGACTTTGGGTAGTATTCTGGCTTATCGCCAAATGTCAGATGTACTATATAGTGAGCGCCAACAAGCCCAAGTCCAACTTGCCGAAAGTGAAGAACGATTCCGGTTGATGGTAGAAGGTAGCGAACAAGTCTTTTTCTATTTTTACGACAACGACTATATATTTCAATACATTTCTCCCTCAGTACATGCGGTACTAGGCTACGCTCCAGAAGAGTTAGTGGGCAATATCTACGAGTTGGTATTCCATGAATCATCCCAGCGATTAGCTGATGATTTGATAGGGAAACGTGTAGAGACTTACGCCATTCAAGCTCGACATCAAGATGGTCGATTAATAGTGTTAGAAATTGCTGAGTCCGCGATTATTACAAATGGTCAATTTGTAGGGATACAGGGATTTGCCCGCGATATTACTAATCGCCATCAAGCGCTAGAACAATTAAAAGCCATTGCTAAACGCGATCGCCTTTTAAGAGGCATGGCAGAAAGAATCCGAACTTCGCTAGATTTACAAACCATTCTCGACACCACTGTGGCAGAGGTGCGGGAGTTTCTCCAAGCAGACAGAGTATTTATTATCGACGCTAATATCCGTGGCTCTAATAGTGGAGTGATAGCTGAATCTGTTGCTGGAAATTTTCGCTCAATGCGGGAGTGGACAAACTGTGAAAACCACGCCAAAGCGATTCAATCTTACTTTGCAAATAAAAATATCGATGTAATTAACGACACAAATAAAATAGATGTTCCAGCGGCGATCGCTCAAGATTTTATCGACTTTCAGATCCGAGCCATTGTGAGTGTACCAATTGTGGTTGCTGACGAGTTATATGGTTTGCTAGTTGCTCATCAGTGTTCCCAAGCGCGTGAGTGGAACACTGATGAGATTGGTTTACTTGAGAAGCTATCAACCCCAGTTGCGATCGCCATCCAGCAAGCAAAACTTTACGAAGAATTACAACGTCTCAATGCTAGTTTAGAGCAGCAAGTCGAGGAACGCACTCAAGAGTTACGGCAAAAATATACTGAACTCGAAGAATTGCAGAACATCAAAGATGAATTCCTCCAAGCCTTTTCCCACGACTTGCGAACCCCAATTATGGGCATCTTGCTAGTGATGAAGAATCTTCATAGCCTTAGCAACGGTAAATCAGCGACAATTTCTTTAGCAGTTTTAGAGCGAGTAATTCAAAGTTGCGATCGTCAGCTTCAACTGATCGAGTCACTGTTAGAAGCACACTCCAGCGATGTCAAGGGATTAACAATCCAGCAAGTGCCACTATCACTGCACACCTTTAGCCAGGCAATTGTCAAAGACTTAGAACCACTGCTCGTAAAAAACCAAGCTACAATTACCAATCAAATTGCAGTAAATTTGCCCTTAGTAGCTGCCGATCCATTGCACTTAAGGCGAGTGTTTGAAAATCTGATTGCTAATGCCCTCAACCATAATCCACCAGAGCTGAGTCTCACCTTAAATGCCGTAGTTGGAAATGAGATGGTTTGCTGCACAATAGCTGACAATGGCGTCGGCATAGATCGTGATCTCTGCGAGCAATTATTTGATCGCTATATCAGAGGTAGTCGATCGCGAGCCACAGGTATTGGTTTAGGTTTATACCTGTGTCGGCAAATTATCACCGCTCACGGAGGACAAATTGGCGTTATTAGTCAACCGGGTGCTGGGGCACAGTTTTGGTTCACCTTACCACTGGCAAACTGAGTAATGAGTAATGTTAGCGCTAGCGGAGCGTTTAAGCCGTGCTGAGTATAGTTTTCTCCCCTGCCCCCTTGCCCCCCTGCTCCCCTGCCTCTTGACTCCTACCTTCCTCAGTTGCAATATCAACTTAGAAGCGGTAGCCTAATCCTGCTTGGAAGCTCACGGCATCAGCATCACTGTTTCTGTAAGCGTCAATGCCCCATTTAGCATCACCATACGCGATGATATTTGGGCCAACTTCTGATTCAGCACCAAGGGTGACTACAGGCGCATTTTGATTGCCTAACGGAGTGTTTTGACCTTCGTCAGTTACAAAAGAATAGCCACCACCGAAGTAAACGTTAGTGTTTCGGGCTATAGGTGCATCGTAAGTCACTATGGGCATAATTGCAGCAGCATTACCACCATACAACAGCGAACCCCGCAGTGAAAGAGGTGTTTGTGAAATGGCGTACCGTCCTTGAACATTGCCACCAAGTTGCGCTTCATCATTTCCCTGTCCACCACTAGTTGCACCTGCAGCAATACCAGCACCGATGTAGTTGCCGTTTGTGCCGATTGGTTGAACTGGTTGAGCTGAAGCAACTCCCGCAGAGAGGACAACAGAAGCAACAGCAAGTACAGAGGCAGCTAATTTTGTCAGTTTCATAGGATTCTTTTTACTAGAGTTAAGTAAAATCAATGTTCTCTAGTACTAGAATCTCTTTTTTTACAAAATGTAACCTCAGGCATTTGGGTCGCCCTACTGAGTGAACAACAATTCAACCAGTCGGGTGATCACACTTTAAGATAAAAAACTAGTAATTCTGGTGCTTTGCGGTTGATGCTTAAAAGAAGCGAGTTGTAAAAGCATTCCTTGCGATCGCAGTCGTATCGATAAAAACACGGCATAACTTAATCGTCAACAGTAAGAGCGATCGCCATACTCTGAGAATACGACAAGCTGCCAGCTACTTTACTTCTATATACGAGATTATGTCATTAAAGTCTTTTCCAACATATTTATGATCACCAGAACCATACTCACGGCATCGACCACCATTGTTATGTTCGCATACACGTACCACTGTATCTGGTGGCACGCGTAATGAGCTAATACTGTCATTACCAACGATACTTAAGTTACCTTGGCTGGCTTTGTATATTCCTGGACTTGCAGGAAAAGATTGGGAAACTCCAGCAAAGTTGATGTGTTTGTAGACCTGAACCTGTTCAACAGAAGGTGTGTAAGAAAGCTTGTAGATAGTGCCGCTGTAGTCATCTGAGATTAACAAATTGCCCTGCTTATCTACTACCATATCCACGGGTCGTCCCCAAACTTCTTGGGTTGCTGTAATTAGCCAGCCGCTAACTAAATCTATCTGATCTCCTGGGATATTTGTCGTATTGTCCCAAGGAAAATAAGCTATTTTATAGCCTGTTTTTTTCTGCCGATTCCATGAACCGTGTAGCCCCACCACTGCCCCAGTAGAGTACAAGCTGGGAAAATTTGTATCTTGTAAAAAAGTTAATCCCAACGGAGCTGAATGTGCTTGGATACCCTTGGTAATCCTGTCCATTGCGTTGCAATTAACACGTCCATCAGCATTAAACTGAAAGTCGCGGTCGAATGGCATATCATTGAAGCCATTGGGCTTGTCAGGATTGGGGTTGCAGAATGGCCAACCATAGTTGCCACCATCCCGAACTTTTGTGAACTCTTCTGGTGGGTGGTCGTCTACATATGACTGGATAACCTTACCGTAATTGCCACTGCTATCGTTGAAGGGGTAGGCAATTCTGTCTCGATTATTAACAACTACCCAGAGGTCATTTGTGTCAGGCAAAAATGCCAGCCCTTCTGCATTGCGTAGGCCTTGGGCAAAAAGTCGCGGATTGGTTCCATCAGCATTGTATTGGTAAATTGCGCCCCGCCGTGGGTTACTCACAGTATCTTCCAAACAGGCATTACATGTAGAGGCGATCGAAACGTATAGTTTATGGTTGGCATCGAGTGCGATATTTTTCAGTTCGTGACCGTAAGAGCCTTTGAGTTCCGGTGTGCTGCTGTCTGGTAAGCCAGCTATGACGACTTGGCGATTGTTTGCGGTTATATCTCCAGATTTGTAGATGAAGCGGTTAATTTGATGAGTCTCAGAAATATAAACGTATGTCGTATTGTCAATCTTGTGAAACACAATGTCGTGCGGTTTGCGTAGACCCGTTACGAAGTCAGAAATAATTGGGTCATTGCTGCCATTTGGCTGCACAATTAGTACTTTACCTGTACTGGGCTGCGAGACTAGAAGATCCCCATTGGGAGCAACTGCCATAAACCGGGCTTTGGGAATTCGCGCATAGACGGAGATGGCGAAGTTGGGCGGTACTTTCAAGTAACGGCTAGTATTGAAGGGCGTAGAGGTCATTGTACTAGGCACTTGAAGCTTGGTTTCAACAGACGCAGCTGGTGGGCTGCCAAGCGCAGCTGTGGGAAGAACTTCGGAGGATATCACAGTAGTAAGCAGGGCGATCAAACTTACTAGCCGTGTAGATGCTATCCGTCCAAGCCACTGTGTTGGGTGTAGAGCAAACAGATCTAACATTTTGAACTTCCTTCGAGGTGGTAGTAATATTACGTAACTACATAAATTCTGAGATGAGTTTTTGACTACTCTTGTCAGTCATTACAGCATAGTATTGGTAAGGTCTTAAGCCTATTTGTCAATAATTCTGGTCGTAACGGATGATTGCAGTTAACCCTGGCTTGAAAATGTTGGGAGTGCAGATTTCAGCAATTAGTATTGCAGACCGCTAGTTTTAACGAGTGATTTATGTTTGGTTACATCCTATTGAGGCGAAAGCTGGATGTAACTCGTATATTCACTAGTATTTGAATTTTATTTAAAAGTTTTTTTGGTAAATTTACGGTAACGTCAAAAGGACTGGGAATTAGGTAGTAGGAATTGGGAATTAATAAAATTCCTCCCCAGTCCTCATGGCGTACATCCTAACTTGTCGCTTTTGCCTTCTTTCCATTTGTGTTACTATCCACACTGGCAATGAATGAAGGTTGCTCAGAACTGGAAGTTGGTGACTCACCTCGCAATCCCTTGCGACGTTGGTTCTTAGGAACTCCTCCCGCCATGCCATACTCTACACTGCTTTTGCCATATCGAATTGCAACTGCCATGAGCATGTGCTCTATCATATCTGCTAACTCATCCTCCGTTGCCAGCATTTCACGATATAGCTTATCCAAGCTGGAAAGGGCAGTGTTGTATGCATTTTCTCTAGTTCGCATCTTCTGTATCAGGTTTGAGAAGGCAGGTAGGGTAAATCCATTGCCTAAATCTAAATTCGGATCAATTGAGTTGATGCTAGCCGCACGACGCACTGCTTTTTCTAACACCTTAGAGGTTCTTTTTTGACGAGCCATAAAATACACCTTGGAATTCAGTACGGTTGATATTCTTTACCTTAAAAAACTTCCGTATTGATCAGCCTGAGAGAATTCCGGCAAATCTGCAATGGTTTTTGCTACACAGCGAGAATTATCATCAAATGCGTAAACTACTTAAATGAGAAAGCAAACTGCGGTTTGAGAAAGTAAAAGCTTGTTTTGCTTGCGGAAAACACCAAAATGAGTTAATCAAATACCATTTTGAGAAAGTAAAAGCTTGTTTTGCTTGCGGAAAATACCAAAATTAGAAAGTCAAATAGCATTTTGAGTAAGTGAGACGTCATTTTACTTGCGGAAAATACCAAAATTAGAAAGTCAAATAGCATTTTGAGTAAGTCAAACGCCATTTTGCTAACTAAATTTGACTTTATCTATATTTCTGTGATGCACTGACTAGTTATGATTATCGTGAAGGTAGACGAATACATGATTATCTTCTCGTTATTGCTCGGTTTGGTTGGTGCAGCAGTTTTTCTAACCATTTCCAGAGTTACGTCAAAAACAGAATCACAGACACTAGAACACCGATTCAGTATTCAAGATAGGGGCGAGAAAAACCGATTATTTCGTAGAGACGTTGCAATGCAACGTCTCTACAGTCAACGATAATTGGTCGATGATTTTGAAAGAGGTTAATTACCTATGAATTCCGAAGTCAAGGGAACAGGGTAGGGAGACTGGTACAAGCATTTGATCAAAATACTGTAGGGGGCGTTGCTGCAAAGCGCAAGGTATAGTTAGAACGCTAAGAAAGCTGGGAATCCTAGATTTATATATACTCCTATGTAGAGTGGAAAGGTTGTATGATATGGCAGAGTTTAGGACAACGGTTATCGAGCCTTAAGGTTGGTCAAAAGATCGGTTTGGGATACGCCCTTGCTCTAGGCATTGCTGTGTCTGGAACAATTGCTGGTTTTAGAGTTGGGCATCATTATCAACAACAGGCTGAAGAACAAGAAGAACACGCACGCAACGAAGTGGAACTTCTGCATCGCTTGCAATCTCGTATTCTCCAGACTCGAACACATCAACAGCAACTTATCCCTCTAGCGCAATACCGAGAAAAATTTCAGGATGAATATGCTCACTTGCTAAAGCATAAAACTGAAATTCAAACAATTTGGGCTGAACTTAAGGCGTTTGTGGCAAAGTCTCAGATCCCACCAGATCATGTACACCAGGCAAGGATTCCAGCTTTCTTGCAAACCTATGACCGTGTGCCACAACTTTACTCACAAGAATTAGAATACCGAGTTGAACAAATCCGTCAGCTGAATCTGGCGTCACCTACTAATGTTAAGCTAGCCCAAGCACTAATGTTGGAATTTACCAATAGTGATTTGGCGCTTGAATTCGATGGCATATCGGATGATCTGGTGGGTTTAATTGATCAAGCTTACCAAGAACTGGAGGCAGCAGTAAAGTCAAATGAACAGGCTAGTGAAGTTGCTGAGAAAGTGGTGGTTACGAGTATCGGATTGTCTATTGTGATCGCCATTATTTTAGCAATTTTGACCAACCGAGCGATCGCTCAACCGATTGAAACTCTGACCAGCATTGCCCGACGTTCCACTGAAGAGTCTAACTTTGATTTACAAGCGACTGTTGAGCAAAATGATGAGATTGGAACGCTTGCCAATGCCTTTAACCAATTAATTCGCGCTGTTCAACAACTCTTACAGCAACAGAAAACAGCCAACGAACAACTACAAACTTACAGCCAAACACTTGAGTCTCAAGTTGAGGGAAGAACCCAAGAACTCAACGACAAAAATACGCAGTTGCAACAACTCTTAGAAGAACTGCAACGCACTCAGGTTCAAATGGTGCAAAGTGAAAAGATGTCTGCTTTGGGGCAAATGGTGGCAGGGGTGGCACACGAAATCAACAATCCGGTCAACTTCATCCACGGCAACTTGAGCCATGTGCAAGAATATGCCCACAATTTATTAGCTTTTGTGCAACTTTATCAGAAGTACTATCCCAACCCAGCACCCGAAATCCAAGCTGAAGCGGAAGAACTTGATATGGAGTTTGTCCAAGTTGATCTACCCAAAATGCTGAATTCCATGAAAATGGGTACTGATCGCATTCGCCAGATTGTCTTGTCACTCCGCAATTTCTCACGAATGGATGAAGCTGACTTTAAAGCCGTTGATATTCATGAGGGCATTGATAGCACGTTGTTGATTTTACAGCATCGTTTGAAAGATAAACCAGAGCATCCAGCGATTCAAGTAATTCGTGACTATCGCAGTATCCCGCCAGTGGAATGCTATCCTGGTCAAATCAATCAGGCGTTTATGAACATTCTGGCAAATGCCATTGATGCGCTAGAAGAAGCCAACGCCAAACGAACCTATGAGGAGATTAAGGAAAATCCCAGCCAGATTATTATCCGCACTTCTATGATTGATTCAAAGTGGATAAAAATTGCAATTTCTGATAATGGAATGGGAATGACTGAATCTGTTCACAAACGCATATTTGATCCATTCTTCACCACAAAATCAGTCGGTAAGGGAACGGGTATGGGAATGCCGATTAGCTATCAGATTGTCACTGAGAAACATGGCGGTAAGTTAGATTGTTTCTCCGTACCTGGCGAGGGAACGGAGTTTATCATTCAAATCCCTGTCCAGCAGCAAATTCGTAATGCGGTCTAACAAGCAAGCCCATGTACCTCAGTTCTGAGTACAGACACAGCAGCAAAGGTAACTGTCAGTATAAAAGCATGGCTTAGACAGTAAAAATCTTGAAAAATAAAAAAAGTAAAAGTTATGCCTCTATTTGAGATTCCTTCGTCAGATGGCTATCATTCGGATGTAGTTTTTATCCGAGATCCAAATAATGGTTCTGATCGCTTTTTTACCCATTACTCCTACACACGGGGCGCTACTGCAAACATTAATGAGATAACAGATAGGCGTGGGATACCTAGCAATAATTTTCGTGCATGGTCTTGGTATGAAACAGAATTTCCAGAGATTATGCAGCGAATTTATAATTCACAAGAATATATCCCTGGAGAAGGTGTACTAGGAGCTTCACCAATTGACCAAGATTTTTATGTGAACACTATTATGCGTCTTGGTGCGTTAGAGATTCTAGCTAACATTTTTTCTGGTCGTATTACTGCAAATGATAAAGATCCATTCCCTCACCAGTTAGCTTTACAGCAGTATATGAAAGACAATGGAAATAGGGTTAATCGGTTATTAATTGCAGATGAAGTTGGGCTTGGTAAGACCATCGAGATTGGTCTGGTTTTGAGAGATTTACTAATTGCCAAAGGTAGTTTTGAACGATTTAGGTGCTTGTATCTCACCAAAGCAGGACTTGTTGATGATGCTTGCCTTAAGTTGCAATCTGTAATGAAAGGTGCGTTGACAGTTGATGGGCAAAATCAAAATATTGTCCAGGTAGTTGATTCTTTCCGAAGCTATGGCAGAAATAATACTAGTGGTATTCAAGTTGCAAGTATTGATGCCGCACGCCTCTATGTTGAGGAGAGAGATAAAGAGAATTTACCTAAAGGAGTTAGACCTGAGATTCTAATTATTGATGAATGTCATCACTGTGGAAGTAGTGAAGAATTAAATCGGGTTGAACGGATTAGATTGGCAACTCAAACTTATAAAGCAGCATATCAACTAATCAGTGGTGAATATTGGCAAGACTCAGAGCCACCGAAACTTGTAGTCTTGATGAGTGCAACTCCTTTTCGTTCGAGTACTCAATTTATCAACTTGCTGCGTCTGATTTCTCATCAATCTGTATTTGAAAATGTTTTTTTGAATGATGTTCGTGAAAATAATCTCGTAGCAGAGCTAAAAAAGGAAGATTCTACTGCTATAGTCATTTGGCGACAACAGAATAATGTATTTAGTTGGACTGGTCAGCCACTCTTTCCAAGATTAACTGTTGATCGGATAAAACTTGAGACGACTCCAGAGTATCTTGACATTATGAGAGAGATACGTGCAACAGTTCAGAAAATTTGTCTGGACAATGGTGAAAGTTTTGGTGGATTTGCGACAAGACAACTTGAGATGAGGCTAACTAGTAGTTCTATAGCAGGTGCTATTTGGCTATTTCGCTGGTGTATTCGACACAAAACTTGGAAAACCCAAGCAATCTATAGGCAGGATACTTCTGAGAGTACAGAAAGTCTGCGTAAGTTAATTATCCAGATTTCTCAAAGAATCGCCGAATTTGATTTAGGTAGTTCTAACAAATATGCAGATGTATCTTTTCCCAGTGATAGTTTTCACTTTAAACTTGCAAGTCTTGCAGGTGGAGGAAAAGTTGATGATATCTATAGATTCAGTGAGATTTTGCATAAAAAAGACGATGAAGGTAGGGGGTTCAATGCTATACCAGACGAAATTCTTGAATTAACCAATTTAGCAACCAGATTACTTAATTTCTCTACATCAACTCAAAGTAATGGAGTGGAAAATGCTAAACTGAACTGGCTGAAAAGGATGCTTGAAGAATATCCTGACTCACGGTTTCTCGTCTTCACAGAAATCTTACAAACTTGTGAAATTATAACTAAAGCTCTTCCCAGAATTTCTGATAAGTTGACTGGAAGTATGGGTAATAGTGAAAGAGAGAAAGTAGTGCGTAGATTTCGTGGTCAAGAAAAACCTGTAATTCGAGTTTTAGTTGCAACATCTGCTGCTGACGAAGGCTTTGATTTTCAGGTTGCAAACCGCGTTGTACACTGGGACTTGAGTTCTTCGCCAGCTGTTCTTATGCAACGGAATGGACGAGTTGCAAGACTTGGGCAAGTATCCGATGTTGTTGCTTACTACCTAATGATGACAGAAACTCACGAAGCTAGAAGAGAGGAGATTTTGCATGAAAAATTTAACCAATTAGGTATAGCAGACGAACAACTAAGACTAAGAATTCTTGGGTCACTAGATGAGGATGAAGTAGAAAAAGCAGTTGAAGAGAATCAACCAGTAATTATTGATGAGCTTCTAAGAAAAGCAAACGAACAAAATCAAAGGATGAATGATAATTTGGGAAAACTTCAGAAGGATTTAACTGCAAAAGCAGTAATTGACAGAACAATGCTGGCTCAAAGATTGGAATACTGGGTGAAGCTGGGACTACCTCTGCGTGATCAAGCAGAATTCAAACTAAACTTTGATACTGTGGAATGGCAGCGCCCAATATTTGCAGTCGATCAAGCTACTATTAGCGAGACAGCACAAGCAGTAGTTGCAACTATCAAGCGAAAAGATGAAAATTGGAAAGTACATAAAATTACGTTTGATCCAGAATTTAACCTCTTTGGTGGTGGTAGCGACACCTATTCACTAGCAGGGTTACGTCCTTGGGTGAGAGACGAGAGAAATGGTAGAGATGGAGATATATGGAAACATCGTCCTCTCAGACGATCTGATTCAATAGGAGATCTGGCTTGTTCATTAGCTAGGCAACGTCAGGCAGATTTCACAATTGTTTCTGGCACTAGTTTATTTGAAGTAATTCCAAGTCTCAAAGGTAGTCGATACTTGCTGTTTGCTACTCATCCCATGCTTGAAGTAGAAGAACATCTTAGTCATAGTGGCTTGTCGTACCTAACATTCTACGCCTTTGGCGATGATTTGAGTTCCCCAATTCAGTCCAATGGCTATTCTGCCGATTGTGTTAATCAAGTAATCCAACTGCTTGAAAGAGAAGCTACTCAACCCAATTTAAGTGTACTCGATCATTCACTCCTTGAACAAGCTAGAAAATCAGGAAAGAGAATATCAGAGTGGTTAAGTAACTCCAGAATACTTCCAAAACTTGGGGATCAAAAATATTTTCTTCCAATACCTGTAGCATTAGTAGCCGTTACTTATCCCGACTTTTGAGTTGTCTGCGACAGGGTATGACAATGCGTTAGTGCGGACGGAATGTAGGCTATCGGTGAGTAACCAAAGCTACTTGCCACCGCATAACTTTACCGTTATGCGGCTCAGTGCGATGTCTACGACAGGTTACGCCTACGTATCCTTGTACCCAGTTAACAGATGATCCTCAACTAGTACAGCTGCGGATTCAAGATAATGGCATTGGCATGTCAAAACAAGTAAAACAAAGAATCTTTGACCACTTATTTACAACAAAAGATATTGGTAAAGGAACAGGATTAGGATTAGCAATCGCTTATCAAATTGTCACCGAAAAACACAACGGCTCGCTGGATGTCAACTCTACACTCGGTCAAGGTACTGAGTTTATTATTACACTTCCTGTCAATATTCAAGTTATCTATTAAAGATAGAGATGCAAGTGCGGCACATTTAGCAACGCCGAAATTTGATAAGATTAGTAAAGTGGTCGTAAGCTGTCTTCAGTAGATTTGCAAAAACACTATGGCAAAGCGTAAGAAAAGCAATCTCCAGTGGATTAAAGAAACGCTTGAACTAAAACCCGACCATCGCTGGGAATCTCCATCAGGCTACAAAATTTTTGTCGCAGATCGGGGGTCTGTTCGCTTCAATGTTCCCCAGAATTGGGTTTTTGAGCCACAAGAAAAATCATTCAAGTTTCTCGATAAAAAACCGCCTGACGATGATTGCTGCTTGGAAGTGTCTTTCAATCGTCTGCCACCCAATGACTGGAGTTCGTTTCCCCTAAAATCTACCTTGAAGAAAGTGATGGAAGACGATAGTCGCAACGTCATTGCTAAAGGAGAAATCGTTACCCTCAAGCGCCAAACAGCTAGAATTGTGTGGACAGAGATGAAGTTTATTGATACTCAAGAAGAACCACGCGAAGCTTTTTCGCGGACTTGCATTGGTTTGGGGTCAAATGTTCAATGCTTGATTACATTTGATTATTGGGCAGATCAAGCAGAGCAGCTAACACCCATTTGGGATGAAGTAATCCGTAGTCTCACACTAGGGCTGTATATCCGTGACCCAATGACTGGTGTAGCTTTCCCAGACTAAACCTCAAGAGTGAACATAACAGCGGTTTAAGTTTGGCATCCCGCAGTCACAAAATCCACAATCGGTATTTAATGGGTTGTGATCACAGGTTGGTATAGTTGTAAATAGGCTGTGCTATGCAGCGCAAACAAACCGATAAAACTCGAATTTGCAACTTCATCTTAAAGCAGTCTAGAGTAAATACGGCTACAAGTCAGCTTCTAGTTACTCTATCTTTAAGGATAAACAGCTACTTCACAAGCGATCGCACAATGGACGACAGCAAGGCATTGTTTGACTACTGGCATGACCGAGTCCAGCTTAAAAACTATGAGTTAATTGCGGCTCCTGGACACATCCAAACCCAGGATCTACGTCATGAATGTACCAACTACGATCATCTTTGGCGTAGCCCCGAAGTTCAACGGCTGGACGAACCAGAGCGCAGCAAGGTTATTGCTATTATTAAGTACGAATGTACAGCCAAAGTTCTACAGAATCGGACTGGTCGTCTCCGCGATCGCGCTAACGAGCTGGAAGCAGCTTTTTATGAACAAGATCAACAAAAATCCAAGCTTCTCGGTCTCATCAAAGCATTACAAGAGAAACTGTTTGGTAAGGACAAAGAAATTAAAAAGTTACAAGCACGAATTGCCTTGCTAGAGACTGAAAATGAAGCTCTGCGATCTGAAGCTGAGAATAGTAAAGCTGAGGCAGAACTAGTTAAAGAACTGGAGCAGCTTCAAAAGAAGTACAATGCGGTTGAGAAGAGAAGACAGGAATTAGCTAAGAATAATCAGAGTTTAGGTGGGAAAGTTGCCCATACGAAACGGTATAAGCAGCAAAGAGACGAAGCAAAAACTTTCATTGAACAACAGAAACAGCAAATTGCTATCTTGGTTCAAGAGAGTCAGCATCTTCGTGAAGAGAATGAAAAGCTTTATCAGAAATTAAAACAAGTGGATCGATGAAATGCTCTAAATTTGAGACGCTCGATAGTAACTATGAGACTTCAAGAGCTAAAAACTAAAATCTACGAGTTAACTGAAGTAAATACTACCAAACAACTCAAGGCTAAGTATGAAGAGATTAAGACGTTAGATATGCGTCAAAAAATTTCTTGGGAAAAAACTCTTGCTATTCTTCAGAAACAGCAAAGTGAGTTCGACGCGTGGTTAGAAAATCCACCTGAAGAATACAAAGATCTTTTTTCTGAAATTACAGAAGTTTCGCAAATATATGACCAGAAATCAGCACAGACAAAACACCAAGCGCAAGAGGTATTGTCAATAGCGAATAATCTTGAAGAGTTAGCAAAGGAATGTCAAGACGAAGCAGATCAACTCAAGCAAGAAGTTGAAATAACTAGACAGATTTCAAAACAAGCTAGACTAAACTAGTTTTGGTATCAGAGCACAGATCTGCCTCAACCCCCGACATGAATGCCAGGACGCCTTTGAGAATTCTTTTCAGCCCGACGGAGAACTTCGCGGGTGACTACAGCAATATCACCTTCACCAAATAAGATAAAACGCAGTAAGTATTGTATGGGATTTCCCTCAACCCAGCCGAAGTAAGCATGAGGAATCTTACCTGTTTGATCACGAATATAGAGCAGTAAAGCTGCGATCGCATTAGGTACTGCTGCACTTTCAGCACGTAGAATGCGGTAATCACCAACTTGCACCCCTTTTACTTTGATGACATCAGCAAATTCTGAAGCATCGGATACCATAATCTCTAGAAAGAGGATTGGATCGTTGTGTGGAATATGGTTATCCTCGCGCACTTCTTTCTCTTTTAAAAAATACTCTTGGACATCGCCCTCATTCAATCGATTAGCAATCAGTCGTATTTCCCCCTGACTTTCTTCGGCAAGGAATTGACGAGCAGTATCGTCAAATTCGATCTGCTCTACTCGCAATTCAGTTGAACGCCAAACGCGAGAAATCAGCGAGGTAAAAATAATCGCACCAATAAAACACGCAGCGATTCTAATCCCTTCTGGTCTTTCGATGATATTGACAATAGTTGTATATAAAAACAACAGTGTGATGATTGCAAAGACAAGTGTTTTTTGCTTTTCTCTGCGACGGTGGGCTGATAAGGTTACAGCAAAGGCAGCTGAGGTGATCAACACAAGTACACCAGTTGCGTAAGCTCCACCTTGGGCTTCCACATTTGCCCGGAAGATAATTGTCACAACAAAGGCGATCACTGTATAGACTAACACTAAAGGCCGCGCTAATAGCGCCCAATTGGGTGCCATGCCATAGCGTGGCAGGTAACGAGGTACGATATTCAGCAACCCTGCCATTGCAGATGCACCTGCGAACCACAGAATAGAAATAGTACTCAGATCGTAAATTGTGCCAAAGCCATCGCCTAAGTACAGATGTGCCAGATAAGCCAAAGCACGTCCGTTGGCTTTGCCCCCTGATGCAAATTCTGCGGCTGGAATTAGTAGAGTGGTTATCAAGCTGCTGGTAAGCAAAAAGAAGCTCATAATCACAGCAGCAGCAGTCAGTAGCTTGCGCGTATTCCGAATACGTCCTCTGGGATGCTCTTGAATGTCGCTGCTGCTACCTTTTACCAGGGGCATAACGGTAACGCCAGTCTCAAAGCCTGACAATCCCAGCGCTAGCTTGGGGAATAACAAGATAGCTATACCGAGTATTACCAAAGGGTTAGAATTACGTGCGAAAAGTGCAGTCTGCCATTGAGCGATCGCTCCTGGGTGAGTTAAGATCTGATACACACCAACGCTAATCACAATTAAGTTTAACAGCAGATAAATTGCAACTAAAAATACTGCAATACCGATCGCTTCTCGGAAACCTCTCAGGAAAACTGCGCTTAATAATGCAATTAATAATAGGGTAATAGCGATCGTCTGATCATGAAGTAAATCTGGAGTCAGCGGATTTTCGATGATATGGGCTGTGGCATCAGCAGCCGAGAGGGTAATAGTGATAATAAAGTCAGTTGCCACAAAGCCAAGTAGGCACAGTACAAGTAATTTGCCTTGCCACCAGGAGAGCAAACGCTCTAACATTGCGATCGACCCTTCCCCATGAGGACTTTCCGCAGCAATACGCCGATAGATTGGTAATGCGCCAAAAAGCGTCAGCAAAACCAAAATTAGGGTAGCCACAGGAGAAAGAGCGCCTGCTGCCAGTGCTGCAATACCAGGTTGATAGCCAAGAGTCGAGAAATAATCTACACCAGTCAGGCACATGACTTGCCACCAAGAATGCTGGTGATGTGGTTCTTCCTTACGATAAGGGCCTTCCTTTTCTTGTCTGTCTTCTTCAAGTAACCAGTGGATGAACCTTTTACTGAGCCGTTTTGTTGAAACAGTTGATTTAGACATTAAATACGGTTGTGTTGCAATCGGCTTGGTGATTTCTTTGAACTTTTGTGGTTTATTAAAATTTTGCACTATAAAGACATAGCACTATCATTTCTTATTATGGGTTAAGCATCCTATTTGATTTACAAACAATAGCAACTGCTCATAGTTGCCGAATTTGCGTCAAATTCTTGTCCTCTGGTTAGAAAGGCTGCGGATAGACAATGAAAGCATGATCATCCAAATGCCTGTTAACAAAAAATTAATGCCTGCGAATACTCCCAGTACCCAAGCTGCGCTGAAAGGCCATTCAGACATAATCAAAATACCTAGAATGATAGCCATAATGCCACTGAACAATACCCAACCCCAGTTTGGGTCTGGACGCACTTGAAACGCTGCAATCACCTCAAATACACCTTCAACAAAAAAGAGAATTCCCAAAGCTAAGGTAAGGGAAAGTGCAGCGCCAAAGATGTTGCTAAGCAGCAGAATCCCAGCAATTACGTATAGAATGCCAATCAGTAGCTTTGACCAGAAGCTTCGTTTTCGCCGTGATTGAAATGCGTGAACAATTCGGATGATACCAGCGATCAATAAAATCCAGGAGAGGACGAATGTGATGGCAATAGTAGCAACGAATGGTTCTGCGATCGCCCCAATGCCTAGCACAATCATAAAAATGCCCAGAGCAATCGACCATCCTAAGCCTCGTCTGGCTTCATTAATATCTTCAGAGTTCATAAAAGTTTCCAAAATGCGTTAGATGTGTTTTTATTCAAGTAAATTGCTTAATTACTTAACTAATATATAAACATACATAAATACCTTTGAATTATTAGTAAAATGCCGTAAAATAGATAGATATTAACATGGATAATTCATTAAGATACACTACCTGTGTTTTGACTTCCTCATTCTTTGGAGATAAAGCAATTCCTATAAACTATTAATATTTAGTCTTGTTCATTCTTTCGCCAGAGTGATGAAAAAGGGTTATATCAATTCTCTAAGAGATAGCTATAGATAGGATAGGATAGCGGCATCTATCTTACTTTTAGTCTGATTTAAGAGAAATGGATTCCCTAGAAGTCAGTCGAAGTGGTATTAGAGAAATAGTAGGGGGTAATAAATAAATCATTGAGGATTAAATTTAATGTTTATATTAGTAAAATTTAGTTATAGAAAAAATCAAGTGAACTCTATGTTTATCTATGGTAGAGATTAAGTAACACTCAACTATATACACTGCTATCGAAATGTGATCGCGTGTGGTAAGTCTAGCAATCAAATTACTTTAGAAAAAAAATAGCTCAAATTTAATAATTGAAAACAAAGAAATGAATCTACCTAACCTCAATCCCGAAACTATTGATCGCATCATTGAAATGGCATGGGAAGATAGAACACCATTTGATGCTATTGAGGCTCAGTTTGGACTCCTTGAAAAAGAAGTAATTGCCTTAATGAAACATGAAATGAAAAAATCGAGTTTTCGGATGTGGCGAGAACGAGTTAATAAACGCAAAACGAAGCATCTACGTAAGCGAGAGTTTATTGCAGGCAGATTTAAGTCACAAAATCAAAAAACATAAAAAAATCCATCCACTAAGGGGTGGATTTTTTGGGCATGAGGAAGCCAGTGCCGTGGTGTTAGCGCAGCAGTAGCGACGAGCATCAAGGGTTTTCCGCGCCAGTCTGCTCAACGGGGGGCTTCGGGGCCCCCACACGCGGCTGGCTTGAGGAGCGCACTGCATTGCCTCTTTTCCCCTGGTTGTTCGCTCTTAGCGTTTCCGTAGGGTAACAAGTAGCGTTATGGGGAAGAGGTTTAAAGGCATTGCTGAATTGAAGTATGAAATTTAAAAACTTAACATCTTAAACTCTTACTCTCTGCGCCTCTGTCTTGAAAAGTTTCCTGGGTCGGGGAAACCCTCCTTCTCCTGACGGAGACCGGAGGCGAACAGAACTTTTCGCTGCGTCTCTGGGTGTTAGCATTCGCGGAGCGTCTCGTAGAGAAGCGGGGCGTAGCCCGGTAAATTCATCTCTGGATTCAGCAACGCCGGTTTAAAACTGACAAGCTGATTTTTGACAAATTAGCGATCGCCCCTGGAATATTCCTCTAAATACTGTTTGATTAGCGCTGAGCAGAAGAGAGTATAGTTTGTACAGTTAGCTGTTTACTGAAATTTGAGTTTGATACTGGAGAATTACAAAAATGTCTACTGATACAGTTGCTTACGTTGAAGAAAGTGACTTTGATGCTCTTTTAAGTGAAGAGAAAGTAGTTGTTGTTGATTTTACTGCTACTTGGTGTGGCCCCTGTCGCTTGATTAGTCCGTTAATGGATCAACTCGCAGAGGAATACAAAGGTCGCGCCAAGGTTGTTAAAGTAGACATTGACAACAACAAGCCGATTTTTAAAAAATTCGGTCTTCGCAACATTCCGGCGGTTTTATTTTTCAAGGATGGTGAATTAGCAGAAACTATCGTGGGAGTTTCTCCTTACGAACAGTTTACCGAAGCTATTCAGAAGCTTTTTTAGCCTGTTGTGGGGTTGCGGTGGATATATAGGGAAGTAATGGAAAAAGTGAGCTTGGCATCTATCCATAAGCTAAAAAGATTCTATAAAAAGTCAGACCTTAGATGAATGAATTTACTATGGAATCTACCTCATGCTAGAGATAGCACACGTTGAAGTTTCGTTTGTAAATCAAAGAAGTTCTTACCGAGTAAAGGTGACATTCATCTGTCAAAATGGTGCGAACTGAAACGAATCAAAGCTAAAACCGCACAGGGTGGGGTGTGAATGGTTTTTCAGCTCCCTCTTAACTATTCTCCCTATTTATTTAGTCAATATTTGACTAAATCTCTACTTTATTCACCAGAATACCCAGCGTCAGGCTTGAGGAGAGTCATTATGATTAAAGTGAATATAGTGCAGCTACAGCACAGTTTGAACGAAATCAGTTACCCGCTGAGTAAACAAGACTTGGTTAGGTACGCTGAAGAAAAAGGTATTGACGAGAAAATACTGCGAGCCTTAAACCGATTGCCTTCAAAAGAGTATCAAACGTTAGCTGATGTGAGCAAAGCGATTAGCGAAAGCGAATAAGTGTTTGAAAAGGGTAATCACTTGTTTGTTGTAAGGTATTTAACGTTTTTGTGTGTAGTACCTCAAACATAGTTATGATGATTGCGATCGCCACAATCAAGCTTTCAGGAATTTTAGCAAGAATGAGGTTCAAGCACATATTGTTTGATAGCAACCAAGTAAGGTGTTACATTATTCTCCGTAGAGTCACAGTAAATTTTGTAGGTTAGTTGATTGAAGGGCGATCGCAATCATAATTACAATTATCAACGGTTAGCCAAAGTTAAGTAACGACGCGAATTTACTAAACAGCGGCATCCAATTAGTGAATGTACAGTACAGGTTTAAAACTTGGTATAGCCTTAAAGCCAGCAGTCGGATTTGAACCGACGACCTTCCGATTACAAGTCGGATGCACTACCACTGTGCTATGCTGGCGCTCATTGACTAATGCTTTCAAGCACTAACCGACTTCCTATTGTACCATAAGTAATTTGATTGTCTAGTATCGATTACAAATAAACATTTTTAGATTATTGCTTTTCAGCCCTTAGATAGTTGAGTAGGCGTTAAAAATGTGATAAATAAAACTGGGTACTAGAGATTCGGGACTAAAGAAAAAATCTGCCCACAAAAGGCAAGGTTTTAACCAAATCTTAAAAGTCTCTAATCTCTAATAAATACAAAAAATCAGTGATTAAAATTACTGGTAAAGTTGATAAATTAATATTCATAGCAAAGCTATCTCAAATCCTAGGCTAGGCGCAAAAATATTGATACAGTTTTAAAACTGTATTTTTTTGCCACAGTTGGGTAAAGGAACAGAAATACGTAATTGTTCTTTACAGATTACAAGCATGGCAGCGTTGAGCGGACGAGATTTATTAAGTCTGGCAGACCTAAGTCCAAAGGAACTTCAGGAACTCCTGCAATTGGCAACTCAACTAAAATCGCAACAGCTAAAGTTGCGATGTAATAAGGTTTTGGGATTGTTGTTTTCTAAAGCTTCTACTCGCACACGGGTGAGTTTTACAGTGGCAATGTACCAATTAGGTGGACAGGTAATCGATCTCAACCCTAATGTCACTCAAGTTAGTCGTGGGGAACCTTTGCAGGATACGGCGCGGGTGTTGGATCGATATCTGGATATTTTGGCAATTCGCACTTTTGCACAGCAGGAGTTGGAAACTTTTGCTCATTATGCAAAGATTCCGGTAATTAATGCGCTTACTGATGCAGAACACCCCTGTCAGGTATTAGCTGATTTGTTGACGATTCAAGAAAGCTTTAACACCCTTGCTGGGTTAACTTTAACTTACGTGGGTGATGGGAATAATATGGCTAATTCTCTGATGCTTGGCTGCGCCTTGGCTGGAATGAATGTCAGAATTGCTACGCCTAGGGGATACGAACCAGATCCTAAGATTGTAGAACAAGCAAGAGCGATCGCTAATAATAAAACTGAAGTTCTCCTGACTCATGACCCAGAATTAGCAGCCAAGGGAACTGCTGTACTTTACAGCGATGTTTGGGCAAGTATGGGGCAAGAAGATCAAGCAGGCGATCGCTTGCCGATTTTCCAACCTTACCAAATTTCGGAGCAACTATTGAGCCTAGCTGATCCAGAGGCAATTGTTTTACACTGCTTACCAGCCCATCGCGGTGAAGAAATTACCGAGGCTGTAATCGAAGGTTCCCAATCACGAGTTTGGGATCAAGCCGAAAATCGCTTGCACGCCCAAAAGGCTTTGCTTGTAAGTATTTTAGGGGCAGAGTGAAAGGAGTCAAAAGTCAAGAGTCAAGAGTCAAGAGTTATTTTCTCGCCTTTCTCCTCTGCTTGTGTGTTCCCTCACTCCTGCACTTCCCCTGTCTTTTAACTCCTGACTCTCAACTCTTGGCTATTTCTTAGGAAAAAATCAAAAATAAACAGGCAAAAAATAAAAGAATTATCTTTCTTTTGCTTTTCATATTTTTACTTTTATCTTGTTATGGAGAGTTTTTTGTAGTACTAATGTTCTAGGGACATTTATAATTACTTCCCGATAAATTTATGGAACGTCTAACGGAAGCTCAACAAGAACTTTACGAATGGTTGGCGGAATACATCCGAACGCACCAACATTCGCCTTCAATTCGGCAAATGATGCAGGCGATGAGCTTGAAGTCGCCAGCACCAATTCAAAGCCGCTTGGAACATTTACGCGTCAAAGGATACATAGAATGGAATGAAGGGAAGGCGCGAACTATTCGGATTTTACATCCTGTCAAGCAAGGTGTACCGATTTTAGGTACGATCGCCGCAGGTGGTTTAATTGAACCATTCACTGATACTGTAGATCATCTGGACTTTTCTAATTTCTCATTACCTGCTCAAACCTATGCTTTGCGCGTAGCTGGCGACAGCATGATTGAAGATTTAATTGCTGATGGAGATTTAGTATTCTTGCGCCCAGTAGTAGAACCAGATCATCTGAAAAATGGTACTATTGTCGCCGCCAGAGTTGATGGATACGGTACTACTTTAAAACGTTTTTATCGAAGTGGCGATCGCGTTACCCTCAAACCAGCAAATTCTAAGTACAACCCCATTGAAGTTGCAGCTATGCATGTGCAGGTACAAGGTTCTCTCATCGGCGTTTGGCGCGGTTACTGAAAATAGGGACTGGGGATTAGGGATTAGGCATAGAGATTAGGGACTGGGAAAAATAAGTACCAATGACTAATTACTAATGACTAATGACTAATCCTCAATTAATTAGGGTTCGTTACCATCTTTGTGCCTGACATTTTATGTATCTGACGTCAAATCCAGTGCAGCAACAACTGCCCACTTTCAAACTCAAATTACCATTTGTAAGGGAAAGTAAGGGCAGTTATCAGACTCAACAACCACTACCAGGATTCCCGAAAATACCTTTATCTGTGCAATTGCGGCAGTATCAGCGACAAGCTATCACTAGCTGGTTTGCTAACAATGGTAGAGGAACGCTAAAAATGGCAACTGGTAGTGGTAAAACAATTACAGCATTAGCGATCGCCTGTGAATTATACCAACAAATTAACCTACAAGTCTTGTTGGTAGTCTGTCCCTACCGCCATCTTGTCACCCAATGGGCGCGAGAATGTGAAAAATTTAATTTGCAGCCTATTTTAGCTTTCGAGAATTTACGCGCTTGGCAAAGTCAACTTTCTACGCAGATTTACAATTTGCGTTCTGGTTCCCAAGGTTTCGTGACGGTGATTACTACCAACTCCACTTTAATTGGAGAAGGATTTCAATCTCAACTCAAATATTTTCCCGCCAAGACTTTAATTATTGGAGACGAAGCGCATAATTTAGGCGCACCCAAGCTAGAAGAAAGTTTACCGCGCCGTGTAGGGTTGCGGCTGGCTTTATCTGCGACACCAGAGAGGTATTTTGATGAATATGGTACGCAATCTTTGTTTGCTTATTTTGGCCCGGTTCTCCAGCCAGAGTTTACTTTGCGAGATGCGATCGCTCAAGGTGCTTTAGTGCATTATCAGTATTATCCAATTTTGGTAGAATTAACTGAGGCAGAAAGTATTGCTTATTTAAAATTAACTAAAAGAATTGGGCGATCGCTATTATATCGGGAACGGGAAAATGGTGAATCGGCAGACTTTGAAAACCATGAAGATTTAAAGCCGTTGTTGATGCAACGAGCAAGGTTGATTGGTGCGGCAGAAAATAAATTAAATGCTTTGCGGGATTTAATGACAATTCGCCGCGAAACTACTCACACTCTTTTCTATTGCAGTGATGGTTCACAAGATACGGGACAACGTTCATCTCTGCGACAACTTAAAGCTGTCGCCAAAATTCTCGGAGTGGAACTAGGGTACAAGGTAAGCACCTATACGGCACAAACATCATTACAAGAACGTGAAGTTTTGCGGCATCAATTTGAAAGTGGTGAATTGCAAGGTTTGGTAGCAATTCGCTGTTTAGATGAAGGTGTCGATATTCCGGCAATTCAAACTGCGGTGATTTTATCAAGTTCTGGTAATCCTCGCCAGTTTATCCAGCGGCGGGGGCGTGTTTTGCGTCCTCATCCTACTAAACAACGCGCCACTATATTTGACATGATTGTTTTGCCACCAGACTTAGACAGGGAAACTATAGAAGTTGAGCGTAATCTGTTGAAAAAGGAATTGCGTCGCTTTGTCGAATTCGCTGATTTAGCTGACAATGCTGGCGAAGCGAGAATGAAGTTGTTGGATTTACAAAAGCGATATGGATTGTTAGATATTTGATGAGGTATTACGGATTGATTTGCTGTTTTACACGTTTATAGTTGTGTTCTTTTGTAAAATTTTTTGGGATTTGGAGAAAAGAAGTACTTAATATGGGAAGATAATATTAAGGTTTTTATAATGGGGTGTAAGCAAAACTTTTAAATTTACTGAATTTCCATTATAAAGTAAATCTTATTAATTTAAATAATAACAGAAAACTCTTCAAAAATAAAGTACTTTTTTCCAAAAAATTATAAATTTAAAGATAGAACTTACTGAAAATAAAGATACTACTAATAATAGCTTTAGAGAGGCGATCGCAGCATTAGAGACGGTTAAAATATAGAAAAAATATATTTTAAAATACCAAATGTTAGAAGAACCAAATATCGATGATGTTCAGGAGCCAATAACCAGCGCCTCGCCAGAAGTACGACAAATTATAGAGCGGGTATGGCATCTAGAAAAGAGCAGGCTAGATAAGAAAAGTAACAGCCATATTAATGATGATATTTTGGCAATTGTGAAGGAAGAGGTGCGATGAAGCTGACTTCAATCAAGCTGTGCAACTTTCGCTCCTTTTATGGTAAAACACCAGAAATAATCCTTGCAGGTGGAGACACTTTTAACACAACAATTATTCACGGCAATAATGGAGCAGGAAAAACTAGTCTGCTAAATGCATTTACGTGGGTATTATATGATAAATTTAGTGCAGCCTTTGCATCAACTGAGCAGCTAGTTAATAAGCGTGCGATCGCTGAAGCTAAAACTGGACAATCTGTAGAATGTTGGGTAGAAATTACTTGGGAACATGAAGGTAAACGCTACAACGTCAAACGCCAGTGTCGAGTTTATAAAAACAAAACCGACTTCGACTTGAGCAAAACAGAATTATTAATGCAAGTCGCTGGTGATGATGGTAGGTGGTATTTTCCACTCCAGCAACCAGAAGAAATAATTGGACAAATATTACCTGCTAGTTTACACCAATATTTTTTCTTTGATGGCGAGCGGATTGAAGAGATAGTTAGAACAGACAAAAAAGCTGAAATTGCTGAGGCTACCAAGATTTTCTTAGGCGTCGAGGTAATCAATCGTTCAATCAGACATTTGGGAGAAGCTAAAAGAAGTTTAGAGAATGAGTTAAAATCTATTGGTGATTCAGAAATTAAACAACTTTTGAAAGAACAAGAAAAGATAGAACAAGAGATTGAGCGCATCGCCAAACGACAAACAGAAATTCAACAAGAGTTAGAATATCAACAAACTTTTAAGAAAGAGACAAATAACCATTTACGAGAACTCAGCGCCGCCCAAGAACTGCAAGAAAGACGTCAAGAGTTAGAAAACCAGAAAATCGCAAACCAAAATGCTCTGCGACAAACTAGGGAAGCCCTAAAAAAAGTTATCTCTTCACGCGGCTACACCGTATTGCTATCAGAAGCTACAGCACAGTTTCGAGAAATTATCAATGAATTAAAGCAGCGAGGTAAGTTAACATCGGGAATTTCGCGAGAATTTGTCAATGACTTACTTAATTCTAAACGCTGTATTTGTGGTACTGAATTACAGATAGGGAATCATTCCCATACCAATGTTGAAATTTGGTTGAATAGAGCAGGTTCCTCAGCGGTAGAAGAAACTACAATTCGCATGAGCGCTCAAGTAGATGAAATTGATAAGCAAGCAATAGTGTTTTGGGAAGAAGTTGACAAAGAACAAAGCAGAATTAATCAGTTAAGACAAACAATATCTCAAATTGAAAGCGAATTAGATAGCATTCAAGAAAGGTTGCGAAAAGATGCTAACGAAGAAATTAGCAGCTTACAAAAGCGCTTAGATAAGATTGAAGGGAAAATCGATGAATTAAATAGAGAACAAGGTGCAAATCAGCAGCAAATTACTCACTTCACAACAGAAATTGATACCTTGGTAAAACAAATAGCTAAGCAAAAGCTAAATGAAGAAAAGCAATCGTTGGCACAGCGACGCATTAATGCCACCCAAGATGCAATTGAAAGGTTAACAGAAGTCAGGAATCGTCAAGAAAAACAATTCCGACTGCAACTAGAAAAGCGGGTACAAGAGATATTCGCAGAAATTTCTGTTACTCCATATATTCCGAAAATTAGCGATAAATATGAACTAACATTAATAGAAAATACCACAGGTATGGAAGCACCGATCGCAGCATCCACTGGTGAAAATCAAATTCTCAGTTTATCCTTTATCGCCAGCATTATTGACAAAGTAAGGGAATGGAGTGAGAAACGGAAAATGATGATGATTCCCGATAGTAGCACTTTCCCAATTGTCATGGATTCACCTTTCGGTAGTTTGGATGAAAGTTCGCGGCGACACATTGCTAGAACAATTCCCCAATTAGCAAATCAGTTAATAGTTTTAGTAACTAAAACTCAGTGGCGGGGTGAAGTAGAAGCAGAAATAACAGATAGAATCGGTAGAGAATATGTACTTACGTATTATTCATCCAAACCAGATTGTGAGCAGGATTATATTGAGTTAGGTGGAGAAAGATATCCTTTAGTTAGGCAAAGTCCCAACGAGTTTGAATATACCGAGATTATTCAAGTTGAACGTGGTAGGTAATCTATGATTGCAAGTCGAGACCAAAATTATATGTCTCCCCAACAATATCTAGAGTGGGAAGAACACCAAAATATTAAATACGAATATATCAATGGTGAAGTCTTCGCCATGACTGGGGGGACAATTCCCCATACTACCATTGCCTTAAACTTGGCTTCAGCATTAAAAAGTCACCTCCGGGGAGGCCCATATCGCGCCTTCATGGCAGATGCAAAAGTAGGAGTAACTGAGAACGGGCCATTTCACTACCCAGATGTTGTGGTGAGTTGTGATGAACGAGACAGACAAGCCATTCAATTTATTCAGTATCCTTGTCTAATTGTCGAAGTTCTATCTCCTAGTACAGAAGCTTACGACAGAGGTCGTAAATTTATCCAGTATCGCCGTATCCAGACTTTACAAGAATATGTTCTCATTGATGCTGAAAAAATTAGTTTAGATTGCTTTCGGCTAAATGATAAAGGACTCTGGGAGTTGCATCCTTACGAAGAAGGGGATGAAGTTCATTTAACTAGCGTTGATTTTCACTTTCCTATTTCTTTAGTTTATGAGGATGTTCAGTTTCCAACCTAAGTTTTGGTGAAACTAACCGCAGAGGCGTCAAGGACGCAGAGAGGAGGAGAGATTGTTAAATTGAGATTATCTCCAATTCATATCAGGTGTTTTATGAATATAAAGAGTGAAGCAACTATTGAAGATTTATACAGCGTCCCTGAAAATTGTAAAGCGGAGATTGTCAATGGAGAACTGCTGCTGATGTCTCCAACTGGATTTTTACCAGGACGTGCAGGAGGTGAAATTTATGCCAGTCTGCGCGATTACGAACGTCTGACAAAAAGTGGTTATGCTTTACCTGATAATGTTGGTTTTCTTATCAATCTTCCTAACCGCCGTTCTTTAAGTCCTGATGCCGCATTTTACACTGGCAAACCTACAGGTGGAAAGTTCCTTAATGGTGCGCCTGTGTTTGCTGCTGAGGTGCGAAGTGAAAATGATTACAGTGAGACAGCAGAGAAAGATATGGCTAGCAAACGCCGTGATTATTTTGCGGTGGGTACTTTGGTCGTTTGGGATGTGGATGTAGTCAAAGAGGAAGTTATCAGAGTATATCGCGCCAGTAACCCCGAACAACCCCAAATTTATCGCCGTGGTGAGGTAGCGGAAGCTGAACCCGCAGTACCAGGATGGACTATGTTAGTGGATAATTTATTTGTTTAGCGATCGTTTGATAATTAGGCATTGCTGAATTGAAGTATGAAATTTAAAAACTTAACATCTAAAACTCTTGCTCTCTGCGCCTCTGTCTTGAAAAGTTGAGCCACTGCGTTGGACGGGTTCCCCGGCTTGAAGCAAGTGGCGTCTGTTCGCCGGAAGCCGGCGTACCCTGCGGGAAGCAAGCTACAGACTTTCCGCTGCGTCTCTGCGTGAGATAAATTCATACCTGGATTCAGCAACGCCGATAATTAATATAAAGTAATGTGGTTATAAGTGCGATCGCTTTTTGCTTGCCTTCAAGTACAAAACTATATTTTAGTTGGCTATATCCCAGGTAACTTTCACAATTCCTCGGTTATCATTATAACCCTCAGCATGATCGTTAATATAAAAATTAATTTCCTCTTCTGCTTCTAATGGTAAAACTGTATCTTCACCTGCGTGATAACATTTTCCTTTACGTATATATATTAATGCTCCTAGTTTTTGATCTGGACATTTGAATAGCTTTTTGGTAGATTCGTCAATCTCTCTTGTATAACCTTCCACTGTGACATATTCAAATCCATCAGCCGCTTTACCCACGGCCCATTCTCCACTAGCATGAAAGTGTGCTTTAACGTTATTCTTATTATTTAAAATTTTAAATTTACAACCATTTTGGTTATAAGCTTTAACCTCGAAAGTTGCATTATTTGCCTGTTGAAGACAAGTATTAGTATTAGTTTGAATCTGTGGTGGATTTGCAGAAGAAGATTGGGTATTTTGGCTAGAAAATATACCAGTCGCATGAAGAGATGCAATCAATCCCCCTGTAGCCGTTATTATACCAGTTAATGCTGTAATTATTCCAGGTAACGTAGTCCAGAAATTACCTTGCTTGTCATTTTCACTCATACACTAAACCCTTGTTGGTAAAACTCTTTTACTGAAGTAATGATTACGAGAAACTACGCATGACTTAATTGAATAAACTTGAATATGTATTTTATTATACTTTTTTAGTCTTGGCTAGATAAAACTGAACTGTTGCGAGGCTACCAGTATAACCTCGCGTATCTTATCAGTCATACCCATAAAATCATGAGTTTGTTGGGGTAATGGAAGTTTGCGATCGCTTTGTAATTAGTTTAAAATAATGCAAAATACGTACGTAGACATGAGTGGCTTGCTCCTAGGCATCGCCCTTACCTTTCGGTTATTATGGCAACAATATAGATATTAAAACAATGGCTGCAAACAGAATCAGGGTTGCTAAAGATAAGGCTGAGTTGGTGAAAACTCTAGTTGCATCAAAAGACACAACTGGGCCTTTTCAGACTTATGTAGAAGTAATGGTGTTTGCAGCAGCATTGGGCGTTAAATATAAAAAGCGCGTTCCTTTGGGGGAAACTACAAAAAGAGAACCATCTCCAATTCCACAAGAAAATTTTGCTTCATTGGGATATGACCTAATCATTAAATTATTAGGAATCAACGAAACTCAAGACATCAACATACTCTCATCTAGAGAAGAACAAGATGAAGATAAACGTACTCAAATATTTGAAGAGTATGCTAATGCAGGACTCGAAATTTTACAAAACGAGTTACGGGGTTCTGTTGATTACTCAGAGCGACTTCTATTAGTTCTGATTTCTGACAGAGGAACAAAAGAACAGCTAGAAGAAGAATTTAACCTCAGTAAATTCTTAAATTGATTTTTTTGCTTGCTTAATTAAATTATTAAATATAAAAAATATAGTATATTATTGTCAACGCTTTGCTGAATTAAATGTGAGTAGTATCCAGAAGCGTGGTAACGCTCAATATAAACCAATATTACTTTTATCTGTAATTGATTTGATTACGCGAGGTGTCATTACAACTAATGAAATTCCAGTTTCAGATGAATTAATTCAAACATTTGAGAGGTATTGGAATGTAATCAGTTCTCCATCTTACAATTGATGCACTTGTGGCAGCTTTCTTTTCTGATAATGAAAATGATTTAGAAGCTATTTTACAAATAAATTAAACTTTTCAAGATAACGCGGTAGAGATAGAAAAATCAATTGAAACATCAATTTTAGAGACTAATCCAAGGTGGAGCTTCAAACGAGCAGTAACTAGAAATGCTTTCTTTAGGAAAGCAGTTGTACATATTTATGATTACAGATGTGCTTTTTGTGGACTAAAAGTAACTAAAAAAATAAATCAAAATATTGTTGATGGCGCACACATCAAGCCATTTTCACAGTTTTATGATAATAAAATTCATAATGGAATTGCTCTTTGCAAAAATCATCATTGGGCATTTGATAGGGGTTGGTTCACTGTAGATGAACAATACAAAATTATAGTTAGTAATGATTTGGAAGAAGCATCTCATCATAGTAAACCTATGAAAGATTTTCATGGTGAAACAATACTTCTACCAAATACAGAGCAACACTTTCCACAACTGGAAGCGCTACACTGGCATCGCCAAAATATATTTTATTTCAAGCATAATTACAGGATAGGTGGAAGTCCTACCGCTTTCGGTTCAACAAACTTGCCATCAAAACCTATAGTTTTATCTTCCATAGTCCTAGCATCAGCCAAAGCCTTACGAAGTTCAGCACGTTCCATCTGTTCCTGAATTCCACCCAGAATGTAAACTAATAACTTCGTTGCCAAATCTCGTCCAGCAACCTGTACTCGCTTTTTATTTGGGTCATACAAAACCCCATACCAAATAGATTGTGGATACTCCATACCACTAAAACCACCTTGCTGGTCAAACTTCCGCAGTTTCTTAAAGATATCTGCAAGAGAAAAGCCTTTTTTAAACACTAAAATTCCTAAAGCTTGCGCTAATGCAACTTGAGCAACCGGACGGAAAAGCATATTTCCTTCACCTCCATCCTTCTCAAAGCTGAACCGCCGCAAAGCAGGCGTATCTTCGTGTTCCAAAATCTTATAACTAGGAAGATTAGCCAAATAATCAAATAGCTTTGTTAATTCCTCAATCCCCTGCTCAAGTTCTTCATCCTCTGGACGCATGGGAATTAGACCTTTCTCCAAGGGTTTCCAGTGAGGGAACTTTTGACCCAAATATCGCTCAGACATATCTTGTAGAGCTTGCAACGTAGTCAAAACTGTAGAATTAGAAGCTACTGTTGCACTATTCCAATTAACGCGGGGGTTGCGTTCTTGTTGTTGTTCTAACAGTGGATGTGTAACTGCAATTTTTCTAGCAGCGATCGCAAAACCATCATCCTCATTCAACTGTGTTAACTGACCTTTAGTCAAGGGTGCAGCCATCAGGTTGACATGAACAAAAATTGATCTCACCCTCCGCCTCGCTTGGATACGAGTTTCCCCAGGCGCAACTGCACAGATAAACTCAATACCAATTTTTTCCTTGGGTAAATTTTGCAAGTAAGCAAGATCTACTTGGTACTTTTCTATCAAATCATTGACTGTAATAAAACTGTCATCAGCACCTTTATCTTTTTTATAGCGCTGGAGTTTACGAGTTTTGATTAACTCCATCAATCCCTGAACCCCCATTAATCGGTGTTGACCATCTAGTGCATAAATGGTTACATCATCCTCAGAAATATTTAGCAGACCTACCTTACCGTCTTTATCTAGAGGTATGAAATCAGTCGTAGACTTGGTGGCGCGTCCTTCGCCATCCCACTCAGCAGCTTTGGGATTATCTACCCACGGTTGATTAATTACTACCAGCACTGGCGGAAACTTATGGTTGTGTCGAGCCGCTAAATACTGAACTAGCGGTGCTTGACGTGACCAATCAAGGGGACGTTGCTGAATTTCATCAATACTATCTGCGTCAATCTCGACATTATCAGTCTCAGGATTGTACTTTTTCTGAAACAGAGGTAAGCCAGAGGCGAAGTGAACACGACCCGCAAACCATTCCAGAGTAACAGAGCTAACATAAGCCACAGTACCACCCATCTCAGTTTTTTGAACTAGAATCTGATCTTTTCTCCCTAAAAACTTCTCTAGTAGTAAAAAGAGTACTTGTTTTTCCTTGTTTTCCCGTTCCAGGTACTCTCTAGCGATGTCAGCAGTTGGGTCGGATGCACTATCTTTCATGTTAATTTTAAAAACGAACTAGTAATTATGTAGTTTAATTGTCCAAAAAATTAGGTATTAGTAGTAAGGTTTTTAAAAACTTTGTTAGGACATGAGTACGTGCGTTGTCCCTGTGTAGCCTCGAATTCCATGTACTGAGATGGAAGAGATAAAGTTACACCCATGTTTTCAGAGAGAAGGAGAAATGACTACAGCACAAAAACCAGAAAATAAAGTTCAGCAGACACGTACTGTAACAGATTTAGTGGAATATATCCAAGCTCTCACCACCGAGATTCAAGAATTGTACAGTTTGGATCAAATACCTTGGGTAGTAGGCTATTCGGGCGGCAAAGATAGTACTGCTACTTTACAGCTTATCTGGAATGCGATCGCAGCACTACCTATTGAAAAGCGAAAAAAGACTATTCATATTATTACAACTGACACATTGGTAGAAAACCCTGTAGTCTCTGTTTGGGTACGCAAATCCTTAGAAAGCATGAGGACTGCTGCTAAAGAACAGAACATGCCCATTGAACCCCACTTATTACAACCAGAAATCAAAGAGACATTCTGGGTAAGCTTGATTGGTAAAGGTTATCCAACGCCGCGAGGAAAATTTCGTTGGTGTACAGACCGTCTGAAAATTCATCCTTCTAACCGTTTTATACGTGATGTGGTTAGAGTAAATGGGGAAGTTATTCTTATTTTAGGTACGCGTAAGGCTGAAAGTATCAAACGTGCTATCTCAATGGAAAAACATCAAGTAGGGAGCCTAAAAGATCGCCTCGTTTCTGATTCAAGTTTACCTACATCTCTGCTTTACCATAGTCCAAGCTTGCCTAATTCATTAATTTACAGCCCCATAGAAGATTGGCGTACTGATGAAGTTTGGATTTACCTAAATCAGCAGCAAAACCCTTGGGGCTATAGCAATAAAGATTTATTCACCATGTATAGAGGTGCTACAGCAGATAATGAATGTCCACTAGTTGTTGATACTTCTACTGCTAGCTGTGGTGATTCTCGATTTGGGTGTTGGGTTTGCACAATTGTTAGTAAGGATAAATCAATGGAGGCAATGATTCAAAATGATGAAGAGAAAGAATGGATGCAGCCTCTATTAGATATCCGCAATGAATTAGATAATAGAGATGACCGCAATAAAAGAGACTTCCGCCGCATCTGGGGCGAAGTTCAACTTTTTGAGCGCAATGTAGAAGGTGAAATTTCAGTTGAACCAATTCATGGCCCTTATACCAAATATTGGCGAGAACATTGGTTAAGACGATTATTAGAAGCGCAGACACAAATCCGTCGTACAGCACCAGAAAATATGCGCGATATCACTTTAATTACTCTAGAAGAATTAAGTGAAATTCGCCGTATCTGGCTTGAAGACAAACATGAATTTGATGATAGTTTACCCCGCATTTATCAAGAAGTGACAGGTGAAGAATTTCAAGACCCCCGTCCTGGTGCTGACTATAGCCTACTAGGTCGTGATGAATGGATAGTTTTAGAAGAAATCTGTGAAGGTGACGCGATGCACTTGGAACTCATGGCAAAATTGCTAGACACAGAACGCCAGTATCGCAAAAAAACTCGTCGCGTGGGAATATACGAAACCCTAGAAAAATGTTTTAATACGAGTTCCCGTTCTCCAGAAGACGCTATTAAAAATGCTCGTTTGAAACGCGAATTAAGTGAGGCAGTTAGTCAAGGTGATGTTGCAAAAGTCAAGCAGATGACTTTGGGCGATGTTGCAGCAACGGATGAAGTGGATGAAGATGAAAGTGAAAATGATGAACAGGTAACTTGGGCGAGTATGAAATTTAAAAATAAGGAAACAACGCCATAGTAAAAAGTTAGATCCCCAACTTCTTTAAGAAGTCGGGGATCTAGACATCGCGATCCTCTGTAGAGTTTTCTAAATACAGGCTGATAAACTCTTCAGCCGCCGCTGGATTAATAATCTTAAAAATCAATGATATTTCTAGAACTCGTATTACAAAACTTTGGCCCCTACAGTGGTAAACAGGTAATCAATCTTAACCCAAAAATTGATGAAGAAAACTCGCATCCAATTATCCTATTAGGTGGTATGAATGGCGGTGGAAAAACTACCCTAATGGATGCTATTCGTCTCGCCCTTTATGGACAACGCGCCCAATGTTCTACTCGTGGTAATTTAAGTTATAGCGATTTTCTTAACCAATGTGTTAACAGCAAGATAGATCCAATTGCAGACACCCGGATTGAACTACTTTTTGAACATATCGAAAATGATAAGCCAATAAAGTACCGTATTGTGCGTAGTTGGACAAAAAATCCTAAAGACGGTAAGGATACATTAGGTATTTTAGGTGATAGTGATACATGGCCTGATGCTTTAGTTAATATCTGGGATGAATACATAGAAAATCTTTTGCCGTTAGGAATTTCTAATTTATTTCTATTTGATGGTGAACAGGTCAAAGAACTAGCTGAACAGGAAACACCACCACCAGTTGTAGTTGAAGCCATTCGCGGACTTTTAGGTCTAGAGTTAGCAGATCGTTTAGCAGTTGACTTGGATATTTTAGTTAACCGTAAACTTAAAGAAATTGGTACTAGTAAAGATTTAGCAAACATAGAGGAAATTGAAACCAAGTTAACTCAGCAGCAAGAAGATTATCAAACAACAACAGAAGCATTAAAAACTCTGAAAAATCAGCTAGAAAAATTAGAAATTCAGCAGCGCGAAGCTTTTGATAAATTTATTTATGATGGGGGTAAAATTGCGGCAGAACGAAATCAATTAGAACTAAAAAAGGAAGAAAAATCTGCGGAGGTTGAACAAGTGCGTCAATCGATGTCTGAGTTAGCGGCTGATGTTTTACCTTTAGCATTAATTTCCAATTTACTTACTCAGGTGCAAACGCAGGGAGAAAAAGAATTTCGTTATCAACAAATCCAAATTTCAAAAGATGTGTTAAGTGAGCGAGATCAGCGTTTACTCACTTGGCTTACTCAAGTAGATATCACCCCGACAGAACTAGAAAAAATTCAATCTTTTCTAATTCAAGATATAAATACCTTATATGCAAAAACTTTCCAAATGAAAGTACCTTGGTTATTAGCTGATGACGAAACTTTAAGTCAGCTAGATAATCTCATCTATCACTTGCAAAATTCTCAACTTTCTACAAAAGAAAAATTGACTATTCTCAAAAATAAAGAAGAAGAAATTCATAGTCTGGAAAGACAAATACAGACAGCCGCAGAACCAGAAGATTATGCAAAGCTGCGTCAGGCACTAGAAGCAGCACAAAATCAAGTTGTTGAAGCTAAAGCAAATTACGAAACAATCCGCCGACGTTTAGCTGAATTAGAAACTATTATTGCCAAATCCAAAAAAGAATTAAGTGAATATACTGTAGAAAATATCAAACATAAAAATAACGAACATATTATTACCTCTGCGGCTAAGGTTCAAAATACACTCAGGATTTTTCGTGAAAAACTAACCTTGAGAAAGCTCAATAAATTAGAGGAAGAAGTTAAAAATTGTTTCCTTTATCTCCTCCACAAATCAGACTTAGTACATCGCATCGCTATTGATACCAATACTTTCAGCCTTTCGCTTTACGATTTCAATGGTAAACCAGTCCCGAAACATCGCCTCTCCGCCGGCGAAAAACAACTACTCGCGATCGCCTTCTTATGGGGACTAGCAAAAGTCTCCGGCCACCGCCTACCAGTAGCAATCGATACGCCTCTCGGTAGACTAGACTCCTCCCATCGCAATAACTTAGTTGAACGCTACTTTCCATCCGCTAGCCACCAAGTAATCTTACTTTCCACCGACACCGAAATCGGTAAAAAAGAAGTTGAAACATTGCGAGAAAATGAAGCGATCGCGCGTGAATATCTCCTCAAATACGATTCTACTACTCGCCAAACAACCATTAAACCAGGATATTTTTGGTAGTACATATTTTTAAAAAATTGGGCGATGTCTAACGACAAGCCGCTATGCGTCTACGCAATTTTTTGAAGCCTATATCTTTACAATATATCTAACGACCTTTGGAAAGGAGATCAATTATGAACTCACCACATTTAATAAAAATAGAGCATGACCTACGTGTTTTGTCATTAGAAGAATTAGAATGGCTATTAGAATGTATTGCAAAACAGGTGCAAGAAAGAAAGCAAATATCAAATAAATTCACTGATGTTAAATATATAAATGAACAACTATTTGCAATGGCTAGCTATTTAGATATACAGAAAGAAATTACCTCTATCAATAATGATTTTTGCGTTACAGAAATGGATGGTTTAGAAAACTTGTGAGCATCGAGAGAGGACAAATTTATTTTGTCAATCTTAATCCAGTATTGGGTCGAGAGCAGGCAGGAAAAAGACCAGTTTTAGTATTATTCATAAACGCTGTCAAGGAATTACCTTTGGTTGTGACTGTGGTTATCGAGACGAAAGGAACAAATATTAAGCACGATTATCCAACTAATATACGAGTCTTTCCAAGTGATAGTAGATTGCTTATAGAAACGGTGTTTTTATATTTTCAAATTCGTTCCTTAGATCCAAATCGCTTTCCTGCTGATCCATCTGGCAAGATTTCTGACTCTAAGATGCTTGAAGTTGAAACTGCGGTTCGCTACTGTTTGGGTTTATGAGTAAAAACTACCTTAATTTTTAGGAAGATTATGGAATCGCCAATCGAAAGAATAAAACTTTCCCAAACAGCCAAAGACCAACTTACCAAACTTAAACGCAGTACCAAAATCGACCAATGGAATATCTTATGCCGTTGGGCATTTTGTCGTTCCCTAGCAGAACCAACCACACCCTCCCCCGTAACCATTCCCCAAGATAGCAACGTCGAAATGACTTGGCGCGTCTTTGGCGGCGAAATGTCTGATATTCTCCTCCTCGCCCTCAAGCAACGCTGTCACAATGACGGCTACCCCACGGACAAAGAAACCCTCGCCACCCAATTCCGCTTACATTTGCATCGTGGTATTGGTTACTTAGCAGGCGATCCAAATATCAAGAAAATTGAAGATTTAATTGAACTAGCCATTAAAAATTGAAAGGATATTAGGTATTGGCTACAAAAACAGCATATACCCGACTTTCTTAATTACGAATTAGTCTTATGCCTGAAGCGCTAGAAATCGAGCGTCACAGAGCCGCGATCGCTCGCAATGACATATCTCGCCCTGTACGATTGGCAATAGAGTGGGCAATCTTGCATAAAGATACCACTTTTTTTGACTACGGCTGCGGCTATGGTGGCGATGTCGAGCGAGTAGGAAACTTAGCCTACACCAGCGCAGGCTGGGATCCTTACTACTACCCTAATACACCCATCACCCGTGCCGATGTAGTTAACTTGGGTTACGTCCTCAACGTTATTGAAGATCCAGACGAACGCCGTCAAAGTTTAATCCAAGCTTGGGAACTTACCCAAAGAGTTTTAATTGTCGCTGCTCAAATACTGATTAACGCTCCCAGCAAGGCTCAATTAGCTTACAACGATGGGATCGTAACTCGCCGCAATACTTTTCAAAAATATTACGAACAAGAAGAACTCAAAACTTATATTGATGAAGCACTAAATGTAGATGCAGTACCAGTGGCGTTAGGCGTTTACTTTGTCTTTCGAGATGAAGCCGAAAAAGAGAGTTACAAAGCTATCCGATTCTTTTCTAGAACCTCTACGCCGCGAATCCGCATCTCCAGCAAGCGGTTTGAAGACTATCAAGAACAGCTTGAACCACTAATGGCTTTTTTTACCAAGCGCGGTCGACTACCTGTCAAAGGCGAATTAGACAATGAACAGGAATTGTTGAGCGAGTTTGGTAACTTCCGTCGTGCCTTTGCTATAGTTTTGCAAGCTACCGACGAAGCAGAATGGGATGCGATCGCCTACCGTCGTTCTCTAGACATCCAAGTTTACCTCGCTCTCACCCACTTTGATCAACGCCCTGCATGGCAAAAGCTAGCGCCAGAAATGCGTCACGATATCAAAGCCTTTTTTGGTAGCTATGAGGAAGCCTGCGCTGTAGCCGACCAAAAGCTTTTCAGTTTAGGTAAACCAAGAGTTATTCAAACTGCTTGCGAAAAAAGCAAAATTGGTAAACACACACGCGGCGCCCTTTACGTCCATGTTTGGGCATTAGCAGCACTCGATCCCTTGCTGCGAATTTACGAAGGCTGCGCCAGCCGTACCATTGGGCGGGGAGATGGTGCAACACTGGTAAAATATTACACTGATAAACCGCAAATATCCTATCTGTTTTACCCCGAATTCGACACTGACCCCCATCCAGCCTTAAAAGCGAGTATAACTATTGACTTAAAAACCCTATTTGTTACTCACCGAGACTATCAAAATAGAGCAAATCCGCCGATTTTGCACCGTAAAGAAAACTTTGTTACCAGCAACTACCCGCTTTACGAAGAATTTGCTCAACTTACCCAACAAGAACAGCAACTAGGACTACTCAAGCAAAAAAGCGATATCGGTACACGTGAAGGTTGGGAAAAATGCCTTGCTGCACACGGGATAGAAATCAGAGGTCATCAAGTTTATCCGATTCAGGAAAGTTAAGAGATGGTTTTAGGAAAGTTAAGAAACTGTTGACGCTGTAACGGAATCCTGAATTTCTATTTCAGCCAAGTAAATCTTGGTAAGTTGGCATGTTTACATATAATTGCATAGCAGCTATGGCAAGATATCTCAGTCCTTAAAAGGGATTAGTCCGAAACTACTGCTACCCTGATAATTCAAACCTTTTATAGGTATTAGTTACATGATACGCTTTCTCATTTACTCGTTGTATTTTATCCAAACTCCAATTACCATGACTGAGATTTCCTCAAAAAAGGCAAAAAATTGAAACTATGAGGGAAACTAAATCGCTGCTACAAGTTTTTGGTAGCCGCAAGATGGCGGCTTTATTATTACTAGGTTTTGCATCCGGTTTACCGTTATTGTTAATCGGTAATACTTTAAAGGCTTGGATGACCATAGAAAAGGTAGATTTGGCAGCTATTGGATGGTTTAGCCTCGTTGGGTTGCCTTATTCTTTGAAGTTTCTTTGGTCGCCGTTACTGGATAGATTTACCCTGCCAGTTTTGGGACGGCGGCGGGGTTGGTTAATTTTGACACAGATTGCTTTGATAGTAGCGATCGCCGTCATGGGTTTTCAACAACCCAAACAAGCATTACAGCTTTTAGCTATCAACGCCATAGTTATTGCCTTTATTAGTGCGACTCAAGATATAGCGAGTGATGCCTACCGTACTGACGTTTTAGAAAAATTAGAAATGGGGGCTGGTGCAGCAGTTTTTATCTTAGGTTATCGAATTGCCCTATTAGTGGCAGGTGCTTTAGCCTTGATACTTGCCGATAACCTGCCTTGGTCATCAGTTTACTTGATCATGGCAGGGACGATGGTAATCGGTATTTTTGCCACCTTATTAGCACCAGAACCAGAAGCAATTAGTCCTCCAGCTTCCTTAGCCGATGCTGTTGTCTTACCCTTTAGAGAATTTTTCCAGCGTCAGGGTATCATTCAAGCTATTTTAATTCTTGTGTTCATTACTCTATACAAGCTGGGTGACGCCTTACTGAGCAATATGACCACGCCTTTTTTGCTGCAAACTGGTTTTACCAAAACCGACATTGGAGCAATTCAAGTAGGTATGGGATTAATTGCTACTATTGTCGGTGCTTTAGCGGGTGGTTCAATTTTGAGCACAATTGGTATCAATCGCTCACTTTGGGTGTTTGGTGTTCTACAAGCTGTCAGTAATTTAGCGTACTTTTTTCTAGCGTATATCGGTAAAAACTACCAAGCTATGGTACTTGCTATCAACATAGAACAGTTCTGTGGTGGATTGGGGACAGCAGCCTTTGTTGCCTTTTTGATGAGTCTTTGTAACCAGCGGTTTTCTGCAACTCAGTATGCTTTGCTTTCTAGCTTGATGGCCGTTAGCCGCGATATCTTAGCATCTCCTGGTGGCGCGATCGCCCAAAGCACGGGATGGCCTGTATTTTTCTTAATTACCATCGCCGCCGCTATACCAGGACTACTCTTATTACCAGTGTTTGCCCCTTGGAATCCTCAGCCAGTGGCAGTATCTAGACCAGGACTTGAGGAAGAAGAGGATATATGGGGAATCAAGTAGTTATTTCTGTCGGCACACTTATCCTTTTACTGACTGGTTTGTTACTTGGCTATGTTCTCTCGCAGTTAGTTTTAGGATTTTTGGGATTTAACCTCCTAACTTTTTTTGGAACACTCAGCCTGATTTTAATTTTTGGTACACTTTATTACGTTTTATTTTGGCAGTTGAGGAGACAGACGCCAACCCCATCATTTAGAGGAGAAATACCAAACCAAGTAGAAGAGAGTGCATCTGATAGCTATCTCAAAAACAGGCTGATCGCCAGATTATCTGGTGATACTGCCGCTGCCGAAAGGTTAATTGAGCAGGCAAAAGAGAATTATCCTGGTATGCCAGAGAATTGGTATTGTGAAAGAGTGCTCGATGACTTAGAGCGCGATCGCCGATAATCTGTTATTTTTTAGCCCCGGAAAATCGCTAAAATAAATCAAGGAAACTTCACAAATATTTAGCTAGGTTCTCAGAGAAGTCCTAGCTTTTTGCAATCCAAAATATGGCTATTTTTCGTCAGTACATCGCCCCACTGCTTGCAGTATTAGTATTTTTCTTTGCCCTAGTGGCAGTCAGCGCCCGCATATTTTTACCCTCCGACATGGCAGCACCAGCACCAATTGAAGAGATAGGCGTGAGTGCTCAACCCACTCCTGCCCTACCAGCATTACATAACTCAGCTAGCTAAGTTAATGAACGTCAAAAGTGTCTGAGCAACTACTACCGGGGTATCATATTCGCCGAGGCTCAACTTTAGATCGGTCGCTGCTAGTCAAATTCATGCAGCGGACTTACCAGGATATGTTCTCCAACCAGGATTTTGCTCACCTAGAGCAAACAGTCAAGCAATACTTTTCTAGCGACACACCCTTATGGTGGGTCGAAGAAGAGGAGGACAAGGGAGCAGGGGAGCAGAAAAATCGAAATTTCTCCTCCGCCCCCACTCCTCCCATCGCTTGCCTCTGGGTAGGCAATGCCATAGACCAAGTGCGGGGTGATCGCCATGCTCACATCTTCATCCTCTACGTTGTGCCAGAATACCGACGGCGAGGTATTGGCACAGCTTTGATGCGATATGTAGAAAATTGGGCTGCTCAAAGAGGCGACCGCCAAATCGGACTGCAAGTGTTTCAATCAAACACCCCTGCATTAAATCTTTACAATCAGTTGGGTTATCAAACCCAATCCCTCTGGATGATAAAATTCCTGAGTGCTGAGAAATAAACTAGTGCATAACGATAACATTCTGTAGCGTCTTAGTTATACAAGTTCTCGTGAACATAAAAATCAACGCGATTGATGAGAAAATGTACAATGATGTAACTAACATCTATCAGGGTTTTATCTGTTGGCATGGAGGGTTGTGAGTTAATCCCCACTAGGGATTGAAATTATGTACGACGAAGACGACCTAAGCCTACTCGATGCCGAGGTGGAGCTAGAAAGCCCCCTAGATAAAATAGAGCCGCTAACTGCTGAGTCAGAGGAAGCAAAGCCAGATCCCGAACTGATGCTAGCCCTCCTAGAAAATCCCCAGCCCCAGCAAAGGATGCTAGCAGCTCGTGCTTTTTGTGATATTGAATATCCCCGTGCTACTCCTCATCTAATTCGTCTGTTAACTGATACTTGTCCTTTAGTTCGAGTAAGTGCCGCTTATGGACTCGGACGCAATCCCAGCCCAGATGCAGTAGGGCCATTAATTGCCCAATTGCACCAGGATTGGAATGGCTATGTACGTAAAGGTGTAGTTTGGGCTTTAGGAAACTGTCGCGATCGCCGTTCATTAGCACCCCTAGCAGACGCCTTAAAAACCGACATCTCCGCAGTTCGTTTGTGGGCTGCTAGCGCCCTGGCACAGATGGCAGACGTAGGTTACGAGGCAGTTTTAGGAGCCATACCGCCACTAATTGGAGCCTTAGTTAAAGACCCCGTAGCAGCAGTAAGGAGTAACTGCGCTTGGGCGATCGGACAATTGTGCCGGGAACTGCCTTCTAACGTAGTTTATGCCACAGCGATCGATGCACTAATTCAAGCCTTTGCTGAAGACCAAGATTTAGGAGTGCGCGAAGACGCCAAAGCCTCACTACTAGGAGTAGGTGATCCCCGTGGTTTACAGCTAATTGAAACCCTAGAACAAGAAGGGTGGTTTTAACTTTTGAATTTTTAGAATTCAGATTTTACAGATCAACAGATCAATAGTTTTCTTTATTCTGTTTGCTGACTCCGTTGTTACCTCAACCCTTACTGAGCTTCAGTTGCAGGCTTGACTAAATTGAGGTCATAAGGTCGTTCTGTATCGTCCTCACCTAAATATTCACCATTTTGAATTTCCAAAATAATTAGTGGAATATGCCCAGGATTTTCTACCTTATGCAGCGTCGCTGCTGGAACAAAAGTTGACTCATTTCGATTTAGTAATACTTCCTCTTCTCCACAAGTCACCTTCGCTACACCAGAAACTACTACCCAATGTTCATTACGGTGATAATGGATTTGCGGTTTAATGCCGTGCCTAGGCTTGATTTCAACACGACTAATTCTATAGCTTTCTCCCTCCTCTATCACCTCCACGTTACCCCAGTATCGTGTACCTGAATGTGAGGAAGGTTCGTTGATATTTGACTTAATATTATCCTCATTCTGAGTCATAACTAATTTCTCAACCAGATGACTATTACTATTATTCTCCAGTAATTTAACGTCAACCAGATAAAGCTATAGTTAAGCCACACAAAGAATTGCTGTCAACGAGGTTTACTTAGCGATCGCATACTAGATCTTGAATATTAGATACTGGAAAAACTCTTCCCCAGTCCCTAACCCCCCGTATACTGAATCCGATAAATACGATTATTGGCTTCCTCTGTTACTAGTAAACTGCCATCAGGTAATACGAGTAACCCCACAGGTCTTCCCCAAGTAGTTGGCGTAGAAGGATTTAGCAAAAATCCTGTAAGAAAGTCTTCGTAGTAACCTTGTGGGCGTCCTTTACTATCGAAGGGAACAAAGACAATTTTATAACCAGTGCCGCGATCGCGGTTCCAAGAACCACGAAAAGCAGTAAAAGCACCGTTACGATACTTTTTTGGAAATGTTTGACGGTCATAAAACTGCAAACCTAATGCCGCTGAGTGCGCCTGAAAAAGCACATCCGGTGTTTGAGTACGGGCTACTAAGTCGGGGCGCTTACTTTTGTTATTCGTCTTCTGACGCGGATCGAGGTTGCTTGGCGTAAGATAAGCATAAGGCCAGCCGTAGAATTCCCCTTGCTGGATGCGTGTTAAGTAGTCTGGTACTAAATCATCACCAATACCATCCCGTTCGTTGACAGTGGTGTAAAGTTCCTTTGTTACAGGGTGAAAATCTAAACCAACAGGGTTACGCAAGCCAAAAGCAAGAGTCTGCTGCTGGGAACCATCCAAATTCATTACTTGTACCGATGCCCTTGGTAAGGGTTCCTCATCCACATTGGTTCCTGAACCAATTGAAACATATAACTTATTACTATCTGGCGAGACAACAACATTGCGCGTCCAATGATTGTTGTAACCCTCAGCAGGTAAGTCAGCGATTTTTTTACCCTTACCTGTAATTTTGTTTTGACCTTGAGAATAAGGAAAACTTAGTACAGCATCAGTGTTCCCCAAAAAGAAGGAATTACCTGCAAAAGCCATACCAAAGGGTCTATTGAGTCCATTCGTCCTGCTAGCAAACGTCTCTCGAACATCGGCTACGCCGTCGCTGTTAGTATCACGCAACAGACGAATGCGGTTTTGCCCGGTTTCCGTCACCAGCACATCACCACTGGGGGTTAAAGCCAGCCAGCGAGGGGCATCTAGACCTTCAGCAAACACATTAACTGTAAATCCTAATGGTACGCGCAGCACGGGGTTTTGAGGAATTGGTACAACCTCAGGTCTCTTGGAAACACTTTCCGTAGCGAAAGGTGCTGGTAAATTCTTCAGGTTAATTCGGATAGGTGTAGGTGAAAGTCGTTCAGTACGGATACTATTTTGCGGCTGTGTAGGATTCTGTGCCAACTGCGGCGAAGGTGCAGATACTTGCGTGGCATTATCCAAGGAGGCGCGAGTCTGGTTACAGGCTGCTGCTGTAGTCAGTAACAAAACTAGCAGCAACAAACGCGCAGAAACTTTCATGGCAGCAAAAATAATACACAATATTCTTAATTTAAACCTGAAACTCGATAAATATCACCAGTCTAAAGTCCGATTTTTATAGCTTTAACTACTTTTTACTCAAATCATTGCTTGCCCTTGTCTCATTACCAATAGATAATTTACTCCGATAAGAGTTGTCTTCACAAATAGACTCTTCTTGTGTAATACATGGAAGCATTACTTGCACAATTGTTTTTTCTTTTGGCTGACTTTGAATTTTGAGTGTACCACCGTGCAATTCAACCAAACGTTTGGCGATAATTAACCCCAAACCTGAACCTTCTTGTTCGTAAAGTTTGCGCTCAAATTGCTGATAAGCTCCCAATTCAACAATCTGCTCTACTGTCATGCCCCTACCGCTATCAGTAAAGCATAGATTAAAAGTATTGTTAACAGATTTACTAGTAACTAAAATCGGTGTTCCTTGTGGGGAAAACTTCAAGGCATTATCAATTAATTCTTCAATTATTTTATAAATCTTTGTGGGAGATATTTTTATATGACATCCATGTAAATCTACTTGCAAATCTGCTTCCCGTCCTACCTTTTTAGCTTTTTCAATTATTAAGTTAGTTAATGCCGATGTCGGAAAGAATGTTTGCTGACTTTGCAGTAATTTGATTTGCTGTGGCTCGGTTGCCATAATTTCAATCTCTGCATATAGCAAAAAGTTTTGGATTAATTTAAATAAACGTTCACCTGACTTATAAATACCTTCTGCCATTTCGCGAATTGCTTCTGAGTTGAGACTATCACTTTCTTCCATTAGCAGTTGCGAAAAACCTAAAATACCATTCAGAGGTGTTCGCATTTCATGAGGAAGGGACAAAGTGATACTGTTACGTAAATCATCCAGTTTCTTTTGAGATTGCTGATTAATTGCTATTTGTTTTTCTAATCTACAGGTAATAGCTGCTAGTAGTTCTGCCCTCCTAAATGGCTTGATAATGTAATCATCTGCACCTAATTCCATGCCTTGGCGAAAGTCAGTATTGTCAGATTTTGCAGTCAGAAAAATCAATGGAATCATCGCAGTTAGCGGATTTTGTCGTAGTGCCTTTAGTACTCCATGACCATCTAATTCCGGCATCATCACGTCGCAAAGAATCAGATCGGGAATTTCCTCTTGGGCTAACTGCAAACCGAGAAGACCGTTTTCTGCGCCAATTACCTTAAAATCTTCCGCATCTAACAAATCTAAAATATTTTGACGTACGTTTATATCATCTTCAATTACTAGTATTTTGTTCATCTGCCTAAAATAATAAAGAATAAATTAGTTGTATTTTTATTTTTGATTACTGTTAAAAATATGAATAACTGCTAATAGCTAAATTAATACTATTTATTATTTAAATTACCCTTTACTTCTGTATAATACATGAGCATAAAAATATTCAAATTAACTTTTATTTATACTGATAAAAATTTGCTAGTTAACAAAAAATTTTCAAATTCTGCTGCTGGCAATGGACGACTAAACAAAAAACCTTGCATAGCACTACAGTTATGTTGGCGCAAAAAAGCAAGTTCGGCTTCTGTCTCTACACCTTCAGCTACTACATGTAGATTAAGATTATCAGCCATTTGAATCAGTGCCTTTGTAATTGCTGATTTTTGGGGATCACTGGCAACGTTATGAATAAAATAGCGATCAATTTTTAATGTATTAATTGGTAGATTTTTTAAATAAATTAAAGAAGAATAGCCAGTACCAAAATCGTCAATTGCAATTTTAACTCCTAATGATTGCAACTTATTCATAGTAGCGATCGCACTATTAATATCTTGCATAATCATACTTTCAGTTAATTCTAATTCTATATAATGAGGTTCCAAATCATTACTATTTATAAAATAAATTATTTGTTGAATAAAGTCTGGTTGATTAAATTCAATTACTGATAAATTTACAGTAATACTCAAAAAATTAATTCCGGCATCACGCCAGCTTTTAATTTGTTCACATACTCTTTTCAAAACCCATTTACCAATGGGAACTATTAAACCTGTGGATTCTGCTAACGGAATAAATTCTCCTGGTGTAACTATTCCTAATTCAGGACTGTGCCAACGTAACAAACTTTCAGCAGCTACGATCTTACCAGAAGCAATATCGACTATTGGTTGATAATAAACTTCAAACTCTTGAAAATTATGTTGTTTGATAGCTCGATGCAAGCTAATTTCTAATAGCTGCATCTTTGGAGACAAATTATTAATAATATTTGGAGGAGACAAATACTTTTTTAAAGTAGCATGTTTTTCTAACCTATTCATGATTGCACTTAATAATTCACCACGAGTAAATGGCTTAGTTATATAGTCATCTGCACCCATATCCATTCCTTGGCGAAAGTCACTTTTAGCAGATTTTGCAGTTAAGAAAATGAAGGGAATTGTTGCAGTTAAGGGGTCTTGGCGTAATGCTGTTAACACGCCATAACCATCTATTTCTGGCATCATCATATCGCACAAAATAATATCAGGTATTTCAGCAATAGCCATGTGTAAACCAATTCTTCCATTAGCAGCAGCAATAATTTCAAAATCCTCAGCTTCTAGTAAATCAAAAATACTCTCACGCACAGCTTCTTCATCTTCAATTATTAAAATCTTAGGCATAACTTACCTCAGTTGGGCTTTGGTTTTTTAATGGCAGAGTGACAATAAACGTTGTAGTAAATCCCAGCTTACTTGTGACAGTGATTTTACCTTGGTGTATATCTACACACTTTTTTACAATCGCCAGTCCTAATCCAGTTCCTAGGATATTGCCGACATTTCTGGCACGATGAAAGGACTCAAAAAGTCGCGGTAGGTCTTCTTCTGGAATGCCAATTCCCTGATCTTGAATTGCAAATACAGCTCGCATATCCTCACAGGTGAGAGTAAACTTGACAGTGCTACCAATTGGGGAATATTTGATCGCATTCGAGAGTAAATTACTCAGAATATGTCCCAACAATTTTTCATCCATGCAGCATGGGATAGATTCATATTGACTAGTAAAAAAAATGATGTGCTGATTACTCTGATTTAGCTGTACTTCTTCCACCAATTGACGACAGTATTCTACTAAATCTAAAGATGCTGGTCTGAACTCTAATTTCCCTGCTTCCGCCTTACCAATAACCAACACATCATTTAACATTTCAGTCATCCGCTTGACAGCGCTTTGAATCCGATGCAGATGAGTGAGTTGTTTCTCTTGTGTCCATTTTTGGCGGTAGTGTTCGAGCAACTCGCAAGAAGAAAGGATAGTACTCAACGGCGTGCGGAATTCGTGGGAAGTCATAGAGACAAAGCGGGATTTAAGTTCGCTGAGTTCTTTTTCTTTTTCTAGTGCAACTCTCAGTTCTTGTTCTAGTTGCTTGCGAGCTGTGATGTTTCCCCAGTAACCGACCATTTCCACAGGTTTGCCAGCTTGATCCCGCACTACCTTACCTTGGTCGTGTACCCAACGATAAGTGCCATCTTGGTGCAAAAAGCGGTATTCCAAGGTATACTGCCCATGCTCCAATACGTTTGAGAGTTTGGCAAACGCTTGGGTTGCATCTTCCGGGTGGAGATGACTAGCCCAAAAGCCAGGAGTATCTACCATTTCCCGTGCTTCATAGCCCATCATCGTGGTGACATTTTCGCTAACGAAAGTACCGCCAAAATCTCCATAACTCCTACAGGTATAAATCACAGCTGGGCTGGAGGAAAGTAAATATTGTAACCGTTGTTGACTGACAAGTAGTGCTGTTTCTGCCTGCTTACGCTCAGTAATATCGTTTTGAATGCCGATGTAATGGGTGAGATAGCCATCGGTGTCATAGACGGGAGAAATATTTAACTCATTCCAAAACAGACTGCCGTCTTTACGATAATTGCGTAAAATTACCGTAAAGTCTTTTCCTTCTCGCATGGCAGCATTGAGTTCTTGTAACCCTGGTTGATTAATATCAGTACCTTGGAGATAAAGAAAGTTTTGTCCAATCACTTCTGCTGCCGAGTAGCCACTCATCCGCTCAAAGGCTGGATTGACATAGATAATTGGCCCGGCTGGCATGGTGACATCGGCAATAATAATGCCATTGCTGCTAGCAGCGATCGCGCGATCGCGCAATCGTAAACCTTCCTCTGCCTGCTTGCGCTGAGTGATATCAGTATAAATATTGACAGTTCCTACTATTTTGCCACTATGATCTTTAATCGCATCAGCACAAAGATAAATTTGCACGCTTCGACCACAGCGGCTTTGCATCATCACCTCACCACGCCACGACTCACCCCTTTGAATTTTAGCAAGTAGTTTTTTACACTCTGTTTGCTGCTTGAAAATAACTTCTACTCCCCCGGCAGCTTGCAATTCTTCCAAGGTATACTCAAACAGTTTGATAAATGCGGCATTGACGTAAATACCTTCGCCTGTAATGTCAGCCATGCCAATGGCATCACTTGTGCTTTCTATCGCTTTGCAAAAACATAATAGCGATTCTTCGACTAATTTACGGTATGTAATATCTGTAGAGATGCCACCGACGGCATAAGAGATACCATTAGCATCTTTTAAAGGAAACTTCACAGACAAGTAAGTATGTAAACCGTCCTTGAGGGGAACAACTTCTTCAGCTTCTATGGGGATGCCACCGACAATTACCTGATGATTATTAACCGCAAAACCATCAGTAATTTCATACGGAAAAATGTCGTAGATGCTTTTGCCTACTATTTGGTCTTGAGTAATATTGAATAGCTGTTCATACTGGCGGTTGATCAGCAGAAATCTATCCTGAGCATCTACTACGTACATCACAGCTGAAGAATTATCTAAAATCGCTTGTAGCTGTTGTTGAGTTTCCCGCAATGCCGTTTCTGCTTGCTGGCGATCGGTGATATCTTCAAAAGTGCCTAAGATACCTACTACATCGCCTTCGAGATTATGAAGTGGAACTTTATTAGTGTCCAGCCAAGTCTGTTTGCCGTCTGCTCTCAGTAAAGGTTCAATTATGTGATATTCGGGTGTATTGCTCTGCATCACCCTAATGTCACACTCACGATAAAAGTCTGCTTCTTCTTTCTTCCAAGGCAAATCATAGTCTGTCTTTCCTACGATCTCTTCTGGGCTGTTCAAACCACCAGCGATCGCAAAGTTGCGATTACAACCTAGGTAAACAGAATTTTTATCTTTCCAGAAAATACACTGAGGAATAGTATCCATAATTAGTTGTAACATTTGCTGAGATTGCCGCAGTTGCTCCTCTACGATTTGGCGCTCGACAATCTCAGATAATAGCTGCCGATTTGTTTGTTTTAAAACAATAGTTCGCTCAGCCACTCGCATTTCTAGCTTTTGATTCACCTGTTGCAAAGCTGCTTGTGCCTGTTTGAGTTCAGTGATGTCTCGTGCTTCAGCAATCAGCAGCGCGACTTTTCCAGTTTCATCTATCAACGGCTTCAAAGAAAAATCTATGGTTCGCACTGTTTGATTTACACCGAGTACATCAACTTCGTAACGGACAAACTCCCCTCTAGCCGCAAGTGCTATTGCTACTTTGAGTTGATTCTGCGTTTCGTAGGAAATCGTCCACCATCGCGTCTCCCAGTATGAACGCCCAACTACATCTTCTGGCTGTAATCCCCCAAAATCGAGTAACGCTTGGTTGGCTTCTAGAACAATACCTTCTGGTGTTAGCAATCCGGTAAACTGGAATGTGCCGTTGAAGATAGCGCGAAATCGTCTTTCGCTCTCATGCAGTGCTGCTTCTGCCTGCACGCGGTAAGTAATATCTACAGAAACTCCAATCATGCGAGCGATGCCCGTAGGATCTGTTAATACCATGCCGCGTGTGAGTAACCATTTGTACTCTGATCGCCCCTTTACAAGCATTCGATGCTCTACTTCAAAAGAGCTAAGATTTGCGATCGCTGATTTGTGAGCATGAGCAAACTTTTCTTGATCATCCGCATGTACTAACGCCAGGACTTCGCTGTAAGATATCTCTTGAGTTTCTCCAGTTTCACCAACCATACTCAAGAACAACATCCGGTCATTATTCAAATTGCGTTCCCAATAAATTGTTTGAGTCGCCTCCAAAGCCAATATTAGTCGGGTGGCACTCTCTTGCAATACCTCAAAAGCCAGCAAACGCAGTTGTTCTTGGGTTTCCTCGGAGTCGCCTTTAGTTTTCTGTGTTTCTTGTGCCAGCACTTGACAAATACTTTCAGGAGTAATAGTCCCGAAAATTTGACCTTGGTCATCTACAACTGGCAGTATCAACTGCTGCTGGCGCATCAGCAACAATGCTGATGCCAGATCCGGAAATTCTGACATCTTTAGCATCATGACTGAAGTATGCATGACTTCAGAAATCTTGGCTGTTCTCAAGTCAGTCCCGGAAGCCAAAAGCTGCACCAGATGCCGCTCTGTAAAGCACCCCAATATCTGCGAAGTTGATCCCACCAAGACATTTTTGCCCTGTGCTGCCATCAGTGCGATCGCATCCGCTAATGGCGTTTCTGGCACAACCATCAGCGGTGAATAGTCAATAATTGACTCTAAGCTTTGTAGCCCGGTAAGCTGAGGTAAAGCTTGCATAGATTATTACGATAGCTATTATCAAAAAATAGTTATCTAAAGTAGTTTATTAAGTAACCTCTAATATTTTGACGCTAACTAAGTAATATTATCTCAGGATAAACACTGTAAAAGCTGTTTTAATAAATACAAAGCAAGTAGTGCATAATTATTTAAAAATGGGAACTAAGAGTCATTTGTCAAGAGTCAAAAATCAGTATTTATTCCCCTCTGCTTCCCTGCTCCCCCACTCCCCCACTCCCCCACTCCCCCTACCTCTTCACCTACGGTGTACACACATCTCTGTACAAAACCAAAATCGTTGTAGATCCTCCTAAATCCCCCTTAAAAAGGGGGACTTTGAGAGGTTTTTGCTCCCCTTTTTAAGGGGGGTTGGGGGGATCAAAAGCCTGTGGGGCAACTCTAAAAGACTTGTGTGTACACCGTAGACCTCTTCACTGGGGACGCAACTGCGATCGCCGTTCGCCGTAACGCAATAGCTTTTCTATAGTTGCAAGCCGATTTTCCCAAACTTTGACTTGATAGAAATTATCTATAACTTCTCGGCTCATCAATGCTCGAAATTGAGACTTTAACCGAGTTAGCGAAGCTCTCGCCACTAGCAAATTACTGGCAGAAGGCGAACTGGCAAGCTGATTTAAAGCACTTTGTAAAACTTCTGCCTGGTTGTTAAAATCTGAAATCGTCTTAGCAGGCATTTGCAGTTGCTCATTTTGCAAAACAAACTTCCATTCCCGTTGCAGGGCAGTATAACGAACAGCAGCAGTTTGAAAAGGCTGGCGGTGAGGAATAGGTTCAGTGGTTGTGGGTTTTACCCTGCCTTGGGTGCTACTAAAAAGTTTGTCTAGCTCGTTGTTAAAATTCTCTGCGGCAAAGAGTGCGTAACCGCTTACTGGCAAGTCTCTTACCAATTGGAGCTGATCTAAGGCTCCGACTGGTGGTAAAGAAAGTAAACGAATTCCTGGTAATAACAACGTAGAACCTAACTGTGTAGAGGCAATCCAGGGTTGTGCCAGCCTTTGGAAGCGAGAAGTATCTAGGGCATAAGTCATAGGAACGATTAAATCTATATCCCCTTGGCGTGCCCAAAGTTCCCAGTGTTGTTGAATTTTCTGAATCCGTTCTAGTTCCGGCAGAGGAAATACGGCAACAGACAAAATCAAATTTGCTCGTTTTTGCCGTAACTGCTGCGATACTTGAGCAACAAAGCTATCAACTTGCTGGGTGCGAAATGTCGTCCACTTTTGCCACAAATCCGGTTGGCTGGGGGAAATATTCAGCGGATCTACACCAGTAAGTTGCTGAAATTGCGCTCTTGCAGCTTTACCGTAGCCATAATATCGACCTGCAAAGGGGTCTTGGAAGGGATAGCGAATGTAGTCTAGTTGTAGACCATCTACGTCATAACGCGTAACAATTTCTTCGTATAACTTGAGTAAGTACTGCCGCAATTCGGGGTTAGCTGGGTCAAAGAATGGCTTTGTCTGATTAACAGGAATCATATTGCCAAGGTTGTCGTAGTTTGCCCAATCTGGATGAGCAGCAAGTACTGGCCCTGGGTAATTAGGATTGACATTGGTAATCTCATTGTGACGTTGATTACCAGCAGCAAAAACCCAAACCCAAGCGTGTAATTCCATGTCTCGCTTATGGGCTAATTTCACTGCGGCTGCTAATGGATCCCAGCCGCGAATTAACGGGTTTTGCTGTGGTGCGACTTGACTGGGATAAATCGTATAGCTCGCATTAACAGTTTCAAAGAAGACGGTATTAATCCCAGCTTGGGCTAGTCGATCAAAAATTTGGGCTAGTCCTTTCTCACTACCAGCACGGACAATTGTCCCCCGGTCTAACCATACAGCACGGATTTCAGGCTGAGCCAACCTGCGGTCAACAGGAAACTGTTTCCACAAACTCGCCTTAGCTTCCAACCACTGCTGACGAGCCAGAGCATAATTCTTTTCTGCAATCAACTGAGGTAAGTTTTTGGCTATTAGTCTTGCTTGTGTTATTACTTGCTCTTTGCTGTTAACTGGTGCTCCAAGTTTGGTTGAGGCAAATTGTGTCTGCTGTTCCTCTAAGGACTGAGCGCGTAAACGTCTAGAGCGCGGCGGATCATCAGACTTCGTTTCGCTGACGCTAGAGGCATACGTCGAGGCTGCTAGATGGGCGCTTTCCACCCGACCAATTAGATTTTCTAGCTCTTGCTGAAGGGCGATCGCTTGATTGTTATCAATCGGCGTATTAGAGTCGGGTGTGATATCTAAACGCACTGCTTGTTCTAGTTCATCAATAGCCTCTTGAGCACGTGGGGGCGTAACTTTGGGAAGCGGTCTGGGTTGAGGAGCAGTGGCGGTAGTGAGTTTTGAGTCCTGAGTCCTAGTCCTGTTATCGGTAGCGGGGTGTTTAGCCTGTCCTGAGTTTTGAGCCGATGGTGGTTTTATTGGAGTTGCAGTGCCTATTCTAGATGTGGGAGTGGTGGGGACAGTTGCAACCGATATAGAGCAACTTTGTGAGCCTCCTTCTACTTTATTCGTGCCTTTTGGTAGTGCTGTCAAATGACGATTGACGGCAGCTTTTAACCAAGCACTATCTAAATCTGCGGCTGAAGTTGCATCCGTACCCCAGCGCCAGCCCAAAAATGTGGAACGTTCAGTTGTCACCACGGCGGCAGGATTATCTTGAGAATTCCAAACAGCAGCAGCTTGAGCTATGGAATCATTCGGAATCACAACGCCACCGCGCACTTTGCCAAACATTCCAGTTTGAGTTGCCCAATCTTGCGTTTTGGTTTTTGTGGGTTTGATCTGTTCTGTTTCATTCAGACTGAATCCCCAATAACCCCCTAGAAGCGATCGCAATAACTGGCGCACTCCCGGTGCTGACAGACTACCTACAGGTCCACTGGCAATCAAGCGTCCTCCCTTGCTCATCCATCCTTCTAAAGTGATCGCTTGTGTTGGTGTTAATGTCTCTACATTGGGCAAAAACAATACCCGGCGATCGCCCCAATCCGTTACACTCTTCACATTAGCTAGGGGAATTACACAATACTTTACTCCAACTGCTTGTAAGCGGTCAGTTATGCCTGTCCATTGATTAGCATTTTCTTGACTGTGGACTATGCTCAATACAGGTTCTTCTGTTGCGGCTGTTGCTGGCAAAATTCCTAAACAACTAATTAATAAAAAATTAAAATTTAAAATAAAAAATCCAGTTTTTTTAATGTTTAATTTAATATCTTTAATTATGCTTCCCTGATACTTCACTAGTTACTCCTAATTTTATTAGTTGTTAATTAATCTTTATTGGTCATTACGTCATTAATCAGTTGTCAATCGTACAGAACAAAGCTTCTTGCTAAGGATATTTATAACCACTAAACACTATATTGGAAAGTTCTGATGTCTCACGACAAGCCCCCCTCCAAGCTTTTGCACCAAAGTCAGCGCTCAAACTTTCCAAGACAATGATTTCATTTTCATAACATTAGCTTTGACAAAAGGTTTAATCCCAACTGACAGACCGCTAAAAGCTGACAGTTGTTGATAGCTAATTGCTCAAGCTGTGAGCAATACAGGTATTGATTAAATCTTCAACTCCTGCTACTGGTAATATTTTTGTATTCAGTTTGTGGGCTAAATCTTCAATACTAATATCATCTAAAAATATCAGTTCATCATGTTTTAGCATTACATTTGGTAGCAAAATTGCTTCTCCCAAATCTTGCCCTTGTAAATTCAATAGCAAATCATGACCAGTTAGTAACCCAGTAACAGTGATACTTTGCCCCCAGTAATCACTACATAAAGCTTGCATATTTACCTCTAAACCCTCAACAGAATTCAACCGTTTTAAAATGGGTTGAAATGCCGTTTCTACTGCGTTGCCCACTACCCAAGTTAGTTTTCTCTGAGGATAGACTTTTGGCGGAAGTAATTCTGCTGCCGCAGCTGCAAACTGCCTGATAAACAACTGAATGGAACCAACGCCATTATCAATTTGCGGATATTCTTCATATTCAGATTCACTTGGTAACTCCTCACCTGCAATCAAAAACCACTCATCGGCTAACCAAGCAACGCTGGAACCGAACTGTTGACGAAATTGCCGGGTAAGCGATCGCACTTGGGAAATCACTTTTTTGGCTTTTTCCTTAGTTACGGGTATCAGTTCGTCTTCTGAGGGACGAAATCGTGTTAAACCCACTGGCACAACTGCCACTGATGCCACCGCAGGCACTTCGCCAGTATAAAAGGACGCTAAATCTCTTAGGGTTTGTTCCAAGTGTTCGCCATCATTTATACCAGGGCAAACGACTACTTGAGCATGAATTTGTAACCGCCTTTCTTGAAACCACTTAATTTGTTGCAAGATTTGCCCCGCACGCTGATTTTTTAGCAGTCTGATTCTGATTTCGGGTTCCGTGGCGTGAACAGAAACATACAAGGGAGACAAGCGCATTTGCTCAATACGCTGCCATTCTCTTTCTGGTAAATTGGTCAAGGTAAGGTAAGAGCCATACAAAAAGCTCAGACGATAATCGTCGTCTTTCAAGTACAAGCTAGTGCGCTTACCTGGTGGCTGTTGGTCGATAAAGCAAAATGGACAGCGGTTATTGCACTGAATTAAGCCATCAAATAAAGCAGTTTCAAATTCTAGCCCCAAGTCTTCGTCGTAGTCTTTTTCGATTTCTAGGCTATGAGTTTTACCAGCAGCGTCTAAAACTTCTAGTTCCAAAACTTCATCAGCACATAAAAACTGATAATCAATTAAATCGCGGGGACGCGTACCGTTGATTGCAACGATCGCATCCCCCGCTTCAAAACCAATTTCTGCGGCTATAGAATCAGGTGATACTTTGGTAATACGGGCAGGATGAATGGTAGACATGGGGTATGGGGCATTGGGCATTTGTCATTTGTCTTTGCTTTGAACAAAGGACAAAGGACAAGGGACTATTAACTATTCTTCAACAAACTAGTTCCAATTGCCCCCAGTATTGCTACCCCAAATGCTAGTCGATACCAAATAAACACCCAGGTGCTCTGGGTTTTAAGGAAGCGTAGTAAACCAGCGATCGCTATATATGAGAATACTGTGGCAGAAATTACTCCGGCAACGAGGGGAATTATTCCTGCACTACTCAACCCGGCTCCAACTACATCTTTTAACTCGACTAACCCCGCTAGCGTGATGGCGGGAATACCCAGTAAAAATGAAAATCTCGCAGCTGTTTCCCGTTGTAATCCCATAAATAGCCCTCCTGTTAAGGTGGAACCAGAACGAGAAACGCCAGGAATTAATGCTAAAGCTTGAGCTAAACCCATCAATACCCCATCTCTCATTGTTAGGTTTTCAAAGTCGCGTTGACGTTTACCTAGTTGTTCTGCTAACCCCAGTAACAGCGACATAACTATAGAGGCAATAGCGATCGCCCCTAAACTTCTAATAGGTGAATTATCAAAATCTGGAATAAACTTTTTAATCAAAAGTCCAAAGAAGACAATGGGCAATGTTCCTAAAATAATCCCCAGAGACAGCCGAAATTCGTAGTCGTCGTAATCTTTGAGGGCGATCGCTCTTGTTGTTCCTTTGATAATTCGCGTCAAATCCCCCCAGAAATACCACAATACTGCTGCTATACTACCAAGCTGGATGATAGCGGTAAAAGCTACCCCCGGGTCGCCCCAACCAAGAACCACAGGGACAACTTTTAAATGTGCCGTGCTACTAATAGGCAGGAATTCAGTCATTCCTTGCACGAAGCCTAAAATAATAGCTTGCAAGATATTCATCTGTTGCACCCCATTTTCCCCTAGGTTAGGCTGGGCGCTGAGAACTTTGAGCGGTGCGGCTACTGAGAAAATTGCTGATCCTGCACTGAGAAGTACAAACCATTGACGTTTTGATAAAGCCATCAGTTTACCTGCGATCGCTGAGATTATAACCAATTACACAAACATCTACCTGGGAAACTTACCAGGAAAAGAGTTGAAGAAAACATCGGTTTTTCATTCATCTCTCACAGAGACACGTTATTAATTTACAGAATAGTGCGGGAAAGTTAAAAGTCCCTGAGTGTATGGCTCAATACCAGAAAGGATACCTAGGTGCTTCAAAATAGGTTTGAGCCAGCAGGAGACAGGAGTCAAGAATCAACAGTCAGTAATTTATTCCCTTTGTGCTCCCCTGCTCCTCTGCTTCCCCTGCTCCCGCAACATCCTGCTTCTACAAAAATTCTTTTGTATTCTCATACTTTTGCAGGTGATACACAGCCCAGGCAAAATTCTAGTAGAATTAAAATCCCCCCCTAGGGCATTTTTAAATGTGATACATTAAATAAGATAAAGTTTAATAACAAATATTAAAAACTTTGATTAATAATACATTGTCCTCCTACACGGCTTCAACCCCTTCTATTGATACCAACTTGGATTCAACTGACATTGGCCAGAGAAGCATCAGAGAATTAGAGTCTACACTTTGCTCATCTCCTTCTTTGCCTGTCTTTATTTCTTCATACCAAAAGTGGTTGGTGTTTGCCGCAGCGGTGTTTTTGGTATCAGTGCCAATATTTGTGGAAGCGCCACTAGTGCGATCGCTACCAAGTCTGAGTCTAGCGTTGACAGGATTTTGGGTGTGGTTGAGTTTTAGATTGATGTCACGTCCTGCAACTTATGTTTGGGGGGATTTGCTCTTAGGGTTTAGTTGGAGTTGGTTAGCAGGAGCGATTTATTGGGGCTGGTTACGTTGGGAACCTTTATGGCATTTGCCAGTAGAGTCTATAGGCCTACCATTTGCCGTTTGGTGTCTGGTGCGGAATTGGGGCAAAGTGGGTAACTGGTTTTATTTAGGTTCTTTACTCGGTACAGTCTTAACAGATGTATATTTCTATCTAGTAGATTTGATGCCCTATTGGCGGCAAATTATGAGAGTAGACGCTGATGGCGCAACGCAAATATTACAAAATGCCCTAACGCAAGTACAGACACCTTGGGGACAAGCTTGGGCGATAGCTCTTGCCTTAGTATTGTTGACAGTTGGAGTTTTACCTTTATACAAAGAGCAGCGACACTGGTACGCCTTTGGTGGCGCAGTTTTAAGTACAATTTTGGTAGACAGCTTATTTTTGCTAGCTGCTGTGAGGGCATGAAAATCAACAATTAATTCATGAGGCGATCACCCAGCGCTCACTTATGTCCATCTTTGTGCAATTTACAAACAATATCCCAAAAACAGCCTTTTCATGGGCGATCACACATAATTAGCCCAGTGATAAATTATTTGTTTATCTTAGCTGTAGATGATTTATTAGTTAAGAAATATTACATAAAATTGAGCAGTATCATATCATCCCTGCTGGGGTTTTGATATTAGCGTAGACGCGTATTCCTGCGGTGAAGCAAGCTACGCCTAGCGTCTTTGATAAGAGAAAGCCTTGCCGTTAGACATCGCAAGGTTTCAGGTTTAATATCGCCTATTGGCGAGTAGAGAGAGAAACCCCAAAAAACTTTCATTTAGCCGAGCATACTACTGGATTTTATGGAGTTGTAGCGCTGTGGCAGCAATGCTAGCAGTTGTACCATTAAGAATAATTTTTAGTACAAAGTACAGTCAAACCCAGTAACGGCAAATATTGTGGATATTAATACGCTGTATATTAGTTTCTGATGACTGCTGTGTTGATTAAGCTATCAGCTTTTGTTCTATGTCCTTTGTCTTTTGTCCTTAGTCGTTTGTTGTTTAGCTTTGGCACTCTAACGAATGACGAATGCTCAATGACTAGTGATCACTGACAGCTGTTGGCTTAAAGCTTTTATTGTTTGATGGAAAGAGGTAGGAAAATCGTGAAAGGATTGGTGCGTTTATTAACAGTGTTTAGTTTGTTACTTGGCTGCTGGGGATGCCTGGGAACAACTCAGATAGCCCAAGCTGCTAGTTTCAACAGTTTTGCTTTTCCTCAAGTCCAGATTTTGGCAATTGAGCGTCAGAATCGGGCAGACGCTAAGCTAGGAACCGAATTCGGTAAAAAAATTGATTTGAATAATACCAACGTGCGAGCTTTTCAACAGTATCCAGGGCTGTATCCCACCCTTGCTAAGAAAATCATCAAGAATGCTCCTTACCAAAAGGTTGAGGATGTATTGGATCTTCCAGGATTAAGCGATCGCCAAAAACAAACTCTGCAAGCCAACTTCGATCACTTTACCGTGACAGAATTTGAACCTGCCTTCAACGAGGGAGATGATCGCTTTAACAATGGTATCTACAGATAACTGCATATTGCAGCTGATGTAACAAGCAGCCCACTCCTGATCCTAGGGAGTGGGAATTTTCTATTAGAGATGGGGAAGATAATAGAGATAAAGAGGAAGTAATTTTCTTCCTTATCTCCCTCCCATTCTCCTTTTCTCCCCTTGCCCCGTTCCCCCCTCCCTTTACCTTGTCTCAGATAGATATTCCTAGCCAATTTGATGTCTTAGTAGTCGGCGCTGGTGCTGCTGGACTGTACACAGCACTGTGTCTGCCAGAGTCTTTGCGAGTCGGCTTAATTACTAAAGAAACTGTTGCTTTGTCCGCCAGTGATTGGGCACAAGGTGGCATTGCTGCAGCGGTTGCCCCGGAAGATTCTCCTTCGCTGCACATTGAAGATACGATCCGGGCAGGTGCTTTTTTGTGCGATCGCTTCGCTGTAGAATTCCTCGCTCAACAAGCCCCTAGCTGCATTCAATCCTTGGTCAACTTAGGTGTAGCTTTTGATCGTCATGGTAAAGCCTTGGCTTTAACTTTGGAAGCTGCCCATTCTCGTAACCGTGTTCTCCACGCCGCCGACACCACAGGTAGGGAAGTTACCACCACCCTAACTGCTCAAGTATTACGTCGCCAGAACATTCAAGTCATCCAGCAAGCTTTGGCTTTAAGTTTGTGGATTGAACCCGAAAGTAGTCGCTGTCTTGAAAAGTTTGGCTCGGCGGCTTCCGCCGCTCCACACCAGTTGCTTTCCGACGCAAGGAGACAGGAACAGGAACGCACTGGCTCGACTTTTCGCTGTCAAGGAATTAGCCTGTTCTATCAAGGTAAAATTACATGGGTATCGGCTGGTGCTGTGGTATTAGCAACTGGTGGCGGTGGTCAGGTATTTGCTCAGACTACTAACCCGGCCGTGAGTACTGGCGATGGGGTAGCGATCGCATATCGTGCCGGGGCCATCCTCCGGGATTTAGAATTTGTCCAATTTCACCCTACAGCCCTTACCAAACCTGGTGCTGATCGCTTTCTCATCAGTGAAGCTGTACGCGGCGAAGGCGCACACCTTGTTGATAACGAAGGGCGACGTTTTGCTTTTGACTATCACCCTGCTGGTGAACTTGCACCTAGAGATATTGTGAGTAGAGCAATTTTCAGTCATTTGCAACGCACCGCCTTCGATCCTGCCACTGCCCATGTGTGGTTAGATATGCGCCCCATTCCCGCCGACAAGATTCGTCATCGTTTTCCCAACATCATTAAAGTTTGTCAGCATTGGGGTATCGATGTCTTCAATGAACCAATTCCTGTAGCCCCTGCTGCTCATTACTGGATGGGCGGTATTGCCACGGATCTGATGAACCGCACAAGTCTCCCCGGTTTGTACGCAGTGGGTGAAACTGCCAGTACTGGAGTGCATGGGGCAAATCGTCTTGCCAGTAATTCCTTGCTGGAATGTATCGTGTTTGGGGCACAGATGGCTAATATTGAGTTGACAGATATTGAGCTACCATCAGAAACACCATTACTGGCATTGCGGGAGTTTAGTGTTGATACCAATGAATGGCAAACCCAACAAGTACAGCTAGAAACACTAAGAGAGAAGTTACCACGTCTTGTATGGCAAAGTGCTGGTATTTGTCGGGAACAATCAGGTTTGGAGATGGCGATCGCCACTATTGAATCTTGGCAGCAAGATTTCGCTGCTTTGCCTTTGAGTCAATTCTTGCTTTCTTTACGTCCAAAAGAACCAGCTAATTTCAACCTACCAGATGTTGAACGGCAATTGCGACTTTGGGCAGAAACCCGCAATCTATTAGATGTGGCTGATTTAATTCTCAAAAGTGCTGCTTTTAGAACCGAAAGCCGTGGTGGACACTACCGTCTAGATTATCCTCAAACAGATTCAGAATGGCAAGCCCATACACTTGTGCAAACAAATAACTGGTGGAAATCTCCAGTCGTAAACAATTAAAAATTCTTTAAAGCATTTTAGCTGCTGATACTAAATTGCCCAAAAATATATTGTTTGGCTAAGTGGTGAACGTATTGTAAAGTGCCTGTATCAAGTCTTTTATATCATGTCCGCTTAATTAGTTATAGAACACAGATTCAGTAAACCTCTCTCTTGCATAAATGCTTAAATTGTCATGTTGAGCATTCGCGTAGCGTCTCGCAGAGAAGCGAAACATCTCGGAGATTCTTTCCTGCGGAACCAAGGCGTAGCTTGGTTTTTGTGTAGGGGTACTTTCCACTACGTTCTGGTCAGAATGACACTAATAATTTTCGGACTTTTGCAAAAGACTCAGTATTAAAAAATGTGAAAAGCTAGTTTTTTCTCAGATATTATACCAAAATTTTGTTGAACTAATCTAAAAAAAATAGTTTTTAGAGACTATTAAATAAACTTATTGTAAAAATGTGGATTAAGTTAAAAAGTAACCACAGATAAACACCGATAAATTATTGTTCATTTGTGGCTTTATATCTAAAATATTGTATTTTACAAGAATATCTATAAACAAGAGTGAGCGCAAAAAGCACGTTGCGCGACAACTCAGGATTGAAGATTTCATTACCTCTTACCTGATTTTCAAAATATTTTTAATATAGAGTATGTTCAATCTATTTTTGAAAAACTTGCTCAGCTTAATTATTAATTTTGTATGTATTAGCTAGCGAGTGCCGCTACCATACTGACTGTCAGGACTACCATAATTTGGTGGAACATATATGTCTTTTAAACCCTGAGGATTAACCTTGCTGGTTATTGAACTATCGCTGCTAGAAGCATTAAAACTATTAGCAGTCACGCTACCAAAGACAACTGTGCAATCAGTAATATTCGGAATTAGAACATAAATGCTTATACAAAACATTACAAATTTTGTGATCCTTAGGTTAGTTTTCATCTTTTTAAGTAAATCCACTGTATTTTTATTTAAGTAAGTATTTTTTGTTTAAATCAGTATATTCACTCATTTTGCTCCACCAAGATTCCAACTTAATTCAATGTACGGTGGTGTAAATAAGTAATTGTGGTACTAAATTGCAGATCAACGTCAATTTATTACTGTTAAATAGTCTTAACACCTAAGAAATATTCTTAATATACCGTTTTTACATCAGTCTAAAGTTAGAGATGTTAATTAATTGCCACGAGTAAATTGCCAAATTTACTGCGTATTAATAATTTTTTAATAATTATGCGTATAAACACTATGTTCAATGAATAACAAAACTGAAAGAATATCAATATTACTTTAATATTAGTATAGTAAAACTTTTATGGTAGTAAAGATATTTAAACCTCAAACAGCAAAAACTCTATTTTACGGGCATTACAGAAAAAATTATTTTAATAACTTATAAAAAAAACCGAATAAGTACAAGTATCTTTTTTTGAGTAATAATACTTGCAAGCAAAATAGATAAGCTAGCTTATCTTCTTGGTTACTAACTACTTTTCTAGGTTTATTATTGAGTTTAATCTTCAAAAAAAGTCACAAAGACTTGCTAGATATCCGTAACAACCTAAAAGTAATCTTTTAAGTGTGTACGCAATGCATGAAGCTCAAGCTCATTACTCGTAATTTCACGGTAAAAATATTAACTTGATTGAGAATAGTCTGGAAGCTTTACTTTTAACTAATTAAGCAAACTCGTAGCGATTTTTACCTAAGCGCTTAGCATAGTACATTGCGGTATCTGCCTGTTTAATCAAGGTTTCACTATCTTGACTGTTGTATGGGTAAACACTGATGCCAATGCTGGCAGAAACTCTAGTAGTGTATCCATCCAAAACAATTGGTTCGGTTATACTGGCTAAAATTTTTTCGGCGACTTTAGCCGCTACTTGTACGTTGGGAATTGCCCGTAAAATCACGGTAAATTCATCACCACCCAAGCGGGAAACTGTATCGCTAGCGCGTAGGGAGTGGCTGAGTCTTTGGGCGATAGTTACTAGTAGGCGATCGCCCATCTCGTGTCCTAAAGTATCATTGACTTGCTTAAAGCCATCTAAATCAATAAATAGTAATCCTAGTAACAGATTGTTGGTTTGTGCCCAATGTAGGGACTCTCGAAGTTGTTCTACGAAGAATTTACGATTGGATAGACCAGTAAGGTAGTCGTGATATGCCAGATAACGCAAATGATCCTCTTTAAGTTTTAATTCATTGTTGGAGCGGAATAACTCGGCAGCTGTACGTTTGAGTTGCTCCTCCATTCGCTTGCGCTGAGTAATATCTCGGATGACACCAACTAAAAAGAAATTGCCAGCTGCGTCTTTGTGGAGCGATCGCTTAGTGGCAATTTGATAAGTCTGACCACTAGCATCGGTAAATTCTTCTTCATGTTCTTGAGGTTGTTGAGTTCGGAAAACAAACTCATCCTGTTGTCGAAATATATCAGCTTCATGTTTAGGAAAAAAGTCATAGTCTGACTTTTCAATTAACAACTTATTGGGATAACCAATGAATCGACAATAAGCTTCATTTAAAACAATCCATTGATGTTGTTCATTTTTTACAAAAATTGGGTCAGGAATCGTATTAATCACGTGATATAAAAACTCTTTAGAGCGTTTCCACTCTTCTTGCATATGAGCAATATGACTGGTCATCCAAATAGCTGAGATGCCAAAAGTAAACAGCGGAGGAATGATTGGTATCCACAAACCATACAAGAAAGTAAGATAGGCACTCAGGCTCAGCATGGAACAAGAAACTAAGATACTGATAAGGCTCTTAGTCGGGTGTCGTATTCGCCATGTCGTAACTGCTCCCACATAAGACCAGATAAAAATCCACAAGTCTTCCACTAAGTCAGAGCAAACTGCGAGTAAAGGTCGCCCTTTAACAGCAGCCGAGATTAACTCACTAATAAAATAAGCTTGCAGTTCAATACCAGATACAGGGGTTGCTGTACCCATAAAACGGCTGGAATAGGGAATAAATACAAAATCCTGAAGACTGGGTGCGGTGGAACCAATCAGTACAATGCGATCTCTGATCAAGTTTTCTTCAACTTTATCTGCCAGTACATCTTTCATAGATATCTGGGGATAACCACAGAATTCAGCAGATAGACTTGAACATCCAGGTTTGGGAAAATTGGACAAAATTTGGTAGCCACCAGCATCAGCTCTGACATAAGCACCATCATTTGGCTTAAAACGAGTAAACACTGCTTTACCCAACTGTAAATACTCAGGATTGCTAGCTGCTTTGATGGGAGTAATTCCCTGTGATTTTAAATATAATAAAGCCAGTTTCAGAGCAAAACTTTCGTGTACCCGATACTCATTAACGTGCCAATACAACAAGCTGCGACGTATTTTGCCATCAGGGTCATACACTACATTGTTAAAACCTACTTGATCTCGATTCAGCCCTAATGGGGGTGCAACACCAACATTTTTGTTCTTGCCATTTTTGTTTTTGTCATTGGCTAACAGTTCAATACCAATTAAGTTTGGCATTGACTTATACGCATCAAGCAGTTCCTTATTAACAGGCTTTTCTGCTAAATTATTACCGGGTACTACCAAATCCCGATAAATATCTAAGCCAATAGCCTGGGGTTTGTAGGCGTTTAATTTTTGCAATAACTTGGCAATATCGCTATCTGGAATTGGCCAGGAACCAACTTTGCTTAAAGAGTCCTCATCAATCGCTACAATAGTAATGCGCTGTTCGGGCGGCTCATTGGGACGTAAGCGAAAAAATTGATCTAAAGCTGCCAATTCTAAAGATTGAAATAATCCGATAGAGCGCAAAACCAAGATACAGATAGCAACGCTGGTAGCAGTAATAAATTCCTTTTTTCCTCGACTAAGCGGTTGTTTCAGTCCAAACATTAACTTCACAAAACGCTTGCCTAGCTGCTTATTCATTCCCATTACCTAGTGGGGAGAAATATTGTATATTTCATATAGTTATCAACTACCTGGCGAATATAGCTCACTTGGAAGCTATACAGATTTTCTAGAAATCTTTTCAATGAGAATGAGGTTCCTCAATATAATTCTGGGTAGTTCTGATCTATTACCATTCATTAGTACTAATTATCTGCTTAAACGGCAACTGAAACTTTTGTATTTATCAGCACAAGTTCAGTATAAATATTGTTTAACGTGAGATCGACGAATTCAACGTTAAAAGGCTCATTTGGTAAAATTTTCTTAATTAAACTCACAGATTTATTGTCAAAGTGAAAACAAAAAAGCCAACTGGAAACAGACTTTGCTGTATTCATCCAGTTGACTGCCAATTTTAGATTTTGTGGAAAGTTTGAGCGTCGGATAGAGGCGAACAGACACCACTTGCTATCCTACGGGAACGTTAAGAGCGAACAAGCCGGAGAACCCCAGTCAAGCAGTGGCTCAACTTTGCAAAACATATTCTGGATTAGGGGTGTTTGTTCTGGTTCATGCTCCGCCTTTAAGAAGTCCGTTCCCCCTTTGTGTAATCCGCGCAGCTAGATGCCGTAGTAGACAAGACTCACGAACGCTGGGCGATCGCAAATCCAAATCCCAAATCAGTTGACTATTAGTTCTAAAATCCAAGTTGTTACAAAAAAGCTTTTTTAGGACAACTACTTGAAATACTTGAAGTTACGAGAACCTGTATAACCAGAAACTCTGGCCAGTTCCTCCAAGTTTTGCACTCCGTTATAGCTTTGACCGTTGATTATCCAAGTGGGGAAGCCTTCAATTTTTGCGGCTTTACATAGTTCTGGTTGAGCTTTTGGGCTATCGGCAGCACACTCTACTTTAATATTTTCGTCGATTATTTGTTCGGCTTCTTTACCAAAAAGCAGCTTTTGTTCGTGGCAATGAGGACACCAATAAGCACTGTATTCTTTAGCGCCTATCTTGGCCAAGTGGCGCGCTAGAGAGATTTCTGCCTCACCAGAGGCGGTAGTAATTTCCCAACCGAATTCTGGGTTAGGCTGTACTTGCGGAGTAAAGGAAATTTTTACAGGTTGTCCAGGTGTTGCGGGTGTAACAACTTGTTGATTCACGCCAGAAAAGACCCATAAAGTGCCAATCAGCGTGATCATCCCGACAATGATGGCGGTAAAGAAGATTTGCCCAATATCCTCCCAATCACGACCGATAATCGTCAGTACCAAAAGGCTGAGAGAGAACAAAGCTGAGGCGATACAGTAAAGACAGAAGGCTTTGATTTGGAATGCTAGCAGGTACATTAAGTAGCTGCTGAAAATAGACATTGCGATCGCTCCCACCAATAGCAGCAACCATGTCCAGTTTTCTAGCTGTTGACGCTTCTCCTTATTTTCAGCTGGTTTAATTGCTAAGGGAGCCAAAGCAAATATCATCATGCTGGTGTACGCTAAAAACCCAAACAAGGCTAATGGCTGACCAAAAACCGTTGCCCAAGGACTGGAGAGTACATCATTACAGCCCTTGGCCCCAGCTTGTGCCAGACAAGCTGCACTGCCTCCTGTTAACTTTTCTATGGTGATATAACCTGTTGTTAGGGCACCACATCCAGCGATCGCCCCCATCAATGGGCGCGACCATTTATGAATCCAAGGGGTAGAACGGCGGCGAATCATAAACTGCTATTGCTTAATGGGCATTGGGTATTGGGTATTGAGAATTGGAGGTTGAGAATTAGGGATTAGGGATTAGAAAACTCTTCCCCAGTCCCCAGTCACCAGTCACCAGTCCCCAGTACTTAATGTAGCTTCACTGAGGAAATCGATTTGCTTTCACCTTTGGAGTTCCAACTCCGACGTGCGGCTTCCACAAATTGACTGACGCGAATTGGATCGATTGGTTGCTCAATTCGTCCGTGGCGTTTCAGGGAACTGGAAACAATTACACCATCTGCTCCCTGCATCAGTGTATCAATATTTTCCCAATTAGCCCCACTACCGATGAACACTGGTGTGCCACCTGATGCACCACAAGCCAGTTCCAAATCTTCTAAGTTAGGAGGGCTACCAGTAGCCCAGCCAGACAAAATTACCCCATCTGCTAATCCCCTTTCAATTGTGTCTTTCACGGCAACTGTGAGATTTGGAGAACTTAAAGGACGGGCGTGCTTCACCAATACATCGGCTAGGATTTTGACATCACAACCTAACTCTCTGCGATAGCGGAGTAATTGATAAGCTTCTCCTTCAATTAATCCCTGGTCGGTTGCCATCACCCCTGTGAGAACATTAACGCGGATAAATTGCGATCGCACACAGCTAGCGATCGCCATCGCACTTTTGGCGTCGTTTCGCAAAACATTTAAGCCCACAGGCAATGTCAGTAAATTCTGTATCCGCTGTACCACCACAGTCATGGCACTCACAACTGCTGGATCAACTTGATTTTTGGTAAACGGCGCGTCAAAAAAATTCTCCACAATTATCCCATCAACCCCTCCGCTAGCCAGGGCTGTAGCTTCTTGTTCGGCGCGGTCGATTACCGCTTTTAAGCTACCTCCCCAACGAGGTGAAGTAGGCAGTGGTAGCAGGTGAACCACGCCAATTATTGGTGAGTGAGTTTTAAATAGCTGATATAAGTCCACGTCTTTAAATCCGCCTCGCGGAGTCCAGAGTCCAAAATTAAAAGTCTAGAGGGGCCAGTACATTGGCTCAACTTGTTCGCTTTTAGCGTTCCCGCTTTCTTAGCATCTAGCGTTCAAAAGTCTAGAGTCCAAGAGCTTTTGACCATTGACTCTGGATTTTTGAACGCCAGTCGCCTCAAATCAAGCCACTGCCTTGCGGGGGTTCCCCCCGTTGTGGCAAGTGGCGCGGGAAACCCTTGACGCTCCTACGTCGCTACCGCTGCGCTAACGGCAGTTCCTCCTGGGGAGCCAGTGCGTTGGGCGGCTCTGCCGACTTGAAGCAACTGGCGTGGAAACCCCCAAGACCGGACTGCCTCACCACAGCGCTGGCTCCCCTTGACTCTTGACTTTTGACCATTGACTCTTGACTTTTAACTAACTAGTCAAATGTGTTTTCTGACGGTCGGTTTACTGCCTCCATCCTAAGACGGAAATTGAAGTCAAACCTCCCATAAGATATGTTAAGATAAAACCTGGCTAACAAGAGGAGTTTGCCACTCACAAGACGCGAGGCAGCTTTCCGTGGTTTAGGCGTCTCACCCACATATTTGTAGTTGGGTTCAGCCAATCGCCAGGGTAACATTACTGCTTTATTAGGCGTAGTCGCGTTCACAGAGCGTCTCGCAAAGAGCGCGATTTCCCTGAGGGTAGCGACTTCTCACAACAAGCCCTTTGGGCGGCTTCCCGATGGGTAAATTAACAACGCACACGCTGCGGTAATATAAAGTACCAACAGGCGAATTGTTAAAAAAGATTACAAGTGTCAAATGTACCCAAAGACACTTCATTTTACCCTGGGGAACAGATTGATAAGAATATCATAACATGACCTCTATTTCTATATATTGATAGGGTCATTAGTCCACAGACAGTTGATGACAGTGGTAATCTACTACTGCATTGTCCTCATAAAGATGCTGATAGTAAAACAGCGGAGCTAGTGCTTGAATGTTTGATTACAAGAAAAGAAAACTGAAGATTTTTTCAAAATATGGGTGATAAGCCAACAATTGCAATTTCTCACCTAGGCTGCGAGAAAAATCGAATTGATACAGAACATATGTTAGGACTGCTGGTACAAGCAGGCTACGGTGTAGATACAAATGAAGAATTAGCAGATTACGTTATTGTTAATACCTGTAGTTTTATCGAAGCAGCAAGAGAAGAATCTGTTAGAACTTTGGTGGAGCTGGCAGAGGCAGACAAAAAAATCGTAATCACTGGCTGCATGGCGCAACACTTCCAAGAACAATTATTGGATGAGTTGCCAGAAGCAGTAGCCGTGGTAGGTACAGGCGACTATCACAAAATTGTAAATGTAATTGAGCGGGTGGAACAAGGCGAGCGGGTCAAACAGGTTAGTATCGAACCAACCTACATTGCCGACGAGACTACACCACGCTATCGTACTACAACCGAAGGTGTAGCTTACCTGCGAGTTGCCGAAGGATGTGATTATCGTTGTGCGTTTTGTATTATTCCTTATCTACGAGGAAACCAGCGATCGCGTACTATTGAATCTATTGTTGCGGAAGCCGAGCAACTAGTTAGTCAAGGGGTGCAGGAAATTATTCTAATTTCCCAAATCACCACTAACTACGGTCTGGATATTTACGGTAAGCCAAAGTTAGCTGAATTACTTCGCGCTTTGGGCAAAGTAGATGTACCGTGGATCAGAATGCACTACGCTTATCCCACTGGACTGACTCCAGATGTCATAGCGGCAATCCAAGAAACACCCAACGTCTTGCCCTACTTGGATTTGCCCTTACAACATTCTCACCTGGAAATTCTTCGCGCTATGAACCGTCCCTGGCAAGGACGTGTAAATGATGGGATTATAGATCGCATCAAAACGGCGCTACCATCAGCGGTGCTACGAACAACATTTATTGTTGGCTTTCCAGGAGAAACAACAGAGCATTTCGAGCATCTATTAGAGTTCGTCCAGCAGCATGAATTTGACCATGTTGGTGTCTTCACTTTTTCGCCTGAGGAGGGAACCCCCGCTTATAAGCTACCGAATCAGCTACCTCAAGAAGTGATGGACGACCGCCGATACCAGCTGATGGAACTCCAGCAACCGATTTCTCAAAAGAAGAATCAACAGGAAGTAGGCAAAATTGTTGATGTCCTGATTGAGCAAGAAAATCCTGAAAGTGGTGAATTAATCGGTCGTTCAGGTAGATTTTCTCCAGAGGTCGATGGTCAAGTTTATGTTAAAGGCACAGCAAAGTTAGGAGCGATCGTGCCAGTAGCGATCCACCACGCCGATACATACGATCTCTATGGTCAAGTTGTCAATAACTAAGTCGTCATTTGTCCTTTGTTAAATGACCAATAAGCAATAATCAAAGACTAATGATTAACGACTAATCCAAAAAATCCAAAATAAAATCTTAGGAGAGTTGATGAATCTTTCGTTTCAAGAATTAGGTATTTCCCAAGAACGCGTCGAGCAACTAGAAAAAATCGGCTTTACCGAACCAACTAACATTCAAGTGCAAGCCATTCCCCAACTGCTGGCGGGTCGTGATGTAGTGGGTCAATCTCAAACTGGAACAGGTAAAACAGCAGCATTTTCACTGCCAATTTTAGAGCGGCTGGATATTAATCAAAGAGCCGTACAAGCCATAGTTTTAACACCAACTCGTGAATTAGCAATGCAAGTTCACGATGCTATTGAGCAGTTTATTGGCAATGAAGGATTGCGGGTGTTAGCAATCTACGGTGGTCAATCAATTGACCGCCAAATTTTACAACTTAAACGTGGCGTTCACATGGTAGTAGGTACGCCAGGACGAGTAATTGACTTGCTGGATCGCGGTTGTTTAAAGCTCGATCAAGTGAAGTGGTTTGTGTTGGATGAAGCCGATGAAATGTTGAGCATGGGCTTTATCGACGATGTGGTGAAAATTCTTTCCCAAGCACCCGTAGATCGCCAAACAGCTTTATTTTCGGCAACAATGCCACCATCGATTCGCATGTTGGTGAATAAGTTTTTGCGATCGCCTGCAACAGTTACCGTTGAGCAGCCAAAAGCCGCTCCCAACAAAATCAATCAGGTAGCTTACCTGATTCCCCGCCACTGGACAAAAGCCAAAGCTTTACAGCCGATTCTGGAAATGGAAGACCCAGAAACAGCTTTAATCTTTGTTCGTACCAGACGCACAGCCGCAGAACTCACCAATCAACTGCAAGCAGCTGGTCACAGTGTCGATGAATACCACGGCGACTTATCGCAGCAAGCACGGGAGCGGTTATTGAGCCGATTCCGCAATCGCCAAGTGCGCTGGGTGGTAGCAACTGATATTGCAGCACGGGGATTGGATGTCGATCAACTGTCGCATGTGATCAACTACGACTTACCCGATAGCGTGGAAACCTACGTCCACCGTATTGGTCGTACTGGTCGAGCTGGGAAAGAAGGAACAGCAATTTCTTTAGTACAGCCATTTGAGCGGCGCAAGCAACAGACATTTGAACGCCATAACCGCCAAAGTTGGCAATTGCTATCGATTCCGACGCGGGCACAGATTGAAGCGCGTCACATCCTGAAATTGCAAGAACAAGTGCGAGAAGCTTTGACAGGTGAGCGTTTGGCTTCATTTTTGCCGATAGTTAGCGAACTGATTGAAGAATATGATGCTCAGGCGATCGCCGCAGCTGCATTGCAAATCGCTTACGATCAAACTCGCCCCGCTTGGCTGCAATCAGATGTAGAAATTCCCCAAGAAGACAACGGCCCTACTCCCAAACCCAGACTTAACAAACGTCGTGAATCTTCTGGCGATCGCACTCGCTCCTCTTGGAGCAAATCGGATAGCAGTAATGGTGAAGAAGAAAGACATGGCACTCCCAAGCCCAAGCTGCGGACAACCAGCCGTGAGTCTTCTGTGTCGCCTACGAATAAAAAACTAGGTTCACATACAGCTAGGGAATCGGCTTCTTAGTCATTAGTCACTTGTCATTAGTCATTTGTCATTAGTGAGAAACAAGGACAAAGGACTAATGACTTGCACCAAAGGACGGCTAATTTCTTCTGTTAGTTTGCAGGAACATAATAAAAAATATATTTTCCGGGGTCTTATGTTCACCATTACAGACTTAGAACAACTACAAGCAGAGCATCCTGAATGGCAGATAGAGCTAGTAGACGGAAATATACTTATTATGGGGCCATCAGATTATGAGTCAGAGGAAATAGGTGCTGAGTTAATTAGATTGCTCGGCAACTATGTGCGTCCACAGCGGCTGGGACGGGTAACTGGTTCTAGCGCTGGTTTTATTTTGCCTACATTAGAAACTGAAAACGGCAAAGAAACTGATAACGAAAAACGAAATCTCCGCGCTCCCGATGTGTCTTTTGTTCGTGCTGATAGACTCAAGAAAAGCCAGCGAGATTTTGTAGAGCTAGTACCTGACTTGATGGTAAAAATAAAATCTAAGTCAGACCGCATCAAACCACTAGTAGAAAAGATTCAGCTATTTTTACAACTTGGATGTACAGTTGGTATCTTGATTGACCCTGATAAATTGACGCTAACAGTTTATCGGCTTAACCAAGAACCAGTAGTCTTGCAAGACAACGACAAACTGATACTACTAGACTTATTACCAGCCTGGGAGCTAACAGTATCAGAACTGTGGCCCCCTGTGTTTGAGTAAGAAATACTACAGCCAAGGGCGACTAACTTCCTCTAGCTGCTTAATTTCATCTTCGCTTAGTCTCCAGCCCAAAGCACCAGCATTTTGTCGTACATGTTGGGCTGTCTTTACCCCAGCAATGGGAATGACGTTCCCTTGAGCAATTAACCAGTTGAGAGCAACTTGAGCAGGGGTGCGATCATATTTTTTTCCCAAACTGCGTAGCAAAGATATTACTGGTGCAATTTTTTGCAAGCCTTCTTTAGTAAAGCGTGGGTCTATTTTTCTAGCACCACTGGGAGTTTCCGCACTATCAATAGTGTACTTGCCTGTGAGTAATCCTTGCGCTAAAGGACTATACGCAAAGATAGTCACACCCAACTCACGAGCAGTTGCCATAATACCTTTACTTTCAATTTGGCGAGTAATTAAAGAGTAACGTACCTGGTTTACGGCTAAAGGCACTCCACGGGCTGCCAATATTTGGTGCGCGTCTCGCATTTGCTCTGCCGAGTAATTACTTACACCTACTGCGGCAATTCTACCCCGCTTCACCTCATCCGCTAAGGCGTTCATCAGAGTTTCTTGACTTAAAAGGAAAGCAAAAGGCCAGTGCACTTGATACAGGGCAATTCGTTCTAATTGAAGGCGTTTGAGGCTTTCTGTTAAGGCATCGGAAACCGATTGACCTGTAAATCGCCACGGTAGGGGGCCAAATTTTGTAGCAATCTGCACAGGTTGTTGTGTCTTTTGCAAGAATTGCCCCAAAAACTTCTCACTCTTTCCCATTCCGTAAATTTCCGCAGTGTCGAAGAAGGTAATACCAGCTTCTAAAGCTGCTGTAAAAGCTTCTTGTAACTCTTCTTGACCATAGTCATCGCCATAATTCCAAAAGAGTTTATCACCCCAAGCCCAAGTGCCTATGCAAAGGGGTGTAACAGCTGGACCGTTTTGTCCCAATGTGACGGTTTCCATGTTGGCAAAATTTATTTTGTTTACATTTCTTTACTTTTCTAGTGTATCGTCACAGACAAGATTGGGTATGGGGAAGTTGACGCAGTATTTTCACAGTTTGATCGTCACCATTTGGCCGCAACTGTTGTTGTGCGTAGGCTTAGTCCGTCGTAGACATCGCGGCTTGCATAAAGATTTATAAATTACACTTGACAATATATCTATTCTCAGAATTAAGGGAGGCTAATAACCTCCCTTTTATAATAGTTGAGTGTATTTACTTGTATTTATGAATTAGATGATTTCTCTTGCTTGGCTTTTTTGATTAATTCCATGTAGACATTAATCTCACTAACTTCTAAATCGTGCTCAACTCTGGTTACTTTCCATTTCTCCTTTTTTAGGTAAACTTCTTCTCCTATTCTGGGAGTAAATTGTATATCATAAAACTTTTTTAGAAAATCTTTTTGGTTTTCTTCCCATAATATTACTTTGACTTGTTCTTTACTCATTGCTTATGCCTTTTTGATTACTAAATGAAGGTCAGTAGTTTGATGACATACATACGGCAAGTTTATCTTACTAATTAAATGGAATAGCGTAGTTAAAACCACATTTTCACATTGATATTTTTATGTGGCTTGATTGTGTCCGATAAAGTTACACCACAATACCATAATGGAGTGTGATCGCCTCCGGCGGGGCGTAGCCCATCGTTCTTTTTTAGCTAGTCTCTGCTCAATGTTGCGCTCGGTCTTTGTTCAAACTTGTTGACTCCCGAACTCAAAACTATGTAATACTACCCGCTAACAGTATCTCTATCTTGGCTCAGCATCAGCTTCAAAAAATCGTCGTCCGATTATGATAATTCAACCAAATTTTATGGGAATACTTATAAATGGAAACCTAAATATTTTTGGGACAGCATTATGTTTGGACTTGAAAAGATTACTTTGGGGAAAGTAGTAAAAGCTGCAACAGTTGCCGCTGGAGTTGGTGCTGTAGCTATAGCTGCACCTATAGGGGTAGTTGCTGTTATTGGGCTTACGGCTGCTGGGGCTGGTGCAACTTGGCTCGCAGAGAGTGTTGGAGATGAACTAAATAATAATGATAAGGAGAAAAATGACAGCTAGTTCTCTCTACTTGAGGTAAAAGGGGAAAGTGTAGCAAATGAACAAAAAACCGGGTTAATCTCAAAACGCCTACTCATAAGGATTGTGTCGATGGATTTAGTAGTTGATTTTTTAACATTACTAGTAGCTAATCCACGATTGAATAAAGATTTTAGGCTGTTAATACTTTTTGCAGTATGTATGTAGTGCAGTTTATCCCGGTTTTTGTTCCGATGGAAATAATAACCCTATAAGTGCTATCAAGTCTATCAACCTGGACAGTTCGGCTTCCAATAATTTTATCTTCTCTAAATAACTAAATATGGGTGTATTTAACAAAGTTACAGCAATGTTTCAGGAGTCTAGACAATTTCTAAAAATAAGTCTAGAAGAATACATTATGTTTAGCTCAGAAGCTAAACAGTTGACTTTGACAAAAAAAATGGTTTTACTTCTCTGCCAACAAGCCGAATCTAGAGTTGAGCAATTAAAAAGCTTAGTAACACACTCTGAAGAGGGACTTATTGCGACAATAGAGTACAAGAAAATTCAAGTGAAATTACATTTTACTCCTGAGAAAATAACTCTTCATGAAAATTGCCTTGAAGGGGAGCTTCGCTTATTGAAATCCCCTCAGTTTGAGACTGAATCGATAGTTTACCGTTACCTCATTGCAGGTTGGACAACATTTTTAGGAGGGAAACTTCCCAATGGAGCTTTACCAAAAGAGGTTAAAATTGAAAATAATAAGGTTTACTATACTCTTCCTAGAAATCAATTGCAGCTTTTAGATTCTTTTTTCCATAATCTTGAAAATGGTTCTGCTTTGATGACTAATCTTAAACAAGGAGATTTAACTATTGAAACTTCAGTAGCTTTGAGTTGGAATAATTTCAAGCTTCAAAATCTGCTTCAACTTCTGAATCTCAAATAGGCATAAAAATAGAGAAATAATTTTCATTTTCCTTTTAATAATAGCCGCGCCTGAACAATAGAGATGCGAAGCATTGATTCAAGACTTTATGCATCCCCCAACCTCGACCGAGCAAGAAGGGTGAATAACATTGGCAATCAAAATCATTGATATGGCTTGCCTATGGTAACTAAAGTAAGAAATTTTGTGCGGGAGTTTCTTGCTTTCGGGTTTTGGAAAGTATTTTTCTCCTCTGGTGCTTTGAGCTGATCGCTCTCCTAGCTCCTACAGAATCAAACATTGCTCTCTAACTTCTGTAGCTTCTGCTCTACAATCAAGTGAAGAATCTAGCAGCTTTAACAGGGGATTTATTTATGTCCCACCTTACACTCAGTGGGCATAGTACCTGCAACGATGCCAAGTCTGTTGCTATTCCAGGATATTTAGTAGAATAATGTCAAAGTTTATTTCGTTCATTTCGTACATTGCGTTTATTTTGAATAAGAGCTATTATGAGGTGAATGATAATTGCAATCCATATTTTCGTATGGATAAATGGAGTGCAATTCGATATTAAGCGTAGAGAGGCTAATATCTATGACACTCAGTAAATACCAAACTAGCAAACCCGCTATACCAACAGAAGAGGATGCTACCCTAGCTAAAACTAGTAGTCAAACTTTAGCATCATATATACAGAATAATGATACTTACCGTACTATCAAGGTTGTGCAAGATAACACTACAAGCGAAACGGTTACTATACCAGCAGAGGCTTTTCGTTTGCTTGTTGATATTTTGGCACAAATGGCTAAAGGTAATGCTATTACTCTTATGCCCGTGCATGCAGAGCTGACAACACAAGAAGCAGCTGATATCTTAAATGTTTCTCGTCCTTATTTGGTAGGGTTATTGGAATCTGGAGAGATGCCATACCGTAAAGTAGGTACACGGCGACGGGTGCGTTATCAAGATTTAATTGATTACAAAAATCGCATTGATGCTTTACGAATGCAAACTCTTGATGAGCTTGCCGCTCAAGCTCAAGAATTAAATATGGGATATGACTAAGAATCTCGATACATAGCAATTTCACATGATTAACTAGATACTCTGCTATGGAGAAGCTTTAGTAACTAATCTGCTTAGTTTTAACTCTAATACTCTAAGAGGATGTTTGAAAAGTTTTGGGCGATTGGAAATCGCGACTACACAAGCAAAGTCCGCCTGCGCGGACTAACCAAAATCAAGATTTTTAACCCACGTAGGTGGGTTTTGTCTGTGTAGCCGCGACTTCTAGTCGCCAGGGCTAGTAATAATTTAGACTTTTCAAACATCCTCTAAGATTATTGAGATGATATATCCTAAAACTGTAACTAAGACTCCAATAAATTACTTACTAAAAAGTTAATTCAATACTGTAAAGATTAAGTAGCTAAAAGTGGCAGAGTCTTGTAATGTCTAATTTCACAGCTATTTATGATGCATGTGTCTTATATCCAGCGCCATTAAGAGATTTTCTGATGTGGTTGGCGCTTACCGACCTATTTAAAGCGCGATGGACAGATGAAATTCATTCGGAGTGGATCAGAAATGTTTTACAAAATCGTCCAGATATTACACTTGAACAGCTGATCAAAACTAAAAAAAATATGAATAATAATGTCAGAGATTGTCTCGTGACAGGCTATGAAACACTTGTGGCGGGTTTACAACTTCCAGATCCAGGCGATCGCCACGTTCTAGCAGCAGCAATTCGTTGCCATGCCAATGTCATAGTCACTTTTAACCTCAAAGATTTTCCTGCCTCATATCTTGCACCCTACGAAATTGAACCTCAGCACCCAGATGATTTTATTTTAGGTTTAATTGATCTTAACCCAGCAGCCATTTGCCAAGCGGCGAAAAGACAAAGAAGGACTCTTAAAAATCCGCCCAAGACAAAACAAGAGTACTTGGAAACACTCTTGAGACAAGGACTTCCACAGTCTGTTACTGCTCTACAAGAATTTTGTTATGATATCTAGAAAATATACTTTTTTCAACAAAAAATAATTGTTTTAATACAAGACTTAGCTTTATAATGTGTTTGATATATCTGCCTAAAACTTGAGTAATCAGAGGTGAGAAAGCTCTCTAACCTCTGCATCTTCTGCTCTACAATGAAGTGAAGAATCTAGCAGCTTAAACAGGGGATTTATTTATGTCCCACCCTACGCTCAGTAGCCAAGAAGTCGCCCGACGTGGAAAGGAACTCTATCAAAGAAGTATCCGTGCCAAAGTTGAGACACAAGAGAACATTGGCAAAATTATCTCGATTAATGTTGACACAGGAGATTACGAAATCGGTGATGATTTAGTCGAAACGAGTCTTCGATTACGATCCAAGCAAGCCGATGCAGCACTTTGGGGAGAAAGAATTGGTTTTGATGCCGTTTATGCAGTTGATGGTACATTGCTCAGGACGGCACAGTGATACACGGGACTGTAGTTGGACTTCAGGCAAGAATGAGTGTGATGATTCCTCCCCCAGAATGGTAACTTACTAAAACCCGCTTTGCATTCCTGATGATAGTCATCTTGGAGAGAAACTACTAAGCTTTAGCAAGCCTGTAAATTTATAGGAGTTATATATTTCCAAGATTCTGATTCATTAATAGCAGACCAAAGATCATACTTCTGTTGGAGGTTAAGCCAAAGTTCAGGAGTAGTTTGTAGGGCAACAGATAAACGAAGTGCCATATCAGGAGTAATGCTTGCACGTTCGTTAACTATCTCAGACATGGTTTTACGAGATACACGAATGATGTCCGCAAAATCAGTAATTGTGATGTTAAGAGGTTCAAGGTACTGACGCTTTATTAAACCACTAGGGTGTCTGGGTTTTCTTTTGGTAATCATTGGATTTATCTCCTAGTGATAATCTTCGTAATTTACGTTGTAAGCATCCCCATCTTCAAAAGTAGTTTTTTTTGGAAATCGAACAGTTTATTCTTATTTAAAGAGAGACTATATTCCATAAACCATACGAAAAAGTAGCTATGGCAAGCGGTGATGTATTTGATGCTGAAACAAAATCCCTAGCTGTGCCGAAAGTCAACCTGCTGACTATGTTTCGGCTGGGTTTATTCCAAATGGGGTTGAGTATGATGTCCATCTTGACTTTGGGCGTACTCAACAGAGTCATGATTCAGGAAATAGCAATTCCGGCGACGCTGGTATCAGTAGTGCTAGCACTGCCTTTATTTGTTTCTCCTTCCCGCGTTTGGTTCGGCCAGATTTCTGATGCCAAGCCGTTATGGGGGTATCATCGCACGGCTTATGTTTGGGTGGGAGCAGCGATATTTGCGATCGCTGCATTTTTAGCTGTACAAGTGATGTGGCAGATGAATAGTGCCGCAACTAGTGCAGGCGGCTGGGTATGGACAACTCAAACTATCGGCTGGATAGCACTTCTGGCTTTGGTTTTTGCTATCTACGGTCTAGCAATTTGTGCTAGTGGTACTGCTTTTGCTGCTTTGTTGGTGGATATATCTGAAGAAGATAACCGTTCCAAAGTAGTCGGTGTGGTTTGGTCGATGCTAATGGTGGGGATTATTGTTGGAGCGATTATCAGTTCCAGCTTGCTGAAGCAATTAACGCCAGAAGCAAATATAGAGACTTTACAAGCAGCAGTCAACAGACTATTTATCATTGTCCCAGCAATTGTATTTGGCTTGGCGATCGCAGCAACATTTGGCGTGGAGAAAAAGTACTCTCAATACTTAAGCCGTTCCACGCTGGTGAACCGGGAAGACAGCATTACTCTGGGGAATGCTTGGCGAATCTTGACAGCTAGTCCACAAACTGGTTTATTTTTCACCTTTTTATTGGTGATGACCATCAGCTTATTCATGCAAGACCCAGTTTTGGAACCCTATGCGGGCCAAGTGTTCAAAATGCCTTTGGCTGAAAGTACCAAATTAAACGTTTTTTATGGCACTGGCATATTGATTGCTTACGGCGTCACTGGCTTTTTTATTGTGCCGCGTTTGGGTAAGCGCAGAACTGCCCGCCTAGGCTGTATGTTAGTAGCATTCTGTTCATTATTGCTAGGGATATCAGGATTCACTGCTAATCCTGCCTTCCTCAAGCTAGGTTTGGTCTTGTTCGGTTTAGCAACCGGTTTTTTGACCACAGCAGCAATTAGCTTGATGTTGGATCTGACAGCAGCAGAAGCCGCAGGTACATTTATCGGAGCATGGGGTCTAGCACAGTCCATGTCTAGGGGACTAGCAGTAGTTATAGGCGGTACTGTTTTAGATATCGGTCGCCAGCTGTTACCTAGCCTGGAGCTAGCTTATGGACTAGTATTTGCCCTGGAAGCTGTGGGAATGGTGCTGTCGATTTGGTTTCTGAATCGGGTAAATGTAACAGAATTTCAAACAAGTACCAAGCAAGCGATCGCTTCAGTTTTAGAAAGTGATTTAGATTAAACTGGAGACTTCACTAGCCAAAACCCCAATATACCTAACTTGGCTCAGAAACACCTTTGCGCGAGAATTAATCAATGAGTGATTTTTGGACAACGGTTCTCGATTTTGCCCAAACTACCACTGCCAGAGTGGGAAAGCAATTGATGCAGGATTTTGGGCAGGTGCAGGCTTTGCAAAAAGCTGATGGTAGTTTGGTAACGCAAGCGGATAAATGGGCAGATCAAGAAATTCGGGATGCGATCGCTTCTAATTTCTCTGGTTACGGGATTTTGAGCGAAGAGAGCGATCAGTCATTTCCTGGTACAGAATGGTGCTGGGTAATTGACCCTTTGGACGGGACAACAAACTTTACGCGCGGCATTCCCATCTGGTCAATTTCTCTAGGTTTACTGTATAAAGGCACACCGATTTTTGGTTATGTTTACGCGCCGCCATTAGCTCAAGCTTTTCATGGTTTTTGGGCAGGTTCATCTGGGTTAACAGTACCAACAGGCGCATTTCTCAATCATCATCCCATCCACACCAGTGTTGACAGTCCTAGCAACAATCACTTTTTTAACCTCTGTTCCCGCAGTACCGCAATTATCAGAAACGGCTTTCCCTGCAAAATTCGGATGTTGGGTGTAGCTAGCTATAACTTCCTGATGGTTGCTACTGGCGCAACACTAGGCGGTATTGAGGCGACACCCAAAGTTTGGGACTTGGCGGGAGCTTGGGTGATTGTCCAAGCAGCTGGTGGCGTCTGGCTATCACTCAATTCAGACCCGTTTCCTTTGTCACCAGGAGAAGATTATAGCGATCGCTCTTTTCCGTCCCTTGTCGTTGGTCGTCCAGAATTGATTCCAGTATTCACACCGTTTCTCAAAGACGTAAAAATTTAAAGCCCCGCTTTGCGAGTAGCAGACAAATACCAATTTTGTCAACTGGTTTTTGGTAAATATACTCAATATCAAGTAACGATTAAGTATAAATAAAGCTTGCACGTAATCCTGATTTGAGTGAAATGCCAGTGTAGTTACTAATTTACATAGTGTTATGGCTTCCATCACACTGGTTAATTTAGTATAAACAATTTTATGTTGTCTAATTTAGATTTAATTCGGGAGTTTGTGCAAAACTCTATTCAAAAAAAAGATATATTGTTGTCAAACCCTGCTTTGACAGCGCAAACAGTGTATAAATTAAACCAATTGACAGCCAAAACCGAAGGGGTGATTGCTACTGCCCAACTATCTCATAAAATACCTGAATTTTCGATTCACGCCAACTCATCTCATTGGGAATCAATAAATCAGGTATTAGCAGAATCCAGTTATCTCCTCAAAGGAGAAATAAATAGTCGTGGTTTTTATCAATATCAATACTGCGAAGTTCCAAAAGGCTACCAGATGCAGTGTACTAAATCTGTCCTCCTATGGCGAGCTTGGTGGAAACATCGTAAGTATGCTTTACGACCAGGAATTCCTTTAGAACTTCTCATTAGGACAAGAGACTCATGGTATCCAATCAGAGATTTAATAATTAGCGACGGACTTCTTTATATCAAAACCTTGGGAAGTGAAATAGCACTTAGCTCAGATGACTTGGTTACTTGGTTAAGTAAAGTTGACGGTTGAAAATGAGTGATTGTTGAAAAATACTGAGCTTTTTTTAGGTTTTGAAACTATAACTGCAAGTGGTTTTTAATAAACTGTTTCATCTTCTTTACGCCATGCTGGATCAACAATACAAATAAATACCAGCGGTTCAATGCCAGAGTTACAGATAAATTGCCGCGTATTAGGAGGAATATACACCGCGTCTCCTGGCTGAACTATCTGGGTTTCATCATCAATATGCATTTCCTCCGTGCCACTGAGAATGTAATAGACTTCTGAGGTAGAGAGCGAGTGGGGTTGAGAGGTTTTTCCGACTGGCAGTGTTGCATGAGCCAAACTATAGCGCAATGCCAGAGGTTGCTTATCTGGATGTAGCAGTTCCCGCAGAATGGTGTTATCTCCTGCGATGAATTCCGCACACTCTTGAAGTTTTTGAACTAGCATCAATCAATTTTTGATTTGAGGTTTTGGATTTAGTCAAGAGTCAAGGGTCAAGGGTCATTAATTATTCTTCCTAATTTCCCCCTGCTTAGTACAAATAAGGATTCGTCTTCGGTTGATAGTCAATACAATTGATAGCTTCTTCTGTATTGGCGGTGGAGGGGTGTACGGTGCATTTGAGACGGTAATCGTCCGTAAAAAATTGGCAGTTAGTACAGGGGATTTGATGCATTTGTTTGGCCGTGCTGACACTATCTCGCGCCGTCGTCCAGAGACTCCAAACAACGAGAATAGTTACAGTCCAAGCAACAACAAAGCAAATAGGGACTAAAAATGGTTGAATCCCATGAATGAGAAAAGACATCAGTTCTAACACGGTAAGTCCTGATACAAATTAGGAGTTAGAAGTTATATTAACTCCTAACTCCTCATTCCTAACTTCTCACTACGGAGGTATTAAGTTTAGTAGTGCTGAGTAAAGACGTGATTATACTCTTACCAGAAGCCCTTCTCCTGTAGGAGACGCTACGCGAAAGGGTTCGGGGGTGACGCTCCTTCTCTGCGAGACGCTATGCGAACGTCGCTACCGCTTCTCTACGAGACGCTGCGCGAACGCTAACGCAAGACGCTCGTTCGCGCAGCGTGCCGTAGGCAAGACTCGCTATCGCTGCGCTAACCACGGGAACCGCCTTGGCAAAGCCTCTCGTAGAGAAGACTGCGACCCCCTCACCGCTCTTTGAGCGTCTACGACGCGTCTGTACAATTAAGTTAAATTCCAGCATGACCTAGGGCTAAACCAGTGACGAGCATTCCCAAGACAAGGAACGGTTGAGCACTGGCTTGGTACTTAACGTCATTAGTCACGGGATCACGTAGGAAATATATATCCTGCAAGGTGATTTGCGGGATGATTAATAGTATGAGAATTGTTGCGTACAAATTCTCATGGATATAGACAAGATAAGCTGCAATCAATCCTTGAAATAAATCAATCATCACTACGCAAATCCATGCAGCAGTGTTAATACCAAACACGACGGGTAGTGATTGTAATCCTAGCTGGCGATCGCCCTCTACACTCTTAAAATCATTAACAATGGCAATTCCCAATCCCGCTAAGCTGTAGAACATTGTCAAGACCACAATTGTGGGACTGAGGTCGCCAAACAAAGCTTGTCCTGTACACCAAGGTAAAGTTATGTAGCTTGCACCCAAGGCGTAGCTACCCAGCCAGCCGTTTTGCTTGAGTTTCAAGGGAGGCGCAGAATAAATGTAAGCGATGAAAGAACCGATTAAGGCAATCACTGTAATTGTGGGGAACTCATGACCAGCCCACACATCTAGAACAAATGCCAGACCAATACCAGCAATAAGTAATACCCAAATCTGCGTAATTACTTGGTTTAGGGGAATTGCCCCAGAGGGAATGGGGCGATAGGGTTCATTAATCGCATCAATTTCGCGATCGTAGTAATCATTGAGAATTTGGGTGTAACCTGTCATCAAGGGGCCAGCTAGCAACATACAGGTTGCTGACTTCAAGACATTTTCTAGTGTCCAGGTATACTCACCGGAAGAAGCCGCACCGCAAACTACACCCCAAATGAGGGGAATCCAGGTGATGGGCTTCATCAGTTGTAACCGGATTTTCCAAATGGAAGTTTCCCCTGATGCTGCACCTTTCATACCCAGTAGTTGCCTGGTTTTAGCATTGCGATCGCTTCCAGCGGGGCGCAGCCCATCGCCAATGGCTGTTACTTGCTCACTGGGATTTATTGCTACTGAGTCTAGTGCCTCAACAGGTTTGGGATCGGGGGTAATAGGAGATGATTCAGACATAAGGCGTACTTATTAAGGAGTTCTGAATTAGGAGTTATGAGTATTAATTCCTAACCCCTAACTTACTTAAAACGAAATTATCAAATAATTATTCTGAAACTTTGCTCCAGTAACGGATCTACCAATCAAAGCAGGGGGTAGGGAGATATTCCGCCGCTGATCTCCTGCTTCTACTGTAACTTCTGGGCCATACTGAGTGAGTTTGACCTGTTTTTTGTCAAATCCTGGCAAAAACAATCTTACTTGACGATTGTGGGTGTCGATTTCAATTGGTTTGGGAGCTTGTACCGCTTGCGCTTCAAAGTTGGGTAAGGCGTCAATTAGTGGTTGCCAGTCATCTGTTGGTAAGTCGGGAATAATACTAATAGGTAGGGGTGTAAATTCCTCTGAAAGGTTGACGTTTGCCTCAGAAGATACCAAAAGAACCCCGCCAACAGTTAGACCAACTTGTTGAGCGCTACCCCATAAATAACGGGTACTTGCTACCTCAATCGAGTCTGCTGTTGTCACCAAAAAAGCAGCAATGCGCTTGGGGTCGGCGAGAGCAGCTTTACCCTTTTCTAAGAAATTGTTGGCTTGATTGGTGGGTTGGGCAAAGTTATCTGCCGTCCAATTTATATTGAAAAAAGTACTGATTAGTGGTTGAATCAAGGGCGATTCTGAAATTGTTTTCCCTAAGTCAGAATTGACAAACAATTGCCGAAATCGCCGGACATACCAACTGAGAGATTCTGGTAGCCCCAAAGTTCTGAGGGTAGAAGCGTCACCTGGGCCATCGTAGACGATCGCATCATATTTGCCACTGGCATCATATTCACGGATAGCATTTAGGGCAAGGGCGCTGTCCATTCCTGGCAATACTACCAGTTCTTGACCAAAAACCTCTTTAATGATAGGGGTGCGGAGGTACTGCGCCTCAAGTTTTTTTACTTCGTCCCAGCTGCGTTCTAGCAATACAGATGCTTGAAATTGCATAACTTGTAAGTTGGGAGCGATTTCTTGGGGGTCGGGAGCAATTGTAGTGCCTAGCAGGATTTGAAATGTTGGTTCTGGATGTCCTGCTAGAAGTACGCGTTTGCCTTGGCTTGCCAATAATTTGGCGGCGGCGATCGCAATTTTGGTACGAGCGACGCCGCTTTTGCCCAAAAATGTTAATATCAGGGCCATTACTTGATTCCTATTTTCACCGCCGGTCTTTTCAACCTTAGCACTCAACAAATACTCTCAGCTTCCGCTTTAAGTTCTCTGTTCTACACAGGTTTGATTTCATCTTCAAAAAACCAAGTAGAAAAATCATCATCAAACTGTACTACTACACCGATACCACCACCATCGGTGACTTTGTAGCCTAAGATGCTGCCTACTTGTCCTAGCCTTTTGACAATGGGAGGAGAGACGCGATCGCGCAAACGAAAAACTTTAACCTTTTGTCCGATTTCCATGCCTACTTACAATTCAGATAAACCAAGTCTCAGTGTAGCTGAATCCGGGACTCATCAAGTTGAGTTTTTGTCAGCAACTTGTGGCAATCGAGCAAATTAGGGAATGAACAATAAGGAGTGATAGTTAGCTGAGTCACAAAGGACGTTCTATCTGACGCGATCGCCGCAGGAGTTCCAGCAAAAATTATTGGATGGATGAGTGCCTACGGTGATGTGCTAAAGTTTGATGCTAATACGTATGCGATCAACTCCACAGGAGCCAAATATCAAAAGTATCAGAAACAGAAGTTACAAGGGTTGCATGAGCCAAACTAATATCCCCGTTCTCGATCTTAAACTCCAGTACGACTCTCTCAAATCTAAAATTCAGGTTGCAATCTCCCGTGTTTTAGAATTTGGTCAGTTCATTATGGGCCCAGATGTCAAGCTGTTTGAGCAATAAATTCCTGAGTATCTGGGGGTACGCCATGCGATCGCTGTTAACTCTGGGACAGATGCTTTAGTCATTACAAAGGCAAATAGCCTGTGAATTCAGTTAGCGATCCATTGGCAATTCAGGTACTCAGTTTACCAATTTGGCCAGAGTTTAATTACGCAACTATTGAGCCAGTAGTGCAAACTATTAGACAATCTTTAGCTTTAGAAGCTGATAATTCGTAGCAGCAAAGAATAAATACAAAATCAATTTTTGTAGTTTAATAGTTCTAATTTTTTGACTAGGGAGTGTAAAAGTTATAACTAATAACTTTTGTATTTTATTAGAAAGTGCTTTTTACAATAAAATTTTGGTGTAGGCTAATGCAGCAGATGCCCCAATCATGTAAAATGCGCGAATAACTTGCCTGTGATGTGTGACGGTGTGTAAGGATGAAGCTTTCAGTCAAAGGTAACTCAACAACTTGGTTGCAAGTGCGGCGGTACTGGGAATTGCTGCACGTATTGGTAGAGCGGAATCTGAAAGTACGTTACCGGGGTTCGTTCTTGGGAGTTTATTGGTCACTGTTGAACCCGTTGATTATGACGGGATTATACACTGCGATTTTTGGTACAACGTTTGCGTCATATTACGGTAACTCAATCTTAAACTATATGTTGGCAGCGTTTACAGGGTTGGTGGTAATCAACTTTTTCTCTGCTTCCACCTCCCAGGCATTGAGTAGTGTAGTAAGCAATGGCTCACTTTTGAATAAAATTCGCCTACCAGTCAGTATTTTTCCTCTATCAATGATTGCAGCAAATGTATTTCAGTTTGCGATCGGGGTTTTACCACTGCTGGCGATCATGACTTTCTTTAATTCTAAAAGTCTAGTCAATGTCCTGGCACTGATATTCCCAATTTTAGCGCTAATTTTGGTTTGTATAGGAATTGGGTTTTTTGTAAGTGCTTTATATGTCTTTTTTAGAGATTTACCTTATTTTTATGAGTTAGTTGTGTTTGTGTTGTGGATTAGCAGTCCTGTATTTTATCCAGCAGCTATTGTTCCAAAGGTAGTACAGCCTTTTTTAGGTTTAAACCCTTTATCTCCAATTATCGAAAGTCTTCGTCAGATTACATTATCTGGCGCACCACCAGATTTAAATTTAGTTTGGGGCGCTTTGCTCAGTAGCGTGATTATTTTATCGCTAGGATGGGCTTGTTTTCAGTTGTGGCGACATCAATTTATGGATTTGCTATAGATGGAAGTTATTCGTCTAGATCAAGTTTCGCTGTGGCGAAGAACACAAGAAGAGTTTTCTTATGATCTCAAGAAAACAGTTTTGTCATTTTTTGAGGGCAAATATCGTCAGCCTGCGAAAAAGTTGGTACTAGATGAAATTAATTTGGTTGTAAATGCAGGCGATAAATTAGGAATTATTGGTGCAAATGGTTCAGGAAAATCAACACTCCTAAAAGTCATTTGTGGAATTTTGCAGCCGACAAGTGGTGCAATTAGAGTGCGCGGTCAGATTGCCCCCTTGATTGAACTCGGAGCAGGGTTTGACCCAGAAGTTTCAGTGATGGATAATATTCTCTTGTATGGAGTGCTGCTGGGTTTTTCTAGGGCAGAAATGCGAGAAAGAACACACTCAATTTTAGAGTTTGCAGAATTGCAAGATTGTGCATTAGTGCCTGTGAAAGCTTTATCTTCAGGTATGGTGGCACGGCTGGGGTTTGCTATTGCTACTGATGTGCAGCCGGATATTTTGATATTAGATGAAGTGTTATCGGTGGGAGATGAAAATTTTAAGAATAAGAGTAAGCAGCGGATTGAAAAATTTTGGGACACAAATGTCACAGTTTTAGTAGTGTCCCATGATTTAAGTTTTATAGAACAATCTTGTGAACAAGCAATTTGGTTGAATAAAGGGCAGGTAATGTTTGCAGGTAAAACTTGTGACGCTATAAAAACTTACCTAGAGACAGGGGTTCAAGGCTCAGAATTAAATTAGAAGAATTTATGAAAAATTATGGTTGAAATACTTGCACATCGAGGAAATATTATCGGTTCAGACTATCAAAGAGAAAATAATCTTAGTGCTTGCAAAGAATGTCTTGATTTAGAGTTTGGTTTAGAGTTAGACGTACGAACTTATAAAAATAAATTGTATGCTAAGCATGATCCAGTCACATCAGAGCAAACACAGTCTTGGACTGAAATAGTTGAGGTTATAAGAAATTATCCCCAATTAACAATTGCTATTAATATTAAAGACACTGGCAATGAGAATGCTTTAATTAAAAGTATTTGTCAGTTAAATTTGCTGAAAGTATTCTTATTTGATTTAGAACTGGTGGTTGGGATAGAAAATTATAATTCTCTAGCATCGGTTTATAAAAATCTCAATTCAAAACTTGAAATAGCTATCAGAGTTAGTGATAAAGGTGAAACCTTAGAACGAGCTATTGAATCAACATCTAACGTGGTTTGGCTAGATGAGTTTGATAATTTTTGGCTTTCTCAACAAGTGATTCAAAAACTGAGTGTGGCTGGTAAAAAAGTATATGCTGTAGCACCAGATTTACATAAACATTCAGCTAATATTTCTCTGGCCAGATGTCAAGAATTTATAGCATGGAATGTCGCCGGGATTTGCACAGATTATCCTATAATGTTGAGGAATTTATTAAAGGAGATTAATTAAATGAAAAAGGTTGCTGCAATTTTATTTGATCTTGATGGAGTGCTTGTTGATGCTGATGAATGGCATTTTGATGCTCTAAATCATGCTTTGCAACCCTACGGATTAACAATTACAAGAGAGCAGCACATATATTTCTTTAAAGCATTACCAACAAGAACTAAACTAGAAATTCTTTCAGTTAGATATGATTTACCTAGAGAGGCGCATCAAGAAATTAATGATAAAAAGCAAAAATATACTTTTGAAATAATAAATGAAAAATGTCAACCTCAGCCTGATAAACTAGCAATGATGGAGTATCTTCACAAAAGATACCGAGTTGCGGTTTGCTCTAATTCTAGGCTGGAAACCGTGAAACTTATGCTTGAGAAGTCAGATTTAATTGACTATTTTGAATTCTTCTTAAGTAATGAACATGTTAAAAACGGTAAACCATCGCCTGAAATGTATTTTTCGGCAATGGACAAAATGGGTTTAGATGCTGAAGAGTGCTTAATTGTAGAGGATTCTGAAGCTGGTCTAAGAGCTGCTCAAAGTTGTGGGGCACATATTTGCAAAGTCAGCGAACCATCAGAAGTAAATCTTGAGAGAGTCATGACTAGTTTAAAAAATGTGGGCAAAATCAAAGTTGTGATTCCAATGGCTGGTGAGGGAAGTAGATTTGCCAGAGCAGGGTACATTGACCCCAAACCAATGATTCGTGTTTTCGGTAAGCCGATGATTCAGTGGGTTGTAGAAAATATGAACCTGGCCAACAGCTACTTTATATTTCTCTGCCGTAAGCAACACCTCGACAATTATAAGCTAAGTTCTTACTTAAAATCTTTAAGACCTGACTCTTCAATTGTTTGTGTAGATCAACTAACTGAGGGGGCTGCTTGTACAGTTCTTTTAGCTGAGGATTACCTGACGGATAATGAAGAGTTGATTGTCGCTAACTCTGATCAGTATATAGATGCTTCTATTGCTGATTTTGTTCAAAGAATGAGAGATTTAGATGCAGACGCAGGGATGATTACATTTGAAGCGTCCGAAAGTAAGTGGAGTTATGCCGATGCTGACGAAAACGGGTTAGTCAAAAGGGTAGCTGAAAAACAAGCAATTAGTACCCATGCTACCGTAGGAATTTATTATTACAAACGTACTTGGGAATTTGTCAAGTATGCAAATTCAATGATTAACAAGAATATACGGACAAACAACGAATTTTATATTTGTCCCATATTCAATGAATATATTGAATATGGAAAAGCAGTGTATATATATGAAATAGATAAAGACACAATGCACGGTTTAGGAACTCCAGAAGATTTAGAAGTTTTTTTGAAGCTCAAGAGTTCAACTTAGATGTATTGTATCTGCCTATTACAGCATTGATTGTTGATGAGCAATTATTATGGAATTTAAGTTTTTAGAAGTGCCTTTGCCATCAAACTTAAATGATTTAAGAAGAGTAAGATCTGAATTATTACTTACTCAACTTAAATGTATACATACATCTCTGGAAAAGGTTGAATCCCCAGAGGCGATTGACGAGTTGGATTGTTCGTGGAAACTTAGAGAAAAAGCATTTCCCTATTCATGCACAGATGAAGAAGGCTTAATTCTTAACTATGTTATTGCTGCAAATCAGCTAAGAAGTGGTTTTGAAATTTCTACCGCTTTTGGCTTTAGTAGTATGTACATTGGACTAGCTCTTAAACAAAATGGCGGTCAACTTGTAACTATGGACTGTTATGTTGAAGAGTGGAAGGAGTCTTTTGTATATAATCCTGAAGAAATGGAATCCAGTGTAGAGTGCAGCAGAACTAATGCTCTAGAAAACATTCTTCCAACAGGTCTACGTTTTGCTAAAGAATCTGCAAATAAGTTGGGATTATCTGATGTGATACGTTTTGAGATAGGTATTAGCCCCAAAGATGTTCCAACTATTATAGGCGATCGCAAACTTGACTTTGTATTTATTGATGGTGGACATTTTGGCGAGCAACCGCTTTTGGATTTTCTCGCAATTTATCCCTATCTCTCAGAAAAATGTGCTGTTTTCTTTCATGATAACCACTCTGGTACTACTGTTGATCGAGCTGTATCTGAAGCAGAAAACAAGCTAGGTGCATCAGCACAAAAGCTCCTGACCCGTTGGAATCTTACCTTAGTGAGTCGTGGTCTAAATAAACTATCTTTAGCAACTCTAGATTATTTGTTAATTAGAAAGCATCCTAGTTATTTAGAGTTATCGCAAACGCAACTTCAGCATACTCAAGGTGAACTAGAACGTTCACAAACGCAACTTCAGCATACTCAAGGTGAACTAGAACGTTCACAAACGCAACTTCAGCATACTCAAAGCGAACTAGAACGTTCACAAACGCAACTTCAGCACACTCAAGATGAACTAGAACGTTCACAAACGCAACTTCAGCACACTCAAGATGAACTAGAACGTTCACAAACGCAACTTCAGCATACTCAAAGCGAACTAGAACTTTTACAAACGCAACTTCAGTACACTCAAGATGAACTAGAACGTTCACAAACGCAACTTCAGCACACTCAAAGTCAACTGGAGATAGTAAGGTGCAAAGCTGAGCAAACTGAGGTAATGATTAGTGCAATGCAGTCTAGTAAGTTCTGGAAGTTGCGGATACTATGGCTGAAGTTAAAAAAAAATTTAGGGTTGGTTAAGGAGGTTCAAGAGTAATGTCTACCGTTAAACCAATCTCATTATCTGAAAATAAAATACTTAAAATAGGCCTATATTCTTCTTCTCTGTTGAGCAAGAATCACATAGGTGTCAGTAGAATGATACGCAGTCATCTTGATGTTTTGCAAACTAACCTAGGTGACAGTTGCGAGTTTTATATCTTAAGTAGAATATCTGGTGTTTCCAGAACATCTTTATTTGTAACACTTCCGGCTGAGCAGTTTTTCAGAGAATATGACGAGGCTACTACAACATCTCAGACATCAATAAAAATTTATAAAAATCCTACGCCATTGATCAACCCACTCTCTCATAATGTGGTTCGGAGAATTTCTAATAAATTACGTTTTAATAAGATATCAAATTTAATTCAAAAAGTAGCTAAAAAGTTAAGAAACAAAGTTGCTCCTGCCGAAAAATTACAATTAAGACAACCAGCTAAATGGGAATTTCTAAACTTTAAACTAGATGTTCTAATCATGGCGGAACCTTGGGATGGAACATGGGTTTATCCTATAGAGGATTTTACTCACAAAATTGTGATGATCATCTATGATTTAGTTCCAAATCTACTGGTATGCGATCGCAATGAAAAGGATAAGTATTTTGAATTCTATAAAAAAAACTACCACGTAGACGATGGCACTAGAATTTTTGCAGATCAACACTTTTTGGGGTTTTATCATGGCTTAATGAAAGCCGATGGTGTTGTCTGTATTAGTGATTGTACGAAGAGAGACTTAATTGAATTATTCCCAGAATACTGTGAGAAAGCTTGCATGACAGTATATCCAACTTGGAATCAGTCATTTATGCCACTATCGCAGTATGAACGTGAGAATATAGAAATTTGTGACGAACTAAAAGTAGTGCAGCTAGATTTTTCTAAGCCAATTGTGTTTGCTATTAATGTTCTTGATTCTAGGAAAAATGGTCTGCTGCTAGTCAAAGCATTTGCTTTGTTACTTGAGCGTCAAGCGATAACTTCAGATGTACAATTAGTGGTTTGTTCCCACGCTCGATGTAGTCAGGAATACTTAATTAATTTTTTGGACATTGCCAAAGATGTAAACATTACATGGGTGCAAAATCTGAGTGATAAAGCTATGTGCAAACTGCTAAATCTAGCTACTGTATTTGCTTTTCCAACACTCTATGAAGGGTTTGGTATACCTGTACTGGAGGCAATGATCTGCAAAACCCCAGTTGTTACATCTGATTCTAGTTCGATTCCAGAAGTTACAAACGGCAACTGTTTATTCTGCGATCCTACCTCTGTAGAAAGTATAGCTTCAAGTATTTTAGAAGCATTACAAATGACTAAGGAAACAAAAGAAGAATTAGTGAATAGGGCGTTTGATTATGCCAGTTACAACTTTTCTCAGGAGCAAATCTATTCTTCCTACATGAAACTCTTTTCCAAAATTGGCATAAATATTTAAATTTATGAAAACTATCAAACAGCTTATTGAAAAGTATTCATTGGAATTGAGTATAGATAGCTTTTACCTTGATTGCTCTCAAGAAAAGTATTTAGCAAATTACCAAAATGCTGTAGTAATTCATAGTCCTATATTACAAACAAACTTATTTGTTCTTAATGAGTCACTAAAGAATCGCTATGCAAACCTTGTATTTGTAAAAGGTAACAACATTAATAAAAGTAAATTTTCATTAGTTATCTTGGATGAGTTATGGAACAAATTAAGTCCTAAAGGATACCTAGTTTTAGATGAATTTGTAGAAAGTCGTAATTTAAGTATCTATGGTTTAAAGAGCTTAATATATGATTTTTCTGCTGGAACTGCTGAACTTTGTTATGAAAATAGAAATGAAAACACATACGAGCTAGTATTTAGGAAATCTCAACAAGACGAACCACGCCATGCTGGTAAGATAGATGCTTGGTCTTTTGGCGTAATTACACAAGGTAAGCGCAAAGAGTTTGTAGAAAAGCTTTTAGATTCTATTATTGAGCAAAATATTCCAGAATTTGAAATTATTCTTGTTGGTAATTATACACATCCTATTAGTGAAAAATACATTGATAAAGTAAGAATTATTCCGTTCTCCCAACAAGATGAAAAAGGGTGGATAACAAAGAAGAAAAATATAGTAGTTCAAAATGCTAGATATGAAAATCTGCTAGTTGTACATGACAGATTTATTCTCGACAAAAACTTTTATTCTGGTATGTGTCGTTACGGGAACAGCTTTTCAATCCTGACTTGCAAACAGGAAATGTATGATGGAATGCGAACACCAGACTGGGTTTCAGTTAATAATTCTCATGCTTGGGTTACTCCAGCTTGTATGGAATATGAAGATTACTCTCCACTGGTCTACTGTAATGGTGGCTTAACTATCATCAAGAAAACAATAGCATTGCAATATCCTTGGAATGAAATGCTATTTTGGAATCAAGCTGAAGATGTTGAGCTAACACACAGGTTATTCAGGCACGGTTATTTTTTACGTCTTAATCCTTACTCAAAAGCGATAGTTTTGCAGCAAAATAACGTAAGAAACGTATCTGGTGGGTTTGAGCCTTTTATAAATATAGCAGAAGTAAATCCAAATCAGTTTATTTACGCTGATGAACCAAAAGGTCTAGCGCAAAATGCTTACGTATCTAATTCAGGATTACAGAAATTTGACTCACTCGAATTTGAATTAATTCAAGCTCAATCTAGGATTACAGCAATGGAAAGTAGCAAATTTTGGAAGTTGCGAAAGGCATGGTTTAAACTGAAGCAAGCGTTGAGATTAAGAGTAAGCGATTAATAAGCTTGCTAATATCTATAGTTTTTCAGATCTATAACTATTGGCTATTCCTTTACCTCAAGTTGTATTTGTAAATGCTGTTATGGAAACTTTTCGAGAATTATCAATGTTAAAAGCAACCATTAGCATTCATAATCCCTTGATTGATGCAGAAGAACTATATAAGCTAATTCAAGCTGGCATAGAGTTGAGGAATATAAAGCTAGATGAGGTTCAACCATCTCTTAGATTTATTTCTATGCAACATCGCGCTGCAATAGCAAATAAACTTAAAGAGCTTGACGCATGGCGTATAGAAAAAGCAAGTTTGGAAATGAGAGTAGCAGAAATGGAGCAAGAGTTAACCAAGCTATATATTAAACAGGATAGTTTGCTTGCCGAAGTACATCAACTTGCGGAAACACATCAAGGATTAGGTCTAAAGGGTTTGCTATGGCTGACTGCTAAGCAGTCTGTAATTACTACCAAGAATTATCTCATCAAAATAATTGATTTGCTCAACCTAACTTCTGTTCGATCTCTATTGCTAAAAATATTTAGAAATAAACCTTTGATTTCTCAAGGGACAGTAATCCCAGAATCTAGTCTTACCAACGATGAAAAAAAAGATATAAATGATACTACAAAAGAAATTTATATAAACAAAAGTTCAGACCCTTTACTTTCATATTTAGCTTTACAGCAGAGTTATAATTCAATTTTGGAAAAGAGAATAACAGAAATGGAGCAAGAGCTAAAAAAGCTAGAAGTTAAAGAATAAACATAAAAAATTAGAAATGTCATACGTAATTAACCAGATTCTTCCAAGCTTGGTTCACGGTGATGCTGTTGTAAATGTAGGATTTTATATCAAGCAAATTTTAGTGTCTCAAGGACATATTTGCAACCTATATTTTCAGAATGCTGAACAAGGTTTAACTCTAAGCAAAGAATTAGAGGTACACAATCTACTCAATGAACCAACAGACATTTTGATTTATCATGTTTGCACCTATGCTCCGATATGTGATAATATGTTTCTAAATAGTTTAGGCAAAAAAGTGATTGTTTATCACAACATTACACCTTCTCACTTTCTTGCACCTTATGATTTGAATTTATCCAAAATAATAAATGAGGCTTCTCAGGGAGTAAAAAATTTTAAGTCTGTAGATCTAGCGATCGCAGATTCAAATTTCAACGCCATAGAACTAAAAGATTTAGGATTTAGTAACGTTTATACTGTCCCCCTATTTTTTGAAGAACATCAATGCATTCCTGATGCAGAGATATTAGATGGTTATAAAGATGGCTGGATAAACTTTTTATTTGTCGGTCGATTAGCTCCTAATAAATGTCAGGAAGATGTGATTAAAGCTTTTGCTTATTACTGCAACTACATTAATCGTCAGTCCAGATTGATTTTAGTTGGCTCAACTATGTTTTCAAGTTATACGAATTTCCTGAAGCAGGTCGCTGAAATTGAAGGGGTTCAGCATCATGTAATTTTTACCGAAAAAGTTCCATTCAGCCAGCTGAAGGCTTATTACCAAGTTGCGGATATCTTTATGTGTATGAGTGAGCACGAAGGGTTCTGTGTGCCTTTATTAGAAGCAATGCAACATGACATTCCAATTATCGCCTATGCAAGTTCAGCAGTACCAGAAACTCTTGGAGAAGCTGGGATTTTAGTTAACCAAAAAGATATACCTGTAATTGCAGAATTAGCTCATTTGTTGGTTAATAATCAATCGTTGAGATCGAAAGTAATTCAAAGTCAAAGGTCGAGATTAGAAAATTTTAAACCGGAAGTGTTTGCTGAGAATTTTATGAATGTACTAAGTAAAGTATTCTAAATTTTTACTGAAGCTGTAGCTGGGAAACATAACATATAAAATTTGATTAATAGATTATACTTATCAAAAACATAAGCTTAGGTATTATTATGATGAATGTAATAGAAAGTTTAAACAACTAAAAGCTTGAAATTCTCAAGATAAAGGGACTAATAGAACCCTTTTACCCATCAAAGCAAATAAATATGAGTGAACCATTTTTAGAACCGATATTACGATATCTCAGGCTGCAAAGAGTAATATCCCACATTCCTAAAAACTCTGTTGTTTTAGATGTCGGCTGTGGTAGTTCGGCAACTTTTCTCAAAAGTATTTCTCCTCGTATTAAGCAAGGATTCGGTGTTGATTTTAAAGTCAGAGAGTTTCACTTAGATAATATACAAACCAAGCAGCTGATGCTTGAAAATAATTTACCGTTTAAGGATGAAAGCTTTGATGTTGTAACGATGCTGGCAGTTTTAGAACATATAGAACATGAAAAAGAGATTTTAAAAGAGATTTATAGAGTTCTTGTTCCTAAAGGTAAACTTATACTCACAGTCCCATCAGTTTGGTCGCAGCCGATACTAGAATTTTTGGCTTACAGGTTAAAAATAGTCAGTAAGGCAGAGATTCAAGATCACAAAAGATACTATAATCGCGAAAAGCTTAGAAAAGTTTTAGTAAATTTGACTGGGTTTCAAGAATTTCATCACCAATATTTTCAGTTTTGGATGAACAATTTTTGTACAGTGACTAAAAAGGATTAATTGTTACATGAGGCTATCTGTTGTTATTCCTTGTTACAACGAATTAGGAACTATAAGCAAAGTTGTTGAAGCTGTTAAAGCATCTCCTGTCAAAAATTGTGAAATTATTATTGTGGATGATTGTTCAATTGACGGAACGACAAAACTGCTTAGATCAAAAATAGAGCCACAGGTAGATCAAGTAATTTACCACAATAAAAACAGAGGCAAGGGTGCAGCTTTAAAAACCGGCTTTGCTGTGGCTACTGGAGATATTGTTATCGTTCAAGACGCAGATTTGGAGTACGACCCACAAGAATACCCCTTAATAATTCAACCTATTTTAGATGACAAAGCTGATGTAGTTTTTGGTTCACGTTTCCAGGGTGGCAAACCCCATAGAGTAGTTTACTATTGGCACATGGTAGGCAATACTTTTTTAACTATGTTATCTAATATGTTCACTAATATTAATCTGACAGATATGGAAACTTGTTATAAGGCTTTTAGGCGGGAAGTGATTCAATCTATCACAATAGAAGAAAATCGGTTTGGATTTGAACCTGAAATTACAGCTAAGGTTGCGAAAATGGAATGTCGTATTTATGAAGTAGGTATATCTTATTATGGTCGGACTTATAAGGAAGGTAAAAAAATAGGTTGGAAAGATGGAGTTAGGGCAATTATATGCATTTTGAAATATAATTTATTTTCATCTAAACGAAATAAATATCAAAGATGAATTTTTAAGATATAAGAATATAATTAATTGAATGCTTAATTTATTATCTATGGATAATTAATAGTTGTTATGCATATCAAGAAACTAGTATACAGAACATTTATTTTTATCGTATTTTTATTATCTTTTCGCTCTTATGCTGGATATTTATCTCCTGAGTTAAATTCAGATAGTGCAGTCCATGCACTAATGGCTCATGATTTAAAACTACCTGAAGATTTATACTATTGGGGACAGAATAGATTAGGTAGTATAGTACCAATATTAGGACATTACTTGACTCAAATTACTTCGTTTAGCCCTATAAAATCTGTTTCTATAGCTCAATTTGTATTTATATACTTAGGTTATTGTATTTTAGCAAATTTATTTAGGAATCTTTCATCTAAAGTAATATTTGCATTAATTTGGTTTTTTCCAACGTCTATATTTACTGATTTAATTACATTAGCACATCCTTACGCTCCACAATTTTGTTTTATAGGAATCAGCATACACCTGTTTTTAAATTTTGAAGCTTTTTCAAAAAATATTTATAAAAATTGCTTTTTAATTTTTACATCTGTAGCATTTATTTATGCTTCTTTATGGATTTCTGATTTTTCTATAATTACTCTAATAATTTTAAATTGTACTTTCTTATTCTTATTAAAAAACATTTCAAAAATAAATGTGAGAACAAGTTGTTTTTTAACTTTGTTAGTTGCGAATTTAGTTGGAAGTTTGTTTATTTTCTATGCGAAATCAAATTCTAGTTTTCACTACTCTGAATATACGGGCTTAAATAATACAGAGGAAACTTGGTTTATTGTCAAAAAAGCAATAAGTAATATTAAGACTAATATATTATTTCAAAATAATAACTTTTTCCTAAGTTTGTGGACTGTCTTAGTTTTTCTTCTGACTGCATTTATAATCTATACGTATCTTTTCAAAAAAATAAATTTCCAAAAGATACCCCAACTTTTTTATATTCTTATGATTAACGTAATTTTGGGTTTATTTCTACTTATTCTATCCAAATGGGTATTTATTAACCAGGCTGAGCCACGTTATTTTATTGCCATATATATATTAATATGGATATCAATTATGGTGTTAACAGAATCAGCAGAAGGTGTAATTCAGAAAAAGATGTATGGTATTACCTTGGCTATTGCAATCATTTCGTCTTTAACTTTGCCTAGCTATGTCTTTAGCTTAGAAAAAGCGGAACCTAAGATTCAACAAATGCAAGAAATTAAAACTTTAGGACAAGTTGGTATCATAGGTGATTATTGGACTTCATACTTGATTGGAGCAATTGATCCAGAGTTACTTGCTGTTACTCCGCATGACAAAGCTACTGTTCGATGTCTTAAATGTGTAAATAAAGTAATCGAATCAGAAACGATTTATCTTGTAAAAGAGCAATGGCTGGAAAACTTTCCTAATCAAATAAAGCAATTTAATCATAATTTAGAAAAAGTAAGTTCTCCCATAAATTTAGGTGGTTATACATTGGCTGCATACAAAAAGAAGAACAAAACTAACTAAATTAAAGCTTATACTGCGATCACAGATATAATTCTTTTAAATTCAGCTTTGGCGGGAAAATGCCTTGTGCAACATTGCCAAAAAGGGGAACTAAACGATCGCCTTTACCAGACTTTTATATTGGCGCTCATGCTGCGATCGCGGACATGATACTTTTAACTAGAGATGTAATCACTACCTAACTTATTTTCCATTATTAGAATTCATAGCTCCAGAATATTAATCATTGAATAGCAAATGACACTTAAAAAAGCCCTAATTACTGGCTTAACCGGACAAGACGGATCTTATCTTGCCGAACTCCTCCTAACCAAAGGCTATCAAGTATTCGGTTTAGTGCGCCGTTCCAGCACCAGTAATCTAGAACGGATTACCCACCTTTCAGGCGAGATTCAAATTGTATCCGGTGATCTTCTTGATCAATCCTCCTTAATGGATGTGATAGATGAATCACAACCTGACGAAATTTATAACCTCGCCTCCCAAAGCTACGTTCCCCTTTCTTGGACACAACCCGCTCTCACCGCCGAATACACAGCCCTTGGTGTCTCCCGTTTACTAGAATCCATTCGTCGCTGTAAACCAGACGCAAAATTCTATCAAGCCTCCAGTAGTGAAGTCTTTGGTCAACCCGATGACTCACCCCAAACTGAACGTACAGCCTTCCGTCCTCGTAATCCTTATGGTGTTGCCAAAGCTTATGCTCATTGGATGACCATTAACTATCGGCAAAAATATAATCTTTATACCTGCTGCGGTATTACTTATACTCACGAATCACCTCGACGTGGCACAGAATTTGTATTTCGTAAAATCACACATGCAGCTGCCCAAATTAAGCTTGGTCTGGCAAATGAATTAAAATTGGGCAACCTAGATGCTCGCCGTGATTGGTGCTATGCAAAAGATGCTGTTTATGCGATGTGGCTGATGTTGCAACAGGAAATGCCAAATGACTATATCATTGCTAGTGGTGAAACCCACTCTGTAAAAGAACTTGTTGAGTGCGCTTTCAATAGTGTTGGTTTAAACTGGCAAGATTATGTTTTAGTTGACCCCGCTTTCTACCGCCCCGATGAACCCATTCAGTTGGTTGGCTGCATTGATAAAATTAAAACCGAGATAGATTGGCAGCCTCAGTATTCCTTTAATGAATTAGTTGAGTTAATGGTTGATTATGACCTCAAGAAATTGAGCAGTTAGATAGACTAGCTTCCCAATTTAGCTAATTAATTATTTGACCCAATATAAAGCAACAAAATTTCCTCAAGAATAAAATTCTCAAGTTCTCAAATTATGTATTTTATTCTGAGGTTTGTGATGTCTAGATTTAGGCAAAAATAGAAACAAAAATAAGCAATTACAACTAGAGTCTCAGATGAGAATATTTATAGATTGCACTCATACAGCAAAACACACATATAAAAATACTGGAATCCATCGAGTAGTTCGTGAACTTTCATCGGAAATGTTGAAACTAAGTTCGACTAGTCCAGATATAGAAATAGCAGCAGTTATGTTTGATGGTAAATCTATAGTCAGAGTGACTAATCTTAATCAACAAAATTACAGTCAAACTACCAAGAGGAACCAGTATCTTTACCCAATAATCAAAATCAATAGAAAAATCCAGGTTTTGCTTTCTAAGCTCAAAAATAAAATTATAAATTTATTTTCAAATACATTGTATTTAGTTGATTCGTTAAATTTAAATGAACATAAAAATATTTATCTGGAATTAGATGCTTATAAAATTCAACCAGGAGATATATACATCATAGCCGATGCAAATTGGGATTTACCTAAAACATACTATAGATTTTTACAGATTCTAAAAAAACATCAAGTTACCATTGTAATTATATGTTACGATCTCATACCTATAAAATTTCCTGAATTTTCTTCAAAGAGATTTACTGAGGCTTTTACAAATTTTTACAGAGAGTATTCAACCTTATTTGATCAAGTTTTATGTATATCTAAAAATAGTGTTGAAGATTATAAATACGCCCAAAAGCAGGGAATAGTAGCCAATGATAATCCAAATTTAATAGTCAAAAGCTTTCGTTTAGGATGTGACTATTCTAATCATGATTACTCACTAAATGCAGAGTTTGATAATTTTAATGAAACTTTTATTGAACTACTAAATAAAAGATATATTTTAGTAGTAGGAAGTTTAGTTCCTCATAAAAATATTCAAGGTATTATAGCAGCGTTTGATTTATTGGTAGATTCAAATAATGAAAACATACATTTAATCTTTGCGGGCAATAGAGGTTGGCACTCCAAGACTGACGCGCTAATAGAATCTAATAAAATGTATGGCAAGTTTATACATATATTAGGTTCGGTTAGCGATGCTCAGCTAAAAGCTCTCTATAAAAACTGTTACTGCTTAGTTCAAGCCTCTTTTTATGAGGGATTTGGACTACCAGTTGTAGAAGCACTACAATACTGTAAACCTGTAATTGCTAGCACTGGTGGCTCTTTACCTGAAGTAGGAGGAGACTTCTGTATATATTTTGATCCGACTCAACCAACTGAACTCCACCAAGCTTTAAAAAAGCTGCTTGATTCAGATATTTACTACAATCATTTGGTTGATCAGATCAAAAATGAATATAGACCATTCTCTTGGAAAGAATCCGCTGAACAATTTATCTCTCATTTATGTAGTTAAATTAAGTTTTAATAAAAGCTGAAAAAGTTGTTAGTTAATCTCTCTTTTCTGTCAACTAAACCTACAGGTATAACAACCTACGCTTTAAATCTTCTTCCAAATTTACAACCTCTCAAACTGAGGTTATTAACTTCGCAGATCATTCCCAAGTATGACTGCTATCCAATTTTACCAAATTTAACACCAGACCAAGGTATAAAAGGGCATTTTGATCGCCTTGTTTGGACGCAATTTAAATTACCGCAAATCTATAAACAGCTAAAATCACAACTATTATTTTCTCCACTCCCAGAAGCACCTCTTTATAGTAATTGTCGCTTTGTCGTGATGTTTCACGACTTAATACCGTTGCGCTTTCCTAAACGCTTTTCACCGTTGATACCCTACCATCGCTACTATATTCCCCAAGTTCTCAACCAAGCGCAACATATTATCTGTAACTCCAACGCCACAGCTAAAGACATTATTGACTTTTACCAAATTCCAGCTAGCAAAATTACCCCTATACCCCTTGCTCACGATCGCAATCACTATCGTTTTCTCAACCTACCCACCCGTAACTACTTTCTCTACATTGGACGCCAAGATCCTTACAAAAACCTACATCGACTGATTTCCGCTTTCGCTACACTACCAAACAGCGATGACTACGAATTGTGGTTAGCCGGTTCAATTGATCAGCGTTATACGCCAGTTTTAAAAGCACAAGTTGAGGAACTAGGTATAACTAATCAGGTAAAGTTTCTCGATTATGTTGCTTACAACGAATTGCCGAAAATCATCAATCAAGCGATCGCTCTTGTCTTTCCTAGTCTCTGGGAAGGCTTTGGTTTTCCTGTCCTGGAAGCAATGGCTTGCGGTACTCCTGTGATCACCTCCAACATTTCTTCTCTTCCAGAAGTTGCCGGTGACGCAGCGATTTTGATCAATCCCTACAACATAGAGGAAATAAGCAAAGCAATGCAAGCAATTGCCACCGATTCAGCTTTGCGATCGCACCTTTCCCACCAAGGGATCACTCGCTCTCAACAATTCAGTTGGGAAAAAACAGGAAAAGCTACTGTCGAAGTTTTATCACGCTATCTGTAAAAGAAGTTAAGAGCCAGAATTCATCTGACTCTTGTATTGTAGTTATCTATTTTGCTTCTTGACTTTTTAAAACTCCCGTTTCTTGTTGTATGGGCAAGACATCTAAAATATCAGTTTGAGAACAATATTTTAAGTCTTCATAACATTCCAGGCGCAATAGTCGCTGGCCGTGACTAGCTTGGTGCAACAATCCTAATAAATCGCCTTGCCACTGTGAGTAAAGAGCGATCGCGCTAATTACTTCATCATTACCAGCTAATTCCTCCTGCGACAATTTAGTTTGCTGTACAAGACTATGGGCGATCGCGCCTGCACAAACTGTATCCTCTAAAGAAAAAGAGCCTTCCCAACCTGAACCAACAATCCATACTGTCTCTGGTTGCTTCTCCAAGAGATACTGCACTACCGCCGCCCGATTGATTAAGGCTGCTGCTAATACAGCTGGAGATTCTTGTACTCGTTGTAAAGCGCGAGTGCCATTAGTAGTACTGATAAACAAGCGACGTCCCGCCACTAATTCTTGTGTGCAATCAAGGGGAGAGTTACCTAATTCAAAGCCAGTTACTTTCGCGCCGCCGCGTTCTCCAGCTCGTAGGCGTTTTTCTGAAGGCCATTTTTCGCTAACTTCGATTAGTTGATCTAAATCACTGAAGACTTGCACCGCTTCGCCTCCAGCCGCTAGGACAGTCGCGATTGTGCTAGTGGCTCGCAAGACATCGACTGCGATCGCACAATCTGGCGCTTTATCCGTTGGAGTCAATTCCGGAGTGTGATATACGAATAGCTTCACGCGCTGGATACACCTGCTCTAATACTATTGCCGCAAATAACATTTTACCTACTTGGTGTCACTAACTACAGTTCCAGTTGACCATAGAGCGTTTTTTAGCATTCAAATCCACGATACATACCATTCATGAAATCCAAAAAAAGTCTAAAAAAGCCTGCTCCCATGCTTCTGGGCTTTCAGACTTGCTGCACTATCTTGTAATCTGAAAGAACAAACCTGCTAAAGCTGTGTTTGACGCTTCAAGTTGGTATGACTAAGTAGCCTGACGCTTGCTAATTCCACTCCGCTCATCCCACCAAAACTGATATGGCACCTTTACCCGACTACCGCCCTAAACAATTGTCTGTAGGCCCGTTGGAAGCGGAAATTTTAAATATTATCTGGGAACTTGGTTCAGCTACAGTCAAGGATGTACACGATCGCATTCTGGCTGATCCCAACCGAGAATTAGCTTATACTTCTGTAACCACCGTTCTGCGTCGTCTCACTGATAAAGGTTGGCTGACATGCAACAAACAAGGACGGGCATTTTACTGGCAACCATTGCTGACTAAGCAGCAATCAGCGGTAATCAAAGCACACGAGCAGTTGCAGCGATTTCTCGCCGTTGGTAATCCTGATGTTGTCGCTGCCTTTGCTGATAGTCTAGATGAAGCAGCCAGCGAGCAAATAGAAGCGATCGCCAAACGCATTCAAGCTGCACGCCAAGCCAGGGAGGAAAAATGATGCATCTAATGATGATTGTGATTGTTTTGGCAGTTGCTTGGTGGTTGAGATCTTCTTGGAATCAACCCCAAGGTAGTTGGAATCTGCGCTGGCGGCGATCGCTGTTTTTATTTCTTTTCCCTCCCTTGCTAATTTTCATGACTGCGATCGCCGTACTGTGCATGGGGCCTCAAGGACAAATGGGCGGGATGTATACAGGCTGGTTCAGTTATGTGCTGGCGTTAATTTCCCTAGCATTCTTTGCCATTTTGTGCATTAAACTTGCCTTCCAGGGATTGCAGTCTGTAAAATCTGCCCGCAACTGTCATCTGATTAAGCTTGAGGATAGAGAAGTCCGACTACTTCAAACAGGTGCGCTGTTCGCAGGTCAAATTGGTTTTTGGCAACCCGAACTAGTCGTTAGCCAGGGATTACTGCAAACTCTTTCACCCACTCATATAGAAAGCGTTTTAGCGCATGAGCAAGGGCATTACTATTACAGGGATACATTCTGGTTTTTTTGGCTGGGTTGGGTGCGTTCCTGTACTGCTTGGTTACCAAACACAGAGCCTTTGTGGCAAGAACTGTTAGTTTTGCGTGAACTCCGTGCTGACGGTTATGCAGCATTGCAGGTAGATCCTCTGGTGCTAGCGGAATCACTTTTATTAGTGGTTAGTATCAGTCCTGTATTGCCGGAAATTTGTTGTGCTGCGTTGGGTTCCTCTGGTGCAGGTGATCGCTTAGAACAAAGAATAGAAGCTTTATTAATGCCAGCAGAATTAGCCCCAGAAGTTCAGTTACAGTCCTGGCATAGCTTCCTGTTAGCGTTCTTGCCTTTAGTAACCGTAATATTTCACACTTAAAAACTTAAAATATTAATGTGTAATATCAATTACCTATTACTAGAATATTGTTAATTCTAAGTTCCTAAGCCATACACCAAAGCAACCAGTAATATTCGACGTTGGGTTTACCGTTGATTTTATTTGTTGATAATTTGCCGATTTTGAAACCGTGCCGTTCGTAAAATGCACGAGCTTGTATATTCTGTTGTAATGTGTGCAGCTTGAGTCCTTGCGAACAAATTACCTTTGCTTTCTCAAGCAAGGCCGAACCTATACCTTGATTCTGATAGGCCGTGTCTACAAAAAGCTGCTCCAAGCATTGTTCCTCTTGCATGACTACAATAAAACCCACAATGCGATTTTCTACTTCAGCAACCCAAACATTTCCTCTTACCGCCAGTTCATTATTAAAGCGAGCTTCCCATTCAACATAAGACTGTGGGTGTTGAATGTGGGGAAATGTTTGATGCCAAGTTTGATACCAAAGTTGAACAGTATCTTCTAAGTCGTTTGGTTGATAGGGACGAATTTTTACCGCGAAAAGACCGACCATTCATGAAATCTACAGCCTGATCCAGTGACCAGAGTTTTCAGAAATGTAAAGTTTTTCTTTTTATACTTTAATTTTTTATTTAACTCCCCAGGCTGGATTCGAACCAGCGACCAATCGATTAACAGTCGATCGCTCTACCACTGAGCTACTGAGGATCACCCACAGTTTATAATAGTAAGGCTAACGGATAGGATTTGGCAAGTACTTCCGCCAAAATATTTTTTTTAGATGCTTAATAATAGAATTTTTGCAGCCAAAACCCTCTCTTAAACTTAAGTCCAGACCTTTGGATGCTAAAATCTACTGTAATCCCATTCGCAATTCAGCCAAACGCTGCCGTGCTTTAGCATCAATAGCATTGGCCAAAAACCTACTCTTAGATTGTTTACGTGTATGATACTTTTGCCGCATCCGACAAATAGTAGCTTCCACTTCGCCACAGAGCTGTTGTGCCGACAACCATTCAGCTCCATACCCCTGTACCATTAATTGCTGTGCTCTATCTGATGTGGCAACAATCACACGAGAAATCAGAGATTGAGCAACTTGCTGCCGCATAGACGCACAGGATTTTTCAATGTAGGTATCTGCCGTCTGTCCAAAATCGGTGTAATAAACTGATAAAAGCTCAGTTATCATTTCTTTATTGCTAGAGGCGTTATGGTATTGAGCATCAAAAACTATTTGAGTTACATAACCTTGAAACGCACTATAACCCGTCATCGCTTCAACAAGTTCTCCGCGTGCTGCCTCCAGTCCAGCGCTATCACGGGTCTTTTTAAGGCAAGGCCAAGCGCCAATTATATTGTAGCCGTCCACTAACAAAACGGCTTGGAGTAAGGAACGGGGCATGGTTTTTAATCACAATTTTCTAGAGTTAACAAAATTCATTCATAAGATTTATAATAATTGATGCATTGTCTGTAACACTATGTTACAAAAAACAAAAATGCGTCAGGTTCATAAAACTGACCTTAAGACAGACGCACCAACTTAAAACGCGCCTTTTCAAAAAAGGCGCGTAGCAGTTTTTTATTATTACTGGGTGCTGAGTATTTACTTCTTCCTACCCAGCACGAGCTAAACGCTCCGCTACCGCTAACGGAACTCAGCACTAACTAAATCAAGAGGCTTCGGTGTTTACCTCCATTAGACGTTGTTTGAGACGCTGGGCTTCACCCCAATCTACCAGACAGCCTTTTTCTAGTAAGAAAGCACCATCACAGTAATTTAACTCGTCTAATCGATGTGTCACCCACAAAGCTGTAATACCCCGACTTTTAACCAAGCTGCGGACACCAGCTACTAAATCCAGTTGGCTATCTGGATCTAGTAAGGCAGTGGGTTCATCTAATAGTAAGACTTCACAGTGACGGGCGATCGCACCCGCGATCGCTACTCGCTGCTTTTGTCCCCCAGAAAGCGCATATATAGGACGTCGTTGTAAGGCAAGCAAATTGACCGCCCCTAGCGCCTCCTCAACTCTTGCTCTCACCGCAGCAGGTGGCAATTGTTCTTCCACTAATCCAAACGCTACATCAGCACCAACCGTTGGCATTACCAGTTGATGATCTGGATTTTGGAAAACAAAACCAATAGGATGCAAAACCCGAATTTCACCAGACTCAGCAGATAATAACCCTGCCAGTAGTCTAAGTAACGTTGATTTGCCACTGCCATTTGTACCCAAGAGCATCCAAAACTCACCCTTGGGTACTTCTAGTGAGCAAGATTTGATTGCTGTTTCGCCATTAGGCCAACTGAAGTTTAAATTCTTGACCTCGATGCCCACTTCCGCCATTTATATACCTTGGTTACTCAGCCGCTACTGCAAAAAACCCAGGAGGTCTACCACCAGCAGTGGTTACACCATCTTTCTGAACAATCTGTACTCCAGAAATTTCACTAGCACGGACAGCAATTTTTTTCTCTGTCTTGCCTTCGCACTTTAGTTCCACAATGTCAGGATTGCCAGAACGTATTGCAGCCAAGATTAGCTGATAGACAGCCTCAGCATCTTCGGCTGACTTACGTTGTACTGAAATGGGGAAAGCAGTGTTCCTGATGCTTAAGTCGATGGTAAACATTTAGCATTAATCAAATTTAACTGTAGGATTCATTTTAGCGTCAGCTGGCTGATTCCTGGGGGATGGAGAACAAGAGGAGAGGGGATAACAATTTTAAAATTATTCTTCCTTTAGTGTGATCGCATCTGTATCAAAGGTTAAATTTAATGACAAATACCCTAGAAAGATTAGCGATTTGCACCTATTATGATTAAAGGTACGTAAAAAATTGTAAACTAGGTAGACAACCTGTTAACTTTCTGCTTATGGATGGCTGTAAAATAGTCATTTATATACAGATACGACCTGTACTTATAACATTTGGAGATTTGCTCTCATGACCATCGCAATTGGACGCGCGCCCAGTAGAGGGTGGTTTGACGTTCTAGACGACTGGTTAAAGCGCGATCGCTTCGTATTCGTAGGATGGTCAGGGATATTATTATT
>NZ_JACXXN010000138.1 GCF_014904695.1 Nostoc sp. MG11 | reverse complement strand
AAGTCAATTTGATTGCACATATCTTCGGACTTGTTGCATAAACAATCTTAATTCTAGAGGATTTTCTCACTTTAAATATTTTTTGCAACACAACCCTTTGGAGTTAGCACCCAGTAAATCTCGTTGCCATCGTCAATTTCTTCTACCAATCCCCAATCTTGAAGCTCGTCCAAAACATCGCTGAGAAACTCATCAACATCTTCGCCACAAAACCCACCCCCCTCAGCAATCATGTCCAAAGTCCCTCGCATTTGGTGGTCGGCGTGCGCTGATTCCTTAGAAGTTAGAATTTCGATGATGTCCACGTAAGCAGTACTAACGATGTACTCTTTACCATCAGTAGCTTTGGCTCGTCCTTGTAAATCGAAAGGGATGATCATAAGATTTTCTCAATGCTAATTTTCTACATGGGTATTATTTGATTAGCCAGCAGTAAGCAAGATTCAGGGAACTGAGAACTGACAACTGAGGGCTATTAAACCGATACCCGTTCCTTCTTACTAGCGAAAGCCCCCGCCTTCGAGAGCGCTGCACCAGGGCTAGGATGAGCGAAGAATTCTTCAACCGCTTTGCTCAATCCTGCTGCAACAATCGGCTCATGGCAAGCGTAGACATAAACGTGCTGTTGAACGCCATTGACTAGTCGCGTCTCTTGGCGATCACCCAGTTGTGGATAGAATGTTCTCACCCACGTCCCCAGGTGTCCGCGATAGTGGGAGCCTTTGATAGGGACTTTCTTACCTAGCTCACTCTCCGCGAAGTTGACCACGCCGAGCCACTTTTCTTTTGTGCCTGTTAGGGACTGTCTGTTGTATTGAGCTAACAAATTAGCAACAAAGTCTTTGCAATGCTGTTCAAGGTAAGGATTGAGCCGTTCTCCTGTTAGTTCGGCTAGGGCTTCCATTGCCTGTACAAAAGTGTATAGCCGCTGTTCAACGGGAGGAAGGGCTGGTGTGGGGGGTTGTTGCGATTGAGTACTTGTTATGCTCTTGTGTTGGCTTTGTCCAGCCTAAAGCATCCTGCATCCATGCACGAACACCAATAGTCCCGAATGCTTGACAGACTAACTTAGCTTGTTTAGTGCAGTAGCGACCAGCTTCGTAAGCATAGTAATGAAGGATGATGCCGATTGCGATGTCTGGGATACCCTCAGTTCTCCATTCATTCAGGTTCGCGGACTCAAAGCCTTGCTGCATAAGTCTTTGAGCAAGTTTCGATGGTTCGAGGTTCGCGCTTTCTAATGCTTTACCGATCGCTTTATCACTGACTCCAGCTAGTCTGGCTGTAGCCTTGATGCTTCCTTTCCCTTTGCCTGTTACGTCTACCTCAATTTCTTCTTTAATCTGTTCGATGACTTGAGCAATTTCAATTTGTGACATAATAGTCTATTTGCTCCTTAATTTAAAATCTGGGGCAGGTGATCGCCGTTCTCGTCGCAAGGGATGCGATCGCCTTTGTTTTCTATTTGCTTGAATTGTGGTTGTCAATCTTAGTTTAAGTCGAGTAATATACTAATGTCAATGGCGGAGCGCAATAAAAGTAATTTAATTATGACAGCAGTGGATCTGCGACTTGTAGCAACATTTCATTGGGATGAAAACTTGGGCAATAGGTTACGACATCTCAGGGAAGCCAAAAGTTTTAGTCGTAAAGCTTTATCTATAGAAACTCAGAAAACTGGTAAAGCTGTTTCTGAGTCATATATTCAGCAGCTCGAAACCCCCCATCTCTTCGCTGGAAAAGAAAGAAGAGGAGAATCACTAACGGTGTCAAAAGATGTGCTGAGCCGTATATGTGAAGCTATGAATATAGATGTAACAGATTTATTGCCATCAGCAAAATTATTTCTCCCTTCCCCTTGACAATTATGGCGGAACGCAGTAATTTTAATCATAAGGAGAGCAAAGCGCTCACCTCTCGAACAAAAGAAACGTTAAGCACCAACCTCCAGACATAGATTTGAGAAACGAGAACCCTCCGTCGTATAGCACAGAGTACGCAAGGTACGGGTAAAGCGGGCCGGGGGAGATACTCAAAGTCATTGAATAAACAACACGAGACTGCACAGAAGGCGCGGCAATTGCCCAATACCTTGTCTACAGTCTTTGTACTGTTAAATTTAGAAAATTAAATAATAGGAGGATATGAAATCAGAAACGAGAACTGCCTTGCTACAAGCTTACTTTGGACTGCAACGTGTAGTGTTTGACTTGTATGCAGCATCAGAAGCGGCTTTTGAGAACAATGACCTCAGCGATGCTAGTTTACTGGCTAGCAGAGCCGATAAACTATATGAAGAGGTAGAAAACCTGGATATTCTGCTGATTGAGATGGAGGGAGAATGAAAGACTTAAAAGCTAGGGCAAAAGAACTGGCACGTCAAGCAACAGATTATAGCCGACAAGCTGTGGAAGTTTCACCTACAGATCGCGAACAAGGCAGAACTTTGATGCGACAAGCAAGAGATGCCAGTAAGCGATGCCAAGTGTTGATTCAGGAAATACTTAGGCAACAAAGTTAAATTAATATCATCATTTTTTTTAGGCGCTGTGTTAACACAGCGCTGTTTGTTTTGGAGGTGATAGGCATAGTAGCTAAAAAGAAAAACAAAAAGAGAAACGAATTGGATGCAACTATAAAACAATGGGCAAAAATTACTGGTCATTTAGCAAGGGTAGATCAAGTTAGAATGTTGCTGCCAGATTTTTTGGAGTTCGATCCAGAGATTATAGATTACTGGGAAAAAGCAGTACGCATTTATGAAGAGAGATATGTCGAGCCGAATGACCAAAAATATTTACGCAAGCTCACTCCAGCACGTCAGAAATGGGTAAAAACTACTGGAATAAAAGCTTTTTCTCAATCTGTGATTGATGTATTGCCGGAATGTAATTTTTCCTTAAACACAGAACGAGACTGGTTATTACTGACCTCGATATACGCAAAAAGATACCCAGAGAAAGTTTTAGTTCAAAATTCCGAAATCGAAGTTCTCGAAAAAGACGACAAAATTATTAAACCCAGTCGGTTGTGTTGCAAAAAATATTTAAAGTGAGAAAATCCTCTAGAATTAAGATTGTTTATGCAACAAGTCCGAAGATATGTGCAATCAAATTGACTTGA
>NZ_JACXXN010000137.1 GCF_014904695.1 Nostoc sp. MG11 | reverse complement strand
AATTAAAATAGCACTTGAATTAGTTAATCCTCAACATCTCAAAAATTGGTTTACAAATTGCTGTTACTGTACCTCATAAACTACGAATTTGCTGTAATTGTCACTTTCAACATCTGACATTCTTCATTTGATGAAGTGGGTCGCTATACTGCTTGGCAGTGCCACCGGATAAGACCCCCAAAAACCGCTGTAACATACTGCACACTGCCGATAGACGGCAGGTAATGACTGCCAAAAGGCTTTTGCTGATGCTCCACAACGGTCTCTTATATGGCATCCAATAATCTCTCGCGTCTCGACAGCCAACGCTAACCAAACCCATTGTTCGTTGCCTTTAACATCTAGTATCGGAGACAACTCTTGACACAGCCCAACGTCGAACGAAACGCGATGAGCGAAGAGCAGATCACGCAAGTGCTGACGGGTATTGCAAATGGTTTCAGGAACCAGTTGCGCTCGCCAATTCTATTAATACCTGCAGACGAAAATTTAGAATTCGAGGATGTCACGTTTTCGTCTCAGGACGGTGTGCCGCTCGAAGCTTGGTTCATTCCAAAAGAGGGATCAGACAGGCTCATAATTGTAAATCACCTCAAAGGATTCAACCGTTATGGCTTACCGTCACACCTGGAACCTTGGAAATCCATGTTCTCCGCCTCAGGTAATGACTTTGAAGTCAACTTCATTCCGGATTACAAAATTCTGCATGATGCTGGTTATAACGTCCTGACTTACGACTTGCGCAATCATGGTCATAGCAGCGCGGGCAATGGCGGTATCGGAAGTAGCGGCAGATTCGAGTCTCGCGACGTGATTGGCTCACTCATTTATGCCAAGACGCGACGGGAGTTGAGCGGCATGACCATCGGACTTTTCAGTCAGTGTCTTGGATGTAACTCAACAATATTCGCCATGTCGCGTCACCCAGAGCATCTCAAAGATGTCCATGTCCGGTGCTTGGTCGGGGTGCAGCCACTCTCCCCTAGGTTCTTTCTGGAACGACAGCTCGATCTGATCGGAGTTCCGGCTGACCGGATAGAGGAGCTTGACCGATACATCAAGCTGATCACCAGCTTCGATCTGCATCAACTAGCACCGATTCAAGCAGCAAAGTCCGTTACGTTACCGACTCTTGTCTACCAAGTGTATGATGACGTGATGACGAAGCCCATCGATGTGCAAACCATATTCGATAACATGCCTGCCAGGGACAAGGAGCTCTTCTGGGTCCAGGGAACGACCCAGCGCTGGGATGGCTACACCTATTTTCAAAGAGAGCCGAAGGTGGCGCTTGATTGGTTCGAGAAGTACATGTATTGATTGTCGCGTACCGCATATGATACGCACCGCCTAGTGGGTGGTTCGGGAGCTAAAGCAGTTCGGACCTGGAACGTCGTCCGCGCGATCGTGTCGATGCCCCTTCTCCATCACGTCGATTGGATGAGACAGGTAGGCTGCGGATAGATGTAGTGGTAATGTTCTAGATCGATTGACTCACACCGGGTAGGAGGGTTCAATGTTCAACTAGCTTTAATTGCGTCATGGTGGCGTTCAGCTCATGTCACAAGGGATTGCATGGGTTCGAGTAGAGATCGACCCATCTCAGTGAGACTGTATTCAACTTTAAGGAAATGATCATAGCGGTAAAAAGAGTACTCGATCGAGGACTAGGCGCGGTGGGCTGCCATTTCTAGTATGAGGATAGATTTAATTGCAAACGCCGCGAGGAGATGAATTCATGACTGACTCACCAAAGTACATCATTGGTTTGGTCTTTTACCCTGGTATGACATCATTGGATATAGTGGGACCTCATCAAGTCTTTAGTGCGCTTCCTGGTATCGAACTTCATCGGATCTGGAAAACGCTAGACCCGATCGCAACCGATGACGGATTAGTGATTTTGCCTGATACTACCTTTAAAAATTGCCCGCCCCTCGACGTGATTTGTGTCGGTGGCGGCTTAGAACAGCGAGCAGTCGTAGACGATCCAGAGGTGTTGGAATTCTTCCGAAAACAAGGCAACACTGCAAAGTTTATTACCTCTGTGTGTGGCGGGTCAGAGTTTTTGGCGAAAGCGGGTCTGCTACAGGGCTATCGAGCCGCGACTCACTGGGGGATGCGCGAACAACTCGCAAAGCTGGGCGTTGAGGTTGGAACTGATCGCGTCGTCATCGATCGCAATCGAATTACGGGTGGAGGCGTGACAGCCGGGATCGATTTTGGTTTGACGGTTGCGAGCATCCTTTATGATGAAGAAACCGCCAAGATTATTCAGCTATTACTGGAGTACAATCCTGCCCCACCATTTGATGCTGGTTTACCTGAAAAAGCGGGACCTGAGTTGGTCAACAAGGCGGTTTCATTTATGCAGAGGATGTCAAGTTTAGAACTCGCAAAATAAGTAAGCTGACATGACTACAACTTCGGACATGGATCGCGATGCCGCCACAAGCTGGGTAAAACCTGGTTTCTACGCGACTTCCATTATCGCGGTAACTGGATCTTAGGAGAAGCTTATGGCAATTTCGACTCAAAAAGACGTTCGCGTTACGGTTATCTCTAGAATTTGGGGATATGCAACAGCGATGCTCTTCATTTCTATCTTGCTCAGTGGTCACGGACGCGATCAAAAGCTTTTCTTGCCAGCAACCATTGTGTTCGGTGCAACAATCAGCACGATCGTAGTGTTGAGAAAGTTGCACGATGACCGACATAACACTCTATTTCCGTCTGAAACCCTGGAGGCACTTAAACAGCGTATTGAGAATCTGGAGGCGATCGCTTCAAGTAACACTGGGCATTGGGAGGATTCTTTAAAGCAACTCGATCAGATGAATCTCGATCGTAGTCGATAACAACGTTCGATCTTATGGGAGTACAGGCATCTAACCCGCCTTTTGGATATAATTTCTCGCGGTAAAGTCATACCAAATCTTCAACCAACGAGAAATCTTTGAAATGACAGCAGTTCTGCCGTTTCGCTCACCTTACCTAATCAGCGCGTGTTGACTATTCCTGTTCCTTGAATCATATCTTTGTGATGCAAACATGAATTTGTTTAGCCCGACTATAGTGATGCACTCGCACTGCAAGTCTAAGCGGGATGCCCGTGTCCTTCATCGCTTGACCGAATGGCACTAAGAAAAGCTCTAAGCTATGCAGAATAAGGGCTACAGCTTTTAATGCTAGAAAGCGGGGTAATGGTATGAGCCAGGCGATTGCCAA
>NZ_JACXXN010000136.1 GCF_014904695.1 Nostoc sp. MG11 | reverse complement strand
TCGCCATTTAAACGGTTGCTTAGGGTTCATCTCTGTAGCATTTAAATCTTTAAAGAGAATATACTACCTGCTTAACACCTGTTTTTGCAACACAACCGTTTTTGGCGGCTTTCTGCACTTTTGCCATGAACATCTCGAAACGTAGTATCCCTTCAACTGGGGAGAGTCCGCCGTGAACTACGTGATTTTGAAGAACTGGGCGTATGCTGACTCCCAACCGGACGTGTTGATAGAGTCGATTTGTTGGACTATTGCTGCTGCTCTTGGATCTTGGAATTTCGTCATTGTCAATTCAGGCTTGGTAACTCCGGCTTGTTTATCTCACATAGCTCCGATTTCGGGCTTGCTAGATAATTGCTCAAAGTGGAAATCGTTTTGTAACAAATGGTGTTGTTAGCTTTCTAGTTGCTTGACTTAAAGAGAAAAAATCTTTTAATGTTAGGACTAACAAATGAGTCACCAGCAAAAGTTGTGAATTTTTCTTGAGCGATCGCCTCTACATCCACAGATGCGGTCGCTTTCATTTAGCTCTGAAATAACTCTGTCACGCCAGGCAACCATCTCAGTTGAAACACTGTTTGGTTAGAACCTCGCGCAACGGCTGACACCATGCGCCCCCACTGCTTACCCGATTCCGTGGGACGATATGGTAGTTTGCGATCATCAGTACGGTATTGCAGTCCGGCTCCCGTTAGCCATTTGTTAACAGCGATCGCACTCTTGCCTACAATTTCCCCTATCTGCGTTGCGTTGAGATACGCATCATCGGAGGGGTCGGTGCAAGCAATCGCCGTCTTCAATTCATCAGCAGCAGGCTTGAGGGCTGGGTTGACTTTAGTGGCGGCATTGACTGCTAACTGCGCGGTGAGGGCCTTCTCTAATCCGGCGAATTCTCCTACTAGCAGGGCTAACTGTGCGGCTTCATGGGCTACGGTTGATTTTGGCTGGTAAGAAGAACGGGTTTCTGCTTCGTGGGTTTTGATGGCAAAATAACTTTGGGCTGCTGCTATCTCTGGCTTACGTGGGTCGCCATTCATCGCTACCAAATAACAGGCATAGCGGGAAAGACGATAATCACTGGGTACATCTCTAGTATAAAGCCCAGCATCGGTAAAATGGTTTTGTACTGATAGTCCGGTATTTTGGCAACCAAGTTTGGCTCGGTCGATAGTATCTATAAAGCGTTGCCACTTCTTGTAACCCAGTAATTGCATCAACTCTTTTGCTAACCAGTATTCTTCTCCTTGATCAGCGACATGACGAATGCCGTCAAAAGGACTACTGTTGCTTGACCCGTTAAAATTCAATAAGTTAGACATAACTATCCCTTTTGCAATGGTGTAGTTAAGGCGATCGCGTGCTTGCCGGCTGGCGATCGCTTTTTGCTTTAGCACAAACTAGTCAGAATATAGCAGTTATAGTATGGTAGAGTCAAGTGAGACTTGTCTAGAATTTATTATGGTGGAATTAGACGTTATTGCCAGTATTAATTGGAATTCTACTTATGGAGAACGCCTAAGAGAAATGCGTGGCAAAGTCTCCATGCAGCAACTAGCTCAAGAAATTACTCAAAAATTTAATTATCCAGTTACAAAGCAATATATAGCAATGATAGAAAGACCCTTTGGCGATAGAGCTTCAAAGACTGTCTCCTTTCAACTGCTTCGATATATATGTAATATTCTGGGCAAGGATGTGCAAGACATTTTCGGTTCACCTAAAATTATCCAAAAAATGGACAAGTAAGACTTGACTTAAGACAAGTCTTACTTTACTATATATTACATAAGGGCAAGGAAAGCGAACCGCCTGCACCCGAACGCGAGAGAGTTGCAATCAGAATTACTGAACCATGACAATAGTAAATCGATTAATCCACCTGGAAGGGTAACTGATGCACTGGCTCAACTAGAGAAGGTGAGAGATACAGGAAGGGAAATCGATTTGCGCTGAATAAAAAATTGCCAGAGTAGGACGACGGAAAGCTTTTGAAGCTAATGCCAACTGTCGCGTGATTGATATATTCCTGTTCTGGCAAGCTCCGGTCACTGGCTAGGAGATAAATATGAGGCTTCGCCAAATCTAGTTTGAGAATGTTGTGCTAAAAGCACAATGAACTTACCAATAAAAACAGAGGCAATCGCTCACCGTGGAAAGTCTGCGATCGCCTCTAATACCTATAGAAAGGTTTCAAAATTATGCCACAAAACACAGCAATAGCATTACAAGAACTCGAAACAGTAGAAATCAGCTTCTACGATCAAGAAGTTTACGCCGCTGGAAAGCTGATTGCAAGCATCACTCATGACGATGACTTAACCCAGCCCTGGCTAGTATTGATTAACGGTGTGGAGGTATTTCGTCACGACACTCAAAAGAGATGCCACAGCTACATCGTATGGCATTACAAAGAAAACACGCTACCAGAACCCGAAAAGCCTGTAGTTGTAAAAGAAGTAAAGGCTTATGTGCCGGAACCACAAGAAGCAGAGTTAGAGGTTCAAACCCAAGAAGTTACAGCAATAGAGCCACGCCACACTGTACAGCTACCTGGTGATTGGGACTTTACCCTGCCCAAGTTCGATTCTACCCCTGTTGCCATTTGCCCAGACTGTGGGGGTCATGGGTGCGGCAATTGCGCTTACCGTGGGACTCGTTGTGAGGACTTGTGTACGCCAGTAGACGACTACCGATTGACTTATGTGGGACGCACTAACATCCAAACTGCTCACAACGTATATACTGATGGCGAGTTTTTGGGAATACTCTTCAAGGTCAGGAACCTAGAATGTCCGTGGAGGAACGACCCCAAGACTTACTACTGGCGGTGTGGTAATGGCATCCAGTACTGGAGCGTGAAGGAGGCAATTGTGACATTATCCAGGGTGACGGCTCCGGTGAAAAGTGAAGTGCCAACAGTTTATCGAGAGTTGGTAGTGGTGTAGTTCTGATAAAGAAGGCGATTGTTAACCAGGAAGAATGCAATCGCCTTTAGGCTAAATCGTAAACAACTAAATATGACACAAGCTACAACAATTACAGCTGTTCAAGAAACGGGGTTTGAAAAATTAAAAGACAAAATTCTCTTGCTGCAAGCGACCCCAATGTAGAGTCATCGAACTGAGTGGTTACAAACTGATGTACTGCAACAGAGTTTTTATTCAGCTAAACAGGCGAAATTATGAAACTCAGCTACAACCAAGAAACAGGCAAATTTGTTGTCTCTGAACTGGGACGGATTCTTGACTCGGATATTGATTTAGACGCTCTAG
>NZ_JACXXN010000135.1 GCF_014904695.1 Nostoc sp. MG11 | reverse complement strand
TTGCTTATAGTCAGACCAATACAAGATGGTTTGAATTAGCATTCTGTAACAAAGGCATCAATCATTTTGAAACCGACATTTACCAGCAACCTAAAAATAAAAGCCCTGCTGCTTTCAACGGCTATTTTACTAGTTGGGCAGACTCATGCTAATGGTAAGCAACAGTTCTCTCCTCTGACTCCAGCACAAACTCAAAATTTATCTCGTGACTTGGTTCCATTTGGCTCTCAAGACTTTTTCAGACAAGGAAAAGATTCAATTGACAGAGAAATTCAACTTCTCAGGCAAAGGCAAGCTCCCTCTACTGAACCTGTTCTCAAAATTAATTTTATACCACAAGTTAAGAAAGACTGCCCACCTAGCAACAATTCTGATGTCTCATGCGAGTAGGAATGATCATACTGAGTTCGTGAATTAACCACACACTGAAACCTCTTAGCCACTCAAAACTTGCAAACTACTCTCTGCTATGCACAAGAGTTAGATCCTACTGCTGACGCAAAACAGCGGGCTTGGCAACGACACCATGATCTGGTCATCACTAGCGGCTCACTATGCACGCGATTGCTTACGATTACCGTTGTCTAAAGTGTAATGTTAGTAGGTCTTTCGGACTAAGGATAGCCAAGCTAGTCAAAAATATCTTCAGGTGACTAAGTTTTACTTTCTGAAATGCTATTGAAGACATTTGAGTAAATCAGCTTCTTGGAAGTCATTCTGCATCCGATAATCGGTTGTTGCAAATTCTATTTGCAGTATTAAGCGGTCTCTATGAGTAGGAGTGATTCCTTTATGAAAACAAAGTGGATCTTCAGCAAATCCAAAGCCTGCTTTGCCACAAATACTTATTAGAGATTTCAAACCATAATAATCGATAATATCTTGCTCTCTCTCTCCATTTCTTTGCCAAAGGTGTGACATTTTCTTATTATTATGACTCCCACAAACGCAGACATGAGAACCGCTCTGTTCATCTACGTCAGTTAAATAAAAGAAAAACTTTAGAAAGTGATAATCGTCTAGATCGTAGTGAAAAAGTTGAGCGGCTTTACTTTTTTGGTGATACTTTAAATCTCCCGCGAAACTCCACCACATATCGTTTCCTAAGTGTACTGGTTGAGCATTTAAGTATCTAGCAGCAATTGCTAATAATTTGGGGTCGTTTTGTAGCTTCTTAATAGCTGGGCAAAGTAAAGCTGTGTTGAAATAATTAGCAACTACAAAACGTTTTCCTAATTGAGTTTCTATGTATTCTTTTTGGTGATGAAAGAAACCGAACTCTGGCTGACGATTTCCATAGCAGGGTGTTGCTTTGGCAAATTCAACTATTTCTTGAACGACGGATTCAGGCAAATTAATCCCTAAATATAATCCTTGGCTTTGCAAGTTGTTAATAACTTTATCTACATCTATGTCTGCAAAATAAGAATTGCTTGTATTGATAGTAAAATATGATTTAACTCTATCTCGAAAAAAATATCTCACTAGAGAGCGAATAATCTTAAATCGAGCGGTTTTACGCATCAGAAGCCATCTAGGGTTTTTTGTTAATCCTTTATAATTTTCATACCAAGACTCATAAAGTTTTACAAAAAATCTTTCCAAGCGTTTATTCAAAAATTTTGAAAACATAAATTCTTTGTAAGAAATCGAACAATGCGAGATGGCAAATATGATAGATTATACTTGCTTTATAACCTTTTGAATCTTTTGTGCAAAAAGCGCTTTTATAATTTGACTGCCCAAGCTAAGATTAAAGTCACACTCTTACACCCAAAAGAAAAGTCAGTAACACCAAGATTTAGCGCTTTACAAGTATGCCATTCAGTACAGAGCAAATTCTACCAATTTCATTCAAGTGATCGCTGCTGGTACTTCACGGTTGCTGATTAAATTTTTGTATCTGTTGTTCTAAATAACGAATATGTTTATCATTTAGTGGTAACAAGCGGTTGAGTATTTCTATTGCCGCTTGGTAACATTTAAGCGCTTGTTGTTTCCGCGCTGATTGTTGAAAACACTCACCTAATTTCTGTAACGTCCGAGCCTTGTCGAATTCAACAGGCTTGATGTGTTTGAGCAATAGTGAGGCATCGTAGCAAGCGATTGCCTGTTAGTAGCTATCAAGTGCCTCTGTATACTGTGACAGGCTGAAGTGTAAATCAGCTAAGGATGTGAATGCACCAGCCTTAAGTACATAATTACAATAGTCATTTGGAACAAGCTTTAGCACACTGTCGTAAGTGGCAACAGCCTGCTGGTAGGTAACGAATGCTTCGCTATATTGTTTCTGGCTCGACTGTTGGTGTGCTAATCTTTCTACGATCATCCCTAGATAACTGATGTTAAGGATATCATCGGGAGTTTGATCAAATGCAGTTTCATAAGTTGCTATCGCTTGCTTTAAAGTATCGATTGCATCTTGATTTTGGTCAAGACAAAACTGTAGCTGGGATAACTTTTCTAAAGCCATGCCTTTGCGCTTGTTGATTTTAAAGTCATTGGGAGCAAACTTGAGAGCAGTTTCATATATTGCAATCGCTTGAATATAAGTTTCTAACGTCTCTTGCTCCTGCATACAACTAATCCTCTGCTAAATATTAAAGTTTATTTATCACATAGATCTTTGATAAAAGCATCAATCGCTTTAGCTGCTGAGGACTGCTTACCTAGCTTGAGTTTAGCAAGGATGCGCGAGCGGATTGCTTGAAAGTCTAGCTGTGATTCCTGAGAGGAAGATAAAGTTTTTTCTCTCAGGCGGCTAGCTCCCCCAGCTTTTCTTGTATTTTTTCATCTAGTATGTTGTCTAGTCTGCTTTCTACTGCTTCTAGAATTACCTCCAGAGAAAGTGGAGACTGATTGGAAGGCGGTTCTTCTTGTTGCCAGCCGACAGAAGACTTTAAGGCATTGATAACAAAACTGTTAACACTGGTGTTTTGTCTGGCTGCTTCCGCCTTTACTGCCTCATATAATTCTCTGTAGCCGTCCAGACGCAAATTTAACTGTAGTCTCTCTTTTTCGCTCATAGTACTAGCCTCATCACTAGACTTGATGCTAGCACTAATTGACTATTTAAAATTACCTATAAGCTAGACAACTCGCTAGACAGAACTTTGATCAGAAATATTCATTACATACTAGACTACAATGCTAGACATTGTCACTAGACAAATGTTATTATATGTCTAGTGGTGGTTAAGGAAACCGTTCACTAAAACTAATCAAAAGGGCAATCGCCAAGCCTGGAAAACTACGCGATCGCCCCTTCACCAAAACCCTAAAAGGAAATGTAAGGATTCAGGTCTAATATTTAGGAAGCAGAGATGGGCGAGACAGATAATTATTAGAATTAGCCAGCAGTGCTTGTGCAAAAAAGTCAATC
>NZ_JACXXN010000134.1 GCF_014904695.1 Nostoc sp. MG11 | reverse complement strand
AGATACCATCTGACGCACAGGAGGATGATTTCTGGTTGATAATGTCGCCATTTAAACGGTTGCTTAGGGTTCATCTCTGTAGCATTTAAATCTTTAAAGAGAATATACTACCTGCTTAACACCTGTTTTTGCAACACAACCAGTTTTCGTGTCACTGGTTACGGCATTCTCACGCATCGAGGGCGGTGGATAGTAAACCGCTTTTTCAGGTGCAAGACCAGTTGGGGCACAGCAAGAGCGATACTACAAAGACGTATGTAAGAGTGAAGAAAGATGCGGGAACGGGTACAGTGCTACCGAGGTTTTGATTGGTATTTCTTTTGACAATTTACATTTATGTATTGTCCGATGGGTTTAGATTGTCGTCAAATGACAGGTGTTGACTATAAATGCCCGAATATCTCAGCTTGTCACGAGCATTCGGGCAAACCCTCAATGGTCAAGATTGTGTTTTATCTACTCAACCAACAAATGTGTCAATTAGAGGACATATTTGTTGATGAAAAAAGACTGGCTGAGTTGTTACATTCATCAAATCAGGACTTGGAATCTTTGTTAAGTAATTTGGATAATCTTGTCGTTACTCAACACACCCTAAACTAACATTCTGTTCGTGTGATCAACTCGCCTTGCTCTGAGCGATCGCATAGCACTTGGGAAGCTATATATAACTCAATTGAATCGATGAGGCATTATGGAACAGCTAAAGCTACGGCAAGAAAGTGGTGGAAGCCGCCTTTATTTGATGGACAAGCCTATTCATGCAGGTGATTGTGTATATCTCCGCCGTGTAAAAAGATTGTGTAGTCTTTGTCTGATTCTTTGAAAGTTTTAGTATTTAGATAAATGTTAATAGTATGATTTGGCATTTTCTTAGAGGAAATTATAGGGCTTAGTGGTATAGAGGCGATACCTGCGGTGCTTGCTAGCCTACGCACTTATTCAAATTAAATTTGGCTCATCCTTGCCAATTCCTAATTCTCGCAACTTGACTTTAACATCTTCCCACTTATTACCACAGTAATAATATTGTTTCTCTAGTAAATCTGCCAAATAGTATCCTACCTTCCCGCCATTGAGCCGAAATAATTCAACAACAACTTTCTTTTTAGTTGTACCGAACATAAACTCGACATCACCCTCACTTGGCAGATTCAGTGGGTTATAAAAGGTTTTACCTTTAATAAAATGCCAGTAAGATTTTTCTGGAGTAATTTTACGTTCGATAATTCGGTATTCAATGGGATGAATTATTTTTTCCATAAAACCTCTCAAGAGTTAGACTGTAAATAGAGAAGCCCCCAAGGGCTAGTTGGGGGCTATTTAAGGTTAAGGATTAGCGTCGGTCTTCGCCGTTGCCTTCCTCATCTTCATTGATATCCAAGTCGTCGATTACGTCCTGTCTATCAATTGGTTCACCCTCTCCTGTTACTGGGTTTGATTCAACCCAAGTATTTCTGTTAAAGAGGAACCGGAAGATTCGGAACACTGGCATCCAGCCTTCACCTTTCCCGTTGCCTTTGTAATCTGGATCGGTCAATTAACCTCCTTATGAGGGTAGTAGTATTTTTATCCCTCATAGTAATTATTATTACTTAAATAGTTAAATATGTAAACCGTTTTTGCATAAACGTTAACCACAAATTGCATGAGATTGATTCATGATTTCTATGATTTCGGTAATAGGAACTTCACTTGTGAAACATTCAGTACGACCATCAAAGTCGTTAATTGGTCGGTAAGAAAACTGTGCAAATTGAGTTAAGATGAATTCCTCCTTTTTAAGAACATAAGTAAATAAATCTTCAACTTGATTTATTACGTTGACTTGATACTTTTTACCAGGAAACCTTTTGTTTATGGGAAGCCCTGTAATACCAATCTTTATGAAAGTTTCATCGGGAAATATAACTTCTGCTAAATAGAGATATTTTCTGGTACTCTTTTCAAGTTTTCGATCCTTATGAATCAAAATAATCTTTTCTGTTGCGATCGCATCTAGCAATTGACCTGTAGAGCCTTCGTCATTATATATATAACCTAGCTTTTGAGCTATTTCTTTTAGTTTGTCTGCCGTTTCTACGCCGACTCTTGCATGAATATTAGTGCGGTCAAGCTTCTTTCTGCCTACCATAAATCATCTATAAGTGGTTTACGGATATTCTAGCAGAATTTTTCTACTTTGGGGCGATGTCTACTTTAAGGGGCTGTTCGGTGTCGCCTACACCCGCCCCAAAATCTCCAACTGTGCATTAGGGAGAGCGATCGCTCCTTCACTAATCATTAACTAAAAATGTATTATCATCCTTTGAAAATAATACTTCATGTCCAAATTCAACTATATAAACCTTTGTCAATTCATACTTTTCATTTCTATCAGTAAACAGGCAGTTAACTGTTTTAACTTCTTGCGTACCTGAATTGCAATATTTAAATGTTGCTGTTATCGTTCGTGCTTTCATAGTTTCTTAGAGGAAAAGTGAGGAGTAGCGACGCCAAATAGCCCCTTAAAGTAGACATCGCTTACAGATGTATCTTGGCTGCATTCTCCTCATTGTCTAAATGCCAAGCCATAAAATCATAACCATCCTCAGTTTTTTGATAATCGTATTCCATATCTAAAGCTTGGGCCGCTTCAATGAATTCTTCTAGTGTTCCTTCACAGTAGCTAATATATTCACTCCCTATAGCCCCAATAATCGCTTTAGCCGCATAGCTTTGCTGGATAGATATCAGTTGGCTTTGATGTTGCCAAGTGTCGCAAATTGTACAGCCGTAACCCCAATCATATTTAAGAATTTTTCGATGATAGGTTTTTATTTCACAATTGCGGCAGTATAAGAATTTTGATAGGTCTAATGTGTTAGTCATTTTTCATTCAATCTATATCTGCTAGATTTAGAATTCCCTAGTTATTCGGTAAATCAAGCGAGGAAATTAGAGATGATGTAGGGTGCGATGAGACATCATGAGGTTTCATTTCTCAACCCTGGCGTTACCTACTTTAAGTAAATCAAGTTTAAAATTAGTCTAATAATTAGACTAAAAGCTGATGACTGAGAGTGAAGCAGAGTACGACTCTCACCGGGTGCTACAACTGCTAAAATTTATGCGATCCATTCGCTGTAAGACTTTGCATCCCCGCGACTTTATTGAAAAGTACCAACTAACCCAGGCTCAACTCGCCGAATTGCTAGGCGTTTCAATACAGCTTGTCAAAACTTGGTTTGGGCGAGAAGAACCACGACAACCAGAACAAAAATATTTGGATCGGCTTGCTGAAATTGATGCCCTCTTGGAAATCAAAAAAGTCATCGATGAGAAAATTCCTCCTCACCTACAAGCGCTATTTAACTTCAATCAAAAGTCTAATAGTTAGACCTATTTTCTTGACTCTGTTGGTTGGCGAACTTTATTGTGTTTGATAAACGTTTGTCGCAGATGAATCATGATGACCACTAGCTTTGTATCTGGTGCTGACAACCTCAATACACCCCTACTCAGTCAACCCGATTCCCAAAGGCTGTGTTGCAAAAATAGGTGCCTAAGCAAGTGTTATATTCTTTCAAGAGACTGAAATGCTACAGAGATGAACCCAAAACAACCATTTAAATGG
>NZ_JACXXN010000133.1 GCF_014904695.1 Nostoc sp. MG11 | reverse complement strand
TTTGCCAAACTGCAAAGTCTGCGTACTGGATAGGTAATTCTGGTAAGGGTGATGTTTCTCCTACACAAAAAGCTTGATATAGAGTCGATAACTCTTGAATGAATACCCCTATTGACCAACCATCAGAAACAATGTGATGCACATTTACTAACAACACATATTCTGACTGTTCTAGTTGTAATAAAATACATCTGATTAATGGTGCTATTTCCAAGTCAAAAGGAGCAGTTGCTTCTTTGTGTGCTTGGTGCTGTACTAGGGTTCTTTGCTCTGCTTTACTGTGTTGTTGTAAGTCCACCATATTTATTTTCATGGTGGCTTCTGGGTGAATTACTTGTATTGGTGTGCCATTCACAGCTTGAAAGCTAGTGCGTAGTACCTCGTGACGGCGTACTATTTCTGATAATGCAAGTTTGAGGGCATCAAGATATAAGTTACCAGTGATACGGACACAAGAAGACATATTGTAAGTGGCACTTAATCCTTCAAGTTGGTTGAGAAACCACAGTCGCTCTTGTGCCCAGGATAGTGGTAATGGTTCATTGCGAGGACTTCTGGGAATGGTTTGAGGCTGAGAATATTGTAAAAACTTGATTATTTCAGCTTTGCGATCGCTCAGTTGAGTACGTATTTCTGGTGTAAGTATTCCTTGGGGAGCATTACAACGCAAACGAGTTTCATCGACCCATAGTTTAATATCTAAACCATTGAGTTCAGACAGAAATTTTTGAATCGGTTTCACAGTTCAATTTCCTCACGATTTTCTAATTGATCAAAAGGAGTAGTTTGTAGTTGTTGTACTAACGTTGAATCACTGTTATCGATGATTTTTGATAAGTTAGCTATTGTCGGTTCTTCAAACAAATTTCTTAAAGGAACATCGACTGCAAAAGCTTGCTTTACTCTAGAAATGACTTGTGTAGCCAACAGGGAATGTCCCCCCAAAGTAAAGAAGTTGTCATAAATACCCACTTTTTGTATACTCAAAACTGAAGCAAAAATATCAGCAATTACTTCCTCAGTACGATTCCGAGGTGGAATATATTGTAAGTTACTAAATGTTTGTTGATCAGGTGTTGGTAGTGCTTTGCGGTCTACCTTACCGTTGGCTGTTAAGGGTAAGGTATCTAAGGTGACAAAAGCACTGGGAACCATATATTCTGGTAGCTTTTGTTTGATGAATTCACGTAGTTGGTCAGTAGTTAGTAATTCATCTCTAATAACTATATAGGCAACTAAGCGCTTGTTACCAGGAATATCTTCTCTTGCAGTAACTACAGCTTGTTGGATTTGGGGGTGGGTATTTAAGACAGATTCAATTTCTCCTAGTTCTATGCGGAAGCCCCGCACCTTCACTTGGTTATCGATGCGACCTAGAAATTTGATGCTACCATCACTACTATAACAGGCTAAGTCGCCTGTTTTATAAAGGCGTTTGCATTTAGAATTAGAGAACGGACTTGGGATAAATTTTTCTTGGGTTAGTTCTGGACGGTTGAGGTAGCTTCTAGCTAAGCCATCACCACTAATGTATAATTCTCCGGGAACACCGATGGGTACTGGTTGTAGGTGTGAGTTTAAGATGTAGATTTGGGTGTTGGCTATTGGACGACCGATGGGAGAAGGTGCATTTTCAGTTCTTGCGACTGTTTTCTTTGTCCCTAATTGGTAAATTGTAGACCAGATAGTTGCTTCTGTTGGGCCATATAAATTCCACAATTCGCTACCAGTTTCAAGAATTTGATGAGCTAGTTGAGCAGATAATGCTTCACCACCACACAATACTTTTAGAGGATAATTAGAAGACCAACCACTAGCTAATAGCATTTGCCAAGTAACTGGAGTGGCTTGCATAACAGTTATCTTCGACTTGAATAACTCAAATAGTAAGAAATCTGCATTACTTGCAATAAAACGGGAAGCGACAATAACTTTTGCTCCTACTGTCAATGGCAGATAAAGTTCAAGGGCTGCAATATCAAAGGAAATAGTAGTAACAGCATAGAACGTATCTTCTTGAGTTAATCCTGGAAAATGACTCATGGAATTTAAGAAATTGACCAAACTCTGCTGTTCAATCGCAACTCCCTTGGGTTGTCCAGTAGAACCAGAAGTGTAGATAACATAAGCCAAATTATCAAAAGCTACTTCAACATCAAGATTGTGGTGAGAGTATTGCTCTATTGATACCCAATCAGTATCCAAACAAATCACATGTGCTTGGCGTTGTGGCAAAGATTCGAGTAACGACTGTTGAGTAAGCAACACCTGCACACCAGAATCATCTAACATATAACTTAGGCGTTCTTGAGGATAGTTAGGGTCAAAAGGTACATAAGCACCACCAGCCTTGAGTATCCCTAACAATCCCACCAGCATCTCAATAGAGCGTTCCACACAAATACCTACCAGTACCTCTGCTCCCACACCGAGGCTTTGCAAGTGATATGCTAATTGATTAGCTCTTTGATTTAATTGTTGGTAAGTTAATTGCTGATTTTCAAACATCACCGCCACACAATGGGGTGTTTTCTCTACCTGTTGCTCAAACAATTGATGAATACATTTATCAGTGGGGTACTCAGTAGCAGTATCATTCCACTCGGTCAACAACTGATGGCGTTCTGCTTGAGTTAACAAAGGTAACTCGCCCACCGTTTGTGAAGGATTTTCCACAATTGCACAGAAAATGGTTTGCAGATGTCCTAACATCCGCTCAATTGTATCTAACTCAAAACGAACAGTATCGTAACTAATCTTAATTAACAACTCATCCCTAGGAACTGCAACTACAGTCAATGGATAATTGTTTTGTTCAAAACCTCCTATTTCAGTTACCTTTAGCGAATCATCTTGATTTAACAAAGAACGCTCTAGTGGATAATTCTCAAACACCACAATACTCTCAAACAAAGGTGTTCCCCTTGTGACCTCACTCATTGATTGAATCTCAACAAGGGGAGTGTAAGAGTAATCTTGTAATTCCAACATTAGCTGTTGTATTTGTTGTAGCCAAGGTATTAGTTGCTGCTGGGGGGATATCTGGAGACGTAATGGTAAAGTGTTGATAAACAATCCCACCATCTTTTCTATCCCAGATAAATTACTAGGACGACCAGAAACAATCACACCAAATACAACGTCTTTTTCATCACTATAATGACTTAATAATAATGCCCAAACTGCTTGTACTATCGTCGATAAGGTGACATGGTGTTGTTGTGCGAGGTCTTGTAATCCACGGCTTGTCTGAACAGATAAAGTTAACTCCAGTTCCTTGTAATCTGAGTTTTTATATTCTTTTTGATACTGATTATTGTCTACTACCAAAGGAGTAGGAGCACTAAAACCTTGCAAAGTTTGTCGCCAAAACTCAAAAGAAATTTCTTGGTTTTGAGAATTCAACCAAGCGATATAGTCACCGTAGGGAGTTGGTGTCGGCAGTGAAAAAGTTTCATCTGTAACTTCAGCTTTGTAGAGACTAATAACTTCTTTAAAAATAATTGGTAAACACCATCCATCCATGAGAATATGGTGATGACTCCAGATGAACTTGTAATTATCTTCATCCAGCCTCACTAATGTACATCCCATCAATGGTGCTTGGTTGAATTGAAAAC
>NZ_JACXXN010000132.1 GCF_014904695.1 Nostoc sp. MG11 | reverse complement strand
CAAGGGAAACTACAGTACACAACGTGTAAGATTTAACTCTAATTCTTCTGCTTAATTGTTTGTTACATACTTATAAATTTTCTCCACGACTTACTTAGTTAAGTCAGAAATATGAGCAGAAGTTCATGGCTAGAGTCACCAAAGTAAAAATAGAAGAGTCAGCAGAGGAATTATGTGAACTGCTGAAAAAACAGAAAACAGCATTAGGAAAAGAACGTATTCAAGCATTGTATTTACTGAAAATAGGCCAGGTAAAGACAATACAAGATTTAGCGGTAGTGTTGGGAAGAGGAAGTGCCACAGTACAAAGGTGACAAAGTTGTGATTATTACTGGCGCATCATCAGGGATTGGTGAAGCAAGTGCGAAATCTTCATCCTGATAAAACACCCCAAGTTCATCACGCAGTCGCATATATAAATTACCTTTTGGAAATGCAGCCTTGGCTACACGTACCGTTTCATCGGGAATAGGAGGAATTTCTTCAGGATGTAAGCACATATACTGCCTCCACAGGTATTTCTTCTAGTTTATTGATTATTGAGGCAGCTAACTTAATTTTTTTCTTCTGTGTAATACACAGAAAGGTAGAACCACCCTTTCCATCTATTACACGGTAATAGAAGCGCACTCACGCTTAGAGGATTGGTTGCGGAATCTGCCAAAAAGCGGAATCAGGCAGATGTGCAGTTGGGAACGATTTTGTACTTTTGCCCGCGAACCGCAACGTTCGCGTAGCGTTCCGCAGGAAAGGAAAGTGGATGCAACAGCCAGAGTATCAGTTGAGGGCGTGGCTTATGAAGTAAGCCCAGACTTAGCAGGCGAAACTGTGGTGCTTTGGTGGGGTTTATTTGATAACGAATTATATGTAGAGAAAGGCGACCAGCGCTATGGCCCATTTTATCCAGTTGATGGACCTATCCCCTTGCATCGCTATCGCAAATACAAGAAAACTAAAACCGAAGAACGGGCAGATCGGATTGCAGATTTAGCGCTTAAGCTGGGCTTGCCACGAACTGCCTTGGATAAAAACGCGGATCTGCAATTTTTGGTGGATAAGTACAAGGAAATTGAGCCAACTCGCGTGCGACCTTTTAATGACCCAGACCCGTTCCAAGAATTTACATATCCCAGTATATTGTTCGCTAAACTGGCGATTTCAGATTATCTAGCTAAACCTTTGGCGAAATTATCCACTGAACAAATTGCCTTTATTGATGGTGTGCTAGCTGAGATTTTGAATAAAAAAGTGATTATTGAACGAGTGCGGCAGTATTTCCACTCTTCCAAAGGAGGGCAACAAAATGCTCCGGGCTGGTGAATTAGCTGGTTTACTTTTCAGAGTCCATGCTCATATGCTACGGCATGGAACTGGTTATTATTTGGCTAACGGTACCTAAACATTTTTGAGGCAGAAACAAGCCTCAAACCCATACAGGGCAGGGAAAATACACCAAAGACTCAAAAATGCTTGAAACCCATATATATCAAGAAACTAGGCAAAACGATGTCGAAGTCTCTCTGTATATACATTTGAGCCTTTTTCCTGCTCCCTTTTTGTCTAAGTCCCACTAATCGAGGTATTGATACTCGGACAATTCAGAGTTATCTGGGACATAAAAATATTCAGCACACAGTTCGTTACACCGAACTTGCATCTACTAAATTTCAAGGTCTTTGGGATGATTAATGCTCATCTCCCCCAAAATTTTTCGCTCTCCTATTTCATTAATTCATCCCGCATTTATGCAACGCCAAGTATCCAGATATCATGACCAGCGTAAAACTCTCCACGTTGCTCTAATGTAAACCCACCTAGCAATAATCCTAACCAGAGTTCAATCAATGGCATATTTAACGCAGCCTGTAGTTGAACCAAAGAGATAGCATCGTTAACTCGTACAAGGTAGCCTGCGATCGCTTGCTGCCACTTTTGCACATCTTCATCACTGGCCAAGTTGCGAACATCCTCTAAAGTTATCACCTCCTCTAGCATCATCAAAACTTTCGTCTTTTCAATAGGTGCTGCTATAGAGTTATGCTCCTCCCCAGTATTGTCAAACCGATGTGGCCGATGTGGTTTAAAAGTCTGCGGTATTGCTGGTTCTATCAAATCGTCTAAATCAAGCTGCATTGTGGTTCGCACCAACCCAGCAAAGATACCAGTACTGACAATCGGCCCCAAAGGACTGTTGTGATCGCGAGTATCTTGCAACAGCACTTCGGCACGAGACTTGAGAATATCCGCAATTTGACTGAAGGCAAGAGCTGCGGTTGATAACTGTGCCTCCAAGGGTAAATTCTCTAGCTCGGCATCTAAACACTCCCACACTGGTGTAAGTGAAGATGTCGCTGGAGCTTCTGACATTTCATCAAGCACATCCCAGATTGTTAATTGGCAGTATGCGGTCATGATTATCATTTAGGGTGCAGGGGACAAGGACACACTGGACAATGTGTTGGTGCAATCTCGAACAGCTCCTTATATTGATACAGTGAGACACCATATTGTTTAGCAAATGTTTGCAATACCTGATCTGTATAGGCGCGGATCTTGCCAGCCGTTAGCCCAAAACAATGAATTGGTTCTAGGCGACAAATAGGCTTTTGCCCAAGCCAGAGTTCTGCACCCAAGGCGTGCAATGGTTTATCCCCCAGTTCTTTATACAAATACAGCACTGCAAAATATGTTGCTGGTGGTTCGACTGCAATTGCATCAATTTCTGCTGAATTCTTCTGCGAGCGGTGGCGGTAGAACGAACGGCGATTGTGGCAGACTTTTGGATTCCAACACCCATCCCCTGCTGTTCCATGTAAAACTTTAGCTTGAGTTGTTGGTAACTTGGCGCATAACTGACACTTGGGATCGAGTGGCTTGGGCATACCTTATTCCATTTCTTCGCCAATCGCACGATAGTAAGCAGCGATCGCCGCTTCTTGCTCACTGCGAAGTGTATAGCGCCGAAAAGCTTTCTCACTAGTATGTCCCGTTAGCCTACGGGCATGGCTAGGATCAAGACCTAATAGTAGCAAATCAGTGGCGTAGGTATGACGAAAGGAGTGAGGATGTAAATCAACAATGGCAGCTAGTTCACCTATTTTTTCTACAGCAAAGTAAATACCGTGATAACTCAAGCGTTCGCCTTGGTATGAAGGATGGTGTGAAATCATCAGTGGGCTAAGGCTGGACAACACCTCTGCTTGCTGTTCGCGCAATTGTAAATAGTCTGCCACCACTAGGCGACTTTCTTGACGCAGTGGTACTAGGCGCGGTTCATTAGTTTTGGTGTCGGGTAAAAACAGGAGCTTACCATCAAAAGAGCCAACATTTAAATCGACAATTTCTCCAGCCCTTAAACCATGACTGAGGATGTGGACAAGTGCAGTATCTCGTTGTTTTGTTTCTCCCAATAACTCTAATGCTGACCACACCCGATCCATTTGTTCGGACGTTAAACTCTGGGCTGGTGGCAGAGGTACTTTTTCCAGTTTAATCCCCAGTGTGGGATTAGTAGCAATAATGTCAGGATACGCATAGCACATCCATTTAAAAAAGCTTTTGAGTGCTGCTATCCCTGCATTTATGCTACTTTTTGAAAGCGGTTTACCTGCATCAGTCCCCTAGCTGTCTAATTGGTATTCAGAGGTTGAAAATCAAATGCACAGAGACGTTCTTGATGTTGATTGACTAAACCTTGTATTGCACTACTGGGATG
>NZ_JACXXN010000131.1 GCF_014904695.1 Nostoc sp. MG11 | reverse complement strand
TAAAAAGTTTTGTAACAATTGTAGCTGGTTTGTGTAAAAGTTGCGATTAATACATGAGATATATAAAAATTCGCAACTTAGTGCGTTCTGATTCGAGGTCTTTTATGACTAATGATGGGAGGAAACAACTAGATGCAGAACTTAAAGAATTAGCGCTCGCCGCCCAACAATACACACACCTAACAAAGGAAAAGCGGATAGCCTTAACACGTTTGATTAATACTATTTGGCAGTCGGGTAAGCTTGCTCGTCCTTATAAAGGTCAATTTCAACTACTTTATGAAGATATCTATGATGAGGCAGTACAAAATTTATTTTTCTATCTTTGTCAAGATAACAATATTAACAAGTATGACTCAGAACGCGGTGAAGTTATGACTTGGGTAAATATGCTATTAACTAAACGCTTTTTTCCAGAGGCTATCCCTAAAATTATCGGCAAAGAGAATGAAATAAATCTCGAAAACTCTCACTGGGAAAATATCCCCTCATCTCAACCTATATCTTTATTTGAACAAGTAAGAGAATGTATAGAATCCGATCCAGAATTAGTTTTTTGTAAAGAACATATCAAAGGTCATCCAGAGGCAAATTTTCAAGCCATAGCTCAAAGAAGATGTTCTGGAATTTCTTGGAAAGATATTTTAGCAGAATGGGGTATTTGAATTACATGTTTACACAATTTTTACCAACGTTGTCTGAAAAAATTTGCTAATAAATTTCAGGAATATTTATATATTTAATATTATCTAATAAACTAGGAAAATATGAGCAAGATCATAGACGTTTTAACATTTTCAACTCCGATACCTGTGGATGGAAGGCATCGAGCAGAAGAGTTACGCAGACAACAAGCCACGCAGGCAAAAGGCGAACAAGTTTATCTCAATACTTTGTCTGTGTCTTTTGTAAACTATTATCTATGTTGCATGGGATTTGAAACAGACTTGAATAAAAGTGACAGTTGGAATGTCATCCAACAGACATTGATGGATGTCGCCGATTTGTCGCTTAAAAACTTGGGTTTATTAGAATGTCGCCCAGTATTGGAAGATGCACAATTTGTTTATGTGCCGCCGGAAGTCCAGTCAAATCGAATTGGCTATGTAGCTGTGCAGATTGGCAAATCATTTAGAGAAGCGACACTGCTAGGATTTGTCAAACAGGTACAAACTGATTTATTACCTATTAACCAATTGCAACCTTTAGAAAATCTATTGGAGTATTTAGAAGAACTTTTTCAAGTTGATAATTCGCTCAATTTCAATCAGAAGTTAGTGAAATTGAAGCAATGGGTAGATAATATTTTTGAAAATGGTTGGCAAGACGTTGAGACTCTTTTAGGTACTCAAAGTATCAATCAATCTGGGAGTTTGAGAAGTTTTAATGACACTTTTATTAGTAGGGGTAAGCTGATTAATTTAGGAAAAATTTTGAGCGATGCCTACGGCGGGCTACGCCAACGCGCAGTGGTTTTAGTCGTTACCTTACCACAAGACAACGAGCAAGAAATGGACGTTATCGTAGAAGTACACCCGACAAATGGACAACATTATTTGCCCCCAAATCTCCATCTAATGATACTGGATTTTGAGGGCGCATCTGTAATGGAAGCTCAAACTAGAAGCAGCAATAAAAATATTCAATTGGAATTTAGTTGTGAGATGGGAGAACGTTTCAGCGTTAAACTTGCTTTGGGAGATATCAGCATTACAGAAAATTTTGTCATTTGTTAAGAACAACAGCAGGGGTCTTGCCAATGAGAAAGTTAGTTGTGCTGAAACTAGATGGCGATTTACACTTAGGTGTGCAGGTAACGCTGGAAATTGGGGAAGAAGGCAAATGCCCTACTACAGAAATTACTGGCAAACTGCCCTCAAATCTAGATATGGCAACAGCAATTGACCAGTGGCAGTCCATATATCGCAGTTTGTGGAAATTTACCCGCATCAAAGCCAAAAAAATTATTTACGATGGTTCTATCTCCCAGCGACGTAAAGATTGCGACACAAAAGCTCGTGAGGTGCAGGAGCATTTAAATAACTGGTTGCTGTCAGACTCTTTTCGTCCCGTGCGGGAAAAATGGCTCAAACATCTGATGCCAGATGAAGAAGTACGGGTGTTGATTCGTACTCATTGTTTGCAACTCAAGAAACTTCCCTGGCATTTGTGGGATTTGATAGATCGAGATTACCTCAAAGCTGAAGTTGTTCTCAGTATTCCAGAATCAGAACGAGTAACAGGTGCATTACAGACATCTACCTGGAGAAATAAAATTAGAATTTTGGCAATTTTAGGCCATAGTGACGGTATTGATGTGGAGCAAGACCACCAGTTACTAGAAAAACTACCCAGTGCCGCTACAACCTTTTTAGTAGAACCTCAATATTCAGACATCAACGATAAATTGTGGAAACAACCTTGGAATATTTTATTTTTCGCAGGTCATAGTAAAAGCGAAGGTGATACTGGTTGTATCTATATTAATCAGACAGATAAATTAACAATTGATGAACTCAGACATGACCTGAGAAATGCTGTTGCCAACGGTTTACAACTAGCAATTTTCAACTCCTGTGATGGATTAGGATTAGCGCGAGAGCTACAAGATTTACAGATTCCGCAAATTATTGTCATGCGGGAACCAGTGCCAGACTTGGTAGCTCAAAAATTTTTAAAGCATTTTCTTGAGGTTTTTTCATCAGGACAATCTATATATGCTGCGGTTCGCACTGCCAGACAAAGGCTCAAAGGAATAGAAAAGGAATATCCAGGTGCAAGTTGGTTGCCAGTAATTAGCGAACATCCTGCGGTAGTGCCAATGACTTGGCAGTTAGACCGAAAAACGCTCGTTGCTAAGAGTGCAATAGCAATATTGCTGACAAGCTTGTTGATAACAAGTTTGGTCATAGGGATGCGGTATTGGGGTTATCTGCAAACGTCGGAATTACAGGCTTTTGCCCATTTTATGCAGATGCGATCGCAACTTCTCACCGAACAACCCGACGAACGGATTTTAATTATCACTATTGATGAAGCAGATATTCAGTACCAACTCAATAAAGGAATGCAAATGCGATGGTCTTTATCTGACCAAGCCCTTGCTCAACTATTAGATAAATTAAATAAGTATCAACCAATAACTATCGGTTTAGATATTTATCGTGATGGTATTATAGACCCGAAATATCCAAATTTAGCTACTCGTTTTCAGCAAGATAATCGCCTATTTTTTGTGTGCAAAGTTGCTACCACTGATACTGATGGGATTCCGCCACCTGATGGAGTTTCCAGAGAACGCTTAAGTTTTAGTGATTTTGTTGCAGATGAAGAAGATATTGCTCGTCGCCAGCTTTTACATTTAACTCCTCCTTCAAAATCTCTATGTACCACAGAATATACTTTTAGTCTACAACTAGCACTTCATTATTTAGATCAAGAAGGCAAAACATCAAGTGTTACGAAAGAAGGTTATTTGCAGATTGGCGATGTTGTATTTGAGCAACTAAACGAACATGCTAGCGGATATCAAAAAGTGAATGCATCGGGTTATCAAATATTGTTGAATTATCGTTCTCTCTCTTCTGTGGAAAAAATTGCCGAGCAAGTTAGTTTGAGAGATGTATTAGATGAAAAAATCCCATTAGAATCAGTTCAATTACTCAAAAACCGCATTGTTCTTATTGGTCTTTCTGCCCCCACCAATACAAGCGATTTTTGGAAAACACCTTTTAGTTCTAATGCCAAACTGAAGCAAAAGCAAATACCGGGGGTATTCGTACAGGCACAGATGCTA
>NZ_JACXXN010000130.1 GCF_014904695.1 Nostoc sp. MG11 | reverse complement strand
CACTTCTCTTCTTGTGAGCAAAACAAAATTAAAATATTCTTACTAAAACTCCATCCCTTCATGGGTGGACTATTTACCAATTCTAAATACTAACTACTATTTATCCAATTATTTTAGTTATTTTATTAACCAGCAAGGAAAGCATAGCTAATAAAGATAATATTCATTCCTATATAAGTTAGAAGAATTAAACCTAAGCCGAGACGTTCTATTCGTATTAATTTCTTGTTTTTTTCACCCTTATAAAGCCGATGAAAAAATGTCTGTAGTGAAGCTACAAAAAGAATAAAGAGCATTGTGGCAATATGAATTTCATCAACCAAACTTACCCCTTCGACTTCTCCAAGTATTGACTCTGCTACTTGTAAATTGACGAAAATTGCAAAAAGACAACCTACCAATATACTAAGACTGGCTGCAAAAAGGTCACTTTGTGAAATATCAAAAAAGATGCATAATAGACAAATAGCAAAGGCAATGTATACACCCACAGTTAGCTTAATAAAACTCATATAGCTAACTCGTTCAATGTCAAAGCTGACCATTAATTTGGGAAAATAAAACTCATTAGCTTTGATTCTAGGGTCGCCAAAGTTAGAAATATAATGAGAGCTTTCAGATGTCACATTAAAATTAGTAATCTTCCAGCCATCTTCTAGATTGATATCAGGATGGATTTTGGAAGATTTCATATCACTTTTATAAATGAGTGTGTTCACATCTAAATTTTCGCTAGGTTCAAAAAATAGTTGCAATTCATGACGGTCAAAAGGATAATTTCTCAAATCCCAACTCTGCTCAAAGTTCCCTTGGAGATTACCAATTACATAGGTTTCCTCTCCTACTTGAGCAGTTGAAGTGTATGTGATTTTATAATTTTTTGCGCTAGGAAAGTATATACTTTGGAAGCTCAGAGCATTCGGTTTATTGCAGTTAGCATACAACCAGGTATCAATGAAAAACGAGCCTTGTGTAAAATTAAAATCATTCAGCCTCATTACATAGGCATTAATTTGACATTGAGTCTGTATATTAGGGCTTTTGGCAGTCGCTTGTGAGGTAGTCTTTAGGGGAGTAACAATTGAGACGGGATTTTGAGCAGCTACAGGAATTGAATACTCCATTAAGGTAAATAGAAAGATGAGGATGAGTGCGAGTCCATAGTAAAAGTAATACAGCAGCACTCGAAATATTCGTTGTGTAAAAAGCCGTTTATGGAGTAACCAATACCTTTGCCAGAAGATCATCTTCTTTCGCTAACCTTAATTTTCCTAGCTCAGTTTACCTGTAATTGTTTGGATATTACAGCGTATTTTAGGCAACTGTGATACACCGATTTTTATCGATAGTCAATTTGTGACAATACTGAATATCCTCAAAAAAGTTTTACAAACATCTGGTAAGTAAAAGTTTACTTGTGTACTTTTGAATTAGTTAAGTCAACACAGGTTATGGTTTCTTCCTATATCTTCACACCCCTATACCCTAACAAAGAGTCTTGGCAAAGGTTTCCATCTTTACAAGCGTGCCGTGCCAGCTTACAATCCGATCAATCTTGCATTCCTGCATATAACAGCCTTATAAATAAGCGTACTCCGTCATCTGCTTTTAACGTTGAATAAGAAGGAGTTTCTCTATTGCCAATCGCACGTAAGTCCGATAACAACTCTGGATGAAACTGGCAAGTGAAAGAACGACGAATTTTTTTGGTTTCAAAGTCTTTATAATTGATACAAGTAGCTGAACATTCTGTGACTATCTCTTTATCAACCGCTGTGGAACATAAAATTTCTACAGAGTCAGGCAATTGTATTAACCATGATAGATGGCTGCTAGCTATTATGTGTCTATAGGGAACAATAGCATCATGAATACTACGATAAGCCCAGTTAGCAAACAAGATTGCCTCTTCGTTCACTTCATCTGAGTGAAACATTGAAATTGATACTTCGCGCTCATATTGAATTGTCGTGTCAATTACACCTTCATGGGCATCTGATGTCACATCATGAGCATGAATCAATTCCCAAGGAATTCCTACAACTTTACCGTCAGGCGACTGGTAAGGTAACAATACGCGCTCGCCAACTTCCTTTGACTCATTACGTGTCACTGCAAAATGCTCATCATTCCAGCTATCAGCAACTCTTCGTCCATCACGCTTTTTGACTTGAAGTGTTTTACCCATCGTTGCAATACGTTCTGCAACCTCTTGCAGTGAGTTGAGTGCTTTGGACTCACTGTCACGTTCTAGAGATGTTGTACCCAGGACTTGTTTAACTGCTCGTTGAATCAGCCGTATATGACATTGTGCAGCAAGCTGATGTCCTACACAAATGAAGATAGCAGGAGCGCTAGTAGGCGATCGCGAAATCAATAATTTTTCCACTAACGCAAACATATCTTCTCGTGAGCAAACTGGGCTTGTCCAAGTTGATGCATCATAAACCGATGGGTCGCCTCCTTCCACTACTACTGCATAACCAGAGCTAATTGCCCCAATGACTAATTCTGGGTCAATAATTCCAGTAGACCAAACTGGAAAAAGTATTGAGTCCATATCAGCCACTTTCTGAGCAATATAAGCTACATTTTTGGAAGCACGAACTTCTTCACCAAGACTATTAATACCCACATGCTCCCACGGCTCAATAATGATTATCGATTTGCGTAATAAGTTGGGATGCAACAGCAAAAACTCAAAATCTGCTCTAGAATTAATCACCTTCTCTAATGGCTTTCCATGTCCCCATCCAAAAATGCCGTCAGGCGCAAAAAGTTCTTTTTCAGAAAGCGGATAAACAGATGTTCTGTCTGCTAAGAAGCGACCTAACAGAATATGTGCAGATTCAAAATCTGTATAGCCTGGATGTAAGTAACCAGGAGTTAACCGCCAAGAAGCTGTAGTAGCTTGATTTTGAGGATAATTACTAAATTCAGTCATCATTTGAATTAATACTTATTGATCAGTCAATGCTAATTAACAACGAAAAATTAAGTTTTGTAATAGTCAATCTAAATTGCTTTTGCAGAAAAATTGTTAACCAAGTATTGTAAGTAGTTGTATTTCGAGGCAAGTAAAAAAGTTAACATCCAAAGCGTGAGCAGTTTGCCCTACAAGACTAAACTCAACACCAAGGGTTGCGGTAGCAATAGCACAGGCAAGAACTGATACTCTACGTCGGGTATTAAAAAATGTCGATAATGTAACCATGAATTTACTCATATCTCGTGCAAGTTTTTTAATATATTACTAAGTAAATATATTTAGTATTTTTTCCATCTGCAACAACTATACTGATATCCTCATCTTTATAAAAACAGCCTCTAGTAGGTAGACAAGCAGCAAACAAGCTGTTGCAAACACTGTTTTTGCGAATTTGGGCTAACTTTAACACTAAGCTGAGTGATGAAATAAGCACTTGACACTTCTAAGACTCAACTAACTCCCCATCTACAATCGCAATCCCCCACTGCGGATACTTCGCCAGCAATTTCTTGATCACAATCTGCAAAGCCGGATCGTCATTCCAGCATTGTTGGAGGAAGTCAAAACCAGGATTTTCCCCAACCAAAGAAGCCATCTTCAGTTTCTCCATTCGCAATACTCTAGCTTTGGATCTAATGGCAATGTCTTCTCTACGAGACGCTCCGCGAACGGCGGTAAACAACGCCTCACTAGATTCTTGCACCTGATAATTAACTACAGATAGATTCCACTGCTTCTCAAATTTGCTGATTGTTGCCCTCATGCTGGCGTAATACTTGCTGTCTAGCAAATATTGAATTACCCACAATG
>NZ_JACXXN010000129.1 GCF_014904695.1 Nostoc sp. MG11 | reverse complement strand
GCGGATTTGAGCAACAATGCTGGTAGTGTAATTGGTTGTCCCATCCCAGATTTGCAAGTTTATGTCCTAGATAAAAAAAGACAACTATTGCCAATTGGCGTAACAGGGGAGATGTACGTAGGAGGTGCGGGATTAGCCCGTGGTTACCTCAATCGTCAAGAATTAACATCTCAAGTATTTATTGCCCACCCTTTCAACGATGACCCCAATGCCAGATTTTACAAAACCGGCGATTTAGCCAGATATTTGAGCAATGGCGACCTAGAATATCTCGGACGCATCGACAACCAAGTGAAAATTCGCGGCTTCCGCATCGAATTGGGAGAAATTGAAATCGCAATTAGTCAACACCCCGATGTCCAGGCAACTGTAGTCATAGCCAGAGAAGATATCCCTGGCGATAAACGCTTAGTTGCTTATTTAGTACTCAATCAACACCAAGAAATAAGTGTCAACGCCCTGCGGCAATTCCTCGACTCAAAGCTACCTAATTACATGATTCCTTCAGCTTTTGTGTTCTTGGAAATCCTACCACTAACATCTAATGGCAAAGTAGACCGCCGCGCCTTGCCAGTCCCAGAGTCACTTCGGGAATTAGAAATTGGCTTTGTGGCTCCTCGGACACCCACCGAAGAAGTACTAGCGAATATCTGGGCAGAGGTGTTGGGTGTCGAAAAAGTAGGTATTGATGATAACTTTTTTGAACTCGGTGGCGATTCCATCCTCAGTCTGCAAATTATTGCCAGAGCAAACCAAGCCGGATTGCATCTAAGTCCCAAGCAATTGTTTGAACATCAAACAGTTGCTCAACTAGCAACGGTAGTAGGCACAGCTAGAAAAATTCAGGCTCAACAAGGTTTAGTAACAGGAATTGTACCGCTAACACCAATTCAACGCTGGTTTTTCTTACAAAATCAACCTGAGCCACACCATTACAATCAAGCAATCTTACTCTGGGTACCATCAAACCTGAAGTCAGAATTATTAAAGCGGGTATTACAGCAATTACTCCTACACCATGATGCACTGCGCTTGCAGTTTACCCTAGAGAATCAAATTTGGCAGCAAATAAACGCAGATTTTGGACAAACAGTGCCTTTGAGGGTGGTTGATTTATCTGCAATGTCACCAGATGAGCAACTAGCAGCCTTAGAGAAAGTTGGCAATGAAGTTCAAGCCAGCTTTAATCTAGCCATTGGCTCTTTGATACAAGCCACATTATTTGAGTTGGGCAACCAAGCTAACCGATTATTGTTAACAATACATCACCTAGCTGTAGATGGCGTATCTTGGCGAATATTATTAGATGATTTGCAGACAGGTTATCAGCAGCTAAGTCGTGGTGAGGTGATGCAACTACCACCGAAAACGACATCATTTCAATATTGGGCGCAGAGATTGAGTGAGTATGCCCAATCAGATACTCTATCAACAGAATTAGCTTATTGGCTTAACGCATCCCACAAGCAATTATTCCCCATACCAGTAGACTATGAACAGGGTGCAAATACGGCTGCATCTACTAATACAGTTTCAGTTTCCTTGGATGCAATAGAAACCCAGTCGCTATTACAGGAAGTACCAAGAGCTTATAACACTCAGATTAATGATGTGTTACTCACTGCTTTAGTCCAAGTTGTGAGTAAATGGACTGGCTCTAACTCATTGCTGCTTGACTTGGAAGGTCATGGGCGAGAAGATTTGTTTGCTGATGTGGATTTATCCCGTACTGTCGGCTGGTTTACAACAATTTTTCCTGTGTTGTTAGAACTAGAGGCAACTGAAAATTTAGGAAAGATTTTAAAGTCAGTCAAAGAACAGTTACGCCAAATTCCTCACAAAGGAATTGGTTATGGTGTACTGCGTTATCTGTGCTTGAATGAGGAAATTACTGATAAATTACAGACATCTGCATCACCACAGATTAGTTTCAACTACCTGGGTCAATTTGACCAAGCTTTGAGCGAAACTGCTGATTTTCAACTAACCACTGAGTCGGCTGGCGCAGTTCAAAGTTTAAATCATCGCCGGAGTCATTTGTTGGATATTAACGGCGTGATTGCCAATGGTCAACTGCAAATAGATTGGTCTTACAGCAGTAATATCTATCAACACGCCACAATTAAAAATTTGGCGCAAGAGTTTATCCAGACATTGCGAACACTGATTGCTCATTGTCTATCTCTTGATGCTGGTGGTTATACCCCTAGTGATTTCCCTTTGGCAAAGCTGACTCAAGCCGAAATTGATACCCAATTGAGTAAAAGCCAATATCAAAATCTGGTAGATATTTATCCGCTCTCACATACACAACAGGGAATGCTCTTTCACAGTGTTTATGCACCAGAATCGGGAGTGTATTTTGAGCAGTTGAGTTGTACATTAAAGGGCAAGATGGAGGTGCAAAACTTTGAGCAAGCTTGGCAGCAGGTAATTGCTCGGCATTCAGTTTTTCGCACTGCTTTTGTTTGGGAAAATTATCACCAGCCTTTGCAAATTGTATATTCTCAGGTGCAACTACCTTTAGAAATCAGTGATTGGTTGTTGCTCTCTGCTGATGAACAGCAAAATCAACTAGATATTTTCCTCAAGTCTGAACAGCGACGAGGATTTGAATTATCACAAGCACCATTGATGCGCCTCAATCTCATTCAGTTGGATGCAGATATCTATCAGTTTGTTTGGAGTCACCATCATTTATTACTGGATGGCTGGTCACTTTCTTTGGTACTTAAGGAAGTTTTTGACTGTTATGCAGCTTTATGTCAGGGGAAAAATTTCCGCTTTGAACCGACTGTTGGCTATCGGAATTATATTGCTTGGTTACAGCAACAAGATTTAGCGCAAGCAAAGGCTTTCTGGCAACAAAAACTTCAAGGCTTTACTGCTGCGACTCCCTTTACGGTTGATAAACCACTCGCTAGCCGGGAGCAACAATCCGACTACAGTGAACAGGAAGTTTATTTATCTGAGTCGGTAACAGCTACTCTGCAAGCTTTCGCTAAAAAGCATCAATTAACGCTCAATAATCTTGTGCAGGGAGCATGGTCTATTTTACTGTCCCGATACAGTGGAGAAGCGGATGTGGTATTTGGTGTGACGGTCTCTGGTCGTCCACCTGCACTGATGGGGGTGGAATCGATGGTGGGGCTGTTTATTAATACTTTGCCTGTGAGGGTGAATGTTTCACCAGATGGGGAATTGTTGGCTTGTCTGAAGGATTTACAGGCGCAGCAGATTGAGTGTGACCAATATTCTTATACTCCATTGGTGGATGTTCAGGGCTGGAGTGAAGTACCCCGTGGTCTGCCTTTGTTTGAGAGTATTGTTGTGTTTGAGAATTATCCTATTGATGCTTCTTTGCGACAACAGCAGCGTAGGTACTTAGATGTTTTTGATGTCCAAGCAACTCTTGAAATTACTGATTATCCGATAACTGTGACATCTATTCCTGGTTCACAATTGTCTTTGAATATTAATTACGATACTAGTCGTTTTGATTATGATGCAATTACTAGGATGCTTGGACATTTCCAAACCTTACTTGAGGGAATTGTAACTCACTCAAAACAGCCAATTTCCCAATTACCATTACTAACGGCATCCGAACAAAAGCAGTTACTGTTTGAATGGAATAATACAGACAGAGACTATTCCCAAAACTTGTGCATCCATCAGTTATTTGAAGCGCAGGTAGAACTCACACCAGATGCAGTAGCAATAGTATTTGAAGACCAACAACTTACTTACCAACAATTAAATGCACGTGTTAATCAACTAGCACATCATCTGCAAATTCTAGGTGTCAAACCAGATGTATTAGTTGGCTTATGTGTAGAACGTTCTTTAGAAATGATAGTCGGACTATTAGGGATACTCAAAGCCGGAGGAGCTTATGTACCCCTTGACCCCGATTATCCACAAGAACGTCTGA
>NZ_JACXXN010000012.1 GCF_014904695.1 Nostoc sp. MG11 | reverse complement strand
TAAACTTATCGCCGTGGACACGAGGACGACCAACGCCTTTATAAGATGGCGGCGCACCATAGAGTAAGCGATTTGAACGTAAGCGCATCAATTTATCGGCACTGATATCCGCAGTTTGTTTAACAAACCAGGCACATCCATATTCCGCATCCCACAATGATATTGGTCGCTGTGGCAGATTTTCACACACAAGTTTGAGTTGAGCCGCGGCTTTGCTAATAGGATTGTCAAAACTAGTGATGCGTTCGTGTAACAATGGTAATGTCCAACTACCGTATTGTTCTGGAATCCAGGCTATTGTGCTGTAACCTTGCCCCACTGTCACTGGTTTTGCTCCAGACATGGGTTGAGCTTGATGTTCGTAGGTACGGTCTTTTAGTGTCCTAGCATAGGGTCTTGGCCAAGCCGTATGATCTCCTGCTAAAACCAGTTGTCCTGTTTGCGGTAACTGTGAAATGTACAACTGCATCAGTTCAAATCATGGTGGTAAGCCATCTTCTATGGCTTCATAAATGCTCGACCATTGCCGTCGAAACACTGGTGATGTTGATAACTCGACGAACGAGTACACACTACATGTTACTAACACTGCATCCATCAGGTCAAATAACGCATCTTTAGCATTACCTAACAGGGTGTACACTTTGGTACGGAATTGTTTAAGCTGATCAAATGTCATGGTCAAGCTGTATTTTTCTCTAAATCTCAGCATTGACCAAAATGTGGTCAGTTCAACAAGACTGACCGCTTTTTTCTCTATTTAGTCTAAACTCCAGTAAAAAAACAATGACTGTGTAAAGAAATCCAGCCAACGCAGGTGCGATAATATTACGAACGGATTCTTGAGGTTCCAACCTACATAACCTACGACCCCTACGAACCCAGTTTAGAAGTACGATGCTTGCAAAATGGACAATATAATCTACAGCAAGTAGATGCCAATTGACGTTTCTGGATTTCTGAGTTAAAGTTATTTCTCGGAATTTGGTACGGTGAAAGACTTTGCCAAACCACAAATTGGCTGCGCTGGTGGGATAGAGAAGGAAACTTACTGTTGTGAAGCAACGAACAAGCTGAACAAGAACGCAAACGTGCTGATATTTTAGCAGCTAAGTTACGCGAGCTAAATATTGACCCGGATGCGATCGCATAAAAAGAATCAGAGGTAATAAACTTTGCAAGAGAGAGTATGTGTTGAGTACATTAGTACTTAGTAGTTTTTAATCTACTCAGTACGCTCGTGTATTCAAGTTTCATGAAACAGCAAAAAAATCAATTCAGTCATTGCACAGCAATAGAAAGAACTTACCTATCATTTCCTGCCCAGTTTTTATTAAATCAAAACTTGCTGCAAGGTAAAATACTAGATTTTGGTTGTGGCTTTGGTAACGATGTTAAATTATTACGCCAAAAGGGTTGTGATATTACAGGTTACGACCCTTATTATTTTCCGCAATATCCTGAGAATAAATTCGATACAATCATTTGCTTTTATGTTTTAAATGTATTGTTGCCTGAAGAACAAGCTAATGTTCTTATGGAAGTATCGCACTTATTAAAACCAGGTGGTAAAGCTTATTATGTTGTGAGAAGGGATATTAAAAAAGAAGGTTTTAGAGAACATTATATACATAAAAAACCTACATACCAATGTATTGTAAAACTTCCCTTTCAATCAATTTATTTAGATGAAAATCGGGAGTTTTATGAGTATATTCATTATAATCATCAGCATAATTCATTTAATAAGTGTATATTTTGCAATCCCTATAAAAATTTAAAATTATTAACTGAGTCTGCAACTGCTTACTCTATTTTTGATGGTTATCCTCTAAGTAAAGGGCATGTTTTGGTGATTCCTAAACGTCATGTTAGCAGTTATTTTGAGCTACCCTTTAAAGAACAATCTGCTTGCTGGCTTATGGTGAACAAAGTACAAAAAGTTCTCAAAACCGAATTTGAACCTGATGGTTTCAATGTAGGAATGAACATCAATCGAGAAGCAGGTCAACATATTATGCATACCAGTATTCATATCATCCCTCGTTACAAAGGTGATACTGTTAGTACTAAAAGTGGAATCAGGAACGTCATTCCTAAAAATAAATAATTTTTCTCCACTGACAGTTTGCACCAAGTAAAAAAGCTAGGGACTGAGGACAAGGGAATAATTACTAAACTCTTGACTCTTGACCAATCCCTTTTACGATCTTGACTTTGCGGTTTTGTTGAAATAGTCCAAGTTATTCAGTTAACTAGGATTATCTGGATCTATTCCTAGCGCTTTTAATTGTTCCACTAGTTGTTGAGCACGTTGTTCTGCGGCTTGGGCGCGTTTTTGTGCTTCTTTAATCTGTTCTTAGGGTGTGGGATATCGTTTTCCTTGCTCATCATACCAATAAAGCCATTCTCTTGTTACACCGGAATAATTGCCGCGATCGCAACCGATTCCCAAACCGATTTCTGATAGCCAAATGGGGTTTCCCTCTTGCAATTCATACTTGCCATTAACTAACTTATGTACTTCCAAACGAGGTTTGCGGCGACGACGAGAAGAATAAATTATGTAGTAAAGTACACCTAATGCTGCATATTCATCTAATTTAGTGGTGTACTCTTGACGATAATTTTGGGAAACTACTTCTAGCACCAAAATAGGCACAACATTTTCATCCCACAGCACATAACTAGGACGCAGTTCCTCATCATAAAACCGCTCTACACCTAAGCTCAAAAAACCATCCGGGACAATGGGCGGTTTATCGGGATGATCATACAATACCCATATCTATCCCAAAAAACCAGTCCATGCGTTCTGCCCAAAGTATCAGAAGTATTGCTTTCAGCAAGCCTGGTATCACTTCTTGTAGTTCATTGTCCACAGGCGTCTCATCAGAGTCGGGTAGTTCCTCGACAGAGGGCAAGTACCTGGGCAAGCTGTACTCTAACATGGCTGGTTTCCCCAAAACTCAAAGCATAATAAATTCTATTTGGCTCACCAGAATTATAGCGATTTCATAGTTAGTACACTACCAAACTGATATCTTAGATTAATCCCAAAAACCGCCACAAGTTATAAACCTAAGCAAAGCTGTTACCCTTGCTGGCGTCGGCGTAGCCTGTCGGAGACATCGCACTCACTAAGTAGGTAAACACAAATAAATTAAAGTTCGTAGTTTATGCTGTCTTGGAAGATAGCATAAACTACGAGCCACAAAGTATCTTCAGCTTAATTATGCCTATTTACTTATGTCATTATTTGCACTCTTATAGGCTGAGTATCCTTCTAGTAATACATGACACACAAATCTGATAAAGTACCAGTCTGGGAAATCTCGGTAACTCTTAGCTATTAATAAACATATATATTATTTATCGCTACTTATGATTTATATTTAGCGATGGGGTAGTACAAACAGCTACTTATTTTTAGATACTTGGAGGCAGTGCCATATTACCTTTTCAACTGATACTCTGATACTATCAGCATAAAGCAGAGTTAAAGTTAAGTTGATATTAAAGGTTAGCTTGATATTAAAACAAATAATTTTTGCTGAATTGCGACGGATAAAGACTAAACTAAAAAGTCTTGTGCAGCAAAACCTGTAGCTTTAAATGAAGTAATCATGTCTAAGGTTCTTGTCTCCGATACTGTTGATCAAGCTGGAATTGACATTCTTTCCCAAGTTGCTACTGTTGATGTCAAAACAGGCTTAAAACCAGAAGAACTGGTAGAAATCATTGGTGAGTATGACGCGCTGATGATTCGTTCTGGTACACGTGTTACCAAAGAAATTATCGACGCTGCTACCCAGCTAAAAGTCATCGGTCGTGCTGGTGTAGGTGTGGATAATGTGGATGTTCCCGCAGCCACGCGTCGAGGAATTGTGGTGGTCAATTCTCCAGAAGGAAATACCATCGCCGCCGCCGAACACGCCCTCGCTATGATGTTGGCTTTGTCTCGTCATATCCCTGATGCTAATGCTTCAGTAAAACGCGGTGCGTGGGATCGCAATAGCTTTATTGGCGCGGAAGTTTACAAAAAAACTCTAGGCATTGTTGGTTTAGGTAAAATTGGTTCCCATGTTGCCGCTGTGGCCAAGACAATGGGGATGAAACTACTAGCTTATGATCCTTTTATTTCCACAGAACGAGCTGAACAAATTGGGTGTCAGTTGGTGGAATTGGATTTGCTTTTCCAGCAAGCAGATTATATCACGTTACACATCCCCAAAACCCCAGAAACCACCCACTTAATCAACGCCATAACCTTGGCTAAGATGAAACCCACAGCCCGGATCATTAACTGCGCTCGTGGTGGCATCATTGAAGAAAAGGCTTTAGCAGCAGCTATCAAAGAAGGTAAAATAGCGGGTGCAGCCTTGGATGTGTTCGAGTCAGAACCACTGGGAGAATCTGACTTGCGATCGCTAGGAAAGGAAATTATCCTCACCCCCCATTTAGGAGCTTCCACTACAGAAGCCCAGGTAAATGTAGCAATTGACGTTGCCGAACAAATTCGGGATGTGCTTTTAGGACTGCCAGCGCGTTCAGCGGTAAATATTCCTGGACTCGGCCCTGATGTTTTAGAAGAACTCAAACCTTACATGCAGCTAGCAGAAACCCTAGGCAACCTAGTGGGACAGCTAGCTGGTGGACGCGTGGAAGTACTTAACGTCCGAATGCAAGGCGAACTAGCAACCAACAAGAGTCAGCCTTTGGTGGTAGCTGCTCTTAAAGGACTACTTTACCAAGCTCTGCGGGAACGAGTAAATTACGTCAATGCCAGCATAGAAGCCAAAGAACGAGGAATTAGGGTGATTGAAACACGCGATGCCTCAGTTCGAGACTATGCCGGCTCGTTGCATCTGGAAGCCACAGGTACTTTAGGTACTCATTCTGTCACAGGCGCTTTACTGGGTGAGCGGGAAATCCACCTGACTGATGTTGATGGTTTCCCGATTAACGTTCCACCCAGCAAATATATGCTGTTTACCTTGCACCGTGATATGCCAGGAATTATCGGCAAACTTGGTTCCTTACTTGGCAGTTTTAATGTCAATATTGCCAGTATGCAGGTAGGCCGAAAAATAGTTCGTGGTGATGCGGTAATGGCTCTTAGCATTGATGATCCCTTACCCGATGGAATTTTGGCTGAGATTATCAAAGTGCCGGGCATTCGAGATGCGTATACAGTAACTTTATAAAGTGCTGAGTGAGGAGTGCTGAGTGCTCCTCACTCAGCACTCAGCACTAAAATATGGCAAACACTTGGTGGGAACTCAAGATTTTATGTGAGCCAGACCTAGAAGATTCCATCTTTTGGCGACTGGAAAATTTTGGCTGTCGTGGTACAGCTAGCGAGAGTAAAGGAAATTCCTCTCTGGTAAAGGCTTACTTACCGAATTTTCAAGCACAGTTACTAGATTTAGCCGCGCTATCGCTGTGGCTGCGTCAAGATGCTCTCTGTGTAGGACTGTCATCTCCAACACTGCACTGGGAGTTAATTGATGAAGAAGATTGGGCGAGTAGCTGGAAACAATATTGGCATCCCCAAGAAATAGGCGATCGCTTCCTAATTAACCCCGCATGGCTACCTTTACCAGAAGCATCGGAACGGTTAATCATTCGTCTTGATCCTGGTGTAGCATTTGGTACAGGTAATCATGCCACTACTCAGCTATGTCTGGAATCTCTAGAAATGCGTCTGGGTGAAGTTCCTCAATCTTTCGTTGGTAGTGGTGACAAACATCAACAAGTAATCGCGGATATTGGCTGTGGTTCCGGTATCCTTTCCATTGGGGCGATACTGCTGGGAGCAGAGAAAGTCTATGCAGTGGATACTGATCCCTTAGCAGTAAAATCAACTATCAGCAATCGCGCCCTTAACGACATCAGTCCAGAACGCTTGATGCCAACACAAGGTAGTGTAGACATTTTGACAAACCTGGTCGAGAATCCGGTGGATGGTATCGTCTGCAATATTTTAGCTGATGTGATTATTGAGTTAGTTCCACAAATGAGTGCGATCGCCAAACCCACTACTTGGGGTATATTCAGTGGAATTTTACTTGATCAATCCAAAGCTGTGGCTGATGCCTTAGAAAAACATGGTTGGGTAGTTGCTACCTTATGGAAAAGGAAAGAATGGTGTTGCTTAAATGTACGGCGTTCTTAAGAAAATTTACCACAAAAATCAAGCACATTTGAAATCGAATTTAGTATGTCAAGGTCGGTAGCCCTAAAGTTTGATTCTTGCTGTAACTAAGATTAGGTACACTCACGCTGTAGATAACTTAATTATTTCTTTTGCCTGGACTTCCAAGTTTAGTGCAGAGTTCATACTTTTGTATGACCTGCTCAATCTTGAAAGTTACTGTATTTATTCTGTGTTTAACCTTATCAAAATCAATATTCGCCCAAATACTGACTTTGGCAGGAATTTTGTGATTCCCGTTCATAGCTTGCTTCACTCGTCAAGATATTTTTATATATCTACAATATCAACCGCCTCAATTCCTAAACTACTTACTCAAGACATATAAGCACATATACTTAATATTTGCTTAAGGTTTTATAAAAAGAAAGCAAAGGGGTAAAGATGAAAAGCAAGTGGAATTGTAGAGCAAGTGGCGTGGCGACCTAATCCATTCCTTTGCCTTTTGCCCTTTCCCCTTTACCCGTTTATAAAATTGTTTGTAGATGTTCTACCAACTGCGCTGCTTGCATTACACCTTCAATTCGTTCTACGGGTTGACCCTGCTTAAATAGTACTAAGGTTGGTAAAGCATAAATTTGATACTGAGTTGCCAACTCAGCGTATTTTTCAGTGTCAATCTTAACTATACGCAGGCGGTCTTGAAGTTGGGCATTGACTTGCTCTAAAATTGGCACCATCATCTGACAAGGGCCACACCAGTCAGCATAAAAATCTACCAACACAGGTACATCAGAACTAGACAACATCTCTTCAAAGCTGTTGAATTGCTTTTTAGTAGCCATGTAATACACACCGATTTTTTATTGTTTGATTTCAATAGTAATGCGTGCTATCTAGAATCGGTGTAACATCATTTTGTTTTTATTGTTGCTCTAAGTTGGAAAATAATATTTGTCGGATAAGCACTCAAAATCTGCCTTGTACTTTGGGAAAAGGTTAAAACTTCGGCTTCGCTCAGTTTTAATGTCGGGCGGAGTCGAGACGTTAAGGAGTAAAGGGTAAGGGGTGAATTTAATCCTTTTATCTTGAACCTTTCTGCTTTAACCGACCAAAAGTATTGGTTCGGGAAACTTTACGATGCTTTAAGAGTCGCTTACGGTTGGCAATTACAACTTTCGGCAAAACCCTATAAGCTCTAGGTACTAATCACCATAAGATAATTAGCGTGGTGATTCAAAAATGTTGAGGAATATTTCATGGAAGACTTAAACAAAAATTTGCAATCCTTGCAAGGAAAAGTGGCAGTTGTCACGGGTGCTTCACGGGGAATTGGCAGAGCGATCGCACTTGAATTAGCTACACAAGGAGCCAATGTAGTTGTCAATTATGCCAGTTCTAGTGCTGCTGCTGACAATTTAGTTACGGAAATTACGGCAGCGGGAAGTGAGGCGATCGCTTTACAAGCTGACGTTTCTAAAATCGACCAAGTAGACTCACTGTTTAACACAGTTATAGACAAGTTTAAACGCATCGATATCTTGGTCAACAACGCGGGTATTACTCGCGACACCTTGCTTTTGCGGATGAAGCCAGAAGAGTGGCAAGCCGTAATTGATATTAATCTTACTGGTGTTTTCTTGTGTACCCGTGCCGTTAGTAAAATCATGCTCAAGCAACGTTCTGGGCGAATTATCAATATTGCCTCCGTCGCTGGGCAAATGGGCAACCCAGGCCAAGCAAATTATAGCGCTGCTAAAGCAGGTGTCATCGGCTTTACTAAAACCGTTGCCAAAGAACTTGCTTCTCGTGGCATTACTGTTAACGCCGTCGCCCCTGGTTTCATCGTCACCGACATGACAAACGATCTCAAAGCCGATGAGATTCTGAAATATATCCCTCTGGGCCGTTACGGTCAACCAGAAGAAGTTGCTGGTATGGTGCGCTTCCTCGCCGTAGATCCCGCTGCTGCCTACATCACTGGACAAGTCTTTAATGTCGATGGTGGCATGGTAATGGCTTAAAAAGAATAGATGCGTAGTACCTACAGTCTGCATTTTTCGATATGATGACAGTCGTGAACTTAGCATCGGGTAGTTCATTGTGAAATACGGTTTTCATCATCCCCAAGTTTCCAGGGAACTTTATAACAGAGTCCTGTGGTATTAATTTGACATTTTGAGGATATTGAATCAATTGTTTACCATGCTTAGATTTAAACTTAGGGAATTTAGCACGTCCTTCAAAGAAATTTACATTCGCTACGCTCAAATTTGGTCAGACCACACTCCTCATCTCATCCGCAATTCATCTCAACACTGACCTGGGTACAGGTACAGTGTGAGCCTTCTTGCTGTTACAGGTAAACAGTGCTGAGTACCGAGTGCTGAGTACTCAGCACTCATTACTGCTGTCGCATCCTTTGCCAGACAGTAAAACCTAACAGAATAATAATGCTACTGGCGGTAGTAAGCATCACTACTCCGCTCATGCCTTGTATTCTCATAGCCAGCAAGTTACAAACCAAAGTAATTGACCACAGAGTGAACGCAGCGTGACGCTGGGAGAGTCCCCAAGCAAGTAAGCGGTGGTGCAGGTGGTCTTTACCAGGAGTACTCAGAGGATTATTTCCCGCCAGTAACCGCCGCACAAATACTTGAGTGGTGTCCAGCACTGGCAACAGCAGAAATAAAACCGTCGGTATAAGGGCATAAACTGTGTTTTGTTGAAGTCTACCTAAAATGCTGGTCGCTGCCAGTACATAGCCAAAAAAGTATGCTCCAGCATCACCCATAATGATGCGCGAGGGGTGGAAGTTGTGGCGTAAAAAGCCCAGCGCCCCACCTCCCAAGGCTGCCAGAACTAAAGTTGCCGCAGCACGATTAGGAAACTGAGCTGAAACCCCTAACAAACTCATGGCGGTGATAAAGCTGATTCCTCCCGCCAAACCATCCATTCCGTCCATTAAGTTAATGGCGTTGGTAATACCTACTACCCAGAGTACCGTCAGCGACATCGACAGAAGCGAGTCTATGGGAGTGCCAAAAGCGACTTTAATGCTGATGCCATTAGCAACTAGCAAAAGTGCCGTGATAATTTGCGCCCACAAACGAACAGAGGGAGGTAAACCGAACTGGTCGTCGATAAAGCCAACAAGAACTAATATCGAACCCCCCAACAAAATAGTTAACACCTGAGCCAATACGTTTTGGAGTTCGATCGGTCGTAAAAGGCTAGCTAGTACCAGTGCGGCAATCACTCCGGCGTAAATAGCCAACCCTCCTGCATTCGGTAAAGGTTCTCGGTTAAGTCGCCGTGCATTGGGTTGGTCAGCCCAACCTACCCGCAAGGCAAATTTGCGTACTGTCGGAATCAAACGCCACGTTACAAGCCAAGCTAAGAGAAACGTAAATACTACTGCCAACCAGCCGGTGCCGCTAGGATCGGCAATACCAAGGGACTTAAGGGAGTTGTCTAGATTCATCTCCCAATTCAGGCATTACTGCCAGTATTTAATATGAGCATCAACTGTATATTAATCAATTTTTTTTGTTTCTATTTGTAACTTGAGTTGGTGGGAAAATTAGCACTCTTGACCTGTGAGTGCTAAATTGTCTAATGGAAGCGCTTGAGAAATGAAACATGGCGAAAATTATTGCATTTGACGAGGAATCGCGGCGAGCGCTGGAAAGGGGTGTTAACGCCCTTGCCGATGCCGTAAAAATCACCTTAGGCCCCAAAGGTCGCAACGTCCTATTAGAGAAAAAATTTGGCGCACCCCAAATTGTCAACGATGGTATCACTGTTGCCAAAGAAATTGAATTAGAAGATCCTTTGGAAAATACTGGTGCAAGACTCATCCAAGAGGTGGCATCAAAAACTAAAGATGTTGCTGGGGATGGTACCACGACTGCTACAGTTTTGGCACAGGCGTTGATTCGTGAAGGTTTGAAGAATGTCGCGGCTGGTACTAACCCAGTTAGCTTGAAGCGCGGGATCGACAAAACTATCGAGGCACTGGTACAAGAAATTGCCAATGTGGCTAAACCAGTGGAAGGAAGTGCGATCGCCCAAGTCGCCACCGTCTCAGCCGGCAATGATGAAGAAGTCGGCAATATGATCGCCGAGGCAATGGAGAAAGTCACCAAAGACGGTGTAATTACCGTTGAAGAATCTAAATCCCTGACAACCGAATTAGAAGTCGTTGAAGGGATGCAGATTGACAGGGGTTACATTTCTCCCTACTTCATCACCAACAACGAGCGGCAGATAGTCGAATTTGAAAATGCCCGCATCTTGATTACTGACAAAAAAATCAGCAGTATCCAAGATTTAGTGCCAGTATTGGAAAAAGTTGCCCGTTTAGGTCAACCCTTGTTGATTGTAGCTGAAGATGTCGAAGGCGATGCTTTGGCAACTTTAGTAGTGAACAAAGCGCGGGGTGTACTTGCCGTAGCTGCTATCAAAGCACCTGGATTTGGCGATCGCCGCAAAGCTTTGTTACAAGATATTGCAATTATCACCGATGGACAGTTGATTTCTGAAGAAATCGGCTTAAGTTTGGATACTGCTTCTTTGGAAGCGCTGGGAACTGCTCGTAAAATCAGCATTGACAAAGAAAGCACCACAATTGTAGCTGGTAGTACCACCAAGCCAGAAGTGCAAAAGCGGATTGCTCAAATTCGCAAGCAGTTGGAAGAAACTGATTCTGACTACGATAAAGAAAAACTCCAAGAACGTATCGCCAAGCTAGCTGGTGGCGTAGCCGTGATTAAAGTGGGTGCAGCCACAGAAACCGAACTCAAAGACCGCAAACTGCGGATTGAAGACGCGCTAAACGCTACCAAAGCCGCTGTGGAAGAAGGCATTGTTCCTGGTGGTGGTACGACCCTCATTCATTTGGCTAAAAATGTAGAGGTGTTTAAAAATACCTTAAAAGATGAAGAAAAAATCGGTGCTGAGATTGTTGGGCGAGCGCTAGAAGCTCCCTTGCGTCAAATAGCAGAAAACGCCGGTGATGAAGGTTCCGTAATTGTCTCCAGAGTTCGGGACACCGAATTTAACATTGGCTACAACGCTGCTACTGGGGAATTTGAAGACTTGATTGCCATAGGTATCATCGATCCCGCTAAAGTTGTGCGCTCAGCCTTGCAAAACGCTGCTTCCATTGCTGGTATGGTTTTAACCACCGAAGCCGTTGTCGTCGAAAAGCCTGAGAAGAAACCTGCTGGAGGTGCCCCTGATATGGGCGGCATGGGCGGTATGGGCGGTATGGGCGGTATGGGTGGCATGGGTGGCATGGGTGGCATGGGCATGATGTAGTCCATCAGCGACTAAATTTGGCAGCCATTTTTGTACCCGCCAGAATTAATATAGGTACTTTATGCAGTTTGTCTTGCCAAGGCAAACTGTTTTTTTTATACCGTTGCTGTTTCAGAAGCAATCTAGTACATTGTCATCCAAGTTGCATTCAAAATATAAAAAGCTCCCAACTCCTAACCAATGCCTATTAAGTAAAACTTTATGGCACGAAAACTACGCCGCCTTGCCAGATTGGTAACTAAGCAACATGCAGATGAGTTCTATCATCACCCAGGGACTTTACCAGGAACCATCATCGTTGATGCAGATGCTCCACCACCGATAATTTTTTTGATTGACTATAACCAAACTAATGTCATCCGTAATCAAATAGCAGCCCCAGAGGAATGCATCCCCTATTTGGACACGGAATCCGTCTCTTGGGTAGACGTACAAGGTTTAGGTAGTCAAGATATATTACAAAGATTGGGTCAAGTTTTTGATTTACATCCTTTGGTTTTAGAAGATGTGGTGAATGTACCAGAGCGTCCCAAAGTAGAGGATTATGAAGACCAATTGCTGTTTATTGCTCGTATGGTAGTACCAAAGGAAAGAACATGTGGTTTTTATAGTGAACAAGTGAGTTTGATATTGGGGAAACATTACTTGCTGACTGTGCAAGAAGAACCAGAACATGATTGCTTTGAAGGGGTGCGATCGCGAATAGAAAAAAGTAAAGGCATCATCCGTAAGCAAGGAGCCGATTATTTAGCTTATGCTCTATTAGATGCAATCATTGATGGCTTTTTCCCAGTACTAGAACTTTATGGCGATCGCATCGAAGAGTTAGAGGAGGAAGTAATAGTCAACCCTACTCGGCGAACACTACAAAATATCTATCACATAAAGCGGGAATTACTGCAACTGCGTCGTGCTATCTGGCCCCAGCGGGATGCAATTAATTCTTTAATTCGAGATGGCAGTGAATTGATTAGTGAAGAAGTACGAATCTACCTACGAGACTGTTATGACCATGCAGTGCAAGTCATGGACATGGTAGAAACTTACCGAGAACTGGCATCTGGGTTAATGGATGTGTATCTATCAGCAGTGAGTAACAGAATGAATGAAGTCATGAAGGTGCTAACAGTTGTTTCAGCAATTTTTATTCCACTGACTTTTGTTGCTGGAATATATGGGATGAATTTCAATACTGAAAAATCGCCCTATAATATGCCTGAATTGAATTGGTATTGGGGTTATCCTATTTGCTTAGCAGTAATGGCAGTAATCGGATTTGGGTTGTTATTCTTATTCTGGCAGCGAGGCTGGCTCGAAAATTCTTCGACAATTAAGCGTGACTAAAGATTACTGCTCCGCAATGAGGCGAATATACAAAATCATCAGATGGAGTTTATATATTTGAATGCAAAATAATAGCAGTGACCAGAATTTAGTAGTTTTGACACTTTATATTATTGGTGTGTCTTATGTCTTCAATCGGATGATTGAATCAATCGACGATCAAGTTAAGTTTGAGTTTAAAAAAGGTGTCGTCGATGAACAACTCAAAGAACAAAATCTCCAAGACCAAATCGGGATTTCCTGTAAACTTAAGGCCTCATACCCAATTGACGATCTTAAAGACTTACAAATTAGCATTGAAAATAAATCTGAAAATATTGCCGTATACGTTGATTGGGATAATAGCTCTTTAGTAGTCGAACACAGCAAGGAATCGCGCCGCGTAATTCGGAAATCACCAGACTTAACTCGCGACTTAGCTGTACCACAAAGTCCCAGCTTAATTGTTCCTAAAAAAACACTTACGGAAACGGTGACATCAGAAAATGTTTTCGAGCGCGATCAAGTAACTGGAACTTACACAACTAAAAAACCCTTAATTAATATTACTGGGCTGAAATCTGCTGGGCCACCGCAAAAAAAGTTGTACAACGACTTCATAAATAGAAGAAAGGAGTTGGAATTTTCCTTACAACTAGTATTACGGATATCTGAGGTGCGTGTAGGTCTAGCGCCCGGTGTCAATGTTCCCCCAATGTGTATTATCAATTGTCCTTTCACCATCAAGAAACTACCTTGGACGTACGCCCTACCTTGGAATAAAAAGAAATAATCCCAACCAAACGCACGATACCATCCAAAGATTACACTAGATCTTGGGAAGGAGTAGGCGCAGGCGGTTGCAGATCAGTCATAGTGGCTGGTTTGAGGAAAGTCCGGGCTTCCGAAAGACCAAACTTGCTGGATAACGTCCAGTGCGAGCGATCGTGAGGATAGTGCCACAGAAAGATACCGCCAACCAATTTTAAATTTTAGATTTTGGATTGAATCTAAAATCCAAAATTCAAAATTGGTTGGTAAGGGTGCAAAGGTGCGGTAAGAGCGCACCAGCAGCGTCGAGAGGCGCTGGCTCGGTAAACCCCGGTTGGAAGCAAGGCGAAAGGAACTACGGTTGGTCTTTTACCAGTTCCGCTCAAAAAGAGCCGCTTGAGGCGTCTGGTAACAGGCGTCCCAGATAGATAACTGCCCTCGAAAGAGAACAGAACCCGGCTTATGTCCTGCTCTTTCCTTTAAACTCAGTGTTCAGTATTCTTCATGATTCGCACATTTGTGGGATCTCGCAAGCATAAAGGCCTATCAATTAAGTTTGGTTGCTGGTTTTAATTGTCTGGGTTGACTAAGACTACGGAAGTAAAGGCTACCCACGATCGCCCAAAAGAGCAGATACCCGGCAGCTTGAACTAGATACAGTTTTTGGGTATAGCCAAATAAAGTTTTTAGCAAAATGCCAGGAAACTGTCGGTCGGGTAAAATACCTGAGAGATCCCAAACCTGGGGCCCCAAAAGACAAGAGGTACTCCCTTGTCCACATTCAACAACTGAAGAATTAATTTGACTCCAAGCGATCGCCGCAGCATCAAGATGACGAAAGGCAGAAATCACCAGTCCAGAGACAATCATTAGCAAGAATACGCCCATCACTTGGAAAAACTGGCTCAAGTTAATACGGATACTCCACTTAAACAGCAGCATCCCAATTAAAACTGCTGTACTTAGTCCTCCTATTGCCCCAAGTACTGGTATCCAGCCTTCTTGAAACTTAGCGACGATAAACAAAGCTGTTTCTACACCTTCTCGAAATACGGCAATAAAAATTAAGCTGAAAATTGCCCAAGCCGCGCGGTTGTCATTACCCAAAGCGCTTTTGACAGAGCCTTCAATTTCTGCTTTGAGAAATCGTGCTTGTCGCGTCATCCAGATTAGCATCCAGCTAAGCATAGCGATCGCAGTTACACCCAGTCCGACCTCAAATAGTTGCTTAAAAATAGGTGCGTATATATACTTGGATGTCTGCAATCCTTGGATACCAAAGTTGAGTAATAAACCAACTACAAAACTAGCTATAGTGGCGCTAAAAATTCCTAAATATACCCAACGATGCAATTTTTGTTGTTCAGCTTGCTGTAAACAGGCGAAGACAATTCCGACAACTAAAGCAGCTTCTACACCTTCTCTTAAAGTGATAAGAAAGGTTGGTAATGCAGCACTCCAATTCATAAGATATTAACTTAGATAATTTCAGTAGCAGATGCTTCTGCTGGTTTAACTACGACAGATAACAATAATTTTACCTCTATGAGCTTGGGCGATCGCTAATCCTAAACCAAAATCACTTTGCATTCCATGAGCATTACTAGAATATAATCGCTTAAAAATGGCGAAACTTCCCAAAAACCAGCCGCTCAAACCGATGTCAACTATTTACATCATAGTAAAAATGTACTAAAAATTTGAGTATTGTAAAGTTATTGAAGCAATAGTTAGAGAATTATGGGCATTTAAGAGAGATAATAAGTGACAAGAACTTGATTGTACGATTTTTGTATTTTAAGTTATGACTGATAATACAGTTTTAAGAAGCAAAATCAATCTATTTTGTAAGTTTTGTGTAAGATTTTGCTCCTTAGAGTCTGAAATCCTTGCCAAATATGTCCTGTCTCTCTACTTGTGTCATTAGTCATTGTGTTAATGAATAATGATGATTAACGATTAATCAATAATGTCCCTAGCTTATCCACGCCGTCAGCGTCAACTCGAAAGCTTAGTCCAAAAATTAGGTATGCCACCAGAAGCACCTATAAAGTGGCAACTACTGGATTTGGCGCTGACTCACCCAACTGTTTCTGAGACAGCAAACTATGAACAACTAGAGTTTGTTGGGGATGCTGTGGTACGTTTGGTAGCAGCCGTTGTGTTATGGGAACATTACCCCGATTGTCCAGTAGGGGATTTTGCAGCGATTCGCTCGGTATTGGTAAGCGATCGCATCCTTGCCCAACTGGCTAGAGAATACGGTTTCGAGCTATACCTACTAGTTGCTGGCAGTGCCACCGCTGATAAAATTGGTCAAGAGTCACGACTAGCAGATGCCTTTGAAGCAGTTCTGGGTGCGCTTTACCTCAGCACTCAAAATCTTGAACTAATTCGCCCTTGGCTAGATCCCCACTTCCAACAACTAGCAACAGAAATTCGCCTTGATCCAGCTAGACTCAACTACAAAGCAGCTCTGCAAGAATGGACTCAAGCACAATTTAAAGTTTTACCAGAGTATCGGGTTGTAGAAATCGGGCAACCGCACCGTAATCAAGAGCGTTTCGTCGCTGAAGTTTGGCTGCACGGAAAAAAACTTGGACAAGGTAAAGGGCGCTCCATCAAAACTGCTGAACAAGCAGCAGCAAAAGTAGCATTTTTAGCAATCACTAATCAGGAAAAACCCTGAACTCGAAATACAGTTGATAAGCTGATAATCATTTAATTGTCAAAAGTCCAGAGTCCAAATCTTGACTCTTGACACTTGAACGCCAGTCGCCTCAAGTCAAGCCACTGCCTTGCGGGGGTTCCCCCCGTTGTGGCAAGTGGCGCGGGAAACCCTTGACGCTCCTACGTCGCTACCGCTACGCTAACACCACGGCGCTGGCTCCTCTTGACCCTTGACTCTTGACAAATGACAAACAAAATTCAAATCGCTGTTATCGGTGTTGGACGTTGGGGAGTACATTTACTGCGAAATTTTTTAGCACATCCCCAAGTAAATGTAGTTGCAATAGTAGACCCCACTCCAGAACGATTAATAACAGTAAAACAGCAGTTTAATTTAGATGAAAATGTCGTATTAACAACTGATTGGCAGACTTTGAAGCAAGTGCCAGGGTTGACAGGGGTAGCGATCGCGACTCCCGCTATTACCCACTATGCCTTAATTCAAGACGCTCTCCAGCAGGGATACCATGTTTTGGCAGAAAAACCCTTAACACTCAACCCAATACAATGCCAGGAACTTTGCCAGTTGGCAGAGCAACAGCACTTAATACTCATGGTTGACCACACCTATTTATTTCACCCAGCGGTTGAGCGAGGGCAAACTATAGTTGAAGCTGGAAGACTAGGTAATTTACGCTACGGCTATGCCACCCGCACCCACTTAGGGCCTGTCCGGCGAGATGTTGATGCACTGTGGGACTTAGCCATTCACGATATTGCAATTTTTAATACCTGGCTGGGTCAGTTACCAGTGAAAGTACAAGCAACGGGTACAGTGTGGCTACAAAAAGAAGTGGAGGAGGAGGGAGTGGGGATCAGAGAAGAATTCCTGTACAAGTCCTCCCCCTTGCCCCCTGCCCCCTGCCCCTCTGCCTCTTCTCAGGGACTAGCCGATCTAGTCTGGGTAACGCTGACATACTCAGATGGCTTTCAAGCATATATTCATTTGTGCTGGCTGAATCCCGATAAACAGCGACGCCTGGGGATTGTAGGCAGCCTTGGCAGCTTGATTTTTGATGAAATGTCACTCTCATCACCTCTGACACTACTACACGGTGAGTTTGAACAGCGGGGAAATCAATTTATTCCTGTGAATCAAAAGCAAGAAGTGTTGGAACTAGAAACAGGTGAACCATTGCAGCGGGTTTGCGATCGCTTTGTTGTTTCCATCCTCAAAAATACTGCCTCAGAGGTTTCATCTGGCTGGGTAGGCACAAAGTTAGTAGAGATACTGGATGCGTTGACGGCATCTCTTCAGCAAGGCGGCAAACCTGTTTTTCTAACTCCTGATTTGAAAAAATGCTGAGTGCTGCGTCCAAAGTCAAGAGTCAAGAGTCAGTATTTATTCTCCCCCTGCTCCCTGCTCACCTGACTCCTAACTCCTTTCAAACATGCTATTAGCACAAGTTCCACCTTTTGGCAAACTTTGTAATAAACTAATCTCGCAAGCTTTCTCTACAAGCCGATGCTCTGTGTCTCCATCTACCTTCGTTTCTGTACCGTAAACTCCCAATGAGGGGCTTTCCGTAGACGTCAGGTTAGGGTAGCGGCTTCCTTTAGTCCCTTCATCCTCCGCGGGGAACCCCAGTTTTCCTAAGTCCTGTTTTTTTTCTGGAGCTGATAATAAGGAGATGTCAATTAAAGGTAATGTAATGCTAACTGTCGTACCTTGATGAAGACCCATACTCTCAAGAGTAATACTGCCTCCCATGAGTTCGATTAAGTTCCGTGAAATCGCCAGTCCCAGTCCCGTACCTTCAAATTTGCGTGCGGTTGTGTCCACCATCACAAAAGGGCGAAACAGCTTGTGCTGTTGAGTAGGCTCAATGCCTATACCTGTATCCTTGACTGTTACCACAACCTGAGATTTGCCAGCACTATATTGAACTTGTGTAGCAATGGTGATGCTTCCCGTTTCGGTGAACTTAGTAGCGTTGCCGATGACGTTAATCAGCACTTGTTTGAGTTTTGCGGCATCTGCTTTAATTGGTATCGGTTCATTCCCTAGCTCACATTTCAACTGCAAGCCTTTGTGTTGAACATTAACTGATTGTAAATTGATTACCTCTAGCAATATTTTTCGGAGATCAATTGGTACTGTGACTACTGAAAGCTTACCTGCTTCAATTTTAGAAATGTCAAGTAGATCATTAATAATATTGAGTAAGTGAATCGCTGTTTCATCAGCACGCTTAAGAAACTCCATTTCTTCTTCCCGACTATCGCACAAGCCATCTTCAACTAGGCGAATACAGTTAATAATAGTGTTTAATGGGTTTCGCAATTCATGGGAAGTAGTAGCCAAAAACTGGCTTTTGATCTGATTAGCGGTTTTCGCTTCTTTCCAAGCTATTTCTAGTTCTTCTGCCCAGGCTTTGAGCCGCTCGATCATTTGGTCTAGTGCCTGCGCCAGTTGATTGAACTCGCGGATTTTGAAGTTGTGTGGAACTGGTTGTGCAGCATGGTGAGAGTGAATATTTAGAGCGTAGTCTCGCAGTTCTTCTACAGGACTTGCCAGATAAGGGGCGAGATAGAGCGATGCCACCAAACTCGCGCCAATCAAGCCAACTGTTAAAACAATCAGAATTAGTTTTATTTCCTCTAAACCAATAAGAGCATCTTCCACACTAGTGACAGCTAAAATAATCCATTTTTGCTGCTGTTGGTTGGTAATTGGATTAGCAATAGCTGTATAGCCAGCTATTAGTTCTTGTCCTCTTGAAAAAGATAAATTTATTGAATCTTTTTGTCCGGCGATCGCCTTTTTAATAATGCTTTTCAACCGGGAAGCATTTGGGTACTTTTCAATATTTGTCCCCAGCCAATTTGTTAATGGGTGAGCCAAAATTGTGCCATCTTCAGCAATTATTACTATAGAGCCTGTGAGCGATCCCGGCCGATTTTCAGTTTGCTGGTGTAATGTAGACTGAATATTTAAGGTATAAATCAAGTTTCCCCGGCGATTATAGACCGGAGCAGATAATAATAATTGCGGTTGATTTTGGGTAGTTTTTTTCCCAGTTGTTCCTACTTTTGGTGGTGGTATGGCTTTAATATCAATTCCGTCACTTGGAAAAGGTAATTTCAATTCTCCAATTACTTGATCGCCACAGCTGCTAGCAACGATTTTACGGGTTAATACATTCGTTAATTGGATGCACTCAATCCGGGTTGGCAATTGTTGCTTCAACTGAGTGATAAATTGTTGCGCTTGTAGAGGCGAATCCGATTGAATTGAGGTTGTCTGACTTGCAGTTAGTAAGGTAGTTTTTAAAGTGGCGATCGCATCAGTAATTTTCTCACCTTTATTGATGGCGCTTTCTGTTAAGTTTTGACGGGCAGTTTTTAATAGGCTAGAGCGTGCCTTGTTGAGGGCGAAAATCTCCCCTATTAATAAAACTGGGACGAACAGAAGCAATATTCTTGTTACTAAAATTCGACGAAAAGATGATTGATGGGATTTAGCCATTGAGTGTCTCACTTCGCATCTGCAAACCACAACAGCAACGATATGCAATTAGACCAGCTAAATGAGACATTTCATTAAATTATCAGAACTTTATTTTCAATGTTTAAAAATAACAAATTGTGATGGTGCAAAAAGAAACATGGTATACCAAAACTCATAGATGGTAGATGTAAAACCGACTTACATTGCATATAGATACAGTGATGAAATTGGTAAACAATGACTTGCAAGCATGGATTTTTTTAAGAATCAACACACTAGCAAACAAAAGATTACAACTATCAAACCAACCTAATGGTGCAACATCGTCCTCATACTACAGTTGTTTTAGCAATGAGTGCAGATGGCAAGATAGCAGATATCAGGCGATCGCCTGCTCGATTTGGTTCAAGGGCTGATAAAGCACACCTAGAAAAACAAATCGCTGCTTCTGATGCTGTTCTGTTTGGGGCTGGTACTCTCCGCGCTTACGGTACAACACTTACCGTATCACATCCAACCCTGTTGGAACACCGAACACGAGAGAGCAAACCTCCTCAGCCAGTTCATATAGTGATTACACACTCTGCAAACCTCAATCCGGGGATTAAGTTCTTTAAGCAGCCAGTTAAACGCTGGTTGCTCACAACAACAACAGGAGCAATTTCCTGGAAAGGGCGCTCAGAATTCGAGCAGATTTTGGTTTTTGAAACACCAGCGGGGAAATTTGACACCCTTGCTGCTTTGCAACACCTGGCAACTCTAGACATAACACGCTTAGTGGTCTTAGGTGGAGGTGAATTAGTCGCTTCTCTGCTGGAGTTAAATTTAATTGATGAATTATGGTTAACTGTGTGTCCGCTGATTTTAGGTGGTACTACTGCGCCTACCCCCGTAGAAGGTAGAGGATTTGTAGCCGATTTAGCTCCTAAGTTGCAACTTCTAGAAGTTAATACCGTTGATCAAGAAGTGTTTTTGCACTATCGCCTGCAACAACCAGCAGATTAGATTACGCTAAATAAGGCTATGGTGGGAGTGGCTTGTGAACAGAAGTAATAAATTATGATTCAAGCCTTAAAACAATTGCAAGTACAAAATTACTGGCGTTGCTGAATTTGAATATGAAGTTTAAAAATCAACTCTTCTCAACTCTTACTCTCTGCGGCTCTGTCTTGAAAAGTTATGATCGCCGGGAGCCGGCGCTCATACTTTTCGCTGCGCCTCTGCGTGATACAAATTCATATTTCTACTCAGCAACGCCAAATTACTTATTTTCTCCTTCTAGTCCCCAATCCCTAATCCCTAATCCCCCTCAAAAGCCACACGATGGTGGAACAACTCAAACCTCGCTATTCTGTCATTTGGACTAACAAAATCGCCGAAGTACCCCAAGAAGCCTGGAATACTTTGGCACTGCCACTTAAAACGCCGTTTTTAGAATGGGAGTGGCTGAAAAATCTCGAAACTTCCCAGAGTGCTACGGCTAAAACTGGTTGGTTGCCAAATCACTTAACACTGTGGCGAGACAGAACGCTGATTGCTGCTGCGCCTCTATATCTGAAAGGACATAGTTCTGGCGAGTTTGTATTCGATCACCAGTGGGCAGAATTAGCTGATCGCATTGGAGTCCAGTATTACCCAAAATTGCTGGGGATGACGCCATTTACTCCCGCTGAAGGCTATCGGTTTTTAATTGCTCCAGGAGAAGATGAGGATGAAATCACAGCGATTATAGTGCATGAGATTGACTCTTTCTGTGTCAAAAATCGAATTTCGGGGTGTCATTTTCTCTACGTTGATCCCGAATGGCGGCCTGTGCTGGAACGGCAAGGCTTTACAACTTGGTTGCACCACAGCTACGTTTGGGAAAATGCTGGGTTTAAAACTTTTGATGACTACTTAGCAGTTTTTAACGCGAATCAGCGCCGTAATATCAAGCGGGAACGCAAAGCTGTAGAAAAGGCTGGTTTACGATTGCAACCGCTAACTGGTGATGACATTCCTAAGTCTTTGTTTCCTTTGATGTACCAGTTTTATGCTGATACCTGTGATAAGTTTGGCTGGTGGGGTAGCAAATACCTCACAAAGCGATTTTTTGAGCAGCTACACGCGGATTATCGGCATAGAGTCTTGTTTTTCGCCGCATACAGCGAGCAAGATAGTCACCATCCTCTAGGAATGTCGTTTTGTTTATTTAAAGATGACAAACTATATGGACGCTATTGGGGGAGTTTTCAAGAAATAGATTGTTTGCATTTTGATGCTTGTTATTATGCACCGATTGAGTGGGCGATCGCGAACAACATTCAACTTTTTGACCCTGGCGCGGGTGGACGCCACAAAAAACGGCGCGGTTTCCCCGCTATGCCCAATTACAGTCTGCATCGCTTTTACAATAGTCGTTTAGAGCAAATTTTACGCCCTTACATTCGTGAAGTGAATCAACTCGAACAACAGGAGATTGAGGCGATTAATACAGAGTTGCCGTTTAGTGAGAAAAATAGTTAGGCAGTAGCAGCAATCAGTACAAAAAAACTAGCAAAAATTTCAGTTCATCTTTCCACCGAAGCATACAGATTGTGGCATAATAAGCCGATCGCATACACTAGTTAGCTATCAATCGTGCAAGATACCGACTCTATCAACGACCTTGCTGCTGCTTTGCAACAGCCAGCAGATCTTACCTTTGAACTACCTGATCCAGAAGATGAACAGATTCTAGAGTCAGATTTTCAACAGCAACTTGATGTAGCTTGGCAAGTATGCGATCGCTTTGATTTGCAAACTGAAATCTGGCGAGGACGAATTTTACGGGCTATCCGCGACAGAGAAAAAAAGGGTGGTGATGGGCGAGGTACTGGTTTTCTGCGATGGCTAAAAGAACGAGAAATCAGTAAAAGTCAGGCTTATGCTTGGATACAGTTAGCTAATAGTGCCGATACTCTCATCGAAGACGGTAAACTTGACCCCGGATCTGTGAATAACTTTAGCAAACGCGCATTTGTCGAAACCTCCAAAGCAGTCCCAGAAGTGCAACAAATGGTGAGTGAAGCCGCACAAAAAGGCGATCGCATCACTAGGCGTGAAGTACGTCAACTCACTGACGAATGGACAGCCATGTCCTCAGATTTACTACCTGAACCCGTTAGAGCAAAAGCAGCAGATAACACCCTTCCCCCGCGCTACATCGCCCCACTGGTGAAGGAAATGGAAAAACTGCCAGAATCACATCAAAAATTTATCCAGAAGGAAATTGCTGCCAACCCGGATGTGGATACCCTCAAACAAGTAACTACAGAAGCGCGTAACTTAGCAAAATATCTCAAAGGAGCGGCTCAAGTCCAGGCGTTGATGCAGGAAGATGTTGATATCGAAACTGCTTTGGAAGAAGCTCAAAGAGTTGGTTGTTTGAGCATAGCCGCTGACTTGGTAAATCAAGCATCCCAGATAGAACAAACGATTGCCAAGTTATACATGACTTGGAAACGCATCGGTAGCTTAGCAGATAGGTTGTATGTAGATACAGGTGCAAGTACGCCAAACTTGCGATCGCTCCTCACTTGCTTAGAACCCCTAGGCGGTGAAATCATGGAATTGCAACTTAGTGGCGCTACTGAACACACTGTACGTTTGCAAATCCAGGAAACGAATTAAATAAAGTAAGAGTCATTTGAACAACAAGATTTCCGACTTCTCAGAGAAGTCGGGAATCTGAGCTTTTGCTTTTGAAGCATCACATTAACTTTTACGCCATAATCCTCTAAGCTGCTTCTCAAAATAACCTAAATTCCAGTATTGTGTAAATAAGGGTAGTTTTAATTTTTGAATTGTTACTTTAAATTATTTCAAACATAATCATCATAGTATATAAAAAACTATGAATCAAGCTAAATTTTCTAACGTAATTCCAATTTGGAAGTTTTGTACTTTATATATTTTTACTTGGGGAATTTATCAACTTGCGTGGGCGCATAAGCAATGGAAATTTATCAAAGAACGCGATAACTTAAACATCAGTCCTTGGTTACGATCTTGTTTTTTACCTTTTTATTTATACAGTTTATGTCAAAAATCTATTGCTCTAGCTGAAGAACAAGGATATAGAAGTAAGCCTTCACCTTTTCAAGTAACACTTGTTTATTGGATATTTGTTGTATTAACAAGATTGCCAGATCCTTTATGGCTAATCTCACTATTTACTTTTCTGCCATTATTAACAGTTGTCAAAGCGTTCAATTATTACTGGACACAGCAACAGCCAAATTTACCAACAAATGAATCTTTTACAGGCAGAGAAATTGCGTGGATTATGTTCGGTGCGATTTTATGGTTATTAATAATAATTGGGTTTTTAGCCTCTAGTGAGGTATAAAAAATGTATGCTCAATAGGGTATTATCAAATTATTGCTAAAGTTTAGCGGTTTGATAGAGGCTTCACAGTACTCCGTTGCCCAATTACCTGCCAAAGTATGAGCTACTGCCTCAATCCCAATTGCCAAAAACCCCAAAATCCCGCTCATGGAAATTTTTGTCTGAATTGCGGGTCAAAGCTGCTGCTGAAACAAAGATATCAGGCTATTAGTCAGTTGGGTGAAGGTGGATTTGGTAAAACATACCGCGCAGTTGATCAAGACCGATTAAACGAAGCGTGCGTCATTAAACAATTTTCTCCGTCGCTAGAAATCCAGGGAAATTCGCAGGCACTAAACAAGGCAATTGAACTGTTTAATCAAGAAGCAATTCGACTATATGAATTAGGGAAAAACGATTGCATTCCCAACATGCTGGCCTATTTTGAACAAGACAAACAACTGTATCTAGTGCAAGAGTTTGTCGATGGGCAAAATTTATTAAAAGAATTAGAACAGTATGGAGTCTTTCCTGAAAGCTTGATTTGGCAGCTTTTGGCAGATTTATTGCCAGTGGTGAAGTTTATTCACGAACATGGGGTGATTCACCGAGATATCAAGCCTGAAAATATTATGCGTCGTCAGAGCGATCGCGCTCTAGTCCTGATTGATTTTGGCATTTCCAAACAGGCAAGCGGCACTATAATCAGTGGGTCAAGAGGTACAATGGCAGGTACACCAGGATACGCTCCAGATGAACAACTCCGCTTTGGCGAAGCATATCCAGCTAGTGACCTCTACGCCTTGGGTGTAACTTGCATACATCTAATGACGGGAACGCACCCTTCTAATCTCTACAATGCCTGGGAGTCGCGCTGGTTATGGCAAGAACATCTACTAAATGCTGGTATAACTATCAGTAACCAGTTAATAGCAATTTTAGAGAAATTAGTTAAAGACCGAGTAGGCGATCGCTATCAATCAGCCAATCAAGTGCTAAAAGATTTAAATGGCACTACTGCATCTGCCGAGATTCCGTCAACGATTATTAGCAAGCCTGTAACATCACCTAAAACCCCAAGTTCCCAAGGTTGGCAATGTGTTCACACTCTCACAGGTCATGCAGCTTCAGTACGTTCCATCGCCATTAGTTCAGATGGTCAGACTATTGCAAGTGGCAGTGACGATAATACTATTAAGCTGTGGCATCTCAATAGTGGTAGCCTCAAGAGTACTTTAACTTCCCCATCAGGATTTTTTAAAGGCGATCTCACCTGGTTTACTGCTGTCGCCTTTAGCCGAGATGGTCAAACAATAATCAGCGGTAGTTTAGACAAATTTATTAAACTTTGGGATTGGAGTAGTGGTAAGCAACTTCGCAAATTAAAAGCACATTCTGATCGAGTCAATGCGATCGCCATCAGTCCAGACGGTCAAACTTTAGTTAGTGGCAGTCGTGATAACACAATCAAAGTTTGGAATCTACCCACCAGTCAACTAATTCGCAATATTACTGGGCATTCTAACTCAGTTTGCACTCTTGCCATTAGCCCCGATGGTCAGACACTCGCCAGCGGTAGTTGGGACAACACAATTAAAATTTGGAACTTACTTAACGGCAAACTACTTCGCACTTTCACCGGACATTTAGACTGGGTTTATAGTGTCGCCATTAGCCCAGATAGTCGAACTTTAGTAAGTGGCAGTCGGGACAATACAATTCATCTATGGCACATAGACAGTGGCACAATGATTCGTAGCTTAACTGGCCATTCTGACTGGGTAACGACTGTTGCTATTCACCCTCAAGGTAATTTCCTCCTTAGCGGTAGTCGAGATAAAACCATCAAATTGTGGGATATGGGCAATGGACAACTGATTGATACCTTCACCGGACATTTAGATTTAATTCATGCTGTTGTCATTAGCCCAGATGGCAGGAGCATTATTAGTAGTAGTAATGATGGTGCAATTAAGATTTGGCAATGTAGGTAATAGTCATTGGCAGCCATACCCGTCCTAAACCAAACGCAATACTTCTTCAGTCCCATACTTAATGAATCCAAGTGACAATGCTAGTTTTATCGAGTTAACATTGCTCTGCATCGTCCAATACTGTAAAATACGATTTTGCTGTAATCCCCATTCACATAAGGCTGTCACTACAGTTTTACCAAAACCACAACCTCTAAAATCTGGATGTGTCAACACACCAACATCTGCAATCTTTTCTTCGTAAAAAATTAAGCTTGCAGATGCAACTAACTTATCATCTACAAAACATCAAAATATGGCAGGATGGTGAATCTCTACCTCTCCCAATTCTATTTCTTTGTTTGTACAACTGTTTTGCAAACTTTTCAAATTGGCGCTGTCTGAGGCAGTAAGCTGACGTACATCAGCTTTTTTTTTCACTCTTTTGAATCTTTCAGGAGATAAATAGTAAACGTACTCAGGCGTTTCTATTTTAGTGGACATCCTCTTGAAAAGAAATTGAAGTTGTTCGGCTGTGACATAAGCTGTCTGAGATATTCCCTCAAGTGCGCGAATCACTGTACTCAGGTGTTGAGGATAAACTTTGACAATCGAAGCACATTCTGTTCTAAACAACAGAATGTAATTGGCATTTTTCCGATCTTCTCTAACGTGAACTGTCGTGCCAATGCGCTGTAAGTCATAAATGTTACAGCCAAGGCGATTAGCCCAATACTCATCTATCTCACTAAGTCTAGAGTGTTCCATCGACTGTAAGTGATAATGACTAATTCTTAATTCCCGTCGCGGCAATACCTCGAATAAACTGACGCTGACCGATAAGAAATAATACCATCACTGGGACAGTCGCTATAGTCACAGCTGCCATCATCAAAGGCCAATTATTTGTAAATTGCTCCTGAAACTCAGCTAAAGCTAGCTGCACAGTTCTTAATTCTGGGCGTGTCGTAAATACCAAAGGCTTAAACAAATCATTCCATTCGCCGATAAAGGTGAACAGAAATAGCGTTACCAAAGCTGGACGAGCTAAAGGTAACATTACCCGCCACAAAATTTGCAGTCGATTTGCTCCGTCTATAGCTGCGGCTTCCTCTAACTCCACAGGAATTGTTTGGAAATATTGGCGTAACAAAAAAATACCAAAGCCATTGACAGCAGTTGGTAAAATTAGCGCTCCGTAAGTATTGATTAGGTGTCCCCACTTCAACACCAAAAAGATGGGAATCACCAATAACTGAAACGGAATCACCAAAGTTGCCAAAACAATCAGTAGTAGTGCTTGGCGTCCGCGAAATTTCAGCCGTGCTAGGGCGTAACCTGCTAATGCTGAAGTGACAATCTGAAACGCCGTCACAGCGATCGCTACCAAGGTAGAATTAGCAAACGCCAGCAAAAATTTACCTCGCTGCCATGCATCGCGGTAATTAGCTAATGACCAACTATTTTTGGGTAAAACTTCTAAAGCTGCTCCCGGAGGTGCAAATGAAGTGAGAAAGACCACAAACAGCGGTAGTAGGACAATAAATGCTCCTAACAACAGGACTCCTAAGCTCAAAAAATCGCCAGATTTCAGATTCCAGTTTGGTTTGGACATGACGTTGTTCTACAAAGCATTTGTTTCTTTAGTACTAGAGCATTGCCCCCAGCAAAAGCTAATCTATAAACATAGTTACTTGTTAAGTAAAATTAAACCATAGTGCTTGTTACCCTAAATTTATAGAGTAAATTCAACTCTGGTATTAAATGATTCAGTTTTACAGGAGTAAACATACCATGCAGCAGCTTGCAGACCAGTTTGAAGAGATTGATTTTCACAGCGAAATCTATAAAGATGCCTACAGCCGCATTAATGCGATCGTAATTGAAGGGGAACAAGAAGCCCATGAAAATTACATTAGACTGGGCCAACTGCTGCCGGAACATCAAAATGAACTGATTCGTCTATCTAAGATGGAAAGTCGCCACAAAAAAGGATTTGAAGCTTGTGGGCGCAACTTGCAAGTAACACCAGATTTGCAATTTGCCAAAGAATTTTTTGCCGGACTACATCAAAATTTCCAAACAGCGGCAGCAGCAGGTAAAGTTGTTACTTGCCTATTAATTCAGTCTTTAATTATTGAATGTTTCGCCATAGCAGCGTATAACATCTACATCCCAGTTGCAGACGACTTTGCACGTAAAATTACAGAAGGGGTAGTAAAAGATGAATACAGTCATCTCAACTTTGGAGAAGTTTGGTTGAAAGAACACTATACAGAATCTAAAACTGAACTAGAAGAAGCAAATCGCCAAAACCTGCCTATCGTCTGGAAAATGCTGAACCAAGTTGCAGACGATGCTCATACTTTAGCAATGGCTAAAGATGCTTTGGTAGAAGACTTCATGATTCAGTACGGTGAAGCATTGAGTAATATCGGCTTCACCACTCGTGACATCATGCGGATGTCAGCTTACGGACTGACGGCAGTTTAAACCACAGTGCTGAGTTATGTTAGCGGTAGCGGGGCGTTTAGCCCGTGCTAAATCATGAGTACAGAATGAAGAGTTAAAAGTGAAGACATTGTTTTACCTTCTTTGTTCTCAGCACTCAGCGACAAGTCAGTAACAAGAACCCGCAGGGTGCGGCAGCTTCCGCTACTCTAAAACTTCAGTAAGTCAGCATTTTTGAACAACTCAATTCCACGCTTTCGACGCAGCATAAGCTTAATACATCACTACATGTTTGGTCTAATTGGACATCTGACTAGTTTGGAACACGCTCAAGCAGTAGCCCAAGAATTGGGATATCCAGAATATGCCGATCAAGGGCTAGATTTTTGGTGCAGCGCCCCGCCGCAAATTGTCGATAGTATTATTGTCACCAGTGTGACTGGGCAAAAAATTGAAGGACGGTATGTCGAGTCTTGCTTTTTACCGGAGATGCTAGCTACTCGCCGCATCAAAGCAGCGACACGCAAAATTTTGAACGCTATGGCCCATGCTCAGAAGCATGGCATCAACATTACGGCTTTAGGTGGGTTTTCCTCAATTATTTTTGAAAACTTTAAATTAGAGCAGTTTAGCCAAGTTCGCAACATTAAACTAGAATTTGAACGCTTCACCACAGGAAATACACATACTGCCTACATTATTTGTCGGCAAGTAGAAGAAGCATCGAAACAACTAGGAATTGATCTTAAGAGCGCGACTGTCGCTGTATGTGGAGCAACAGGAGATATTGGCAGTGCAGTTACACGCTGGCTAGATGCGAAAACTGACGTCAAAGAACTCCTGCTGATCGCCCGTAACCAAGAACGTCTTCAAGAGTTGCAAGACGAACTGGGGCGAGGAAAAATCATGGCTTTAAGCGAAGCACTGCCCCAAGCTGATATTGTAGTTTGGGTTGCTAGTATGCCCAAAGGCGTGGAAATTGACCCCACAGCTTTGAAGAAACCTTGTTTGCTGATTGATGGTGGCTATCCTAAAAACTTAGCAATGAAAATTCAGCATCCTGGTGTACACGTGCTAAATGGTGGAATTGTAGAGCATTCTCTGGATATTGACTGGAAAATTATGAAAATAGTCAATATGGACGTGCCAGCACGTCAGTTGTTTGCTTGTTTTGCTGAATCAATGTTGCTGGAATTTGAGAAGTTATATACAAACTTTTCATGGGGACGCAATCAGATTACTGTAGACAAAATGGAGCAGATCGGTCGGGTGTCGGTGAAACACGGATTTAGACCACTGCTGGTTTAGTCATTGGTGATTAGTCATTTGTCCTTCGTCAATGACAAATGACTAATCACAAACAGAGAAGTCTGAGCGGAGGCTCCGATCAGAACTTCAGGAATAAATAACTCATAACTCGTAACTCATAACTCCTACAATGGCAACTATTGAGCGAAAACCGCTACTGTTGGATTTTGAAAAGCCACTAGCAGAACTTGCAACCCGGATTGAGCAAATTCGGCAACTTGCAGAAGAAAATGGCGTCGATGTTTCTGGTCAAATTCGTCAACTTGAAGCACGCGCTATGCAACTGCGTGAGGAAATTTTCAGTAGTCTATCACCATCCCAGCGATTACAAGTCGCTCGGCATCCTCGCCGCCCCAGCACTCTCGATTACATTCAAGCAATTAGTGATGAATGGATGGAATTGCATGGCGATCGCAGTGGTGGTGACGATCCGGCATTAATTGGCGGTGTGGCTCGTTTAGGGGGACAACCCGTAGTTATGTTAGGTCAACAAAAAGGGCGCGATACTAAAGACAATATTGCCCGAAACTTCGGCATGGCTTCCCCAGGAGGTTATCGCAAGGCGCTACGCTTGATGGCACATGCCAACAAATTTGGTATGCCGATTTTGACCTTTATCGACACCCCAGGCGCTTTGCCGACAGTGGCAGCCGAACAACAAGGCGCGGGAGAAGCGATCGCCTACAATTTACGAGAGATGTTTTGCCTGGATGTCCCCATCATCTGCACAGTCATCGGTGAAGCCAGTTCTGGCGGCGCACTTGGCATTGGTGTAGGCGATCGCCTTTTAATGTTTGAACACGCTGTTTATACCGTTATTAGCCCCGAAGGCTGTGCTGCTATCTTGTGGAAAGATGCTGCTAAGGCTCCCCAAGCAGCAGTAGCCCTAAAAATCATTTCTCCTGATCTGAAAAATTTGGGAATTATTGACGAGATATTGCCTGAACCCATCGGCGGCGCTCATGCAGACCCCCTAAAAGCCGCTACCACTCTCAAGCAAGCACTGTTAGACAATTTGGATGACCTCAATCGCTTAACCGCTCCAGAACGACGCCAACTACGCTATGAAAAATTCCGTAAAATTGGTGTTTTTACTGAAGTTGCTCACTAGTACCTCTGGAGATGATTGATTAGCTCAACAGCAGTGCTATAATTGCCTATGTGCTTAAAGATTTTTAACAATCTTCTCAGCCATAGGCATTTGCATGTTTGGCAAGCCTACTCGATTTGATTGAGTGGGTTGTTTAGTATTGAAGTAATCAACTTTGAGTGTACGGTATGATTTCCCAGGCGATAATTTGTTGTCCTCACTGGGAAAAAACCCAAATCGCATGTAGTCACCCTGGTACTAAAGTACAGCAGGTGTCAAAAAACTTAACGTATTTTTAGCTCCTTTTAATCTATCCAAACAGAGAGATGTGAATAATTAGGTGGGAATAAGCTTTCGGAACTGCCAAAAAATTGGGAGAAACCATGAGTGTTGAGCAGAAACGACGTGCCCTAATTACTGGGGCAAGTAGTGGAATTGGGAAAGCAACGGCTTTAGCTTTTGCAAAGGCGGGAATAGATGTCGCCTTAGTCAGCCGTTCTTTGCATAAGTTGGAGGCGGTTGCAGAAGCAGCACAGCAAGCTGGGGTGGAAGCGAAAGCTTATGCTGTGGATCTAGCTTGTATCTCAGAAGTCCAAGAAAAGATTCAAGCGATCGCCCTTGACTTTAGCAACGTAGACATTCTGGTAAATAACGCTGGCATAGCGTACACAGGCACATTGAGCGAAACCCCATTAGAAGACTGGCAACAAGTAATTAACTTGAATCTTACCAGCGTGTTTCAATGCATTGTGGGAATTTTGCCTTCAATGCGCGATCGGGGCGGCACAATTATCAACGTCGCCTCTATTGCCGCAAAACAACCTTTCCCCGATTGGGGTGCATATAACGTCAGTAAAGCTGGACTAATAGCCCTTTCTCAAACCTTGGCACAAGAAGAACGGGGCTACGGCATTCGCGTTACTGCTATTTGTCCTGGTGCAGTCAACACTGAACTTTGGGACACGGAAACTGTTAATGCCGATTTTGACCGCTCAAAGATGTTGACCCCAGAAATTGTTGCTCAATCAATTCTCTACACAGTTCTGTTACCACAACAGGCAGTTGTTGATGAATTGACCCTGATGCCTAGCGCTGGCGTCCTTTAAAGAGTCATTTGTCATTTGTTCTTTGTGATTTATCCCAAACTAATAACTAATGACTAATAACTAATGACCAATCTTCAAACCATAACCAAGACTACTACATCATGACTATCGCTAGTTCCAACGGTTCTAATCGCTCTCAATCGCCTCTGATTCCCGATTTGGCAGAAGCTATCAATCCTAGACCTGATCGCAATACCCACAACGGACGACAAGCGGATGTGTTCCCGCCAAAAGAGGAACAGATGGAAGAAATGACAGATGCCGTGCGGACACTAATATTAGGCGTCGGAGAAGATCCTGAACGCGAAGGACTCCTCAAAACACCCAAGCGGGTGGCCGAGGCAATGCGGTTTTTAACCAGTGGCTACAACCAATCCCTAGAAGAACTCGTTAATGATGCCATCTTTGATGAAGGACATAACGAGATGGTACTAGTGCGAGATATTAATTTCTTTAGTTTGTGCGAACACCACATGCTGCCATTTATGGGCAGAGCACACGTTGCTTATATCCCTAACCAAAAAGTTGTGGGACTGAGTAAACTGGCTCGGATCGTCGAGATGTATTCCCGTCGCTTGCAAGTACAGGAGAGGTTAACCCGGCAAATTGCCGAAGCAATTCAGACGATTCTGGAACCTCAAGGAGTCGCCGTTGTGATGGAAGCTACTCATATGTGCATGGTAATGCGAGGTGTCCAAAAACCGGGTTCTTGGACTGTTACCAGTGCAATGGTTGGTGTATTCCAAGAGGAACACAAAACTCGTGAAGAATTCTTTAACTTGATTCGCCATCAAGCAGCATTCTTTTAGGGACTGGGGATTGGGGAGCCAGTCGCGTGGGCGGGTTTCCCGACTTGAGCGAACTGGCGTCATGGGGTATTGGGAAAGGGGGAAAGGGAAAAGGGAAAAGGGAAAGATTATTCTTTTGCTTCTTTGCTTTACTGCTCCGCTGCTCCCCCTGCCCCCCTTGCTCCTCCTGCTCCCTCTACTCTCTACTTCCTAATTTCTCAAACAACTTTGCTACTTTGTCTAAATCCTTATCTCCAGGTGTGCGCTCCACACCACTAGATAAATCAATGCCGCTAGGATTAACCTGGCTTAAGGCTTCCACAACATTATCTGGTGTTATTCCCCCAGCTAAAAACCAAGGGCAACTCGAGCTAAATTTCTCTAACATCGTCCAATCTAAGGTTTGACCTGTACCACCCAGTTGTTGGGGATGATAGGCATCAAGTAGCAAAGTATCTATGTATTTACTGTAATTAACTGCTGTGTCAAGATGCTCAAGACTTCTAATTCTGAGCGCTTTAATAATTTCGACGTTGGCTAGAGATTGACGCAGCTGGTAACAAAATTCTGGTGATTCATCTCCGTGTAACTGTACACCAGTCAACCCAGAATTAACAACTGTCTGGCTGATTTCGGGAATGCTGGCGTTAGCAAAAACACCAATTCTGTCAATATTTTCTGGTAGTTGTGCCACAGCTGCACAAATTTGCAATGTGGTAACGTAGCGAGGTGAGGTTGGTACACAAATAAATCCTAGTGCGGTTGCGCCAAGAGAGGCGATCGCTATAGACTGCTGTGGTTGAGTAATGCCACAAATCTTAACGCGCATATAAATTTGACATATTGAGAACTGAAAAAAACGTCGAATTTTTGCTAATTATTTTCGCTTGTTTCCTGAGTAACTTTATAATTTTGTAGGTTTACATTGTTTTTCCATTCAGGAGACAAAAGCTTGACTTCATCTATCTTACTAGCAACCGCTGCAACTGTTCCTCCAACACCAGCGTGGAGTCCCACTGTAGGGATTATCATCAGCGTCAGTTGCTTAGTAGTTCTTTTGCTAAGTACTAGAATCGAAAAACCTCTAGTTGGGCCTAAGTTCCCGATTCTGCCAGTCAGCATTCCAACATTCGTCGCGGCGATGGCTTTCGGTCATGTTATCGGCGTTGGCATTGTTTTAGGACTGACTAATATCGGTCGTCTGTAGTTTTGGGATGACAGAGACGTTACTTATAACGTTTCAATAAATACAAAACTCCAAAAATGATTCTGGTTCTTTCTCCAGCAAGATAACTCGCGAGTATTAGCCAAGTCAGCTTTTGTGTAGTTGTTCTAACTGAGGAGGGAAGTATTAACCTTCCTTTTGCGGGAAGATTTAACTACTTCATCAGCAAAAAGTGTACTTGTCTTCAAAGATGGTATCAATCCACTCTCTAGACTCAAGCAGTTTATTCATGCGGGAGAAAGAACCATCATGTCATTTGCTTCAAATTGCTCATATTGCCCACAGCATTAAGTTTGATTACTCGTAGTAATTGTCTATTCTAGAAGTCAGAGCATCTTGCGCCTTGGCACTGCTGAAATTAATTGCCATTTAACTTATGTATAAAATTATACTAAAGATAGCTATAAAAATTGCTGGTGATATTTAGTTTTAGGACAATGTAATGCAAACAAATTGGAAAATTGGGTCTTTATTTGGAATTCCCCTGTTTTTAGACCCTTTGTGGTTTGTAATTTTAGGGCTGGCAACCCTTAATTTTGGGGTAGCTTACCAGGAATGGGGGAATGTGATTGCTTGGAGCGCTGGAATAGTGATGGCGCTGCTGCTATTTGGTTCGGTGTTATTACATGAGTTAGGTCATAGCTTGGTAGCCCGATCGCAAGGCATTAAAGTTAACTCGATTACCCTGTTTCTGTTTGGCGGGATTGCTGCTATAGAAGAAGAATCCAAAACTCCAGGAAAAGCTTTTCAAGTAGCGATCGCTGGGCCGTTGGTGAGTATTGTGCTGTTTTTCCTGCTGCGTCTCGGAGCTACTGTTTTACCTGATACTAGCCCCGTCAGTGTAATGGTCGGAGATTTAGCAAGAATTAACTTAGTTGTAGCACTGTTTAACATGATTCCTGGCTTACCTTTAGATGGTGGACAAGTGTTAAAAGCAGCACTATGGCAAGCAACAGGTAATCGTTATCAAGCTGTACACTGGGCTGCGAGAGCGGGGCAAATTTTAGGTTACAGTGCGATCGCCTTGGGGTTTGCGATCGATTTCTTGACTAGAGAATTGGCGGTTGGTTTGTGGATTGCTCTGTTGGGTTGGTTTGGTATCCGAAATGCCAACAGCTATGACCGCGTGACTACATTGCAAGAAACTTTGCTCAAGCTGCTAGCCACCGATGCTATGACCCGTGATTTTCGCGTCGTTGATGCTGACCAGACATTGCGTTCCTTTGCCGATTCATATCTATTGGAAACCGCCCCTTCCCAGATTTATTTTGCTGCTTCTGATGGACGTTACCGGGGTATGGTTTCCATTAACGATTTACGTCTAACTCAAAGGAGTCAATGGGAGACTCAAACCCTACACAGCATTGTGCATCCCCTGACAGAAATACCCACAGTTGCAGAGTCAACTTCCCTGGCTGAGGTGATTAACAAGTTAGAAAATGAGCAGTTACCTCGGATTACTGTACTTTCCCCTGCTGGTGCTGTCGCTGGTGTAATTGACCGGGGAGATGTTGTACGGGTGTTGGCACAAAAGTTAAATTTGCAAATAACGGATGCTGAAATTAAACAAATTAAAGAGCAAGGTAGTTATCCAGCAGGTTTGCAGCTGGGGATAATAGCAAAGTCTACTTCAGATTAAACGTCACACGGTCGTCATATTTTTGCAATAGATTCGTCAAAATTGTGTGTGATATTGGGTTTGTTTGGTTATAAAATGCTTTTTTTGGTTTAAAGGTAGGCAGTCCTACCTTTTTTATTTATAGGTACGATAAAGACAGACGAAGTACCGTTTACCTAAGTCTTGCATTCCTCCCAATAACCGCCTAAGAATGAATTCTTATGCTAATAGCTAAAGTCTCTGAAGGAGACTGAGAAAGGGTTTTAGTCCATTTTAACGTGCGCTTCTGTTGGAGACTTACGTTAATTGAACAAGAAGGAAGGAGTCAGAAGTCACAAGTCAGAATAAGTACGGAGATTACGACCCCGCCCGAATAAATCCTAAACAAGAAGGAAGAAGTTTGGAGTCAGGAGGAAGAAGGATCATCTGTCTTCCCTGTGACTTCGTTGAGATTAGTATAAAATGTCAGGCTTACCGAAATCTGCGTAAGGCTATTAACTTGATTTTAAGGTTTAGATTTATGTATTCTTGCGCCTGGAATCAGAAAAGGCGATGATGCAAGCTTAGTAAAAGTCTTGGTACTACTAAGCACAAAAAACCTCGGCTGTTAAGTCGAGGTCGATGGGAGAAGTCCAAATGTCTATGAAGATAGCGATACCGAAATCAGCTTTTTTTGTTTAGCAGTAATTTAAATTTTAGTTTTATTAACTTATGTAAATAATATTAACTTGATTGTTACATATAGTCAACTAGACTTGACAAAAGAAGATTGATAGAATCTATAAGAGTTACTTATCTAGAATAAAGAGTTGGGCGATCGCTAATTGAAAGATTTCTAGAGGAATTCCAACAGAAAAAGCCCTCAAATGAGGGTATCAATTGCGGAGTATGTTGGCTACAGCTTAATTTAGATGTACCTAACCTTTAACAAATATCCACTCCATTACCTTGATAGGAGCTTCCTGAAGTGCTTGACTCAGTTCGGCGTTGCTTTCAAATTTAACCTGGGAGAGGTCGCAAGCTTCGACGTTGACTGTAAATCGGTCATCTTGAAAGGGCCAGGGTTTGACAGTCACCGATTGATTACTGCTTTGCATAATGTCATAGCGCTTACCGTCAGGCCCTTTGCTAATTTCTAAAAACCGCTCATCAGCAGGTAGCTCCTGCTGACAGAGGATGAGAGAAAGGCGATCGCACCACTGCATAAACGCATAGGCTGCATCTATTTCCTCCTTCTCAATATCTAGTTCCTTACGCCAACGTTGCTGGTTTTGAAGTTGCTCATCTAAAAATTTGTCTATTTCTGAAGACTGACCCCGTTGTGACTCATTTAAACGGCTCATGTGCATAGAAATTAACAAAGCTACCCATCGTCCTCGGTAGCGTGCATTGTTTGCCATATTAGACAACTTCTCGATATCGATATCTGAATTGAGAGTGAAGTCCATTGGCGTACCCGCTTCAGTCAGATTATCTTCCTCCCACTCTTTCTCTAAGTCATCATGATGGGAAATTGCAGCGATCGTTTCATATAACCGTACTGGAGTATCTTTGCGTCGCCACTGTCCTGCTATTTGAGCTGCTAGCAAAGCGTGAGCACGATGATAAATTATTTCCCAACCATTTTGTGTAGCGCTGACAATCACACGTCAATCTCCAGATTCTAAGTTTTGATTTTGATATTTATTGAATTAATGTTTGAATTCAGAGACATCGAGCGAGGCTTTTGCAAATACCTTCAATTTGAAAAACTATAATTTAGCAAATAAAGATGAGCCAGACAACAAAATTATGACTGAAAAACGCTAATTATTATTGATCTTTGTAGATTAACAACAAATAGTGTGCATTCATTTAAGCATAATTATACGATAGACAAATTAAAACTTTAATAGAGTAAGCAAACGACTAGTCATTTCAAAATAAGATGGGCATTGCCCACCTTAAGTTTGAGAGTTTTAAGTAAGAACGTGCTAAAGGTATCTGTACCTAAAATCAATCTACGTTCTTACTGAAACTTATTGAATTAAGAGCTACTTTCTGATGGGTTAGCAATGTACTTAAATGTTGGCTCAGAATTCCAAGGACCACGCTCATCCTTACCATTTCCATTTCCATAGGAAGATAGATTGTAGTACAGAGCAACAGTTTCGTCAGGTTTAACATTACCAAAGAATGGATCTGTCAACTTACCTAGTGAATCTAGAGCTTTCATAAACATCTGGGTATGAGAAATTTCTCGTGTTAACAGGTGAACTAACGCCTCTTTGGTTTCTTGATCAGTAGACAGCTTGATCAATTCTTCGTAAGTTTGACGAGCGCCAGCCTCAGCAGCAATATTAGCTCTCAAATCACGCACGACATCTCCACCTTCATTCAAGTAATTTGCAGTCCAAGCATTACCTTGGCTATCTAGAAAGTGAGGGCCTATACCTCTTATTGCGAAAAGAGTGCTTTTGTAAGCTTCTGTTTGATCAGTATTCTTGGTATGAGCCTCAATGAGTTTGCCAACCATTTCTAGGTGTCCAAATTCTTCGATAGCTATATCTTGAAGCATATCCTTAATGCCGGCATTTTCAACATGAAATGACTGAACCCAATATTGTAGAGCAGCACTAAGTTCTCCAGTAGCTCCGCCGAATTGCTCTAAAAGCAGTTGAGCAAAACGAGGATTTGGTTCACCAATTTTGACTGCATGAATAGGCTCTTTTCTGTGAAAAAACATACTTTTCCCTTTCCAAAAATAATGATGTAACAGAATGGATCAGCTAAGTCATTATCTTTTAGTATTTTTCCAGTCTTGTCTACCTAATTACAGATTTTATATTTTCTAAGACTGGTGAACTAAAAGACTTAATTAAACACGCTTCAGTTAATAGTTTGCAACTGGTAATTAGTATTTAAGCATTACTGCTTCTTCCCAGTAATACCCATAAATATATGGCAATAATTGCACCGAGTACAGCAACTAAAATACCAATAATACTTAAACCAGCACCAGCTGCCGTCAATTGTAGGTTTCCTGCTTGCAGTAGTGTCAACAGACTTCCGCCAATAAAAGCACCGATAACACCCAAAATCATTGTGGATAAAATTCCACCACCTTGATAACCAGGGTAAACAACTTTAGCGATCGCACCAGCCAAAAGTCCTAATGCTACCCAAACAATGATGTTCATCACTTCCTCAAAAATCTGTTCACCTTGTATATAAGTTATCAATCCTACTTCACAATAGTTTCTACCACATGAGGTAATTTATAAATCCAAAAGTTATAGTTCAGATGAAGTTGGGAATCTTATTAATCTTGTTATCCCTCTTGAGAAATACATTTTATAAACAAAATCTTGCAGCAAATTTTTGCTCACTACAAATTATTCTTGTTGCAACAAGGTAATATTAACGACTGAAGCAAATTTTAAAGTAATTGAGTCGCTAATATATAACAATTATTTAGAGAAATGGTATCAAATTGCACGAGAGAAAGTTGTTTCTTGCATTTTAGTATGATTATCAAATATGACAGCAATATTTCTTACTAATAATCTGCCAATATCTGTGATCTGAATGTAGTTTTTTGATAAACTGACTAAGCTATCTGCTTCTAGTGGCTTTAATGCTTCTATTTCCTTAGAGAAATATTCATTAAAACTAATGTGATGTTTATTTTCAATGTCTTCTTTATTAATCTGAAAGTGAGACATAATGCACATGATTATATCCCGTCTGATCATATCATCCTGAGTCAAATTAATGCCTTTGCTAATTGGTAAAACGCCTGCTGTCATTGCCTGATAATAATCCTTTAATTCCTTGTGGTTTTGAGCATAAGCATCTTCTAGCATACTGATTGAGGTAGCACCAAAACCAAAAAGTTCTGTTTCAGCATGGGTGGTGTAGCCCTGGAAGTTGCGTTTAAGAGTACCATTCCGCTGGGCGATCGCTAGTTCATCATCAGTTTTGGCAAAATGATCCATACCAATAAATAGATATTGGTTACTCGTTATTTCCTCAACTGTCATTTTCAGAATTTCTAACTTTTCTTGTGATACTGGTAAAGCTTCTTGAGGAATATTTTTTTGCGTTGATTTAAGCCACGGTACATAAGCAAAGTTAAAGACAACAATTCGGTCAGGATCTAATTCAATAGTTTTTTTCACTGTTTCCCGAAATGTCTCACGAGTTTGATAGGGTAGACCATAAATTAGATCTACATTCACACTTTCAAATTTAGCTTCTTTGATCCAACTCATGACATCAAACAACATTTCTTCAGGCTGGACACGATTCACCGCAACTTGAACTTGGCGATTAAAATCTTGGATGCCAAAACTAATGCGATTAAATCCAATCTGTCTAAGAAATAAAATGTAGTTTCTATCGATATAGCGAGGATTAATTTCAATTGAAATCTCTGCTTGTGGATCAATGTTAAAGTAGCGATTGATGTTTTTCCATAAGAATTCTACCTGGTCACGTTCTAAATAATTAGGAGTACCGCCTCCCCAGTGAATCTGAAGCACTTTTCTTTGTGGGTCGATTAAGGCTGAGGTGTTCTTAATTTCTTGAACTAGATACTCTACGTAAGGCTTAGCAATCTTCTTGTTGTTAGAAATTACCGTGTTACAGCCACAGAAATAGCAAGCACTTTGACAAAAGGGTATATGGAAATACAAAGAAAGTGGAGATTTACGTTGATTCGATGCGGCGATCGCAGCTTTAAAATCAGTTTGAGTAAATGTTTCGTTTAACTCTGTTGCGGGTGGGTAACTGGTGTATCTGGGTGCGCGAGTGTCATACTTTTTGATCATATCCAAATCAAATTTGACACCAGGTAGTAGAAAAACCATTGAGTTGCTTCCTTCATGTCTAAGCGCAAGGTTTCTGATCAGTCATCGACTCAGGATGCTTGCCAGTTCACAGTCAATGCCAGAGTTAAAAGATTGTTATTCTAGGTGTAGAGCAGATCTGCATTACGCCATCGAGCAAGTACCACTGCTAATACAGATCTCAACTATTTTTCTTTCCTCTAAAATTATTTAACTATTAATATTTGCATAACTATGAAGTTATTAATATTTCTTTAGATTTCTCTGCTTTTCACACTGAAGCACATTTCAGATGAGCAGTTACAAAATTGATTATAGGTAAGCATTTCAACTCTCCTGAAATGGGAGATGTTCAGATTATTTCTCACAATTTACTTTCAATAATTTAACTGATGTCCACTAATAACCATTTATGGTTATATAACTTTTAAAGAATAAAATAATCAAAGGATTCTCATGGTTAAGTCTTTGGAAACTCCACAACCCGAATTGTTGAAACCAGGTATAAAAGCGCCTGTTCAAGAAACATTATTAACACCTAGGTTTTATACCACTGACTTTGAGGCTGTGGCACAGTTGGACATCTCAGCGCAAGAGGCTGAGTTACGGGCAATTTTAGAGGAGTTACGAGCAGATTATAACCGTCATCACTTTGTACGCGATCAAGAATTTCAGCAGTGTTGGGATCACATTGATGGGGAAACACGCCTCGCCTTCATTGACTTTTTAGAACGCTCTTGTACCTCAGAGTTTTCTGGGTTTCTGCTGTTCAAAGAGTTATCGCGCCGACTGAAAAACCGTAACCCCATCCTAGCGGAAGCTTTTAATTTTATGGCACGTGATGAAGCACGTCATGCGGGCTTTCTGAATAAGTCAATGGCAGATTTTAATCTTTCCCTTGACTTGAGTTATTTAACTAAAAATCGCACTTATACCTTCTTTCCGCCAGAGTGGATTATTTACACAGTCTACTTATCTGAAAAAATTGGCTACTGGCGCTATATTCTGGTGTATCGCCACATGGAAAAATATCCAGAACACCAAATTTATCCTTTGTTCCGCAAGTTTGAGAGTTGGTGTCAGGATGAAAATCGGCATGGGGATTTTTTCAAAGCGCTGCTGCTGTCGCAACCTCAACTATGGAACAATTGGAAGGCGCGGTTGTGGGTGCGTTTCTTCTTGTTGAGTGTATTTGCTACCCATACTTTGACAGTATTTGAACGGGCAACATTTTATCAATCCATTGGGATAGACCCGCGCGAATATAATATCAGAGTTATTCAAGAGACGAATAACACTGCTGCGCGAGCATTTCCTGTGATCTTGAATACAAATCACCCTATGTTTTTCCGTCGGTTAGAGCGATGTTCAGAGCTTAATCTGAAACTCGCAGAGATTAGTAAGAGCGATGTCTACGGCGGCAAGCTATGCTCACCAATTATCAAGTTCTGTCAAAAATTACCCTTGATAGTTTTCATAGTTTGGTATCTTTTGCAGATTTACCTAATTAAACCCATTGATGCTGAATCATCCAGAGGAAAAGTTCGTTAACTAGTAGCGGGATACACTAGATTTCTGCATCCATCATATAAATTTACAAGTCACCCTTGGGAATCTCTTCACGGAATTCTATAACCAGTTGCATAGTTTCCAAAAATAAATCTCGTAAATCGCGATTCAGAAAAACGGCTCCTTGTGAACCGAACGAGCGATCAAAAATAGCGACATATCGTTGATTACCATTCACGAATCCTTGCATGAACTTGACAAGCGAATAGTTTACTGAGTCGAGAAATTTAGAATTATTTTCAGGAACCATGCAAGCAATTCCCTCTTGTGAAAGGGGGCGATCAGGAGCGATCGCAAAAGCATCAGAATTTTTCGCTTTTTGCAACCATCCCTCCAACAGGATACTATCGGATGCGAAAGCATCTATTTTGCCCTGTTGCAAACCAGCAAATCCCTCTGCCCTAGTCTTCAAGTACACCAGTGTAGCTTTAGGCTGTGCCCGCTTAATTGCCAGTTCATTAGTAGTTTGTGCTAGCACACCAATTCGCTTGTTAATGAGGGATTCAGGAGAACCCAAATTACTCGCCTTCTTAACCAATAACTGCGTGCCAGTAACACCATAACTGACCGAAAAATCTACTTTTTTATCGCGCTCCCATGTGAAGCTGGTAGCGTCGCAAACAATATCAACTTGTCGATTAACTATTTGGGGAATACGTTCTGCTGGGGTAAGTCCGACTAATTTCAGTTGAATTTTTTTGTCTAATTCTTTTTCTAACCGTTCTTTGATCAGAGCCAGCATATCCACAGAATAACCAGTCAACTTCCCTTGATTGTCAGAGGAGGCGAAAGGAAGCGCATCTTTACTGGTGCCAGCAGTTAGTATCCCTGTTCGTGCCACTTTTTGCATTACGGTCTCTGCCGCTGCTACATCAGGCATAAATGTAGGAAAAATTAGACCCAAACAAGCGATCGCAATTGTTTTACACACACTCGCTTTCTTCAATGCAGGTAAGTACGCTAGATAACCTCTTGGATTCACAAGTACCCTCATATTTAGTCTTTGATACAGAATTGGCTGGACACCCCTAGCCCAGACGTTACCAGAGTGGGATGAACTTAGCAATCATGCATTAAAGTACAGCAATTCTCTCTATGGAGTACAAGCTCATCAGATCCGGTAACGATTCTTTACACTGTGGTTTTAAAAAACATCTATTTAATTGATCAGCGAGATATTTATATACAGGTTCTATATTTAACAGTAATTAATTCTTGTGTATTGGCTATCAGTAATTAGGAACAGACAAGGGAAAGACCTGTTTAATAATTCCCCCTTGTCCTCCTAGTTCCTAATCCTCAGTCCCCAATGCTAGGACTTTTTCACAGGTTCAGCTTTTGCTTCTACCTTCACATTTTTCACACCTTGAACTGCCTTGACTAAGGTTTCAGCTTTTTGGAGTTCTTCTTGGGAAGTAGCTGTGCCTTTAAGGATGATCTCACCTTCTTTGTTTTCAACTTCTAACTTATTGCCTGGTAAGCCTTCATTCAGCTTTTTGCTAACTTCGGTTTTTAAGTTGTCCCCAATTTTAGCAACAGAAGTGGTAGATTTTGTTGCTCCTGTTTTTACTGAATCCGTTTTAGCTTTAGTGTCTGTGCTAGCTACTGAGGGATTCGTTTGCGTTCCTGGAACTTTGGCAGTTTTATCTGTAGTTTGAGTTGTTTGAGAAGCCGATTTTGCTGGTACTTGAGCAGCTTCATTAGTAGTACTAGGAGTTTCTGAACCAGTTTTAGGAGTCTCTTGGCAGCCAAAGGTACTAATTACCAAAACGCTACTAACTAGAAACAGAATTAGCTTATTCATTCTCTATCTCCAGATTGAGTAATTGAAGCGATTAATTGATCTGTGTGTGTAATCGTGAGGAGCAAATGTTAAAAAACAATTAAATGTGAAATAGCACAAGTGCAAAACTAAGCACTTATATTAATGAAAATCGAAGCTTGAGCGACTTCTTAAGGCTGTAATGTTGAAGCCAGTTATTAGAAGCGCCAATTCAATTTTACTGACGCTAAATCCGAGTAGGGCTTTGCATAATAATTTTGGTTATCTATCGATTTGACGTAGACACCAAACAATTTTTCTAAGGTAAGCTATGCCACCCCACAGCGGTGACTCGATGTTATCAGATTTGAAGAGATTTGGCGAATCCGATCTCAAATTTTTATGATTTTATTATGGCAAATTTTTAGACAAAATTCATGTAAAATATATTCTCAGTAATCATTTTTATACATGTAAATTAAGATTTTATTAATTGAAATATAAGATATTTAAAAAACTAAAAAACGTATAATCTTTTATCATATACCTAACGACTTTGAGATAAAAACCTCATTTTATATAAAGTTATAATAATCTCGTATTTTTGAACATATTTTATATCTGAATAAACAATACAATAAGAATATTTTTTATTAAAAGCGGTGAGAAATCCTGTCCTTGTACTGGGTTTCGTCTCGCCTCTGTTCTCGACGAGAGCCTGCATCTACAAGACGCATTCGCATTCGTTAACGTGCCGCTGCGCGAACGTGGGCAAGTAAGAAAGTCTTCTCGCATGGGCCATAGGGCATAAATTCTTTAACTTTGGCTCAAAAAATCTTTCATTCTAAAGCTTTGAAATCCCTTCAACACCACACTACAAGCCGTCTAGATCTTGCCTTTAACCAATAAAGCCCTGTCGATGATATGCTAATTTGCATTGGCTCGCTCCTAATTTAGCTACCACCGCAGCTTACAAGTAAGATTCTACTAACAGTATTGTTGAAATATCTTTTCTTGGAAAATCCCTTGCTTATCCAGCCAAAAGAAGCTATCCCTAAATGCAAGTTGGTATCATTGTTTAGGACTACCTAAATCAGCTAGCGATTGGGTAGCGATCGGGTTACGATCTTGTCACACCCTTTTTTAAAATGAGAAGTCCTATTCCAGAATTTTCTGGCTAAAATAGTATATCTGTTCTACTCAAGCTCCGATCCCAACAATCAATCCTTAAATCCATAAAATCCATATATTTAGAGGCAGGAATGGCTATCAACACCGATACTTCTGGCAAGCAAAAAGCGCTGAATATGGTACTCAACCAAATAGAGCGCAGCTTTGGTAAAGGAGCAATCATGCGCCTGGGCGATGCTACCCGGATGCGGGTGGAGACAATTTCTAGTGGAGCGCTCACCCTAGATTTAGCATTAGGTGGTGGTTTACCCAAAGGACGAGTGATTGAGATTTATGGGCCGGAAAGTTCCGGGAAGACTACAGTAGCGCTACATGCGGTCGCTGAAGTGCAAAGAAATGGTGGTATTGCTGCTTACGTCGATGCTGAACACGCCCTTGACCCCGCCTACTCTGCTGCACTGGGTGTGGATATCAACAATTTACTTATTTCTCAACCTGATACTGGTGAATCAGCTTTAGAAATTGTCGATCAGCTTGTTCGCTCCGCCGCAGTTGATATTGTAGTCATTGACTCAGTAGCCGCATTGGTTCCCCGCGCTGAAATTGAGGGCGATATGGGTGATGCTCATGTTGGTCTTCAAGCACGGTTGATGAGCCAAGCTCTACGTAAGATTACTGGTAATATTGGAAAATCTGGCTGCACTGTAATTTTCATCAACCAGTTGCGACAAAAAATTGGTGTTACCTACGGTAGCCCAGAAACAACAACTGGCGGTAACGCGTTGAAGTTTTACGCTTCGGTACGCTTGGATATTCGCCGAATTCAAACCTTGAAAAAAGGCACTGACGAATTTGGTAATCGCGTCAAAGTTAAAGTTGCTAAAAATAAAGTAGCTCCACCCTTTAGGATTGCGGAATTTGACATTATTTTTGGTAAAGGAATTTCTACCTTGGGTTGTATTGTAGACTTGGCAGAAGAGACTGGCGTGCTTGTCCGTAAGGGAGCTTGGTATAGCTACAACAGCGACAACATTTCCCAAGGTCGAGACAACGCCATCAAGTACCTAGAAGAAAAACCAGAATTTGCTGAACAAATTAAGCAGCTGGTACGTGAAAAGCTAGACAAAGGAGCTGTTGTTTCTGCTAACTCCGTAACCAAGACTAGTGAAGAAGAGGAAGAAGCCGATTTAGAGGAAGAAGAATAACAGTAGTGGGAATATTGATGAGCGGCACTTGCTGCTCATCACCATAAATTTAGGGTAAAGCTGGAGACGCAAAAAAACCTAATTTAGGTTCATACAGCCTGCTATTTGGGATTATATGGTGTTTGCCTACTCAAAAAGCGATCTAAAATTTCTGACTTCTGCTCTGCGTTTAAAGTATTAGTATTATGCCAATCTTCTAATTTCCCACACAAGTCAGAGTTTTTGGCAGTAACTAAAGTATCATCTAGGTTTTCAGACAGTGGCTTTTGTCTGCTACGGATGTAAGTAGATATTTCTACTGGATTGTTACCAATTCGAGGCACAAGCTGCATCAGTAATTCCATTGCTACAGTTGGCAAAATGCGGTACGTATGATTTATGAAAAAATTGAAAGTCATACTACCTAACTTGATGCGATCGCCATCTTTGAGCTTGAGTGGCTGGTAAGCGCGTTCGCCATTCACAAATGAGCCATTGGTACTGTTAAAGTCAACTAAATAGAAGCCTTGATCAATAAATTGAATAGCGGCGTGGCGACGAGACAAATAACTATCAGCCATGCGGATTCCACTACTGCGATCGCGACCTATTGTCCAAATTTGTTGTGGCTGTCGTAAAGTTTGCGTTTCATCGCATAAGTTAGTTATCAAATAAACAGCAGTAGTATCTACTACACCATTTACATAACAAGGCTTTACCCTTGGCAATGAAGGCTGGTATACGTTTTCTAGCTGAAGAATTTCATCCAGAAGGCTGCTATGGTGTTCATACAACTTGAGGAATACCTGATATAAACTTAATCGCCGTTGTATTTCCGTTTGTGCAAAGTCAGCCATTATAGGTAAGCCTTGTATTGCCTGATTTCGGTCATGAATATTTTATTTCAGCCTACAATCAGGGATAATTGCTTTTGTATTTTTCGCCGTTAGCTGGAAATTTTAACTATTTTAGAGCGTGAAGTTTTACAACTTTTAGATGAAAGTTTCCCTGCTATTTGTAGTTACAAACATCATGAAAAGCTTTTCTAAAAAACTATTGTGACACTTCGTTTTTTATTGTAAATAAAAATTTGTTATTTGTAACAGATAAAAAATATGAAGATTTGTTTAAGAATTAGTAAAAAAATTGCGTAGTTTTACTATGTAATCCTAAAAATTAAACACCGGGAAATTAAGCTTATATTAAGCATAACTGCCATAGCATCATATTTTGTCAAATTTAAGATTGTTAGACCATAATCAATTTTTCCAAAAATACATTCTTTCTCAATTTGCAAACATGAGATACTTCCTTAGGATTGAACTAATCTAAAAATCTCAAATCACAACAAACCTCTTTTACCATTAGGGCGCACAGTCATCCAATTCGTTTTTGCTAGTGCCATCTGCTCATCGGAAATTTTGGCACCAGTCAGATTAGCACCACACAAATTAGCTCCCCGGAGATTGGCATTACTCAAATGAGCATGGCTAAGGTCTGCACCTCGCAGATCTGCCCCTTCCAAATCAGCATGGTTGAAGTAAGCTTTGGTCAAATTAGCGTCTTTGAGATTTGAGCGAGTGAGGCTGGCTCTGCCAAAGTCACTATTGTAAAGATTAGCTCCCTGGAGATTAGTTTTTTGCAATTGAGAGGAATGAAAATTTGTTCCCGACAAGTCAACACCTTGTAGGTTCAGCAAACTTAAATTGTGTAAAGCAAAATCCCGTCTCCCTTTCAGATAAGCTGTTAGCAAACTTTGGGTATCTAACTTGCGCTCAACTCTAGAATTTGAAATTTGTGAACCATGACTGTTGCTATTAGCCAAAGTTGTTGATTTAGCTATCACAGGCCCTTGATGCATTCCCCCTGGTTGTGATCCCGCGGCTTCTGCTACCCTAGCTCGTCTAGCACGAATTGCTGCGGCTACCTGCGCCATGCCTGTGTTGGAAGCAGCAGAAGGGTTACTGCACAAAACAGCAGAATTATCCCGGTGATGATTATGTGTTCGCTCTTTAACACCAGCATCGGATTTACTTAGCAAACCCTGTGCTAAGCTCTCCAGATATGGTTCTATTTCTAATGCTCTAAGAACTTCTTCCGCTGACTGGTAGCGATTACGTACTGACACCTCTAACATTTTCCTCAGTACATTTATTAAATGGTCACTCACTTGCACAAGCTGTTCCCACATCATCTCACCCGTTGTGGGATTGTATTCCAAATCTTTAGGGGTTTTGCCAGTTAGCAGATAAATGCATGTTACCCCCAGCGCATAGATATCACTGGCATAAACCGGACGCATAGCCATTTGCTCTGGAGGAGCAAAACCAGGAGTGCCAATTGCGTATGCAGTTAGTGCTGTGTGACCTGATTGACTTGGTATACCTTGACTAACTTGATTTTTTACAGCTCCAAAATCGATGAGAACCATTCTGGCATCTTGAGTACGGCGAATCAAATTGGCTGGTTTAATATCACGATGAATCACTTTGCGTTCATGGATGTATTGCAGCAATGGCAATGTCTCGCTCAAGAATTGCTTAACTCCAGTTTCGCTTAAGATACCGTTGTGTTTAACTTCCTGTTGAAGAGTATCACCGCTGATGTATTCTTGAACTAAATAGAATTGTTCTTGTTCTTCAAAATAGTCCAGTAGCCTTGGTATTTGGGGATGATTGCCAATCTTGCCTAGGGTTTTAGCTTCTCGTTCAAAGAGTTCCCGCGCCATCTGCAAAACATGTGGTGTGGTTCCAGAGGGACGTAGTTGCTTAATGACACAACTTGGCTCTCCTGGCAAAGCTTGATCATTAGCTAAGAAGGTTGCTCCAAAGCCACCCTGACCTAATGGTTTGAATACCCGATAGCGATCGCGCAACAGTAGCCGCGAGCCACAAGACTGACACATCTGGCTATATGCCAAATTTTCTGGATTGAGACAGGTAGGATTTAAGCAGTAGCTCATGCACTGTCAACTCGCTGCACGAATAATAACGGGGAGCATTACACTCTCATTTCATTATTGAGAGCAGAATCAACTTTTACCAGGTAATTTTTGCTGGAAAGACTTTGAAGAGTTGCTAAAGTTATACTGAGTTTACTTAAAGCTTTAACAAACTGAAGAGAATTTACTGTACTGACTCTTAAAACTCTTTTATCGATGATTATTTAGCCTAAATACGTAGCGATTATTGCAACTTATTGTTTATCAAAAACAAACAGTATTACGTATATTTAATTAATAGATTTAAATAAAAACACCTCTCCTTCTTACCCACTCTCTCCATCTCCAATACCAATTTAAGTTATATTAATAAATATATGAACAATTGTTCATATATTTTAGAGTAGTCTTTTCACAGTAATCTTAAAAGGAAATTGAGAAAAATATGACAACCGTAAACCAAATGAAATGCGCTTGCCCGACCTGCTTGTGTATCGTTTCACTTGAAGATAGCATCAACAAGGACAGCAAATACTATTGCTCTGAAGCTTGTGCTGAAGGTCATCGAACTATCAAAGGCTGTGGTCACGAGGGCTGTGGCTGTTAAGTAGTGCTGAGTTACCATTCTGAGCAGAAGCGTCTACTGACGTTGAGTTGAAGTGCTGAGTCGGAAAAAAGTAGTCTTTACTCAGAACTCAGCGAGAAGTTGGAACGCCGGAAGCCAGTGCTCCAACTTCTCCCAAGGGAGACGCCAAGGGCGAACGGTAACTCAGCAATTTTTTAGTTACAGGCTAGACATTACATCCCTTGCCACTGCTAAAGTCTGCTCAATATCTTCTTCAGTGTGAGCTAAAGATGTAAATCCAGCCTCAAACTGAGAAGGTGCTAAGTAAACACCGCCCTCTAACATACCGCGATGAAAACGTCCGAATTTAGCAGTATCAGACTTTTTCGCATCTTCATAATTATGAACTGGCCCAGAGGTAAAGAATAACCCGAACATGGCGCTAATTTGACCGCCGCAAGCCGCATGGCCTGTTTCTTGGGCAATTTTCAGTAAACCGTCAGCTAGCTTCTGCGTAATCCGGTCAAGATACTCATAAGTACCAGGCTTTTGCAGCAATTCCAAAGTCTTAATACCAGCAGTCATGGCCAAAGGATTACCTGAAAGAGTGCCAGCTTGATACATAGGGCCTGCGGGAGCAACCATTGACATGATATCCCGGCGACCGCCATAGGCTCCGACTGGCAAACCACCACCGATAACCTTACCCAGCGTTGTTAAATCGGGAGTGACACTAAATTTCTCTTGGGCACCACCGTAAGCAATGCGGAAGCCTGTCATTACCTCGTCAAACACCAATAACGCTCCATGCTCGTGGGTAAGTTCCCGTAAGCCCTCTAAAAAGCCAGCATCAGGAGAAATAAAGCCAGCATTACCGACGACTGGCTCAAGAATGACGCCAGCAATTTCGTCACGGTTTTCCTCAAACAAGGCTTTTACAGCTTCCAGATCATTGAAAGGAGCAGTTAGAGTGTTGCTAGTTGCCGATTTAGGTACTCCTGGGGAGTCGGGTAAGCCGAGTGTAGCAACACCAGAACCCGCCTTAACTAAAAAGGTATCAGCGTGGCCGTGGTAGCAGCCTTCAAATTTGATAATTTTGTCGCGTTTAGTGAAAGCCCGCATCAGCCGCAAAACTCCCATACAGGCTTCAGTTCCAGAGTTAACAAATCTTACCATTTCAATGCTGGGAACAGCATCGATGACCATTTCTGCCAGAACATTTTCCAGTACCGAGGGCGCACCGAAGCTGGTACCTTTTTCCAAAGCTTCATGCAGCGCTGCAATAACTTCGGGATGAGCATGACCGCAAATTGCTGGCCCCCAAGTGCCTACATAGTCAATATATTGGTTGCCATCTACATCCCAAATGTATGCGCCTTTAACGTGATCAAAAACGATGGGTTGTCCGCCTACAGATTTAAAAGCACGCACTGGAGAATTAACTCCTCCTGGCATGAGATTTTGAGCAGCAGCGAAGATTTCTTGTGATTTTGTTGTTTTTATCGTGGTATTTACCAAGGTTCTCTCCTAACAGTGGGCAAGAAAAAAAAGCTCTATCTTAGGATAGGGTTAAAAACTGCTTAGAATTTCTATCGTATAAAATTAACTGAACTATAAAAATAACAATATGTTATATAAATCCAATGAAGACTTGCCTTTAGAGATTCGTACTCGATTATCTGAGGCATACCAGGATCTTTACCGGGCAGCCTTTAACTCGGCGATTCACTGGTATGGTGAAGCACCAAAAGCTCACCAAGTTGCATTAAGTGCGATAAAAATGCAATCTGCTATGGAAAGAAATGTTCTTGTTTAAAGTTGGCTAATAAAATTCAATTCACAAAAGCATATCAGCTGTTGTATTTAGAATGGTATCGTGAATCCATGAATCATTCTCATTAGAGCAAGCTAGCTGATATGTATTCTAACAATCTGCATTCACTGCGTTCTGCTATCCCTGTTAAGGAAATTCGTTACGATGAACAGGGTCTAGTGCCTGCAATTGTTCAAGATTATCTTGATGGCACTGTGCTGATGATGGCGTGGATGAATCAGGAGTCGTTACATAAGACTTTGGAAACTGGAGAAACTTGGTTTTGGAGTCGTTCCCGTATGGAATTATGGCATAAGGGAGCAACTTCTGGACATATTCAGAAAGTACAGACTATCCGTTATGACTGTGATAGTGATGCGCTGCTCATTGGGGTGGAACAGATTGGAGATATTGCTTGCCACACTGGTGAACGCAGTTGTTTTCATCAAGTAAACGGGAAAATTGTCTTACCACCAGGCGATACATTATCGCAATTGTTTCAGGTGATATGCGATCGCCGTGACAATCCTACTGAAAGTTCTTACACGTGTAAGTTATTAGCTGGTGGTGATAACAAGATTTTAAAAAAGATCGGTGAAGAAACTGCTGAGGTCGTAATGGCTTTTAAGGATGATGAAGCTGATGCGATCGCAGGTGAAGTAGCTGACTTGTTATATCATACTTTGGTTGCTTTAGCTTACCATCAAGTGGATTTGAAATCGGTTTATCGTAAGTTGCAAGAGCGTCGGAATTGACACTATGCTGCCTCAAGCCTCGTATATTCTGGGTTCATGGAGTCTCTACTATATTTTCGATGCATAGACATCTTGATTTCAACTGCGATCGCCCTCATAACATCTCACTTTCAGGTTGCTCGCAATCAAGCGCAGGTGAGAATAATTTGTAAACGTTTTTGTAATTCTTATCATTGACTGCTATTTTCCTCACTAATTCCACAGGGTTTCCACAGGTATTTTTGCAGTTTTCCACACCCATACTACGAGCCAATAGGCTCTTAACGTTTTACTGGGGATTGTTGATTACAAATGGCAATGAACTGCGTGGACTGAGTTCTTGTTAAGTAAAGTAACTAAAAAATGGTTCTAAGCCTGATTATTTGGTTAGCATTTATTTTTTATACAATCGTTTTTAACATTTCGCAGCATTGACAAACCCACCCCCTCTTGGCGCACAATGGTGCGGCTTGCTTTTGTAGTGCGCTCAACCGCTGACATTAAATTTGTAAAATATATTACCTAAGATGTTGGTGCAGATTGTCGGACTGGCGAAAGATTGTGTGAGCTAGCCCTATGCTGCTTTACCGCAAGCAACTTGTCCCTGTTAATTAGTCTCATAGAAGGAAAATCTTATGAACACAACAATTGGCATCTTTACAGAAATTCCCGAAACACTCCACGAATCCCTAAAAAACTACTTAGAAAAGCATCCCGATTGGGATCAAAACAGAGTATTAACAGCAGCCCTATCACTATTTTTGCTGCAAAATGGAGATAGCGATCGCCGTGCGGCTCGAGTCTATCTGGAAACTTTGTTTCACCACTGCTAAATATAATTACCCTGGCTTGAAAATAGAGATTGGAGACTGGTAAACCAGCACGGTTAGTTCAGTACTGTTCGCCCTACAGCCCTTCTTCTAAAGGAGACCGGAGGCGAACGGGCATCCTACGGTGGGCGTTACCGCAGGATAAGTAGGGTCTCCCAACCTAGGAAACTGCGTTAGCGTACCCCCTATAGGGAAGCAAGCTACAAAGCAGCGTCTCGTAGAGAAGCGGTAGCGAGGTAACGATCTCGAAGGGTCTTCTCTCAACGCGAAGGAGCATCTCTTAGAGAAAGGAAGCCACTTCATTGCATAAAAGAACTCTGAGCGCCGAAAACTGATGCTCAGAGTTCTCTAGAACCTCTATTAAAAGTTCATCCATATCTGTTGCAAAGGTTGAAAAATTCTCAATTATCAATGTCATTCTGAATGGAACGCATCTAACCTACACTGCGTTCCGCTCAGCATGGCACATTAAGTTACGGATTTATGAAGTCCAGTACTTAGGTATTTTAGTCAAGTGTTAAGAGTTAAAACTCTAGACTACGGACTCAGGACTTGGCCTCCAACTGCTGGGTTTGAGTAGGACATTCAAATTTATAGCCTACGCCACGTACAGTTTGAATTAATGCTGGCTGACTAGCATCTACTTCAATCTTCTTGCGAATTTGACCAATATGTACATCTACAACCCGTTGGTCGCCCACATATTCATAGTCCCACACCTCTTGGATTAGTTCTGCACGCCGCCAAACTCGACCCGGATGACTGGCTAAAAAATGCAACAAGTCAAATTCCAGAGCAGTTAAGAGTACTGGTTGGCTATTAAGTGTCACCTCCCGCCGCACTGGATCAATCATAAGTTTTTCAAATAACAGGCGTTTCTGTTCGGCGGTAGTCACAACCCGCTGACGCCTCAAAATAGCCGCTACTCTGACTTCTAGTTCTCCCAGCCCAAAGGGTTTGGTGAGATAATCATCAGCACCTTTAGCAAAGCCGCGAATCTTGTCAGCTTCGTCTGCACGGCTAGTCAGCATGAGAACAAACACACCATTACGACTTTGCATCTCTTGGCAGAGGTTAAACCCAATTACATCTGGTAAATTCACATCTAGAATTACCAAATCAGGGTTAAATTGCTCAAATAGAGCTAAAGCCATCTTTCCATCTTCAGCAGCCTCCACCTGATAGTTCTGCTTAATCAAAAAGCGTTGGATTAAATTGCGGACCGCAGGGTCGTCGTCAACTACAAGAATCTTGGCAGGAGCCATGACCATCACTTTGTACAAAAATTCATAGGATTAACATGAGGATTGCGTGAATACGCAGTTTCCACTTCGGCACTAATTAAGAATTTACAAGGCTAAGGCATGAGAATCCTGATTATTCAAAATAATAGTGTAATCGGGATTCTGAACAATGAAAGCGCAAAACTTTTAACAGCCAGCGCTACATGGAAATGCAGACCTTGTAATTGTCAATTTTATGTCCCGCAGACAGATGTTCTGATCTTAGCCGCAGCGGTCTGCTACGCTGGGACAGTTTTTCGGAGTTAGATACTAATTTAAAACGTTACAGTTTTAAATCGATATGCGGAATATAGATCGATCCCACAAGGAATTGTAAGGCTAATTTAATAAGACTCACTCAGGGCACGGTAAGTTGCCAAATTTGAAACCGTAAAGTTAATTTTTTCATAAAAATGTGTAGGTATCCCAGTTCAAATTCTAGAGTAAAGCGCTAACTAGGTAACGACATGAGGAAATACACGGAGTTCTAGCAATATGTTAAAGTGACTGTAGTTAAAATTCACAAGTCAATCAAACTGACCCGTGCTACTATCCTGGTAGGGTACAAAAATCTGTCGGGACATCAGTCTCGATTAGAATGCAACCTAAAGCTGTTTTTTCTTCGACAAAAGACTGCCGCTGACCGAGGCTAAAGTAACAAACTCCCATGAGCGATCAAAATCCCTACGAAAAACTTGGGGTATCAGAAGAGGCTAGCTTCGATGAAATTCAGGATGCTCGTAATCGCCTATTCGAGCAACACAGTGGCGATGCCAAGCGTCTAGAAGTGATTGAAGCAGCTTACGATGCGATTTTAATGGATCGCTTACGAATGCGCCAAGAAGGCAAAATCAAAGTACCTGAGCGTATCCGGTTCCCAGAGTTGCGTGTGCAATCGCCTCCTAAAGAAAGTCCAACTCCGCGTGAGCAGTCGCCCGCATGGCTGCAACGAATGTTGGATCAACCAACACCTATGGATGTACTCTTACCAGGAGCTTGGTATCTTGGGTTGAGTGCGATCAGTGTGTTTTATCCAGAGGCGGGCGACCAGGTTTTGCAGTTAGCATTGGTGGTTGGGGTAGGAGTAAGTATTTACTTTCTCAATCGCAAAGAAGGCAAATTTGGTAGAGCAGTTTTGTTCACGCTAATCTGTTTGATAATTGGCCTAATCGCTGGAGGCTTAGTAGCTAGCTGGCTAATATCTCAAACACCATTTATTACGTCGAATCAGTTCTCTACGGTACTAACATTCATATTGTTGTGGTTGGTTAGTAGCTTTCTACGTTAAACCTAGTTGAGATTAGGGCCATACATACCCTATTTTTACGTCTTAGAAAGTCTACCCAAACAAAATTGGTGTGAGTTTTGGATTTTGGATATGTATTGCTGGTAAAGGGTAATGGGTTAGAAGCCAATTACCTATTACCAAGATGAAAGAAAAATAGACAAATTCCCATTTGAAGTGGTAGATACAGAGTAGCCCTAGATAAAGCGTTGAGGCTCTAAGATTAAATCTACAGCAATGCTTAGATCCTTAACAATTAAGTCGGGGTGGTAAAGTTCTAGCTGAACGCGATCGCGGATGCCACACTCTACAGCCATCACCTTAACACCGTGTTTTTTAGCAGCAGCAATGTCTGCTTCTGTATCCCCCACCATCCAAGTATCAGCAGCGGGGGGAAGATCTTTTAATGCTCTTGCCATCAACAAAGGTTTGTCTTCGATGTCGCGGGTTTTAACGTAGTCGTTACTCAGACAATAACAACGATTTTCTGGGAAAAATCTACTTAAATCGTATTTTTTAAAAGCATAATCTAATTCCCAAACCCGGCGCATGGTCATAACCGCTAAATCGACACCAGCTTGTTGAATTTTTAACAGTGCGTCTACAGCACCAGGTGCGAGGCTATCATACTGGAAGTAAGGTTCTGTATGTACTGTTTGCCGCCGCAACTGGGAAAATTCTTGTGCTTGTGCTTCGTCCAACCCAGAATTCAAGGCGATTTGTTTTTCGGGAACGCGCGATCGCTTCATCTGCCAAAATTCCGCTTTAGAAAGTTCTCGCACTGTTTGGTTTGGGTATCTAGTTTTTTCCAAGCAGAATTGATAAACACGGTAATAGCGTTCGGAAACGTCAATAATCGGACCGTCGAAGTCAGTAATTAGTCTTAGCATCGGCGGAAAATGTTAATTTTTATTAAAATTATCTCACTTGTGTGGCTATTTTTCGAGAAACCAACAGCACGATCAAGTTTAGCTAGGCGTTTTTTTAGAAACCTCTTTTTAAGGAAGTAAGTAAATTTTGAATTTTAAATTGTTTAGCTGAGAGTACCGCGTTTAATTTGTTCGCTTTCAATGGCTTCAAATAAGGCGCGAAAGTTACCCTCCCCAAAACCTTGAGCCTGGAAACGGCGTTCAATAAACTCAAAGAAAAATGTCGGCTGTTCAAAAATGGGCTGTGTGAAAATTTGCAGAAGTAGGGGAGCGGCATTTTCTAGCTCTACGGGAGCATCTTCTTGCCAGTCCACTAGAATTTCTTGTTGGGCGATCGCTTCAATTTCTTGGTGTGATAGTGGGAGTCCTTGTCGCTGTTTTAGCCGCGAGTAGTAGCTGTTGGGAACTGAGAGTAAGGATAAACCATCGGCACGAAATTGGGCGATCGCACTAATAAGATTGGGTGTTCGCAAAGCGATATGTTGAATTCCAGGGCCGCGGTTGACATCTAGAAATTCCTGAATTTGGGAATTGCTAGAAGCTGGCTCATTAATTGGCATCTGTACGTTACCGTTGCGCGAAACCATGACTCGGCTGTGTAAGGCAGAGCGATCAGTTTTAATTTTAAATACCTGTTGGGGTTGAAAATTTAGGATTTTTTCATACCAAGCAACAGCTCGCTCTAAATCGCCTGCTGCTACGTTTAGCACGATGTGATCTATGGCAGTAATCGAAGAGGAGGGGGTATTAAGAGAAGGGGGAGACAAGAGTACTTGTTTATTTATTTCCTCTAGCCTCGTACTCTCCAACTCTTCCCCTCTAAGAGAGTGCCTTTCTATTAAAGTATGAGTTAGCCCACCCCAAGCAGAAATTTTGCCCCACTTCAAAGATATATCACCCTCCTGATGTTCTTGGATGGGTTGTATAACTTCGGCATCGTGTGCTTCAGCCAGGGCGATCGCTGCTTCCACATCTTCGACAATGAAAGCGACATCTGCTACACCAGGTGGATGCTGATGCAGAAACTCAGCTACCGGACTTATAGGTAATAGTGGTGAAGACAGTAAAAAACAGACTAGACCACTTTTCACGACTTCCGTACAAGTGTGAAATGAACTGATACTATCGGCTACTGCTTCAAAACCGAGATGGTGTACAAACCAATCCCGCCATACTTTGGCATCTTCTACATAAAAGTGAACATGGTCAATTTTTATCATAAGTTACGAAAATCCAGCACAACAGCTTATATATCTGTAAATTCTGCCTTTTTTGCTAGATTTTCAGGTCTTTCCTAAGCAAGAATTATGTAAGCACACTCTGATTTTAGAAGAACAGATGACTATCAGGTTGAATATTAATTTCCATTGGCACAGCTTGCGGTTCCGCAGAAAGAGCAAAGAAAATCGCATTGGCAGCAGTTTCAGGACTAAGCATTTTTTTTCTATCTACCTTTAAATTCACGTTGTCCCAGAAAGGAGAATCTACCCCACCAAAGTAGAATAGCGTGAACTTGATACCAAAACGCTTAAGTTCCTCTGCTATGCATTTGCTGAAACCAACAACGCCAAACTTGGAAGCCGAATAAGCCGCGGCCGTTGCCATCGAATGTTTGCCCAAAATACCGATCACGTTACAAATATGACCAGACTTGCGCTTTTGCATTTCTTCAGCAGCCGCCTGAGTAGTGTAGAAGCTACCTTTTAAGTTGACATCTAGCATCTTGTCTAAATCAGCTGGTTCCAGGTTGTTGTAGGGCTTGAGAATACCAGCACCAGCCGCATTCACCAAAACATCGATTTGACCAAACTCGGCAACAGCCTTTTTTATTAAAGTGTCTACCTGTTGCGGATCAGTAATGTCGCAGGGAATGGTCAAAATTGACCCAGGTAAATCATCTGCCAGTGTTGTTAAACGAATTGCATCTCTGGCAGTCAGTATCAACTGTGCCCCTGTAGGGGCAAGTTTGCGAGTTAAAGCTGAACCAATGCCGCCAGTAGCACCGACAACGATGATGACTTTATCATGCATTGTATTAATTTACATTTGTTTACATTATTTTACATAATACCGAATTACAGATTAGGGTTGTACGTAAGCTTATTAATAAAAAGCGGTTTTCAATTCAATAGACCACACGCGTCAGGGCACAATATATTGTGCTGCATTCCATGCATTTGAAAATCGCTGTAATCCGCCAAATTTTTCAAGAAAGCTTTGTGAGAAATCCTAAGAATTGTTTAGTTTTCGGAGTGAGGAGTGTGCGACGATAAGCATCCGCCGCTTTCTTGATAGCTTCAGCTTGAGTGGGATAAGGATGAATCACACCACTGAGTTTGCTCAACCCCAGCTTACCGACAATTGCCGTAGTTACTTCTGAGATCATCTCACCTGCATGACTGGCGACAATAGTTGCACCGATAATTTCATCAGACCCTTTTTTGTGGTGGATTTTGAGAAATCCTAACTCTTCACCGTCAGCGATCGCTCGGTCTACACTACTAAAAGGAATTGCGATCGTAGTCACATCAATGCCCAATTTTTGCGCCTCGTGTTCATACATTCCTACGTGGGCAATTTCGGGATCAGTATAAGTTACCCACGGCATCACTAGACTACTGAGTTTGGAGCGTCCCAAACCAAAGGGAGAAAACAGCGTATTCTTAATCACTATTCGCGCCGCCGCATCAGCAGCATGGGTAAACTTCCAGTTCATGCATATATCACCAGCTGCATAAATCTTGGGATTCGTAGTCTGGAGATAATCATTAACCTTTACACCCTGGCGCTTATCGTATTCCACCCCCACTGCTTCTAAATTTAGACCTTCTACATTTGGCGCACGTCCCGCACCTACTAAAATTTCATCTACTGTGACAGAATCTCGGCGACCATTAGAAGAAAAGTAAAGTCTTTTGCCCTCAGTGACAGTTACCACTTCTTCTAACTGGGAATTTAGCACTACGCGAATTCCTTCGTGAATCAAGACCTTTTGGAGAATTTCAGCGGCGTCAGCATCTTCCTTGTTGAGGAGGTGAGAACCACGATGGAAAAGTATCACCTCACAACCCAAACGCCGGAAAGCTTGCGCCAATTCGCAACCAATCGGCCCACCACCAATTACTGCCAAACGTTCCGGTCGTTGAATCAGGGAAAAAACCGTTTCGTTGGTCAGATAACCTGCCTTTTCAATTCCCGGAATCGAGAGTTGCGCGGCTCTGGCTCCAGTCGCAATTACAGCTTTTTTAAATCGGAGGGTTTTGTTGCCAACTTCCACGGTATTTTTACTTGCAAATCGACCGCTACCCAAGAAGACATCAACCCCTAGTTTCTGAAAGCGCTCAGCCGAATCATGATGACTAATCCCAGACCTTACCCGCCGCATCCGGGCCATGACTGCGGGAAAATCAACATCAATATGTTGGGGAATGTTAACCCCAAGCTCTTTAGCATTCCAGATTTCGCCAACTACGCGAGAGGAGCGGATAACAGTTTTAGATGGTACGCAACCAACATTCAAGCAATCCCCGCCCATGAGATGCTTTTCAATCAAAGCCACTTTTAAACCTAAATCTAGACCAGCTGCACCAGCCGCCACCACTAATCCCGCTGTACCAGCGCCAATCACTACCAAGTCATAAACATCAGCAGGTTCAGGATTGACCCAATTTGGGGGATGGACGTAGGACACCAACTTTTGGTTATACTCATCCATTGGGCGAACTGTGACTACCTCGAATTCTGAATTTGACATTAGTGATACCTCGTTGCAACTAGGGACTGGGAAGATTTCTTAACTCTTTGGCTGGGGTTTAGATTCGAGATTGTTTAATAAGAAATACAGCTTTTGAATTGTTTTGTCAGTTCGATAATTGACAGACACTCTTTAAGTTGAGTTTGTTTTTTAATTTTTAATCACTTCTTCTTCTAAAGCTTTGCGGGCAATACGGGTGACATAAATGGTAACTGTAACTGTAGCAATCAAACCGATGAGCCGAATTGCCCATTGTAAAGTCGGGTTGGTAGGTTGAGCTTCAGTCCCAATCATGGCAAGATTACCAGCAAGGGAACCAATATAAACGTACATGATTGTTCCGGGAATCATGCCCACAGAGCCAATAAAGTAGTCCTGTAGTGAAACTCCTGTGATGCCAAAGGCATAGTTCAATAAATTAAAGGGAAATATGGGAGACAGTCGCGTTAACAGCACAATTTTTAATCCTTCTTTGCCAACAGCTTGGTCAATGGCGGCAAATTTTTTGTTATTTGCAATTTTACGTGCAACCCAGCCCCTTGCTAAATAACGTCCAACGAGGAAAGCCGCAGTAGCCCCTAGAGTTGCACCAATAAGTACATAGAGCGAACCCCAAACTACACCAAAGACAACACCAGCACCCAAGGTAAGGATGGAACCTGGTAAGAAAGCGACAGTGGCAATAATATAAAGTGTAATAAAGGCCAAAGCTCCTACTGCACCAATGTTATTAATCCACTGCAAAGCGTTGCGTAAAATTGCTTGGGGATTGAAAGAATGTGTATTAATAGATTTCTCTGCCAAGGCCAAGTCTGTGTTAAATAAAAAAGCAAAGCCAACCACTAACAATATTAATACACCTAGGATTTTGGTACGAGATTTATTTCTCATAATTTGATTTTTCATAAATTGTAAAAGTGATAAGTATTTTGAAGTATTTTTGTTAAAAATCTAGATTTTTTGTCATTGATTTCATACTTTATTTAGGAAATACTAGCCCTCTTGTATGAATGCTTGAAAATAAGAGTTTTAAGGTTCACGCAGAGGAGCCAGTGCATTGCGCGGGTTCCCCGCGTTGTAGCAACTGGCGTTGCGCGGAGGCGCAGAGAGTAACGATAAGCTTATATATTTAGCAGTTAGAAGATGATTTATATACGAGATAAACTAAACCAATCATTGTCGATAAAATCTGGACAGAACATTAAGAGTTTGATGAAAATATGATAATTGTAGACTTTCGTGGTTCTGGATACTAGTAATAACAGTAAGTGATTGATAATCTTTTTAAACTAATTGCTATTGTTTGGATCATTGGTAATTTCTGCTGTTGCTACACTTTGAGCTAAAGCTTTCTGAGCAATTCTTGTGATATATATGGTTACTGCAACAGTAGAAATTAACCCGACTAGTTGTATCATCCATTGCCAGATTTGAGTTTCTGGAGTGGTTGGCTGATGGGGCATATCAATTACGGCAAGATTACCAGCTAGAGAACCGATGTAAACGTACATTACTGTACCTGGAATGATGCCGATGGAACCTAAGATATAGTCTTTGAGAGAAACTTGTGTTACTCCAAAAGCATAATTTAATAAATTGAACGGAAAAATGGGGGATAAACGAGTCAATAGCACAATTTTCCATCCTTCTTTAGCAACTGCTAGATCAATTGCTTTAAATTTAGGATGTTTGTCCATCATCTGGGTAATCCAATCCCGCGACAGGTAGCGTCCAATGAGAAAAGCGAAAGTTGCTCCAACTGTTGCAGCAATTAACACATAGACTGACCCCCAAAATACGCCAAATAGGCAACCACCTTTAAGAGTCAGAAGAGAACCAGGTACAAACAGTAATGTTGCCAAGTTGTAAATTGCTATGTATCCTATTGGCCCCAAGAAGCCAAGACTATCAACCCAAATGATTGAGGTCTGCAAAAGTCCCTGAACGTTAAACTGTTTGGCAGCAATTATTAGGATAGTTACTAGGCAACTTAACAGTAACAGTTTGAGTTGGACATTAAATGTGCGCTTACTCATTTTTATAAATTCATTTAAGGAATTGGCGAACCTGTAAGGTAAAGCGCCAGACATCAACCTTGGATCTCAGATTTTGCAGTTCTGAACACGAAGTTCCAAGTTCTGAACACGAAGTTCCGAGTTCTGAACACGAAGTTCCGAGTTCTGAGCATGAAGTTCCGAGTTCTGAACACGAAGTTCCGAGTTCTGAGCATGAAGTTCCGAGTTCTGAGCATGAAGTTCCGAGTTCTGAGCATGAAGTTCCAAGTTCTGAGCATGAAGTTCCAAGTTCTGAACACGAAGTTCCGAGTTCTGAACACGAAGTTCCGAGTTCTGAGCATGAAGTTCCAAGTTCTGAAGATAAACTACTTACATGAGAAACAGCTTAAATTCTTCTAAATCTCTCCCAGCGATACCAGCTATGAAGTCGTTTAGGTGAAACACCGAGTAAATAAGCAATGATGATTATTTGATTAAGTAACATAGTTTTAAAAACCCCCTTTTGCAACCACCTACGGGCTGAGGTGACAACTGGCACAGGAATAATTACAATTTTTCCAATGCATTTTAAACGACGCATGAGTTCAAAGTCTTCCATGATGGGCAATTCAGGAAATCTACCTATTTGCTGAAATACTTCTTTTGTTAAAAAAATTGCTTGGTCGCCGTATGGCATTTGGCAAAAACGCGATCGCCAATTTACTCCCAACTCCACCCATCGTAAACTCAAAAGTGATGCATCGATCCGCAAGTTAAATGCACCTGCCACAGTCCGGGGTTGTTGTAGCGCTGTGCGAATCATGGCATCAAACCCAGTTGGTAAGCGGGTATCTGCATGAAGAAATAGCAGAATCTCACCACTAGCAGCCATAGCACCCGCATTCATTTGAGCAGCACGACCAGGTGATGATGAAATAACTTTTATACCCAACGACTGAGCGATCGCTACTGTGTCATCTTGTGAGCCACCATCTACTACAATCACTTCTATATTTTTGCTGAGTTCAATAGTAACAATAGCTGCTTTAACATTCCCCGCTTCATTAATAGCCGGAATAATAATAGAAATTTTGCCAGCACCAATATTCTCACTCATGATTGCTGAGTTTTCTTTTCCAGTTCGTTCGGCCTTGGCGTTCCCGTTCGCGTAGCGTTTCCGAAGGAGAAGGGTAGGCCGCCTCCGCGGACTAAAGAAAAATCAAGGTTTTGAAACCCACGGAGGTGGGTTTTGCCTGTGTAGACGCGGTTTTTAACCGCCCGTTTAACTCTGAAATTCATTGCCTGGATGTCTTGATACAATTGGTCTGTGCTACTAATGCTGATTTTGCCATCTACCTGAAGTTTCTTGATGACTGCTAAGGTTCCCTTAACATTTAATCCCAGTTGATTAAGTCTTAAAGAGTTGAAACTCAAGTAATTTCACAACAAGCTGTCGTTACTGCAAGTGAAGACATTGCCAAGAGCAACAAAGGTTATCCCACAGATGAATTAGCAGTAAGCTGTTGTAGGGCGTTTGTAACAATGTACTATGGCAACGATTAACGACAACTATCTCAAACTGAAAGCAGGTTATTTATTTCCTGAAATTGCTCGCCGGGTGAATGCCTTTGTTGAAGCTAATCCTGATGCCAAAGTCATCCGGCTAGGTATTGGCGATGTCACCGAACCGCTGCCTGAAGCTTGCCGCACAGCGATGATCAAAGCTGTTGAAGAAATGGGCGATCGCACCACCTTCAAAGGCTACGGTCCAGAACAAGGCTATGCTTGGTTACGGGAGAAAATTGCCACCCAAGATTTCCAGGCGCGGGGAGCTGAGATAGATGCTTCGGAAATCTTTATCTCTGACGGTTCTAAGTGCGACACGGGCAATATTCTGGAAATCTTTGGACATGACAACACAATCGCCGTTACTGACCCTGTTTATCCCGTATATGTAGACACTAACGTGATGGCGGGAAATACTGGCGATGCTAACGATAAAGGCGAATTTGAAGGCTTAGTCTATCTGCCGATTACTGCTGAAAACAACTTTACCGCAGAGATTCCCGCTCAAAAAGTTGATTTAATTTATCTCTGCTTTCCTAATAATCCCACTGGTGCGATCGCCACCAAAGAATACTTAAAGTCGTGGGTAGACTATGCCAAAGCTAATGGCTCGATCATTTTCTTTGACGCTGCTTACGAAGCCTACATCACCGATCCTGAAATTCCCCACTCTATCTATGAAATTGAAGGTGCAAAAGAAGTTGCGATCGAGTTTCGTTCTTTCTCCAAGAATGCAGGCTTTACGGGAACCCGCTGTGCATTAACTGTTGTGCCAAAAACGCTAACAGGAAAAGCGCGTGATGGTTCCGATGTGGAACTCTGGAAACTGTGGAATCGCCGTCAGTCCACCAAGTTCAATGGGGTATCCTACATCGTACAACGCGGAGCCGAGGCAGTCTATTCTAAAGAAGGACAAACACAAATCAAAGCATTAGTTAGTTTCTATTTAGAAAATGCCAAAATTATTCGTGAGAAACTTACAGCCGCAGGATTAGCAGTATATGGCGGCGTGAATGCGCCTTACGTCTGGGTAAAAACGCCTAATGGTTTGTCCAGTTGGGAATTTTTCGATAAGCTGCTGCACACTGTGAATGTTGTAGGAACCCCTGGTTCTGGTTTTGGTGCCGCAGGTGAGGGATACTTTCGCATTTCAGCATTTAATAGCCGGGAGAATGTCGAAGAAGCAATGAAGCGGATTGCTGAGAACTTTAAAGTGTAGAGCGATGTCTAATGGCAAGCTGCTCTGCGTCTACGTTTTGTCATAATTTTGCATAAGTTCTGAATACTAAAGGTTATGGTGGGTAGCAAGCATTACCCACCGACCTTGATAAAAAACTTATGACTTATGCACAGAACTCACGCAAAAGATTTGTTGTCATGCTGAGCGAAATGCAGTTTAGAGAAGCATCTCGTAGATTATTCTCTCCGCTATCGCTTTATTCAGAATGACAGACTCTCGTAAAAATACGTAAGTCCTAATACAGATAAAAAAGCTATAAAAAACCATGCTTACAGGCAAAAAGTTCTGTAGGCGGAGAGAAGGGGAGACGCCCGCCGTAGGATGCTCAACGATCTGGTAGGTAACCTTGTATATTTATTGATTGGATATCTATGTAATTATTAATAATATTATCTTTGATCATGCCTATTTGTACAAATTTTACCAATAGCCTTTGTGCTTGCTGTTGATTTAAACCTTGAATATGTATTTCTAGAACTTTTAGTTTAAATTGCTGTTCCATAGTAAGTTCTATAGATTTCATAATTTCTCTCCTATTGATAGGTTTTAATCTCTTATTTAGGCTTGTAGTTTGCTAATTTACTACATTGCAACTTTAAACTCAAAAAAGTAAGGATTCACGCCTGGGGTATTGAAAAAAGATAGTTGATTGTAGCGTAAACATATATTGAAAACAAAAAATCTGTATTATCTTGCATTAATCTCGACTAGCATCCTCACCCCTCAGAACTCAAGTTGGGCGCTGCATAGCCCAACTCCATTAAAAGGACTCAAATGCTTTCTTGATCTTCTTTAGAAAACTTTAGCTATTAGCTTGAGAGCTTAATTTCAGGTAATTGTTGAAACCGATACCAGATCTCAGTATTAACTAAAATATAGTTATGCGACTACGTCAAAAATTTGGACAGCAAACTTTACAGCAGCTTTGAAGTTTATTTCGGGAATACAATTAGTTTTTGGACAGGCTCTTAGTTTGAGATTAGCCATTAAGCTTCCTCCTTTATTCCAAAGCAGGTGTTTTTCAAATTAAAAGTAAGATGGGACGAAACTTCCTCTAACTTTAATTTTGATTTTGGCAATTTCATCCTGGTAAATCAAGTCTTTGGAATTGATTGCTTAGACATAAATAACAGTGTTTTGTCTAGATATATTTTTAGTTTAACGACTGATTTTACAAGCTATTCACTGATTTTTTAACAAAAAAGCGATTAGTCTATTGACGAATTTAAGACTAATATTATTATTCCATTAAGTTATTAGCTTTTAATCCCTGCAAGAAAAGGCTTTAAGTCAAAAACGAGAATTTATCACACCTTATTAAAAAAACTACTTTTTAATTCTTGTTTTTACGTGATGTATTATTTCATCTAAGTGCGTTTAAGAACGGAAAAAATTCCATATTTTATACTAGGCAAGAGCTATGGGGGTTATGCGATTAGAGAGAGACTGAATACCTTTGTAAAATAAGTAGTACTTTTTACTTAATAATTTTCTTGAATTAATATTTTAGTTAAGTGGAAAACTCTAGGCATAATAACTTGAATTATGTCTCAAAAAAGTATTAATAAATTATTTATTATTTAATTTGCATTCAATATACTAATGGCTAAACATGAAATTAATCTGCATTTAAAGATTTCTATCTCATGTCTGGTTAGTGTATGCGAGTTTTTTGCCTTTGATATTATAGACAAAAACAAACAACACAACTGTTTATCATGAATTGTTAAGAAATTTCTCTGCCAAACACTGCGCGTAGCTCGCTTACTCGTCGTAGAAGTATACTACACTATCGCTTCGTATTTTGTAAGATTTTGCTACAGCATGACATTTTTGATTTATCAGATATCCGCTTAACTTAAGGTTATTATGTAGGCTTTACTAAGAAAATAATTATAGAAATATTATATTAATATGACTTTTTCAGACATTTTATGACTATTTACATAAATTAATCAGAATCATACTGATATAATCCCTACTCCTTCTGACTTTTTCATGCTGTAAAAAGTGACTAGTTAACTTAAATTGAAATCAGAAGTAAAACAAGTCTTCAACACCAAACTTATAGAACAGCTAAATGTTGAGAAAGAACAGTTACAGTAATTACCTACAAAAAGTTTTTTATCAAGTTCGCATAAAAGATGAACTTAATCAAGCGACTGATAGCGTTACAGGCATTGCCATTCGCAAACGTACTGTTATTAGCTTCGATATCTAACGGAGAATGACGTGGAATACAAAAATGCTGTTTTGGATGATCAAAGCCTTCAAGAAGGTTTAAAAAGTATCAACCCGAAGTTTGGTGACTTTGTTACTCGTGTAGCGGGTGAAGCGTGGGGATTGCCGTTAATCGACCAAAAGACGAAGGCTTTAATCACGATCGCAGTTGATGTTGTGAATCAAGACCAAGTAGGCCCAGGTAGTCCATTTGCAGCACATGTAAATATGGCTCTCAAGCAAGGAGCCACTATTGCAGAGATAGAAGAACTCCTTTTATTCATGTGTGTTTACGGAGGCTTCAATAAGGTCGCTGGTTGCTTTGGTGCGCTCAATGAGATTTTCAGTTCCCAAACCTAATATTTTGCAGACGTGGACAGACAGAAATGATAGCAGCATTCAGAAAAGCCGATTATGCAACCCGCGATCAAAAAGGCAAAGTCGCCTTTTATGTTCTTTTGTGGAAACGCCGAGGAATTTCTCTAGAACTTTTCGATGACTACTGGAGAGATGTACACGGGCCAGTCTGTGCGCGTTTACCAAGTCAGCATCAATACTGGCAGTTCCATCTGTCTCAAAATGAGGGTGGTTTATGGCCAATTATTAAAGGTATTGAATATATTTGTCCAGAAGAAGATCAGTTTAATGGTATTGCTGAATTAACCTTTGAGACGGAAGCAGAACGTAATATATGGTTTAAATCTGCTGCCATTCTGATGGATGACGAGCACAACGTATTCAGCAAAGCGATCGGTTACAATACCAGTTTTGGCAATTCTAAAACCTATATTGATAGCATCCCTTCAGGAGATCCCAACGGCAAACTGGGTGTGATTAAATTCCACGTCATGGTAAAGAAATCTGACTCCGTGAGTGTGGAAACTTTTCGCAGATATATGACAGATAGCTTTGCACCAGCTGTTATCCAAAGCAATTCTGTCATGAAGTTCCGACTGCATTTGTTTGAGGAAGTAGATAATTCCCGCCCAGACGCAGCTGGGGTATCTCATTATGAATCTCCAGAGAAGCAGTATCAAGCGGCGTTTGAAATTGCTTTTGCTAATCCTCTGGAAATGGAAACATTCTTTGCCTCAAGAGAATACGCTAATGCTGTCCAAGACCAAGCTAAGTATGTTCAGCGGCTTTTACCATTTCCAGAGCGAACTGCTTACACCTTTGTTTACGACGGCAAGATGACTCTAGCCGGTCAGCGGAGTTCTACAGTGGCGGAACTAATTGCAAATATCGGCGCAACTAATCAACTTAAAGAGGACGTAGTTTGTCTTATGCTGGAACAAAAACTTATTTCTAACTCGAATGGTCATAGTAATGGTTCTCAAAACACTGCAAACACATCGATTAACAAACGAACTAATTACTATAAAGATTTGGCAGCAGATTATTCTCGTCCTGGACTTGTAACTGCTTATGTTGCGAAAAAACTAATAGAGGATGCTGAGAAATTTGTGGCAATGAAAGAAAGGACACTACCACAAATTAGTCATAGTTACACTGTTGAACAAATTGAGCAAGAAAACCGCGAATGGTGGCCAACTCATTGCGAGGCATTGAGACAGGGACGAGGCGATATCTTAACTGGTGAATATCGTGATGATTTGGTTTATTTTTGCCAGGATGGCCCCTATCAGGGCTTAGAACAGCAAAAAGAGCGTGAACAACATTGGTGGGCATTAATTGCCCAGCCAGGTGTAACTATGTGTTGGCCGATCGTGATGTTTCATGGTGAAGTAACCTTCTTTGAATGGAAGTGTGTGGATGATGAAACTAACGAAACACTTGCTAAGGGAAATGTTACTTGGATTCGCCGTGGTCATAGAGGCGGATGTTACCTCAAAACTGAGCAATTGACCTTCTACCGCGATGTTTTCGCCCCAGGTGGATTACTGAAATTGATCACCACAGCCTAATACTAGTTGGATTGAATATTTTGCAAGGCTCACCAAAAGGGAGTTTCTCCAAATCAAAAAGTAGCAGAAATAAACCCAAATGGTATCAGATGAAAAGCGGAAATATAAAAATGCAGTTTTAGATGATTTAGAACTGCAAGCGGGTTTAAAAAGTATCAATCCGAAATTTGGTGACTTTGTGACTCGTGTAGCTGGTGAAGCCTGGGGTCTGCCATTAATTGACCAAAAGACTAAGGCATTGATTGCGATCGCAGTTGATGTTGCCAATCAAAATCATAAAGGCCCCGGCAATCCTTTTGTCGCACACGTGGATATGGCTCTTAAACAGGGAGCTACTTACGAAGAAATCACAGAAATTCTTTTATTTATGTGCGCTTATGCGGGGTTCAATAAAGTCGCAGGTTGCTTGGGCGTACTGAAAGAAATTTTTCAAGCAAGGAAAAAGGCAATGACAACAGCAGTGAGAAAGGTCGATTACTCAATCCGTGATCAAAAAGGCAAAGTAGCTTTCTACATTTTGTTGTGGAAACGCAAAGGCATTTCTCTAAAGCTTTTTGATGACTACTGGAGAAATGTACATGGGCCGCTGTGCGCTCGTCTACCAGGCCAGCATCAATACTGGCAATTTCACGTGGCTCAGAATGAAGGTGGTCTATGGCCAACGGTCAATAGTGTAGATAATACTTGTCTAGAAGAAGATCAGTTCAATGGCATTGCTGAATTAACTTTTGAGACAGAAGGCGATCGCCAGACATTTTTTCAATCGTCCAACCTACTCATGGATGATGAGCGCAACTTATTTAGTAAAGCAGTTGGCTACATTACTAGCCCTGGTAATTCTAAAACTTATATTGATAGCATCCCCACGGGCGAACCAAACGGAGAATTAGATATCATCAAGTTCCACGTCATGGTGAAGAAATCTGATGACGTGAGTGTGGAGGCTTTTCGTAAATATCTCACAGATAGTTTTGCACTAGATGTTATTCAAAGTGCTTCTGTCTTGAAATTCCGACTGCATTTGTTTGAGGAAGTAGACAATTCTCGTCCAGAAGCGGCCGGAGTATCTCATCATGAACCTTTAGAGAAGCAGTATCAAGCGGCGTTTGAAATTGCTTTCACTAATCCTCTAGAAATGGAAACATTTTTTGCTTCTAAAGAATACGCTACTGCGGTCAAAGATGTAGCTCAGTATGTCAAGCAGCTTCTACCATTTCCAGAGCGAACTGCTTACACCTTTGTGTATGACAGCAAAATGACCCTGGCTGGTCAATGTAGTTCCAATGTTGCGGATCTAATTGTGAAAGTAGGAGCAACAAATCAACTCAAGTCAGACATAGTTTCTCTTATGAGCGGTAAGCAAATTACTAAATCTGGATTAGGTCATTATCTCCAAGGAGTGCAACACGTCGGTGTCACAGTTCAGGACATGGCAAAATCCCTAGAATTTTACACAGAGGTGTTAGGAGGAAAATTAGTTATTGCTGAACATGATCTAGTCGGTGATGGGATGCAAAACACCCTTTTTCAAAAAGAAGAATTAGATGCGATCGCTAAAGGTATTGACCTCACAACTTTTGATGTTCCCAATCTTAGAGATGCTCAAGCAGCCTTAGATATTAAGTTTATTTCTTTTGGCAATACCTGTGTTGAACTGATCTATTTCAAAGACCCAAAAACACCACACATTCAGTCTTCCTCTGTGAGTAGCATTCCTTCCCATATTGGTCATGTGAATGCAATGCACATTTCTTTTCATGTAAAAGACGATGTAGATCTAAATGTTTTCGCCAAACTTTTAGAACAAGAATGTCAAACACGTGGACTGAACAACGTTATTTTTAATCGTGTAATTCGAGTTAAATCTGAAGAAGAAAGAAGAAAAGTTGCCCTCAAATACAATTCTACAAAATTTTGGAATGAACCGGATTCATCAGCAGAAGAATCAGAAACAGACTTTGGTGAATTAGAAGGCTGGGCATTATTTTATTGTAAAGGGCCAAATGGAGAGCAGTTGGAATTTAACCAAGCTACTCGTAAAGTTAAAGGACTTTTTACCCAAGCACAGGAAAAATATAACATGGCAAACAACACATCTTTCACAGCTTCAAATACTAAATTTTTAGGCATAAATTCCCAACAAGAGAATGTATTAGAAAAAGTTTATGCCACCTTTAGCAGTTCTGTAAATGCTTCATTTGCAACAGCTTGGAATGTCTTACTGGATAAAATTGAAAACCCAGAACGCTACAATCCAGAGGCTAGAGATTACAAGATTCTAGAAAAATGTAGCAATAGCATACTGCGCGAGATGAAAGCGCTAAACATGACTGTCACCGAAAAAATCGTTTGGGATGAAAAAACGGGAGAAGTCCGACATACATTAGTCAATAATCCTCTTTTTATTGGTCAGGCGACTAATACAGTTGTCCGTCCTGCTAATCCTAACGAACTCCCAGTAATTACCTTTACCTTAGACTGGGAACCTTACAACGAGGAAGCTCGAAAAATTGCTCAAACAATTCAACCCAAAATAGCTCAAGCAATTCAGCAAGCTGTTTTGAACGCAAAAATTATCGCTGAACAGCAAGACACACAACGAACTGTTTCCAACGGTAAAGTAGAAACTACAAATGGAAGCAAACCTAACTTAATCAAATTTCCCGGAACAACCACAGATATGGTTAAACGCTTATTCTCTAGAGGAGAGGCGTTTGATTCAGAAGGATTTATTACTTTCTTTACCGACACACCAGTTTATCAATTTGGCAACTTCGATGTGTGTCTAGATAAAGCAGCAATTAAAAAATCTGCTGATGCTTTCTTCAGTCAAATATCGGCTGTGTACCACGAAATTAAGATGATGTGGGAAATAGCTGATGTAGTATTCGTAGAAATGGATGTTACCTACTGGCGTAAAGATGGTTCAGTAATTACACTTCCTTGCTGTGATATCTTCCGGGTGGAAGGAAATAAATTTTCGGAACTGCGGATATTTATGGATGTGAATCCTGTATTTAATCCAACAATTCCTGTTCCCGATTCAGCTTCCGTGTTTACTATTAGCGAAGGTAAAAGGCTTGCACCTCCTAACACAATGAGGCAGCATTTTGCAGAACATCCAGAAGCACAAGAAAGGGTGAAAAATGGATTTGCACCCAAATGGTCAATTACTGGCCCTAAATGGCCAATTAGTTCCGATGCAGTTGATGAAAAAGCTGTGGCACAGTTAAAAGCTGTAGGTGAATTAGCCCAAGCTGTAACTGCTCAAGATTGGGAAAAGGTGAAAAGTTATTTAACTGATGATATCTTCTACAAAGTTGGTTCTGGTGAAGTTGTTTATGGCCCCCAAGCTGTAGTAGATTTCTTTGCACGCACGTTTAAAACTATTGCGGTTTTTTATAGTCATGATGTCAGAAAAGTTTGGCAAGACTCAGATATCATCACTATCGAAATGGATGCCAAATACGAAATGGTTCATAGTAAAAAACGTGTTGTAATCGCCTGCTGTGATGTCTACCGTCTGCGAGGTAATAAGGTGAGCGAATGGCGGGTTTATGCAGATATGTCTCCTTGGCAATCGTAATCCGAATAAATTATTGGTGTTGCTGATTGAAAATATGAATTTACCGGGCTACGCCCCGCTTTGCTAGCACGCAGAGGCGCAGCGAAAAGTTCTGTAGGCGGAGAGAAGTCTGAGCGCCGGCGTCCGGCGATCAGAACTTCGGAGTTACCCAACCTAGGAAACTTTTCAAGACAGAGGCGCAGAGAGTAAGAGTTGAGAATACTTAATTTTTGAATTTCATATCTTAATTCAGCAATACTTAATTAATTGCGTAGTTCTGATAATCTTCAAACGTAAATTTGTATAAATATAATGAGGTAATTTATGTCACAAAAAGTAATTAGTTTGTTGGCAGATGCTTTTGAAAATCCGACTTTACAACAAAAACTTCATACTGCTAAAACTCCTGAAAGCTTCGTCAAAATTGCATCTGAAAATGGCTACAATCTGACTCCCGAAGAATTAGCATCAGCACTTGGTAAAGTGCATGTTGTTTTTGGTGAAGTTGTGGAATCAATGTTGAGTGGCTTAGTTGGAAATACTAGTACTAATGAAGCTGCGATAACAGAAAAAATATCTGGAACAAATGTTGATTTAGTTAAACGCTTATTCTCTAGAGGCGAGGCGTTTGATTCAGAAGGATTTATTACTTTCTTTACCGATACACCAGTTTATCAATTTGGTAACTTCGATGTATGTCTAGATAAAGCAGCAATTAAAAAATCTGCGGATGCTTTCTTCAGTCAGATATCGGCTGTGTACCACGAAATTAAGATGATGTGGGAAATCGGCGATGTAGTATTCGTGGAAATGGATGTTACCTACTGGCGTAAAGATGGCTCAGTCGTTTCGCTTCCTTGCAAAGACATTTTCCGAGTTGAGGGTGATAAATTCTCAGAACTGCGAATATTTATGGATGTGAATCCCGTATTTGATCCAACAATTCCTGTTCCCAAATCCGCTTCTGTATTAACGGCAAGTCAAGGAAAGCAACTACTACCTCCCGGTACAATGAGGAAGCATTTTGCAGAACATCCAGAAGCACAAGAAAGGGTGAAAAATGGATTTGCACCCAAATGGTCAATTACTGGCCCTAAATGGCCAATTAGTTCCGATGCAGTTGATGAAAAAGCTGCGGCACAGTTAAAAGCTGTAGGTGAATTAGCCCAAGCTGTAACTGCTCAAGATTGGGAAAAGGTGAAAAGTTATTTAACTGATGATATCTTTTACAAAGTCGGTTCTGGTGAAGTTGTTTATGGCCCCCAAGCTGTAGTAGATTTCTTTGCACGCACGTTTAAAACTATTGCGGTTTTTTATAGTCATGATGTCAGAAAAGTTTGGCAAGACTCAGATATCATCACTATTGAAATGGATGCCAAATACGAAATGGTTCATAGTAAAAAACGTGTTGTAATCGCCTGCTGTGATGTCTACCGTCTACGAGGTAACAAGGTGAGCGAATGGCGGGTTTATGCAGATATGTCTCCTTGGGGCAACTCCTGAATGTCAGGTAGGGAGAACTCGCCACCATTATATTCGCTTGCTGTACTAGGTCTTAGGAAAAAATTCGAGTGATAAATTATCTTACTTCCCAGTACGGCAAGGCTTACCTTGCCCATATATAAATGGCTTTACTACCTTCTCGCTATCTAAAGGAAATTCATTCGCATGACACACAGCACAGGCTCCGTTGGGATTATCAATTCAGATATAAAAACAAAAGTTGATGACTACTTGCTCGTGCCACAGGATGATCCATCTCGCCCAGCAGTTTATGCCTCTGGAGACTTATACACTTACTTAGCAACTTCAAAAGAAACTAACTTTGATTTCAATTTTTTCGATTTCTTCCTTCCAGTCGGCGGCGGGCCACCTCCACACTTCCACCCTTATGAACACGAAACTTGGTACATAACTGCCGGAAATATTCAATATAACCTAGGCAATCAGGGAACTAATAGTATCGTCTTGCCTGAAGGCAGTTTAATCTTTGGTGCTAGAAACCGAATACACGGTTATCGTAATCTCGACTCGATCGCATCAATAACGGGGAAAACTCCAGGAGCAAGGACACTTTCTTTGACAACTCCTGGGGCGCTAGACCTCTTCTTCAATAATATAGCTACTCCAATAATAGATAGGAATGACCCAATACCTGGCTTCAGCGCTGTTCCAGGTGATGACACTTACAGAAAACTAGCAGAATTTTCGATTCGGACTAATGCCGGTATAAATTTTGCTCCGCCAGATTATCAACCTCCCTCAAACTCTAAGAAGTACGTATTGGTGTTGCCGGAAGATGCTGAGGGTGAAGTAGTAGAGCAAGCAAAGGAACTATCAAAGATTGATGATTTTAGTGTTTGGACAACTGGGGAGCAAGAAGGCTTAGCGCAGCGGCCAACATTTGCTGGCCCATTTGGAATTGAGTACACTTCTCTACTCAGTTTTGAAGAATCGGGAAATGAATTGGCTTACAACCAGTTTTCGCTTGCGCCCCAGGAAACTGATACCTTTGTTCAAGCTAATTTAAATGCCAGCCAAGTGGTGAAGCATAGTGAATCGTTAGCAACTGGCGTTGCCGATTTGGAACCCACTTTAGCGGGAGACGGTATTATCTATGAGTTGATAGTAAATGGCTTGGACTTTGGAGAATTGTTACCGGGTGGTACTCCCCAAACTCCTGATAATGAGTTAGATGATGTTACTGCTATCCATATCCACTCAGGCGATCGCGGCAGCAGTGGCCCACACACATTTAGTATTTTAGATCCGGATCATAAGGATGAAGAGGATCTTAGTATTAAATTGAATGCGGATGGTTCCACCATCATTAGTGGTATCTGGAATTCGACAGAAGCAGAGATTCCCACAGACTTGAGTGACTTCCTGACTGGTAGTGGCTTACCGGGAGAGGAATCAGACTACTACTTTCAAATCCACACTGAGGGTAATCCGGCTGGTGAGATTCGCGGTCAAATTGCTCTCAACAGTGATGATTTTCCCGATCCCGTTAAAAGTGAGGAGCATCAACTTTTATACGTAACAGAAGGGCAACTATCCGTCAAAATCGGTGATGAGGTGAGGCTGGCCGGCCCAGACACCTTTGTCAAAATTGCCCCAGGGAATGAATATGCGATCGCCAACTTTGGCACAGAAGAAGTAGAATCGCTAGCAGTTTCAATCCCGCAAACAAACCTTGAACCAGCGCCTATTCCTTCATACTTAAAGCCTCAAGGAAATCTCTCGCCTAACCAGATAGTCTTCCTGGGTGATGAAGATGACATATTCTATCAGCCCAATCGCAAAAATATTCGGGTTTATGGTGGTGAGGGTAATGATGAACTTTACGCCACTCAAGATACTCGCCTGTTCGGCGAAAAAGGAGAAGACCTGCTTGACGCCTCTAGTGGCTCAGGACGCAACTTGCTTGATGGCGGTGAGGGGAATGACTTCCTGATAGCTGGCAATCAGGATCAACTGGTTGGGGGTGACGGAGATGATACACTCATCATTGTCAGTGGTGGCGAAAACGTCCTCTATGGTAATGCTGGATCTGACCAGTTCTGGATTGCCAACGGCAGAATCCCCAATACTGTTTCTGACCCCAGGCAAGTAATTGATCAGCCATTTCCCTTTCCCGACTTACGGCCGTTAGAGGATACTCGGAACATCATCGCAGACTTTGAGCTAGGCGTTGACAAGATTTACATTAGCGGCATCAGCGGCATCTCTAAGTTTGAGGACTTGAAGTTCCTGCCCGCTTTTGGCGATCTTCGCAGTACTAGCATCCTCGCTAGCTTGGACGGTAAGGATATCTCCTTTGCAAATTTGTCCGGTGTTGTGTTCAACGAATTATCGGCTGGAGACTTCGTTTTCGTCTAAGTGAGTTCAAATAATTGAGAAAACCGTGGAAAGCCAGTTACTAATTACCGATTATCAATTCTCAATGGTCACGTTTCTGAATACAAGTCGGTATTAATTAATCTTCCGATTTTCTTGAATTGCTTAAAATACCAAACTCAGCCCTAACCCGTAAATAGGAGCAAAAATGATTACAATTAGCGACAAAGCTGGTCAAGTCACCGCAATCAACATCTTCACAGTTGAAATTCCCGAACAGCAGCAGCGTATAGTAGATTTCCTGGTGGAGAATCAAGATATACCCATGAGGCAGCCTGGCTTTATATCAGCCAGCGTACACACAAGCTTGGACGGCAAGCGGGTTATCAATTATGTTCAGTGGCACAGCCAGAAAGATATGGAAGTAGCTATGAAAGACCAGGATTTTATAGCTATGAAGGAGAAGGTTGGAAATTTTGCGCCTCACGATTTCAACTTTTACCAGGTCGTCGTCACAATGGAGGCGTAGTGATTATTCACTAGAGGCTCATAGTAATTGGTGAGTAAAGAGTAGACCTCTTGCATGAATCAGATTATGAATTCCAAATAGAGAAATCTCTCATTACTCTCTGCGCCTCTGCGCCCACCGAAGTTTTGATCGGCGGAAGCCGCCGCTCAAACTTCTCTCTGCGTGAACCTTAAAATTCTTATTTTCAAATATTAGTGCAAGAGGTCTAGAGCATCGATTCAGTAATTGCAAAAACCCGATTTATTTTCAGTAAAACGACCAATTCTCATTGACTGTAGAGACGTTGCAATGCAACGTCTCTACGAAATAATCGGTTTTTATCGCCCCTATCTTGAATACTTGCGCCATCTAAAATCACATCAGGAGTTTAATACCATGAAATCCGAATTTAAAGGAAAAATTGGTGTATTAATTGAAGAACATTTTGATCAAACTGAATATCGAAGATTCAATGAGTATTTTCCTCAACAAGGCTATGAAGTAGAGTATATTTCTCACTTATGGGGGAATTCACAATTAACATTCGGTTCAAATCCCGATAATGGTGAAGTTGAAGACCATGTAATTGTGACTACGGAAGTTAATGATATCGATCCATCAGATTACAAAGGCATTATTTGTATTGGTGCTTATGCTATGGATCGTCTGAGATATCAGGTTTCGGTAAAAAAAGGACAGAAAAATCAAGCGCCAGCAGTCGTATTTCTCAGAAAAACGATGAATACAGACGGTGTGAAAGTAGGAACAATCTGTCATTCATTGTGGCTTTTATGTGCTGATACAGATTTAATCAAAGGTCGCCAAGTTACCTGCGCCCACAACATTATCTGTGATGTAGAAAATGCAGGTGGTGAAGTTATTTATGAAGATGACGCAACTGCTGATTTAGTTATTGATGGTAATTTGATTACGGGAAAACATCCAGGTGTTGTAGATCAATTTATGGAAGTATTTATAGAAGAGATCCAAAAGCAGGAAGAAAGGCAAAAAGTTGGAGCGAATGCATAAAATTGCTATCTTTTTGGCAATCCTAATAGTCGCCTAAAACACAACCTTGCAATAAGCATTTAAAAATAAACGTAATAATCCGGGAGGTAGCTTCATGGATCACATGAGTTTTTCATTTTCAGACACGATCGCAGGTTATGTCACTGAATTTAATCGTAGCGAAAAATCCTTTGGTATTAAGACATCAGATGGACGAGAATACCAAGCATACCTCACCCCCAGCGCCTATGGTCGGATTAGTCAAAATTTAGAAGAACCTTATCTTGACTGTACTGCTCGGTTTGGCGAAATGCTGACTGCCGGTCAGCATGTGTTTGCCTATGGCGTTTTCTATCCTCATGGACAGGATTACAAGTTTGAAGTTAAATATCTTGTCTTTCCTGGTGATGCACCCAACAAATATCGGCATGAAGAACCAGATTGGTGGGTTAAGCAAATACGTTCAATTGCTGATTCATACCTGAAATGGCAGTTTGGCTATCCCGAACAGGCGATTGATTATCGGGAATATCGGACTTATCTCAACTTGGCTGGTACTAAAAAGCGTGACGACTTCCTCCAAGAAACAGATACGGTATCTCGCCTAGTTTATGGTTTTGCTTCAGCTTATTTGTTAACCGGAGAAGACCGCTTTCTAGAAGGTGCAGAAAAAGGTACAGAATATCTGCGTCAACACATGCGGTTTTATGACCATGATGAAGACCTGATTTACTGGTATCACGGTATTCAAGTCACAGGCAACCGGGAGCAAAAGTTACTGACATCTGAGTTTGGCGATGACTATGATGCTATTCCAGCTTATGAGCAGATTTATGCTTTAGCTGGCCCTATTCAAACTTATCGGATAACTGGCGATCGCCGCATCCTCCGAGATGCTGAAATGACCATCGATTTGTTTGACCGCTTTTTCTTGGATAAGGATGGCGTTGGTTATTTCTCCCATATTGACCCTATCACCTTAGACCCGCGTGCAGAATCGCTAGGTGCAAACCGCGCTCGCAAAAACTGGAACTCAGTCGGGGATCACGCCCCAGCTTACTTGATTAACTTATGGCTAGCAACTGGCGAACAGAAATACGCCGATATGCTGGAGTATACCTTTGATGCGATCGCCAAATATTTCCCAGACTACGACAACAGCCCATTTGTCCAAGAGCGATTCTACGAAGATTGGAGCCATGATACCACTTGGGGATGGCAGCAAAACCGCGCCGTCATTGGTCATAATCTCAAAATTGCTTGGAACTTGATGCGGATGCAAAGCCTCAAACCCAAGAAAGAATACGCAGATTTGGCAGAAAAAATTGCCGCACTCATGCCCGATGCGGGTAGCGATCGCCAGCGCGGTGGCTGGTATGATGTCGTAGAGCGCACACTGGGCGAAAGCGAAGAACAATACCGCTATGTCTGGCATGACCGAAAAGCTTGGTGGCAGCAAGAGCAAGCAATCCTAGCCTACCTAATTCTGCACGGCATAACTCAAGAGCCAGAATACTTGCGTCATGCTAGAGAAGCCTCAGCTTTCTACAACGCCTTCTTCCTCGACCATGATGATGGTGGCATTTACTTCAACGTCCTAGCAAACGGTTTGCCATACCTTATGGGTAACGAGCGATTCAAAGGCAGCCACTCCATGAGCGGTTATCACTCAACGGAATTGAGCTATTTGTCAGCAGTTTACACCAACCTGCTGATTACCAAACAACCAATGGACTTTTACTTTAAGCCGCAGCCAGGAGCATTTAAAGACAACATCCTGCGAGTACAGCCAGATATCCTACCGCCTGGTAGCGTACGGATTGGTAAAGTATGGGCAAATGAAGAAGAGTATACAGATTTTGACGCCGATGCTTTAACAGTCAAGCTACCCGACACCCAAGAACAAGTAAAAATCCGGGTGCAAATCATCCCGAATTCTTCAAATTAGATCTTGCACTTCTCCCAACAACCGCCTAGGAATGAATTCCAAGGCTAATAGCTAAAGTCGTCTAAAGACAACTGAATAAAGGGTTTTAAGTGACAGATAGACCATGTAGAGACGTTGCATTGCAACGTCTCTACCTCCCAACTGATAACGGATTTTAGTCCACGCTTGCGTGGAATTGAGCTATTAGCAACTAATAAAATTCTGTACTTAGTTTCCGTCGTACCACCTATGAAAATCAACATTGAATCGCTGCAAGTAACATCGGTAGAAACATCTGCTGAAACTGCTTTAAATGAACTCCCCAAAGTAACTTTAGTAGAAGTGGTTGGAGATATAGACACCAATACGGCCCCCCTCGTTCAAGAGCAGATTCTACCACTAGCCCAAGCTGGAACGAGGATGATTATAGAAATGACCAAAGTACCTTATATGTCCAGTGCTGGTTTAAGGGTACTGCTATCACTCTACCGCCAAATATCCGCACAAGGTGGACAGATCGTTTTGGTAGGACTTTCTGAAGAAATTCAGGACACAATGTCTATCACTGGATTTCTAGACTTTTTTCAGACTCGTGACACCCGTGACCAAGCCTTGGAAGCTCTTAAAGTCAAAGTTCAGGTAACAAGCACCTAGTATTGCAGGGTTTGTAGTTAGCACTTTAGTGCTGAATTGAACGCTTAAGCGCTCACTATGAACTTAGCATATTAGTGTCTTATAGGAAGAAGCAACAAATGCAAAGAATTGACATTCATCCCACCCATAGTTACGAGAACTTTAAGCTACGTCCTGGTACTGCTATCCCTTTTGGAGCAACCTTAGTACCGGGGGGCGTTAATTTTTCCATATTTTCGCGTCATGCTAAATCCTGTACTTTAGTGCTGTTCAATAAGCACTCTCCAGAACCAATGGCGGAAATTCCATTTCCAGAGGAGTTCCGCATTGGCAATGTCTTTAGTATGGTCGTATTTGAATTGGATTACGAAAACCTCGAATACGGCTACCGGATGGATGGGCCTTTCAAACCCAAAGAAGGTCACTGGTTTGACCCGACGAAAATTCTCTTAGATCCTTACGCCAAAATTATTGGTGGTAGAGATATTTGGGGAGAAAAGCCTGACTGGTACAATATGTATCACCATCGAGCTCGTCTGGCATTCGATGACTTTGATTGGGAAGGTGAGCGTCCCTTACAAATCCCTACTGAAGATTTGATCATTTATGAGATGCACGTCCGTAGCTTTACTCGTCATCTCTCCTCTGGAGTTAAGCATCCAGGAACCTTTGCGGCTATCCGCGATAAAATCCCCTATCTTAAAGAGCTAGGCGTCAACTGTATTGAACTGATGCCCATATATGAGTTTGACGAGTTTGAAAACAGTCGCCCTAATCCTCAAACAGGGGAATTATTGCTCAATTATTGGGGTTACAGCACTGTTGGCTTCTTTGCACCGAAAGCTGGCTACGCAGCTACAGGTAAATATGGGATGCAAGTTGATGAACTAAAAACGCTGATCAAAATCCTGCATCAAAATGATATTGAAGTAATTCTGGATGTTGTCTTCAACCATACAGCAGAAGGTAACGAGTATGGCCTTACCATTTCCTTTCGCGGGATTGACAACAAAACTTACTATATGCTGACGCCGGAGGGCTACTACTTTAACTTTAGTGGTACTGGCAATACGCTCAACTGCAACAATCCCATTGTTCGTAATATGGTGCTTGACTGTCTGCGCTATTGGGCTGCTGAGTACCACATTGATGGTTTCCGCTTTGATTTAGCGGCAATTTTGGGGCGTGACCCTTGGGGTGCTCCACTCTCAAACCCACCACTGTTAGAAAGTCTTGCTTTTGACCCAATTCTCGCTAATTGCAAACTAATTGCCGAAGCTTGGGATGCAGGTGGTCTGTATCAAGTTGGCTCTTTTCCGGCGTTCGGGCGATGGGTAGAGTGGAACGGTAAGTATCGGGATACGATTCGCCAATTCCTCAAAGGGGAGCCGGGAAAGGTTGGGGATATGGCACAGCGTCTACAGGGTTCGCCGGATCTTTATGCTTGGGCGGGTCGGGGGCCGACGGCTTCGATTAACTTTATCACTTGCCATGATGGTTTTACGCTGATGGATCTGGTTTCCTATGATGGGAAGCACAACGAAGCCAACGGCGAAAATAATAACGATGGGACTAACGATAACGAGAGTTGGAATTGTGGCTGGGAAGGCCCGACTGATAACCCAGATATCAACGCTCTACGTCGCCAACAGATCAAAAATGCGATCGCCATGTTAATGGTAAGCCAAGGAGTGCCGATGATCCTCATGGGTGATGAGATGGGACGCACTCAACTGGGTAATAACAATACTTACTGTCACGACAACGAACTTAACTGGCTGGACTGGAAACTATTGGAATCAAATGCAGACTTGTTTAAGTTTTTTAAACACTGTATTGCCTTTCGTAATGCCCACCCCGTACTCAGAAATAAATTCCACTTCCAGAATACAGATTACGCCGCTAGTGGCTATGCCGATATTACTTGGCATGGAACTAGAGCATGGGAAGCTGATTGGTCTGACTCTAGTCGCATTTTGGCTTTTATGCTCTGTGGGAGACACGCCAAACAAGGAACGCTAACAGACAATTACATCTACGTAGCGATGAATATGCATTGGGAAGCTAACTGGTTTGAAATACCAGGACTTCCCCAGGGAATGCAATGGCACGTCTTTGTTAACACTGGTGCTACGCCACCAGAGGAAAGCTGGTATCCTGGGACAGAACCAGTACTGGAAAATCAGTTTGGATTGCTCATCGGAGGTAGGTCAGTGGTCATATTAGTGGGAAAGTAGAAAAAGGCTGAAGGATGAAACTCGGACTTCAGTTCATACTTCATACTTCATACTTCAATTACTCATGTCCAAAATTATCTCTGTCCACTCATTCCGCGGAGGAACCGGGAAATCAAATATAACTGCTAATCTGGCTGCTACCGTTGCTCGTTATGGACATCGGGTTGGTATTGTTGATACTGACATCCAATCACCAGGGATTCATGTCGTTTTCGGTTTCGATGAGGAAACGATGGATCGTTCCCTGAATGATTACTTATGGGGCCGCTGTGATATAGAGGATACTGCATATAATGTCACTTCGGCTTTGAAGGAGACAGCCCAGAAAAATAGCGCTATTTACTTGATTCCTTCCTCTCTAAATCTTGGTGAAATTACCAGAGTTCTACGTGAGGGATATGACGTAGGCTTACTACATGATGGCTTCCAAGAACTGCTTGAAAGACTAAATTTAGAATATTTATTTATTGATACCCACCCTGGTCTGAATGAAGAGACACTACTCTCGATTACCATTTCTGATGCTTTGATCATCATCTTGCGTCCAGATCGTCAAGACTTTCAAGGTACTGCTGTGACTGTGGATGTAGCCCGTCAATTAGAAGTACCTGAGTTACTACTGGTGGTCAATAAGGCGCTGCCAAATATGGATTTCAAAGCTTTACAAGAACGGGTAGAGATAGCCTATAACGCATCAGTAGCGGGCATCTTCCCTCTCGCCGAAGAACTAATGGAGCTAGCTAGTAGTGATATTTTTTGCCTACGCAACCCCTATCATCCCTTTAGCCTGGTAGTAGAAGCGATCGCAAAACAAATTATGGGCTGAAAAATTTACATATATTACCAACCGCGATCGCAATCATGAATAAAATTAATTTTCTCACCTTAACGTTTCTAATTACAGGACTAATTAATCCCACCCCTGTTTCGGCTGAGGCTATTACCTCGCCTCAAGGTATTAGCAATATCAGCTTACAAGCTCCAAATGTCCCAGCACAAAAAGATGTTGTAGCTGAACAAGAAAAGACCTGGAAAAAAGACTATGAAAATTACATAGGCTCAACTTTTTCTAACGAATTAATGACGGCTAAAGCTATTAGCTATACCTTGCGAAGAATTAAAGCACAAACTGGTAAAAATTCTGCTGTTGTCTATTTAATACCAACTGAGAAACAACTAAAAATTCTCTTAGTAACGCCTAAAAGTAATCCGATCATTAAGAGTATACCAGCAGCTAATAGAGAGGCTTTGCTCAAAATAACTAAACAGTTTCAAACTGAGCTTAGTGATCCTAGAGAAGTTAACAATACTAACTATTTGGCTTCTGCAAAGCAGCTTTATCAATGGTTTATTGCTCCTATTGAAAAAGACTTGAAAGCTGAAAATATAGATACTTTAGTTTTTTGTGTAGGTGTTGGCTTGCGCTCCGTACCATTTTCGGCATTGCATGACGGCCAGCAATTTCTTGTGGAGAAATATAGTATCAGTCTGATTCCTGCTTTCAGTCTGACTGACACTCGTTACAGCGATATTCGCAACTTTTCAGTTTTAGCTATGGGAGCTTCCCAGTTCAAAAATCTTGAACCTCTACCTGCTGTACCGATAGAGTTATCTGCAATTGTTCAGAGTAAAGGGGGAAGCCGCTTCCTGAATGATAAATTTACTTTAGATAATTTGCGATCGCAACGCCAACAGAAACTTTACAAAATTATTCATTTAGCAACCCACGGAGTCTTTCAACCAGGGTCAGCCAGTAACTCCTACATTCAATTTTGGAATACCAAAGTGCAATTAAACCAGTTGCGACAGCTGCAATTGAATACTCCTGTTGTAGAGTTATTAGTGCTAAGCGCTTGTAGAACTGCTTTAGGGGATCGGCAAGCAGAGCTAGGCTTTTCTGGGTTGGCGCTGGAAGCAGGAGTCAAGTCTGCAATGGGTAGTCTCTGGTCTGTTAGTGATGCAGGGACTTTAGCCCTGATGACAGAATTTTACCAACACCTGAGAGCATCACCCATTAAAGCAGAAGCTCTGAGGCAGACACAGATAGGAATGCTCAACGAGCAAATTCAAATTAAACAAGGGCAATTGCGTCAAGCAGGGTTGAGAGTAGGAACGCCTTTACCCCCAGAAATAGCAAAACTTGGAGATTTTAATTTATCTCATCCGTACTATTGGGCAGCCTTTACAATGATTGGTAGCCCTTGGTAGATGTGTGCCTATCTAAAATAAGTTTGCTCGTTTGTTTAACATTTCAGCAAGAGTTAGGTTTAAGTGAGTTTCCCCATTAAAGACTGTCCCCAGTTAACCTTGATGGAATTGAACAGAGTCTAGATGATAAACTTCCGTTGATAGAGGGATGTAACCAACCTGACTAACAAATGTTGGAGCGTTTGCCAGGTAAAAGTCCACAAACTTTTTTACTTTGGGTTGGCGTTGTTGCATGAAAAGGGAAAATGGTAAATTTTACCTATCGCCAATGTTCTCTCGCCGCCTAGCCCAACGATGAAGACGAAAGCCCAGTACAAAGTTCAAAACTCGTCAGGACTGGTCAAGTTTGTTACAATCTATGGGCTTGGAACAAGTCGCCTCAGAACCCTTTGTTCAATGCTGTGTTCTTGAGAAGTAAGAATTAAATTACCTATTTGCCTGATCTTTTTTGGAACTTGGAACTAACGGCTCTTGAGCAATATTATTCAGTCCAACTGACTCTAATAGCTCTGTCCATTCAGCTACTAAAGATGAATCTTGAGGATAAGAGTAGCGTAACTCGGCTAATGTCATTAGAGTTTCGTACCAGATGCCGGATTCTGCATATAAAGCTGGGCGATCGCGTGGTTTTGCCTTTTCTATTTGACTAGCAAGAGTTGAGCTTGGTTCGATTCTTTGCACCCAACCTTCTACAAAAAGGTCTTTAGAGCGATCTTCAGAATCGCAAATTATAGAAAACGACCATTTATAACTCTTACCAATTTCTAAAGGTTGCAAGGTTTTGTTAGGAGGCAAGCTAAAGTTAACAACACCAGTAGTTGCCGGAACCATGAATCTCGTTTTGTAAACTACCGTGCTATCGTTTCCTTCACGTAACTCAAACTCTGCTAATTGTGTAGAAATTGGAGGAACGTACACAAAGAAAGTTGGGTATTTTTCTACTGTTAATCCGAGATTACTGGTTGGCAGTAAAGCCTTGAGAGATTTTTGACTTCGGCTACAATTAGTGCCACGTGATGCTCCTCCTTTTCGATTTTCAGGCGCTCCAACTTTAGGAGGCTTGAAATTAACTTTTTCCCCAACTACTTCCCCAGGTTCAATGATTTCTTGATTCAATAAAGCCGATGATGGCTGAGCTGTTAATTTCCCAGCAAAAGCAGTATTTATAGCTATCTCTAGCAACATAGCTAAAGAAAATAGGGCAAATTTTTGAGAAAAATTATTCTTCATCTTCAACCTCGTTTACTGATATTTAAATTACAAATGACAGTCTTTACGAAAAATCTTCCAATTTGAATAGGATTACCAAAGATTAATCCTCAGTTTTCTTTTCTCTATTTTTTAAATTTTTGACTTTATCTTGCATCTGTTGGTAATATTCTATTTCTGAACTCTCAGAAACTTCTTGACGGCTTTTATTAGTATCATTCACCTCGCTAGATGCATTAGAGTTACTCTTTGGAGTAGCTGTAGTTCTTTTAGTCCTAAGCTCCTTCCCCCTTTTCTGCAAGTCTTGAAAGTATTCTGTGCGTGTAATTTCGGCTACTTGACGCTCTTTCTTAGATTGGTCAATTTCAATGTTGACTTTGAGAGGATTTTTGAGGCGAACGTAAATAGCTCTTGTGTATCCTGCCTTATTAAATCGGTCTATTGTCACCACACTCCCAGCAGTTACGATGAATGTGAGTACAGATGGTACTAGTGGTATCCAAGCTCCCTGGCAAAAAAAACCAAAACATAGCGCCAATAAACCCCCTAACGCTACTCCACTGGCTAAGCCAAAGCGTAGAGGGTGGCGAATTTGCCAAGCTAATATTCCTCCTGAGAGTGACCATAGTCCTATCCATAAAGTCTCACCCCAGTTTGACCAATACCAAAATAAGGGACGCTGATCCAAAACAGCACTGAGGATTTGACTTACCGCCTGTGCATGGATCATCACCCCCAGCATTTCTTGGTCTTTTTGCTGTCCAGAACTGTAAGGTGTATAGAAACCGTCTTTGATACTTTCTGCTGTAGTGCCGATAAGGACTACACGGTTTTTAATCAAACTAGGATTCACCTTGCCTGTTAGTACTTCTGTGAGCGTTACTTGTTGGGCAACATTCCAGGGAGAGCGATAGTTAAGTAGGATTTGATACCCTGCTAAATTAACATTTTGGTAGCCACCAGAATTTGCTTTTAATCGTTTAAATACTGTTGAACCTAGCTTTAGCTCATTAGATGAATTTAGCTGTGGTTGAATTTTTTCTACTTTTAGGTAATTTAATGCTAGCCGGAGACTCAAAGAGAAAAGGTCGGCGGCGGAATTTTGGCAAAAATGGGAATTTTCACCAATTGGTTTGTTTACAGGAGGAGGATTCATAAACAGTAGACTGCGGCGTAGGATACCACCAGAATCTACTAACAAGTCAGCAAATCCAATGCGATTTTCTGGAACACTAGGAGGAGGTGCAATTCCGGGATTGGTGGCAGAATCATTGACTTTGCATACAGTAATGATGCGATCGCTCTGCTGCAAAAGTTTAGCTAACTCTTGATTACCAGGTTCTACGGGCAAATCTCGATAAATATCTAACCCGATCGCTCGCGGTTGTTGCTGCTCTAGTTTGCTTAAGAGCTGTGCTAATGTGCGATCGGGCAATGGCCATCGCTTTTGCAGTTGCAGATCTTCCTCTGTAATCGCAACAATCAGCAACCGCGGATCAGGGCCTTCATCACCACGCAATTGGATGAACTGGTCGAAAGCCCAGAGTTCTTGTGTTTGCAACAAACCAGCTTGCCGTGCTCCAATGACCATAGTTGTGGCGATCGCACTGGTGACAATCACGCTTGTACCTGAGACTAATAATGCTGCGTAAAGTCTCTGCAAACGTGGCAATACAGAATTAATTTTCTCAGATAACTTAGAAATCACGCAGCTTTCGTCCTTGCAATCCTAGTAAGGTGATAGTCTGCACCTTAAATCAGGCACGATGCACAGCTAGCATAGTAATGTCATCAAATTGATCAGCATCAGCAATATAAGCATACACACTTGCTTCGATCCGGTCTAGCACCGCAGTAGCAGAGGGCGCAGGCTGCTGTAATAAAGATAAGAATTTTTCTTCACCGAAAAACTGACCTTTGGGGTCACGAGCATCAGTCACACCATCAGAGTAAGCTACTAAAATGTCTCCTGGTTCCAACTGGACTTGCTGAATTCCAAATTCTCTATTAGGCATTATGCCAACAGCTGGGCCAGTGGGTTTAAGCCTAGCCTTAACACCATCAGCACCAAAAATAGCTGGAGGCTCATGTCCAGCATTAACGTAGTGCAGCAGACCTGTGCTTGGGTTCAACACACCAAAGAAAAGCGTGGCAAACATATTTATCCGACTGTGATTATTGGCGATGTAATTATTTGTCAGGCTGACAGCATTTTTGAGGGCAGTAGTACCGATTCTTGGAGCCTGTGCTCGTTGTCCACCTTTGGCTAACTTGCTGCCCTCATCAGTAAGAGCGCCTAACCAGCTCAAATTATAATGCTGTTGGGCAAAAGCCCGAATCAAGCTTCGGAAAAGGGACATAAATAACGCAGCACCCACCCCTTTATCGCAAACATCCGCAATTACAATGCCAATTCGGTGATTTGCAAGAGGAAAAGCATCGTAGAAGTCTCCACCTACTACACGCGCTGGATGAAAACGGGCTGCTATTTCCCACCCAGGCATCTGTGGTAAAGTTTCTGGCAAGAAGTCGGCTTGAATCATGTGAGCGATTTGTAAGTCTCGCTCATAGATAAGTAGAAGCTCGTGCTCAGTTTTCATTATGGAGGAGCCTCCTTGGTGATCAGTATATAGAGCAACAGGTAGTTACTGAGCAATTCTACTAGTACTCTTTCACAGCAACTTTGCTAGGTTCGTAGTGAGCGCTTCAGCGCTCAAGCCAAGGACTAAAGTCCTGACTACGAACTTATTTACGTTGGTGTGGTGGAATACTAAGTTGGTTTTGAGCGATACATAATGAAGATATTGCGATTTTTGTCACCAACGCGCTCATAGAAAAACTTATCGACCTCATGAAGCGCAAGATATATGCCTAGACCACCAATTGACCGCTCTTGTAGGGGCAGCTTTAACTGATCTTCGTCTGGAAGCTGGGCTTGGGAAGGGTTGTAGGCTACACCTGTATCCTCAATAGAAATGGTTAGAGCTTGCTCGTCAATCTCTGCTTGCAAGTCCAACACCCCTTCGTAACCTGCTTGACCATAGCCATAAGTAATGATGTTGGTAGCTATTTCGTCTATTGCTAAGCGGCATCGATAGGCAGCTTTTTTATCTAAATCGGCTGCTGCGGTAGCTGCGAGTACATATTTAGCGATTGTTGAAAGTGAATCTAAGGTTGCCGGCACTGTTAAAGAAGGTTGCATACCAATTGCCTTGTAGAAACTAATTAATATGCTTTCTTCTAAACGTTTTCGAGTTCAGAGATATTATCATCATCTAGCAAAATCACACTTTGATCGAATCCAGTCTTTTGCAATGTACTGATCACCGTCTCCTGAGCGCCAACGACGTAAATATCAACGTTTGCACCCATCTTTTGCTTAGCAAAAATCAGCACCCGTAGACCAGCGCTAGACATATATTCTAGATCCTGCATTAGTAAAACAAGACATTTCACTTTCTGAGATGCTGCTTTATCTACTTCTATTTTGAAAACCGATGCCGTCAACCCATCTAATTCGCCAGACAACTTGATGGTGGCAATATTATTATTTGTTTCTAGAGTTGCATTAAAAGCCATAATCTTTATTTCCTAAACTACATTATTTTGATAATTTACCAACAATTTTTTACTCGACACCTGTAAATTTATTTAATTTGTATAGTTGGGATGGTTTTTGTTTAATCCTGAATCTAAATTAAGCTTTTGGTTAGGTAAACACAGCCTGAAAAAGTCCGAAATAGTTAGGAATATAGAAATAGGTTTGAAATCTTTTTGTATTATTTAGTCAGAAAAAGTCATATAGCTTGATTTTTCTCAAGTTTAGTTGGAAAGAAACTTTGAGTAAAACATCACCATTGAAAATATCTTCTGAGACAGCATTTCTTGCTGCTTACCGATAATGAAGCAATTGCTTAAATCTGACTGAACAGTTCTTTCCATACTCGAATAAAGTTCCCATTCCTAATCCTAAAGTAATCAATAATACCCAACTGAATGCACCCAGAAAAAACAATCTTTGAAATCTAGCAGCTTTTTGTTCTTGAACTAATCTGGCTTTAACTTCTTTAGCACGTTCTGCCTCTAACCATGTCTCAACTTCTCGCCGATCAAATTCTTGGCTAGCTGCTAAAAACCGATAATCTAAATCGCTTAAGCTTTTGCCCTGTGACCAAGCTAGAGCCTCAAGCAAGGCTTGTCCGCGTAATAGCCGCGAATAGTCACGGTAATCTGAAGCTACCCAAGCATTTAATGTTTGGGAATAGGGTCGCAGTTTTGCTAGTTGTTTCTCTACCCAAGCTTGACTGAAAACCTCATGATAAATGCGGTTTTTCACTATCAATTGTCCTTGCTCTTTAGTCACCAACCCCGATAACAGCAGATCGATTTGTTCTTCTCCGTCATCAGAAGATACTTGAATCCCTTGTAAAATTTGCTGGTACAGTCCCAGTAAACCTCCTGCACGTTGCTCATCTGTGAGGAGGCGATCGCGGATAGTTTTCAAATGCTCTGGCTCGTCATTGGCTTCCCAATTCTCAAGGATGTGGGTTTGCACGAGCTTTTCTAAAATTAACGATGGAAATTGGTAATAAAAACTGATGAGATGATAATTAATGATGGGCAAATGGTCATCTAACTTGTAACGGTCATCGGCTTCTAGGCTTCTATGCTCTTGAACATCCTTGCTCCCGCTATTTCTTTCTTGCACCACAATCTCACATAGCTTTTGGGTGAGAAAGGGTTGACCATCTGTCCAAGCCAAAATCTCTTTGAGAACCGCCATAGGATTAGCTACCTTACCCTCTAAACCTGCTGCTAATGGCTGAACTTCCGACAACGCAAAGCCGTGCAGGTCAATAGATTTGCCTATATTAAATGGGGTAGAGTTGCGATCGGCAATCAAATCTGAGGGCGTTGCTACTCCGAACAGCGCCCAAGTTAGGCGGTTATATTCTGGATTTTCGGCTCGCTGATTGTAGCAAGACCGAATCAGCGCAAAAAAATCAACAACTGGAAAATTCAGACCTAAAACACTATCAATCTCATCAATAAAAATAAATATTTTTTCGCTTTTGATCTGAACTAACAAAATATCTTCAACAAACTGGCTCAATCGCTGTAGTGCAGGTAAATCTTCTCGCTCCGCCCACCAAACTTTTAAATTTACTTTTTCAAAGAGATTAAAACCTCTCAATAAGTCAACTACTATGCCCTTATACCACTGAGCAGGGGTAATATTTGCGCTACCGATCCGGGTCATGTCGATAGAGGCACAACTAAAACCTGCTTGTTCTAATCGATGCCTTGTTCGTAAGCGCAAGCTAGATTTGCCCATCTGTCGGGAGCTGAATACATAACAAAACTCTCCCTGTAGCAAAGAATTATAGAGTTCAAAATCAGCTTGTCGTTCTACATAGCTAGGAGCCTCTACTTTCAGACTACCGCCGATTTGATATTCGTACTTATTCATGCTTTTAGCCCAATTGCTCGCGGAAATACAGTCGATACAGCTCACAGCTGGGCATTGCCTGGTTTCCCTCAAGTTTTACCAGACCCATACTTTCTAATTTATAGGCAGCGATCGCTTCTAATTGTACGCTTGTTGGCGAAGTAACTACAGATTTGAGTGCTGCTATCAGGTCGGGATGCCCTTGGATATTCGCAAGGTGATGCCGTAAATAGTTGCTATAAATTCCAGCAATTGTGGGAGCATCTTGTAATAACTGCTCTAGAGTTACCTCGTGACGTCCCAACTGATAAAGAGCCAGACGTACTAGATGGGGATGACCGCCAATCATCGCTCTTAGCAGAGTAAGTTTATGCACTCCCGCCTCACATTTAACCCAATCCAACCCATGACGTATGGCTAATTCCTGCACTTGCTCTAAATTAAATTCTGGTAACTTAATCGGTAGCCCAACATTGAAAGGCGATTGATTGATATCTAACGGGATATAAGCCTCAGTGGCATGAACTACCACTAATCGGAGTTTCTGCCAAATTTCTAGTTCGGAAGCGTCCTCATACCAGGAGCGTAGTAAGGGTAGAAAGTCCCGACAGATTTCTGGATACTCGAAAATCCGATTCACTTCATCCAAAGCTAAAACTACTGGAAAGTCGATTTTTTGCAGCAAATACCCTTGTAAATACAATGTACAGCTAACTTTGCTACCAATATCTTCATCCCAATAATCATCTAGCTTTGGTTCTATGTTCAACTGCCGACTGATGTTGGCACAAAACCACCGTAAGAATTTTTCCAAGCTAGTGAAAACTTGACTATCTGCCCGCTGCAAACTGATTTGTACTGTGTGTAGCCCAGTCTGTCTAGCATGAGCAAGAATTCTTTGCAGCAGGGAGGTTTTCCCCATTTGGCTGGGGGCTTTAATTCGGATCAGGCTTCCAGGTTTATTGATTTCGGTATATGTGCGTTCTTCAATTGGCGGACGCTCGATATAAAAAAAGGAATTGAGCGGTACTGAACCACTAGGAATTTCTAAGAACTCAGAATTGGAACTGAGGGATTTTCTCCTCTCTTGTGCCTCTATTCCCACAAGTAACTCTGAGATTTCATCATCCTTAGAGATAATCTCAAGTTCTTCTCTGTGTTTTAAGGCTGCTTGTACATTCTGCGATCTGTTTTGAATAATGTTTTCTTCTCTAATGCTGCGTGTAGCTTGCGTTTCTACAGGGGTACGGGATGCTTCACGAAAGTCAATGCTACGCGATCGCCGTCTTAAAACTGACCGAAAATTACTTTTCGTAACCTCCTCATCCAAAGCCTGTGACAGTAACTTCCATAACTTAGAACCAACATCTTTTATGTAATTGGCATCGTAACCAGAACTTTCTGCTATTTCTGGATAAGTTTGTCCTTCCCAAGCTTGGCGAAACACTAGCTCCTGAACGTCATTTAAGCTTTGTTCAAGAAATGTGTCTAAAATTACTAATGCTTCTTCGATATTCATTTGTAAAAAAAGTAATAAAGTTTATTTTAGATATGACTTTAACGGACTTTTTCATACTTTTTTTACTTATTTACTTAAATTTAATAGTGTAAGTTTGTAACCTTTTAAGTCAAAACAAAGCTAAACTTGGCTGTGGCAGGGACAAATACATTTTGGTAGTGGCTTGGGACATGTGAGTAAGCTTAGATAAATTGTTCGCCTAAATAATCAAGTAGTAAGTGTCAAAAAATCTTTCTAAAATTACTTTTTGGGAACTTTTTATGCAATGACACATAGCAGGTCTTATTTTGCGATCAAGTTAACTCGGACATGACTGAAACTTGTCGCCATCAGAGAGTTAGCTAACAGGTTATTTAGCTGTTTTTTGAATGCAATTAGCATAATAGTTTTTAATAAAGGGATGAAGCTGTGTTAGATGCGAACTCACACAGCAATATCAACCTGTGCTAAGTCAGTTTTGAAAGCTGTTTCATATTTGAATTGGAATGAAATGGTAGTGTATCTCTGCGTTTCCATTGTTTTAGTACAGCGTGCTGCCTTATACCTTGCTGCACTAGTATCCCACAAATCTGGCGCTCAACATCAGCAACATTAAACCTCTTGCATAAATGCTTAAATTGCTATGTTGAGCGGAGCGAAACATAGGAGTGAGATTCTTTCCTGCGGAATGCTACGCGAACCCTCCACTACGTTCTGGTCAGAATGACACTAATAGTTTTCTGACTTTTGCAAGAGGTCTATTTAAGAGGATGTTTTAAAAGTGGTGGCTGATGTATCAAAAACTTTAGATCCTCCTAAATCTCTTTAAAAAGGAGGACTTTGAGAAGGTTATTCCCCCTTAAAAAGGGGAGCAAGGGGGGATCTCTATACAACCGTGAACTTTTCTAACATCTTCTAACAGACGGCGATGTCTGACTACAAACATCTTTACGTTCACGCACTACATTCAAGTTTTTGCTAATCTTTATTTTGTATTTATTAAAAAAAGAATAGCGCCCCCTAGGTATAGGTAGGCGCTATTCTTTCGATTTAATTCAGGGATATAAACAGTTAAAATTAATTCCCTGATATTAATTATGAGTTGAGACTGATTTAATCTTTTATGCAGCACTTCTGCGGGTTAGTAAATTCCAGAGGAAAACGGCTACAATTGCACCCAAAACCGCAACTGCGATACCGGGAATGCTAAGACTTGGTGCGGCTAGGGATAAAGTTCCCGTACTAAAGAATACACCTAAACTACCACCAACAAAAGCACCAATAATTCCTAACAAGATTGTTCCGAGAATTCCGCCGCCTTGATGACCAGGATAGATAGCTTTAGCGATGGCACCAGCAATTAGACCTAAAACAATCCAAGCGAGAATGTTCATTGTTGTTAATTTAGAAAGTATTTTTTACTCACAGCTATACAATAGCAATTTAAATTTAGGTATTGCATCTATCATCAGAACTAATGACTATAACCTTAAGGAATACTTTGGTAGCTCAAAATGCCATATATGGTTTTTTAGTTATCTTTCCCAAGACTTTATACATTTTCGCATTCCGCGATCGCGCATACGTCAAAACCTGAATTTAATTGACTGGAGTTGAGCATCTTCGTTAGTTAACCTAACTAAATCTTCTCAGTCAATTTCGTTTCAAAAAACTACCAAAGAAATATGACTGATTCCGTCTATTGGATGTAGACGAGTTCCTGACTTAGTTAGTAAGTTGGATATTAGTAATTATTTCAGGTAAAAAGATAATGAATAAAACACTAATAACGATTTTGGTGTTTGCTTTGTTAGTCTCGCTGATCATCTCTCCCTTTGCTGCTCTTGCTAGTTTAATGCTCATATTGTTGATCGCGGCTTTTTTCCTCTTCCTAGGAAACTTATTCCAAACAATCACTGGTGGCGACTCTGACCTCAAAATCAATGAAAATAAGATGAAATAAGGATTTGTGTAAATCTTGCTATTTCACGCCTGTCTAATTGTGTTGATTGATTAAACCTGAGACAAAAACTTACCGTGGATTGCAAAAGTGTGTAAATATAAAGAAAAGCTTAAGAGGTTTGAGACTCATGATCACTGCCAAAATGATGCAACAACTGTGGGCTGTAATCGAGTCTACTCAGGTCAGTATCCTGCTCCACTTTGACGATGCTGCTCTAGTGCAATTACTCCTCCAGCAGTTGAAAGCCAAGCAAGGGCTTGACGCTCAGGCAGATGGTAGCCTCAATACTTACATCAAATCTAAACTGCCCCTCATTCGCGACACCGCTGAAGGCAGACTATCTGTTGGGCAAAGCAATCATTAGCACGAGAAACCAAATAATTGCTTATTGTCGAGCATCCTCATCAGAATTCCAATAGTACAACATGATAAATCACTGGCTAGGAATTGCCCTGGTAGCTTATCTAATTGGAGCGGCGATTGAAGGGGTGAGTACAGCCAGTCAGCTATGTAATTCCGCTCCAGAACTAGCTAAAGGCGCACAAAACCAACCCTCAGATGCCACTCCACCTAGTTTGACTTGGCGAGTTGCCGCTGCTATTGCCTCGGTAAGTATTTGTGGAGCTTTCTGCTGGCCTTGCCGCCTGCTCCACCGTTCGATTAAAGAGAATGTTGATTCGTGAGAAGAAACCTACAACATCGTTGCGGGTCACGACTACTTCGGTCAGTTAATTTTTCAATACGCTTCTTTCAAAAACAGCCGCAGCTTGCACTTCTTCTTAGCTGCATTGCCTGTAATCAGCATCTGGTTCACCGACTTAGGTATAAGCACAATTGCGAAAGTCTCAGTCTTTAACCCGCGCAGGCGGGTTTTGTTTGTATAGCCGCGACTTCTAGTCGCCAGGGCAGAGCAGAAGGTATCAGAATTCTAAAGACGGAGGGTTCAGCCTTCTCTGCTGTAGGAGGCTATGGTGTACATACAAATCCTGGCACAGTGTATCTGTTCAGCCTCGGAATAATACAGGACTTACGCACTCAGATCCCCCAACCCCCTTAAAAAGGGGGCTTTAGAAGTTCCCCCCTTAAAAAGCTACGGTGTACACACATCTCTGTACAAAACCAAAATCGTTGTAGATCCTCCTAAATCCCCCTTAAAAAGGGGGACTTTGAGAGGTTTTTGCCCCCCTTTTGAAGGGGGGTTGGGGGGATCAAAAGCCTGTGGGGCAACTCTAAAAGACTTGTGTGTACACCGTAGCCTTCTTAAGGGGAGCCAGCGCGGTCTTCTCCCAAGGGGAGACGCAATCATGCGATGGGGTCTCCCCAAGTGGAGCGACTGGCGTGAGCTAGGGGGGATCTAGGTTTCAGGCTTCAGTGCGTAAGTCCTGTAATAGACCTCTTGCAAAAGTCCGAAAATTATAAGTGTCATTCTGACCAGAACGTAGTAGACTGTACCCCTACCGGGAAGCAAGTTAGCCTTGGTTCCGCAGGAAAGAATCTTACTCCTATGTTTCGCTTCTCTGCGAGACCAGGGCGAACGCTCAACATGACAATTTAAGCATTTATGCAAGAGGTCTAATAAAGATCAAAGAAATATTCACTTTTTATGTTCTCCCTCTAGATAAAATATATTTCTTTCAATAGATAGGTGTACTTAAAATAATGTGGCTGTTATTTTACCAGTATGACAATAGTTAGACAAAAACCCCTAAAGACCTTAGTACAGCCTTCAGAAACGTTGCCAGAAACACAGAATGAAGCAGAGCGTATGCGTGATGTTCTGCTTTTAATACAAAATTTAATTAACAGTGAAGAAGCCACTGTCAAACTAATTCTGGATTGTCTCTATGATGTTGGCTCAGTCAACCTGATTAACCAAAAGATTCGCTTGCGACCTTTAAACAGGGTGATGAAATTAATTGCCCGAATGTCTAAACCAGTTTTTAGAGTCTTAGCCTTTGATTGGTTTAAGAAGAACTGTCCCAAACTAATTACTGATTGGCTACACTTACAGATAACTTTTAAAGGATTACAAAATATACCTCAAGAAATAGCTCAAGAGATAGCTATTGAAGCTGAACAACTTCAGCCATATTCTTTATCACAAACGGAAAGTCTTAGCCTAGAGATTAAACATCTGCGCTACCAGGTTAGATGGCTAACTGGGATTTCAATAGTAGCGATCGCCTGTTTGGGCATAACATTGACTTATTTAAACTGAAGCTCAGAGGTAGCAGTATTACAGTTTAAATGGCAAATTCAATCGGCAAACTGGATAATCTCAGGCGAAACTCTATGATTATTGTCTGGAATTATTAAAATACTATCAGCATATTGTGTTAAAAGTTGGTGATAAATAAGGTATTTTAAGAAAAATAGTCGTTTTCAATTGAGAAAAGTAAATCTAATTTAGGGAAGAGGAGCAAAGATTTCCCTTTCTGGTAGGAGAGGTGAGTTTATTGCATTCAAGTGCAAACCACTATAGTTGCTTTGCTAGCTGCAAGCAGTTGAATTTGTTGAATAGCTAGCGTATTTCAGTAATTGGCTCAGCAGATAGATATGCTAATTCCTACTATGACTTTGCCCAAACCTACTTTGGAGGATATTGAAATCCAGTTGCTATTAGAGGGAGTGTACCAATATTACGGTTATGACTTCCGTAATTATGCTCTCTCCTCACTCAAGCGCCGCATTCTGAGCTTTATACAGCTAGAAGGGTTAGCCAATATTTCTGCATTGCAAGAGCAGTTACTCCACAATCGCTCCTATCTCGAACGGTTTTTGCTGGGTTTAACGGTGAATGTAACATCAATGTTTCGTGACCCCAGTTTTTATAAAGCCTTGAGAAATCAAGTTATTCCGTTCTTGCAAACGTATCCTTTTATTCGGATTTGGCACGCTGGCTGCTCCACTGGGGAGGAAGTATACTCAATGGCAATTTTGCTGCAAGAAGAAGGGCTTTACCATCGTTGTCGGATATATGCTACTGATACTAACGAGAAGGTACTACAAACTGCCAGGAGCGGTATTTTCTCCCTGAAACTGATGCAGGAATATACTCAGCTTTACCTGAAAGCAGGTGGTAAACGGTCTTTTTCAGAATATTATACAGCGGCTTATGACAATGCCATTTTTCGGACATCTTTAAGAGAAAACGTAGTATTCGCTCAGCATAATTTGGCAACCGATGGTTCTTTTAATGAATTTAATATTATTATTTGTCGTAACGTTTTAATATATTTCAATCAAGTCCTTCAAAAGCGGGTACATGAACTTTTTTATAATAGTCTTTGCAACTTTGGTCTTTTGGGTTTAGGACGACAAGAATCGATCAGATTCACTCCTTATGAACAGTACTATGAAGAAATAGCCAAGGGCGAGAAGCTCTATAAGAAAATTGCGGGGGCGTAAAAGCTACTAGATTTAGACTTTATAATAAAACCTATTACTTACGAGCGGATTGATTCAGTGAAGCAGTACTGAGCAATGAATGCTGAGTTTAGAAGTGAAAACGAGCAGCATTATTTTGATTCATTGCTCAGTAATAGACTTTAACTGTGATCGCAACACAGAATGAAAGCAGATTTAATGTTTACTGCCAGATGTAGATGAGGATAAACAAAATAATCCAAATAATATCAACAAAGTGCCAGAACAACGAGGTCGCATTGACGCCGAAGTGACTTGAGTCGTAGTTTCCGGGAATGAAGGAGCGTACAAAAATAATTAACTGCAACAAAATGCCGGTCAAAACGTGTAAACCGTGGAAGCCAGTTAGCAGGTAGAAAGTCCCACCAAATACCCCGGAAGTGAAGCCAAAAGCGAGGCTGTTCCATTCAATCGCCTGTCCTAATAGAAAGTAAGTTCCCATCGCCATTGTTGTTAAGAGAAACAGGCGAAATTTTACTAAGTCATGGCGTTGAAGAGCACGTTCTGCTAAATAAATAACAAAGCTACTGGCTACAAGAATTACTGTGTTGATGGTTGGTTCTTTAATTTCTAGTCCAGAAACACCAGATGGTAGCCAGTTAGGGGTCGTTGTTTTGTAGACAATATATCCTGCGAAAAAACTTAAAAAAATAACGCTTTCAGACAGGAGAAACACAATGAAGCCAAACATTTTGTTGCCTTCTTCGTCGTGGCTGTGTTCTGCCGCTGTCTGGTGCAATTCGTCGGAAATGATATAACTGTCCATTGGGGGAATTCTCTTTTAACTTGAGGTTGAATTTGAAACGCATAGGCGCTTCTCTACGAGACGCTACGCGAACGTCTTCCCGCAGGGTAGGAACGCTGAGGGAAGCGCAGAGGTACGCAGAGGGTTTGTGCGTACCTCTAATTCTCTGCGTTACTCTAGGTCTGTTAATGTTGCGTTGGTAGACAAAGAGTTATGGCTTTGTAAGTTAGCTGTCAATGGTTCTGACTTGCCGTAGCCATAAGGTTCAGAAATAACGATGGGAATTTCTTCAAAGTTCTCGACTGGGGGTGGTGAAGAAACCATCCACTCTAGTCCAATTGCTCGCCAAGGGTTATCAGGTGCTTTCTCACCTTGCATCCAAGAAATCACCATGTTGAAAATGAATGGTAAGGTGGACATTCCCAATAGAAATCCGCCGAGACTAGCGATGATATTCCAGAATGCATACTCTGGGGCGTAGGAAGAGACTCGACGTAACATCCCTTGTAGTCCTAAAGGGTGCATGGGTAAAAAGTTGAGGTTAGTGCCAATGAATGCTAACCAAAAATGCAATTTACCCCAGCCTTCGGAGTACATCCGCCCGGTCATTTTGGGGAACCAGTGGTAGATGGCGGCATATAAGCCCATCGTCACCGTGCCGTAAAGGACGTAGTGGAAGTGACCTACTACAAAATAGGTGTTGTTAACGTGTACATCAACAGGCACAGAGGAAAGCATGATGCCTGTAATACCGGCGAAGACAAACATGACCAATGCACCTAGAGCAAATAGCATTGCTGTATTCAACCGCAGCTTACCGCCCCAGATGGTCGCCACCCAAGCAAAGACTTTAATGCCAGTGGGTACAGATACACACATTGTTGTCAGCATGAAAATTAACCGCATCCAACCAGGTGTACCGCTAACGTACATGTGATGTACCCAAACAATACCGCTGACTACGGCAATCAAGATGGATGAAACGGCGACTACCTTATAGCCAAACAGGGGTTTACGTGAATAAACTGGGAAGATTTCTGAGAAAATCCCAAATACAGGCAGAATAATCACATAAACGGCAGGGTGGGAGTAGAACCAGAAGTAATGCTGAAACATAACTGGATTCCCGCCCTTAGCTGGGTCAAAAAAGGCGGTACCAACTGTGAGGTCAAGTAGCAGCATCACCGCACCTGCTGTTAGTGCAGGTAGTCCAAATAGTTGGATAATCTGGGCGCTAAATACTGCCCAAACAAATAGGGGCATTCGGAAGAAGCCCATGCCTGGTGCTCGCATTTTGACGATTGTGGTAACAAAGTTGACTGCCCCCATAATTGAGGACACGCCTGATATTGCCACTGCTAGCAACCAGAGAACTTGACCATTAATCAAGTTACCTGTGGGGTTTTGTAGACTAACTGGCGGGTAAGACCACCAGCCGGCTTGGGCTGGGCCACCAGGGATGAAAAAACTGCCCATCATTAGAATCCCGACTACTGGAACCATCCAAAAGGCAACGGCGTTGAGGCGGGGAAATGCCATGTCTCGCGCCCCAATCATCAGGGGCACTAAATAGTTGGCAAAACCAACTAGCGACGGAAATGTCCACAAAAACAGCATTACAGTGCCGTGCATGGTGAACATACCGTTGTAGACGGTGCGGTCAACTAAATCTGATTCGGGTGTAATTAGTTCTCCCCGAATCACCATCGCAAAGATACCGCCAACAAGAAAGAAGAAGAAAGAAGTAACGAGGTACTGGATACCAATTACTTTATGATCTGTACTAAAGCTAAAGTATTCTTTCCAATTACCCGGAGATTCGTGGTTGGGCTGCTGGCTGGCGATACTGATACTGTCAATAGGAATATTAGTCATTGGTTATTTTCCTTTTAACCGGGTGCTACTCAAAGAGTCCAGGGTCAACAGTCAAGGGTCAAAATTTGGACTGGAGGACTCTTAACTTTTTAAAGGAGCGACAAATGATTTACTTTGAACTGTTGACTCCCCTAATGGGCATTGACTAGAGGAGCTACCGCAGGTGCAACAGTAGTCCAACCAGTTTTGACTGACTGATTGGATGCTTGAGCATATTCGGAAGCTGCTTGATTATTTGCCACAGATGGTTTTTGGGTTGCAGCTTGGGCTAGCCATTGGTGATAATCTTCAGGAGATTCGACGACTACATTGGCTTGCATGGTCGCAAAGTATGTGCCGCTGTATTGGGAATCGGTCAATCGATATTCGCCTGTGCGGGTGGGAGTAAATTCAAAGTCGATAGTGTGGTTAGGAATTACGTCCTGTTTGAGGCGAAATGCTGGAATGTAGAAGCCGTGCAGAACGTCTGCTGATTGCAGCGCTAAACGCACCCGGCGATCGCTAGGTAAATGCAATTCGGTACTGGTAATATCTTTTTGGGGATAGTGAAAAACCCAAGCCCACTGTTTAGCTAGTACATCAATTTTTTCTACTGGTTCAGTTAAGGCGTCGCTTGCTGGGTCTTTTGGCGCTGCGGATGCAGATTGCATAGCCATCGGCAGATGGAAATGTACATGCTCCATCGGGCCTTGAATTCCCATTTGCTCATATACTTGGTAGCTGTAACCCGCAATCCAAAACACTAGCAGAATTGGGATGGCTGTCCAGACAACTTCCAGTGTGATATTGCCTTCAATTGGGGGGCCATCGCTGTAGTCATCTTTTTTGGCGCGATGGAAAATCACCGAATACATGAGAGTGCTAGTCACTCCCAGGAAGATGAATGCACCCAGCGTTACCAAAAAACTAATCAAATCATCAATTAGTCGAGATTCGGCTGCTGCTTGTGGTGGAAGCCAGGAATAAGCCTGTTTTCCAATCCAGAGACTAGTAGTAGTCACTGCGATCGCACCCGTAATCAATGTCAAAATGTTTAAAATCTTCTGGATTTTCATGGTTAAGGGTTATTGGGCGTTGGGCATTGAACAAATGACAAATGACAAATGACAATTATTTGAGTGTTGTATTGAGGTCTTGGCCTAATCGCAGTAAGTTATCTGCGGTATTGTGTATGCCAAATTCGGTAGCCATTTGCGCCCCTAGTGTGCCGTGGACGAACATAATCAACATGACTGTGATCCCTGTGAGCAAATAACTCCACTGCACTTGTTTATCTGCGTTTTTGCCCCAAACGAAGCGCTGCCATCCTCTCCAGACGGTCATGCCAACAATCAGCGCTAATAAAAACACACCACCAACACCGTGCCAAAGCATGGTTTCCATTGCCTGCAATCCCCAGGCACTTTTGATATCAGCGGGTGGTGCTGCTAGCAGCATTTCGTAAAAGCCTGCTGCTACCGTGAAAAATGTAATGATGCTGGAAGCTAACATGTTGTACCAGCCAACATTAAAGAAGTTGTCACGTTCAACGGTAATTGCTAAAAATTTGAAAACCCATTTTTGGAAGGGAAACAAAACACCGACGATATCAAAGGTCACTCCAATAATGAATAGACCTAGGGTAAGATGCACTAAGTTGGGATGAATGGGAATGGTGTAAGGCAATCCATTTGCACCCAGTTGTGCGCTCAATTGATCAATTAGTTCTGAGTTCATGACATACCATTCTTTACTGCTTCCACAACTGGCACTGTGTGCAATCCATATACCCAAACAAGTTCATCACCGAGATATACCTGGAAGCCAACTATTAGGGTCAAAAGTAGCCCTGCTGCCAGATAATAAATCGGTAATTTGTGTGGGTTGCGGGTACGAATTACATAGCGCCATGCTGTAATTGCAGCGATGATTCCAGAAAGCGACCAACCAATGAGTGTGTGCATATTTAGCACTGATTTAGCTAGGTCGTAAGGTTGGGCTAAGCCAGCTTCAAACTGACCAAAAATGACGGCGACGAAGATGGCGATTGTAGCGACAAACATATTCCACCAACTCACCTCAAAAAGATGGGTTTTACCAGTAAAATAACCAACTACATCACAGAAGAAGGAAAACAATACCATCGCAATTACGAAGTGGACAACGATGGGATGAATCGTATCTGGGTAGGGTAAATTATGATCGTTCAAAGACGTAAGATACTCAAACATGGGTTCTCCTGGAAATATATACTGCACCTGGGTCAAATTTTATTGATTGATGAATACTCACTAACATCACCATCAGCATCTATTCCTAGATGACCAGAATTTGTTTAATATCTACCTGGTGCAATCTGCTGAATTTGCTTTTAAAGTAAATAGACCTGTTGCATAAATGCTTAAAGTGTCATGTTGAGCGGAGCGAAACATAGGAGTGAGATTCTTTCCTTCACTACGTTCTGGTCAGAATGAAATTAATAGTTTTCTGACTTTTGCAAGCGGTCTAATGATTGTGGTTGCGATTCATTTTCCTGCGTCGATACTTTGCAACAGCAATTATTGATGTAGCTAAACTAAATCGCTGTCACTTGTTTGATTTGCTTAACCTATCTTTTAGCTTAGGTAAATTTTTGTGAATTGTCAAAAAATTAAAAATTAAAAATTAAAAGTTATTTATTTAGCAAAAGCTAGGTTTTATAATGTATCTGTCTTTGCATTCTTAAAATATTATTAAATGCCAAGGATCTGTGTTTATGTAAACTAGTTCACATTTATAAAATATATATTTGTAATGCCAATAACAAAAATATATACTTTGAAATAGATGGTATAAATGCTAAATCAAGGTAAGTTAGTAATTGTCGAAGGGCTGGCAAGACTTTTCGGTTGAGCCTAAAAATATCCCTTATAGTCTGGCAAAAGGTTAAGGGTTAAAGGGTAAAGGTTTGAATTCATCCTTTACCCTTTAAGCGATAAGCATTGGAGGGACTGGAGAATGCTAAAAGTATTCTATAACCATCGAGTTGCATCAAGATTGCAATCCTGATTCCGCAGGTATGAGGGCTAAACAAGTGTCGTTTAAAATAGTGGTTATTGGGACTTCTTTGGGCGGATTATCTGCACTAAAGATTATTCTGGGAAACTTACCAGCAGACTTTTCAGTGCCGATCGCGATCGTGCAACACCGCCACAAAGAGTCTGACGAGACACTGAATAAATTATTACAAGAGCACACTTTGTTGCCGATTCGAGAAGTGGAAGACAAAGACGAAATAAAGTCAGGGCATGTCTACCTAGCTCCAGCAGATTATCACTTACTAATTGAACCAAATCACTTTGCTCTTTCTACTGATGAGCCTGTTTCTTATGCGCGACCATCGATTGATGTGCTGTTTGAGTCGGCAGCTGATATATACGCTCAGCAAGTCATCGGTGTAATATTGACAGGAGCGAACCAAGATGGTGTTCAAGGTCTGAAAAAAGTGAAAGCGCGGGGAGGACTCACTATTGTTCAAGAACCTGCCACTGCTGAGAGTTGCATTATGCCAGAAGCAGCAATTTCTGCTGTTGCAGTAGACTATATTTTGTCACTCTCAGACATTGCTTCCAAGATAGTTAAGCTTTGTCACTCTATACGGAAATGAAACCATGCAGATGGAACCCAAAGTAAACATCCTCCTAGTTGATGATAAACTGGAAAATTTGCTGGCACTAGAGGCAATCCTGGAAAAATTGGGGGAGAATCTGGTGAGAGCAACTTCTGGGGAAGAAGCTTTGAGGTGTCTGTTACATCAGGACTTTGCGGTGATTTTGCTGGATGTGCAAATGCCAGGGATTGATGGTTTTGAAACTGCTACCTTGATTCGCAATCGGGGGCGATCGCGTCACACTCCAATCATCTTTCTCACCGCCTTTAGCACCAGCGACCAAATGTTGTTTAAAGGCTATGCCCTAGGTGCAGTCGATTATCTGCTCAAACCAATAGACCCGAATATCTTGACTTCTAAAGTCACAGTATTTGTAGAATTATTTAAGAAAACAGAAGCAGTTAAGCGACAAGCTGCTGAACTAGTAGCCGTCAATGCTGAACTTAGGCAAAGTGAAGAACGCTTCCGTTCACTGAGTACCTGTTCACCTATTGGGATTTTTGAGACTGACACTGAAGGGCGCTGTAAATATACTAATCCCCGTTATCAGGCAATTTGTGGACTCAGGCCAGCAGAGAGTCTAGTCAAGAGGTGGCTGGAATCTGTTCATCCAGATGACCGCGAGAAAGCGATCGCCAGCTGGTCTAACTACATTAGTTATGGTCGCGACTACTCTGAAGAATTTCGGTTTAAAAATGCTCATGGCCATATCCGTTGGGTTCAGGTTCGGTCATCACCGATGCTTTCGAGTCAAGGCGAATTGCTGGGGTATGTAGGTACGCTCGAAGATGTTACCGAACGCAAACAAGCCGAAGAAGTCCGCGCTCAAGTAATTCGAGAACAAACAGCAAGGGCGGAAGCAGAAGCGGCAAATCGGATGAAAGATGAGTTTCTTGCCGTTCTCTCCCATGAACTTCGCACACCCCTAACCTCAATGCTGGGTTGGTCAAAAATCCTCCGCTCCAAGAAACTTGACGAAAAAGCAACTGCTCGCGCCCTGGAGGCGATTGAACGCAACGCTACGTCTCAGGTGCAATTGATTGAGGATATTTTGGATGTATCACGGATTATCCGCGGTCAACTGCGGTTAAATATTTGTGCTGTGAATTTGGTAACTGTAACCGAAGCAGCCTTAGAGGCAGTACGTCCCTTAGCAGAGACAAAAGGTATTCAATTAAACACTATCCTGGATACTTCCATAGGATCAGTCTTTGGCGATTCAGCCCGTTTACAACAAGTTGTCTGGAATCTCCTAACTAACGCCATTAAGTTCACTCCTAAAGGTGGCAAGGTAGAAGTTACTTTATCAATGGTCAGTAGTCAGGAAGAATTAACAACTATCAAATCTGCCCAAATTCAAGTTGTTGATACGGGTGTTGGCATCAGCCCAGAATTTTTACCCAAAGTATTTGAGCGGTTCCGACAGGCAGATAGCACGACAACACGATCGCACAATGGACTAGGATTGGGATTAGCGATCGTCCGCCATCTGGTAGAACTGCACAAAGGCACAATCTCGGCTGAAAGTCCAGGTACAGGACAGGGAGCAACCTTTACCGTCAGACTGCCACTGCTACGCGAAAATAGAGGTAGTAGGGATAAACAAACACAGGGAGAAACTTCCTTGCCTGCTGGCTCTACTCCCCTTGCTGGATTAAGAGTTCTAGTTGTAGATGATGAAGCGGATACCCGTAACTTTCTCAGTTTCATGTTTGAAGAGTATGGAGCGATCGCCACTGCGGTAGCATCAGTTGATGAAGCGCTAAAAATCCTAGAACAATCAAAACCAGATGTCTTAATTAGCGACATTGGGATGTCGGATCAAGATGGTTACACGTTGATTCGTCAACTGCGCTCTTTAGAAACAGAAAAAGGCGGATGCATCCCGGCGATCGCTCTAACAGCATACACGCGAGAAGAAGACCGATTAAAAGCCCTTTCAGCAGGGTTTCAGAAGCATCTATCTAAGCCAATTGACCCCACAGAGTTGATTGCTTTAGTTGCCAGCCTTTTAGAACTACCTCAGCTTCCATAAACTGAAATCTTGCACTTCTCCCAACAATCGCTCAGGAATGAATTTCTGAGTTAATGGTTAAAGTCTTATTTTAAGGTGGGAGCCGTAAAATTGCTATTGTTAACGCTGTATTATTTTTAAATATTTTTTCCAGATTTTCTTTGAGACAGTAGCAATGACTATTCGCCACGCCACTGAAACTGACTTGCCTGCAATTGTGGCAATTTATAATGCTGCAATTCCTAGCCGTATGGCAACCGCTGATTTAGAGCCTGTATCTGTAGAAAACCGCTTGGCTTGGTTTAAAGGGCGATCGCCTTCACAACGCCCACTCTGGGTAATCGAAGTAGAAGGAGTAATTGCTGGGTGGCTCAGTTTTCAATCATTTTATGGGCGACCAGCCTATAATACAACTGCCGAAATTAGTATTTACATCGCCTCTGCTTTTCATCGACGTGGTTTAGGACGGCAACTTTTAGCAAAAGCAATTAGTGAAAGTCCTAACTTACGTATAAAGACCCTCGTAGGCTTTATTTTTGCCCATAATCAACCCAGCTTAAAGCTGTTTGAGACATTTGGCTTTCAACATTGGGGGCATTTACCTAAAATCGCAGAACTTGATGAGGTTGAACGGGACTTAGTGATCATGGGACTGCGAATTAATAAATCTATTATTTAATTGTAATTACTCAAATACTTATATCATTTGTTTGATATCTATTAAGCTCCAAATTTATACTTTTCAAGCCTGTTAATAATTCCCTATTCCTAATTCCCAATCCCCAATTCTTTATTCTCTACTATAGATATTAAGCGCCGTCGCGGTTGAGGAATTTGACGCCCTAAATCCTTAGCTACTTCTATCCATTCCTGCATAACAATTTCTACATTTTGCAGTGCTTTTTGATAAGTTTCGCCATCAGCAGCACAGCCTGGTAATTCTGGTACTTCGGCAATAAATGCTGCATCTTCTTCACTCCAATAGAGAATAATTTCATAGTGAGGCATCATTTTTAATTCCTAGCTGATACTTGAGAATCACTGCACGAACTTGCTTAACTTGATAGCTTTTGGCTTTTCCTATTTTGTGTTGTAGGTTTAATATCTCCTCAACACCTTGTTTGACAAAGATGCGGTGATTACCACGAATCCTTTCATCAAAGCCTAAACTATATAAGAGTTGCCACAACTGAGCAAAAGGAATATCTGTATCAGAAGTACCCGATTGGATTTTGGCTAAGAGTTTGTCTTGTTGACTCACGTTTTTTTGACTGTTCTAATATTTCTATCGTCTCATATTTCTTGAAAAAATTGTTATGCGAAGATAAATACGTAGGCGTAGCCAACTGTAGACATCGCCTATTGCAGAAGAGTGGAGCGTTAGTAAAGCTTACCGGAGGTCTCGCTTTATGTAAGCATTCAATTCTCAATTTTGCGAATACGAATATTTGTCGGTGTGATGACAGTAAAAGCTCCCAGCAACTCGTCAGCATGTTCATTTACCGCACGGGTAACAATTTCCGCTTTGCTGATTGTAGATAATCCTGATAATCGAATTAGCACAACACCTGAAGCGATACGGCGTAGACGGAACACTAACTCACCAAAATCTTTATCAGAAGTCAATAATAGCGCTCCTTCCTGATTACCCAAGTCCAGCACTATATCATCAGAAATTCCCGGTTCTATTTCAGCAATGCAATAGTTTGAAGATAAGGTTGTGTTGAGGTAGATAAACACTCTTTTTTAGCCGTAATGAAAGCGTTAACCGCGATTGCCGTTAGTTGACTTGTTTGCAATTCATAGTTTGGGCGGGTTGAGTGACGGGAAGCACTACAACTGAAGGAACTTGTGAACTAGATTGTTTACCCCGCTTTCGATTAGAGCCGCCTGCTTTTGAATACTCCATGCTGTTTCTGCCGTATATAGTACAATACGGTTCAGTTAAGAATAATTGTAGGTTGGGTTGAACGCAGTGAAACCCAACAAAGGCCTGCAAACGTTGGGTTTCGTTCCTCAACCCAACCTACATAATTTAATTTTTTGGGCTTAACTGAACTGTATTGGTATATAGTAGCGATTCCACTAAGCATCCTCTCAGACATTTCCGAGAGTGCTTTGTCCATCTGCCTGATTGTCTTACGAGATTCCTCAAGATTAGACAAAAGCGTATTATGAGTTTCTAGTATGGCACGGGTAGTATCAATTAGGCGGGCGTAAGCTTCAATGGTTAATCCATGCCCTAAATCTAGATGCTCATGAATGGATTTAAGCTGAGCCAGACATAGCAAATGCGTTCCCCGAAATTAAGTAGTGAGCATCTTAAACTAGGAACGAGCTTTTAGTGGGAAAGAAATCAGATTTCATTGAGGCGATCGCCTATTATGGAAGAGTAGAGCGTAAACACCATTAGACATAGCTTGTTGTAAGAGAGTGGTGCGTTAGGTATCGCTTTATCTTCGCATTTTAGAAAAAGAGATATTTAGAATCTTTTACTCTAGGTTTTGACTACTTTATCCGCAGCAACAGTTAAGATTTCATCTATCCAAGCATTTATGCTTTTACCAGCCTTTTTGCTTATTTACGTTGTCATCGTACTAATGGATTCTTATCCTGCGTGGCTGAGCTGATAGTTTGCTCAATTCTTTTCAACCTTGTTTCTGGACGTTTGGCACTTTCAATCCAAAAGAGTATATTCTTTTTGGATGAGTTACTAAATGCCTGAAAATATTTGTTAGCAATTTCGTTTGCTTCTAATGCTTGCTTTAAATCTACTGGAATGATTAACTCTTCTATGGCGTCTAATTTGCTCCAGGAGCTATCTTGTTTAGCAACTTCAATTTTTTTCAAACCAGCATCCGTCATTAAATTTTGTTCGATAAGTTCTTCAATATATTTCTTGTTTAGTTTTGACCATACGCTTTTTGGTTTTCGAGGTGTAAATATTTGCATATAACGTTCTTCATCTAAGGATTTGACTTTACTGTCAATCCAACCAAAGCATAAGGCTTCTTTTACAGCTTCGCTATATTGAACGCTTGGCTTACCACTTTTCACCTTGTAGTAAATGAGCCATATACCAATCGAGGTGTGATGGTTTTTCTCCAACCATTCCCGCCATACTTGGCGATTTGTGGCATAAAGGGTTTCTAGTTGATTATCAAATTTCAGCATAATCCTGACTGGGGATTGGGACTGGGGATTGGGGATTGGGGACTGGGTATTGAGAAAGGAATTATTCCAAGACTTACGCACTCAGATCCCCCAATCCCCTTAAAAAGGGGGCTTTAGAAGTTCCCCCCTTAAAAAGCTACGGTGTACACACATCTCTGTACAAAACCAAAATCGTTGTAGATCCTCCTAAATCCCCCTTCAAAAGGGGGACTTTGAGAGGTTTTTGCCCTGCTTTTGAAGGGGGGTTGGGGGGATCAAAAGCCTGTGGGGCAACTCTAAAAGACTTGTGTGTACACCGTAGCCCTTAAAAAGGGGGGCTAGGGGGGATCTAGGTTTCAGGCTTCAGTGCGTAAGTCCTATATTCTTTTGCTCCCCTGCTCCCAATCTCTTTTACTTGAGAATCGATATTATCATTGCTGATAGTCAGCAATTTTATTCGTGGGAACCTTATAAATACACCTGGAGTCTGTATTTCCCTGTAGACGTTGCCTTTTAGCATGTTTGTGACTTGACGTAAAAATAAAAACATCTACCAAAAGCTATGATGCTCCCATTAGCTATGGTTCAGTTTCAGCAGGGTGTATCTGTCGTACTTCGGCAGTGTGTGAGTTACACAACTATCATCAGTCTTTCCACATTATCTGTCGCCTGTGGTTCCATACAGGCACAAAATAATCCTCGTGATGCTCCGGTACAAACTGAAGTTGCTACCTCCAATCGGGTAGTAGCTTTAGGAAAGTTAGTACCAGAAGGAGACGTGATTAAGATTTCTGTGGTCAATGCTCAAGATAGCCGTGTTAATCAAATCCTGGTAAAAGAAGGTGATTTTGTCAAGGCAAATCAGGTAATTGCCATTCTCCAAGGGCAAAATAAAGCTGAACAACAACTTAGGGATGCTCAAGCAAATGTGACAATTAAGCGATCGCAATTGCTTAAAATTCAACAAGGAGATTTTAAACAGGGAGAAATTGCTGCTCAACGTGCTGCTATTACTGAATTAGAGGCCCGCCTGCGAACTGAAACCAAACAACGACAAGCAACCATCGCCCAAGCCCAAGCAACTATCCGCAATACTCAACTGCAATATCAACGCTATGTGACTTTAACTCAGGAAGGAGCTATCAAGCGCTCTGAGTTAGACGACGCCCAAGAGAAATTTGATCGAGCAAAAGCAGTCCTTTCGCAAAATAAAGCCGAGTTAGACAACACCACATCCACCGTACAGGCACAACTTGCTAAAGAAAAGGCGAATCTCAAGCGATTGCAGGAGGTACGCCCAGTTGATATTGAGATTGCGAAAGCTGAATTAGAGCAAGCCCAAATCCAGGTAGAACAGCAAAAAGCTCAATTAGAAGATTCACAAGTGCGAGTTCCCGTCGCTGGACAGATTTTGCGGCTCAATACCCGTGTTGGAGAACAGGTAAACACCCAAGAGGGAATTGCAGAATTAGGACAAACAAAACAGATGTATGCGATCGCAGAAGTCTACGAAACTGATATCGTCAAAGTACGTCTAGGACAGCAAGCAATAATTAATAGCGAGTACGGCGGCTTTAGTGGCGACATTCAGGGTAAGGTCGATCAAATTGGTTTGCAAATTGGTAAAACCCGCCTCAATCAAGACCAAAATAACCCAACTAACGATGTTAATGCTCGTGTAGTGGAAGTTAAAATCCGCATTGACCCAGAAGATAGTTCAAAAGTAGCCGCTTTAACTGGGATGCAAGTGCGAGTCAAGATTGACGTTGCGGCTTCTTAACGATTAGTAAAATGTGGCGTTGTTGAGTGGAAATATGAATTTTGTTTCACGCAGAGGCGCAGCGAAAAGTTCTGTAGGCGGAGAGAAGTCTGAGCGCCGGCGTCCGGCGATCAGAACTTCGGAGTTTCCCAACCTAGGAAACTTTTCAAGACAGAGTCGCAGAGAGTAAAAGTTTGAGAAAATGAATTTTGGGCTTTGATACTTATTCAACAATATCTCAAATCTTCTCTTTCTACTCTTGGCGTCCTTGGCGGTTCGTTAAAAGGTAATTTGTTACCCAAATCACAAACCTGCAATCATGAAATTTCCCCCGCTAAAATTTTCGTTAGAGACTCCCCTAGCTTGGTCACAGTTGTCTCATCAAAAGATGCGCTTAGCTGTAGCAACCACAGGCGTGTGCTTTGCAAATATTCTCATGTTCACTCAGCTAGGACTCCTAGCAATGCTAACAGAAGGAACAACTAGACTTCATGAAAGCTTAGGAGGAGATTTATTATTAGTATCCTCATATAGTCCTAGTTTACAGTTTAGAATATCTTTTCCACGTGCTTACCTTTATCAAGCAACTGCGGTAGATGGTGTTTCTGCTGTTAGCCCTGTCTATATTAATAGGGCAAATTGGGTAAATCCCAATCAGTTATCTAAGCCGAGTAACTCTAATCAAAAAAGACCTCGCAGGCGCGGTTTCTTTGGTAACGAAGTTAGGATTATTGCTTTCAATCCTGCTCATTCTTCTGTGTTTAAATTACCAGAAGTAAATCAGCAACTAGCAAAATTAACTGCACCAGACGCGGTATTATTTGACCGTTTATCCCAATCTTCTTTAGGCGAAATTCCGCAATCGCTTGCTAAGAAATCAGAGTTAGCAACTATTATGGAAAATCGCCGCACTTATGTAGTTGGACTTTTCAGCATGGGTAGCACCATGAATGATAAAGGGAACGTGATCATGAGTGACTGGAATTACGCTCAGCGCAATGGTCAAGATAGCCTCGACCAAGCGCGGTTGGGAGTAGTTACCCTGGAAAAAGGTGCAAATCTAACCGCAGTCCAAGCAAAATTGCGTCAACGTCTTCCGCCAGAGGTGGAGGTATTTACTCATCAAGAATTAATTCAACGCGAACAGCAATTCTACAGTTCACAGCCAGAGGGGATCATCCTCAAGTTTGGTACGATTGTCGGCTTTGTTGTTGGGGTGATTATTCTTTATCAAGTCCTCTACTCTGATGTTAGCGATCACCTGTCAGAGTATGCCACTCTCAAAGCTATGGGTTATGGCGATCGCTCTCTATTATTAGTAGTACTACAAGAAGCTGTTATTTTGGGTGTAATGGGATTCATCCCCGGCTTTATCGCCTCAGTTGGTATCTATGAATTACTCGTAACACTCACGCGAATTCCCTTGGCGATGAAGGCGAGTGTTGCTATTCAAGTGTTCATCCTAACTATTGTAATGTGTGGCGTTTCCGGTGCGATCGCCACCACTAAACTCCGTTCTGCCGATCCAGCCGATGTATTTTAAGGCTAACGCTACGCGAACGAGCGTCATTACGAATTACGAATTAGTATTATGGAACCAACTGTCGCTGTTAGCAACCTCAATCATGCTTTCGGTCAAGGGGTTTTGCGTAAGCCTGTGCTTAGTGATGTGGATTTGGTCATTTATCCAGGAGAAATTGTCATCCTCACAGGCCCTTCTGGTGGTGGTAAGACAACATTATTGACACTAATTGGCGGATTGCGATCGGTGCAGGATGGAAGTCTGAAAATCCTTGGTCAAGAACTACGGGGTTCTAGCAAAAAGCAGTTAACTCAAGTGCGGAACCAAATCGGGTTTATCTTTCAGCATCACAACTTACTTAAGTGCCTTTCTGCCTATGGTAACGTCCGCATGTCTCTAAAGCTGCATCCAGAAATTCCCAAACAGGAGTATCGACACCGCGCTGTAGCCATGTTAGCAGCTGTAGGATTAGGCGAACTTGTGGATAATTACCCAGACAAATTATCAGGTGGACAAAAGCAACGAGTGGCGATCGCTAGGGCGTTGGTTGCTCAACCCAAATTGGTGCTAGCAGACGAACCTACCTCATCACTAGACAGTAAAACTGGCCGTGATGTCGTTGACATTATTCAACGTCTTGCAAAAGAAGAAGGTTGTTCAGTTCTACTTGTAACTCACGATGTTCGTATTTTAGATATTGCCGATCGCATTGTTCACATGGAAGATGGACGGTTACAAATAAAATGAAAATTAGAAATTTACACAGAAAATTTATACAAACAACAAAATAGTGTCACACGAAATCTGCAAAAGTTAGATTGTTCCTGCTTTAATCATAGAAGCAGTTTCAAGTATTGTTAGCTCTATTATTTCTTGGTTATGTAACCACTTATACGCTAATTAGAAATTCTCTTGTATTGATTTCTTCACTGTTAGCGAATTGAATTATTTATTAAAAACCAATGCTGAAATCAAAAATCAGAAATTTTTTAGATTCTCACTATGGCAACCTCCACCCAACAGTTGATGAATTGTCTGAGTGGTTAAATTCTTCTGAAGTGAAAGATTGGGTTAAATATAAGCTTCAAAATACTTGCCCAGATTGGGAAGTGATGTTTGAGCAATTAAAAACTGAATTTCTTCAAGATATTAATTATCATTGGTGTATTGAAAATAGAAAATACTCTTATGTATGTTTAGGCATAAATCCTAAGAAATGGGTTCTCTGGGTAGCTTTGAGCGAAAACAAAGTTTTTCATACTCCAGATTGTCCTATTACATTTAAGGCTTTTCGAGAAAATAAACGCCAAATGGCAGGTAAGTTTTAAGGTGATTAAACCTCACCTATAAAAGTATAAAGGTGGGAATGGATATAACTTACTTAGAGCTTATTCATCGCTGCATGGAAGTTGTGTAGGGAAGCGATCGCTTTCATATCTGTATTTTCTATCTAGAAATAAAATTATAAATTACCTGAAGTTGGGTAGAGAAGCGATCGCTTTCATCATTTAAACCCCACAGTAGAATATATTACCACATCTTGTGCATCTATCTTTAGGGTGAATTTGATATTTTTGTATTGCTCACAAAACTATCCTCAAGGTAGAGCAAATCAATTTAACCTGAGTATGAAAATGACTTTACTTCATGACACTTGGTTATATTAATCACTTTAATTTGTTGCAATAGATTAATTGTTAAACAGAGTAATTTAACACTTGGTACAATCAACAACTATCTCTAATACACTTAATACAACTAATGGCATCAACTACAACTTATACTTACGATGACTTCGGCAACCTCATCTCCGAGAAGATTGACGACAATAGTGATGGGATAACCGATTCTGTTATCAACTATAACGTCATATATAGTACCTTTGACCTTTACCCTATTAATGTTTATACCTACGATGCTAAAGAAAACCGGATATCCGCAGGCTATGACAATGATAACGACGGTATAGCTGATGATGTATTTTATACTGCTATCTACGATGCCAACAACAATCTAACATCCGTTTATGATCGCAACAGCACGCCTGAACGAATCACTTATACTTATGATACCGACGGCAACCTCACATCAGAAAGTAAGAGTGGGTATGCCACTACTATTTATACTTACGATGCCAACGGCAATCGCACATCCGAAAGTACAGACAACGATGACGACGGCGTAGCTGATGATTTAGTCTACACAGCTATTTACAATGCTAATAGCCAACTAACATCAAGGCTCAGTGGCAATGGTGATTATAAGACCACTTGTGCTTATGATGCTAATGGTAGACTGATATCCAGAAGTAATGTTTACAAAGACGGTAGCAATTTTGAGGAAAATACTACTTCTTATACTTACGATGTCAACGGCAATTTGATATCTGAATTTAATGACTATGAAGATGGCAGAGGTGATAATATCACCATCTATACCTACGATGCCGACGGTAATCAAACCTCCAAAAATACTAAATACTACGATGCCGCGGGTAATCTTGATCAAGGAAGCTTCACTACTTATACTTATGACGCCGACGGCAACCGCACATCCGCAAGAGTTGACACCAATGGCGACGGCAAAGCTGACAGTGTAACCACTTATACTTATGATGTCAACGGGAACCAGACATTATATACCGAAGACTATAATGGCGACGGCAAGCTTGATCTAGTTCATACTTTTACCTATGATGCTTACGGCAACCGATTATCCGAAAGCTATGACGACGATAACGACGGCAAAACTGAAGTTTTTGCCAACTACACCTATGATGCCAACGGCAACCGGACATACGCAGGCTTTGACAACAATGGCGATGGCAAACCTGACGTTATTTACACCTATGCCTATGATGCCTACGGTCGATTAATATCTCTAATCTCTAACTACGATGTCAACAATACTTTTAATGGTAGCGATACTTATAGCGCCACTTATACCTACGATGCCTACGGTAATTTAACATCCGCTATTGGTGTCTTCGGCGTGCCTGAAAATACCGCTATCTATGGTCGAATAAGCAAAAGTGATGACAACAATAATGATAGCTTTACTGATGGATTTACCACTTACAGTTATGGCGCTAACGGCAGGCTGATATCTGAGCAAACTGACAATAATAATGATGGCATCACTGATGCACTCACCACTTACAGCTATGATGCTACTGGCAAGCTAATAACCAAGAACTTTGACGCCAGCAACGATGGCATTGTTGATGTACTCACTATCTACAACTACAATACCAGTGACAAGCTGATATCTGAGCAGACTGACAATAATAATGATGGCGTCACTGACGCACTTACCACTTACAGCTACGATGCTAAAGGTAATCTGACAACCAAAAACTTTGATAATGGTAACGACGGCATCATTGACGCATTCACTACCTACAACTACGATGCTGACGGCAAGCTGATATCTGAGCAGACAGACAACAATAATGATGGCGTTACTGATACTGTTGTCAGTTATATCTATGATATAGATGTATACCCCGTAATAACTGCGCGTTATGAGTACGCTCAAGTTCGCAAGAGTCAACTTGTCGCGAAGATTGTTAATAATGACAATCCAGTGCCGGATTTGCTTCTCAACGGTGGCAATGGTAATGATGAACTGATTGGGGATGCTGGCAATGACAAAATTTCTGGTGGCAACGGTAACGATGAACTTTTAGGATTAGCGGGATCTGACTACATCTCTGGTGGTAACGGTAGTGATGATGTGGTGGGATTTGATGGTGATGACATACTTTACGGTGGCAACGGTGATGACCAACTCTCAGGATTTGACGGTAATGATAAACTATCGGGTGACAGTGGTAATGATACACTCATTAGCGGTGCTGGTGCAGATATCCTAATTGGTGGTAATGGTCGTGATACGTTTGTGTTTGAGTCACTGAGTGATTCGTTGCTGTCCAATTTTGATGTGATTAAAGACTTCAAGATTGGTGTAGATACTATCGATGCACCATTAGCTGTAAGCGCTGCGAATATTATCCAATTTGGTACTATTAATGCTCTGACTGAAGCGAAAATTCAAGGTTTATTGAACACAACTACTTTTGTAGCCAATCAGGCGGCAACATTTAGTGTGAGTATGAGTACAAGTACTAGTCAGCGGAGGTTCTTGGCTCTCAACGATTCAACAAATGGATTTAACGCTACCACTGATGCCATCATTGAAATTACTGGTTGGACAAGTAATGTAGAGACTTCTTTAGATGGTAATTTAGGTGTGCTGTCAATTGTTTAAACTGAGTTAAGTTAGTTCGACTGAAGGTCATTAGACTTGTTAAACGTCTATGTCATCTAATTGAAAAAACACGGAATTAGATTCTGTAATTTACAAAAAAGCCTGTTAAAAGCAGGCTATTATATGTTTACATATAGTTAAATACAGGCAAACTAATAATTAATAAGCATTAAATCCTATTTGCAATTTTGAAATTGATATGCATTGTTAAAGTTTATAAATTGTTTTTATAGAAGTTGGGTAGAGAAGCGATCGCTTTCATGATCTATATCTCTGCGGTCACATATAATAATCCTATATTTTATACATCTATTGGCAGTAATAAAATTAGTTTGTCTCATTACAAAATATATTTCTTAAGATAGATGTGATTAAAAATTTTATTTTCTCAATGCCTTGTAGAGCATAATTAGTTACATCAACGGCTCAATTTATTGCCATATATTAATTCGTCAACAGAGTAATTTATCACTCGTTAGAATCAGTAGTGGTATCTATACTACGGAGATAAATTAATGGCTTCTACTACAACTTATACTTACGATGCCTTTGGCAACCTCATCTCTGAAAGGATTGATAGCAATAGTGATGGAATAGCAGACTCAGTTATCACCTATGACCTCATACTCAGCAGTAGCGATTATGATAGTGACGGTACGGCTAACAATGTCACTACTCGTTCTTATGATGCCAAAGGCAAGCCGATATCCGTAAACGAAGATAATGATGGTGATGGTATTGCTGACAAAATCTACACTTACACCTATGATGCCAAAGGCAACTTGACGTTATATAAGAACTCTAATAGTGACGGCACAGTTGACTACGTGTCAAATTATACTTATGATGCCAAGGGCAATCTGATAAATGTAAGCTCCGACTCAATTTTTAGCGGCAAACAAGTCACCACTTATACCTATGATGTTAAAAGCAACCTAACATCTGTAAGCGAGGACTACGATCGCGAGGGCGCGGTTGATTCTATAATTTCCTATACCTACGATGCAAACAGTAGATTGCTCGATAGCCCCAACCCTGGTGCTGCCTCTACTGCCACCTACGATGCCAACGGTAGTCTAACATCTAGCTCCTTTACCGACGCCGGGGGTCTTACTTTCTTCACCTATGCCTACGATGTCAACGGCAGATTGGCAACCCGAAAATCCGAAGAAACTTACAGGTATGGCTTTGACGTAACTGTGTCTAACTATAGCTATGATACCGAAGGCAATCTGACATCTATCAACTCCATAGTCGATGTAGACAATGGCAGCTTTACAACTGAGACTGTCTCTACTTATAGCTATGATGCTGACGGCAATTTGATATCCTCTAGCAGTGAATACGTTTCACGCAACTTCTCTGCTGCTATTGGTAAAAATGTTAGTACCTATACTTACGATGCAGAAGGCAACCGCACATCTGAAAGCTATAGTCAAGACAACGATGGTGACGGCAAAGTTGACTATGTTAGCACTTATACTTACGATGCTAAAGGCAACCTGACATCTTCTAGCACTGACTCTAATGGCGACGGCAAATTTGATTCTGTCTTTACTTCTACCTACAATGCCGATAGCAACCTGACATCTGAAAGCAGAGACGAAAATGGCGACGGCAAAACTGACTCTCTAACCACCTATACCTACAATACAGAAGGCGATCGCACATCCGAAAGCACTGATTCTAATGGCGACGGCAAAATTGACTCTCTAACCACCTATACTTACGATGCTGAGGGCAACCTGACATCTGAAAGCAGAGACTCTAATAGTGACGGCAAAATTGATTATGTTGTTAACACTATCTACGATCGCATAACTACAACTGAAGATACTGACGGCGACGGCACAGCTGATGCATTGACTACCTACAGCTACAATGCCGAAGGCAAGCGAATATCTGATCAGACTGACAACAATCAAGATGGGATTATTGATGCAGTCACTACCTACAGTTACAATACCAGCGGTAAACTGACAACCAAGAACTTTGACGCAGGTAATGACGGCATCATCGATACACTAACTACCTACAGCTACAATTCCAGCGATAAGCTAATATCTGAAGAGTTCGACAGCAGAATTGATGGACTCAGTGACACCCTCACCACGTACAGTTACAATGCCTTGGGTAATCTGGCAACTAAGACTGTTGACGCTGGAATTGTAGACGGTATTCTTGTCTCAGTTACTACCTACAACTACGATACTAGTGGCAAGCTGATATCTGAGGAGATTGACGATAATAATGATGGTGTCACTGATACGCTTGTTAGTTATATCTATGGTGACAAAGGTAAACTCGTATCCAAAACCATTGATGATAATGCAGTAGAGGGTTTGACCCTTAACAGTGGCAGTGGTAACGATGAAGTAATTGGTGATGCTGGCAATGATAAAATCTCTGGTGGCGACGGTAAAGATGAACTCTTGGGATTAGCTGGCAATGACACAATTTATGGTGGCGACGGTAATGATGATTTAGTGGGATTTGATGGCTATGACCAACTTTTTGGTGGCAAAGGTGATGATCAACTCTTAGGATTCGACGGCAATGACCAACTCAATGGCGGTTACGGTAGTGATACCCTCATCGGCGGTGCTGGTGGAGACATATTAACTGGCGGTAATCGTAGTGATACCTTTGTGTTTGAGTCTTTGAGTGATTCATTGCTGTCTAATTTTGATGTAATTAAAGACCTCAAGATTGGTGTAGATATCATCGATGCACCTCGTGCCGTAAATGCCTTAGATGTTGAACAATTTGGTGCTATTAGTAGTCTGACTGAGGCTAGAATCCAAGACTTCTTGAACACAACTACTTTTGTGGCTAATAAAGCAGCGACATTCAGTGTGGGTGAACCTGCGGGTTATTATTCTAGTCTGCGGACGTTCTTAGCTATTAATGATTCTACCAATGGATTTGACGCTAAAACTGACGCCATCATTGAAATTACTGGTTACAGCGGTAATTTAGGTGCGCTGTCAATTGTTTAACCTGAGTTAGCTAAATTTGGCTGAAGGTAATTAGAATTGTCGAAAAATTTTACGTCTGCTCAAATTAGACGTTTACATCCATCTACGATCGCCTTAGTTACTAACTCCATACAAGGGGCGATCGCTTTTTTTTCTTTTAGCGTTCTTATTTATAGTCAAGTCGCATCAGCAGGCTTGACTTTACCCCTACGCACCAAAAAAGGAATGGTGGTTTCGGCTCATCCCTTAGCCAGTGAAGCAGGAATTTCGATGTTACGTAAGGGTGGAAATGCAATTGATGCGGCTGTAGCCACAACCTTTGCTATTTCTGTAGTTGAGCCTTTTTCGGCGGGAATCGGCGGCGGTGGCTTTTTGTTGATGCATTCAGAGAAAACTGGCGAAATGAAAGCCTTAGATTTTCGGGAACGCGCACCCCTGAAAGCTACAAGAAATATGTATCTGGATGCACAAGGTAAGGTGCGTCCGAATGCAAGTGTAAATGGTTATTTAGCGGTGGCGACACCGGGAACCGTAGCCGGACTTTATGAAGTCCATCGTCGCTATGGTAAACTGTCTTGGCAAGAGGTAGTAAAACCTGCGATCGCTCTGGCTAAGGATGGCTTTATCCTCAGTCCTGAAGTTACTTGGCGTTCGATCCCAGAATATAACAATCGCAAGCAGGCAATTCTCAACAATCCAGCGGCGCGAGAAATTTTCACTCGCAACGACGAATTATATCAACCAGGGGAGAAGCTAGTGCAGCGTGACTTAGGACGCACATTAGTAACAATTGCCCAAAATCCCCAAAGCTTTTATACCGGAAATATTGCTCAGGCGATCGCTTCCGATATGGCAAAAAACGGTGGTTTAATTACTCTAGAAGACCTTAAAGCCTATAAACCAATCTGGCGGACTCCCGTTTGTGGGAATTTCCGCAAAGCTAAAATTTGTTCAATGCCACCACCATCATCAGGAGGCATTCACCTATTGCAGATATTAAATATTATTGGTGACACTGATTTAAAATCTTTAGGTTGGCATCATCCCGATGCTCTACATTTGATGGTAGAAGCGATGAAAATTGCTTACAGCGATCGCTCGCAATATTTAGGCGATCCAGATTTTGTCAAAATCCCTGTACAAGAACTGCTCAGTCCAGCATACGCCAAAAAACGCCGTCAAGAAATTAATATGAAACTGGCTAGACCCTCGACCGAGATCAAGCCAGGACTCAATACAATTCCCAATTCAAAATCTTCTGAATCTACTCAAACCAGTCACCTTACCGTTGTGGACGAACAACGTAATGCCGTGAGTTTGACTTTCACGATTAACTTGGGATTTGGAGCTGGTGTGGTGACACCAGGAACCGGGATTGTTCTCAACAACGAGATGGATGATTTTGCAGCTGCACCAGGAGTGCCTAACGCTTTTGGTTTGGTTGGCAACGATGCCAACAGCATTGCACCTCGCAAAACTCCCTTATCCAGCATGACTCCCACAATTGTCACAGAAAATGGACGCCTCCGCATGGCAGTCGGTACACCTGGAGGTAGCACCATCATCACCCAAGTCTTGCAAGTTATCCTGAATGTGCTGGAATACAATATGAATGTCGGTGCTGCGATTTCTGTCCCACGCATACATCATCAATGGCTTCCAGATGGGTTGCGCTCAGAATCCTGGAGTTTGGATGCTCTAACTCTGCAAGACTTACGCCGTCGAGGACATAATATCAAGGAAACTCCTCCTTGGGGTAATGTTAATGCGATCGCTGTAACAACAGATGGAACTTTAGAAGGAGCGGCTGATCCCCGTGGTGAAGGCTCCCCCAGAGGGTGGTGAGGAGGAGGGGAGCAGAGGGGCAGAGGAGCACAAGGGGAATAAATACTGACTTTTGACCTTTGACCCCTTAACTCCTAACTACTGATTTTGAACTGTTGACTCTGCGAAGCTGCTACCAAATTCATTTGCCCGTGCGCTATGTACTAATGTCCAGCCAGCTTTGAGAAGTTTTTGGTAAGTTGCCCAGCCTTTAGAACCGCCTGGTATTTGATAATCTGGTACTGCAAATTGCCCAAAAGCTGTGTAGGGACGCCAAGGTTGATTGGGTGCTATCTGCAAATGCAAGATTTTCTCTCCATCGCTGCCAAACTTAGATAACCAGCACATTTGTCGATGCATTGCAAACTCCTTTGCTTTTCTCTGATAAGGCATAATGCCAGACTTTTGTCAAGGCTAACCTCACCCTTGTGGGGGACTTTTTTACCTGAAGTCTTAGGTAAGCAAGATTAAGCACTATCTAAATAAGGATAATTACTTAACATGTCAACCCCATAAAGGCAGTTGATAGTAGGACACAAAGATAAACAGTCTTTACCTTTTACCTAGGTCAAGATTCCTCTAATGTTATCCGCGGTTTTTGCAATTGTATGTATCAACAACTACTATTTAAGCTGAGGTTTGCAATCCAAATATTTGTTGTTCTGGTTACATTAGTGCAGATTCTAGAAGTTACTTATGCAGTTGCGTCAAATCCAAAATCTGCACTTGGCGTTAGAGGGATGGAGCATACAACTTGTCGCCGACAATCCCGCGAATTGTCTCTACTAATTGGGTGTATGCAAAGTCAGACAAGACAGGTTTTGCACCTTCTATCTGAATCGATTGCTCTAAATCAATCCATGATTTGCAGCCACCGTACTCAGAGCGATAAGGAATTTCTTGCTCTTGGGGTAGTTTGTAAGCCCGCAGGAGGAGAATATATAGAGGTTGACGTGGTTTCCATTTGAGGCGATCGCTAATAAAATGCTCGTTCCAAATATGGAAAGGGAGTAAAGCGTCAACAATAGACTCGTTACTGACTGGCAAAATATCAGTAATTTCAGCCCAACTACCGATGCGAATTGTTTCTGGATGCCAACCTGATGTTACTGGATAGACAAAATTAGCATACTCAGCTTTGAGCATGAAAGCTTGTTGATGTTCATAAGTAGGGTAAAGCAAAATCTGCTCATGAGCAACTTGGAAACGTCCACTCCGTTCATGGATACCACCTTTACGGAGCAACATAATTGTTTTGCCACTTTCTAGGGCATTTACGGCAACTGCCCATTCTTTGAGAGCGTGGATAGTGGTTGCTTGCATAGGTATTCACTTAGCAGTGTTTTAATCATAGGTTAACATCTGGTGTGTTGACTATCGCCCACACTATTGCTACTTAATGATAGGAAATTAGCAATATTCTTAGTTTAATTATCTCTATAAATAATTCTGCTACTTTTCTATTATTTAATCAAAAATAAAATGATTAAATTCATACTATAACAATTTTATTAAAAAAATATGTAAGTATTTTAAAAAATAAATTAGTCTAGATGAAAGCTGTATTAAACATTACAAAATTATGAAATCAACTATACTCTAGACAGACGAAACGAAAAATCAACAAAGTTAAATTTTAAGATAAATGTCTATATGCAAGTTTTAAACTTCTGATTCACATCGTTAATTGTGTTCAGAAGTAGAACAATAGTTGGGCTAACAATAAATTGCTGATCAATTTAAGAGTCTTCAAGCTTTTAACTCAGGAAATATCGATGAGGAGAAACTCACAAATGTTTCTACCACTGAAATACAGCCATATCCAAATGTTAAAGCAATCATTCAAATTAGTTACTTTCACTTGTATATTTGTATTAAATTCTTATCCAGCAATACCATTAGTTTCTGAACTAACAGTTACTTCCTACACTTCATCCAAAAAATTAATTGCTAATAATTCAAATAATTTACCTCTTCATCTCAAGATTAGTCTTAGCGATCGCCAAGTAACCCTCTATCGAGGAAAAACCCAAATGAAAAGTTATCCAATAGCAGTAGGACGCCAAGGCTGGGAAACTCCAACAGGTAATTTCCAAGTACTTAATATGTTGAAAAAACCTGCTTGGATAAACCCTTTCACCGAAAAAGCCATACCTGGAGGACACGCTCAAAATCCTCTTGGTAACTACTGGATTGGATTTTGGACAGATGGTAACAATTGGGTTGGCTTTCATGGTACTCCTAATCCTGATTCAGTGGGCAAAGCCGTCTCACATGGTTGTATTCGGATGTACAACCAGGATATTCAGGAATTATTCCATCAGGTGGATTTAGGAACACCCGTGACTGTAGAACCATAGCTGAGGTAATGTCTTCATTTACATCTGTCTACTTGAGCTGCGTAAGATGAAGAAGGAATTATCAACTCAGAATTTAAGCATGGAAAAGCGATCGCTAGGTAAATCAGATGTGCAAATCACACCCATTCTGATGGGAACTTGGCAAGCTGGTAAAAAAATGTGGGTGGGAATTGAGGATGCTGACTCAATTAAAACTATCCGAGCAGCTTATGAGGCTGGGATCACCACAATTGATACTGCTGAAGTTTATGGTGAAGGGCATTCTGAGCGCATTATAGCCGAAGCTTTATCTGATGATCTGATGTGCGCGATCGCGTGGAATATGCCACAAAAGTTTTCGCTAACCATCTAAAGTATGATCAAGTAATTGCAGCTTGTGAGCGCTCCCTAACAAACCTCAAAACCGATTACATCGACCTTTACCAAATTCATTGGCCCTCCGGCGCTTTCAATAGTGAAATAGTACCTATTGAGGAAACTATGGGCGCTCTAACTCTACTCAAAGATCAAGGTAAAATTCGAGCAATTGGTGTTTCTAATTTTTCTCGCGTCCAATTGGCAGAAGCCTCAAAGTATCGACGTATTGATAGTTTACAACCACCCTATTCTTTGTTTTGGAGACAGATAGAAAAGGATGCAATGCCTTATTGTATAGAAAACAATATTTCTATCCTGGCTTATTCGCCTTTAGCCCAGGGATTGCTGACAGGCAAATTTGAGTCTGGTCACAAATTTGACCCAGCAGATAACCGTGCTAAAAATAAGCTATTTCAAGGCGAAAACTTTGAACGTGCCCAACAAGCTTTAGAAAAACTGCGTCCTATAGCTGACCGTCATAATTGTACCTTGGCCCAGTTGGCATTAGCGTGGTTAATTGCCCAACCTCAAGCAAATGCCATCGCTGGGGCGCGTTATCCCGAACAAGCAACAGCAAACGCACTAGCCGCTGAGGTTAAACTTTCTACTGCTGAACTGACAGAAATTGATGCCATTGGACGCATCGTTACAGACCATTTTGATGATAGTCCAATCATGTGGAATTGGTAAATTGACTTGTTGTTTTGCACAGTATGTGACATCCATATTGCAAAATCCAACAAAACGTCAACTTTAGTAAACTTAGGGTTGCAACTCACCAACTAAGTGATAACTTAAATAGTAGGACACCAAACAAGGAAAAACCAAACTAAATGGGTAAATGACCTGGTGTCTCCCGTCAGCAACCCAAGCAAATCTCAGCATATCAATGATGTGCAAGTGGCCAAAAGCCTAATTTAAAAGGCAAAGCCAAATCCCAAAGCGGAAAAACGCAAGAATGCTGGATTTGTGAGTTTAATGTCCACCTTAGTTGTTAACTCTCGATTGCTTACAAAGTTTAATCACTTGAAAATTCTAAATCCGAGAAAACCTGGTCAATCCTGACTAGGTTTTTGGCTTTTTAGGATGTTTTTTATTATTTTTTACGTTCTAAATCTAAATAAAACTCTTGGGCAATTTTCCAGCAGGGAATACAATAGGACAGCAACATTTCCTGGTGGAGAGTTTAATGAAAAATTATAGCTTTTTCAAGAGAATTACTACAGCTACTATCATAGCTATCCTTTCTTTTGCCTGTGAACCAACTGTTAGCAGAAAAACAGAGCAAGCGAAGGCCACTGACAAATCTAAACCACAACAAAATATTGTCTATGGCGAATTAATTATTAAAGAACAATCAGATTATTTGATGATTCCAGTTAGTCTAAAAGATATAAATAAAGAAAGGGATAATTATTTGAATTCTTCAGGTTACTCTGAAAGAAATAGCAATTTGTTTAATATCATCTTCTATCATAAACAAGATGCTGAAACTCATCTTCTGTTAAATAAAAAAGCAATCATAACTTCCTTCGATTTATTGGAAGTAAAAGCAACAGGCAGACCACCCACCAGATTGTGGTTGTATAAAATCCTTGACCAAGATACAAACGCAGATAATAAACTAAACAACGAAGATGGCATTATTGGCTATCTTTCTGATTTGTCAGGTAAGAATCTCCAGCAAATTACTCCAAATAACACCCAAATCATCAATTGGGTTGTTATTCCCAGCCAAAACGCAATTATTTTAAAAACTCTCAAAGATTCTGATAACAATAAAAAATTTACAGAGGCAGACAAGACAAATTTTATTAGAGTTAATCTGGATAAACCTGGTATAGGAACTGAGATTATTAGTGAGCAAATAGAGCAAGAAGTTAAGTCGTACTTTCTTAAATAAACCTTTTACAAAAATCTAAACACTGTCTTGGAAAGTTCAGATGCTTAGAAACCGACCCTCCGACTTTGCATAGACGAACATCAATACAGTAATAGAACAGTACAGTAATAGAACAGTAATAGAAGAACCTTACTCAGCTAATTGCGCGATCGCACCTCTCATCTCTGTTACCTGTCATTGAATGTTCGCCTTTAGTATAACTGGCGGGCATTTCATCCCCCATCTCCAAAAACTCCACAAAGATGTTATGAAAGCTTGACATTATCCGAGATCTGAACCAGCGTCAATGATCAAAATGTCATAAAACCATAACATTTTGATCCCGAAAGAACTGATAAATTCGTGAAACGAACAAAAAAACGTCTTGAGACCCCTTGATCCCTACAGAGGGTTACTGGTTATATATACTTATAGAAACAACTCCTCCGATCCCAAAGAAATGCTGACTATGGCATAAATTAGGAATTGAAAGTGAGTCACTCTCAATTTAAAAACAGACTAAAAAACTTAAAAACTGGGCAAAACCAGGAGTCAGGAATAAGAAATTCATCTGGAGTGGATGACATTTTATACAGCATTCTTTAACCAGGGGAAATCATTTACCGCTTAAACTACTGGAGGCCAAACAAATGGCAAAAGAACGCCCACCGTTAGAAGAAATGACATTACGGCAACTACGTAGAGTTGCCAGCGAATATAGCATCTCTCGCTATAGCCGAATGCGGAAATCACAACTGCTGGCATCAATTCAAGAAGTCCAGCGCAGCAAAATTTCGCTTACCCCATCTCGCTCACTGGAGGCACAGGAAACCGTGGAAGCAGCAAAATTTGAATTAGGTCAAGAAGATCGTACTGGTGGCTCCCTCGCTGATGTTGACGAAGGAATTGCGGATCTGCCAGCAGGTTACGGTGACAGCCGCATTGTGCTTTTACCCCGCGATCCTCAGTGGGCTTACACTTACTGGGATGTTCCTAATGAACATAAAGAGGAGCTGCGCCGCCAAGGAGGGCAACAACTGGCACTACGGATTTATGATGTCACCGACATCAATATCGAGTACCAAAGCCCTCACAGCATTCAAGAATATCCTGCTGATGAATTAGCAAGAGAATGGTATCTACCTGTTCCAGTGAGCGATCGCGATTATGTAATCGATGTCGGCTACCGTGCTGCCGATGGTCGCTGGTTAGTATTAGCCCGTTCTACAAAAGTACACATTCCTCCCGTCTATCCTTCCGATTGGATTGAGGATGTCTTTATCACTGTGAACTTTGAAGAAGATTTGCGTGGACAGACTCAGTACGAACTAGTTCCCCCTGCCAAGAAGATAGCGGCAACAAGCGCTAATGGCAATGCAAATGCCAATGGCAATCCTATCTATGACCAAATCTTTGGCTTGGCTGAGTCCGCCGAAGCACAACGAGTTGCTGGTTCTATATTCGGTTCCATGCAGCAAGTACCAGGTTCCGCGCGTCCCGAACAAGCTATCAGTTCCTACGTTTTCCCATCTGGTGTGGGTATGTGGGCAGTTCCTACCGTGTCTGGTTTAACCATGTCTGGCGTAGGAATGTCGGGTGTTGGCTTCTCGGCTTCCGCTGTGCCAGTACGTCCGCGCCAGTTTTGGCTAATTGCCGATGCTGAACTGATTGTCTATGGTGCAACTGAACCTGATGCTACCGTAACGATTGGCGGTCGTCCGATTAAGCTGAATCCAGATGGTACATTCCGCTTCCAGATGTCCTTCCAAGATGGTTTAATTGACTATCCGATTTTGGCTGTGGCTGCTGATGGTGAACAAACCCGATCAATTCACATGAAGTTTAATCGTGAGACACCATCTCGGAATACCAACACCAAAGAAGAAGCTGTTCTAGAATGGCTCCCTTAATTACTTCTTAAATGAAGACCAAGCTGAAATCTAAAATTTTCCCCGCTATAGTAATCCTATAGCGGGTTTTTACATTATATGTCTACGAAAAAATTAATTTTGTTACTTATCTCGATAATTGCAGCAAGCTTATTCTCAGGTTGTACAGAGATTTCAGCAAATTCAATACCCAAAGCATCTAAAACTTGTCTTGGTAAAGATAACAAATTCAGTATTGAATTTTTCAAAACTAATAATCGGGGTGAAAAATATGAAAGAGGCATCAACCATGTAATTATTTTTAATCCTAAATCAGAGAAATTAGATTTCAAAGTTAATGTTGGCCTATCTCATCAGATATATGCTAAAGATGCCAAGGGAAAACTGCGTCAAGAATATATACCAAAACAGTTTCGTGAACTCATCGCTGAGACAAATGCCAAATTAAACAGACAGCTACCTATTGCCGCGATTAATGCTGACTATATAGATACTGATGATCGGCCACAAGGTTTAAATATTTCTCGCGGTATTGAGTATTCGGGAGCTTTTAAAAATAAGCGTTCTTCCTTTGGTATATCAGGAGGTACACCTAAGCAGCGACAGGCTACCATCCAGGCTGGCAGAAGAAAAAATAATATTCTTAATTATAATTTGGTGGGAGGTAATGGCAGATTCTACCGTCAGGGTAAGTTTAAAGATATTTGTCAGGACTTGGGAGAATTTGCTTGTAAAAATGCGACTAATCGCTCTATGGCAGCTATCACTAATAAAGGGTATGTAATTCTATTGGTGAATGACGCAAAAGCTAATTCAGCTATTGAGATATCTCAAGTTAATCAAGAGTTGCTACCAGATAGATTTGATGATGTTCTAGAAGGAATTGCCCGCAATAACTGTTTAGGTAAGATTCAAGAAGGGATATTATTTGATGGAGGTATGTCTCCAGGATTGTATTACAATCAGAAAATATATGTAGAAAACTCTGGACCAATTGGATCAGTTTTTTTGATTTATAAAAAAACACAATAATTGAAGGGTTAAGTGCAATCCCATTTTAGGTATCTAATAGATAAACTGATGTACCTAATGAACCTCAGAGCAGTACGCTAGAGGCTGAAGCCACGGAAAAACTATGACACATGAAGAAATTGCGTCTACCTTAACAGAATTATTTAGCACAGAAGCGGTTGCTGCGATCGCACTAGGATCATGGCAAGTAGATACTCCTAATTTTCGGCTGTTGGTGTTGCTTTCCGAAGATAATACTTGGCTGCGAGTTTTACTACCGATTGTGCCTGCACAAGAAGCCCAACCTTTTTTAGGACAGTTACTAGAAGCTAACTTTGATGCCACTCAAGAAGTACGCTACGCTTTGTATGAGGGCGTAGTTTGGGGAGTATTTCATCACAACAATGAAACCTTAGTAAGTGCAGATTTTTTTAATGCAATTAACAGACTTATGTCTTTGCATCAGACTGGGTTAAATGATGTCTTTAATCGACTTGTCGAAAGCCGCATCCGGCAAATTGTCCAAGCAGCAAAACAGCAAGGACAATCTCTTCAAGCTACTATGCAAAACCTGGAACGCTTTTACGCAGAAGGTTTACTGGGTGAAGTAGAGCAAACCCCAGAGGCGCAAGCAGAAGTCTTAGGTGCTTGGCGGCGTCAGCTAGAACGCTTATGGAATGAGGGTTGATTTGAATTCATCATATTAATTTATATCAAACCCTGTTTAAATAATTTACATCAATTTAAAAATAAGTCTATTCATTATGGATATCATTGAAATCCTCAAAGAAGACTATCAAAGATTTCCAGTTAATCAAACTTACAGTATTTACGCTCAAGACGTTTATTTCCAAGACCCGCTGAATAAATTTCATGGTGTTAAACGTTACAAATGGATGATTAAATTCATCGAGACGTTTTTTTTAAATCCCAAAATGGACTTAGACGATATAAAAAAAGATGGAGACATAATAAAAACTGACTGGACACTTAGCTGGAATACTCCCCTCCCTTGGAAACCACGAATTTCTATCCCTGGCTGGAGTGAATTACGTCTTAATTCTGCTAGTTTAATTGTTTCTCATATTGATTATTGGAATTGTTCGCGCTTAGACGTAGTAAAACAGCATTTCTTTTCCTTAAACAGTCGATAATTGAAATATGGTTGAACTCAACTTATAAATACTGGGTTTTGCGATCGCTCAATTCAACCCATAAATTATGATGCCTAATAATCTTAATCTCAACGTGCGATCGCAATTATATCAATAGCGGTCAGTATAGCAACAAGGTTTAATTATTGGAACTATTTACGCCTAGACGTAAGAAAGAGGCATTTATTTTTCTTAAACAGTTGATAATGTAAATAAATGTAAAAAATTCTCAGTCAGGACAGAATCATCCATGCGTGTAATTTTGATGACTGGCAAAGGCGGCGTGGGTAAAACCTCCGTTGCTGCTGCGACTGGACTCCGTTGCGCGGAACTAGGTTATCGCACCCTAGTTCTGAGTACAGACCCCGCTCACTCTTTGGCAGACAGTTTTGACCTGGAAATGGGCCATGCGCCGCGAGAGATTCGCCCAAATTTGTGGGGTGCGGAATTGGATGCGTTGCTAGAACTAGAAGGAAACTGGGGTTCTGTGAAGCGCTATATCACCCAAGTTTTACAGGCAAGGGGTTTAGAAGGGGTGCAGGCGGAAGAATTGGCAATTTTACCAGGCATGGATGAGATTTTTGGCTTGGTAAGAATGAAACGTCATTACGATGAAGGCGAGTTTGATGTCTTGATTATTGACTCAGCCCCTACTGGTACAGCATTACGACTACTAAGTTTACCAGAAATTGGTGGCTGGTATATGCGTCGTTTTTACAAACCATTTCAAAACATTTCAGTAGCACTTAGACCTCTAGTTGAACCTTTTTTTAGGCCAATCGCTGGTTTTTCTCTTCCAGACAAAGAGGTGATGGATGCACCTTACGAGTTTTATGAACAAATTGAAGCTCTAGAAAAAGTATTAACAGACAATACTCAAACTTCAGTGCGTCTCATCACGAATCCAGAAAAGATGGTGATTAAAGAGTCTCTCCGCGCTCATGCTTATTTAAGTTTGTACAACGTTGCTACAGATTTAGTAGTAGCTAATCGCATCATTCCTAGCGAAGTACAAGACCCTTTTTTCCAACGTTGGAAAGAGAATCAACAGCAATACCGTCAGGAAATCCATGATAATTTTCATCCTTTGCCTGTAAAAGAAGTTCCGCTATTCTCTGAGGAATTGTGTGGATTGCCAGCATTAGAACGGTTAAAGGAAACTCTGTATAAGGATGAAGATCCAACTCAGGTTTATTACAAAGAAACGACTATTAGAGTCGTGCAAGAGCAAAACCAATACAGTTTGGAACTCTACTTACCTGGTATTCCCAAAGACCAGATTCAACTGAATAAAACTGGAGATGAATTAAACATTACTATTGGCAACCATCGGCGTAACTTAGTATTACCGCAAGCCTTAGCAGCACTCCAACCATCAGGAGCAAAGATGGAAGAAGACTATCTGAAAATTCGCTTTACTGACAATGTAAGAGTTTAATTCTGCTTACGCGGTAGCGTCTGGACAAAAAGCCAACACTAAAAAGCAAAAAGTTCTTATTTTAACTTGTACAGATGCAATGAATATTGTGTCTGTACTCTTTACTTTCAATTATTTGTATTGTGTTTTTTTAAATTGATGACCTTAAGTAGATATTATCCAAATTTTAAAATTAGTTGAGGGTAAGCATCTTATTTATTTAGTAATTATTCAGTAACACTTGGCGTAAAAATGCAGTAAATTGATTAGTCTAAATAAAATCAACATCAACGCAGAGATTTGGTGTAAATAGTTAATTTTATCTGCTATAGACCTACGTAATTCACTAAGAAAATTACTGTTTTTATGAATTTTGAGTAAATAAATTATGTGATGGTGTATTGCCAGTAGTTTTACTGAAGACAAGTTGATTAATTAAATTTAAAAATGTCTTTAGATTTAATTATGTTTATTGGCAAATTGTTAATTTATTTTACTATAAACAATGACCTTAAACGATGAAAAAGACTTACAAGTAAGTCGTTATGAAGAAAGTTTACTAAACCGTATTACAAACCGTATCCGACGAACCTTAGAGTTAGAAGACATTATTACGGTGACAACGGCGGAGGTGCGATCGCTTCTTGGAACTGACCGAGTGATGATTTACAAGTTTCATGCAGATGGTAGTGGTCAGGTCATTGCTGAGTCAATTTACAATAATCGATTACCGTCGCTACTAGGGCTAAATTTTCCCGCTGATGACATTCCACTATCCGCTCGTGAACTGTTTATCAAGTCATGGGTACGTTCTGTTGTGAATGTGGATACTGGGGAGATTGGTCAAAGTCACCTGCGTGACTTGGAAAATGGAGAAACTATATTAGAGGACATACATTACCGCCCTGTAGATGCCTGCCATATTGAATATTTGACAGCTATGGGGGTAAAGTCCAGTGTAGTAGCGCCTATTCTTTATCAAAATGAACTCTGGGGACTGCTGGTATCTCATAATTCTGAAACTCGATTTATTTCAGAATATGAACTCGAAGCAGTACAAATGGTAGTTGATCAATTGTCGGTTGCGATCGCTCAAAGTACCCTCCTGACTCAAGCCCGCCAGAAAGCTGAACGGGAAGCTATCATTAACCGCATTGCCACCTTACTGCATTCATTGCCCACAATTATATTACAACCAGCTTTAGAAGCAGCTATAGCTGCTTTTAATGGTATTGGTGGCAGGCTTTGCATTAGAAATGAAGCCTTGAATTTCCAAAATGGCAGCGTTCAGAGTTTAGTAGAATGTTTAATCCCAGGAAATAATTGTATCAGGCTTTATACTTCTGGACAACAGCCTATAGTACCAGAACAAAATATCTATCCATTGATAGAGCAGTATAGCGTCTGGCAGGAACATTACAAGTCTGGTGAATATGATGTTTGGGCAATTTCAGACATATATCAAACTCCCAGCTTGCGAAGTTTACAAACTAGTTTTCAACAAACTAAAATTCGCAGCATGTTGATGATTCCACTCCAGTATCGTCAGCAATTGCTGGGCTATTTAAGCATTTTTCGGAACGAAATAGATACAGAAACCCTGTGGGCAGGTCAATTAGACCTTGATCAAAGGCAACTATATCCCCGTCTATCGTTTGAAGTTTGGCGGGAATATAAGAAAGCTCAAGCACGCAAATGGACAGATGAAGAGATTGAACTAGCTGGAGAACTTAGCAAACATTTTGCTTCAGCAATTCAACAGTATGAACTATACCAACAGGTACAAGCCTTCAATGAGAATTTAGAAAAACAAGTTAAAAGGCGCACATTTGAACTGCAACGGACAGCTGAACAACAACAAGCTGTGTTTGGAGTTATTGCCAAGATTCGTGAGTCTCTTGACACTAATACAATTTTTCAAACAACTACTAAAGAAGTTTGTCAATTAATCAAAGCTGATCGCGTTTCTGTATATCGCTTCAGTTCTGATTGGGGTGGGGAATTCGTCGGTGATTTTGAGGCTGCTAGTCCATACTGGTCAAATGAGTACAAACTTGGTATTAATACAGTTTGGAATGACACCTACTTACAAGACACCCAAGGAGGACGTTACCGCAATAATGAAACATTTGCGGTAGATGACATCTACAAGATGGGGTTTGATCCTTGTCACATCGACAATCTGGAGCAGTTTCAAATTCACGCTTTTGTGCTTGCTCCAATCTTTGTTGGACAAAAACTTTGGGGTTTGCTTGCAACTTATCAACACTCTAGGCCCCGCCAATGGAAAGCTGTTGAAATTAACTTTCTCAGTCAGATTGCTGCTCAAATTGGTGTAGCACTACAGCAAGCGGAGTTACTCACGCAAACGCAACAGCAAGCGTTAGGTTTGCAACAAGCAGCAGAACAGCAACAGGTATTGTTTGAAGTTGTTGCGAAGATTCGAGAATCGCTTGACTTGGAGACAGTTTTTGCAGCAACAGTATGTGAAGTGCGTCGCTCTTTGAATGCTGATCGAGTGGTAGTATACCGCTTTGACCCTAATTCTGAATTTGATGAAGGTGAAATTGTTTCAGAAAATGTTTTGCCAGAGTTTACTTCTGCTTTAACTTTAAAAATTCAAGATAACTGTTTTAAAAAGAAGTATCATGCTCTTTATCGTCAGGGACGCGTTAACGCGATCGCTGATATCCATAACTCTGGACTGAACCCTTGCTATGTCCAAATGCTGGAGCAACTCCAGGTTCAAGCTAATTTAGTTTTACCACTAGCTAAAAGTAATGAGCTTTGGGGTTTGTTGTGTATTCACCAATGTAACCAGCCCCGCGAATGGCAAACTTCAGAAATCCAATTTGCTACCCAGGTTGCAGCTCAGTTAAGTGTAGCACTAGAGCAAGCTGACTTACTCGTTCAGACACGACAGCAAGCAGCTGATTTGCATGAGGCAGCAGAACAACAGCGAGTCTTGTTTGAAGTAGTTGCTAAAATCCGGGAATCACTTGATCTAGATGCGATTTTTCAGACAACCACCCAAGAAGTCTGTAAATCACTGCAAGCGGATCGAGTTGCAGTTTATCGCTTCGGCCCTGATTGGAGTGGTGAATATATCGCTGAGTTTGTAGTTAATGGCTGGGTCAAGTTAGTAAGTTCTGATATCAAGACCGATTGGAAAGATAGCTATTTACAGGAAACTCAAGGTGGACGATATCGCCACAATCAAACCTTTGCAGTTGATGATATCTATGAGGCTGGTCACTCTGAGTGTCATATTAAGGCTTTGGAGCAATTACAGACAAAAGCGTATGCGATCGCGCCAATTTTTATTGGACAACAGTTATGGGGCTTATTAGCAGCATACCAAAACTCTGCACCTCGTCACTGGGAAGCCTCGGAAGTTCAGTTTATCGCTCAGATTGCCAATCAGCTGGGGGTCGCACTCCAACAAACCCAATTGCTGAACCAGACCAAAGAACAGACAGCAAAGCTAGCTCAAGCTCTGCATGATTTACAACAAACTCAAACCCAACTCATCCAAAGTGAGAAAATGTCTTCACTTGGTCAATTGGTAGCTGGTGTTGCTCATGAAATTAACAACCCCGTGAACTTCATTTATGGCAACATCAACCACGTCAGTGAATACGCAGAAGATTTACTTAGTATACTAGAGCTTTATCAACAGCATTGCCCTAATCCCAGCCCCGAAATTCGCGATCGCTCAGAAGAAATAGACTTAGAATTTGCCATAGAAGATTTACCAAAAACCTTGTCTTCTATGAAAATTGGGGTTGAGCGCATCCGTCAGATTGTCTTGGGTTTGCGAAATTTCTCGCGCCTTGACCAGGCTGAAATGAAGCCAGTTGATATTCACGAAGGTATTGATAGCACCTTGCTGATTTTGCAACATCGCTTGAGAGCAAAACCCGAAAGTCCAGCTATTGAGTTAGTCAAAGAGTACGGTGACTTACCCTTGGTAGAGTGCTATGCTGGCCCACTCAATCAGGTATTTATGAATGTTTTGAGCAATGCGATCGATGCCCTAGAAGATGGCAAAGAATCTAAATCAGAACCTCACAGTAGTCAAATCATCATCCGTACTGCGATCGGAGAGTTGGAAGATAATGTTAAGAGCGTGGTGATTCGCATTGCAGATAATGGTTTAGGAATACCTGAAACTCTAAGGGCTAGAATCTGTGATCCATTTTTCACTACTAAGCCAGTGGGAAAAGGTACTGGCTTGGGGTTGTCAATTAGTTACCAGATTATCGTAGAGAAACATGGTGGTGTATTTAAATGTGATTCACAACCAGGGTTAGGAACAGAATTTTGGATTGAAATTCCAATGAAACAAATCACTTCTAAGTCCTAAATTGAACATTTACATACTGCGTCTGCTTTTCAATTTCTGAAGTTTAGATTTCCGTGTTTAAGAGAGCGATCGCCTTATAGAACTCATCTTCACATAAGAGTTAGTAAGTCAATATCCAATTTATATGTCTACAAAGTTAAGTGTTTATTGCTGTTTACTTTGTAGACGCGCTATTTTTAAGTACGAATCTGTACTGGCATAGCTAAATAGGTCATTTTCAACCCCCCCAGTGGGGTAAAAATCACTGGAGTCAGACTTTGATTCAGATGCATTTGAATTTCAGAAGATGGTAACTCTTTCAAGCCTTCCATCAGATACTTGATGTTAAAAGCAATTTCTATGTTTTGCCCAGAAATCTGTGCCGGCATTGACTCTCTACCACTACCCACATCTTGAGCCTCACAAGACAAAGTAATTTCCTGAGCATCACTATCAATGCTGAGTTTCACAATATTATTTTTCTGATCGGCTAGCACCGCAATTCGCTCTAAAGTGCTGATGAATTGTCGCCGCTCAATTGTCACTTCTCGCTCAAATTGGCGTGGGATCAGTTGTCGGTAAGCAGGATATTGTCCTTCTAATGTACGACTAGTCAAGCGTTGATTTTGCCAGGAAAACACAACTTGACCTTGATCGAAATGTAAAGCTATAGGCTCATCTGATGAGGAGATATGAGCCAACATTCTTTGTAATTCACGTAATGCTCTAGCTGGTACTGTGACTTCTAGTTGACTACTTTCGTCAGGAGAGCGTTCGTTAGTCGTTTCTACTACTGCTAAGCGATGTCCATCAGTAGCAGCGAATTCTAGAGTATCTTGTTTAACTGTTAAATGGACTCCAGTGAGTACTTGTTTTGTTTCATCTGCACTCGTAGCAAATAATGAACCCCGCAATCCCTCAATTAATGCAGCAGCAGGGATATGTAGTGCTTCGGCATTTTCAATTACAGGCAATTCAGGAAATTCTTCAGGCCCCATTGCTCGCACCTGATAATGCCCACTCTTCGGCGTAAGCGTGACAATTAAACCTTCACCACCTGTTGCACCTGTGAGGACTGATTCATCGTCTAGAGTGATTTCTCCTTCTGGAAGACGAGAGGTGATGTCTACAAGCAATTTAGCAGGAAGGGCGATCGCTCCACCTTGCCATACCTCAGCGTTAAAGCTGGTACGGATACCCAAGCTGAGATCAAAGGCTGTTAAGCTTACCTGGTTAGTTTGAGCATCCGCTTGGAGCAGCACATTGGCAAGTACTGGATGAGTCGGCCGTGACGGTACAGCACGGCTGACGAGTGAGAGATTTGTACTGAGATCGCTTTGGGCGCAAACTAATTTCATAGTTAGATTCAACTGGTGAAGGATATCCTAGCACCCTTGTTGTTTATACAGAAGTGATGACAGTCCAGTTTAACAGCGGTAACTTTACTGCATACTGAACTACTACTAAAATGATATTTTCTATTTACATACTAGTAACTGTGGAATTTGTGGAAAACTTGCCACAAGTGTGCTTAACAGATGGTTAAGTAAATAACTATCTGTGGAAAACTTGTGGAAAAACCCCTGATGTTTTCCACAGGGTAATTATACTTAATTAAGTTTTTCCCGAAAACCCTAAAGTTTTCCACAGATTTTTCCACAATCTGCGTTAAAGTTAATCAATTTTTATACTTTACTTAAAGATACCAAAAAATAAAGCAAAACAAGTCTTAAAGCAATTGTTACACGTAGCACAGAATTTGCTTCAATCTAGGATAGCGATCGCTCAAGTTAGCCAAATTCTTGGACTACCTGCAACAGCAATGCCAAAGTTGTAACAATTATAGATGGCGATCGCTTTTGAATTGCTTATTCCTCACTCGATTCTCCCCATTCCTTAATAATAGAAAATAGTGATGAGTAATCAGCATCAGCAAATGACATTTTCACTGCTGTTTGCAAGATTTGTCGCACACCTTTAATACTGCTGAGATCCAATCCACGTGATTTTGCTTCCGAGATAAACAACTCTGTATCTTTTAGCAAATGTTTTGTCGGAAAATTAGGATTAGCATAATTGCCAGCCAACATCCGTTGCAGCTTTTTGTCAAATGTAGGTGCATAAAGTGAACTCTCACGCAATATCTGCATAAACACATCCACATCGACACCCTGACGCTGAACAAAAGCGAGGCTGAGAGCAAAGCTAGTTGTCAAGGAAGCTATTAGTTGATTTAGTGCTAATTTGAGCGCCGCAGCAGTTCCCACTGGCCCTATAAGCAAAGGTTCTGCTCCGAAATGTTGCAGTAATTTCAAGTGACTTTGATATTGTTCTGGCTCAGCACCCACCATCACCATCAGTTTGCCAGCTTGGGCCTCTGGGATGCTGCCTAGTACAGGCGCTTCTAAATATTCACCACCACCTGCAACCACTGCATCTCTGATTTCTTGGCTTTCTGTGGGTGTAATTGTTCCCATTTGGATGATAGTACGCCCTTCCAGAGTGTGCCAAGCAGTATCGGAAAGCAAGACATGATAAATTGCTGGGGCATTAGTGAGCATGAGAACGATGCACTCAGCCGCACGAATGGCATGGCGGGGATGTGTCACCACTTCAGCGCCGGCTGCTTGTAATGGTGCTAATTTTTCTGGGGTGCGGTTGTAGGCAACTAGCTGTATATCTGCGGCTAACAATCTTTGAGCCATTGGTAGTCCCATCAGTCCAGTTCCCAGAAATGCCACCTTCATTTTTCATGTTCCTTTGATACAGCGTAGACGTAGCCTGTCGTAGACATTGAGTTTCTATTAATTCAGTTATCAGTTATCAGTAAACAGTGATAACTGATGACTGACTACTTCAACCACCAGCAGCAAAAGTAAGCATTATTAAAACTGAAAGTAAGATACCTGGGCTAAGTAATGTTACTAACAACACCAATTCATGAGCAGTCATAATTATTACTTTTGTCTAAATTTGACTTCACAGTAATCACTGTTATCCTAGTCTAAATAAGACTGATACAGCATTCTTAAATAGAGTTTTAACTTTTCACATTTATGTTGGCTCTGAGAAAGTTAATCCTTTGAGTGGTCGAGAAGCTTCTATTTCCTGTAAACCTTTGCTCTGAACTAAGACTCCAAAGCCGCCCAGTCCTGTGGAATCTAGAAGCTGATGTAGTGCGTCCCGTCGTTGTAATAACTTTGAGAGAGGTTCGTTTTGGTAGGAGATGGCAGCGATGCGATCGCCTAAACCCAACGCCATTAAAAACAAAGCCTGCTGGGTAAAGCCAACTTTATCTAAACCACACCGCTCACCCCAGCGTTCCAAAGCTGTAAAATCAATATGGGATGTAATGTCTTGTCGTCCAATATTGATATAGGGGTTGTCATGGAAACGATGGTGATAGTAGCACTGTAACGTACCTTGCGATCGCCTGGGATTGTAGTAACGACTGGCAGGATAGCCATAATCAATTGTTAACACATAGCCACGTTGCAAGCGGTCGGCTACTATACTCAACCAATCTAGAGCAGCTAAATTAATTTCGCTACGGTAGCCATCTGGATAAATACTTTGAGCATAGTTAATTCCCACAAAATCTAAATATTCAGCCAGTTGGGGCGTAGAAGGTTCTCCTGTGACTTCTACAAATGATGGCATGGTAGGGGAAGAAAATACTTCCTCATCTCCCTTATCTGCTTGCGTTGTTACATAAATCTCTCGCAGTTCCCCAGTCTCTAAGCTGAATTGATGCACTGGTAAAGCATCAACTAACTCATTAGAAAAAAAGCAGCCAGTAATCGAGTTAGATGGTATATCTTCTAGATTGCACCAACGCACTGGAAACTCTTGCAAGCGTTGCTGCTGTTCTTGTCTTAAAGCCGGGGATTTTTCTACAATGACGTACTCCAGAGCAGTAAGAAAATCTGGGTAGTGTAGCTGATAGTGCTTGAGGATATGTAATGCCAACACTCCTTGACCGGCTCCCATTTCTACCAGAGAAAACGGCACAGGTTGCTCTAAAATCTTCCACATCTGGAAAAATTGTTCTGCTAGTAACTCGCCAAAGTCAGCGCCAAGGTTAGCAGAGGTAAAAAAATCACCACCTTGAAAGCCAATTTTGACTGCATCGCTGCAATAGTAGCCTTGTTCAGGGTGATATAGCGCCATGTCCATGAATTCAGCAAAAGTAATTCGCTGTTGCGGACTAGCGGTAATTTGATGAGCGATCGCTGCACACAATGCTGGATTGGAATCCATAAAATTTGAGGTTTTAGATTGGGAACTAGAGAAAATAAATACTTGCAAGCGGCATAATCAATTTAACCGAAGTGTAAAAATTGGAACCTGCGGTTTGTGCAGCGATTTGTTAGTGCGAAAGTTTACTTTTATATAAAATAAACACGCTGTTCTGCTCGCTAACTTGACTCTCGGTAATTTCAAATAAGCCAGACGCCTTCAAAACACCTTTTAGTGTCTTAATTCCATACTTCTTAGGTGTACACTCAGGGTCTTGACTCTTAATAAATTCTCCCGCTCTTGCCAGCAAAGTCATATCACCTATTTTGTCTGTGTTTGTTTCGGCTAAACGCAGTAACTTGACAATTTTTGTATTCTCCCATACTGTCTCAGACGAATTGTTCAGATTTATATATTCAACGTCAAAAGAAATAATATCTGCCTTTAATTGCTTATATAAAAGTTCGATTTTTGGGTTAGATTCAGCGTAATTTTCTCGAAGGAAGGTAACTACACAAAATACAAATAGTGTTATTTCTTTATAAAAGGAAATTGCCTCTTGGTACTGTGATTCTAGGTAAGCAATACAAGTTTTACATCCTTCTTGGGTGCTTAATATATTCAAACCTTCCGACTCACCAAAGTGATGAACAAGTTTGTTCCGCTCGGCAACCATCTCTCTTAATCTCTCGATAAAGTAATCAGTGTCATAATCCGCAGACTCAATAAAGGCATTTATTAGATTCCCTAGAGTCTTCGATTTAGCTGCTTCTCTGTACTTCCAAAAGCTATCGATACCTTTTGCACTAGCATCTGAGTGAATAAATGGAAGAAGCAGTTTCAAACTTTTCTCGATTTGCTGAAACATTAATATATTTCGTCCTATTTTTCTTAGGACTTCATTCACCAACTCACGATATTCACTTTTCATTGTCATGTTAGCCTGCTGGTCGCAGTAAGCGGATAAACCCTTCTTACTCTAAGTGCCGATCAGTAGACAATGCCTCTGTAATTCCGCACTGGCGCATTAGCACAAAGCTCAACGCATCACATAGAGAGTAGGTTTTATCCTCCCGCTTCATTAGGAGATCGACTGCTGTTCGGTGCAATGGCTCATCCACCCAAACTGTTTCTATGTCTGGGTTATCCAGCAAATCAACCACAAAAGCAAGGACGGATGAACGCGGAAAACGCCTTGCAGTGGCTAATGCGACGTACTCAGCAATGACATAGCTGTGAGTTAATCGGATTGTTGCTCTCTTGTAGGCAGCACTAGCTTCAGTATGCAAAGGCTAAGTCTGATAGTGCAGACAAAGTAACCCAGAAGTATCGATTAGTACTAACCCTCCGCGTGGTTACTGGCATACTCTCTCACCAAATCTGCATCAATGCTCTCATTATTTAGATCAATAGTATGTTCGAGATTAAGCGCCCCAAAATGGCTTTCAAATCTGGCTCGTGCTGTCTCCTTTTCTGCTTCAGACAGCAACAATTTAAAAACTTGTCCAAACTGCTGCTCTAGCAACGTTGCAGCTAGCCGTTCAGGAGGAACGCCAATCGCCTCAGCCTGTCGCTGAATCGCGGTGAAAATTTCATCGTTCAGTTCCAGTGTCAGAAGATGGGTCATAGAACTATGCAACATGGCTAGAGGCTACGTTAATTATAACTTTGCCTGTTTGATGCCCTAATCAATGAAACATTTGCGGTATAGGAATTACGTTAGCGATAGCGCAGCGTCTCGTAGAGAGGAAAGAGCGTCCGTAGGAGCTGTCATTACGAATTCCAACGCAGTAGTACTAGCTACTCACTAGCGACACCAGCACGCCATTAAGATCGCGGACACGAGCAACTGTCTGTCCCCAAGGTTGTTTTTTCGGCGCATCTAATCCTTTTGCTCCTGCTCCTATGGCTCTAATATAGGCAGTGGCAACATCAGGCGTGATGAATGATATCTGAATTAATGCTGGTGGTTGCGTGGGATCATTGGGATGGAAACCGCCAGGAAATAACATTTGTGCTTCGCTAGTGGAGGAAAAAGCTAGTACAGTGTCTCCGGTTTCGATTTCAGCCCAGATAAACTGACCCATATCCTGGAGAGTGCGACGAAGGAAACCAAATGCTTTTTCGTAAAACTCAACGGTCTTAACTACATCGTCTACCCAGATAATTGTGTAACCAAATTTCACAATTTTTTCTCCTCTTGAATACTGCTAGCAGGTATCCTAACTACTTAACTGTATGCGATTTAAATACACGTAAGTTAACTCTCTAGGATATTAGGATCTGTTGCCAGAGTTTTTGCCCCTGTTTGCATCATTTCTATATCTAATGGTGACCAATAACGTGGCCCTTGACAGTGATGTGCTGCTAGCAATCCCCATAATCCTCTGGGGATCAAAATGGGTACTACGAGGTTGGCACGAACCTGCATATTGCTGAGAAAATCTCGGTGACAAGCTTGGATTGGCTCTAATTCAATATCAGCGATCGCTCTTACTCGTCCTGCCAAATACAGAGCGGCATACTCGTTGTTAAAACAATCATCTGGGCCAGTGGAACCAAGTATTGAGAATTCCTGAGAACTCAATGATTCAAATGTTACCTGCCCTTGCCACTGTCCGTAAAAGTAATACAAAACTACGCGATCAACCTGGAGCGATTCTTTCAGTTGATTCGTAGTTTGGCGGACTAACTCATCCCGCTGCATTGTCTTGACAAGACCGTCAAGTAATCTTTGTAGACCCTCTTCTCTATGGCGATTTGGGTTATGTTCAAATTGTGAGTGAGGATGAATTTGCACAGTTCTAAAATTACGACTAAGTAAATACTGGCGGATTTATTATAGTAATTTATCAAACCTCTAAGAAAAAATCATCCTGAATTTAGATTGCTAATTTGATACTCGTAGAATGGAATACCAGCCAACTGTTTCGATAAATTGAAGAGTCAATCTTGAAAATGGAAAATTGCCCCAGCCCCTTTGTATCAATCAAAACAAAACTTAAAAAATTAATAATTTCTTTAAGTTTCAGTTCTAATTTTAAAAAAAGATAGCATTGGTTAGGAATAATGTTTTGCGATCGCAGACGGCTTTTTAGAGTCGCTCAGGTAAAACAGGCTGATTAATAGCTAAATTCACGCCAAGTCACAGAGATTTTCTTGACGTGAATTAAAAAATTATTGCACACTTACTTATGCTGTGTACTTAGCGATCGCCTTTACTTGAGTTTCAAGAACTTATCCAGAGCTGCTACCATGCTGGGAGGCCAACGGCGGATATTTGTCACCCAGTTAATGTCTTTATAGCGGGGATCTAGTCCATAAGCTGCTACCCAGTTACTTTCGGCTTCACCTTGTTCTCCTTTGACCCAGTAAGCAGCGGTGAGGGCCGCACGCATATCAGCAAACTGAGGATATTTACGGACTATGTTCCGCATCTGGCGGATTGCTTGGTCTATTTGACCAGTTTCGTAAAGGGCGAGGGCGTAGTTAGCACGAGCAAAGGCAAAATTTGGGGCTATATCGTTAGATTTTTTGTAATCGGCGATCGCATCTTCCCATTTTCCCAAACCTGTCTTGGCGTTTCCGCGATTGTTGTACGCCATCGCATCGTTAGGATCAAGTTCTAGAACATGATTATAATCGGCGATCGCATCTTCCCATTTTCCCAAACCCTCTAACGCCGCACCTCTATTTAAATAAGGATCAGTGACATTTGGAGCAAGTTCTATAGCTTTGTTGTAATCTGTCAATGCTGCTTCCAACTTATTCTGACTTACCCGCGAATTTCCTCGGTTACTCCAAGCCCCAGCATTAGTAGGAAATTGCTCAATAATCTGTGTCCAGTACATTTCAGCCGTAGCAAAATCGCCTGCGTTTGTAGCTGCAAAAGCTTGATTTGCCAACTCATCCCCTTGTTTTAATTGCTCTTGAGTAATGCTGGGCTGTTGAGATTGTGCCATCACTGGTGTACCCCAGCTAAACACAAGCAAAAGACTGAGAAAAATAGTAATCAACTTAATCATCTGGCTTTACCTGTGTCCATCTGTGGTCTGAATTCCACAATTTATCATCGCTGGAACTTATGCAATCAGCAAGCATTTATTAAGGATGAGGCATAGGCACTAAAATCACAGACAATTAATTCCCAATGCCCAATCCCCAATCCCATCATTACAACAACGACAACTGTTCATTAGGCGGTGTGAACCCCAAATGCTTGTATGCTGCTTTTGTGGCTGTTCTCCCACGGGGAGTACGGCTTAAATAGCCAATTTGCATTAAATACGGTTCGTATACTTCTTCAATTGTTTGTGTATCTTCACCTGTGGCGGCAGCAATTGTTTCTAATCCGACTGGGCCGCCGTTAAAGTGTTCAATTATTACACTTAGCATCTTGCGGTCTGTCCAATCTAAGCCGCAAGGGTCTACTTGAAATAGTTGCAATGCTTCTGATGCAACTACTTCAGTAATCTGCCCAGACAATTTTACTTCCGCATAATCACGGACTCGCTTTAGTAGCCTATTGGCAATTCGTGGTGTTCCTCGCGATCGCCGCGCAATTTCTGTTGCACCATCATCTGTAACGTGGGTTTTAAGTAATTGAGCGGTTCTCAGGACAATTTTGCTCAATTCCTCAACTTCGTAAAATCGTAACTTTTGAACTAAACCAAAGCGATCGCGCAGTGGCGAAGTCAACGCACCCACACGTGTTGTCGCTCCCACTAGAGTAAACTTTGACAGTGGCACACTTCTAATCCGAGCGCTTGAACCCTTGCCAATAGTGATATCTAAGCGATAATCTTCCATCGCCGGATAAAGTATTTCTTCGGTCATCCGTGAGAGACGATGAATTTCATCGACAAATAAAATATCCCCTGGTTTAAGGTTTACCAGTAACCCGACAATATCGCGTGGACGTTCTAAGGCAGGCGCACTGGTAATTTTACAGCTTACGCCCATTTCTGATGCTAAAATCATTGCCATCGTTGTCTTGCCTAATCCCGGTGGCCCATATAGGAGTAAGTGATCCAGCACCTCATTTCGAGACTTGGCTGCTTTGATGGCAATATCTAGCACATCCTTCAAATCTTTTTGACCAATATAATCGGCAAATCGCTGCGGTCGAATACCCTCTTCTTGCTTATCTTGTTCATCAATAGCAGCTTGTGGTTGCAAAATGTTGTCTGTGGAGGCTGCTTTCGCCGACTCCCGGCGCTGCTTTTGTTCTCCATTAGGTTCTGGAGGCTGTTTTTTCGAGGATATTATCGCCATAATTCAGCTATCAACGTTGACTTTGGAACTGTGTGAGCGTTATCTACGCCGCAATCTTTGCAAATAAACGCACGTGCAAAAATTTTCGTTTGGGAATACCCGCGCCAATTTAAAATTTAAATTCTGGTCAATTACCTAGAAGTACAAAAGTTGCTATGTTATCTAAAAGAATCTTACCGTGCTTAGATGTGAAGGCGGGACGGGTTGTAAAAGGAGTTAACTTTGTCAATCTGCAAGATGCAGGCGATCCGGTAGAACTGGCAAAGGTTTACAACGAAGCCGGTGCAGATGAGTTAGTGTTTCTGGATATTACAGCGACTCATGAAGACCGGGGAATTATTCTGGATGTGGTCTACCGCACTGCTGAACAAGTCTTCATTCCGTTAACTGTGGGTGGTGGCATTCAATCCTTAGAAAATGTTAAAGCTTTGTTAAGAGCGGGAGCAGATAAAGTTAGTATTAATTCTGCGGCAGTACGTGAACCAGACTTGATTAATCGGGCCAGCGATCGCTTTGGTAATCAGTGCATAGTTATTGCTATTGATGCTAGACAGCGAGTCGAACCCAATAACCCTGGGTGGGATGTGTATGTACGTGGTGGCAGGGAAAACACAGGCTTAGATGCCTTAGTGTGGGCACAAGAAGTTGAAAAACGGGGGGCCGGAGAACTGCTAATAACAAGTATGGATGCTGATGGAACCCAAGCTGGGTATGACCTAGAGTTAACACGGTCAATCGCTGAAGCTGTAGAAATTCCAGTTATTGCCTCTGGTGGTGCAGGTAATTGTGAACATATTTATACGGCGTTGACTCAAGGCAAAGCGCAAGCAGCATTACTGGCATCTCTGTTACACTACGGTCAATTGAGCGTGGCAGAAATTAAAAATTATTTGGGCGATCGCAACGTACCAGTACGAACTGTTTACTGATCTGTAATTCCTCCATTAATGACATCTACCCTAGGTTAGACACACTTCCTGAAAAGGGTGTTAATATTATTTTACAAGTATTAACAAATATTAAGAAATATGTTGATTCCTATTTTAGTTTTTGATGTGGCACTGGTGGCGTGGTCGCTGCACCTAATGGAAAAAGCCTACGAGAATAAAGAATTTTCTCTGATGTTGGCTGGTACATTAGTTGCTCTTGCGGCTGCTGCCATGTTAGTAGTTTACTTCCTGATGGGTCACTGTATGACTTATTTGTTGCAAGTGTCGTAGCAAGTACTCACACTGAGTTGCCTATGATATAGTTTACACTTAAATTTTAGAAACTACTTGACAAATTACCAATAATTAATGCAATATATATAACGCACCTTAAGGGGTTATAGCTCAGTTGGTAGAGCGCCTCAATGGCATTGAGGAAGTCAGCGGTTCGAATCCGCTTAGCTCCATTAATCGCAATTTACTTTAAACCTGACCGACTGTGATTTGAAGAAGAAAATAGACAGCTTGTCCAACTTTACCTTTCACATAAGATTGTCCAATTTTACCTTCCAATGAGCGATATAATGTTGCTTTTCCAAAGGAGGGATAGGCACTAGCCAATCCAAAATATGCTCTTGAGAAATTTTAACCATAGATACACTTGATCCTCTAGCATCTGCCATAATTTGCAATCGTCCTATATGACTTTGCAAAAAAAGCTTAAAAATTTGCCATTTAGTTTTGATTCATCAAGACGTAACCGATAAATTAAGTCGCTAAGTATAAGATTAGGTCTTGTTTTGGAAACATAACAAACATAACCTACTAGTTCAGGTGTATTACCTCTTGTTACTAGAAAATCACCTGGACGAATTTCCAAGTCTATTGGAATATCTAGAAATTCAGATAGAGCTTTTGCTTTTGAGTCATCAAATTGACCTTCTTTTACAGCATTTAGCTTTAATACTCCCCATTGTTCTTCTGCAATTACTCTTTCTTCGGCTTGTGGACTCCAACCTTGTTCTAAAGTTTTGACAAACCACCTTAATCTACTAATTTTCCAATGTCCAGGAATCTTACCAAACAATATCACCCCGGAATCAGTCTTTGGTGAATTATGATTTAGCCCACGAGTTACAGCATGAGTAATTAGAGCGCGGCGCTTTTCTGTTAGTAAATCAAGCAGACGTTCTTTAGCTGAGATAAGTGTGTCTATTTTGGCAGTTTCATGATCAAGGTAATTTGCGATCGCAATTTGGTTATCTAACCTTGGAAAAAGTATTAATAAATTGGCAACATCTTCTGATGCCACTGCTTCGTATGTGCTACCTGTAGCTTCATAAGCTAACTGTGTACGCGCCCAATATAGCGCCCACCATGCAAAGCCTTTGTGAAGATAATGAAGGCATCGAATAGTACATAATCCACGACCAATTCCATATTTCTGATCAGCTATGTTGAGTTCACCTACCGGAGCGCGTAAAAATGGTAATCCTACATCTACTGATAATGAATAGTCAGTAGATGGCGGAGATTGCCCCATTTCCACAGATGCAATATATTGAACGATTATGAAAACGCTGCCCTGCTACCTTGTTTAGCATTGCATCCAGGACTTTATCTTTTAGTCCTTGTTCACTCCACTTTTTACACTCCGCTAGTACCTGCGGCTTAGTTGGCGAAAGCACACAATCAAAGCGACGCAGCACCGTCATTGGTAACATTACACGCTCGTACTGCGGTGGACGGTAAGGCCCCGTAATAAGTCAGCAATTTGCCAAATAAAGTTGGAGAGTTGGTGATGGTCTGCCATGTGCATATATATCGATCTGCCTATTGTATCGATATTTGAGGTGGGCAGAAAGATAATTTCAAAACCAACTGATAAATTGTAACGATATATTCAGACTGGATTTGTTCTGAATAGGTGTTTTGGGACGAGCAATGCTAACTAAAAAATCAATACTTTAGCCTCCATTTTGTCCATCTTCTTCTTACAAGACTGTCCAATTTATTCTTCAAGTTATACCACTTAATTAATTGTTAGTAGTGGGGTGCAAAAGAGCGTAATGGCAGCGTTACTATCACCGTTGTACCAACATCCTGCTCACTTTCTAATTGAATATGACCACCATGTAGATCTACACACTTTTTAACTATAGAAAGTCCTAGTCCTGTACCTTGAATTACACCTACATTACTGGCGCGATAGAAGGTTTGAAATAGACGTGCTTGGTCTTTGAGAGGGATACCCATTCCTTGGTCTTTTACCTGGAAAGTTGCAAGGCCATCTTTACAAATCAAATCAAACCAGATGGTGCTATTTTCAGGAGAATACTTAATAGCATTGGAGAGCAAATTAGTGAAGATACAATTTAGGAGATCTTCATCCATTTGGGCTTGGGTGTGTTCTCCTTGAGAGCTAAAAATAATATTGTACTGATTGCCTGCACTAAGTTGAAAAATATCTATGAGTTCGCTACAGAAATTTTCTAAATTTAGAGATGTAGGTTTGTATTCAAGTTTAGCTGCTTCTGTTTTACTCAAGAATAATACCTCATCTAAGAGTTGAAGCATCTGGTTAATAGCATTTTGAATTCGATCAAAGTATTTTGTTTTCCTCTCATCAGTCAGTTTATCACTGTTGTATTCAAGGATATCTATAGAGGTCTGAATAGTGGTCATCGGGGTGCGGAACTCGTGAGAAACCATTGCTACAAAGTTCGACTTTAGTTCATTGAGTTCCTGTTCCTTTGCCAGTGCTTGACGGGTACGTTCTTCACTCTCCCGTAGTTGGTTAATAATTTCGCTCCTTTCAATGGCATAGCGAATAGCACGCACTAACCGTTGTATGGTTAATTGATCTTTAACAAGGTAGTCTTGTGCGCCTTCTGCTAATGCTTGTAGTGCTAAATCTTCATCATCAAGCCCTGTTAACACTACTACTGGGATATCAGGTATTGCTACCCGAAATTCTTTCAACGTATCCAGTCCAATAGAATCTGGGAGGCTGAGGTCTAATAAAACTAGATTGAATCTGCGTTGTCTTGAACTCTCTATCTGAGAATTATCAAGTGTGGGTAAAGAATTTTCTCTACTCGCATCTATCGCTTCTGATAGCCGTTCAACATGTGACATCTGCCATTCTTCTTGAGAAGCATGTAAAAAGATCTGGCGTAACAGACGGGTATCACTAGGACTATCTTCTACCAGTAGAATGTGAATTCTGATCTTTTCCATAGTGCAGGGTTATACCAATTTGCAAGATAGTCACCTGATTTCCCATTTGTCAAAAGCGCTTAATCTTCTGGTTTGCAAGCAAAATTGGAAATTTTAAAACCTATGATCGTGGTAGTGTCACTGCTACCAGCCAGAAATCTTTGATCAAATGTACAACTTGAATAAACTGGTAGACATCAATGGGTTTTGTTACATAGCAATTAGCATTGAGATTATAGGAACGTAGTATGTCCTGCTCATCGGTTGAGGTGGTCATTATGACAACAGGAATGCACTTGAAATTTGGATCTGATTTAATTTCTGTTAGTACTTCGCGCCCATCCATCCCTGGGAGATTCAGGTCGAGCAAGATTAAGTCAGGACGAGGGGCATTAGCAAACTCGCCTTGCTGTCGCACGTAGTTCATAGCAGTTTCACCATCTTCAACCCAGTGCAAGTTATTGGCGATTTTGGCATTTAAGAAGCCTTTGATGGTGAGATTAGCATCGCTGGGAGAGTCTTCAACTAACAAAATTTCAATGTGTCGGAATGCCTGACCGTCAATCATGCAGTTATTAATTGTTTATTAAGCCTATGTATATTACATATATTAAGGTAACTTAATTTTCATTGAGGGTAAGATAAAAGGTTGTTCCTACACCTGGCTCGGACTCAGCCCAGATTCTACCACCATGTCGCTCAACGATTTTTTTGCAGATAGCTAGACCGATGCCCGTACCAGTAAATTCACGACGGGTGTGAAGTCGTCGGAAAACCTCAAAAATCCGCTCAAGATACTGAGACTTAATACCAATACCATTATCCTGTACCCAGAAAAGCCAAACTGAGTGCTGAGTGCTAAGTGAATAAGTTATAAATTCTCCCCCCTGCCCCCCGGCTCCCCCTCTCCCCCTCTCCATCTCTCCCCTTCCTCTTCTGACTGCACCAATGTGAATCTGGGGTGCTTCCTGTCGGCGAAACTTGATAGCATTGCCGATCAGGTTTTGAAATAACTGCACTAGTTGGGTTTTGTCGGCGATTAACTCTGGCAAAGGGTCATGAGTGATGATGGCTTTACTTTCGGCGATTGCAACATGTAAATTACTCAGAGCCAGACTGAGGGCAGCATTGCAGTCAACAGAGGCAAATTTCTGACCGCGAGTTCCGACACGGGAATAAGCTAGTAAGTCCTGAATTAACTGCTGCATCCGCTTTGCCCCATCTACAATATAAGCAAAGTATTCTTGAGCAGACTCGTCTAGACGGTCTTGATATTCCTGTCCTAATAGTTGGCTATAGCCCGTCACGGCTCGCAATGGTTCTTGTAAATCGTGAGAAGCCACATAAGCAAATTGCTCTAACTCCTGGTTCGAGCGTTTGAGTTCCTCATTCAGCCTTTGTAATTCCACCGTCCGCTGCTGAACTTTGTTTTCTAATTCTTCATTTGCCTGTTGTAGTGCGGCTTCGGCAAGCTTGCGATCGCGCAGCGCAGCTTGCTGTTCGCTAATATCAGTGTGAGTACCCACCCACTCTTGAATCTCTTCATTGGCATTTAAGACAGGAACCGCACGCGCGGCAAAAAATCGATAACTGCCATCAGCAACTCGCACGCGATGCTCTGTTTTATAAAGACTTTTAGTTGCTAGTGCCTGAGTCCACAACAACTCTGTCAACTTCCGATCTTCGGGATGAATTGCATTGAACCATCCTCGTCCATTGACTTCTGTATCAGTTTGGCCAGTCAGATCTGCCCAAGATGAAAAGTCTTTTGACATCCCCTTAGTATCAGCGATCCAGACGGCTTGAGAAGTGGCAATCACCAGCGAACGATAGCGTCTTTCATTCTCTTCTAAGGCAATTTCTGCTAGTTTGCGGCGAGTGATATCTTGAAAAAAAATTGATAGTCCTTCTTGAGAGGGGTAGATGCGATTTTCAAACCAGCGCTCCCACGGTGGATAGTATTCCTCCATCTGAATGACTCGCTGTTCTGCCACAGCTTGGTAGTAAGCGTGATAAAAGTTGTGTTCAGTAGCTTCAGGGAGTTCTTCCCAAATGTTTTTGCCAATCAAGTCTTCGGGGCGACGGTCAAGAATTTGACCTGCTCTCTGATTCACGTAAGTAAAGCACCAATTGTGGTCGAGGGCAATAAAGGCATCTGTGACACTCTCTAAAATAGTCGCCAGTTCTGCTTTTGCGGCTTGCTGTTGCAAACAAATAGCTTCTTCAGATAAAGCCTTGTTAATGCGAATTTGCTTTTGTAGCAGTGAGTACACAACAATAAGCAGGACAACACTTAAACCATACCCCAGACTTACCACAGTAATGATTTGAGATAAACGAGCATCTGTTACTGCTGTGCGCTGTTGCAATAGGCTTTTTTCTTCATTTTCCATTGCTTGGCTGATTGCTTGGAGCTGTTGGCGTACTTCTATACCTTTATCGCTAATAGCCATTTGAGTTGGCTTGTCTAAACTTTTTTGACTGAATAGCTCGATTGACTGCTCAAGCAAGGCAAATTTCTGTGCAATTAGGGGTTCAAATGTATCCAGTAGGCGTTGTTGATCAGGATTATCACTGGTTAACTGTCGCATGGCTGCGATCGCTTGGTAAATTTCCTGCTTCTCTCCTTGATAAGTTTCTCGGTAAACTGCTTTTTCCGTGAGAATATAACCACTTTGTGCGCTCTCGGCATTGCTAATACCAATACGCACGCGATCTAAACCTTCTATGACTTGATATGTATGAATTACCCATCGCTTTTCTGCCGTCAATCTTTCGATACTCAAGTATGAGACTGCTCCGACGCCACACAGTAGTATTAATGCTGAGCTAAAACCGCCTGCAACAAATTTTTCTGACAGTCTGTTCATGGAATATTCGCAGAAGTATAGCTAATAACCAATTCAGTTTTAGCCTGTATGGCAAGCTAATGCCGACTCTTGAATCAAAGAATACAGTATAATTACTTAGGAATAGCTAAATAGTTATAGGTAGTGTTTAGAGCCAGAGCTAAAATTAGAAATAAATTCAAACGAATAGAGTCAGGTAACTTGGGAGACTATCGTTCAGTTGGAGAAGGAGTGTGTGAACTGAAAATTAATTATCGCCCAGGTTATCGCATCTACTTTGGGCAAATAGGGTCAACAATAGTAATTTTGCTTTGTGGCGGAGATAAAAGCACCCAAGAAAAAGATATCCAAATAGCTAGGGAATATTGGAGAGATTATGAAAGAAGTGAAAACGCCAACCAGTAGAAGTTATCACGAGTACTTGATTTCTTCTCTCAAAGACCCCCAAGAAGCGGCTGCTTACATCGAAACTTTTTTAGAATTGGAAGAAGAAAAAGAACCACTACCAGCTGAACTTTTGAGAGCAGCGCTGAAAGATGTTGTAGATGCGCGTGTGCAGATGAATAATCTTTCAGAAGAAGCCAAACAGCATTATGAAAAACTTGAGAAAGTTTTGTTAGAAACAAAAGGTGCAGAAATTTACGGTTTGGTTGAGCTACTAGATGTATTGGGATTTCGGATTGCGATCGCCTCCGGCGGGGCGTAGCCCATCACACCCAAGTAAATATAGTGTAGTTATTCTCCTCATCCTCTCAAACTCAGCCACTACTCTCGCTAAAAACGGTTCCAACACCAACAAAAATGAGTAGATAATTGTAATCTAAGCTACAACTATCCACTCCAAATTTACTAAATATAGTCACGAAAAAAGACCCAATTTAGATTATTTACAATTGGGATATCTCAAACCAATTAACGTGACTCAGTTCCTTGATTAGGGCTACCTGCTACAGAGTCTTCTCCTGGTGCTTCTGGTGTAGCAGTGGGTTTAGCATCACTCTTTTCAGCATCGCCTGTCTTGCGGATACTTTCTTCGATGGGGGTTTGATAGCCACCAGAAGCGCTGGGTGTAGTGCCTTGATTATCAGATTTTTTTTCTTCAGCCATTAGTGTTCTCCTAGAAATCATTTAGTCATTTGTTGTTGACATAATTCTAAGAAAATAGGAAGGGTGAGTTCATCTATCTAGAATCTAGTTATGGCTGATCTATCCCTCTATCGGAAGTATTGTTTAGTACTATTCATATCTGCTTTTGGGAATGCACAAAACGGAGGTTGTTAAAGTATGAACACTTCCAGCAGTTAACGGAGAACTTGAAACTGATTAAAGTGGTTATATATGCCAAGATTCCTTGGTAACTGCTTGATTAGCAGGCGATATTGACTGTCAAATACTCTGAGTGCTACCTGAAACATAATATTATGTAATTTTTAATACTAAAAATAACAATGTAATTAATGAAACAGAACAATTTATCATTACCAATTGGGTGTGTTCTCCGCAAGGCAACATCTGCGGATAAATGGTCAATTCGATTATCAGTATTTTCAGCTAAACTTGATCCAACTCAATTACGTTGGCAGCAATTCTGGGTGATTGAATGCGATGGAGATATAGTAGCTTGCGGACAGCTACGTAACTTTTCAAATGCACAAGAACTGGGTAGTTTGGTGGTTGCACCTGCATGGAGAGGTCGTGGTTTGGGTACTTTTCTAACGCAGTATTTGATCAACGCGGCGACTCAACCACTGTATCTTGAATGTCTAGGCGAACGACTAACAGAGTTTTATAGTGGCTTTGGGTTTGTGCCAATTTCTTTTGAGGACTTACCGCGATCGCTCCAGTTTAAGTTTAGATGGTCTGAATTAGGTAAAAAGCTGATTAAAATTCCTGTAGTGTTCATGTATTATCAAAATCTTACCTAAAAATAACAGGCGATTTATTCGGAATTCCGGTACTTAAATGTGTAGTTAAGCCTATACCGAGAAACTAGAGATGCAGTTACAACTAAGAAAGAAGCAAGAACTGCATAAAAATGCCGAAACCAACCGTATAGATTTTATAGAGATGCAAACTCAACAAACTGAAAAACTTTGTAATGCTAAATGATCAGGTGAGTAATTATGACAAACTTTATTCAATACTTACACAACGACCTACTACATCCAGTCCGTGAGTGGTTGGAAGCAATAGAAATTCATAATTCCAAACTAGCTCATTTATTGTGTAAAGCCATTCCTGCTCAATGTCCGTTTGAACGAGATATCACACTGTTTAGTCGGAAGCTATTTCATATTCCACCAATGTGTAAATTGAATCCGCTTTATGAGCAAGTGGTTAGTCTGCGTTTTAAAGCTCTATGCTATCTTGCCGATGAATGCGGTGAAGATGTCACAGCTTACTGTTAATAACCAGTTGGAGTCTTATGTGAACCAAGCAGCCATTGGTAATTGTGGATTTACGGTTGTTACTTACTCAGCTTTATACTAAGCTAACGTACACCTAATTAGATATCTGGCTATTTAGTAGCTAGCATTAATCTAAATTCTGAGACCGTATTTTTGCTTACCACACCCTGCTGAAATCATTAACATTATCATGACGCACATCTTACTGGTTGAAGATGAAGTCAAACTGGCTCGATTTGTCGAATTAGAGCTGACTTATGAAGGCTATCAAGTCAGCGTTGCCTACGATGGATTAACTGCACTTACCGCAGCACGGGAGTTAAATCTAGATCTAGTAATTTTAGACTGGATGTTGCCCGGTTTGTCGGGGTTGGAAATATGCCGCCGCCTGCGAAGTACTGGTGATAAAGTGCCGATAATCTTATTAACTGCTAAAGATGAAGTGAGCGATCGCGTTGCGGGCTTAGACGCTGGTGCTGATGATTATGTAGTTAAGCCTTTCAGCGTTGAGGAATTATTAGCTAGAGTCCGCGCCCATCTGCGAAGAACCCAAGAAGCAGACGCCGCAGATATTTTAGAATTTGAAGACCTAAGCTTAAATCGTCGCACGCGGGAAGTGTATCGGTGCAATCGATTCATTGAGTTAACCGCCAAAGAATTTGACTTACTAGAATATTTACTTGCTCATCCACGACAGGTAATTACACGCGATCGCATTTTAGAGCAAGTCTGGAATTACGACTTCATGGGCGATTCAAACATCATCGAAGTTTACATTCGCTACCTGCGCCTGAAACTCGAAACTAATAACGAAAAGCGCCTTATTCAAACTGTGCGTGGTGTTGGCTACGTGCTGCGTGATTAACTTTTGCCACTACCCTTTACTCTTTCCCAGTCCACAAGAGAGGTAAAGAGTACTTATCCGAAAAACATTATCCCCAAACTTTGTTAAAAAATAAAGGTTGGGGATTTTGGCAATTTCAGCGAAAACTCATCTAACTCAGAGTTAACTATACTAGGATGCACAAAGCTAACTCTCTACGACAACACACAACGTTAGAACTGCAATGACTTATTTAGAAACAGCAGCGCAATTCTATGGCGAAGTCGCCCAAACACCACAAGTTGGACTTTGTTGCGTCCAAAGCACACCTTTGCAACTACCAGGGCTGAAAATTCCTGTGCCGATGCAGGAAATGAACTATGGTTGTGGTACTACCGTTCACCCCACGGAACTAGGAAACCAACCGACTGTGCTGTATGTCGGTATTGGTGGTGGTTTAGAAGCCTTGCAATTCGCTTATTTTTCCCGCTATCCAGGTGCAGTAATTGCCGTTGAACCAGTTGCAGCTATGCGAGAAGCTGCTACACGTAACTTGGAAATTGCGGCTCAGGAAAATCCTTGGTTTGACACCAGCTTTGTCCAAATTTGCGATGGTGATGCCTTTAATTTACCTATTGCTGATGCTACCGTCGATATCGTGGCGCAAAATTGCCTGTTCAACATTTTTGAACCAGAAGATTTAACCCGTGCTTTAAAAGAAGCATATCGAGTATTAAAACCAGGCGGACGGTTGCAGATGAGTGATCCAATTGCTACTCGTCCAATTCCAGCACATTTACAACAAGATGAGCGGCTAAGAGCCATGTGTTTATCAGGCGCTCTTACCTATGAAGAGTACACTCAACTTATTATAAATGCTGGCTTTGGTCAGGTTGAAATTCGTGCTCGTCGTCCTTACCGTCTGCTTGATTCCCAGACTTATAACCTAGAAGAAAATTTACTTCTAGAAAGTCTCGATTCTGTTTCATTTAAAGTTGGTATTCCCGAAGACGGTGCTTGTATCTTCACTGGAAAAACAGCGATTTATGCTGGTACAGAACCCTTTTTCGATGATTCAGCAGGTCATCTGCTTCAGCTTGGTATTCCCGCAGCTGTGTGTGACAAAACTGCTGCTAAGCTTGGAGCTCTAAAACCAGCAGAAATAATGATTACGGATTCAACCTGGTACTATAGTGGCGGTGGCTGCTGTTAACTCCGAATATATGAAATGCTGTTAATCAGTATCAGTCTATTTCTGGCTACGCTTTTTTTAGCTTACTCAAATGGCGCAAATGACAACTTTAAAGGTGTAGCAACGCTGTTTGGTAGTGGAACAACTAGCTACCAAACAGCGATTTTGTGGGCTACTTTTACAACTTCTGCTGGTGCGATCGCTTCGATTTTGTTGGTAAGTAAACTAATTAAAAACTTCTCTGGCAGAGGAATAGTACCAGATGCGATCGCTAATACATCAGAGTTTCATCTTGCAGTAGCGATCGCTGCTGGTTTGACAGTACTCATTGCTAGCCTTACAGGATTTCCCATTTCTACAACTCACAGTTTAACAGGTGCGCTGATTGGCCCTGGATTAGTAGCGATCGGACTCAAAGTTAATTTTACAGCTTTAGGAAATTCCTTCTTTTTGCCTCTATTACTTAGTCCGATAATCGCTATCTCTTTGGGAGCAGGAATTTACAGCTTATCTAACTACATCAATTCCAGATGGCGCTTACCAGACAATCCGAGAATAATTGATACTTGTCATTTTATTAGCGCTGGGGTAATCAGTTTTGCCAGAGGATTCAATGACACTCCCAAGATTGTTTCGCTGATTTTGATTATTGAATATTTCTCAATTCAGGGAGGAATGATCACTATAGCGATCGCAATTGCACTTGGCGGTTTACTTAACTCCCAAAAAATTGCTGAAACCATGAGTACAAAAATTACTTCAATGAATAAAACTCAGGGCTTATCAGCCAACATGGTAACTGGAGTTTTAGTCATTGCAGCTACTCAGTTTGGGCTTCCTGTTTCTACCACTTACGTTTCAGTTGGTTCTATTTTTGGAGCAGGACTGATTGCCAATAAAGCCAATAAACGTGTTTTTTATCAGATACTACTTTCGTGGATTTTAACTTTACCAATTGCTGCAATTATTAGTGGAATAATCTACAGATTATTGCAAGGTTGAAAAAATATATTTAAGGAGTAATAACTTATGCAAGCTCAATCAATAAATCAACTAGATAAATTTATTACACCATTCAAACACAAACTTAGTTCATCTTTGACAAAAAAGGAAATTACTGTTTTACAGATTAATCTGGGTAAGCGCTGTAATCTTGCCTGTACACATTGCCATGTCGAAGCCAGCCCTAAACGAACCGAAGAACTTTCCCCAGAAATTTGCCAACAGTTAATTGAGGTAATCCACAGATTCCCTGAAATCAAAATAGTTGACTTGACCGGTGGTGCACCAGAAATGAATTATGGATTTAAGCCATTAGTAGAAGCAGCAAAGTTAACAGGTAAAGAGGTAATTGTCCGGTCTAACTTGACCATTTATTTTGAAGATGAGTTTGGTGATTTACCTGAATACTGTGCAAAACACCAAGTGAGAATAGTCGCATCTCTGCCTTGCTACCTAGCAGATAATGTTGATAGAATGCGCGGTACTGGTGTTTTTGATAGTTCAGTCAAAGCTTTGCAATGGCTAAACAAAGTAGGCTATGGGAAAAATCCAAATTTAATTTTAGACTTAGTATACAATCCCCAGTTGCCCACAAGTGAAAAATTTTCCTTGGCTCCTGAACAAACAAACCTAGAACAAGATTACAAAATGTTCTTACAAGAACATTTTAATATTGTATTTAACAACCTCTTCACCATTACCAACCTACCAGTTGGTAGAACTCAAATGTATTTAGAACGGAGAAAACTGTACACTAGCTATTTGCAATTTTTAGAGTCACATTTTAATGGCAGTACAGTTGAACATTTAATGTGTCGTGATGAACTTTCAATTGACTATCTGGGTAATGTATATGATTGTGACTTTAACCAGATGATGAATCTACCTGCGAAAACTCACAATGGTAAACCTTTGACAGTTACAAAATTGTTAGAAGCTGGCAGTTTAGATTTGATTAGTGAGATCCAAACAGCCTCTTATTGCTATGGTTGTACTGCTGGGTGTGGTTCCAGTTGTGGTGGTGCTTTGCTCTAAAGTCAGTTAAAAGATGAAGTTAGATTCAGTTAAATATTGAACTCAGCCTTCAGACTAGCCTTTTTCCACTAAGTATCTACATCCTAAATTAGTCAATCGATTGTGCATTTTTGATTGACAGCCTAACAATATCTTTATGTCATCAAAGGAAAATTTTGTTACAAATTCTGTTACGTATACATCACTAATAGTTAGATGGGTTTATGATGATATGTAGTTAAGTCTCCTCACACCACACCAAAAAGCCGCGGAATCTTCTAAGTTTCCACGGCTTTTACTTTTTTATTGGAGATAAATTCAGTAATTAGCATATCTATCTATTAAAACACTTTAATCCGATATTAGTAAGCATTCTGGCTGATTCTTACCAGCACTCTTATGCGGATATAAGTTTGCTCAAGAGAATATATACTGTTTTTATTATAGCAACTATAAGTTGCTTTAAATCGGGGTTTGCTATACAGGCTGGATCTCAAAACATAAGGTTAATTGGCACAGATTTGATACAAGAAATATAGTCTGCAATGTGGGAGCAATGTTAATTCTCCTTGGGGATGATGCTATCATCACTAAGAAAAATCTGTTACCAAAATTGTTACGAGCGTATTGCTGTGGGATAGTTACTTTATGATGATATTTAGTTAAGCTCCTCACACCACATCGAAAGCCGTGAAGCTCCGCGTTTCACGGTTTTTTTCCTTTTTAGTAATCGTGCAGGCGCGTAAAAGCAGAGTGGCTTGGCTTTACATATTGCCCTGGATATGAGGGTGCAATGGGCTACGCCCCGCCAGAGGCGATCGCATATCTTCACGCCTAAACAACTATTACTCAGTTCCAACTTAGCTCTGCTCGTCTCATTTCTTCAACAAACAAATCCATATCCTGTTTCTTGAGTTCCCATTACCTTAAGTCTAGGTGATTTCGCAATGCTTGGCGCATTACTTCCACAGGCAAAGTTTCTGACTGCAACCAGATTTTTAATGCTGCTACTCCTTGTTGAACGAGCATTTCTAATCCATTGATCGCAATTGCGCCTTGTGATTCTGCTTGTTGAAGAAATTGCGTCGGTTTAGGAATATATATCAAATCGTAGGCGATCGCACCCGATGCTAAATTTGTCATTTCCTCTGCACTCAAAGGCGACTCATTTACCTTGGGATACATCCCAATAGGAGTTGTATTTACCAACAAATTAGCTTGCGGAATCAGTTTTATGAGTGCGTCCCATGTATGAATTTGCAAATTCTCTGCTAGTGGTGAATTACCCCAACTGTTGCGGAATTCTTGTAATTTCTGCATGTTGCGCCCAACAACATGAATTTTGGCAAAACCTAGTTGGTGACAACCTGCAACAACAGCCCTCGCAGCGCCACCATTACCTAAAATTACCGCCGCTTTCTGACTCCAATCCTGTTTATACGTTGTTTTCAGAGGGGCAATAAATCCTTCTATATCTGTATTTGTACCCACCCATCGATGATTTTGACGGCTGACAGTATTCACTGCTCCTATGGCTTGAGCAATGGGCGTAATTTCGGATAATAAGGGCAATATTGCCTGTTTATGAGGGATTGTCACACTAAAGCCGACAACATCAATGGCGGCGAATCCAGCGATCGCTATCTCTAAATTCTCTGGTTTTATAGGAAAGGGGAGATAAATATAATCTAAGCCTAATTGAGCGATCGCAGAATTGTGCATCACAGGTGAGAGCGAATGTTCTACCGGATGTCCAATGACTCCTAGCAGTTTAGTTTTGCCTGTAATTTCACTTGTCATTTGTTATTAGTTATTTGTCATTTGTCAAGGGTCAAGAGTACAGACGCGATTAATCGCGTCTGTACAAGAGTCAAAAGTCAGTATTTATGTCCCCTTGTGCTCTCCTGCTCCGGGGTGTGAGTAGCAACGGAACAGAAAACCGGGATAAGAAAATAAAATCAAAAATATTGGCAAAATTCAAATCACACTTCAATTGTTACAGGTTTCTCCGTGGCGATCGCTTGGGTTAAAAGCGGCTCATCAAATCCAAGTGCGTAACTTTCTGTACGGATGCTTACTTCACCCCGGATACAGAAGAAGGCCGCCCGCCAATGCCTGTTCGCTCTTTGGGCGTGGTTAGGCCTTTGGGGTGGACGATGGAAGTGGACAGACTTCCATAGCTTGAATCAAGCCGTGTTCAAGGGTGAATCGATGGCCCACGTGTTCATCGGCAAGAACTGCGTAAGCCTTGTCACGCACGACCTGATGCACATCGACCAAAATGCGCCCGTCCTCCTCCAAGTAAAAGGAAATCGGCTCGACGTGCCCATTGATCTCGCTCCATTGCTCCGTCCAGTAAGCGCGAACTTCTTCAGGCCCACGGACAAAACCGCCTTTGAACGCTCTGGGCCAAACCACGTCCGGAGTCATGAGGGCAAGGGCAGCGTCAATGTCTCGCGCGTTGAAGGCTGCGTACGCCGCACGGAGCAGTTCGATTAGGAGTGCAGGTTGATCTGACATTTATTAGTATGGTGAACCAGATGCAGTAAGAACTAATAATTTATTGTACAGAGTTTAGCTGAAGCTTTTTTTATCGACACTATCATGCCTGATGTCAGGTTTATTTCGAGGATTTCCCGTTTTTAATTCTCTATTGTAAGGAAGGTTGTTTTATATATAGTCTCCACCTTTGTATCTTTGAAGCGGTAGGTGTTCGATACCGGTACGAACAAATATACTAATGGCGTGGATTTCAGCTATGTATATATGGCAAGGGTTTTAGCAATTTTCTTGAGTTTATTTTCTTATCCCGGTTTTCTGTTCCGTTGCTACTCGTGCGCTTGCTCCCTGCTCTCACTCCCCCACTCTTAATCGGTCGAGTACTCGTAAGGTTTGACGGCTAGCCTACAATTATTAGAAGTTACTTAATATTTCTTTATATCATGCAGGCAACCACAGTTTCCTCTACAAGCCCAATTCCTGGCAAATATTGGCAGTGGCGAGGACACAACATCTATTATGTGCGTGCGGGAGAGAGACAATCGCAACATCCACCTTTGCTGCTAGTACATGGTTTTGGTGCTTCCACAGACCACTGGCGCAAGAATATCACAGGATTGTGCCAAGATTTTGAAGTATTTGCGATCGACCTTTTGGGGTTTGGACGCTCAGCAAAACCGAAATTGCAGTACAGCGGTGACTTGTGGCGCGACCAACTAAACGACTTTATCAGTGAAGTCATTGGTCAAAAAGCAGTATTAGCAGGGAACTCCCTTGGTGGCTATGCTTGCTTGTGTGTTGCAGCACAACATCCTGACAGTGTAGCTGGTTTAGTTTTGCTCAATAGTGCAGGGCCCTTTAGCGAAAGTCAGCCGACATCTGAACCTGAAGCTTTACAATCAGAAATTCAGGCTCCCAAACAACCTGACCCTTTGCAAAAACTCTTAGGTGATAGTGTCAAGTGGATTTTGCAACAACCTTTAGCTCAATTTTTGTTATTTCAATACGTGCGACAGCGTTGGGTAATTCGCCAAACTTTAGAGAAAGTTTATCTTGACAAGAGCGCGATTACAGACCAATTGGTAGAGGAAATTTATCGTCCTGCTTACGATTCGGGGGCAATGGAAGTGTTTGTTTCGGTCTTTAGCACTCCTCAAGGAGAAAAAGTTGATGTGCTACTAAAGCAATTAACTTGTCCTCTATTAATTTTGTGGGGAGAAGCTGACCCTTGGATGAATGCTAGAGAACGTTCCCACAAGTTTCGTCAATATTATCCTGAACTCACAGAACATTTCTTAACAGCGGGTCATTGTCCTCATGACGAAGTTCCCGATAGAATTAACCCACTTTTACGTGATTGGGTTTTGTCTATTGCTCAGTGATATAGCCCTACTTAATCATTCATGAACAATAAGATTCCCGACTTTTTAGACAAATCGGGAATCTAAGCCTTTCAATTACAAACAGGTTCTAACTAATAACTGACATATTCTGGATTCGCCACGCACCTTTAAGCCGAATCAAATTATACCGAACTCGCAAACTTTCCTCAGAAGACTTTTTAAACTGACCATTTTCATAGAACTGCGTGACTTCCTTCACTGTAGCTACTACAGCAGCACGATCTGGGTCTAACTCAATGTTATTTACAGATTCCACTTTGAGGCTATGGTTATACTTACGATAGCGGTTATCTAACTTATCCTGCTGGGTAACTAGTCGCCATTGAGTTAGAGCTGAACCAACTAAAATCTGGTCTAAACTACTAATCTCATGATTTGGCCCTAAAGCCGCGGCCTTGGTAGAGAGCCAAGCCTGAATAACTTCCTGTGCGGTTGTATCTGTGAGAGTTCCCTCTGGCGGTTGTGGGTTGCTATTTTTGTCAGGAATCGGTATTGGTGGTTGATTAAGTTGGACGAATAATTGTTCACCTTGTAAAGACGGTGCAGGGAAAAATAGATTTTTTAGCCATCCAAAAGCTGTTGTGACTACTACCCAGAAAACTAATAGACCTACTAGAGAAATAAACACTCTCCACACAAGCCGCGTTTTCCCTTCTAGGGTGCTAGCAAAAGTTCGCCGCCGCCGAGGATAATGATGATGATTATCTAATACACGCTCACGAGGCGGCACTTGAGTGGGCTTTCGCCTCCTTCGCTTTCGATTCTGACCCGTTGTAGCAGCCTTAGCTGAACCATTTAAGTTGCTGTTAGTGCCTCTGGCTATTCGTTCAGCAGTAGGAATCTGTGCCCCAGATACTTCTGATTTTGCACTCCCAGACGTATTCCATGTAGGTGGCGAGAAGTTGGCATATTCAGACCTTTCTCTTATTAGTGTTTCTGGTAACTCTGGGTCAGGTGTTATGTTGTGATTGAATTGCCGAGACCCAGTTGAATTACTATGGCGACGGGAATTATTTGTCTGTACCTGGGGAAAAGGCTGGCGGTTAATTACAGCCCATTCATCAGTTGTTTCTGCATCAGTTGGTAGTGCTTCTAAATAAGCTTGAACCTGTTGGTCGGCAAAGTAATTTTTTAGAGAAGCTTGCTGCTTTGCCAAATCTCGGAAGTGCGGAAACACCTCATGTTGCAACCATTGTTCTCCATACAGACACAGCCCTGGTAGTAAGTCTGGAGAATCTTGAGATTTTTCTCGAATAAAAGCTAGGGCTTCGTATTCTTGACTGAGTTCTAAAACACGGGTTGCTTCTTCGGTTTGCCCCAGTAGTAATGCACATAGTGATTGTTCTAAATGTACATCTTGGCGCTTGCCCAGACGCATCAGCATTTGCCTTGCTTGACTAATTAAAGCTGGTTGACGCTGAGCAAATCCTCGTGCTATCAAAGCATAAACAGCCAAGTAGGTAGCAACAGCAGAGGGACGTTTACTTTCAGCTTCAAATAGCTTGTGCTGTTCTGCAACTGTTAAGTGGTTGCGTAACTGCTGGATGAATCGCAGAAAGTCATCTATGTTTAAACCAGATAGATCTTTGCCAGTGCCATCAATACCACCACGGTCTTCTAAGATATTTTGCAATAATCCTAAACCTTGACGCCGTTCGGTAGTTTTCTCTAGAGGTAGTGCCAGTAACTCTAAAATTCGATATGGTCGCAATTTGCAAAGATCCGCCTGAATTTCAACCTGTACGCTGGGGAATAAGCTTTCGCGTGATAGCAATTCCTCACCTGTTTCTAGGGATATGGCAGCATTTTCGTAGTGGCCTTGCTGCCATTGCTCGCGTCCTAGCTCTAAGCAGGCAAGGGCAACGGTGAGAATAACGTCTGGACGTTCAGCACTTTCGTGGATTTCTTCGCTTGCGAGATTATTGTCCTTGCTGGCACTATTTTTCACTAGGTACGGACGACCCAGTTTTAGTACGAGTTCGTATTCTCCTAGCTCTTGCAGAATCAATAAAGCGCCAACTAATTCGTCTTGGACAATTTCGATGCTAAGACTTTGCGCGTCAAGACCCTTTTTGTGGCTTTCCGTGCGGTTTTCCACTGCGGTGGCGCTATCAGGGTCATAGGCGTGAGCCAGATAAAGCTGATCGTAGGTGCTACGTTCTTTTTGATCTGATAAAACCACGTAAGCTTCTTCTATGAGTTGTTTGCGAGAAGAAATTGCTGCCTGAGAATACTCGCGTCGCGGCAATTGTACAATGCGATCGCTATATGCTTGCCGCAATTGTTCATTACTTGCCGCTAACGGTAGTCCTAAAATTCGGTAGTAATCTAGTGGAATTCGCACAGCCTACTTCCCCTGCACCGTGATCAGCATAATTTACCTAGAGCGTTCCAGGCATGTAAAACCGTGCCATAATAATGCCGTGTAGAATTTACACTACAAGTGTATATTGCAACAACTTGTTTTGTACCTTCCCGAAATTTTGAGTCACATTCTAGTATTAATTTTTGCCTTCGCCTAGAAAGCGTCAGCTTTTTGTCTTAATTCTTAGTATTTTTCGTTTAACACAACTGCTGTTTGCATTCGATACCGTAATGTAAAACTACCACTTTTAGTGACGGCATAGATATTGTACTTGCAAGAATCTATATGATTTTCCTTTAAGTACACCCTGCGTATGCGGTAATAGAAATACCACTTTTGAGGGTTGAACCTGATAACGATACGGGAGAAGAATATCATATCATGATTAGATTTTAATTACAATTACCTAGCTAGGTATATGATTTTGAAGTCCATTTTTCCTAAATTGTTAATGGATATGCAGAAAGCAGTCTATCCTGATTGCTAGCCTATGAGGGGGAGTAGTAAGCAAACAGTGCTGGTCTTGAATCTTGAGTAAAAAGCATAATACTCTAGGACTCAAAACTGAGAACTCAGAACTAATAAACTATTCCATACGACCCTTTTTGGTGCATAAATAAATTTGATTGTTGACTCTTGCAAACGCTAGCTTGTCATAAAGCTAAAGCATTATGAGAGCAACTTAATTTAAGACCGTAACTTTTAAGTTGTACAACAGGGACACTCAAAAATCATGGTTCATGAACGCACATTACCCAAATTTAATGCTGCTACTACCCACATCACCAAAGAAGAAGGGTTGCGGTTGTACGAAGACATGGTACTGGGGCGCTTGTTTGAAGACAAGTGCGCCGAAATGTACTATAGGGGGAAAATGTTTGGCTTTGTCCACCTGTACAACGGTCAAGAAGCCGTTTCCACTGGTGTTATCCAGGCGATGCGACCAGGTGAAGATTTCGTTTCTAGTACCTACCGCGACCACGTTCATGCTCTGAGTGCAGGCGTACCAGCAAGAGAGGTAATGGCAGAGTTATTTGGTAAAGCCACAGGTTGCAGCAAAGGGCGTGGTGGTTCCATGCACATGTTTTCTGCTGAACATCGCCTGTTAGGTGGCTATGCTTTTGTGGCTGAGGGAATTCCTGTAGCAGCTGGAGCAGCTTTTCAAAGCAAATATCGCCGCGAAGTACTGGGAGATAACAGCGCCGACCAAGTGACAGCTTGCTTTTTTGGCGATGGTGCTGCTAACAACGGTCAATTTTTTGAGACGTTGAACATGGCAGCTTTATGGAAACTGCCAATTATTTTTGTGGTAGAAAATAACAAGTGGGCAATCGGTATGGCTCACGAGCGAGCAACTTCCCAGCCAGAGATTTACAAAAAAGCCAGTGTATTTAACATGGTGGGTGTGGAAGTAGATGGTATGGATGTGCTAGCGGTGCGAGCCGTAGCCCAAGAAGCTGTAAGTCGCGCTCGTGCAGGTGAAGGCCCGACATTAATTGAAGCACTTACCTACCGCTTCCGTGGTCACTCTCTGGCAGACCCAGATGAAATGCGAAGCAAGGCTGAGAAAGAATTTTGGTTTGCTCGTGACCCAATTAAGAAGTTAGCAGCTTATTTAGTTGAGCAAAACCTGGCAGATCAGCAAGAACTCAAAGCCATTGATCGTAAAATTCAAGATGTAATCGACGAAGCAGTTAAGTTCGCCGAAAGCAGCCCTGAACCAGACCCCAGCGAGTTATATCGCTTTGTGTTTGCAGAAGACGAGTAAGTTAGGGACTGGGGACTGAATACTGGTTACTGGGAAATCTTTCCACTCCCTAACACTTCTCTACTTTGAGGCTGCGCCCTAAGCGTAGCTATGCCGTAGGCTTTACGACTACGCTTAGCACAAGTCAAGGCAAGCCGCTCAGTACAAGTCCCATTCCCCATTCCCCATTACTTCGGCTCTGATCAGTACAAGTCCCCAATCCTTACACCCAGGACTAAAATTTGTGTTTACCATTACAGTTCAAAAGCAACAGTATAAGACCTACATTCTTTCAGATGAAACCGCTGGCTCTCAACTGGAAGTCGTACCAGAACGCGGTGGGATTATCACCCGTTGGCGCATTCAAGGGCAAGAAATTTTCTACTTGGATACTGAACGCTTCACTCATCCTGATTTAAGTGTCAGGGGTGGAAATCCAATTTTGTTTCCTATTTGTGGCAATCTACCAGATAATACCTACACTCACAACGGGCAAAAATATACTCTTAAACAACACGGTTTTGCCCGTGAATTGCCGTGGAAAGCAACAGAACAACAAACTGAGGATAAAGCTAGTCTGACTGTCATTCTTGATAGCAATGAGCAAACCAAGGCAGTTTATCCTTTTGATTTTCAGCTGGCTTTCACCTACGAACTTCAAGGTAATACTTTAGAAGTCCGTCAACAGTATAAAAACTTGTCATCCACACCAATGCCCTTTTCGGCTGGTTTCCATCCGTACTTTCTGTGCGGTGATAAAACTCAGTTAGAGTTTGAAATTCCCTCTAAGCAGTATCAAGACAATCAAAGTAAAGAAATTCACTCTTTTGATGGCAATTTTGACTTTAGCCGTGATGAAATTGATTTTGCCTTTGGACAGTTAACGAGCAAATCGGCTACTGCTATAGATCGCAGCCGTAAGTTAAAGCTCACCTTGGATTATGACGATTTCTCTACCTGGCTGGTATTTTGGACAGTCAAAGGCAAGGAATTCTACTGTCTAGAACCGTGGAGTGCCACCCGTAACTCTCTTAATACTGGCGATAACCTGACTGTGTTAGCACCAGGAGCTAGCCACACAGCATCTTTAAGATTGACTGCTAATTTTTTCTAAACCTGTTTACAAATCTACAGATGTCTATGCTATGATGGCAAAGTTGCGAAATACAGCGAAAGGGTCGCTAACTCAACGGTAGAGTACTCGGCTTTTAACCGATTAGTTCCGGGTTCGAATCCCGGGCGACCCATATCAAAGAAAAAACCTTGCTGATGCTTTAGAAATAGAGAGTTGAGGCGGGGCTGATTTTTAATCGGAAATTTGCGGATGCGATCGCCCTAGAAAATAAAACACTCTAGTGCGATCGCTCTTTTTAATTGCAGTCAGCGCAATCGCATAATTTACCCATTACAATAAATATTCTCAATTCGGTAGCATAGCCATAGGCTCATCCAAATGCGATCGTCATGGTAAAAACACCCCCGCAGCATTTAACAATTCCTCGTTTGGAAAATGGCGACAAACTCACCCGTTATGAATTTGAGCGTCGCTACAACGCCATGCCCAACTTGAAAAAAGCTGAATTGATCGAAGGAATTGTCTATATTATGCCTGCTGCTTTGCGTTTTAAAAGTCACGGTCAACCTCATGGGTGGATTCTCACATGGCTTGGTACGTATGAAGCACCTACACCAGGAGTCGCTTTAGGAGTGGAACCGACTGTACGCTTAGACTTAGATAACGAACCTCAACCAGATGCAGTTCTTCTCATTAACCCAGAAGTAGGTGGACAAGCAAAGCTAAGTGATGATGATTACATCGAAGGTGCGCCAGAGTTAGTTGTCGAAATAGCAGCTAGTAGCGCCGCCATTGACCTTCATGCTAAAAAGCAAGCCTATCGCCGGAATGGAGTTAAAGAATATATCGTTTGGCAAGTTCTCGATCAGAAATTGGCTTGGTTTTATCTGGAACAAGGTGAGGATCTGGAATTAGCCACTAATAGTAATGGAATTCTGCGAAGTCTAGTTTTTCCTGGGTTGTGGTTAGGGGTAACAGAGTTATTAGCGGGAAATATGCAATCCGTGTTGACTATTTTACAGGCAGGTTTGCAATCTCCTGAACACACAGCATTTGTTCAGAAATTAGCCAGTGAATCATAGCCCTAAATCATTTGGGATACAAAGCTACCAAAGCCTCTAAACATGGGGTAGCTTACCCTACAGTAGAATAGTTAAGTGTAGGGCATGTTTATGAATGATGGCATAAACTTTTTCAACATAGACACACGACACTAGTTATAATTTCCTATAAGTTGAAAAAACTCTTAAGATTTAGCGTAATTATTACGCTTCTCTCACACAGACTAGCTGATAACCACATTAGGAGGACTATCTATGGCGCTTGTACCATTGCGGCTGCTGTTGGATCACGCGGCTGAAAACGGTTATGGCATCCCAGCTTTCAATGTTAACAATTTGGAACAGATTCAGGCGATCCTGAAGGCTGCTGTAGAGACAGATAGCCCCGTAATTTTGCAAGCTTCTCGTGGCGCTCGTGCTTATGCAGGAGAAAACTTCCTACGCCACCTGATTTTGGCAGCGGTAGAAACCTATCCTCAGATTCCCATTGTCATGCACCAAGATCATGGGAATGCACCTGCTACCTGCTACTCAGCAATTAAGAACAACTTCACCAGCGTGATGATGGATGGTTCTTTAGAAGCTGATGCTAAAACTCCTGCTAGCTTCGAGTACAACGTTAATGTCACTCGCGAAGTGGTGAATGTAGCTCATGCTTTGGGCGTCAGCGTTGAAGGTGAACTCGGTTGCTTGGGTTCTCTAGAAACTGGTGCTGGTGAAGCTGAAGATGGTCATGGTTTTGAGGGTACACTCGACCACTCCCAACTACTGACTGACCCTGATCAAGCAGTTGACTTCGTAGAACAAACCCAAGTAGATGCTTTGGCAGTTGCCATTGGGACTAGCCACGGTGCTTACAAGTTTACCCGCAAGCCGACTGGGGAAATTTTGGCTATCAGCCGCATTGAAGAAATTCACCGCCGTCTACCTAACACTCACTTGGTAATGCACGGTTCTTCCTCTGTACCAGAAGATTTACTAGCGCTAATTAACCAGTATGGTGGTGCAATTCCTGAAACCTACGGTGTACCTGTAGAAGAAATCCAAAAAGGGATCAAGAGCGGTGTACGTAAAGTAAATATTGACACCGATAACCGTCTGGCTATTACCGCTGCGGTACGTGAAGCTTTGGCTACAAATCCCAAGGAATTTGACCCCCGTCACTTCCTCAAGCCTTCTATTAAATATATGCAGAAGGTTTGTGCCGATCGCTATCAGCAATTTGGCACAGCTGGCAATGCTAGCAAGATTAAGCAGATTTCTCTGGAAGATTTTGCAGCTAAGTACGCAAAAGGCGAACTCAACGTTGTCACCAAGAAAACAGCTAACGTTTAATTTTGTCAGTGAATAAATAGGGGCACAGTATTGTTATCCTCCTAGAAAGCTGAAGATTCTAAATATTGGGATAAATAAACCGGGGAACATTTAAGTTGCCCGGTTTTTTTGTTCTCTTAGGAGAGAAGGAGTCAAGGGTCAAGAATCAAGAGTTATTTTCTTCCCCTGCCTCCCCTGCCTCCTCTGCTCTAATTAGAATACTCGATGTTGTAGGGAGGGCATTTGACGGCGGACTTGTTCGAGCCTGGTAGGTTTGATTTCAGCGATCGCAATTCCCGGTTGTTCCCCAGCATCGGCTAAAATTACGCCCCAAGGGTCGATAATCATGGCGTGTCCGTGGGTTTGGCGACGGGCGTAGTTGGTGCCGGTTTGAGCAGCAGCAATAATATAGCAGGTATTTTCAATGGCTCTTGCTTGTAGTAGTACTTGCCAGTGATCTTTGCCTGTGAAGGCGGTAAAGGCGGCGGGAATAAATACGACATCGGCTCCTTTATCTGCTAGATGACGGTATAGTTCGGGGAAGCGGACATCGTAGCAAACAGAAAGTCCTAAATTACCGAGTGTTTCTGAAAAATAAACGGGAGGTAGTTGCTTACCAGCCACGACAGTACTAGATTCTCGATAGGTGTTACCGTCGGGGACGTTGACATCAAATAGATGTACTTTGTAGTAACGGGCAAGTTCTTGACCGTTGGGGTCGATAAGTATGGTGGTGTTGTAAACTTTGCCTGTATTTTCTACAGGAATGGGAAAACTGCCGCCCAAGATAGTGATTTGAAAGCGCTGAGCCATTTTTTTGAGAAATATTTCCGTTTCACGGGCGATCGCTTCCGCTTGGCCGAGTTTGTCGTTTTCTTCTCCCATAAAAGAAAAGTTTTCTGGTAAACTTACCAATTCAGCACCTTGACGTACGGCAAGATCTATTAATTCTTCTGCCTGTGCCAAATTTTTTTGGAGATTAGGCACACTGGTCAATTGAATAGCGGCGGCTAAATAAGACTTCATAGATTCAATAAGGAGCAGTCGATTTAAGCAAGATAGATTCTCAAAATATATCGCTACTTCAACCCTAGTGGGCTTAATTAGAAATGTCTAAACGTTGCTTTTCTTTAACAGTTATCAGTTATCTGTTAGCAGTTATCAGTTTTTCAGTAGCAAGTTAGAGTCGGCGACGAATCTAAGTGAGCGGTGTAGATGGGGGCTAAATTATCGCCAGAAATCTTGGTAACTGTTGACTGTTCAGTGATTTCAGGGTTAGCTATCCTTATTACTCTATTTTAATCTTCCTATGGATTCTGGAAAACTAAACCAGATTCAGATTAGGTTGTTATCAAACCCTGATAAAAGCTGTCTGTTGTGGATACCTCTGTTCTGATTCAAACGTTTATCGCGGTGTTTGTCCTAGCGGATGCTGTGGGCAATATACCAATTGTTTTAATTTTGACTAAAGGCAAGACGCCAGAGGAAAGAAATAAAGTCATAGATAAAGCGATTATTGTAGCGATCGCAGTTCTATTACTTTTTGCCTTTACTGGTCAAATAATTTTGAATTATTTAGAAATCAGCATGGGGTCTTTGCGAGTAGCTGGGGGACTTTTGTTGCTGTTAATTGCTTTACAAATGCTGCGGGGAGAATTAGATACACCCATTGTTGAGGAAGGACGCGATGTCGCAATTACTCCACTAGCTTTGCCGTTGCTAGCGGGGCCAGGTACGCTTACAACAGTGATGTTATTAATGTCGAAGACTCAAAGTCCGCATATTAGCGTGTTGGTCGGTATTGTGGGGGCTATGCTCGTCACATGGTTGATTTTACGCTTCTGCAACTACATCGACAAGTGGATTGGTGCAGAAGGTGAGGTGATTATTACTCAGCTTTTGGGTTTTATCTTGGCGGCCCTGGCGGTGGAAATTGGTAGTGTGGGGATTCGGGAGTTGTTTTTGCGGTAGTTAGCTGTGGTGCTATGCATAAACGCTATCCTCAGATTGTAGAGACGTTGCATTGCAACGTCTCTACAGGGTTTCGGGTTTTATTTATGTACTGACTGACATACCCGTTAGTTGATGTCCGGCATGCGTTAGTTGATGTCCGGCATGCGTTAGTTGATGTCCGGCATGCGTTAGTTGATGTCCGGCATGCGTTAGTTGATGTTCGGCATGCGTTAGTTGATGTTCGGCATGCGTTAGTTGATGTTCGGCATGCGTTAGTTGATGTCCGGCATGCGTTAGTTGATGTCTGGCATGCGTTAGTTGATGTCCGGCATGCGTTAGTTGATGTTTTGAATACTACATTCAGTCCTTGTACATACTCCCAAGCTTCCCTTCCTAATTTAGTCCCAGTTGTTCTTTTAACGCTTCTGGCACATTAATTGCTGTCTCTAATCCTCGTACACCTTTCCACTGCTGCTTTTCACCCCAAGTCATTTCTTCTAGATTGGCGTCGCTGAGGTCAGCACCACTAAGAATTGCGTAGCTAAGGTTACTGTGGCTGAGATCTGCACCATTGAGGATAGCGCCGCTGAGGTTACTGCCACAGAGGTTGGTATTATTAAGGTTGGCATAGCTGAGGTCTGTACCGAAAAGTACAGCGTCGGAGAGGTCAGCACCACTGAGGTCAGCATCGTTGAGAATTACCCCGCTGAGATCGGCATCGTTGAGAGATACTCTGCTGAGGTCTACACCACTCAGGTCAGCACCTAGGAACATCGCACCGTTGAGTCTGGCGTCGTTGAGCTTTGCGCCGTTGAGTTTGGCGTAACTAAGGTCTGCTGCGACCAGGATGGCATCGCTGAGGTTGGTACTAAAAAGAATTGTGTCACTGAGGTTAGTACCGTTGAGGATAGCATGGCACAATTCAGCACCGCTGAGGTCGGCGCGGCAAAGATCGGCATGACTAAGGTTAACGCTGATGAGGTTGGCCTCACTGAGATTAGCACCGAAGAGGATAGCGTTACTGAGGTCGGCGCGGCTGAGTTTGCTATTTTTGAGGTTTGCGCTGCTGAGGTCAGCGTGGCTGAGGTTAGCATTGCTGAGGTTGGTACTGTTGAGATCAGCGTGGGTGAGATTGGCGCGACTAAGGTTAGCACCGATAAAATTAGCGCCGCTGAGGTTGGTACTACCAAGATCAGTACGGCTAAGGTTAGCACCGCTGAGGTTTGCGCCGCTGAGATTAGCATCACCGAGGTTAGCACCGCTGAGGTTAGCACTGCTGAAGTTGACGCCCGTAAGGTTGGCATCACCTAGGTAAGCACCGCTGAGGTCAGCACCGCTGAAGTTTACTCCAGTGAGGTTGGCATCACCGAGGTAAGCACCTCTAAAGTTGCCACTTCTGAGAAATTCCCCAACAATAGTACTAAAATTGCCAATTTCCAGAGCATCACTATAGTTAATAATCTGAAGCAATTGGCATGTAAAAAAATTTTCTGTATTTGGTTGAGCAGATGGATAAAAAGTAATTTGTTGCTTGAGTTCATCTCGTTCTTGTGCGTAGCGATGTAACTCCAAGAGCAAAATCAGTACGTTCAGCCCTGTATATATATCTACTTGTCTGAGTCCGATGGTAATATTTTGTGCTGCCAGCTTTAACATTTTTTTCTGAGGCAGGTTAGACTCCGGTGTGGCGTCAATAAATTCTCCCTGGCACCAGCGACGATAAAAATCTTCTAGCCGCTGGAAAAGCATTTCCGGGCGAATTTTTTTACTAGCTACAAGGAATTCCATCAATTGCTCGACTATTTCTGGTTTCAGCGCACCGTTGCCTAGTAAATCGTAAATCTCTTCATACAATTGGCGATCGCCTAAATTTCCTCCAGGCAACTTCTCGTAAAGCAGTGTGTTTGGCTTCAAAGTCAAGCTACTGACTGATATTGTCCATTCTTCCAAGCTTTTTTGCAGTCTTTGAAACCATAAATAATCCTGTAAATGATCTGGAGCAAATTTAACGTTGTCTAATTCTTTAATCATTTTTCCAGGAGGCACAGCCGCTTCAGCTTCCAGAGATGTTGTCTTTGGCATCTGTTTTAACCTTGTACCCCTTACATAATTTCTCAGCAGCTTCCAGACTTGAGATAAATATGTTGACATTGTTGTGCCTGTTAATACTACAAAATTACCGTTGTGATAAACTGTATGTAAAGATATTTCCTTGCCAGTAAGCTTTTCAATAAAGAAATATATTAGTAAAATAAATACTAAGTACCTAAGTAATAGTGCGTTAGCGATCGCGTTACTCGAAAGAGTTGCCAGAAGTTATGGGTAGCGTGCTAGATGGCATCTCGCTAACCTTGAGGAACCAGGAACCTGACGCTTTTGCTCACAAGGAGGCTAAAGTGTCAGATCTAAAACTCTTTTATTTCTGAGAGAGCTCTAACATTTTGCTTAAGTTCTACTTCTGTTCCAGCATCTTCACTAGTCTGAGGCAAAAATAATACGTACTGTTTGTTACAGACGTAGTTATTAGGAAGAATACTACAGTAAAACAGTTCAACAAAGCTAAAAATTACAAATGAAAGCTAAACTAAAATGTTAGTTGCTTGATAACAGGCTGTTACAAGAATTTTTAGATTGACTCAATTAGCAGAGGTAAAACTGGGTAGCTTTGCATAAATTAAAAATTAACTAGTCATAGTTGTCAGGGATGAATTAAATGAACAGATTAACCTTTTGTATAATTTTGTTAAATAGTTTGTTTTTAGGAATAGCAACTACTAGTGCTAAGTCACTACCTGTTAGTGAAGTTGATCAGAAGGTAGCTAAAGCAACTCAGGACTTCCATGTAAATGGACGTCGCCCGACTGCTATAGGAATTAAAAATAGTCGAGAGGGAAATTCTTCGACTCTGCTTTCGGCATCATCTGCAAACGCCAATATCTCTGAGAAAGTGAGGCTACCATCAGAGCAAGTTTGGGTGGTTAATCAGAACAAACAGGCACAGCGTCAATCTTTTATTTGGGTAGTTAACGATCTGAAAAAAGCAGAACAGCAGCCATTTTTGCAAGTACAAAAAACCCCAGAGAAGCCGAATGAAAAGCCTAATCCTAGTAGTAAACCACCAAAAAAGGATGATTTCGAGCCATTTGATGAAGTGGTGAAAGACACTAAAAAATCCGGAGGACTATTCACACTTTATCGGAATCAAGAAAAGAATAAAATCTATCTAGAAGTTAAACCAGAGCAACTAAATAAGAATTATTTAGCTACGGCAACATTGGAATCAGGCATTGGGGAAAAAGGCATTTATAGTGGTATGCCTTTGCAAGATTTTTTGTTTTATTTCCAGCGAGTAGGTAAAAATTTAAACTTTGTTGTTCGCAATGTCAATTTTCGGACTCGTGATGGAGATCCCCAGGCGCGATCGCTTGCCCGGTCTTTTAGCGACTCTGTTCTTTATACCATCACTATTAAAAGTATTCATCCAGAACGCAAAACTATTCTGATTGACTTAGGAGATTTGCTACTAACAGACTTAGCCGGACTATCTCTAAGTTTAGGATTGCCCGGAAGCACAGACAAATCTTATTTTGGCACTGCTAAAGTCTTCCCGCAAAACTTAGAAATTGAGTCAGTTTTAAACTTCTCCAGTAGTGGTAAAAGCAGCGAAAATGAAATGCGGAATTTCACGGCACTACCTGACAACCGTGGCTTCACCCTCCGCGTCCACTATAGTCTCTCACAACTACCAGACAAAAGTTACCGACCACGTTTGGCTGATGAACGTGTCGGCTATTTCATCACCGCTTACCAAGACTTATCCAAAGACGATCGCGGTGATCCCTTTGTCCGCTACATCAACCGCTGGGATTTAGAAAAACAAGACCCCAAAGCAGCAATTTCTCCACCCAAAAAACCGATTGTCTTCTGGATTGATAATGCCACGCCCTTCGAGTATCGCGATGCCATTAAAGAAGGGGTATTAATGTGGAACAAGGCCTTTTTAAAAGCAGGATTTAAGGATGCAATTGAAGTTCGGCAAATGCCAGATGACGCCACATGGGATCCGGCAGATATTCGCTACAATACGATTCGCTGGATTAACACGGTAGATGGATATTTTGCGCTGGGGCCATCCCGCGTTAACCCGCTGACTGGAGAAATTTTGGATGCAGATATTTTGGTAGATGCTAGTTTTGTGCGGGCGCTCAAGAATGATTATCGCAAAATCGTCCAACCCAGCCAAACAGAACGTACTTCTTTATCAGCATTGATGCAAAATCGCCTACTTTGCGCCAACGGTTTAAATGCCAACAACGATACTGCCACGCAGATGCAGGGGAAACAAGAGTTATTGAATCGTTTATCTAAACTGGCAGGTGAGTACGATCTGTGCTATGGCATGGAAGCTGCTAACCAGTTTGCCTTTGGTTCACTGGCGATGTCACTGCTGCAAGATACTGTACCTAATCAAGATCAGCTTAAAGAATATACCAATCAATATTTACGTTTAATCATCGCTCACGAAGTTGGCCATACCCTTGGTTTACGCCACAACTTCCGTGGTAGTACCCTGCTACCAGCAGAAGAGATGAATAATACGGAAATCACCCGCACCAAAGGTTTGACAGCATCGGTGATGGATTATGTTCCTCCAAATATCGCCCCCCAAGGTACAAAGCAGGGAGATTATTTCCCCACTATGGTGGGGCCATATGATGAATGGGCGATTAAGTACGGCTATACACCAATTCAGGCGGCATCTCCCATAGCAGAAAAGCCGATTTTAGAAGAAATTGCTCAGCAATCCTACAAGCCGGAGCTAAGTTATTCCACAGATGAGGATGTGTATGGCCTCGACCCAACTGCCGATGCTTGGGACAACAGCAGCGATGTGTTGCTTTATTCACAGTGGCAGTTGAATAATTCTCGTGTGATGTGGGAGCGTCTCAATAAGCGTTATCCAATGGATGGAGAGAGTTACAGCGATTTGAGTGAACGTTTTAGCACAGTATTAGGTAACTATTTTCAGCAAGTATATTATACAAGTAAGTATATTGGTGGACAGTCTTTTTACCGAGTTAAGGCAAGTGAAATGCCATCCGGCAATCTAGCTAATCGCCGCTTACCATTTGAACCAGTGCCAGTTGCACAACAGCGGCAAGCCTTAGAGACGCTACAAAAGTATGTGTTTGCCGAGGACGCCCTTAGCTTCTCACCAGAACTGTTGAATAAATTAGCACCTTCACGTTGGCGACATTGGGGTAGCAATCCGCTGGTTGGTCGTTTGGATTATCCAATTCATGATTCGGTTTTATTCATGCAAAGTGCGGTGTTGCGGGATTTACTTTCACGCGATCGCCTCTCCCGTCTTAAGGACATCGAACTCAAAACGCAGCCAGGGGAAGCACTGACTCTACCGGAACTGTTTGATACTTTACAATCAGGTGTCTGGACGGAAGTATTAAAACCAACAAACAAACCGCTAAAGATTGCCAGTTTGCGGCGAGGCTTACAGCGGGAATACTTGAATATTTTGACTGCTATGGTGTTGCGGAAAGAATATGTACCTGAAGATGCTCGTACTCTAGCTTGGTATAAACTTAGGCAATTAGATGACGAACTTAAGCAGGTGAATTCCAACGATGAATATACTAAAGCGCACATTCTAGAAACACGCGATCGCATCGAAAAAGTCTTAAACGCCCCGTTGCAAGGGAATTAGTAGGGGAGAAAAGGTTAAAGGGTAAGGGGTAATTCATTGGTGTCAACTTAACGTGAAAGCCTAGTCTGATAAGCATTTCAAAGTTTTTCGATGTACCACCTAGACTTGAGATCCCCCCTAACCCCCCTTAAAAAGGGGGGAATTATAATCGAATGCCCCCTTAAAAAGGGGGTTGGGGGATCTGAAACTACTGGAAATTGAGTGTTTGAGCTTAAGTTGACACCAATGGGGGTAATTTTAGCCTTTTCCCTTTCCCTATTAACCAAAAGGTATTGTGGCAATATCTACCCTACAGAAAACCCACACTAATGTTGCCAAAAAACTGATTAATATTAGTCAAGCGATCGCTTCAGGCTTTAAACTTTATAAGGGTAAATATAGTACAACTCCCTTCCACTCGGACTGTTCACTACAGTCAACAAGCAGTAATAATTCATCAATTACTTGTCTGATTGGCATCCGATCATTAACCACAAACAACCCTGACATTTGCTCTCCTCTTAACAATCGCTCGTAAGCAAAGTCTGGCATTGTTGCACGGTCATAAGTCAAAACAATGCGATCATTGGTTGCTGCCCAGTCCAGAATTGCTGGATCATCCGCTTCCCGTAGACCAACATCCTGAACGCGAAGTAAATCAAGATTTGGTTAACGCAGAAATAATCCCCGAATAATATCGCCGTTGAAATTTTCATCATTGAGCAATCTCAGCATAATTGCTTTTAAGATTGCTGCCTAGATAACAGGCGAGAACGAATTAGTCTCAAATCAGGTTGAACACTCGATAAACGCTGATGCACGGATTCAGCTAGCTGTTCTCGATGGTTAAGGTAGGTTTCTACCGCGTCTTGGTGTCGGAGGTAATAACCAATTGTGGTGTAAACATCGGATAACGGTAGCGTTGAATAACGCTGAACGATGGATTCAGGAGATGCACCGTCCTGAAATGCTCGAATAACTAGTTCCAGTAAAACTCTTGAATTTCCTACTCGAATTGCTCCCTTTGCATCCTCACGAAGAGGAGGCATTTCGCGTTCTAAAGTAAAGCTCATAAGCTAATTGCTGCTGGAGTAACTGTAAATAACAATCGTAACGAAACTCAAGTGCGATCGCATCGAAATTAATTATCGCTATGCTTTAGAAGAAATAGGTTCTGAGCGAATTTTGTATACTGAGGTCGGATAGTAATGAGCCGCCAAAGGAAAAACCTTTTATGATCGTTGTCCATCATCTCAACAACTCGCGATCGCAGCGCGTGTTATGGCTGCTTGAGGAATTAGGTATTGAACACGAGATCAAGTACTACGAACGCGATGCGAAGACGATGCTAGCACCGGCGTCACTACGCCAAGTCCATCCGCTTGGCAAGTCACCGGTGATTACAGATGCAGATCTAGCGATCGCTGAGTCGGGCGCGATTATTGAATACATAATAGATCGCTACGGTAATGGTCGGCTAGTCCCGCCATCCGGTACACCGGAGCGTCTGCGTTACACGTATTGGCTGCATTACGCCGAAGGTTCTGCAATGCCACCGCTGGTGATGAACCTCATTTTCAACCGTTTTGGAATAGCGGATAGCAGCGCGATGGATGCATTCATCGCGCCTCAGATTAAGCTTCACTTTGACTACATAGAAAGCGAACTTGGTAAGAGTACGTGGTTTGTAGGCGAAGAATTCACCGCCGCCGATATCCAAATGAGCTTTCCTCTCGAAATGATCGCCACGCTTCCCGAACAGATCAAGAGCCGACCAAAGATCAAGGAATTTGTAGAGCGCATCCATACACGACCTGCTTATAAACGCGCTCTCGAACGTGGAGGCAAATACGACTTCGCCAACAGCATTCAATAGACTTCTTGCATAAGCAACAAATCCTTTGGTAGAGACGTTGCATTGCAACGTCTCTACAATGGTATATCTGTCGCATTCTTTTTTCAAAATGGTTATAACTACAGATAAATATTGGTGTTTATCTGTGGTTCTTTTTGGTTTTATTCGGATTTTTGAAGTTTAACAATCTTATACCCCGGCAATGGTTCCAAACGATTAGGGTGCGTTATGCTTCTGGCTAACGCACCGTCATAGATTAGCTCAAGTCAGTTAACTACTCAATGCCTTAAAAAACCGCTGCAAACTTTTGAACACATTGGGTTTTTTCGCAGGTACAGCGTCAGTTGTTGTTTGTGGTTGTCCCTTTGTAATGATCAGATCTAACTCATCACCTGATGGTTTTTTGGGTAATTCGGCAATTCTTTGATATTCGCCGTTAGTTTCCAGCCAAACTTCCCACTGTCCTGGATAGCAGCGATATACGGCAGTTTCATCATCTACGGGACGCAGATAATAGGCGGATTCAATGGTGTTGATGAAGCGATCGCGGATTTTTCTGGCTGTATAACCAATGCCTACAACTCCAGAATCTTCTAGGCGAGGATTTAACATGATTAAAGGGCGTGAGCCGATTACTTCACACAACTTTTCTAGCTGTGGTACTTCCACGGAAGTAGGGGCAATGAATAAGAAGATTTCATCCTCTGGCTGAATTTTTGACTCTAAGGAGGCGGCCCTACCTGTACCAATATCCTCAATTTTAAATGGTGCGTCTGCCCAATCACGACGGGCAAGGGCAGCACCACCAGCATCGGCAAAGAAAATCTTCAAGCGGGAATCATCAGCTGCAAAAACTGGCAGAAATTGCTCTGCTACTGGTATGGGTTTGAGTTCTGGGAATAAGAACTCAACTTGTAGGCGAGTACAGCCATCTGCAAGAGCAGCTTGGGTAGCTACACGAGATTGGGCGATCGCATCTTCAAGACTGTTGGGAAGTTCACTCATATTCTGTATCATACTGAAGTAACTAACTCCCATTGTTTCAGTAGTTCACACTAATGCCTTCAGTAAAGCCTGAAGTTTGAGCTGCACCTCTGCAAACTCTTTGTCAGGATCAGAACCGGCAACAATACCGGCACCAGCATAAAGTCTAGCGCGATCGCCATCTATCAGTGCGGAACGAATTCCAACGATAAACTCGCAGTTACCCTCAGAGTCTATCCAACCCAGAGGCGCGGCATATAAACCCCTCTCAAAGCTTTCATAGCGCCGAATTTCGGCACAGGCAACATCTCGTGCTGCACCAGCAACCGCTGGTGTCGGATGCAGTTGAGCAACAATCTTTAACGGGTGTACATTGGTAGGAACGATGGCGCTGATTGGTGTCCATAAATGCTGGATGTTAGATAATTGTCGCAAGCGTGGTGCTAACACTTGAGGTAATACACCTAGCTGGGATAAACGTTGAGTAATGAAATCAATTACCAACAAATGTTCATGCCTTTCTTTTTCACTATTTAATAAACGATTGGCATTGGCAGCATCTTCAGCGGGTGTTTTACCTCGTGGTGCAGAACCAGCCAAAGCATCAGTGATTAACTGTTGATTACTAATACTAATTAATCGTTCTGGACTAGCACCAATAAAGTTTTGTCCTTTACCATTATTTGTGGAAAAAATATAACAATTAGGATGTATTTGCCTAAGATTATCTAATGATTTGAATAAGTTAAAATGATTACTTGATCTGACATCTAGCGTATCTGCTAGAACAATCTTACTTAAATGGTTAGAGCGAATTTTTTCCAGAACAGAAGATACTGAACGTTTAAATTGAGTTGCATTTGTGACGGATTTCTTACGGAAGTTTGCCGGGAAAAAATCAATATGAGGATAAGATTTTAAAGACTGGATAAATTCAATTTTGCCCTGCACAGTCTGCAATACTCTTTGAATATTTACACTGCTATTGATAATTGTATTCGTTACTAATATACAACGCTGATTTTTTACAGCTACTTGCCAGCGTGGTAAGAAAACAGTAGCAGATGGAAATGGATAATCTGCTTGGGTATTTTTGTCAAAAAAGCTGAAATAACAAAAAAAGTGAGGCCCAGAAAAAGGTTGATTAGCGTTACCAAAGTTAATTATATTTTTTAGACAAGATTTGATAAAATATTCGGCTTTATTAAAACGTTCTATACCATCAATTTGTAATTTTGCTACAGTATCAATTGCCGCGATCGCTTCTCCTTTACCTTTATGCTCAAAGTAAAAATTTATTTCATTTGCTTGTGTAAGTTTATTCAATACAACTAAGGGGTCAACTAAGTCAATCTCTTGGGAGATACTGACAATTTGCCTGCAATTATTGTTGAGGCACTTTTCTTGCACTGCTAACAGAAATTGATATAAATCTTTGTGCTCTACAAAGGAGTTGGTACGACATGGTGAAACTGTCATGGATCTAAAGTAAATTTTTTTTAAGTTAACTTCCTAAAGTGTAATTAATCGTGGTCGTATTTCTACAGGTAACATATTAAGTCGCCATTTCACCAGCGTGTGGTTTGCCTTGTTTGTGGTGTTCCCAGACCCTAACAAGCTAAGCTCAGTATTGGGCTGCAACTTCAGTAGTACTCAGTCCTGAGTTCTGAGTCCTGAGTAAAACCCCACGACTAAAGTCTCTTGTGTGAGTAACATTTTGGTATTTTAATTAATCACGACTGATGACTACCAAGCAGATTTTATATCCCAACACTAAGTTATGGATGGCGGCAATTAAACCGCCGATGTACAGCGTTGCTATTATGCCTATTTGGGTAGGAACAGCAGTAGCATTTGCGGAAACTAAAATTTTTAATGGTGCAGTATTTTCTACTTTTGTAGGTGCGGCAATTTTAATTCTGGCGTGGGAAAATATCAGTAATGATGTGTTTGATTCCGAAACAGGGATTGATCAAAATAAACACCATTCTCTGGTAAACTTAACTGGCAATAAGTCATTAATATTTTGGTTAGGAAATTTGTGTTTAGGTTTGGGATTGCTGGGCATATTAGCGATCGCAACTTGGCAACAAGACCCAACTATTATTGGCATAATTCTGCTTTGCTGTGCATTAGGCTACACATACCAAGGGCCGCCCTTTCGCTTAGGATATCAAGGTTTAGGCGAGATTATTTGCTTTTTCGCCTTTGGCCCCTTGGCAGTAGCGGCAGCATATTACAGTCAAACTCAAACTTGGTCAATGACGAGTTTAGCAGCCTCAATAATTGTCGGCATCGTCACAAGTTTAATTTTGTTTTGCTCACACTTTCACCAAGTTAAGGATGACATAGCTGCTGGTAAGCGATCGCCTATCGTCCGTTTGGGAACCGCAAAAGCTGCTCAACTCCTAATTTGGTTCACTGGTGGCATTTATCCCCTCACCTTGCTGTTTGTGTTGTGGGGATTTTTTCCAATTTGGACGTTGCTGAGTTGGTTTAGTTTACCCTTTGCCGTCAAACTATGTCGTCATGTCCAAAAAAATCATCACCAGCCAGAAAAAGTTAGTAACTGTAAATTCATCGCCGTATCCGTGCATTTCTGGAGTTGCTTACTATTAGGTTTGGGATTTATGCTTTAGTAACTCTAGAAGTTGTGAGATTTTTCGTAGCGGCTGTCCTTAATCCTTGGTCATTTGTAATTACAAATAACAAATGACATTTAGCAAATGACTTTTAGTGACATACAGATTTAAATTTCGTCCGTATAGACATAGATTTGTGCAATCTTTAACTACCAGTCACGGTATTTGGGATATCCGGGATGGGATTATCCTCAACCTCACCGATGAAATAGGTAGAGTCGGCTGGGGAGAAATTGCCCCTATTAGCTGGTTTGGTTCCGAAACCATAGAACAAGCTTTAGATTTTTGTCGCCAATTACCAGAGGAAATCACAGACGAGACAATTTTCTCCATTTCAGATGAGTTACCTGCTTGTCAATTTGGTTTTGAGTCAGCGCTAGAGGGACTGGGGACTGGGAACTGGGGACTGGGGGGAATTATTGAAAAAGACTCTCCCTTGTCTCTTCCCGATGTCCAATCTTCAATGTTCAATGCCCAATCTCTCACCTATAGCGGCTTATTACCCGCTGGGGAAGCGGCTTTAAATCAGTGGGAAACGTTATGGCAGCAGGGATATCGTACGTTTAAATGGAAAATTGGTGTGTATGCGATCGCTCATGAACTAGAAATTTTTAACATACTTACGCATAGCTTACCAACTTCTACAAAACTGCGATTAGATGCTAACGGCGGACTCAGCTATGAAGAAGCTAACTTATGGCTGTGGAATTGCGACAATATCAAGGCGAATGAAGAAATATCTGTAGAAATTGAATTTATCGAACAACCGCTACCTATTGAGCAATTTCAGGAAATGCTGGAATTAAGTATATGTTATGGGACTGCGATCGCTTTAGATGAGTCTGTCGCCACATTCAACCAACTTGTCACCTGTTATCAACAAGGTTGGCGAGAAATTTTTGTTATTAAGCCTGGGATAGTCGGTTCACCATCTCGGCTACGACAATTTTGCCAACAGCATAAAATTGATGCTGTATTTTCATCAGTATTTGAAACTGCGATCGCAAGACTTGCAGCACTCCAACTAGCAGCGGAATTATCTCAAAATAACAGAGCAGTTGGTTTTGGCATCAACCACTTTTTTGAACCCAAAGAAACCTGGCTTCAAAGTCTATGGAACGACCTTTAGACTATCTAAAAAAACGTGCTGATCACGATTGGCTGATTGGTCATAACAGCCTTCAGTTTCATAAAATAGCTGAAGAATTATATTTAGAACTAACGCAGTTATCAGTATATGGAACGCCACCAAAAATTATCTTAGCCGAACGCGACCCAATAAAGTTTTTAGCAGGTTTTCTTGCTGCTTGTGCAGCTAATTGTTCAGTTTTTCTCTGTAACCCCGACTGGGGAAAACAAGAATGGCAACAAGTCTTTGATTTAGTACAGCCAGACATTATTTGGGGACTGGGGACTGGGGATTGGGAAGAAAAGACTACCCCTTCTCCCACTCCTCCACTCCCCCGCTCAACACTCATCATGATTCCCACAGGTGGTACATCGGGACAGGTTAAATTTGTCATCCATACTTGGGAAACTCTCATGGCATCTGTTCAAGGATTTACAGAATATTTTCAGCTAAAGCAAGTAAATTCTTTTTGTGTATTGCCGCTATATCATGTCAGTGGTTTGATGCAATTTATGCGCTCCTTCACAACCGGAGGACAACTGGCTATCCTACCATTCAAAGCAGTAGAGTCTGGTCAAAAACTCAATATTGAAGAATCAAAATTTTTCCTATCTTTAGTACCCACGCAGTTACAACGTCTCCTACAAAACCCAGAATTAACTGAGTGGCTAACCAAATTTAAAACCGTACTTTTGGGAGGTGCGCCAGCATGGAATGAACTGCTAGAAAAAGCGAGATTCCATTGCATCCGGTTATCACCTACATACGGTATGACAGAAACCGCCTCTCAAATTGCTACCCTTAAACCCGATGATTTTCTCAAAAGTAAAATAAGCAGTGGTCAGATTCTCCCCCATGCCCATGTAACAATTCGTAATCAACAAGGCGAAATTTTAAATTCAAATCAAATAGGAAATATTACTATCCAAGCAAAATCTTTAGCGCTTGGCTACTATTATCCAACTGAGAAAATACAAGATTATTTCCAAGTAGATGACTTAGGTTTTTTAGATAACCAAGGTTATTTAAATATTGTTGGACGTAGTAGCGATAAAATCATTACAGGCGGTGAAAATATCTACCCAGCAGAAATTGAGTCAGCGATATTAGCAACTAAAACGGTTGCTGATATTTGTATTATCGGCATACCAGATAAATACTGGGGACAAGCATTAACAGCCATTTATATTCCTCAAAACTCAAATATCTCTACCTTAGAAATCCAAACCCTACTCAAAGACAAACTTAGCAAATTTAAAATCCCCAAACATTGGATTCCTCAGCAAAGTTTACCCCGCAACTCCCAAGGTAAAATCAACCGTCAAAAACTACAGCAAATAGCCACAAAATTCTTACATAATCTCTCTTGACTTTCTTCTCTCTGCGCCCTCTGCTTCTCTGCGGTTCGTTTCCAACCACCGAATAATCTCATCAGGCAATTCCTGCTTACTTCTACTACTCACTTCAATACAAACGTGTCTAGTAATTGCCTTAGCAACAACCATATCACCAACTGAAATTTCATAAGCAATTTCAAACTTATCAATACCTAATTTTTGGGGCATTAAGCTAATCACTAACTTATCACCGCAAAACATTGGGCGCAAAAAATCTACACTAGCATGAACAATCGGAAAAGCTACAGATGAGTTACTGAAAAAACCCTTAATATTAATACCTGATGTTTCTAGAGATTCTTCGTAAGCTTCATGACAAATACCCAAAACATTAGCAAAATAAACTACCCCAGCAGCATCAGTATCTTGAAAGTGAACTGTTCGATTATAAGTAAAAGGCATTTTTCAAAATTTTAAATCATAAAAATAGCAGGCAATAAACCTGCTCTATAATTTTACTGTAACTAAAATTATTAATTTAAGGGGTAATATATATCTTCAGAACTAGGATTTAGATAAGGATGCTGTAAATCAATTGAATGCTGTGCAAAGTGTTGGTCAATTACCCTCATCCGCTCCTCCATTGCATTCTTACCTTTTTGCCAAGCCTCTAACAATGCATTAGCTACAATTTGGCAACGGTTCATCCCAAAACTCTCTTGCGCCGCAAATTTTTGAGTTGGTTCCTCAGCTAAACTCAGTCCTGGGGCTAAAAATTTCGTAAATAGTGGTATTTCGGTTTGAAAATGGGATTGATGTTCTGTATAAACAGCCTGAAGGATTTCGCGGATGGCTGGATAGTCGTGAAGTTCAAAGAAGAGTACCCCTGAGTCATAGCGTTCGTATGCAGAGGGGTTGTAGAGAACCTGAAAGCTAAAAGGAATAGCCGCTGCATTTAGTTGCTGAGTTAGGCTTTGCATGAGCGCGATCGCACCAGATGGGGTGAAATTAAAATAGATTCTCCCTGCTCCCAAATCCGCATCTGGGTTTTGCCGTTCTTGTCCAATATTGCTAACTGCTACATAACAACCGTTTTGCAGACGATTTTTGGGCATCCAGATGGCTACTAGCTCACCCGCTTTGGCAGATTTCATCCTGGGTTTGAGATGACAGTTTGGCTCAACATAAAGTGTCAAACCGCCTTTAGCCACAGCCATACTACCATCAGGCTCTTGCCGCAACACCCGCCAACTAGGGTCAAAATAACCGATACCATAATTACACTCATGCAGTTGCCCATAAAATTCCCAATCAATTCCCAAGGCGGAATCGGTTTCTAAATTATGGCACTGCGTGTGATTTGTACTTTCGGTATTAACTGCCAAAGTAGTTTGCAGCGAGCCATTGTAATAAATTCCATAAAGGAAATTTCGCAATAGCAAAGTGAGATATTTATGCTGCAAAGCCGAGGAAGTTTGCTGAAATCTGTCGGCTACTTTAGTCGGCAGAGCAAAGGGTTGATAGTTGGGATGGTAAATACAAAAATTTGACTCAATCTGGATATTGTTAACAATATCGAATAGTGTAGTTAGCAGTTGATTGGTAGAATAATCTAGCATTAATCGATTCAGAACTCAAAATTCAATAACCACTCTGTATCAAATATCTTTGCTACTTGTAAAAAGCATAATATAAAATTTGTAACCACAGATAAATCGAAAATATTTATTTGTATTAGCCTATAATTTGATTTTAAAACCTTCTAGTTTTTCATAAACTTCAATTTAAGCAAATTAGACAAAAAATAGCATACAGAACAATTCAAAATATCTTAATTATCTTTTAAATTGTTCTGTTATGTGCTATTAACAGCCACGCAGCCGAGTTTTTTCATAATAAATGCGAAGTACTTGCTGCTCTTTTTCTGGTTGAGGAACTTTATGAAGGTTTCCCACAGGTTTGAGAATTTCTGACTCAGATATGCCGAAAATAGTCAGTACAGATTGCTCAGGCATAGTGAGCAAACTTTTAGCGACTTGAAGCATACAGATGTCAGCATTATCAAAGTATTTGCGGCACGTAATCATCTCTTGAATTTGATGAATCAGTGCCAGCCCCGCAAATTGAATAACGCGCAAAATAAAATCACGACGGTATTCCAAAATCATGGGAAAAGCATTGAGATAAGCTCTAATTAAGGCAACTATTGAAGGTTGTATAACCTCTAGAGGTGTCATCGCCAAATGCAAAGATTCTTCTAATTCAATTGTGGGGTCTACTACAAGACTAGATAGCCAAATTTCTAAATAGCTTGCTAGTAAAGTTCCTAAATCAAATGCTGGATCTCCCCAAGAGCAGGCTTCCCAGTCAATTAGCCGCACTAGACAATTGTCTAGCTGCTCCCACCTAGAATGAACTAAAATGTTATTTAATTTCAGGTCGTTATGTGTTAGGCAGCAAGGATGCCACTCATTTGCTAAATCAGCAATTGCTGATTCTAAACTTTCGTAGCGCTGATAGAGAATATAAAACTTTAGCGCCTCGCTGGGAACTGTACCAAAAATCTCTGGACTAATTGACCCTATTCCTTGCGCCGGGTTGTAATAGCCATAGCGAAACTGTCCTTGAGGAGCAGTTGCCATGAAATCACTATATTCTCGGCGATTGAAGGTTGCACGATGCAGACCAGCCAAAGTAGTGCCAATAGCGGAGGCAATTTCTAGTGGAAAAATATCATTTCTGTGATATACTCTCCCAAGTTCCAAATATTCACTGAGATAATTGCGAACAAGGATAGAATTTTCCTCATCAAAGTGCAGCACTAGTGATGCGATCGCAGAAATGTTGCCTAGAACCGGAAACTGTTGAAGTAACTGATGAAATAGCCACTCATTAAAAAACTCTTGCGGCATTCCATCATTGTTAAGATTACGTTCTTGTTTAACAAGCAGTTTACGGTTACCTGCCAGAGTAACCAGTAAATTGCAATTCTTACTACTTTCTGGTAACTCAGATTCATTTGCTGCGCCATCTTCTGAGCTACACAGACCTGCATCTTGCAAATACTGGATAACGTTATGAGAAGACAGTGATAATACCATGTATTATTTCCTAGTTCCTAAAATTGCGGAGAGAATCACCTATACCTATATCGGGATTGGCTTAGCTTTAGCCGTTTTCGGTAGATAGCAACTAGTGTGTGAATAACAATAACGATTGGTACAATCTACTAATATCCCATCTGTCTGATAAAAACCTGCCAAAATGGCACGAAACCCTTTACTTTTCCTTTAAAATTTGCTCAAAGATACCATCAATTCTTTACATTTTTCAGCATAGTTACTTGTATCTATCTAGAGTAGAGTTTTATCAGGAATTAACGTCACCACAAACAAACTGATTCGCAGTAAGTGCTAATTGCTGTTAAGTATTCATTGATAAATGAAGACATTTGCTCCTCCTGAATCTGATGGAAAAATGTAGTAATAATAACAATATGTCAGATTAGAAAAAGCGAAAAATCTAAGAGTTCCTTCGCATCAAGAAGCATGACATTTGACCCTATTATTTTTATTGATCATCACAAACCGAAGAAAACCGGAAATTTTAGGCGGGGAATAATTAATTTTTTTTCATATTTTATTATTTGCTATCTTGACGTCTCAGTAACATATTAATTTTGTCACTAATAAGCTATTGACAACCGTAGACGCGTAGCTATGTAACCAAAGTTGCGGGTTATCGACTGACGTGTGCTTGTCACCCCTCAATAAATGCGATCGCATTTATTTTCATCGTTAGACTGTAGACCCTGTAATCCGCAGCCTATAATGTTTTTGACCCCAATTAGTCAGAATTTTTTGACCAGGTTTTTTGAAAATTTTACTTTATCAATTTCTGTGATGTTACGATAAAAGCATCAACCTGTACAGACTTTGTGTACAGGTTAAGTGAAAATGTACTTAATTCAATTTACAAGTACAAAGGAAACTTTTGATACTTATGGTTTTTGAAACTTATACTTACACACAAGCACGAGAAAAGCTGTCTGAACTGTGCCAGAAAGTTACTTCAGAACGCGATTTTGTAATCATTACACGTCGTAATGCTGAAAATGTAGCTTTAATAGCTGTTGACGAACTTTCTAGTATTCTAGAAACTGCTCATCTTTTACGTTCCCCTCGTAACGCTGAACGTTTGCTAACAGCTTTAAATCGAGCTAAATCAGGAGTTGTGAAATCTCAAAGCTTGGATGATCTTAGTAAGGAGTTAGGATTTGACCAAGAAGCAGAACATCAAAAACCAATCAAAACCAGAAAATCCAGCAACTCCAAAGCAAAGAAAAACAGTATTTCAACCTGAATTTTTAGAAGACTTAAAATTTTGGGTGGAAAATGATCAACGAGTTACCCTTAAAGTTTTGGAGTAAGGATTCAGGTCTAATATTTAGGAAGCAGAGATGGGCGAGACAGATAATTATTAGAATTAGCCAGCAGTGCTTGTGCAAAAAAGTCAATCACAG
>NZ_JACXXN010000128.1 GCF_014904695.1 Nostoc sp. MG11 | reverse complement strand
TGAGCCGTTTCCTCAACACGCGGATTTTCAGTTGGCGCGTCAGAACCAACTACCATACCAACAACCAACTAAGGTTGTTGGTAGGTAGTTAACGGGTAGTTAGAAACGTTGTTAGGTTTTTGAAACCCGCAGCATACCTCACTTTTTTGACCATTCATTTGGAATGATTCCAAATCAGCGTGGATTTGTTCCACTTTTGGGTGGTTTTGATTTGGTTCGGGCTGGGTTACTTTCTCCCGGGCGTGGACGGCTTTCTCGTCACAAGAATTGGTTTCCGCAGACGTGGACGATTCCCAATAAAAGCGATTGTAATAACCGTGCAAGTTACGGACACGGTAGCTAATCAGTCCTGGTCTACCAGAGGGTAAGCGGCCAAACACTTCCTCAAACTGGAACAGTCCTTGAGCAGTCAACGCTGCCCCTGCTTTTTGCAAGGATTTGTAAGTGAGGTTAGTATCGAGTTTATGGGCAGCCCCACCAAATTGTTCAGCCGCCACGCTATCTAACCAAAGCTGCTGCACAGATGGAGGCTGTTGACGAACCCAGTTGATATCCTCAATTGATACCTTGCAGTGTGGTCTAATCGATTTGTCTGCATCTGCTTGTTTGCGCTCGTTTCGCTGTTTGCTGCCACCGTTGATTGCTTTTAACGCTGTAGTAGTCATATTCCCTCCAAAATTTGCATGACAATATGAGCGACATTGCACCCATGCCGCGTTTAAGTTTTTTAGCTATCTCAAAGCGAGTTTTTATTTACTGGTTTTCGCCCTGCCAAAAGCGCAACTCGTCTCGGAAATACCTGTCAGTCTTTTTTGATTGCTCCTTCCAACAATCCCAAGCAACCACTAACTCTTCGCCTAAATCCTCTACAACCTCACCCTTCTCGACATACAAAGTACGATATGGATCGGCGTGGGCAACTATAGAGCCGATGCCAATACTGTCTGGTTCAGTAGATGTGTTTTGGAGTGCGGTAATTAAATCAGTCTCTTGGGTTGTTAATTCCCCCCAGTAGTCCTGTTTAATTACCTTATACTCTTGCGCCACTGCCCAATAGTCCTGCCACGTACACTCAGGCTGTGCAAGCACCTGTCGAATATCACTAACCGCCTGGGGCAACATTTCTAATTGTTCGGCTCGATATGCGATTGCAGAAGGGGTTGGTTCGCTGCCCAAGATTATCGCCGCCGCTTCTAGAGCTTGAGTATTGTTCATGGCACTGGCTAAGTTCTTCAACGCCATGCCCATGAGCCGCAGACATTCGGTGGCATTTTCTTTCGGCGGTTCTACAGCTAGCAATCGCAGATCAATTGTCTTTTCTAACGCCTGTTTCACCTGCTTGTTCAACACTTTAGTCGCCTGTTGCGTCATGGTATTTCCCCACTGTTGCAAAGGACGTTGCTCTACAGCGTTTTCCAAATCTTGAATGCGCTGCCTAAGCTGTTGGTTCTCAGTCTCCAACTGCCGTAGCGATTCCATTTCATCCAGCCGTCGCTGTAACTGAACGTTTTGCTCCCTTTGTTGCTTGTACAGGTTTTGCAGAGATTGGATTTGCTCTTGTACCTGGGCTTCGGCTCTGGTAGTAGCTTCTGTTTGCAAACCAATCCTCAATTCCTGGGAAAGTCTTTCTAATTCTTGCTGGTGTTGCTCTTTAATTTGGGCGATCGCCTCAGAGTATTCTGGTGGAAATGTTCTCTCGTTGGGGAATGGAACGCTCTTGGCATTTAGATCCTCGTTGTTGATCAGCAGCTTTTCACCATCAGCAAAAGTGACAATCTGCTGCCAAGCGTTTGGCGCCTCTGCATCAATCACTCCCGATTCGCCATAACGGGGGTGTGATTGTGATGAAACTGTGACTTTGGCTGTTTTGGAAACCATTGGTTCCTGAACTTTTTTACGTGGAAGTTGAGGAACCACAATATTTGCCGCAGATGCAAAGTCTGATTCGCTAGGGGAGGAGTTGCCTTCAAGTGCGATCACAACAGCTTGTTTTAGTTTCTCTGGTTCCTTGACTAGCCGTAGCAGTGAACGGGCTTGACGTTCATTTTTGATGTGCTTGCCCAACTCGCCGGATGCGTCAATAACTTTCTTGGCTCCCAAGAGTTGATTGATTCTCCGATATCCACCCCAGGCTGATAATTCAGCTTGGCAGTATTGCTCGAAAGACTTGTAACCAGCTTTGCGGTAAAGTTGTTGCTCCCGCATTTGCATAATTTCGTCTACTGCCTGCCACTCGAACCGGTCTATGGCGGCGAAGGTTTCCTGGATGCTGATGTTGAGATTGCTGTAGTCAAGGGTTGAAGTTCTTTCGGATTCTAGTGTCAGCATATTTCTCTCCTATTCCAATAAATAGAAGATGTGCTAAAAACTACCTTTGGCAGATGAAAGATTTTTTGTAGTCCTGGTTTTACGCCGACAGAGATAGTATTATTTTTATTACAGCCACCACTCAACAGAGATAGAAGTCCGTTAATAATACAATTGAACCCTGTACATAGGGCAGAAAGATTTGGTATTGTTAAGAAAATCATAGCCTTAAACGTTGGTTATGTTCTGTCCCCACTGGTAGCCTGCAAAACTTCCCTGTGGGGCTTTTAATTTACGACTGCTACTGACCTATTCACTTGAGAATCTGAGCTTCCACTTCTTCATCTGTGCTTACTGCTATACGTGTCTGCACAACTTCCAATGAATCCATATATTTGTGCAATGCCTCTATATCTTCTGGATGCAATTGCATATAAACCAATAGTTTTTGGTGTGTCATATTGTCAAAATTAGGTTAATTCATATATTCATAGTATAGGCAGTGCATATATTAGTCAATGCAATGCCTACAAATGTATATACGCCCTATTTATGCAAAATCCCCTGACTCATCATCAGAGGATATAGAATTAGTTTTTAAAGATTTACGGACACGCTCACGCCACAGCCTGAAAAACTGAAGCTCGTTTCTCAGGCTGCTAATTCCCCCAATACTTGCTCAACCCTTACTAGTCTTTTTTCTAGCTCCTCTATTTTCTGAGATTCACTTTTTTGTGGAGAAGCTAAATACTGCTTCATATATTCAATTAGTAATTCTGTAGCTGAAGTATTGTCTTCTTTAGCTTTCCTTATGAAAGCTTCTTTTAACTCATCATCTATTCGGATGTTTAGCTGACCCATACGCTCCCTGCATTTATCTGTCTATACATAAGACTAGCTTCATTTATTTGTCTATGCAATGCCTATGCTAGTTTTTTCACAATTTATAAGGCTTTGTTCAATTTTGCATATACAGAATCTAGAAAATATGTTGACATTTGCATAGCCATTGTATATACTAAAGCTATGCAACTAAAAGGCGATCGCGAGGTCTGGACAACTTGAGCGATCGCCTTTTGTGAAAAACCTAACCCCGTGTAGAGGCAGGAGATCCTTATTATGACGCAATCCGTTTGCACACATCAAGCACCTTCAAGCTTTAAGCTTAATCAAATAGTCACATTTGAAGATGCCCCCTTCAAAGATGAGCAAGCCGCAGCCCAAACAGAACTGTACAACCACCTCGAATTCCAAGCCGAAGCTGTAGCCCCAACCCTTGACCCCCTAACATCTCGCGATCGCCGCATCATCGCCGAGATTATCCAAGCACAGCCCGAAACCATCCGTACCATCTGGCTTGAAGGTGGAATTACAGTATGGGTGCAATTCGTGAATGGCGGACGGCTTGCCTTTGAGCGTGACTGGTTCGCTACAAGAGTTGCAGAAGTCAAAGCAACATTACCAGAAACGCTACTAGAACGTAACGAACGATTGAGCGATGAATTGGAAAAAGCTTGCATTGTTTTTGGTCTGTACCACGGTGAAATTGACTGGTTATCTTTCAGCACCAAACTCTACCAAGACGGGCGTTTTGTTTGCTTCATCGGGTGCAATCAACAAGGCTGGTACGCAAGACCGAGGGTTGTGTTGCAAAAACTAGGGCTGGTCTGGTAGAAGTGTAGTTGTACCAATAGTCTTGTATCAAAGTTAGCCCATTAATGAACCCCAAAGAACCGT
>NZ_JACXXN010000127.1 GCF_014904695.1 Nostoc sp. MG11 | reverse complement strand
AATCTCAGTTGCACTCGACTTAATAAATCCTCAACATTTAAGAAACTGGTTTGCCAGTTGCTGCTACTGTACCTCATAACAGCCGTAAATGCTGTATTACGCTCTCCGTTGTTGGGACAGCGATTACTTTTGGCATGATGTTAATAGGAACAGCAGTTATTGGTCACTCTTCCGGCATTTTGTCCAAGAAATGAAGGAAATCGAGGACTCTTTTGTATTCCGCATCCAAAATTACCGCTTGTAGGAGCATGAGAATCATTATTTACCAGCTGATTCTAACAAGCGATCGCCTGCGGTGGGCTACGCCTACGCTCATCCGAATTTACCAGTCGTGTTGAGACAGCATTAGGTAAAGTACTTTAATTGGTAACAGAGCGATCGCCCACCCCAACCATGACTGAAACCCACAACCTCGGCATGACCGATACTGAGTATGCACAACTAGCAGCCCAAGGATACGACCCCAACCTAGAACACCAGTTGGTGGAGCTTGGCGAGAGCTTAGACCAAGCCCGGAAGCTAGCGCGAGTAGTGGGACTAACCAAAGACAAACCACCAGAAACAGACAAGGAGTGGCAATAGTTCATAGCAGTTTGGTCGGGCGGCTAATGAATGATATTTCATTTTGGAAAGTTCAGACTATCCTACCCAAAAGGCTGCCCCCAGCGCTCCCAGTTCTCCTTATTAAATGGACTGCGCCACTTCAAAATAAGGTTCAACTCCAACTCTTGCCGTGCGCGTCGATCAACCGGAGCATCCCACCAAAATGCGGCGTTGACTGCTGTTTGTAATCCATAGCGATAATGTAAATCCTGGTAGCTGGCGATGTAATCTTTGCAGGCGTGTATACCCTGCCATCGCTTGTTACTGCGGCAAGTTTCCCCCACATACAGCACTAGTCCAGCAGCCGAGTCAATGATGAAATACAGACACGCTTCACCGGGGCTATCTGCTGGCATCCGATAAAATGACATTGGTACAAGCCGAAGTAAGAATGGGTCTATTGTATCTGGGTCACAGTGCTTTGGTGCAATGTCAAATAATGCCGTCTGCTCTGGCGGCTTGCTTTTCCTCATCCGTTGCTGATAGTCAAATATTTGCGCTTTCCACTTCAGTAACGCTTCAAGACTCATCACCAGCGCCTCTGTCAAAAGTGCTGGTGTGAGGGGGAAATCAGAAAATAAGTTTAGCTGGTTGGGTTCCAAGGTCATCACTGGGAGTTACAAATAGATTATCCTCTAGAACTGAAATGCAAGAAATCTGTTAACGGTTTTAGGGGAGTGATCGCTGTTGCATTTTTGGGCATTTTAAAATGGTGTTTACTGAATACAGCCATGTTTAAAGGATTTGGTCGTAGTAAGAAAAAACCAATGCTTGAGGACAATCAACTAACTACAGGCATTGTGCAGCACCCAGTTACTCTTCGTTGGCAGACTTGGATATCATTTACTGGTCATGATATTCAGTGCATTACTGCCCATAACAAACGAGAGGATGCTAATAGAGTGGCTAAACAGATAGCTGATGCTTGGAGTCAGGGAAAATACAAAACTGGGGAAGAGGTAACAGCTTTTATCCAATCACTGCCTACTGATGCTGTCATAGACCCATTACCCCAAAATATTGTGATGCAATTAAGTCAGAAAGCATTAAGCGCAAAAAAGTAATTAGAGCGATTGCTACGCCAACGTCTGCGATGAACGCTCTAAACAGTATCATCCATCCATCCGCACTCTGGATTTTGACAGTCCCAATGCACCCATGCTGACTAGTCCCGTTCAAATTCAGCACTACACCGGGGGCATCTACCTGTAAACATCGGATGCCAGTCAATCAGTTCTAGCTGCTGTTCCCGTGTCCAGTGTTGCCGGGGCTGTAAAATCAATTCGCCGTTATAATAAGTTGCGCCTTCTGGTTGCCATAACTCCTCCGGTTCAAGGTTAGGGTCTTCTCGAAAGTCCAAGCAGCTGTCGCCGTCTACCCCATCAAGATGGACAGCACAGACGAGGTAAGGGTTATGGGCATACAGGAGACAGCGATCGCATATCAGAAGTTTTGCCATAGTATCAGTTTACTGCCTGATCCAAACGATGGTTCCAGGCGGGTAATTTTTTCGCTTGAGTTTGATTAGGGGCAAGGATATCAATGTAGGTAGCGATCGCTGACTTCTAACTGGGAACCATAAAATTAGAGTCATTTTTAATACTTATGTTTTCTAACTTTAGCTTTGTTGCAATTAGCATTCTATTTCTAGCTCAAACGGCGTTACCTGTTGTTGCCAACAATCTTACCGCTACAGTTGTAAGCGTAGGTGACGGTGACACCATACGGGTGAGGACTGGTAACAAAACTGTAACAGTCCGTCTCGCTTGCATTGATGCACCAGAGATCAAACAAAGTCCTTGGGGAGCGCAATCAACACTCAGACTCAAACAATTGTTGCCAGTGGGACAAACAATTACCCTACGCTCTACTGAAACTGACAAATATAAGCGCCTGGTTGCAGAGGTGTTTGTTGGTAATCGCAGCATCAATGTGAATATGGTGCAAGAGGGACAAGCTGTAGTATATCGCCAGTACCTCAAAGGTTGCCCAGAGTCTAAAAATAGCTTGTTGCAAGGTGAAAACACCGCCAAACAACAGCGTTTAGCATTTTGGAGTCAGGCTAATCCTGTGATGCCTTGGGACTTCCGCCACAGAGCTACCCAAAAGACAACTTCACAACCGATCCAACCGCAGCAACAGAATAACTGTGACCCTTCTTACCCAGATATTTGCATTCCTAAGAATTCATCCGATTTGAATTGCCGAGATATTACCCAACGAAGATTTAAGGTGCTGCCACCTGACCCTCACGGCTTTGACCGAGATGGGGATGGCATCGGGTGTGAACGGTAAAAACGAAAACAATAGCGCAATTCTCAAAATTTAGTAAAAACTAATTGAGGACAGAAGGGTTGTAGGGCGATCGCACTACTTGAGACTATGCACTCATAGATTCAGAAGTCAGCAAACCAGACATAGCCAATATTCGTTGTGACCAAGTAGACGCAATATCTGCAATGTTTGCAGTTTCGTTTGAGTTATTCCAAATATTGAGCCAGTTTTGTTTCCAGCCTTGCAACAAGCCAAGAAGTTGATCTAATTCAATATTAATTTGGCTTTCTCGCTGGATCAAGGACAAATACAGCAAACTTTCGTCTAACAATACCGGAACTACTTCAAGGCTTGCACTTTTTTGTGACCAAGAGTTAAGACGTGCCAAACTAGCGGCCAACTCTCCCAATTGTTGCGCGTGGGGTAGGTTTAGAAAACTAGCTTCAATTGCACTCCAGTTGGGCATTACAATCCTCCTAGCAATTGCTTGGTAATTTTGGTGACTCGTTCTCGAATTTCGGGGGATTTAATTAACATACTACGGTTATTCTGACTAGGGCGGATGTTTATGATTGACTCAAAAACAATTTCCTGAGTAGAAGGAGCCCAATCAGCACCCCAAATATCTCGTTGTCTGCTACCGTCTTTGAGTAACTCTTGTTCACATTCGTAATGGCGAACGCCACCACCTGCAATAACTTTGCGTTCGATGTCTACTGCTATTTTAATAAATACCTCCCAAGTTTTCAGCATTTCTTCTATCTGTTCACTGGTAGCAGGCTCACGGATGATTAAAACCAATTGCAGTAGTCCTATTCAGCAATTAACAATGTCAATTTGTACATTACTTAATCATGCCAGACAATTGAGCGTAGCCAATTGAGCGTAGCCAATTGATACTCTACAGTCTTTCCGCTCTATTGATGAGGCTTGTGGTGAGCGTAGCTATGTCTACCACCATATCGTTTTAGCTCAATTTTTGCTACTAATAGTGGCAGTGAACTATTGTATTTGTCAACTACAAGTTGCATAATATGGCAAATCGAGAAGAAATAGAAGAGGTCGTAATGTTACCACTAACTGAAGTGGGTTCTATTAGATGGACAGATGCGCGTGGGCGTAAGATGCGTGCATTGCGTGGCGATATACCATTAGTTACTTTATCCAAAAAGCTTGCTGAACTAGAAGTAGAGATTTCTCGCCAGTATTTGAACAGGATGGAGACAAATAC
>NZ_JACXXN010000126.1 GCF_014904695.1 Nostoc sp. MG11 | reverse complement strand
ATTTACCCCTTGATGACCAAACCCCGGCATGAATTACGTAAACAATTGCAAACTGCTTAATTGGTAAGCGTTTCCGCTTTTCTTAGTGCCATTCATCCCAGCTTTTTGTGTAATCGCCCAGGGCAGTAAAGAAGTGCTTTTGGGTAGCGATCGCTATCAGTACGACCCGATGCATTATCTATTGGCGACGGTTGAACTGCCAATTATGAGCCAAATTCTGGAAGCATCTAAAGCGCAATCGTGCCTGAGCCTTCGCCTCGATCTCGATTCCACCCTGGTCGGTTCAGTCGTGGTCGAGGCGGGCTATGCTGCATCCCAAAGTCGTGCCAATGTCAAAGCGATCAACGTGAGTCCACTAGATGCGCCGCTGCTCGATGCCGTTGTCCGGCTCGTTCGGCTGTTGGACACGCCCGCCGAAGCGCGTGTTCTGATGCCGCTGGTCGCACGGGAAATCATTTACCGACTCCTGAAGGGAAAGCAAGGCGCGCGGCTTCGTCATATTGCCGTTCTGGGTGGCTACACCCACCACATCGCTCTTGCCGTCGAGCGACTTCGTAAAGAATTTAACCAGCCGCTTCGGATTGAAAGTATCGCCAGAGATATCGGAATGAGCGTCTCAGGCTTCCACCATCACTTCAAGTCTGTCACTGCAATGAGTCCCTTGCAGTTCCAGAAGCAAGTGCGTCTCCAGGAGGCTCGCCGTCTGATGCTGGGGGAAAACCTTGACGCGAGCAGTGCTGCTTACCAGGTGGGTTATGACGATGCCTCGCACTTCAACCGAGAGTACAAGCGGCTATTTGGTGCGTCACCAATGCGCGATGTGGAACGTCTACGGGAAGCTGTTAGGGAGACTGCTAGTTCTCGTGCGATCTCCTAAAGACACCCGACATCTTGCCAGAAATCGCTAAAACATTTGGGATGTAGTTAAAATCGTCGGGTCGAGACTTCTATGCGGTTTGTGTGCAGAAGCTGACTGTTCATCCAAAAATCCTCCCACCAGTCGTTAGCCCGCATGATTCTTAAAGCCAGCATAGGATTTATTGTGTTCGGATGCCATGTTGCTCCGGGAATTTTCAAACGCTTTTGGGGAATATAACGATGAGCGCTCTCAACTTCTCCTGAACCAATCGGTAACCCTTGAGAAAGAAATTTTTCATAACTCACAGCATCAGAGAACCGTTGAAGGTACTGTGATAAATTAGTAATCCGCTTTATGCCTTGCCCTTGATAGTTCCCTAGTTGCCAAATGGCTAAATTAACTAAACCTAGATCAATTTAGTTGCAGCTTGTCACTTACCCAAGAATGCCGCACACTTCCAGTTAGCCCTATCGCCTCTGCGCCTGCATAAAGATGTTGTTTGAGGTGTGGACGATCTAAAATAAATGTCATGCGTGGAAATTGCTTTTGCAGCGCCTCACACAATCCATTGCCACCATCAGCTACAGCAATTACTTGTGTTCGGACGGACATTCCTTGAACAATTGCCGCACTCACTAAATGCCTGACTACCTCTGGATAAGTGCCCATTCGCGCCACATAAGTCCTGTTTTTCAACTCCTGAAGTGGGCGAGCTAATCCTACTCTCACTTCACGCCAATCTATTTGTCGTTGGCACTTTGGCAACTGTCGCTTTGGAGTAAGTTCGACTCCCTCTAGTATTATCTTTTTACCTGTACGAAGATAGCTTCCATCTAGTTCCACTAATATTTGTGCTACCCCTGGTCTAGTTATGAGTGGCTGCAAATAGTCACACCCCGTCGCATCCAGTCTTTTTTCTACATATTCCTGTGCCAACACAGCAGTTTTTTCCACTTCTCGGCGCACCGCCGCTCTATCCATAGTCCTTGGCAGCTTGCCCAAAAGATTCTTCTGCGCCAAAATCGGACATGGCTCGTTGGATTGGATGGCAGTAGCAACTTGTTAACGTTTTGACCGCCTGCACCTTGGGAACGAATCGCGCTAATTTCGATTTCGCTATCGTCTATGATGATTTTGTTGGGAATTTGCAGCATAACTTATATATAGCGTTATTGTTGCTACTCGCTACCCAACCTCTACAAGGGCTGTAAGCAATTGTTCCATAGCTATGTTTTTTATGTTGTAGGCGTTTGTACCAGGCACAAGAGACTCTTGGTAACGACAAATAAAACACATCTTCTCTTGAAGTGTTGCTACACCTATAAAAAGTGGTAGAGATTTTGTCCCCGTAGCCATCAAATAAAATTCCTGTAGCTGTAATTTTCCAAACTGCTGTTTAATATTTAAATTCCCCAAATTAGTAATTACAATATCTATTCCTCCTATATCTCTAGCATCTGAAGTTTCCTCACCTTTTTTAGAGTTACTAGATAATAAGGCTCTTGCTTTTAGTACATCGTCAAATAACTTTCCCTCTGCTACCACTTGATTGAGCTTATATTTAACTTCACGCGCTAAATCCCAAAAATCGGTCTTCTGGCTTAATCGATGAGCAGTGACTGGTCGAGTGATGTATTCTCCCAGATTTTCGCCAACATGAATTGTCAAATAGTTGCGGATATTTACTGGGGTATGACACCTAAGAATAATCTCTTCTTGAGATTTTATTTCAGCAGCAATCCCTAAAAGAAATGCAGCACATAAAGCACCGTGAACAGAAGTTTTCTCTTCTCGACAGCGAGCTACAAGCTTGGTAGTTTCCGCCGAAGATAGCGTCCAATGAAACAAGCGAAGTGGAAATGTTTCTGAAGAATTTACTTCATGATTATTTCGATAAGTTGCTGTTAATATAGACTCTGCTTTTATCGAATTATCTAAATCTTCCTCAACCCAATTTCTTGTAATATCAGGGATAATTTCATCAACAGGAGGCAAGTCTGGTAAAAGCTCACGAGGGCTGTCTGGTTCACCAATAAATTGCAAGATATCTCGGATAAGATAAGCTCCTGATAAACCATCACCAATGCAATGATGAAAAGTAATTATTAGATTAGAAACGTCAGATGAGTGCAGCAACAATACGCGCAGCAGGGGTTCTTCGCTCCAACTCAAAGGGTAAAGTAATTCTTCTACCATCTCCCGACACCAATGTTCTTCTCCCCGTCGCTCAATTACTCGCAGTGGAATAGGCGGAACATTTTCTAAGGAAAATTGTGGCTGATTTTGATGAAGAGTGACTATTTTTACTTTTAACCGAGAATGCCTTAGTTTTAGCCAAGCTAGAGCTTCAGTTAATAAATCAATGGTAAATGACCCTTTAATGGTTGCCGACAAGGTAACATTTTCCGGGCTGTTCCTGTATGACAACCACATCAAATGTTCTGATGCTGTAAGAATGCGATTCATGGCAATTACAAGGATTTTAGTGTTATTTAAATAAATATAGCCATTTTTGCAATATAGTCCCAAATTCTTACTATCAAAACCTCGGCAGTACTGTACCAGTGCCCGCGTCTTTCTTCGTGCGGACATAAGCCTTTGTTGTATCGGTTTTACTGTGCCCTAACTGGTTTTGCACTTCAAAAACATTTTTATGCTCGACTGCTCTTGTCGCGTGAGAATGCCGCAACCAGTGACACGAGAATTTTAACTTCGCCACTTCAGATATATCCTGAATCAACCTTTTAATCGCCCGATCGCTCAACGGCAACCCCCGCTTTTTCGGGTCAGGCGACATATTTGCAAACACAGGCATCTTATCACTAGCCATCCCCCGATACTTCTTGAAAACAAGTGAAGTCTGATGGTCTAACCCAATCTCGCGGTACTTCCCACCTTTGCCGCGAAACTTAATCGTATAGAATCCATTTGGGATCTTGCTCAAAGAGTATAATCAGGGAAAAATGCCTTATTCAAGCAGCTTGACAGATAAAGAGTGGGAGATTATTAAACCGCTGTTACCCCCAAGAAGAAAACAACTAAACCCCCAACATGGAGCAACAGAGAAATCTTAGATGGGGTATTGTATCAACTGAAGAATGATTGTAATTGGTGTGACCTACCTAAGTCTATCTATTGGTGGTATGACATATTTCTTAATTACTTCTAGGTATTGTGGGAGTTTTTTTTAAACTCCTCTTCCGGTTCGGGCTGGTGTTTTATACCTACTGCACGCGGCACTTTCAGCTTCGCTTTCATTTGATAACGCACCGTATCATG
>NZ_JACXXN010000125.1 GCF_014904695.1 Nostoc sp. MG11 | reverse complement strand
GCCATTTAAATGGTTGTTTTGGGTTCATCTCTGTAGCATTTCAGTCTCTTGAAAGAATATAACACTTGCTTAGGCACCTATTTTTGCAACACAGCCATTTCTCGCGGGTTCTCTAAATGCCAGTGATACTGCCCAGATATTCCCCAGCCTGACGCAACTTGTGAGAACCGACAGTCTACTATTGTAACTATACCGATGACTTGACCACGACGGAGGCTCTTTAACTCTGGAATAGACACGCCCATATTTTGACAGAATGTAGAGGCAATTTCGTATTCCTTTTTGGTACACTTTTTTGCAGCGTGAATGAGAATATCGCCTCGATAATTAATTGGCCAACCGCGATTTTCTACATCTTTGGTGGAGTAGATAATTCCCCATGCCCAAGGTTGACGGACGGATATCGCTTTCATATACTATCTTCTAAAAATTCAGCAGTTGAATGTATGCATCTAATGCTGCAATCGCCGGATGCGGATATATTTGTGATTTGAGTCCGTTGCAGATTGTGGCATTAGTTCCTTGGTCAGAAAAAGTAAAACTAATGCTAGACTGACGGGCAAAACAATGATGCAAAACTGTCAGTAAAACAAAATTTAACTGAATCAAAACCAGATTTTCAGAAGTAATAGACCGCCAGGGGGTCTCAAAAGAACGTTTTTCGACACATAGCAGTACTTTAACTTTGAATCTATAATCACGCTCTGTAGTAGAGCATTCGTCAGGAGAAAGAGCCGCCCATTGCTTGAGAAGTTGTTGATATGACTCGCTCACAAAAATCCTCCTTAGAATCCCCGATATTTGACCCACGACTTCCACACATTCAGCACTAGTTTATTCTGATTGTTAGCATATTTAACACAGTTGCCAGTTCCACTTACTGAACCATCAAAAAGTGCTATGAACTCTTGAATGAAACAAAAAAGCCGACATTGTAAAAATCAGTACTAGGACTAGATTCAACTAAGTAGTAATGAATCTCAAAATTATACTTTCCAAATAGTTTTTGAAATGAAGTAAGCAAGCCTCCATGAACTAGTCCAATGAAAAGGCAAACTCCTTTTATCTTTAAACTTTGAAAAAGTTCTTCTTCACTAGCGGTATTAATTAACTCATCAATAAGCATTCCAGAATCATTGAGTCTTTTAATTTCGATTAGCAAAGGCTCATATTTTTCAAAAATCTCTCTTTCTACTACCATCTCAAGCATTTCAAAAACATCCAGTTTTGTCGGTTATAATGCCAATAATCAAGTAAATGACGGGGAATTTTTACGCTCGTTGTGATGGCAATTTTGATTTGTTGCCATTCATCGAAAGTTTTGTTTTTAAAACTGCCATTTGCTCACGAATATGTGCTGGAGGAGGTACAGCTTCAGTAGCCTCGTGTCTTGGTTCTTCTACGGGTGCGCTTGATGTTTGTGGCAAAGCTTTAGCATCTTTGTCAGAACATTGGCAGTAGACAGTGATGAACTGCTTTTCCATGTGATTGCGGCGAAATTCTTCTGCCATTCCCACGGTACGTAAGCCGCCAACTGCTTGTAGGGCAACACGAGCGCGAGTCGATATATAAGCAATGCCTGAAGAATCTTGGCAATTTGTAGAGGCTTTTAAAATCACCTGCCACTCCATAAGCGCTTTGCTTTCTTTAGAGCCATGAATGAACCCAACTAACTCGCCAGCTGTTGGCATAAAGCGAGAATGCAGCAAGGCATTTTTGACAGCTTGCAAAAACTCTTCACCTGTCAATTCAGAACTGAGATACTCAAGCCAAATTCCTTTGATTGTGTCATCCAACACTTTGTTGAAATAACAATTGAGTAAATTCATTCCGTAATCGAAAACTTGTTGTTCAATCATTTTCCTGCGTCCATTAGCATTCTGAACATTGGGTCTGTTGCGTAAAGTCTGGCGATGTCCGCCGTAGCTCCGGTGCTTTCGTTACCGTTGTCATCAATCACACTGAATCGTCCTTTGTCCATCGATGGCGCTTTTCCTTCAACGCGTAAGCGGTATTTGGTGTCGTGCTTCATGGCAGTGGCGTGTTTATCGGCGTAATCGAGGATTTTGCCGTTAGTCATCAAGTTGCTTAGAGAGAATTGCTTTTGTCGCCACCAACCATCGTCTTGTTCTCTAACCCAGGTAAGGGCATCGGCAAACATCGTTGTAGCGGTGTCTGGAAAGTCCTTGAGCAGGCTTTTAATCTTTCTTAGGTGTTTCTGGGTTGATTTTGGTATGTTCAGTGAAATTAGAGGGCTTATTGGCGTTGTAAGCTGACAGGAACAAGCAGGATAATTGCTGATCCGTGATTCTTTTTTCAGTTCGTTCTGGCTTATTCGATTGTTCGTGATTATCGAACGAACCCGGAACTATTGATCCACTTGAGGGGTTATTGGTTTGGTGCAAAGACTCTGGTTGTATTGGCAATAAAGTGAGTTGTTGTGATACAGACTGTTTTGGTACTTCGTGTTGAGGTTGAGGGATGGGAGAGAAAATTTCATCACTCGCGTTTAATTCGACTGTGGGGGTAGGGGGTTCTTCTCTCTGTTTTGTAATCTCTGTCGTAGTCTCTGTAGTAATCTCTGTTTCTATTAGATCATTTTCACCTTTTCGGAATATGGAATTTACCATTTTCGGAATATGGAAATTCACCTTTTCGGAAGAACCATTTTCACCTTTTCGGAAATTCCCTTTTTCGTCATTTCCATTTTCACCTTTTTGGAAATTCACCTTTTCGGAAGAACCAGAAGCAACTTGTGTTTTGATGTGTTCAGGAGCTAATGGTGGAGCTTGTACAACTTGAGCTAGCAAAGAAAGAAAGTTATCCCAGTCGATACGGATATGCTTGGTTGGGCTATTGCCAAATTTGTAGATAGCAGTCTTGAGCAAGTTTTTGGACTCTAGTAACTTGATAGCTGAATCAAACTGCTTTGGTGTAATCCTGCATTCCTTCCACCAGTCCTCACGCTTTTTAGCCAACCACCTGTAACCATCACGTTCGATTTTGAGCCTGGGCTGTCCTTGGTCATCAGGAAGATGCCAGTAGATAATTTGACTTAAAAGAATTCCTGCAATTAAGTCTCCGCCAGTTACGTCAACATAACAGCGTTTGACTTCTATTGTGTCTCTTGAACGAATTTCCCAAGTCAGAAAGCTATTTTGATCACTGAGCCAATTCATCTCACACCTCCAATGATCATCAATACTTTTTCTGTTAAACTCATAGCAATAACACTCTTACACAAGTTTGCGTTCCCTCGTTTAACCATTCGTGTTAAAGAGGGATTTATTTTTACTAAAGTACCGAGATAGGAAATTCTCTGATTCTTAGTTGTTCTGGAAACTCTTCCATATCTCCACCCTTGCGATCACGGGTTTGAAGTCGCTGTCCCTGGTAGTGAGCATTAGCACCCAACTGCTTGACAAACACGGGTGTATTGGAAGCTTGGCACTGGTTGACGATTGACTCAATCCATTCAATATGGCATGGTCTGGAATTGGGGCCAGACTCCCCACCGCATATAATCCACGAAATCGTCGGTTCTTTTCTCTCCATTTCACTATTACACTGCCAGCAGTATTGGTAGTATTTATCTGGGGAATTAATACCAGTGACTCCACAATTTGGACATTTAATTTTGTGTCCTAAATAGCCAATTCCATTGTTGTGATATCGGGATAAAGTAATTTCCTCAAGCAGCGGCTCACAAGATAAAAAGCGTAGAGATGCGGGTATTTGTAATAAAATTGGGATACGTTTATCTGCCATCGCTTGATTTTCTGTTGACGTTCCTAACCACAAATTAGGTAGCGGAAAAGGTTGGTCAATAAAATATTGTTGGAGATTAATTAAACCTCCAAACTTTTCTCCAACAGCACCCCACAGATGTTCTTTGGCAGTTTCATACCATTTAACCCATAGTTGGGGTTGGCTAAAATACTCCAATGCCCTCTCTGGTCGCTTGGTAAGAACTTGAAAAGTATGCCCAGGACATAAGGCTATAACAGCCATTACTTGGTCGATCCACTCATTTGGAACATTGGCATGAAATAAGTCAGCCATGCTACAAACGAATATCTTTTTGGGTTTTCTCCAGTGCAGTGGTTTAATAAGTTGAGATTCCACAAATTGGACTGTTCCATCCCATTCAC
>NZ_JACXXN010000124.1 GCF_014904695.1 Nostoc sp. MG11 | reverse complement strand
ACTTTTATACGCCGCCAAATCATGGGGCTGATGCTCAACAGCACCACTTTTAATTGATATATGACTCTTTCCGTAGAATCCAACATTGAGCCATCTTGTCGTGTTGTGTCCCTCATCTCCCCCGAAATTTTTCGCTCTCCTACAGCAGTCTGGTTCAGGGAATATGTTATGTAGCAGTCGCTATTAAATACCATCAACCAGCACTCGTGCTTTGAATAGCCTCCGTTTTCCTATTTTTCACTGTGCGGTAGTACCAACGACGAAACCGCAGTGAGGGTTCATCAGTAGGCACGTTACATCCTTCACTTACATTGGGGACTTCACCGATTTGTGACTCAACCATCGTGCGATCGTCGAGAGATGCTGCAAAAAACTCATCAAAGTCAAAGTTACTCTGATCGATCCCAGAGTTGGGCAGAACAACCTGCATAAATCGCATTTGTTGGGTATTGATCGGAATGGCAAACAAATGGGGACGCAAATTTCTTGCGCTTTTCGTACTGATCACAGTAAAATTGGGCTACTTTGCGAGGGTCATCTTGAATAGAGGCAAGTTTTTGAGCTTGGTTCTCTAATTCTTCAGCAAAGTCTTTAAGTACTTGAGGGAAAGATGGTAGTAGTTGAGAAATAGCTGTCTGACCTCGCTGAGATTGCGACTTTTCAGCTAGCCAGATAGTTTGTTTGTATAGCCCCGGCTCGATTTGAGGTTTCGTTGGGCCATCAGGATTATCTTTGTCTGTTCCTTTGAAGCTACTTATGGGAATGATTAGGTCTATTTTGGGCTTGTTACTGGGATCTACATAAATTATTTTATCTAGCTTGTGTGGACGTAGTGTTCCTTTACCGAAACGGTATTTAGTGTCCTCACCATCAGTTTCTTTACAGCCAAAACGATGCTGTATAACTCGATAACTTTTGTCTTGTTGTTCTTCTCTGTTGGTGAGTTGGTCGTAAAGTTCAGTTGAAATCTGCCCATAACAATCACCGACTAATTTCCAAGCATCTTCCTTGTCTAGTAATCCACCATTTTCACCTGTGCTATCATCTACTATCAGAATATTTAGTTGTTCATTAATTGCGTTTTTACAATCACCCAGAAAGATTGAACCGTAAGCACCACGGTCTTTTCGGTCTGGACAGAGTTTTTCAATTACCTCTAGACATTCTGACGGGCCATATAGGAGTCGTGTTTTTGACGATAACAAAAGAGTATGACCTTCTGGATGATTTTTTAAATCAGACGGTGTGCTGTGTTCTCATCTATATGTTCGAAAGAAAATTCTTGGTTTGGGAAGAAAGATTCTAGTAATGTATTATCTAGTTTTTCAGTTAAAATTGAGTTGGAATTTGTCGGATTATTGTCTGCATGAATCCATTGATTGAGTCTAGTATCAAAGTGTTTGAATGTTAGTGTCATAATTCTAGTTTTTTCTAAATTAACCAATAAAAATGAGGTTTTATATGTCAAGAATTAAGCGTTGGTTTAATGCGAACAAAGGAAAATTTGATTTAGATGGAACCCTGAAAAACGAAGCCAGGGAAAAAATGTTGCGTAGAGGAATAAGTCATGCAGCAATCGATGACTATGTTTTGAGAATGCAAGAAGAATACGACCATCTGAAACACCTAGATGAAACTGATCCAGAACCTTGGCCAATCTACACAGCCTATGATTTTTTTACAGCCGAAGAAAAACAGCAGTTCAATCCCGATGGATCTCTGAAACCCGAATACGTCGAAGCCGCCGTTAAAAAAGGCACTAGTGAAAGATGGCTGGAGGAAATGGGGCGTCGCAAAAAAATTGATGTTGACAACTACAATAAAGTATCTGCCAAGAAAGCAGAGCAGGGCATCAATTTCGGTGAACAAGAAATGAATGTGAGGGTTTCTGCCAGCAGAACTTATGTGCAGCGTCTTCATCAGATGGAAGTTGACTTGCGGAACTTTGAAGACACTGACAGCTTGCCTTTTGATAAGGACACCTCCTATTGAAATAGGTGAGGAACGTCTGAACGTCGTACCCTATTTATGTGCATCAAATAATGTGATTTTAGCTGATCACTTGGAGAAAAGCGATGGCGTTCCGCCCACCGGACGTGATTGCCTGATTGTGATCGTTTTTTTTGTAAGTAATCATATCAGTGAGGAAGCGATCGCTAAGGAGTGTGTGGTTACGCCGTCGCACTCTGTATTCAAAGCAGGGATATAATCGCTTTTTGTGAGGTGAGAATGCGATTACATTTCCTCAGTTGGCTCAAGATTTCGGATTTTTGGATAGTTAGAGAGTCAAGAATAATCTTCTGATCTTGACATTCTACGAAAAAACACAAAAGTCGTTGGTTTTTAAGTCAGTAGAAACTTATGAATACTTAAAGGCACAAGTTAAATTCTTTGCTGAAGTTACTACTTTTTAGTGGAAAATAGGGATTATTTGGAATTCAACAGAAGTTAGGAGGATGATCCTTCTGACCTTTGACCTCTGACTTACTAGCTCAAAAAGATAAGCGATATTTTTCTTTTAATTCTCCTCTAGATCTTCATTTGTATCTTGGTTTTCCACATTAGGAAACTCCTCAAGGTTCTCACTTGTATCTCTTTGTGTCATGTAATTCTCGCAAAATCTGTGCCATTCCTCACCGTACTGACGATCTAAAAATAAATCAATAATACGTACAAGCTCAGAATAATCATATCCATTGAGGTGCATATTCGTCCTTGCAAAAATTTAGCCGCTTTGTAGAGAAGCGTTATTAAGTAAATTAACTTTAAAATAGTTTTATTGTGTATAATGATCCCCCTAAGAGGGACATTTACTATTCATCAAGAAAATTTTGTATAAAAACACACAGCATAGGAATCAAATAAAGCTAAAGCCAACTAGGCATTGAAGCGAGATGCCGTTTCGGGAAATATTACCCCGGTGACGAAGAGTGGGGCATCCAGGTATTTGGGAATATCAAGGCTAGTTAGGACGGCATCAGCACGTTTGCTAACCGCGCAATAAACCGTCAGTACGCCCATGTGCTGGCGGTTTATTTTTTTGTATGCAGCATTCCATTATTTTGAACCAAGCGATCACCTTCACTTACGTCTGGCACAAATAATTAGTGCAATTTCTTAAAAACGCTGCGCGAGGAGTTGATGAAATCTTTGCGGAGCAAAGGAATAATGGCTAATAAAGATTTTGTAGCGGCCCAAGTCGTTGAGTTGTACATTGGCAATTATCGGTTTGATGCTATCAGAATAAATCAGACCAAAGAGTACCGGATGTCTCAGAATCAAGTCCTTTCAAGTATTAGTGTAAACCGTAACTGGCTAATCATGTTACCTTCTAAGTCACCTAAAGTCTATCAAAGACTTGTAGAGCAAGGCTTAAATCATGTTACCCTTTTTGCGGAATATACTGTTAATGGTGTAGGAACTCGTGCTGAAACAATATCAGTAAAGGATGCCAGAATAATTTGGCGTTACTTTGACACAAAAGGAAATGCACAAGCTCAGAGATTAATAGATGCACTCTCAGAAGACTCACTCATCAGCAGATTCGATCAAGTCTGGGGTGAGCAACGTACAGTCGAACAGCGACGAAGAGATGATTGCCGTATTCTCGATACACCGCGCCCTTGGACACGCATGTTTGAGACAGAGTTTGAGTCCCACTTGGCAAGGATTACCAAATTACATAAGAAGAGTATCAGAAACGGGCTGTACTATTGGGAATTTATCTATGGTTGGATGACACCAGAGGAAAAAGCCAAACTTGATATCGTTAGCCCAGCCCTCCCGAACGGACGCAGACGGTACAAGATTCACCAGATGTTGGACAAGGAAACAAAAGAAAGATTATCACCACATGTAACATCAGTGCTGATTTTAATGAAGTCGGCTAACTCTGTAGATGAACTACGGCGGTTGGTTGGGCGGCAGTATGGAGTAGATCAGCCTAATTTATTTGATGGCTGGGATATGAAATAGTTAGCTCTTATATATAGTAAGTCAGTCTTAACTTACCGACGGCGATCGCTTTCGCTAACCGCGGACGCTCTAGCGCTATCCCCCGCAAGGGCGGCTCTCTAACGATGAGCGCGAGATCGCCATCACACAACTTGCAGGAGTGATCAAATTCCCGTCAAGAAGTCAGGGTCAGTTCTTCTCGCTTGCTGGAATTAACCATTTTCATTAAGTGCCCATTGAGATAACTTTGGGCCGAGATGTATAAACTTTCCCAAATCTCTTGATTGCGGCAGATTTTTGCACCGATTGTATTCCCGGCTGTTTTCTCTGAGATTA
>NZ_JACXXN010000123.1 GCF_014904695.1 Nostoc sp. MG11 | reverse complement strand
TTTCTCGGTCTATATCTTGAGGCAGGTTTTGGTTCATATTTGTGATACTCCCCCTGAAGTGTCCTCTTGTCAATACTCTGCCACCTGAATCCTTACGGGTAAATTAAATACTGCGATCGCTGAAGCTGGCAAATAATTAATCAACAAAGGCAATCATGGTCAAACGAATTATTAATCTTGGTGGCGGTACTTATAATGCACACATTGGAGGTGATTATATCCAAGGGGGAAAGAAAGGATTTAAAAATGAATCAACAGAAGCCAAAACTATTGACGTAGAAGTACTCAGTGAAGAAACTGTTGTTGATGATCATGCAGCGGCAGAGACTATTGATACGAATGGTGCAAACTACACTGAACATGTTGGCGGCACAGTAATTAATGGAGATGCAGTTAATTGGAGATGACAAGATTTGATATCAACAAGGCCCAGAGAACCCCCGAACAATGGAGTGCAATTGCCTTTAAGCAAACCGCACAAAACAATATTCAATGGAATATTGCTGGTGGACTGATTGTGGCAGCTATAGCGGCATCTGCCACAAGTCCAGTTACAGGTTTATTGATCGCAGCATGGTCGGTATTCACTAATATCAAAAAAGCTCAGGAAATTCAACGTAATCAAACAGCTATTAGAGAGTATGGTTGTGTTGCTCATGTATTAGACGGGGACGATTTCAGGGGTTACTTGCAACAGGTTGGTAAACAGTCAGTTGAAGAAGAATTGAATTTTGCTGCTGACCAAGGATACTCATTTTCTGATGCTGCTCTCAATTATGCTGAAGCTTTTACACCACAAGTCTTACAGCCACAAACAGCGTTGCCAGTATTGCCAATGTCATCGCGTCCACAAGATGCACCCTCACTAACACAAGTGAGTAATTACCAACCAGATTACACTATCGATATCATTGCTAAGATGACAGACCGGATCACCAATACTTTAATTATTGGTGTACCTGGAACAGGTAAAGGGATGCTCTTGGCTAATGCTATTCGTGCTGCTAAGTCCAAACATTTGGGGTTAAGAGTATTTGTAATTGACCCCAAAGCTGACCCCAAAGAAGCTGGATATTTTGAAGGAATTGCAGACAGAGTTGAGCGGTTTAGATGTGCCGATGCATCCCCAGAAGAGGTAATTGCTTGGTTAGAACGTTGTTTCAACGCATACAATGAATACGTTAATCAACACGGGCGCACTCTGTTGATTCTCGACGAAGGCACTATTTTAGGCAATAAATCTAACCAACTTAAAAGCACTCTCATTCAAGACCGCTTAGTTGCGATTACCAGCTGTGGTGATTCTGAAGGTAAAAATGCTTGGGTCGCTGCACAGTCCCCTTACGTCAAACCATTGGGATTAACTCTAGATACATCTTCCCAACTATCGGTAATTGCTCTAGCTCGTGATTATGACAGCGTTAAACAGTGGGGACGTTCACCTATGCTCGATAAAGTGACGAATGTAGAGTTAGAAAGGCTCGTGAATGCATCCCCTTGTGGTCGTGCAATTTATTTTGGCAAAGAAGGAGGATGGTTCGCCATGCCTTCTCTGCAAAACTACTCTGGCTTTGACCGAGATAATCGAACCTTTGTTGGTGCAGCCTCACCACAAGATGCACTCACTACCCAACAGCGTCTGACGCTTCAAGCGGCAACCGCTACTCAACTTAGTCCTTCTCAAATCATGATTGACAAACTTGAGCGCACAAAGCATCTTACGCTTGAGGCTTTTATTGAGCAAGAGATCGGTGAACGTGAGCGCTTGGATGAATTGAGACAGGCTATCATCCTCACGATTAAGAATGCAAACCATCGTGGACTACTGTACAAATTCAAAATTGATGCTTAAATATCCTAAAAAGTTCGAGTATGCGTCGAACTGGTCAAGGACTTGTCGTCGTGTTTACCGTCTGCAATCACGTTGCACCAACAATCCTCTGCATGGACGGGCAACGGTAGTACATCATCTTCATTATCGGCGATCGCTGCTGCGCCGCATTTTAGAGATATTTCTACTGCATTTTCCTAGTACTTCTGTGTCTGGTTATGAAATTCCTGGTTGGGATTGTGTGAGCTTATGTTCTGGTTGCCATGAGAATTATTACGGCAGAAGTAGTAGCCGCAATTCAGTTCACCATCCCAATGTCTGGGTGCAGTTTGGTGGACTTAACAACCACCAAAAGTTGATTAAAGCGACTGAACTCAGGATTAAGTTTTGGATACTTGCGTTAATGCCTTAGTTGGCCAATAAAGTAGACTTGGAAACATCATGAGTAATATTATTAACATCCGACTGGAATCTGTTCAATACGGTAGCTACTGCTTGTGGATGGGACTTGATGCACAAAGAAATTTGTACATAACTTATCCAGCGATTGAGGCTATTCTCAATTACGACGAAAATTTAGCCAGGACAAAATTAGCGTCGAAAAAGCTGAAATCCTTATACCAAGAGCAATTGAAGGTAGAGCGATTTTCTGTACGTATTGTCAATAAGCCCGAAGGCTTTTCAGTTCCCAAGAATGGGCAAGTTGCAGCGATCGCTTACGAAGGATTTCTTCAACTGGTCAACTTTGAAGTTATTCAGCATAATCCGATAGCCATCAATCTGGTAGTGGCAGGTTTAGGTGACTCACTGCGCTCACTTGCTTACTCCCACTTTGGCATTGCTATTTCAGGTGAACAACGAAACCAATGGTTGTCTGCAAGACATGATGGGAAAATGATTAGGAGAGATTTGACCGATGCCATCAAATCTTATTTAGACCGTCACGAAGAATGCTCGAATAACTACCGCACATTTATTTATATCAATGCGACTGATGCGATGTATAGAGCAGTCTTTGGGATACCAGCCAAACAGATGGAAGAATTATTGGGGTGTTCCCGCCATGAATCGAGAGATTATCTTGATTCCCGTAGTCTCAACAGGATTAACAATGCCGAAGCGGCTTGTGTTGCACAGATTGATAATCGAGATGTTGAGCCAATGCAGGCGATTAAGAATGTAGTGGATTTTTTGTGCTTAACACCGTTACAACCAGTTCCCAAGTTGGAGGCAACCGCATGATTATCCCGTTTGACCTACTGAGAACAGTAACATCAACTGATGGAAAACGCTGTGTTATTGGTACTCCCTATGCTGAGGTAATTGGTATACTCCATTCTAAGCAAGAAGCACTTATCGATTATGAGTTGCGAGGCACATTAGAAATGATTGCTCTTGGAGGTGCATATTCTGGTGAAGGAGTAGACGAGTTTTTGACTGAAATTCTCCAAGATCTTCGAGTTTGGGGATATGTAGAAGAGGTAGAGAGCGATGAACCTTACTGGGTGTTGACATCCAACGGGGTCTTGTTAAAACAAGAGATTGCAGGTTTTTAAAGCTAAAGGAAACAAATATGCCAGAACTACTTTAATGCTTAGCATATTTGTATAAAAAACAACTAGTTAATCTGCTAATTAAGTTATACATATTCCTTTAGATATAAATCTGAATAAGACGAGCTAAAAATACTGTTGTTGACAGCATAATATCAATACAGTTGTTTTTAACTAATAATTCTGAACATACATTTTTAACCCATTACTGCTGCTATGTGTTGGTAGAACTGATATTGAAGTGAGTAACTAATTGCTATGTTTGAAAACAATAACTCTGACTAGGTAAGACACTAAGCTTTTAAAAAATAAACCCGAATTCCAAATGCAAAAAAGGTAATTAGCACAAGTAGCAATTATCAAAAATTATGCTGAGGCTAAACTTTAGTGTTGGTAAGATTTCAGCATTTGTTTAGAAGTTAGTACCACCAATTTTTTGGTGAGTTCTAACGAATGGTATCTTTATTTTTTCTTGTGAGCAGTTTGCAAAGCACAAAAGCAAGTAGTACACCTACTTAATGAAGTATGAGTAAGAAAAATACCGAGAAGCAAATCAGCGTTGACTTAGCATCAGATGAAGCTAAGACACTTGAAAAGTACTGTAAAGAGACGGGGAAAGAAGAAAAGGAGGTAATTAAAGAGCTTGTTCGCAAGTTACCAGATTAACTAGATTTACTACAAATAGATCAACTCTCATGTAATTACCTATCAATTAAATCTCCTCAACTGCTAAAGTAGGAAGTTGGATTTGAGAGATTTTCAATTACTTTTTTCCTCTACCTCAAGAGAGCGGAGCAATTCTCGAATCACATCGGTTGCTGGTCTTCCTGTTACTGCACAGTATTGTTCCAGTTTCTCTGCCTCGCTTGTCGCAAGATTTATTGTCAGTCGTTTCACAGCCCATTTTTTATTCATGATTCCCTTTTATAATCACGTTATATTGCAGAATCAGGAAGAATGTTTTTGGATCAGCTATCAAAATCAACACAACTACTTGATCTGCCTAAAAGTCAGATGTTTACTTAATAGATATTAGCAAGCAAACACTAGCATAACAAGAAAGATGAAACAACATTTATCGTTTGCGCTTACCTGAGCCTCTCATGCAAGTGCGACATGATACT
>NZ_JACXXN010000122.1 GCF_014904695.1 Nostoc sp. MG11 | reverse complement strand
GTAGAGAAGGCATCACCATTAGATCCAAGGCTAGACTATTGCGAATGGAGAAACTGAAGATGGCTTCTCTGGTTGGGGAAAATCCTGGTTTTGACTTTTTGCATCAGTGCTGGAATGATGATCCGGCTTTGCGGATTGTGATCAAGAAATTGCTGGCAAAGTTTCCGCAGTGGGAGATTGCTTGCGTGGATGGGGAGTTGGTTAATACAAACGGGAGCAACGCGATGCAAGTGAGGTGGCAAAGCTGGGGGGGCTGCTCTTAGGCTGGGGGAGCTGGGGAAGAGAAAGAAATTAAGTGGATTTAGTATAGTTTTGGTAGTAAAACTTACTAAAACTTTCTCTTTTCTCCCCCAGCTCCCCCAGCTCCTCCCGCTCCCTCTGCTCATTTCACGACGATCTCACTTTTTCGCGTTGCTCCCAATACAAACTTATGCCCCGCTAGTCAAAGTGTTGTAAGAGAAAGAGCTATCTGCAAAGATAAACTTCTCAAAGTTAGTTGTGGACAAAGTGATTAAGTCTCCGTTGTTGTTGAAGGTGATGTTAGCAGGCTCAAGGGTATTGCCAAGAATAACGCCAGATACAGTCAGTTCAGAACGGTTGAAAGCACTAAGGTCAAGAGCGTCAAAACCTACTCCGCCATCAACAATTGCAGAACCGAACCCCTGAAAGTAGTCATTTCCACCAGACAGACTAATTTCCAGTCCACCACCGATAGTGACTTTTTGTTGAACTTCATTGATGGTAGCGGTGGCGAGAATTTTGTCATTGCCATTGCCAGTCAAGATCGTTCCTCCTCCGTAAATACCATAAGCGATACCATCAGTTGTTGTAGCGTGTCCAACAAGAGTATTATCACCTTGACCTATGTCAATAAACCCGTCGTTGAAGATGCCTATGGTGGTGGTGTCTAATCCTGAGCTACCAATTGTTGTTGTAGCCTGTCCAGTAATATTACCCGAATTTATGTCAATAAAGCCACTCTCATCGTTTAAGATACCTGTGGTGCGAGTGTTTGTCCCTGAACTACTAATTGTTGTTGTAGCCTTTCCAGTAATATTACCCGAATTTATGTCAATAAAGTCGCGGTTTAAGATGCCTATGGTGCGAGTGTTTGTCCCTGAGCTACTAATTGTTGTTGTAGCCTGTCCAGTAATATTACCCGAATTTATGTTAATACTCACGGCGTTCCCGATACCTATGGCGCTAGTGTTTGCTCCTGAACTACTAATTGTTGTTGTAGCCTGTCCAGTAATATTACCCTCACCGATAAAAATCTGCCCGGAGTTTGTAATGCCTATGGCACTGGTGTTTGCTGCCGAACTCTCACCATAACCGTTAAGTATGAGGATGCTGCCTGCTATCTGGCTTGGCTGAAGGTTACTAATGCCGATTCCATTACCGCCAGCGCTACCATTGCCCCCGATACCAATGCCAGTAATAGCGTTATCTCCCGAACCTGTAACAATAAGACCGCCAGTAGTGCCTTGACCAGTGTCGTCTCCGTTAGCGATGCCGATTCCATCACCACTAGTGCTACTGTTGCCTCCGATACCGATGCCAGTAATAGCGTTATCTCCAGAGCCAGTATTAAGGTCGATGTTACGGATGCCGGTTCCATTACCGCCGGTGCTACCGTTGCTTGCGATCGCGATACCAATAATAGTGTCATCTCCCTCGTCGGTATTCAAATTGCTAATGCTGTAAATACCGATTCCATTACCGTCAGTGCTATCGTTGCTGGCGATCGCGATGCCGATAATAGTGTCATCTCCAGAACCTGTATTCAGTTCGGTGTCGCCAAGGTTGAGAATGCCAGTACTATTACCAATACCGATAATAGTATCATCTCCCTCATCGGTATTCAGATTAGCAATATTGCTGATGCCAGTACTATTACCAATACCGATAATAGTATCATCTCCTGAACCTGTACTAAATGCCAGAATGGGGATTCCCAAGTTTACAACGCCAGTTTCATCATTACTGATGCCGATAATAGTGTCATCTCCTTCCCCGGTAGCCAACTCGCCAACGTTAAAAATGCCGATTCCATCGTCGATACCGATGATAGTGTCATCTCCCGAATCGCTATCCACTTTCCTCAAGTTTAGTACTCCACCGATACCGATGATAGTGTCATCTCCCTCTTTGGTATTCAGTTCACCATCGTTATTGATGCCATATCCATTACTAACGCCGATGATAGTATCATCTCCCGAACCTGTATCCAGTTTGCTGAAGTTTAAGATGCCTTCTCCATTACCAATGCCGATAATAGTGTCATCTTCCGAACCACTATCTAGTTCACCATCATTTCGGATGCCGTTTCCACTACCGAAGACAACACCGCTGATGCCGATACCCGTAATGGTGTCATTTCCTGAGCCTGTACGAATGAAACCTCCAGTTAAAATATCAATACCAATTGCCGACTCTGCATTTAACTCTTCCCCGATTAAAATGTCACTACTGGGAGTGCCGATGAAATTGGGTGGAACGGTAAGTCTAGGCATGAGCAAAATCCTCTCAATTGATGTTAATGATTCTTTTTTGGTCACTTAAGCCGAACGTAGTCCAACGAATTAATCAGATTACAGGGCATCAAAACTTGCGAGCGCATCCAATAAATTTGTGTGCGTTTAACTAGCACTCAATACATCAAAATTGTCAGGTGAGGCAAGAATAGAATTTAACTTGGTATTGAACCAAGAATGCCTGTCAATTCGGCTCTCTTAAGCCTTGTACTGTCCCAGTAAGAGCATAATAGTTAACTAAACTTCAATTTCCACAGAAATTTTATAACTAACTTCAAATACACAGATGGTGTTGTTAGCGCGAACAGTTAACAAGTCTGCACCTGTGCCATCAATCCTAATGTTATCTGTGATTTGTAAACTACTACCAGCTAAGGTGATGGTATCAGCAATGTTGTCGGCAAACACCCCATTAAAATTAATGATGTCAAATCCTGTTAAGGCATTGGCATTAGTAATTGCCTGCCGTAAAGAACTAATGCCGCTGTCATTAGTGTTGGTAACTGTAAATACAGACATCAATAATATTACTCCTATTTTTTTTATAGTGTATTCAGGTTTTGCTAACGGTTTGTACTATTAGCAGTTCTATGTAATAGACATTGTTTGTGTTAATCACTCACTATCTGAGAGCGGTTTTGTCAAATATTACTAATCGCTATCCAGTTGGAAATAACGCTAGGTTAGGCATATAAAAAATCAGCCAGAATATTTTTATCAGGTACGTGTCTCTTTAGGGATTAGAGTTCGCTGCCAACCAACTTAGTAAGCTTTTTAGCCTTTTCAACTAGATAGTAATTTCTGTTACACTATGCTGCTAGGCAACTAGTTGCTTAGTAGAGAACTATACAAGCTGCTAGCTTGATTTAATCAAGTTAACTGCTTATATAGTTATTTCCAAAGACATAAAAATTTGGTTTTTTTAGAGAATTTCGTATAATTTTTTACAGACAAGTATTCTTTTCGTTTCTAGTCAGAGGAAACCACAAAAAATACCAACCGTGTTCTGATCGCGACCCGTTATGCGGCTCTAGATGTTGACGGCTGGTATCTTTATAAGCGGGCAAGTGCCTTACGTGCGTTCGCTCGTTTACTCTGCATTGCTATTTAAAAGCTATTGCCCCCATAGGGCACAACGTCAGATGTATATTAACTGATAACGAAAATGAAACAAAGCTTTGATGGGACAAGTGATGATTTTTATAGAAACTTGCAAGACTTTGTAGCTGCTGACATTATAGAAGTAGCAGCGCTATTTTTAGAAGCAGAGTTAGGTAATCCTTCCACCCCGCCAGATCAAATGATAGTTTGGCGCAACCAAAATTTTCAGATTACAAAAGTAGTTCACCTGACCCAAAGCGATGTCGATGCAAGAGTTGAGATGAAGTGGCACAAAAGCCATTGAGTGCTAATGATTGTGTTCCCGATTAAGGATTAGGTAGGTATTGCCCAATACGGTTCAGTTAAGGAAATTTATTCGTTTAGGCAGGCTGTTCTTGAGCAGGGGATGCAGGGGAAGCAGGGGGAGAGAAAAAGGCTTATCTGAACCGTATTGAGGTATTGCCCCATAAAGTTAGGGGGCAATTGTCATCAAGAAGGGTAAGGGGGAAAGAGGATTTTTTTCATTTCTTTAACCTTTAACCTTTTCCCAGGATTGTTTCTCAGTTCATGTTGCGGAACTTCGCAGTCCTCAAAGACGCTTGTTTCGCTGATCGCAAGAATGATTATTTGAAAATGCTCTCTTAAACAACCACCCAATAAATACCTTGATTGCGAACCATGCAGTATTTACCTTTGATAGTTGCGGTTCCAGCCTAGGGATTATTTTTGAGGTGTTGAATATCTTTGATAACTCGATAAACTATCTTTTGAGAGCCATTGTTTTGTATTTTGATGGGTCGTTTAATGGTTGGCGGTTTATGTATTGGCATGGCTCAAAATAGTTTAAGCTGTTCAGAGCAATATTTAGTGGTTGTAGGGTTACAAGTCATTCCTACAACTTCCGAACAGCGAATTATTAATTTATCCCGATTGAGCACCAAGTTTGATTTCTGTTTTTGCCCTGGGATTGGTAAATGACCAAACACAT
>NZ_JACXXN010000121.1 GCF_014904695.1 Nostoc sp. MG11 | reverse complement strand
AGGTAGTTGTGTTAATTACCTACTTTTAAAGTCATTAAGAGCTTTTCAGGAGTTGACACTTAACACACCGACTCTAACATTACTCCTATCTGTACCTATGACTTGCACTTTTAATAGCGATCGCTCTGATGACGGTGCTGCCAATCTGATAACAATCACCCCACTCTGCCCTCGTCACTCCGATAAGTCATAGCTCTTGGTTTCCTTTTCTTGAGAGGAACTGCCGATTTCTTGGGTGCTTGAGGATGACGGCATTGCTCACAGTAGAGCGGTCGTGGGCCAAAAGTCTCACGTTGGGTTGGCTGTTGGCACTGCTGGCAAACAAAGTTGAATATGCGAGTGTGAATCGTTCGCTGATGCGCTCGAACAACGTACTCTTTGACATCGATAATCTTGCTAGGCATTGGCCACTTTCATAAGTCTATATCTATAAATATAGTTTCTTGTTCTATGTATTTGTGCAAGAGACATGCACCAGACCACATTCGTTAAGAGCGCTCGTTTGAAAACAACAGACAACCAGGGCGGCCGCATCTAAATTACTCTTGATCACAACGAAAGTTAAAAACCAATGAAAAAATTGGGATTTCGCGTTTAATTATTTTTTAAGACCCAAAGCGATCGCCTAAATTTTTCGCAATAAGCAAGAGTTAATGAAATTATTTTAAACTCTATTGAGAATACACTTTGCTTATTGACATGATGCGGCCGCCCTGAGTGATTGACCGTCTTTTAATCCTACTGTTTTCGCTATCTCTGGCAGCGATTTGTACCGGATTTCTGATAACATTCCCACGTGTAAATACTTGAATGCCTCAAAATGTCTCACATCTTCAAATAATGAATAATAGTGTTGACAATAGTTATCTATAAAGGCGACAGTGTTTACTGCTTCTCTGCGTGGCGTAACCATCCCTGCTAATTACTGTTTCCGGTTTACTTCATGATTATATTCTTCCTGTAGTAACAAAAGAGAGATTAATCCTGGCTTAGGATTCAAATCATTCTACACAGCTAGAATCACGATTAGTGGTTACGAAACTATGAATATGATTCGTAAAGGTCAGGTTAACAGGGTAACTAAAGGAGATATTGTCAGTCAAGTAAATTTGATTGCAGATATCTTCGGACTTGTTCCATAAACAATCTTAATTCTAGAGGATTTTCTCACTTCAAATATTTTTTGCAACACAACCCAGGTTATTATCTGGCGAATCGAGGTATTGATACCCGAACAATTCAGAGTTACTTGGGGCATAAAAATATTCAGCATACTGTTCTTTACACTGAACTTTCATCTACCAAGTTTCAAGGTCTTTGGGATGATTAAAATGTTGAACGCCCCTGCTGAATTGTTGCCCATCTCCCCTGAAAAAAATCGCTCTCGCTGTTTTACGTCTTCGTTCTCTCTATGTTAGTGGTGATTGGAATGACTATTGGCGCTTTCATCTACAGCTTGAGCGTCAACGTCATCATCAGGCTCTTTATCTTGGTGGCATTGCTTTGCTCAAGGGTGTCACTCAAGCCCTTTGTTCCACTACTCCACCACCAACAGCAATGCTTGTTTGACTTCCTCTTTGTCTTCCTAAAAGAGCCGCACTCTATTCATTTTACTGTTGAAGCTCAAGTTTACTCGAAGCAATCACTTAAAAATTCTTGAAAATTAACTAGAGAAAAACCCTGCTTTTGGACAATTTTAATATCACTTTTGGTGGGAAATGAAAAGTATGAACCACCTAGCATCTGAGGAGTTCGTTTTAAATAATAATAATCAAAATTCTTGATAACACTACTTAATAAACCAATGCCTTGATTATTAACTAATTTATCTAAAGTTAAAATACTGTAATCAGTATTGTCAACTTCTAATTTTTCTTGTGCAAGTATTGCTCCTGAATCAATAGAAGTATCTACAATTTCATGAATTGTTATACCAAACTTCCTATCATTTTTAAAAGCAGAGTATAAAACTGGGAATAAGCCTTTACATTCAGGCAACAGTGCTGCGTGTACGTTAATAACTGCTTTTTTGGGTATCTGGATAATTTGCTTTTTGATAATTTGGTCGAAGAAATATATCACGATTAGATCGAGATTAGCTTGCTTCAATTCAGCAATAATATCTTGACCATTTATATTTGATGTTTCAACGTGATGAATTTGATACTTATGGCAGATTTCAGATATTGTAAAGTGCTTTCTTTTATGCCCAGTGATAGATGAAGCTAATTGAGATAGATAGATAAGCAAAAAATAAAAAATAAAGTTGTAAGTTAAATAAATAACGAAATCAAAACCCGATCTGCGATAGTTAGTAATAATTTGCTGAAGTAAATTACCATGTTTACTGCCAGTAGTGACTACAATTGCTATTTTGTCATTATGTTCTTCAATAAAGCTTATGATAGCTTCACTTGAGGAATAACACTCTATATTAAACAGAGCAATTCTTTGCATCATTAACTCCTAATTACGCACAAAAAAATTGTTAGTAACACCAGTCTGTAAAAGTTATTCACAAACAAAATTCACGGTATGAAATTTAGCGATCGCTAAATTTCATGCTGTTGTAAAAACAGGCTTTTCCTTAGATATAGCAAGTTCCACAATGTCACCTGCTCCTCTAACTTCACCTGCGCGTTGAATTGAGTGGCAAAGCACTGCATACTGTAATAAAGGGAATATCCAAAAATTCCGCAATACTCCCTCCTTCGTTGTTGTAGTTCGCGTTCTAAAGGTAGCATTGTGTTGAGTTGACCAGTTTTTGCGGGACAGAGAATGCCAAAATGAGTCATAACTTCAGCCTTTTTTTGTAATATGACAACAGAGGATTAACTTATTGAATGAGCAAAGATTCTCCTGCTAAGTATTTATCTAAACCAGGTGAGATACTTAGGCGTGAAGGAGGGTGAAATGCTAGTGGACGGGAAGCAGTAAATAGGTAAGCAACTTCGGGTGAACTGATAAATGCCATCCCCCCTAATAACTCCACAGCATGAGCAGTAACACGTTCTATAGCACCTTGCACTGCATAACGCACAAACAGCGCCCGTGCAAGTTGATCGCTACCTTGGTTGCTGTCGCTAACTATCATTGACTGGGCTAGCCCTTCTAATGCAGCCATCGCTCCCTCAACTTCAATGGCTAAAATTGTTCGCTCAGAAGGCGTGCCTTTTCCATCTGCTATGGTTCGTTCTACTAAAGCACTAGCGATACCCAGGTAAGATGCAGAAATTAGCATTTCAAACCAAAGAAAACCCCTTGTTTGGATATAATCTAGATTTTCGGCATTGCCTGTATAGGAAATTAATTGTTCTGGAACTTTGACATCCTGAAGAATAACTTCGTCGCTTTCTGCACCAGCCAGCACTGAATTTGTCCAGAAGGGACGACGTTCAATTCCTGGAGCATTTGTTGTCGGAATAATAACGACTGCTAATTTGCTATCGTCTCCCGATTCGCTGGGAATAGAAACACTTGCAGTGAGAAGATCCATTGATGCAGATAAGCTGCAAGGCTTTTTACTACCGCTGACTGTTACGCCATCGGCTGTTCTTTTTACCTGCATATTGGGAGTAAGAATGCCTGTACCTGTCCGTCCTTCGGCAAAGCCAGAAGCTACGTAGAGATTTTGTTCGGCAATTCCCTCAAGTAACATCCACTCCAAGCCAGTTCCCGAACCTTGGGCGATCATCTCAACAGTGGTTGCAATTGAAAAATGATGCATCGTCGTGGCGATCGCCAGCGAAGGCGCACGGCTGGCTATCGCTCTTTGAATCCGAACAGCTTCCACAGGAGTTGCTCCTAAACCCTTATACTTGGTTGGAATTAATAAACCAGTACCACCAAGTTCACGAAATATTTTTATGGCTGGATTTTGTGGCTTTTCCATTTCCAATAAAGGAATTTGTGCCAGTTTTTCATCAAGGTCTGGCAAAAACTTTGTCAAGATTGTTCGTTCTGGTTTGAGAAAATTCACCTGTAAAGCTCCTATTTGCTGTGAAATATTTATTAGAGGCAGAAAGGGGACTATAGGACTAATATTTGATTTCTAAAAAAGCTCCGTACATTTTAACGTCTTTCTCTGTCTCGTTCTTTGTTTCATCAATTCTTTTTTGAGCAGACGAAATTAAAAAATTCAAAAGCTGTTTCAATAGTATTTGAATTTCACTCAACACCTGCCCAAGTTGTCGCTCAGAGCCACTATCGTCATTATTCGGTTGTAATAAATCTTTAATAGTCTTGGTGATAATCTCCTGTTTTGTAATTTCAACTACAATTTTTTCATCTTCGACTTTTGTTAATTTTATATCATCTTGCTCTTGATATAATAAAAATTTGATGAGCCAATTGTTTAATAATCTTTTTACCGTATACTTTGCTACATTTAATCCGAATATTTGAAATATGGACGAAATATCATTAGGCTGATTATCGCATGACCACTGATTTAAATTCTTTCAAAGGCTCATATAAAAACTCATGCAAAAACTCATAACCATAACTATGCGAAAGTCTCAAAATCATAATTTGAACACCCCCAACACCTGCAATATCTCCCTTACTACCGCCTTCTCAGGCTGTGTTGCAAAAATAGGTGCCTAAGCAAGTGTTATATTCTTTCAAGAGACTGAAATGCTACAGAGATGAACCCAAAACAACCATTTAAATG
>NZ_JACXXN010000120.1 GCF_014904695.1 Nostoc sp. MG11 | reverse complement strand
GGAATTCCGCTTTGATATTCTTGGAAATCTCTAATAAAACTGATTGGTTATAATGATGGGCTTCTTTTCTATTTTGTGAGAAGAACCAATGTTGAATCGGTGTTAGAGATGCAATTCCTGTAACTAGACTTTGTTTACATTCAAAATTAACTATTGTATTAGCGACTTTGGCTAGTTTAGCAATAGTTTGATTTTGGAATATTTGTTTAATACTGATTTCTATACCTGAGTTTTTCGCGCGAGAAACTAATTGAATACTAAGAATAGAATCACCACCAATTTCAAAGAAGTTGTCGTGGATACTGACTTTTTCCAATAGCAGCAGTTGTTGCCAAATGTTGGCTAAAGTTTGTTCTACTTGGGTGCGTGGTGCTACGTATTCGTGAACTCTTGTGATTGTTCCATCAGGTGCGCTTAGTGCTTTTCTATCTACTTTGCCATTTGGTGTTAACGGTAGACTGTCCAAAGTCACAAAAGCAGTAGGAATCATGTATTCTGGTAGCTTCTGTTTGAGAAAACTAGGTAATTTTGCAACCAGATCGCGATTTGATTCTCGTTTTAAGGGATTGTTGGCATAAGCACTCCAGGCTTTAACCTCTGACGTTACTTCCAAGTTAGGAATTATTTTCTGGGAGTCAAATGGAGATTTATTGCGTATGAAGATAGCGTCGTAGCAACCATTTTCGCCAGCACCAGACCAAGTAATATATACCTCATAAGGTAATTGATCGCTCAAACTCCACAAATCGTCCGGCTCTACCCCTACTTGTTTTTGGAGATGTAAAGTATTACGCAATTGACCTATGGTTTTGCGTCCGTTTGACTTAGAAAGCTCTTGAACAAGTGTGACGTCTTCTTGTAAACGAGCATTCGGTATATGTTTAATACCAATTGCTGGAGGCTTTTTATCTGCTAAAATTTCTGCGATCGCTGATAAATTTAAACCATTATTTTGATAATCAAGCCATTCGGATATAACTGTAGAAGATACTTTTTTGTTAACATGGAGAATTACTTGATAACGGAACTTAGTTAGCTCATTATGGTACTCACCAGGTTTTAGCAGAATTTGAATATGTTTGATTTGCGGCAGATGTTGCTTTAAAGCTAAAAAGAAGGCAGGATCAATTACCAATTCTTCATCTTGATTCACACCATTTTTAACCTGCTGTCTCAATTGGTCAATGGTTAACGAATCTGAAGCGCGATAAAACTTAGTTGCTGCATGAAAAGTTTCTAATAATGACAAGTTGCGAACATCACCAATAAATATGAAACCACCTTTAGCCAAAGTTTTTACTGCACCTTGTAAAACTTCTACTAAGTAATCGATGCTGGGGAAATACTGCACAATTGAGTTAAGAATAACAGCATCAAATCTACCTTCTTCAATATCTGTAAAATCATCAGCAAGTTTCTGGCTTAGGCTTACGTGTGAATAACTATCTCCCAGCTGCTTGATTTGCTGTTCAACATAACCTAAAGCTGGCGCACTAAAATCAGTACCACAGTAACTCAAGCAATGAGGAGCAATCTGGAACAACAACATCCCTGTACCACAACCTATCTCCAACACATGTCCTGGTTGCCATTTGAGAATTTGCTCAACCGTAGAATCTGCCCATTGACGCATCTGTTCTTGAGGAATTTGCTTACCTGTATAGCTGCTTTCCCATCCTACGGTGTTGTAGCTGGATTCTTCGATCTCTACCTCTGAACTGTAGAGATTGTGATACATTTGTTGCCATTGCTCAATATGTGATGACTGTAATGGATTTGTTGCTTGGGATTGATTTTTTTGCTCAGAAACCACATAAGCGACTAAGCGTTTGTTACCAGGAATATCTTCTCTGACAATAACTACAGCTTGTTGGACTTGGGGATGGGTTTTAAGGACTGCTTCGATTTCTTCGGATTCGATGCGAAAACCACGAATCTTTACTTGATAGTCAATGCGACCTAGGAATTCGATATTACCATCGCCTAGGTAGCGAACTAGGTCGCCTGTTTTGTAAAGCCGTTGTGATTTTGAATCTGAGAAGGGGTTAGGAATAAATTTTTCTCGTGTTAATTCTGGGCGATTTAGGTAACTTCTTGCTAACCCATCACCTCCAATGTACAGTTCTCCAGGTACGTCTATGGGTACTTGTTGGAGGTACTCGTCTAGGATGTATGTTTGGGTGTTACTTATAGGGCGACCGATAGGAATAGTTGTAGCGTCTTCTGGAATATCATGTACCAAGTACCAGGTAGTGAATGTTGTATTTTCTGTCGGGCCATAAACATGGAGCAGTCGCTTTGGTGACCCATTTTTCAAAACTTCTTTGACCGACTTAATATCGACAGCCTCTCCTCCAAACATCAATTGTTGCACCGAATGGAAAGCTGACGGTACAACATTTACAACCTGATTAAATAAAGCGGTTGTTAAAAACAAGACGCTAATTTTCTGCTCTTGGATAAAGTTGGCAAAATCCTTGGGAGATAAAACTATATCCTTAGAAACCCAAATTAGCTTAGCTCCATGCAGCAATGTTCCCCAAATCTCAAAAGTGACAGCATCAAAGGAAAAGTTTGAGATAAAAGCAATTACATCTTTTGGTTGTAAATTAATGTAATTTGTATTAATTACCAAGCGATTTACCGCTTGGTGAAGAACAGTAACCCCTTTGGGCTTTCCAGTAGAACCAGAAGTGTAAATAACATAAGCCAAATTATCAGAAGTTACTTCAACATCATCAAGATTCTGCTGAGTATATTGGTCAATAGATACCCAATCTTTATCTAAACAAACTACCTGTACTTGATTTTGTGGCAAGGATTCCAACAATGATCTCTGGGTAAGCAACACCTCTACATTAGAATCCTCTAACATATAACTCAATCGTTCTTGGGGATAACTGGGGTCAAGGGGTACATAAGCACCACCTGCCTTGAGTATCCCTAACAATCCCACCACCATCTCTACTGAATGTTCTACGCAAATACCCACCAACACTTCTGCTCTCACACCAAGGCTTTGCAAGTAATGCGCTAGTTGGTTAGCTCTTTGATTTAATTGTTGGTAGGTCAACTGCTCTCTATCAAATACCACCGCTACAGCATCCGGTGTTCTCTCTACCTGTTGCTCAAATAACTGATAAATACATTTATCAGTGGGGTACTCAGTAGCGGTATCATTCCACTCGGTCAACAACTGATGGCGTTCTGCTTGAGTCAACAAAGGTAATTCACCCACCGTCTGTAAAGGATTTTCTACAATTGCACAGAAAATGGTTTGCAGATGTCCTAACATCCACCCAATCGTATCTGATTCAAAACGAGTACTATCGTAACGAATTTTAATTAACAACTCATTCCAAGGTTCTGCAATTACAGTCAATGGATAATTAGTTTGTTCAAAAGCCTCCATCTGTTTGAGCTGTAGCGAACAGTCTTCATTCAATAAAGAACTATCAACTGGATAATTCTCAAATGCCACAATACTTTCAAATAAAGATGTTCCCCCTCTTATTTCGCTCCTAGCTTGAATATCAAACAGTGGAGTGTAAGAGCGCTCCTGTAATTCCAGCACTAACTGTTGTATTTGTTGCAGCCAAGGTATTAGTTGCTGTTGGGGGGATATTTGGAGACGTAACGGTAAGGTATTGACAAATAATCCCACCATCTCCTCCACTCCAGACAAATTGGCTGGACGACCAGCAACAGTCACACCAAATACTACATCTTTCTCGCCACTATAACGACTTAATAGTAATGCCCAAGCTGCTTGTACTATTGTTGATAAAGTTACACGGTGCTGTTGTGCCACATATTGTAACCTACGGCTCACTCTCTGAGGCAAACGTAATTCAAGTTTCTTATAATCCGATGATTGATGCTGCTGAGTTTGAAAGTTCAGCTTATTTACTCTCAGGGGAGTCGGAGTGCTAAAACCTTGCAAAGTTTGTTGCCAAAAGTCAAGAGCAGCAACATGATCTTGCTCGTACAACCAAGTAATATAATCACTGTAAAGAAATGGTTTTGACAAATTACAAATTTCCCCTGCAACTTCAGCTTCATAGAAACTTAAAACATCTTTGAAGATAATCGATAAACACCATCCATCTATAAGAATGTGGTGATGATTCCAAATGAATTTGTAACTATCGTCACTTAATTTAATTAACGTACACTCCATTAATGGTGCTTGGTTGAATTGAAAACCAAGTCTTCTTTGTATTTGCAACAGTTCAGATAATTGCTGTTGTTGCTCTGTGGTTGATAGTTTTTGCCAATCGAGATTACTCCAAGGTAAATTAACTTGTTTGAGTACTACTTGTAATGGAGTTGTACGATTTTCCCAAACAAACAATGTACGTAAAACTGAATATCTATCTACAACTTTTTGCCAAGCCAATTCAAAAGCAGCAATATTTAGATTACCCTTCAAATTCAAGGTGATTTGCTCTTGATATACCCCACTTTCAGGCGCATCAAGGCTGTGGAATAATATTCCTTGTTGTGTCGGAGAAAGCCTATAAATTGAATCAACATTTTTAGTCTTGATAGGAGCTAATAATTTATCAAGTTCTAATTGATTCAATTGTGCAAGCGGGAAATCACTCGGTGTATATCCTCTATTGTCTTCTAATTGACAATGTTCTATTATCGACCTGATTGCCTGAATATAACTCTGTGCCA
>NZ_JACXXN010000011.1 GCF_014904695.1 Nostoc sp. MG11 | reverse complement strand
AAGTTGCAACTGCTGATTTGCAGCAAGGAGTTTTTGTTGTAACTGAGATTGTTCAATCAAGCGTTTTAGACGTTGGCGCAGAATGGGCAATAGAACGAGTTTAGTAACATAGTCAGTTGCACCGGCTGCAAATGCACGGTTAATGGAGCGTTCATCCTCAACAGATGTAAGCATTAAAATGGGAGTATTTTGACCTTGAGCTAATGAATGTAACTTATGGCAACACTCGAAGCCATCCATATCTGGCATTGAGATATCAAGGAGTACGATGTCAGGGTGGAGTTGCTCAAAAACATTTATTGCCTCTATGCCATTTTCAGCTTCCGCGACTCGATATCCATCCTGCTCTAAGAAAAGTCGCAGCACTGTGCGGAAAAAGGGTTCATCGTCAACAATTAGAGCTAACAATTGATTTTGTTGAACACGGGCTGTCATGACGCTTGCTGATTCGGAGTTAAATCCTTGACTCTAAGATAGAGCAACACACTAGGGCACTAACAGCGACAAATAACTTGTGATTTGACAAACAATAATTAGGCATAGATCACTAATTGGATTTATGCCCAAAATTCTTGGTAATTAGCCCCTCTTAACAATACAGTTACTAAATTCATTAGGCAAGATTTCCAGTAATTTTACGGGGAGAAAAATTTTGCACAGAGTATAATAGCAGCAGGGTCAACGCATTTAAGTAAGAGCCAAAAAATCAAATGCAAGCGCCTTATCAAATATATTTTGGCTCAACCAAAGGACTTAGATGCTTTCATCGACGATGGAGCATTCTATTCTAATTTCGTGCATTATATGCAAAACTCTGGCTCAAACCTCAAGTAGTCACCCACCAATGTATACTTCCTACTTTTTAACAGTTTTGCTACTTCTATTATTAACTCTGTAGCGCTTGAAGGTTTTTGAATATAGGCTTGAAACCCAGACGCGAGAGCTTTTTTATCTGCCTTCTCTTCAGTATTTCCAGTAAAAGCAATTGCAGGAATTTTTCTAGTTTGTGGATGCTGAAGTGAGCGAATCTTTTGTATTAACCAATACCCATCCTTAACGGGCATAGTAATGTCTGAAATTAAAAGATCCACATTAAATTGTTTAATTATTTCTAATCCTGTCAAAGCACTGGATGACGTGAGTACTTGAATTCCATAGCTTTCAAGAAGCCGGGTCATTACCAGAAGCATGTCCTGGTGATCATCTACAACAAGAATTGTTACTCCTTGGAAAATATCTATGTTTATTCTATCGTCTGAAGAATATACAGATACTAGATCTAGCGTCACAGTGTTTTTGCCCTGTTATTTACTTGATGGATAACTCAGGAAGTTCTACTAGCGGCTAGCCTTTACCTGACCGCCTAGTATGTTATCAACTTGATTAAAACAGATTAGGGAATCAGGTTTTTCTAACCTGAGTCTTATTTCCTAAATAGCATTTTAGTAGTAAGTGCTGAGAGTCTTGCTACTCGAACGCCGCCAACTCAAGCAACAATGCAGAGATGACAGTATAAAGTCAGGTATACAATATTAGTACAGAAGTCAAGAAAGAATGCGTAACTAAAATGGCTTTGACGCTTCTGCATGACAATTTCAATTTATTTAGCAGAAAATATCTAAAAATCAGATTAGGAAAGGCTTAGAAACAAAGGTATGATTTTTCTCTACATAGATGATATAAGTAGTAAATAATGAATAAAAAGTGGGCTGTCAAACGACTCACGGTAAATCTCACCTCAAGTGAAGCACAAAAACTTGAAGAGTACTGTGCAATGACCGGAAGGCCATCAACCGACGTGATTAGAGAGTTGCTGCGTTCTCTTCCAGTAAACGAGAAGCAAGCAGATGACATTACCGAATCCTCTCAACTTGCGGGATTAAGTAGTAGTTGAAAATCGCTAACTTGACTTCAACTTAGCCATTAATAGCATTACATCTCGAAATTGTTTTAACGAAGTCAAAAGTCAGAGGGAAGACTTTCGAGGGATGATCCTCTGACGAATCGCGACCAAAGGAAGCAAGGGTCGCGATCCACGGCACGAATCAACGAAATCAGAAGTCACTTTGAGTACATCCCCGATGCTGACACCGGGGTTCATACGTTTGATTCGATGTCTCACATCAGCCAGTATCAGTCCTTGAGAAACGATAGCAGGTCGGCGTTAAGTTGATCTTTATGGGTATCAGTCAGCCCGTGGGGTGCGCCTGGATAGACTTTTAGCGTGGCATTCTTCACCAGTTTTGCAGAAGCGATCGCAGCAGCACCGATTGGCACGATCTGGTCATCATCGCCATGAATGATCAGCGTTGGCAGGTCAAACTTTTTGAGATCTTCAGTAAAGTCCGTTTCAGAGAATGCCTTGATGCAGTCGAGCGCGTTCTTGTGTCCCGCCTGCATCTATTTCACTCCACTACGCTGCGTTCAATATGACATAGAAATACCCTTTTAAAACAACCTCTAACGCAGATTTATTTATGCTCAAAGACGTATTGACAAAATTTACTCGTTTTTAATTTGTTCTGAATGATCCAGGTCTAGTTTTGTGTAATTAATTTTGATGAACTGCTTAACATGTAACCAATTCTTGAAAGTTGAACAGGTTTATCCGAAAAATTAAAACTAGGTTTTTTAATGTTGCTCTATACCTTGAGACTGATATATATTTTCCAAGTTGTTAAGCAAACTTATCCGTAAGATAGTTTTATTTCTATGTTAAAACGTCTATTTTATTTATGAAGAGTATTTATGTAAATCGTAATTCAAAAATAAAATTGCGGCTCATTAAAAATAAATGATTAAGTAATTAAGCAAGTAAAACTAACTTTTCTTTTTAAGTCTGTTTATTAAAAACTAATCTTGTTATCAAAATATTTAATTTATTAAACACTATCTCGAAAAAATATGCCTAATTTATCAGGGAAACATATTTCTTACTGGATTGACTCCACACCCACAGCTAATTTTCCACCACTGAGCAATAATCTATCTGTAGATGTTGTAATTGTCGGCGCAGGTATTGCGGGAATCACTGCTGCAAGATTACTTAAACGTGCAGGTAAAACCGTTGCGGTAATTGAATCGCAACAAATATCTACTGGTGTTAGCGGTCATACTACAGCCAAAGTTACATCGCTTCACCAATTAATTTATGCAGATTTGATTAAAAATCATGGTCAAGAAAAGGCACAAATATATGCACAGTCAAACCAAGCAGCACTAGAATTTGTTGCCAAAACGGTTAACGAAGAACAAATTGACTGTGACTTTAGTCGCCAAAGTGCCTATACTTTCACAGAAACTACAGATAATCTCAAAGATATTGAAAAAGAGGTAGAAGCAGCACTAAAACTAGGATTACCCGCCACATTTGTTCGTGAAACTTCCCTGCCTTTCCCGATTGCTGGTGCTGTGAAGTTTGACAACCAAGCACAATTTCACTCTCGCAAATACCTGTTACACTTAATTAAGCAGATTCCTGGTAATGGAAGTTACGTATTTGAAAATACAAGAGTACTGAAGGTAGAAGAAAATAATCTTTGCCAAGTTATTACCAATAAGGGAATTATTCAGGCAAAGGATGTCATAGTTACAACTAATATCCCCATTACCGATGAGGGATTATTCTTTGCTAAAACTTACCCTAAACGTTCTTACATCATTGGTGCGCGGATTGCAGATCGTCAAGCGCCTCTGGGAATGTACATAGGCTCAGGAGAAAAATACTACTCTATTCGTACTACTCCTGACAAAGGTGGCTTATTGCTACTTGTTGGTGGCGGCGGTCATAAAGTGGGAACAGTGGAAAATACTGAAGAGAAATATCTTGATTTAGAAAATTATGCCCGTTCTCGCTTTGATATAGAGTCCATTGACTATCGTTGGTCTACCCAAGATTTTGTATCTTTTGATAAAATACCTTACGTAGGAAAATTAACTCCTTTAAGCAAGCATACCTTTGTCGCAACTGGGTTTAGTCTGTGGGGCATGACTCAAGGAACCCTATCAGGAATGATACTTGCAGACAATATTTTAGGCATTGAAAATCCTGCGGCTGATTTGTACGATGCAACCCGCGCCACTCCTTTTGTTAGTCCACGAGGTATAAAGCAGAACTTGGAAGTTGGCACTCACTGGTTAGGCGATCGCCTCAAGGGATTGAATGAATCTTTGGCGGATGTGGCGAAAGGTGAAGGAAAACTAGTCACTGTCGATGGTGACAAGATAGCCGCTTACCGAGATGAAACAGGAGAAATACACGCTGTTTCTGCGGTGTGTCCTCACTTGGGTTGTGTTGTAGCTTGGAACAGTGCAGAGAAAAGTTGGGACTGTCCCTGTCATGGTTCGCGTTTCAGTTGTAATGGGAAAGTGTTGCACGGACCGACAGTGAAAGATTTAAAGAAGTTCTAGAGGGGATTAAAGGGATTAAAGCAACTGGCGTTGTATATTTGCGGGATGATTTATCTCACGCAGAGGAGGACACTTCTGTGCGGGAGTTCCCTCATTGAAGAAAGTGTCCCTCGCGCAGAGATGCAGAGAGAATAAGGAGTTTAGATTTCAATACGTAAAATTACGTGAGTTCGATTAACCTCTCTCCGACGCGGAAAGGAGCAGAAATATTCCTCGTTTAGAACTAAAAAATTAGAGTTTCAAAGCCTTTGCGCCCGTGGGGAGAGGTTTGGAGAGGGGTTTTGACATTCTTCGAACTCACGTTAGTTTAAGCAAGTTGCTTTCACGCAAGCGATCGCGTTCTTGTTTAGGTGTTCCGCCTTAAAGAAAGTTAAACAAAGGTTTGCTAGGGCTGAAAGCTTTATACATCAATAGTTTCAGCCTGGTATATCTGAAGTGATATTTCATAAGATAGGGACGCAACTTAAAGTTCGTTTAAGAAACGTTGATGACTGCGTTTCTGACTTTGCATCCCAAAGCCAGTTTTAGAGCGCATAATCATTGCCAATGTCGCGCATCAGTTATAAGATTTCTTATTTTAAGCTTTTGAAAAGCATTTTCCCTCTGCTACATGATAGGCGATCGCCAACAATAAAAAGTTAATTTTATTAACTTTTTTAAACAAAAACATTAATTTATTTCTGTGGTTTTTAGAAAAAACTCATGTAACTTCAGATAGTATCTGACCTGAGCCAAAAGTTATAAATTTAGCTTTGTAATCTCTCACTTTAGGAGAGTTTAATTATTAAAAAAAATCTTTATAAAGAAAAGCGTAGGTATAACATACCTATGTACGTAAGTGAGGTAATCAATTATGTCATCTCAAATCATCACATCTGATTTACTTGTAGATTTATCTACAAACGAGCAGCAGCTTCTATCTGGAGGTTTTTACTACAAAGGCAACGGCAACGGCAACGGTAACGGCGACGGTAACGGCGACGGTAACGGCGACGATAACGGCAATGGCAAAAACGGCTGTGGACCGAAGAAGAAATGCAAAACTTTCAAAGTCACAGTCTGTAAAGTACACAAGCCCTCATGTTGTAAGCCTAAATCCTGTTGCAGCAGCTGAGCTAGTACAACCTAAAAACTAGGTAGTCTTGTAGTTCAAACTTTGCCATTAATGGGGAGAGGAGAAGACTTATATAATTTACTCACAATAAATTAGATTTTGAGAGTTTATAGTAGGTCTTCTATGTTCTTTTAAGGCATTAAATTAACGCCCTAAAGAACAGTAAAGTAAACTAATAAGGGGAATATTTACTTTTATGCTCTCCCTTTATTTCAGATGTAAATAGTTTAAACTACTTGACGAGTAAAACCATAGGAACATAACACCTATGTACGTAAAGTGGGGCTAACAGTTATGTCACTTCAAATCATCAAATCTGACTTTTTGAGAGAACTATCCTTAGAAGAACAACAGCTTTTATCTGGAGGACAAGATTCTTATTACGGCAAAGATAAAGACGACTACAAAGAAGACTACGACAAAGAAGACGACTACAAAGGAGATAAATACGGCAAAAGACGACGTTACCGCTGCTGCTACTACTCTTGGTATCCTTGCAAAAAATACTAAGTTGGTGAACCCGCAGAGTGGATAGTCTCGTAGTTTTAACTTTACCAGATCACAGAAGAAAAAACTGCTAGGACAGTTCTTAGTTTTCTGCTTATCCTCTGGCTCTAAACACAAATAGTTTTAACTACTTTTTCAGTGCATATTTTACAGCTAACACCTTTACTTATGCTGTCAAATATGCATTTTAATGTGTAATTATTACGCAAAAAAGGAGTCTCTGTGATCAAAGTGGAATAATCAAGAGTCTAGAAAGCGATCGCATCATACAATTGAAATCCCACATTCCGCCTCAATGGAGATTAAGGTTAGTCAGTGATACTGGTTAGTTTTAGCTTTTAGCGCGGCTTGTTGAGCGAGTCGCTCAACTGAGTTCCTGTATAATTGGGAACCCAACCATCCGCGATCGCAAAGTAGCGTACTGCTTTAAAATGCAATGATGCAGTCGGGCTACACCAATGCTCAATTCCGGCTGGAATGCAGAGATAGTCTTGTGCCTCGACTAAAAGCTGTACTTGACTACCATCAGGTCGCACGAACCCATAAATCATTTCTCCCGCCAAAACGTAAACAGGTTCAGCGGCAGTGTGAGTATGGTAGCGGCTATAGGTTACTATCAATTGGTGAAGATTCGCCGAACCTGGATGCACATTCAGCAGGTCACACCAGAGAAAGCCATTTTCTTGCTGAAGAAATTCAAAGACGTTGTTATGGAGCTCTACAATGTGGTGTTTCTCAGACTCAGTTACAACATCTTGGTCTAGTAGATTCGCAAATAGAAGCGATGTTCCTGGATCGTAGTGTCTGAGTTGGATGCCGAGAGGGGCAAGTTCACGAACTATTTCGCCTAAATCGCTCTCGATTGTGCCATCGTCAAGTAGTAGAGTAGCCATAACAAAACATTGATTAACTGTTAAGAAGAGTATACTTAACTTTTAGTCAATAAGCCACTATTTCCGATAGACAAACTGGTGATTTATTTTCCCCTGCCCAAACCCTTAATTTTTCTTCACTATGCGTGAGTCCTGAGATTATTGAACACGAGCAGAACGACTACGGCGTAGTAAGCCGATAGTTCCAGCAATCATTCCTAAACCCAGCATAGTTGCAGGTTCAGGTACTCTTTTAGTTGTTCTAGCCACTACCTTGTAATCAGGGCCATTGTAATATTCTGAATCATTATTAGCTTTACTCTTAGCTATAACTTGAATCCCACTCAGAGAATCGACACCCAATTGACTAAGGTTAACTCCCCAATAGCCAACTTGTTGAGAAGCAGAAATTTCTGTGGTGTCAATTGAGTAGCCGGCGCTTTTTTGCTCAGTTCTAGACAACTTTAAAAAGTTACCGAGTAATTTCCCACTGCTATCAATCGCTTGCACACCTAAGTCACTGTTCATGCCTCGTTCCCAGAAAAACAAGTTATCTAACCCAGTATTATCTTGTTCTATAGAACTGTCGAAGAATAGATTGATTTTAGAAGCACCAATCTCCTCTGTATCAAGAATATTATTTAAATTGCGATTACCCAAAAAGGCGGCAATTTCGCTATTAGTTGGATCATTTAGCCCAGAAACAGGCACAGGAGAAGTAGCATAATCTCCTTTCTCTGTACTAGCGGCTCCAGTGTTGTTGTTGCCTGGCCCAGGTATGCTGCTAGCTCCAGGACGAACACCTATGATTGGTGTGTTATATAGAATTTCGGCTGATTTTACCAATGAGAAATTATAAAATGTGTTTTGATTTTGAGTGATAGAATTTAACCAAATATCCTCTTGAGAATTAGATTTTTCTGGAGTAAAATTTGTCTTGAAGTTTGCAGCTTGGGCAAATGGAGAAATAGATAAATTTGTGCCAATAGCAAACAATGTAAAAGCAATAAAAGATTTAAGTTTGAGCCTCATAATTTATACCGAAGAAGCACCAGATAACAAAATACACAGTAAATATCCCATACACTTTTGATCAATTTATTACCCCACATTCCGCTCTTTAAACTGGCACATGTGGTTTTTGGGCATGGGGGATGGGGCGGCTTGACGACAACGCTATAAAGAGGGTTTTACCCCCGCTTTCAATAAAATTTATCGGCAGAATGATGCTCAAGGGGATGACTAACGTCTAAGCTAGTACAAGTGAACTGTCCTAAGTGTGGAATGTCTAACTTAATTCTGTTTTGGCATCGCCGTGATTTACGTATTTCTGACAATACAGGACTGGCTGCAGCAAGACAGCAGAGTCAAAAAGTTGTGGGTGTTTTTTGCCTTGATCCGAATCTGCTGGAACGAGATGATGTTGCTCCAGTGAGAGTAACTTATATGATCGGCTGTTTGCAGAAATTACAGGAGCGATATGCCCAAGTGGGTAGCGAGTTGTTAATACTCCACGCTAATCCTGTGCAAGCGATACCAGCTTTAGCAGCGGCTTTGGGAGCCAGATCTGTTTTTTGGAATTGGGATGTAGAACCGTACTCGCAAGAACGCGATCGCAACATTATCAATGCTCTCAGCGAAAATGGCATTGAGTTTCTTGACCAAAACTGGGATCAGATTCTCCACGCTCCTGAAGAAATTCGCACAGGTTCCAACGGTCGTTACACAGTTTATACTCCTTTCTGGAAAAATTGGATTAGTAAACCGAAGGCGAATCCAGTAGAAACTCTGCAAAATACTGAGGGTTTAACAGCAAAAGAACAGGAAATTGCTAAACAAGCAGGAGCGATCGCTCTACCCTCAGCAAAAGATTTAGGATTTATCTGGGATGGAGAATTAATTCTTTCACCAGGAGAAGCAGCCGCCCAAGCCAGACTAGAAGAATTTACTACAAGAGCAATTACTGAATATCAAGAACAGCGTAATTTTCCCGCAGTAGACGGAACATCGCAACTCAGCGCAGCTTTAAAATTTGGCGTCATTGGCATTCGTAATGTTTGGCAAGCCACAATAGAAGTGTTAGAAAACAGCCGCAGCGATGAAACAGCAGCCAATATCCGCACATGGCAACAAGAATTAGCGTGGCGGGAGTTTTATCAACACGCAATGTATAACTTCCCTGAATTGGCTGATGGTGCTTACCGCGAAACCTTCAAAAGCTTCCCTTGGGAAACTAACGAAGAACATTTCCAAGCTTGGTGTGAAGGGAAAACCGGGTATCCCATCGTAGATGCAGCGATGCGCCAGATGAATGAAATCGGTTGGATGCACAACCGCTGTCGGATGATTGTCGCTAGTTTCCTCACCAAGGACTTGCTGATTAATCCCCAATTGGGTGAAAAATATTTTATGCAGCATCTAATTGATGGTGATTTATCTGCTAATAATGGAGGTTGGCAATGGAGTGCTTCTAGCGGAATGGATCCTAAACCTGTGCGGATTTTTAACCCAGCCAGTCAATCGCAAAAGTTTGATCCAGAGGGGGAATATATCCGGCAATGGATTCCCGAATTGCGCTCTGTGGATACAGAATATTTGGTTACTGGTAAAATTTCACCTTTGGAACGTCATGCTGTTGGCTATCCTGAACCAATTGTTGATCATAAGATACAGCAGCAGCAGTTTAAACAGCGTTATCAGCAGCAAAAAGCTGTCTGAGTAGATGATTTGAAAGCTACTCTTGCCTCCTGACGATTGCTATTTCAGCGATGCTTACGGCTGGCTACGCTTACGCAATTGCTGATTGCGCTCATCCTCAAACAAATTAAGACAAAGACCTTTAAGAGGTTTTACCACGCAAAACCTGTCCTTCTTTGAGCTATGGAAGGACAGGCTTGAAGTTTAGTTTAAGGCAAGGAGAGGTTTGTCAAACTCACGTTTTGTTAAGTCTGCGATCGCAGCAGTAAGCGTTTTGTAGTGAATAGCAAAAAGTCCAAACTCAAAATCCTGCCAATTAAATCGTCTCAATCAATCTCTGTGTATTGTTTTCAGGCTTTCTAACTCTTAAATTACGCACACAGTCTTGTTTTTTATCCTGCTGCCACAAAAACTCCCAGTAAAACGGGAAAGACTGATTGGACTGATACCAGTTTAAAAGGTGAGCCTCTGATTAAGTTTAACGTTCTCTAATATGAGTTGTGGCTCGTCAACGTTGGATTAAATGTTGTTCGCACAGGAGTATAAACAAGTTGCTAAAGCTTTCACCAGAATCTCCTCTATTTATTTTGTTGATTATTATTAGTTTCTTAATAGTAACTTTAGCTGCTTGGCTATCATCTAAACCATTTGTTATCAAACAATTTGGATTCAACGATATTATACAGCTACTCGCATTACCATTTTTTATTTCTCTATTGCTGGAACGCTCTTTAGAAGTTTTTATAACTACTTGGCGAGGCCCAGCGGCAGAGCAATTAAATATTAGTGTTCAACAACAGAAACTTTTAGTTCATGAACATAGAAATTTTCTAGAAACGCAACAAAAACAAAATCCATTAGCTTCTTTAGAATATAATCAAATCAATGAACTTCCTCCAGTGGGAATGAGCTTAGAGCAGCAATTTATCCAAAATTTCACCCAAAATCAAGAAGAATTATCTAACACAACCAAATTACAGATTGATAATTTCAATAACAAAATTTATGAGCTAACTGAAAAAGAGAGGAAAAGAGTAGCTTATAAGTCTGATACACGAATCATTGCGTTATGGACATCCCTTTTGTTTGGTCTTTTAATCAGTGCAATAGGTATTCGCTCAATTGAGCCACTGGTGATTATTGATTCAGATAATTCAATGCAAGTAATTCTTTTTCGTTGTTTAGATGCATTGTTAACAGGTGGTTTAATTGCTGGAGGTAGCGAGGGAATTCATAAGCTCATACAGGTTTTTATCGACTTTATGGAAGCTACATCCAAACAAATCAAAGGCAAGGGATTGTCGTGACGTACTCACGCTTACCTGTACTCAGGAAGCGTGAGCTTCTCAGAGACTCTTCAATGAAGACATAATCTGAGCTTTGAGATCGTGCGTCCCACGATTCTTTATGTTTATAGCTGCATTTAGATCCCTGCACAAAGTTGTTAGACAACTAGGGCAATTATGTAATCTTTGAGATAGCGGCTTCTTGACTTTTTGACCACAGCTAGAACATTCTTGACTAGTGCCGTTTGGATTTATAGCAACTACTTTGAGTCCAGCGTTTTCGGCTTTGACACTAAGTATTGAAATAAACTGTCCCCAACCAGTATCATTTACACTTTTAGCCAATCTTGATTTAGCTAGTCCTTTGATATTCAGTTTTTCTACCGCGATAACATCATATTTTTTCAATAGGTTGTTAGCAGTTTTGAAGTGAAAATCTTTGCGAGTATCGGCAACTTTTTTCTGTTGGATACCTAACTTTTTGATTGCCTTCTTTCGACGGTTAGAACCTTTCTTTCTACGGGAAACTCGACGTTGTGCCGACTTGAATTTACGTTCAACTTTGCGTAAAAACTTGGGTGCTGTTATACGGTCGTCATCAGAAGTAACAATAAAATCAATCAATCCTACATCAATACCAACAATGTTATCAACGTCAAAATCAGGTTTTATTGTTGGAATTGTTTTGTCTTCTAAGCTGAGAGTGACATAATAACCATCTGCTTTTTTGGTAACAGATACAGTTTTAATATCAAAACTATCTGGTATTTGACGATGAACAATTACTTTGACAGTGCCTATTTTTGACAAAGTTATTTTATCGTTTTGAAAATACTCCTTTTTGAATTGTGGATAGATGAAAGTCTTGTATTGACCTTTACCCTTGAATCTTGGTTTACCGCTATGCTTGCCCTTCGGGTTCGCAGTCGCTCTACTTGGGAAGACCCCAAGACCACGCTGCTCACCGTTAGTATCACCTTTTAACCAGCGTTCAAAAGCTATCTCAACCTTTTTAGGCACTTCTTGCAATACTTGAGAGTGAATACCTTTGTACCAAGTTCTATCCTTCTTCAGTTGAGTTAGGGATGCTTGCTGGCTAAAACGGTTAGGTTTATCTTTTAACTCTGGGATATGACAAACAACTAAAGAACATCTATCAATAGAACAACGATTTTGCTCCAACCACTCAAACCTTTGTCCAAGTTGATAGTTGTACTGACAACGTAACATATCTAGTGTGTTGTCAATTATTTCTATTTGCTTTTTTGTTGGCTTTAAGCGGTATTGGTATGATGTTCTCATTTTGTTTTCTTTGTTTCGACCTATTGCTATAATCACACAAAGGATAGCCAACTACTACCCAATGAAAAATAAAAGACTAAGCTTAAGAATCAGCGAAAGAAGAATGCTGTTATTGCAAACTTATGCTGCAACTAAAGACAAGACCATTACATCTTTGGTAGAAGACTGGATTGATTCTCTAAATGCAGAAAAAGTTCGTTCGTCATCGACCAACTATCCTGATTGAACTGCGTTCAATTTTGATTGTTGGTCAATTCCTTACTCACGCGCATTCATCTCGACACTTCCTTTCAGGTAAGTGTGAGACTTCTGCTGTAAAAGTTAAACTGGTAACTGGGGAATATTCGTAGTGCTCAACAAGCTTAAGCTGTTCACCTTGGTTTTGTGGTGAAGTTGGGGAATCCTGGGCGCGACTCGGTGATTGCCGAAAGCCGATTTAGCAACGCATTGCTGATTACTTGTCAAGGTCAATAGCGTAAAATCGGCAACTAAACTACTTAGCGCTTAAAAAAATTAACATGAGTCAGTTAAAGAAGTGACACAGATAGAGTCAAAATATACTTTAATTCAACCAAATTATTTAAGTATATACTTATACGGCTGCGGCTTATGTCATCGCCCCTTGAGCGCCCGCTGAAAATTGAAATTAGTCTGCCATCATCCGATCCTCGGTTATTAAAAGGACTGGATATGTGGTTGCGCTTGGGTTTGATATCTGACACCCAAGTTAGGCAGCTATGCCGAGAGTTTCTCGTCTGTGAGGTGATATTACAACCTCTAGCTCAACCCGCAACTTCCGATCCTGTGCAGCATTTGCCTTTGACAGTTCTAGAATCTCATAACCGCACACAACCGCGCCAAAAGGTAGCTAAACCCAGCTTTCTCAGCACGATGTTGCAGTCGCTAGGGGCGGAGTTGAGTGTCCGATGGCTGCTGTTTCTAGGAGTATTCCTAGTAGTGTTGTCTTCTGGCGTACTGGCTGCTAGTCAGTGGGAGAGATTTCCCGCCTCTGGACAGTATGGGGTTTTGTTGGCTTATACCTTGAGTTTCTGGGGCTTAAGCTTCTGGGCAACTAAACAAAGTAATCTCAGATTAACGGCTCAGACATTGCTGATTGTCACTCTTTTACTAGTGCCAGTAAATTTTTGGGCAATGGATAGCTTCCAGTTGTGGCAAAATCCTTTGGACTGGATTGTAGTCGCGATCGCCTGGCCTCTTCTCACAGCTATTACTGTTTTAGTCTGGAATAATCGAACTATTTTTCCGAATTTAAATATTGGTAATTTACCTTTAATTAATATTCTGGGGTTGAGTTATCTGCATTGGGGTTGGCAATTCCCAGGATTTCCCTTAATTGCCGTTTATTTGGCAATGATCGGCACAGCTATGATTACGGTTTATCACAATCGCGCTCGCCAGCATCAGCCGTTAATTAGTGGGCAGCATAGGAGCGATCAAGGAATTAGACTTGGGATTACTTCGCCAGCTTTAGTAGTAATTTACGCCTTAGCAGTGCTGCTAGTGCGAGCAATTTTTGTTGTTCGATTAGATGTTACTCAGTTGGGGTTAGCTATTGGTATTTGCGGCTGGTTGATAACTTGGTTAGCAGAGCAGGGAAGGGGGAACAGGGGAGCAGGGGGAGACAAGGGAGAAAATTCTATCTTGTCTTCCTCATTTCCCTCATCCTCTTTACTGTGGGAGAAACTTGGCGGAATCTTACTGTTGCTGGGTTGGCTGGTTTCGGTAATACCTTATCCGTGGCAAGCAATAGCTGTATGTGGTTTGGGTTTGTGGTTTGAGGGAAGACGCTTACTAAGGTACAGTTTAAAGGCTGACTTAGCGGCGATTTTTGTCATTGGCTTACAGACTATTTGGCTGGGTTGGCGGTTAGTACCTTCTGGGCTACAGCAATGGGCGATCGCAACTGGCACATATCTCACCAATGCTCAAAATGAACCTTGGGCGTTACTGGGTGTAGCTTTATTTCCATACATAATTTTGACGGTGGTACTCAATGAAAGCTTGCATCGCCTCCAAAAGCATGAATTGGCTAAATTTGGCGAATTGTTAGCGCTGTTATTTGGCGCTTTTTTAACAACGATCGCTTTTATAAATCCGGCGTTGCGATCGCTAAATTTCCTGTTTTCCACCGCCACTCTCGCCACCATCACTAAACGCCGCTCCTCCCCTCCTCCCTCCCTGGTATACCTAACTCACATCATGGGGGTGCTGACATTTTGCTCTACCATCAATTGGCTTGTGCCAACTCTCAGTAAAGAAGCTTGGGCAAGTATTTTATTAGCTGTAATGGTGGCAGAATGGGGATTTAGTCTTGGTTCTCGCGTAACGTCTCAAGGTGATGAACTATGGCGACAAAGTTCTTGGTACATAGGTTTAGGGTTAGCTGCCGTTAGTTTTATCCTATTGTGGGTAAATGCTAAATCATCTTGGTATGGTGTAGCTGATAGCCAAGACCATTGGGGAATTATTTGGCTAGCTACGCCTTTAGCTCTCACTGGCGTTGCCAATCGCACAATAGAGCGTCGTACTCAAAACAGTTACTTGAGCATTTTGGCTGTAGGCGTCGCCCAGTTACTTACTTTGCAGCTACCAGGAACTAGATTAATTGGTTTGGCTGTGGGTACGGGGCTGATGTTCACAAATACTCGCTATTTGCGAAACCAAGCAGCAGCGGTAATCACGGTAGGCTTTGGGCTGAGTTTCATCGGGGCGCTGTTGTGGACGGGTTTACCTGGTTTTTCTCGCCTGACGCTAGCAGGTTGGTTTCTTGTGGGGGCGATCGCAATCTTAAGTTTATGGTTAGCACGTACAGCACTTCTGTGGCGAGGTAACGAATTAGCAAATATCTATGCAATAGCAACTAATAAATGGGCGATCGCCTTGTGTGGTTTTGAGTTGTTAATGCTGACGTTGCACTCAGTGTTAGTTTACCAGGGGATTGTTTCGCCAGGATTTTTGTATTTCACTGCCACTGCTATAACCTTGGGAGCGATCGCTTATCGCAGTTGGCGAGAACCAACAGACTGGGCATTTTATAGCATCGGTTGGTGTCTAGAATTATTAATTGCTGAAGTGCTGGGATTTGGAGAATATTCAACTGTTAGAATTGCAATCGCCAACATCGCCTTGGGTTTGATTGCTCAACTTTCAGGAGAGTGGTGGCGGCGACGACATCAATTAGAAAGACTTCCTAGCAGCTTTCACATTCTGCCCCTGATCTATGGTGCATTTAGTGTATTGCTACGTTTAGATACCTTTACTAACTGGACAGGCTTGTGTTCCTTGGGTGTAGCTTTAATAGTCATTGGTGTAGGGCGACGCCGCGAGAACTTCAAACCGCTACTTTACTTAGGAATTATCGGCGTATCAATTTCTGCCTATGAACTTTTGCTCTACCAAATGTCACAAGCCAGAGGAGGAGCATTAGGCGATGGATTAATTGCCATGTCTGCTCTTGGCACTAGCATCATGTATGCTTATCGCATCCTTTCACCTTGGCTTGTAGGCTACTTACGCCTGACTTCGCAAGAACTCAAAAGAATTGCTCATATTCACTGGGCTTGGAGTAGCTTTTTATTGATGGCTGCTATTCCTACTCCCATTGAGGTTAACCGTTTGGTAGGATTAGCAACCGGGGTATTTTTGATTCGATATGCGATCTTTCAGGGACGGCGATCGCGAATTGTACAACAGTTACTACAACTAAGGGAACCTTCAGAAATTCCAAAAGTCGGAAGCAGCCAATCCTCAGACTTATTTGCACAACGTACAGCTTTACTTGTTAACGAAACTCCCCTCTACAAGTTGGGAGGAATAACAATAGCAGAGATGTGGGTTTACCTCGGCTTATTAGAAGTAGCTGGGATGAGAATTTACTGGCGCGAGACAGCAGTAGGACAATTTTTGACTGGGCCGCTAATTCCTTGGAATGGTGCGATCGCCTGTGTGGTAGCTTATTTTCTGTACATTCTGCCTTGGGAAAATTGGGGTTGGTCTAAAAGACCTTGGCAACAAGCTGCATACATTGTGCCATTGATAATTTTATGGGAAACCAGACTGCGAGTTTACCCAATCAGCATACTAATCGCCGCTGGATTCTACATCTTCCTCGCAATATTAGGTAAAAACATCCGTTTTACTTATATTAGTGCGGCATTGATTAATTGGGCGCTTTACCGCTGGTTTTATAACTTAAACCTAATTGATGCTTTGTGGTATGTAACACCAATTGGGTTATCACTGCTTTATATTGCTCAAATAGATCCCCAGTTGAAACTACCAGAATATAAAGTAGCTCGCCATAGTTTTCGGTTGTTAGGTAGTGGTGTAATTTGTGGGTGGGCAATTTTATTTCATCAAGACACACCTCTGATACCTGGAATTTTCAGCCTCATCGCCATTTTTGCCGGATTAGCTTTGCGAGTCCGGGCTTTTCTTTACATTGGCACAGCCACATTTTTGCTCACCAGTGTTTATCAATCAGTAATTTTAAGCTGGCGTTACCCCTTTATGAAATGGGTTGTTGGTTTGCTAGTAGGTATCGCGCTGATTTCAATTGCAGCTAACTTTGAAACCCGTCGCGCTCAACTAACTGCCCTAATTCGCAATGCCATTGATGAATTTCAATCCTGGGAATAGGAAATATTCTAACGTTAAAGAATTAACATCAGGACTTATACCGATTCAATTAATGATTGCAACAAATCCTTTGGTAGAGACGTTGCAATGCAACGTCTCTACATGGTCTATCTGTCACATTCTTTTTTTAAATTGGTATTACGCACACTCTATGAATTCTTCTCTACGAGACCAAGGCGTTGGCGGAGCCAGTAGTATGCGTCCGGCACCCAGGCAAACGATAAATTAAGCTTTTTGGCAATTTTTGCGTAAGTCCTGTCCAGTTTTCACCTTTAGAACTCAGAACTTCGTGCTCAGAACTCGGAACTTCATGCTCAGAACTCGGAACTTCATGCTCAGAACTCGGAACTTCGTGCTCAGAACTCGGAACTTCATGCTCAGAACTCGGAACTTCGTGCTCAGAACTCGGAACTTCGTGCTCAGAACTCGGAACTTCGTGCTCAGAACTCGGAACTTCGTGCTCAGAACTCGGAACTTCGTGTTCATCTCTTCTCCTCCCTACACCCCCACACCCATTTTCAAGCTAGGTTTATAGAATAGATAAATACGAAGCTTTTGATAATACCAGGAGGTGACTTATGCAGAGTGTAAATCGCTCCTGGCCGATAAGAAACTACGGTATTGCTGTACTCGCCAGCGTTTTAGCACTGTTATTTTCCCTACTGATATCGCCACTGCTGGAGAACGTCACCTTCTCAGCGTTTTTTGCAGCGGTGGTGTTGAGTTCGTGGTTTGGAAATCGCGGCTCAGGTCTGCTAGCAACTTTTCTCTCTACCTTGGCTGTTGCTTACTTCTTTTTACAGCCCATCTATTCACTGTCTGTTGTGGCACTAGATAATATTATCCGCTTGGGCTTATTTGTTGGTGTCTCTGTGCTAACTACTGAGTTGAATGCCGCTTGGAGACGGGCAGAATTAAAGCTGCGAGAAAGCGAAAGTCGCTATCGTGAAATGATCGAGGCGGTGCAAGACTATGCCATTTATAGACTAGACCCAGAGGGGCGAATTGTCACCTGGAATGCTGGGGCAGAACGCATCAAAGGTTACACAACTAAAGAAATTTTAGGTCAGCATTTCTCCCGATTCTACACAGCCAGTGACTTAGAGCGAGGTCATCCCACCCAATCCCTTCAGATAGCTGCATCTCAAGGAAAGTTTGCCGAAGAAGGTTGGCGAGTCCGCAAAGATGGCTCGCAGTTTTGGGCGAGTGTTTTGCTAACAGTTATTCAAGACAAACAACAAAAGCTACGCGGCTACTCTAGTGTTGTACGTGATATTACAGAACGCAAACGAGCTGAAGATGAGTTGCGGGTGCGATCGCAACAACAAGAGGCGATCGCTCAGTTGGGTCAATTGGCACTCTCTGGCATCAATCTGATGGCGTTAATAAATGAAACTGTCACCCTGGTAGCTCAAACTCTGGACGCGGAATACTGCAAAGTATTAGAGCTATTACCACAAAATGTGCTGCTACTAAGGGCAGGTATAGGATGGGAAGCTGAATTAATCGGTCATGTCACAGTTAGCACAGGTAGTGATTCTCAGGCAGGTTATACGCTGCTTTCCACTCAGCCTGTTGTGGTGACAGATATTAACACAGAAACGCGGTTCCGTGGTTCTCCCCTGCTGTATGACCACAGAATTATCAGCGGTCTCAGCGTAATTATTAATGGACATCAGCCACCTTGGGGCGTTTTGGGTGTCCACACCATCCATCAAAGAATTTTTACCCAAAATGATATTAATTTCTTGCAAGCGGTTGCTAATATCCTGGCTGATGCAATTAATCGTGAAGAATCAGCGCAAGCATTACAGCAAAGTTATAACCTGCTGCAAAGTGTCATTGAAGGCACAAATGATGCCGTATTTGTTAAAGACCTCCGGGGGCGCTACAAACTGATTAATACGACAACAGCGCGAATTTTGGGTAGAACCAAAGACGAAATTATTGGCAAAGATGATACTGAGATACTTACGGCTGACTTTGCAACTGTTATTAGAGAAACCGATCGCCGTATTATGACCACAGGCAAGGCAGAGGTTATTGAAGAATTAGTAATGGAAGCGGGTAGCCTTCATACTTTCCTATCTACTAAAGATCCCTACCGGGACGCACAAGGAAACATCATTGGCATAATTGCCATATCACGAGACATCACAGAGCGCAAGCAGGCTGAAGCAGCATTATTCCGCTCGAATCAGCGTTTGGAAACCTTGCAAGCAATTGACCGGGCCATCTTAATGGCAGAGTCATCAGCGCAGATAGCCCAAGCCGCTCTAGAACGCTTGAGTAGTATTATTAGCTGCCAGCACGCTGCTGTTATCTTGTTTAACTTCAATACAAGTGAAGCCCAAATCCTGGCGGGGCAAATTGCTCTTAATGTCACTGGGTCTGTGATCCCGATTAGCTATTTAGTACCTGTAGAAATGGTTAGGTATCGAGAACCTACTTTATATATAGAAGATATTGCCACCTCAAGCATTCGTACACCTGCCCTAGAGAGTCAGTTGGCAACAGGTTCTCGAAGTTTTCTGGCGGTAGCGTTGCTAGTTGAGGGCAATTTGATCGGAGACTTGACTCTATTTGCCAACGAACCTGCGGCTTTTAATTCAGAATACCAAACGATCGCCACTGAAATCGCCAATCAGTTAGCGATCGCGATCCAGCAATCCCGACTGCGAGAACAATTACAAAACTATGCCAATGAATTAGAGCAACGAGTCGCTGACCGGACAGCTGCCCTTGTGGAAGCCAACGATGAACTTGAAACCTTTGGCTATTCTGTCTCCCACGACTTACGCGCCCCTCTGCGATCAATGCAAGGCTTAGCTCAAGCACTACAAGAAGACTACAGCAACCAATTAGATAGCGATGGGCAAGAGTATATCGAGCGGATTGTTGGCTCTGCACAACGGATGGATGGGCTAATTCAAGACCTGCTCGACTACTCACGCCTGAGTCGGGCTGAAATTCAGCTTCGTGTACTCAACTTGACAGAAATTGTCACAGAAGCCAAAAATCAACTAGAGACAGAATTGCGATCGCGTCAGGCTCAAGTAACTGTAGAACAACCACTTCCAGAAGTTATCGGTCATCGCACAACCCTAATACAAGTGATAACTAATCTATTTAGCAACGCCATCAAATTTGTCCCTGCTAACAAGCAACCCCAAATCCGGGTAAGGACAGAAATAGTGGAGAGCAAAGGAGCAGGGGAAGAATTCATAACTCCCAACTCAGCACTCACTTGTACAGACGCGATTAATCCCGTCTGTACTCAGCACTCTTCACTCCCACGAGTTCGCCTCTGGGTAGAAGATAACGGCATTGGCATTGCACCAGAGCATCAAGAGCGAATTTTCAACGTCTTTGAAAGATTACATGGTGAAGAGAGTTATCCTGGCTCTGGTATTGGCTTAGCCATTGTCCGCAAAGGTGTTGAGCGTATGGGGGGACAGGTCGGTGTAGAGTCGTTAGTAGGCGAAGGTAGCCACTTTTGGATTGAACTACAAACAGATACTATGAAAACATGAACACAGATCAACAGACCATTTTGCTGGCAGAGGACGACTCTAATCAAGTCCTGCTCATTCGGCGTGCCCTACGCAAAGCGAATCTGACACAACCGCTCCAAGTTGTTACCAATGGGGAAGCCGCCATCTCTTACCTCTGTGGTGAAGGAGATTATGCTGACCGTAAGTCATATCCTCTACCGATGCTGGTTTTGTTAGATCTAAAAATGCCCCGGAAATCTGGGTTTGAGGTTTTGGAGTGGCTGAGGCAGCAACCTGAACTGAAACGCTTACCAGTTATCGTACTCACAACTTCCAAAGAAAAAACAGACATTCACAAAGCGTATGACTTAGGTGTCAACTCTTACTTAGTCAAACCCGTCGCCTTCAATGACTTAACCGCAATGGTAAAGTTACTTGATGACTACTGGGTGAATTTGAATCAGCAACCGTTCTACACCGATTGAAAGTTTAGTAGAGACTGCACTGAAATCTAGAACTCTTTATCCTCTCTGCGTCTCTGCACACGCCAGTCGCCTCAACGGGGGGCTTCGGGGCCCCCACGAAGTGGGGATGGGGGGAGACCCCCGCACAGCGCTGGCTCCTCTGCGTGAGATAAATTCATATTCCACTCAGCAACGCCAAATATCCCTTATGTAAATTTTAAGTATCCATTTTGCCTCCCCATGCACATTCTCATCATTGACGACAATCCAAATGACCGTTTCATGATTATCCGAGAAATGCGCCGGGAGTTTCCTGATGTAGAAGTGGAGGAAGTGGGTGCTCCAGAAGAGTTTGAGCAAGCACTGGCAGCAGGTCGCTTTGACCTAACTATCACCGACTATCAGCTGCGTTGGACTAATGGTTTGGAAATATTGCATGCTCTCAAGCATCGCTACCCTGATCGTCCTGTGATTATGTTTACAAACACGGGAAGCCAGGAAATTGCTGTTGAAGCAATGAAAAGTGGACTTGATGATTACATCCTCAAGTCAGCTAAGCACCTTGTTCGGCTATCGGCAACGGTAAAGTCTGTCTTAGAGCGCAATGAAAATCTACGTAGAGCCAGCTTTTTTGAGAACCGCCTGCAATTCTTGCTTAACCAATTAAATGTTGGTGTGTTTCGGGTAATTCCCGACGGAAGACTACTCGAAGTCAACAGTGCCTTTCTCAGGTGTCTGGGGCTTAGTTCTTTAGACGAAATCCGCTCTAATAATTGCTTTGATGAAATTTTTTCCAAAGCGGGGGATATCATGCCAGAGCAGAGACGAGAACGAGAATTAAAGTTACGTAGAGCAGATGGTAGCTCGTTCTGGGTTGCCGTGAATGAAACTCTCAATACTACTGATGGAGATCCGGTTATTGATGGTCTGATAGAAGACATCACTGGGCGCAAACGCGCGGAAGAAACACTAAAGCGTTACGCATCAAGACTACAAACTCTACAGGAGTTAGATCGCTCAATTCTGCGGGCAAGTTCTCCTACAGAAATTGCTCAAGCTGCCCTTGCTTACACCTATCCATTACTTCCTTGTGAATTATTGGATGTGACATTGTTTGACTTGGAACATCAACAAGCTTCTGTGCTGGCTGTTCAGTCTAGCAATCAGATTGGCTTTAGTAGTGATGAAAGTTTATCATTGCAAGACTTTGGCGACATTAGCATTTTGCAACAAAACCAGGTGGTGATTATTGAAAACCTGGCTGAGCATCCCAGATCCTATCGTGTCCAACAACGACTGTTTGACCAAGGCATTCGCTTATTAATAAATGTGCCTGTGATTGCTCAAGGACAGCTCATCGGTTCTTTGAATGTGGGAGCAATCCAGCCCAAGTCATTAACTGAAGAAGACGTAGAAATCGCCCGTGAAGTGGCGAATCAGCTAGCGATCGCCATCCAGCAATCTCGTATGCGTGAAGAATTACAGTGCTACACTGAACAACTCGAACAACTGGTTAGCAACCGTACACAACAACTAGAAGAAGCAAATAGTGCTTTAGAAGCTTTTACTTATTCTATCTCGCACGACTTACAAGAACCTCTGCGTGCAATGCGGGGATTTGCCACTATTTTGTTAGAAGAATACGAAACCGCATTGAATTCAGTCGGGCAAGATTTACTGAATCGGATTACCAGCAGTGTGGAGCGGATGGATAATCTGCTGGTGGACTTATTAGACTACAGCCGCTTGAGTCGCGTTGATTTGCCACTTCAACCAATTAATCTCAACTCGCTAGTCACACAAGTGCTGACGCAACTAGAACCATCGCTAGAACGACAACAGGCTCAAGTAATTGTCTCAGAACCCCTGCTGGAAGTTGTAGGGAACTACCGGACTGTTGAGCAGATTGTCACAAATTTACTAACTAATGCCATCAAGTTTGTCGTTCCCGGAGTTCAACCCCAAGTTCGAGTCTGGACTGAACGCCGCAATCAGGGCGATACCTCCGGCACGCTACGCGATCGCTGGGTGCGTTTGTGGATAGAAGACAATGGAATTGGCATCCAAGCTCAGTATAGTGAGCGAATTTTTGGCGTTTTTGAACGTCTGCACAGCATTGAAGCTTACCCAGGAACAGGAATTGGATTAGCGATCGTCCGTAAAGGCATCGAACGTATGGGCGGTCAAGTCGGTATGGAGTCAGAAATTGGTCAAGGTAGTCGTTTTTGGATTGAACTACCAGAATTTGTTCAGTGAAGGGGATTGGATATTAGGGGGGCAGGGGAGGCGAGTATCAAAGCCTCGTTCACGAGTATCAAATAGGACTTACGCACTGAAGCCTGAAACCCTGATCCCCCCTAACCCACGCCAGTCGCTCCACTTGGGGAGACCCCATCGCATGATTGCGTCTCCCCAACTCTTGGAGACGCTACTTCGCGTTGGGAGAAGACCGCGCTGGCTCCCCTTAAAAAGGCTACGGTGTACACACAAGTCTTTTAGAGTTGCCCCACAGGCTTTTGATCCCCTCAACCCCCCTTCAAAAGGGGGGCAAAAACCTCTCAAAGTCCCCCTTTTTAAGGGGGATTTAGGAGGATCTACAACGATTTTGGTTTTGTACAGAGATGTGTGTACACCGTAGCCTTAAAAAGGGGGGAACGTCTAAAGCCCCCTTTCTAAGGGGGTTGGGGGATCTGAGTGCGTAAGTTCTGTCAAAGCCTCGTTCACGAGTATCAAAGCCTCGCCTCCCCTGCCCCTCTGCTCCCCCTGCCCCTCTGCTCCCTGCCCCTCCGCCCCTTAAAAATCCCCAGTAAAAATATCAATGGTAAAATAGGACAACTTTAATAAAAAGTCAATAACTGTCTATTTTCGTTAGAGTGGGATAACAATCAAAGTGTGAGGGTTGATACTGATGCGAGTCTTGCTAGTGTATCCGATATTTCCTAAAACCTTTTGGTCATACGAAAAGATTTTGGCATTAGTCGATCGCAAGGTTTTGTTACCACCTTTAGGTTTAGTAACAGTAGCGGCAATTTTGCCTCAAGAGTGGGAATTTAAGCTGGTTGATCGCAACATTCGCCCAGCCACAGAGGAAGAATGGGCATGGGCAGATGTAGTAATTCTCTCTGCAATGATTGTCCAAAAACAAGATTTACTTGACCAAATTCAAGAAGCAAAACGGCGTGGTAAGTTAGTCGCGGTGGGTGGCCCATATCCTACTTCTGTACCTCACGAAGTTCAAAATGTTGGTGCAGATTTTCTGATTTTGGATGAAGGGGAAATCACCTTACCGATGTTTGTGGAGGCAATTCAAAAAGGAGAAACCTCTGGAACATTCCGCACCGCAGAAAAACCTGATGTCACAAGTACACCAGTACCCCGTTTTGATTTATTAGAATTAGATGCTTATGACATGATGTCTGTGCAGTTTTCGCGCGGATGTCCCTTCCAGTGCGAATTTTGCGACATTATTGTTCTTTACGGTCGCAAGCCACGCACCAAAACCCCTGCACAACTTTTGGCAGAGTTAGATTATCTCTACGAGTTGGGTTGGCGGCGGGGTGTGTTCATGGTAGATGATAACTTTATTGGCAACAAGCGGAATGTCAAGTTGTTGCTCAAAGAGTTGAAAGTCTGGATGGCAGAACACAAGTATCCCTTCAAATTTGACACTGAAGCTTCAATTGACCTAGCCCAAGACCCAGAATTAATGGAGTTGATGGTTGAATCTGGCTTTGCTGCGGTGTTTTTAGGAATTGAAACACCGGATGAAGACAGTTTGCAAATGACAAAGAAGTTTCAAAATACTCGCAGTTCCCTAACTGATGCAGTACAAAGCATTATTAAAGCTGGGTTGCGCCCAATGGCTGGGTTTATTATTGGGTTTGATGGCGAAAAAGCTGGTGCAGGCGATCGCATTGTCCGTTTTGCAGAGCAAGCAGCAATTCCCTCTACGACTTTCGCCATGTTACAAGCGTTACCCAATACCGCGCTGTGGCATCGCCTGAAAAAAGAAGGACGACTACGGGAAAATCAAGATGGCAATATCAATCAAACAACTTTGATGAACTTTGTTGCTACCCGTCCTCTAGAAGATATCGCCAGAGAATATATTGAAGCTTTTTGTGCTTTATACGACCCCATACAGTATTTAGATCGCACCTATCGCTGTTTCTTAATGATGGGTTTGCCAAGTTGGAAAGCGCCAGCCAAAAAGCCAGAGTTGGTGGTTGTGAAAGCGCTGCTAATTGTGATTTGGCGACAAGGAATCAAACGCGAAACCCGCTGGAAGTTCTGGCATCATTTGTTTAGCATCCTCAAGCGTAACCCTGGAGTTGTTGAACATTATCTTGCCGCCTGCGCTCACAACGAGCATTTTCTTGAGTATCGCCAAATTGTGCGCGATCAAATTGAAAGTCAGTTAGCTGAATATCTAGCACAAGGCGCAGAAAAACCGTATGTGCTTGTGAAGGAAAAAGCTGAGGAAAAAGCTGAAGCGGTAGTTAGTTAAGCGTAGTAACTGGGAATGGGTAATAGTAAGAAGTTATCTATTAACAGTTACCAATTAGCAGAATATAAATAATGGCGATCGCTTTTTAAGTTGAGAATTTAAGAGCGATCGCTTTGTTTTTGACTTTTATGAGATAAATACTTTTTTATGTCTTATTATTACCTACTCTATGCACTTTGCTCATGTTCTCAGGACTTACGCACTCAGATCCCCCAACCCCATTTTTAAGGGGGTTTTAGAAGTTTCCCCCTTTTTAAGGCTACGGTGTACACACATCTGTGTACAAAACCAAAATCGTTGTATATCCTCCTAAATCCCCCTTCAAAAGGGGACTTTGGGAGGTTTTTGCCCCCCTTTTGAAGGGGGGTTGGGGGGATCAAAAGCCTGTGGGGCAACTCTAAAAGACTTGTGTGTACACCGTAGCCTTTTTAAGGGGAGCCAGCGCGGTCTTCTCCCAACGCGAAGTAGCGTCTCCAAGAGTTGGGGAGACGCAATCATGCGATGGGGTCTCCCCAAGTGGAGCGACTGGCGTGGGCTGGGGGGGATCTAGGTTTCAGGCTTCAGTGCGTAAGTCCTAGTTCTATTGGAGCAAGCTGAATCACTACCCTTTGATTGAGAGCGTGAGCAATTTTTTGCAGCATTGAAAGAGAGTGCCCTTCGTAATCAGCATCTTCAAGCCGTGCAATCACAGGCTGTTTTGTATCAACAAGTTCAGCAAGCTGTTTCTGTGTTAACCCTGCTTTTGTTCTGGCTTCATAAATCAGCTGTGCCACCTCTGCATTTATAGAGGCTGACTCCACCATTAACTCAAGCTCAGGATCGCTGCTGATCATCTTGTTGATGATTTTTATTGCATCGCGAGTCTTCGCCATCCTCTTGTTCCTCTACGTAGGTATGAACTTCTGGGTTTTCTTCAAATAAAAGCTTTCGTGTGATCGCCCGTTCAATATCAATTAGTGGTACAGCTGCTTCTTCCTTTGTAATGGCGTGTGCGAGAATCGCTACGTTTTGCCCATGAAAGAAGTACAAGATGCGGTATTACGCAAGTAATCAGCCGCAGGGCGACGGAGTTCGTATCCTGATGCTGAAAGTTGTTTGATTCGAGCAACACAGTTTGCATAACCTTTGCGGTCTTCTTTCAAAAGTCGCGTCAGCCATTCAAGGACAGGAACTTTCCCTTCCTCTTCCTGGTAAAAAACAACTTTAGTTTCAGGCACAGCATCCCTTCAAAATATAACAATATTGCTATTTACTTTATATGCTAGCCGAAAGGGGTTATAGCAAAATTAATTTGCCGCTGTTTGAGCTTCTTGATAAATTATTTCCTGAAACTGGATCATGTCTTTTTGCGGATCAGCGTGGCTAACTTTCACTAATATCTGTTCGCCCAAATTCACAGAACGTTTGAAAATCATTGGTAACTGTAAGCCCAAATCTTCTAACAGAATTAGTGCCAAGTTGCTGTCTTCTCGCAGCCACATCAATACTGTCACACTCCAAGTTTGTTCTGGATGACGGCGCAGATATTCTAAAGCCCAATATCTATTAGTTTGCCGTTCTACCATCGTCACCTCTTGGGTGGTAGTAGTGACAGTCATCATCACTTCTTTGAGTTGTTCTGCTGAAAATGGCAGCATTTCGCCGCGCAAATGGGCTTTAAGTTGAAAATGGGTTAGTAAGTCACTGTAGCGACGAATGGGAGAAGTCGCTTGAGTGTAAGTATCCAAGCCCAAACCAGCATGGCGTAAAGGCGTGATGCTCATTTCACTCTTGGGCATACAACGACGCATGGCGCAAGCGCGAACAAATCCTGCGGGTAGCTGGAGTAATTCCTCTTCTGGGGGTAATTCTGGCTGCGGCTGACCGCGAAAGGGCAGAGGTATGTTATGAGCTTGACCGTAACGGGCAGCAACTTCACCAGCCAGAATCATCATCTCTGCTACTAGTTGCCGCGATGCAGAATCATCTAAAATGTCAATGTTGATCTCGTCACCTTTGACTTTGATCATCGCCTCTGGCATATTGATGCTAATTGCGCCTTGAGCATACCGCCAAGCTCTGCGCCGTTGTGCCCAAGTGGCGATCGCTTCAATTTCTGGTTCTGCTTGTACTCCTAATTCCAGCACTTCATCGGCATCTTCGTAGGTGAGGCGATAAGTCGGCTTAATAAAGCTGGTATGAATACTGTAATCTTCTACTGCTCCAGTTAGATCTAGAACAATCCCAAAGCTGAGGGCGCAACAAACCCGTCCCTGTACTAGACTCATCGGCCCAGTTGCCAGTAACTCTGGAAACATGGGAATCATTCCAGTGGGCAGGTAAACTGTACTACCCCGCTTTCTGGCTTCGAGATCTAAATCATCTTCTGGCGCTAACCACCGGGTGGGATCGGCTATATGCACCCACAGCCGCTCTCGTCCATCAGGCAATAATTCCCAACTCAGACCATCATCGATCTCAGTAGTACTTTCATCATCAATTGTGTATGCCTTCAGGTGAGTCAAATCTAGGCGATTTGCATCTAAGTCGGTCGGTGGAAAATCCAAACGCTGTTGCGCCACTTCTAATACCTTATTAGGAAACTGAATCGGAATTGAAGAACGACGCAGGAACAAGTTCTCGTAAGGACTCCACCAACCTAAGTCCACCAAAAGTTGAAAGGCTCCTGGGGGAGTTGTGGGGCGTCCCAGCATGGTCATAGTTTCTAAAACTGGAGCCGGGGGAGGATAGGCGCGAGCCAAAGAGTCATAATTGACCCCCATCCGCACGGTGTCAGCAAGCAGCGCTGCATATTTTTCCAATCCTTCTAGGCGCTGGAGATCGTGGCGCTGCCACTCTACTGCTTCACCTTTAAGCGCCTGCTCTACGCGAGCCAAAAATTCCTGCTGTCCCTTAGCTTTTAGAGCCTCTACTTCCATCTGGTGCTTGCGTTCTGCTACCTGAGCAGCAGTTCGCGGCTCGTAAGCCTCCGCTTTTTGCTTGAAGTAGAGTTTGTCCTCTGATAACAAGCAGTGAGCGGCATAACAATAAAGCGCGTCTGATTCAGAAAAAAGCAGATTCGCCATTTGGTTTGGGGTGACAGTTTCCCCGTCCTCAACCAGTAATTCCCAAGCTACTTCTAAACTAGATGGATCTAAATAAGCCTGGGCTTGCTCCAAAAAGCTGGGAATCTCTGATGGCTTGTAGGTTTGTCCGTTAACTGTATAAGTAATTTGTCTAGGCGCGAGGCTGTGGGATTGACCACGTTCGTCTACCACAAACCAGCGGGTTTTGCCGTCTGGACGATCTACGACACCCAGACGACGATCGCCTTGAACCCTAAATTCAACTAGCGTCCCCTTCTCCACAACTCTCGCGCTTTATTTGGTGAACAATTTAAATATTTTGTAAGTTAAGAGTTAAGAGTTAGGAGTTAGAAGTTTTGATTCTTAACTCATCACTCATCACTCATAACCCAGCACTTTTTTAGCCTTCTGCATTGATAAATGGCAACAAAGCCACAATCCGCGATCGCTTAATTGCTAATGTCAAATCTCGCTGTTGTTTACACGTCAGTCCAGTAATCCGGCGGGGTAATATCTTGCCTCGCTCGGTGATAAACTTACGCAACAAATCAACATCTTTGTAATCGATTGGTTCTCCTGGCTTGATCGGAGACAGGCGACGACGATAGTAGCTCATCTTTACTTAATTTCCTTGTGAACGGTATGTTTGTTGCAGTGGGTACAGAACTTTTTCAGTTCTAGACGATTGGTTGTATTGCGACGGTTCTTGGTGCTGGTATACCGTGAAACACCAGCAGAGCGCTTATCTAGGTTAGTGCGACACTCAGTGCATTCTAGTGTGACTATTATGCGGGCGCCTTTGCTCTTAGCCATAATCTTACAAACAGTAAAGCCTGAAGAGAATTAACACAAATGACTATCTTCTCACATTACGACGCAAATTTTCAACTAATCGCTTAACTTTTATATCTAGCGAGTAGCCTCGACGCGACGAAACTATGAAAGTTCCTGTATAGCGATCGTGCAAAGCTTGCCGCATCTGAGTATCAGAGAAGGCAGTAGCACAATCGATTGCCAGGGGAAGTACTAGAAGTATAGCAGTAGGATTGGCTCTAATGTTACTCAGGGCAATTGACACTAAAAGCGCACCACAACCAATGATCGCCTCACGCTTCAGCAGCGATCGCAAATCTGGGATTCTGCCCACTACTTGCCTATCTTCGACTTCCAACACTTTTAAATCGAACGCCCAACGCCCTAAACTTTGCCCTTGATTGTTGTATACCAACACTACCCGCAAAATTAGCCAAGCTATGACAAAAACTAGAATCTGCACAAATTGAATACCGGGATTGTTGCCTCCTAGCAGGGAACTGACTAACCAGACAACCAGGAAATCAAGTCCCAATGCCATACCTCGCCGCCCAATCTCAGCCTTGGGATAGTGTTTTTGGGTAACTCTTTCAATGGTCATACAAAACAGGTATTTTTATTTAGGGGTTGGCAAATAATCATTGCTTCTATTTTTTATATTAAAGTGATGACTGTGGTCATAGAAAAATTGATTTTTGCTTAATATAGAAAATCATTCCACATGAATATCATTGCTGAAACTGACCGTCTTATTATCCGTACTTGGAGTCCCCAAGCAGACACAGGACAAGCGTTTTATATTTATAGTGATCCCGAAGTTACGCGCTTTATCATAACTAAAGTGGATAGCGTTGAAAGTTCAAAAAATTTGCTGAAAAGATGGATTACAAAGTCACAAGAATTGAACAATGGCAGTGGTTTTTAGGCAATTCTTCCTAAAGAGACCGAAGAAATTGTGGGAACGATCATCCTCATCCAACTCCGAGATGAAGATGAACAATTGACCCCAAATTACGAAATAGGGTGGCATCTCAAGAAATCCGCTTGGGGAAAAGGATATGCTACCGAAGCCGCGAAAGTGATTCTGGATTACGGATTTAAGACTTTGAAACTTCCTGTAATCTATTCAATTGCCCGTTCTGAAAACACAAACTCACTTCGCGTGATCCAGAGGTTAGGAATGACTCCAGTAGGACGTACAACCAAGTATTACAAAATGGAACTAGAAATGTTTAAGTTAGTTAACCCAATGTAGTACATGGTAAGTAATCAGAGGCGATCGCTATGCTATCAGTCAACGATGCAGAAGCAATTATTTTAAATTTAGTGCAACCGTTGGATGCTCAGCGGGATATAGAAGTTGTAGATTTATTGACAGCAGATAGTCGCATTCTGGCAACACCTGTTACTAGTTCGCTAGATTTTCCTCATTGGGATAATTCGGCAATGGATGGCTATGCTGTACGTTACGAAGATGTGCAGTACGCCAGCGCCGAACAGCCTGTTATTTTGGAAATTATTGAAGAGATTCCTGCGGGATATCAACCCAAGTCTACGATTCAACCGGGACAAGCGGCACGAATTTTCACAGGTGCGGTGATCCCCACAGGTGCAGATACTATAGTCATACAAGAGAGAACACGCCGAGAAGAAAACCGCGTTTTTATCCTGGCTGCACCGCAACCACAAGAATTTGTCAGACACAAAGCATCTTTTTACCAAGCTGGAACGCCACTACTATCAGCAGGAATTAGGTTAAATCCTGCGGACATTGCGGTGTTGGCAGCGGCACAGTGTCCTCAATTAAATGTTTACCGTCGTCCGCGTGTGGCGATTTTTTCTACTGGTAATGAGTTGGTAATGCCCGATCAACCGCTGGAACCTGGTCAAATTGTAGATTCTAATCAGTATGCTCTAGCAGCTTTGGTAAAGCAGAGTGGAGCAGAACCGTTATTGTTAGGAATTATTAAGGATGAGCCAGATGCCCTTCAAGAAGCGATCGCCTACGCTATAGCTAACGCCGATATAGTTATCTCTTCCGGTGGTGTTTCAGTGGGAGATTACGACTATGTTGACAAAATTCTAGAGTTACTAGAAGCAAAAATCCACATTCGTGCAGTGGGGATGAAACCAGGAAAACCCCTAACCGTCGCCACATTTCCAACTCAACACTCCTCACTCTATTTCGGTCTACCAGGAAACCCGGCTGCGGTTTTGGTGACTTTCTGGCGGTTTGTGCAACCGGCAATTAAGAAACTTTCTGGAGTTACTGAAGGTTGGAAACCTATATTTATGAAGGTGCGATCGCGCGATGAGTTGCGATCGGATGGCAAGCGTGAAACTTACCTTTGGGGTAAATTGCATTTAATTGATGGAGTTTACGAATTTCACAAAGCTGGTGGGGGTCACAGTTCCGGTAATTTAATTAATTTAGCTCAAACCAACGCCTTAGCTATTTTACCTATCGGGAAAACATTAATTTCCCCAGAAGAAAAAGTTCAAGTTTTGCAGATTGGTAATTTGTAATTGATAATATCGCTGAGGAAAGGTAAAAAGCTTTTTGGTATTGTGGGCTACCTGTTCATCCCCTTTCCCTTTTCCCTTTAACCTTTTCCCCTCTTATTTATCAAATTTACATATTGTTAAGCTTAAGTGTCTTAACTGTCTAGTACAAGCCCAAATTTCGATTATTTGTTCTAATTATTTTTTTATTTTCTCTTAACTGTCTTATCTGTCGTTGCATTTATTTAGTGATAGTGAAAAGATACACACGTGACACGGAGATATCGGCTTCAACATCACAATTATCTCAACATATTCTATTTCCCAGGAGAAAATAATGGGTGCAATTGACGAACAGACACACATCTTAACAAAAGGGCAAGACATTCCACTGTCTGATAAATCCATTCAAACCGAACAATTTTTTAGTGAAAAGACCCTACGAGATGGAGGTAAAATTAGATTCAAAATTCGTTATCGTGCCGAACTACAAGATTTTTGTCTACTCGAAATTTTTCTGATGAGAGCACAGAACGGAACAATACATTCTAGTATGAGCATTCCTAATGGCGTCTCGACAATTAATGTTCAAGAAACACAGCGAGAATTTAATATTTGGGAAACAGGAGATTATTACTTCGTCTTTAAGATGTCTTCTAATGTTGGAACGTTTTATATTGAGCAATATCAACTTTGTTGGACAGCTAGGTAATTAACTCAAGTTGCAAGCAATTAATCTCAAAATCAGCAACATCAAACTCAGTGCGATCGCCTTGCTAAAGCTAGGTTAATTAGGGTGTCAATAAAACTTGATTTTACTTGAGTCAGCAATTAGTGATAGCTATTATATAAATATTATTTTATATAGACTATTTTTCAGTTAGCAACATCACTAAAATCCTTAATTGTTCCAAATCCAGCTAAATTGAATTAAGACTTTTTGCCACGGTCGATCCAAATGCCTCTGAGTCCAGCTGCTTTAGCACCGTTGTAGTCTTCTGTGATACTGTCGCCAATATGCCATGCTGCCTCTGGGGGACAGTTATGTTTTTTTAAAGCAATGGCGAAAATTTGGGGATCAGGTTTAGCTGCACGTGCTTGAGTAGAAATAGTAACAGATATGAAAAAGTCTCTCAATCCTAAACTTTGCAATACTGAGTAAATCCGAGAATCAAAATTGGATAGTACCCCTAGTTCAATTCCTAAGCGCCGCCAGTTAACCAAAGCTGCTAAAACATCAGGATAAACAAACCACGGTTGAGCAGTGCCGAAATGAATGTAGAGTTCGCTAAAAAAAGCTGAAAAGTCAGAAAATTGCTTGAGAACACCTGCACTTTCAAAAGTGTTTAGGGCAATTATCCGCCACCAATCAAACTCGCGCTGGGGAATATCTTGCGTGTCTGCATCTAGAAATATTGGCGGTGGCGCTGCTTTGAAGCTTTTGATAAACGTTTTATTCAGTGTATCAGCTGAAACTTTAACGCCAAATTCTTCGGCTATTTGACTATAAACTTCACCTATACTACCTTTGACATCAAAGAGTGTGCCCACAGCATCTAAAAAAATAACTTTCGGTTGTTCCATAGTATTAAGTGCTAAGCGTTGAGAGGATATTTTAAAAGTATTGGGCGAATATAATTCGCTACTACAGTTTTAGAACCTGCGGAGGCAGGTTTTGTCTGTGTAGACACGACTTCTAGTCGCCAAGGCTAGTAATAAATTAGACTTTACAAACATCCTTTAAGACAACTAAGTTTATCTAACTGGGTTTGTATCACTATTAAACAGGTAGTGAAGAAAAATTAAAACAAATTCAGTTCAAGATTTTTGACAATTATGAGCATTACAAATTTGGGTTAATAACAATATAGGTAAGGCATACGCCCTACCTACAGTTCTAAAGTTCTATTTAGAAAGTGTTTCTATAATAGGACGGACTAGCCAGTTAAAACCAACTTTGAGCTGATGTTCTAAAGTTGGCAACCGATAGAGATAGGCAAGACGACGGGCGACGTATGCCAAGGGGCCGTCTAGTTTCATTCCTAAACCAGTCAGGGTGGCGTTGTCTATTCCTAGTGCCATCATTTCCCCTAACTGTTGGTAGCGCAAAGGAAGTAAAGGACGATTGGTTAAAGAAGCCCAGATATTCCAAGCGGCATAATCAGATTCTTGGAAAGCTGCTTGTGCAGTGGCGGGGACTTGCTGTCCTTCTGCATCATGACAGTCTGCCAAATCTCCCAAAGCAAAGATTTTTGGATGATCAAGAACTTGCAGAGTAGGTGTAGTGCTGATTTGACCACGCTGATTTTGCTTCAGAGGCAAGGATTTAACTACGGGAGCAACTCGTGTTCCTACAGTCCAAATTACTAAATCTACAGGAATCGTATCTACTTGGCTTTTGTATTCTAAGGAGATGGTATTTTGGTCTATTGATTCCACTTTGGTTTCTAAATCAATAAACACACCACGCGCATCTAAAGCTTTCTTTGCTGCTTCGCGGTTAAACTCTGGCGAAGTTCGCAATATTTGATCAGCGATTTCAATTATCCGAAAGCGTCCTCTTTCCCCTAGTCTGTCTGCTAACTTACAGGCTAACTCCACACCACTGTAGCCAGCCCCAACAATTGCTATGCGAATTTTGTCAGCATCCGATTCTTCTAAAAATCGCAGGCGTTCTTCTAGACGATAAGCATCAGAGATTGTGCGGAATGGGTGAGCGTAGGATGTCGCACCGGGGACTAAATCCAATGGTGTTTCTCCACCTAACGCCAATACTAATCGGTCGTAGGAGATTTCTGGCCCATCTTGTAAATGTACCCTTTGCTGGTCGATGTCAATTCCAGACACAACTGCTTGATAAAAACGTATACCTGTGCCTTGTAAAAGTTCTTCAAATGGGGGGGCAATTTCCCAGGTTTGCAGTTCACCAGTCAGTAATTCGTATAGTAAAGGAGAAAATAGGAAGCGATCGCTTTGATCTACCAGAACTATTTCGGGTTTTTGCGTAGATTCCCAAGGTAACTGGCTCAAACGCAGAGCAGTGTAGAGACCACCAAAGCCTCCACCGAGAATACAAATTCTAGGAGTTTGTTGAGTCATCGGTCGATATGTGTGGGACGGTCAATTCCAGCAGGGCAACTAACTTCAGTGTAATGATTTCTTTCGGTTTATTGCCATGAGCCAACAATCTGAATGTTGTCCCTCATGCAGTTGATGTGCGGTTAATAGCTTAACTTTGACAAAACCACATTTTTCATAGCAGCGGATAGCACGAGCGTTGCTAACGTCTGGATCGATGACAATTTTAACAGCTTGCAGTTGTTCAAATATATATTCTATAACTGCTGAGAGCATTTTTGTACCGATTCCCTGATTCCAATAGTTGGTTTCGCCGATGAGCAAGTCAATTCCATAGACATTATTAGTTTTATCTAAATAATACAATTGTCTGTCGGTTTCCGGTAAGTCATTGAGTGCATAATACTGTAAATAACCAATGGGAACGTTGCGATAGTAGAAAATACAGGCAACAATTAGCTCATTTCCTCTGATTATCGGTTTGTATGTTTCTATAATTCTTTCTAAAGGGAAAGGATTATCTCTGCCTTCATAAAATTCTAAAACTTTTTCGTCAGTGAGCCATTTTGCCATCAACTGATAATCGTACATATCATCTCGCATTCGACGAAGGGCGATTTCGTCTTTTTGAAAAAGCATATATATTACCGCCAAATGTCACAGCTTTATAATGCTGATTAGTATCATCTTCATGAAAAGTAGTATTTGTTAAAAGTAAATATTATTAATAAGTTACGCGATCGCGCCATTTATCCAGCATCTTATGACTAATACCTGGAGCTTTTTCTAAGTCTTGTACAGATGTAAAATTTTGCTGTTGACGGGTACTAATTATTCGTTGTGCTAACTTCTTGCCCACACCAGGCAAAGTTGTTAATTCTGCCAAACTGGCAGTGTTAATATTTATTTTTTGATTTGCTGTAATTTCATTTGATAAAGGAGCTTGAGCTTGGGGACACTGTTTTTGTTCTAGTTTAATTTTTTCTTGAATTGCTGTTGGTATTCCTGGTTTGGCTTTAGCATAGAGACGAGCAAATTCGCGCCCATAATGGGCAGCAACGGTGGGATTTTCAATCACTATCAGCGTTTCATCATTGCCACTATTAGCAGCTTCCGACCAATTGTGAGAACCTGTAATTACTGTTTGATCATCCATAACACCAAATTTATGATGTAATAGATCACCTTTGGCTAATGAAGGCACACCTACAGTGGTAATTGGATTTTGCCAAGGATGATTATCAACTTCATATTTACATTTGCTACTGAGTGCAATCCCCATCATATCTAGCGCTTCACTGTAAGATCTGTATGCAAATTGTGAGTCAATCAATGCGCGAATTTGCACACTTTGTTGATGACGATTTTCTAGGATGTTTGCAAGGCGTTGTTCGGAAAAGACAAATAACGCCATATCAATAGATTTAGTTGCTGAATCTAAAGTTTTGCCAATTAAACCATTGCTGCTGTTACTCCAAGGTTGAGTAGGAGAAGTAGGCGAAAACTGTACAGTAATTTGGGTTTTTCCTAAAATGATTGTTTTAGGCGATCGCATCGGCTTTTGCAAACCAAATTGACTATCTGGCTTGCCTCCTGGGCCATCCCCCCACATGATGTTAAACTCTTCTGTAAATAAAGATGCTAATTCTGGGCTGTCAATTTGCAATAAATTATTGGCATTGCCTAAACTATTAGAATTGGTGAAATCGCCAAAAGTATCACTGAGGGTAAAATTTGCCGAAGTTATAATGACAATGCGATTATCCACAATTACAAATTTGTGATGCATTAAACTGCTACCTGCTGAATCATCTGCTTGATCATCAAGCCAGGGAATTTTAGCATTTTGTAAAATTACTAAAGCATCTCGTTGATTGATTTCCTCTGGAGTGAGTTGATTATCTTGGTTAATGTCTATAAATTGGCGAAACTCGTTATGGCGTTCCCGTTCTCTTTTATTTAATTTACTTATTTCAGTAGATGTTAAGCTACTCCAAGGTCGGCTGTAGCTATTTTCTAAAATGATCCTGACCTTGATCCCAGCTTTTTGTCTATCAACTAGCGCTTTAGCAACTGCGGGTAAACGTAATTCTTGAACCGCTACATCTACTGTTGATTTAGCTTGAAAAATAGCATCAACAATTTGTTTTTCTAAATTATCTCCCAGACGGATTTGTTGACGGTAAGGCTCTTTGTATTCTGAAGATTCGGAATGATTCAAGTAAACTTGAACTAATGGATCTTGCGGTAAAGATGCTGGAAGCTGATTGTAGGAATGGACTCGCTGACAAGCAGCAAGGGGAAATATAAGTAAAAAGATATAAAAAGAATAGCTTTGTCTAGAGAAAAATTGCACTGTAATCTGCTAAAAGTGGATTAGGGGTGAACACATTTATCATTCCCAAAATTTTGTGTTCGGAATTAAGTAGAGAAGCTACCCATACACGCCGAAGTATCTAGATTTTGTCAGATTTGCCCATTTACATGTACATGTTGACAAGATCAGCATCCTTTTGCCGGCGTGTGTTCCCACTACTATTGGTTGATATGCAAATTTATCTAGATTACAGCGCCACTACTCCCACTCGCCCAGAAGCGATCGCAGCAATGCAACTAGTCCTCACTCAACAGTGGGGTAATCCTTCCAGTTTGCATGAGTGGGGAAAAAGAGCTGCAACGGTTGTGGAACAAGCAAGAGTCCAAGTAGCCGGATTAATTAACGCCGCCAGTCCTGAATCTATCATCTTTACTTCTGGTGGCACAGAAGCAAACAATCTGGTAATTATGGGTATTGCCCGGTTGTACGCTGTTCCCCAACATATAATTATTTCCAGTGTTGAGCATTCTGCAATTTCCGAACCAGTGCGGTTGCTAGAGATGTGGGGCTGGGAAGTAACGCGCCTATCTGTGGATGCTAAAGGCAGAATCAACCCTCTAGATTTAAAGACGGCATTGCGACGTAACACAGTCTTGGTTTCGGTAATTTATGGTCAAAGTGAAGTAGGAACAGTACAACCAATTGAGGAACTGGGGCAAATTGCCCGATCGCATGGTGTTTTGTTCCACACAGACACAGTGCAAGCAGCGGGACGTTTACCCATAGATGTACAACAACTCTCAGTAGACTTACTTAGCCTTTCTAGCCATAAAATATATGGGCCACAAGGGGCTGGGGCGTTGTATGTGCGTCCTGGTATAGAATTGATACCCCTGCTGGGTGGCGGTGGGCAAGAAATGGGACTGCGTTCTGGTACTCAAGCCGTACCTGCGATCGCAGGTTTTGGGGTAGCAGCTGAATTAGCCGCACAAGAACTACCAATCGAAACACCCCGCTTAATTAAGTTACGTGATCGCGCCTTTGCCCTATTAGCCGAGATTCCTGGTTTAATACCCACAGGCGATCTCGATCATCGTTTACCCCACCATGTCAGCGTTTATACAAAAAACGCCGATGGGGAAAAACTTAGCGGTAAAACCCTGGTACGACAGCTAAACCTTGCTGGTATTGGGATCAGTGCTGGTGCTGCTTGTCACAGTGGAAAACTTAGCCCTAGTCCGATATTGTTGGCAATGGGCTATTCAGAAAAAGCTGCTTTGGGTGGAATTCGCTTAACGCTGGGGCGTGATACCACCGAAGCTGATGTAGATTGGACAGCAATGGTGTTGAAGCAAGTTTTGCAAAGACTTACACCAGATTTGTCTTTAGTTAAATAAAACTAAACTCTATTGACCGAAATCCCCCATTCCCATTAAAAATATTTGCCATCTATCCAAAGCAGAAGACGGCTAGCTATGATCATCTGGTGTACAGATAGCAGGGGCGTGGAGTGAAATTCACTCAACTATTGCGTGTGAAGAAGCGCTGAGCATTACCTGAAAGTACCCTTAAGCAGGTACAGAGGACAAAAAATACAAAAAATTTCTCAAGAAAAAATAAGGATCAAGCTATGACGACCGAACAGTTGACTAGAGACAGCGACAATTTAGATTTAAATCAGCTATTGAGAACGCTGGCTGCTGTCAAACAAGGTGACTTTTCTGTTCGGATGCCCATAGACCAAACTGGTATGGCAGGAAAAATCGCTGATACGCTCAACGATATTATTGACCGGAATGAGCGGATGGCAACAGAGTTACAGCGGATGGGTGATGTTGTCGGTAAAGAAGGCAAAATCACTGAACGCGCCTCTTTAGGAGATGTTCGCGGTTCTTGGTCAGATTGTGTGACTTCTGTCAATACTTTGATTACAGATTTAGTCCAACCAACAGCTGAAACTACACGTGTAATCAGGGCTGTAGCGAATGGCGATCTATCCCAAATGATCGCTACAGAAATTGATGGCAGACCTCTGCAAGGTGAGTTTCTTCAAACTGCCAATATTGTCAACACGATGGTAGATCGGCTCGGTTCCTTTGCATCGGAAGTCACACGGGTTGCCCGTGAGGTGGGAACTGAAGGTAAACTGGGCGTGCAAGCAGAAGTGCTGGGTGTGGCTGGCACTTGGAAGGATTTGACCGATAACGTGAACTTAATGGCGGGCAATCTGACTGGTCAAGTTCGTAACATTGCCGAAGTTGCTACAGCGATCGCAAACGGCGACCTTTCCAAGAAAATCACCGTCAATGTTAAAGGCGAAATTCTAGAATTGAAAAACACCGTCAACACGATGGTAGATCAACTCAATTCCTTTGCATCGGAAGTCACCAGAGTTGCTCGTGAAGTGGGAACTGAAGGTAAGCTGGGTGTGCAAGCAGAAGTGCGCGGCGTGGCAGGCACTTGGAAAGATTTGACCGACAACGTGAACTTAATGGCAGGAAATCTGACTGCTCAAGTCCGTAATATTGCTGAAGTTACCACAGCGGTAGCCAACGGCGACCTTTCCAAGAAAATTACTGTCGATGTCAAAGGCGAAATTTTGGAGTTGAAAAACACCGTCAACATCATGGTGGATCAACTCAATTCCTTTGCTAGCGAAGTAACGCGGGTTGCCCGTGAGGTGGGTGCAGAAGGAAAATTAGGCGGTCAAGCGGAAGTTCGGGGAGTAGCAGGTACATGGAAGGATTTGACCGATAGTGTGAACTTCATGGCGGGAAGCTTGACAGCACAAGTGCGGAACATCGCTGAAGTTACCACGGCGGTGGCAAACGGCGACCTCTCCAAGAAAATTACTGTCGATGTCAAAGGCGAAATTTTGGAGTTGAAAAATACCATAAATACAATGGTGGATCAACTCAACTCCTTTGCAAGTGAGGTAACGCGAGTTGCGCGTGAAGTGGGAACAGAGGGTAAACTGGGCGTACAAGCAGAAGTCCGGGGAGTGGCTGGTACTTGGAAAGACTTGACCGATAACGTGAACTTAATGGCGGGTAATCTGACTGGACAGGTACGGAACATTGCCGAAGTTGCTACAGCGATCGCTAGCGGCGATCTTTCTAAGAAAATTACTGTCGATGTCAGAGGTGAAATTCTAGAACTCAAGAACACCATCAATATAATGGTGGATCAACTCAGTTCCTTTGCAAGTGAGGTGACGCGAGTTGCGCGTGAGGTGGGAAGTGAAGGTAAGCTGGGTGTGCAAGCTGATGTCAAAGGTGTGGCTGGCACTTGGAAGGACTTGACCGACAGCGTGAACTTCATGGCGGGAAGTTTGACGGCACAAGTACGGAATATTGCCGAAGTTACCACAGCTGTAGCCACAGGCGACCTTTCCAAGAAAATCACTGTCGATGTCAAAGGCGAAATTTTGGAGTTGAAAAATACCATAAATACAATGGTGGATCAACTTAACTCATTTGCTAGTGAAGTAACGCGAGTTGCTAGAGAAGTGGGAAGTGAAGGTAAACTGGGCGTGCAAGCAGAAGTGCGCGGCGTGGCTGGGACTTGGAAGGACTTAACCGACAGCGTGAACTTCATGGCAGGAAGCTTGACGGCACAAGTACGGAATATTGCCGAAGTTACCACAGCTGTAGCCACAGGCGACCTTTCTAAGAAAATTACCGTTGATGTTAAAGGTGAAATTCTGGAGTTGAAAAATACTATTAATACAATGGTGGATCAACTCAGTTCCTTTGCATCGGAAGTAACGCGGGTGGCGCGGGAGGTGGGAACCGAAGGTAAACTAGGTGTCCAAGCAGATGTCAAAGACGTTGCTGGGACTTGGAAAGACTTAACCGATAGTGTAAACTTCATGGCGGGAAGTTTAACGGCACAGGTACGGAATATTGCCGAAGTTACGACTGCGATCGCTAACGGCGACCTCTCCAAAAAAATTACTGTTGCTGTCAAAGGCGAAATACTGGAACTCAAAAACACCATCAATATAATGGTGGATCAACTCAACTCCTTTGCTAGTGAAGTAACACGAGTTGCTAGGGAAGTAGGAAGTGAGGGCAAACTGGGCGTCCAAGCAGATGTGCGCGGTGTGGCTGGGACTTGGAAAGACTTAACCGACAGCGTGAACTTCATGGCAGGAAGTTTAACGGCACAAGTCCGCAACATCGCCGCCGTCACCACCGCCGTAGCTAATGGCGACTTATCAAAAAAAATCTCTGTTGATGTCAAAGGTGAAATTTTGGAGTTGAAAAATACCGTTAACACAATGGTGGATCAACTCAACTCCTTTGCTAGTGAGGTAACAAGGGTTGCTAGGGAGGTGGGAACCGAGGGCAAATTGGGTGTACAAGCAGAAGTTAAAGGCGTTGCCGGCACTTGGAAGGATCTCACCGACAGCGTGAACTTCATGGCGGGAAGCTTGACGGCACAAGTCCGCAACATTGCCGAAGTTACCACAGCGGTGGCGAATGGCGACCTCTCCAAGAAAATCACCGTTGATGTTAAAGGTGAAATTCAAGAACTTAAAAACACCATTAACACAATGGTGGATCAACTCAACTCCTTTGCATCAGAAGTTACAAGGGTTGCTAGGGAAGTGGGAACCGAAGGTAAGCTAGGCGTACAAGCCTATGTTAGAGGCGTGGCAGGCACTTGGAAAGATTTAACTGATAACGTTAACTCGATGGCGGGGAACCTTACCGGACAAGTGCGGAACATCGCCGAAGTTACCAAGGCGGTGGCGAATGGCGACCTCTCCAAAAAAATCACCGTCGATGCCAAAGGCGAAATTTTGGACTTGAAGAACACGACCAATACGATGGTAGATCAACTCAGTTCCTTTGCATCGGAAGTAACGCGGGTGGCGCGGGAAGTGGGAACTGAAGGGAAGTTGGGCGGACAAGCGCAAGTCCAAGGTGTGGCAGGCACTTGGAAAGATTTAACTGACAACGTTAACTCAATGGCAGGGAACTTAACAGCACAAGTGCGCGGTATTGCCAGAGTTGTAACAGCGGTTGCGAATGGTGACTTGAAACGGAAACTCATGCTGGATGCTAAGGGAGAAATTGAAACCTTAGCAGAGACAATCAACGAGATGATTGATACCCTAGCGACGTTTGCTAATCAAGTAACCACAGTGGCGCGGGAAGTGGGAATTGAAGGGAAGTTAGGCGGACAAGCCAGAGTACCTGGGGCGGCTGGAACTTGGAAAGATTTAACAGATAACGTCAACGAACTTGCTGCTACTCTCACCACCCAGTTACGGGCGATCGCCGAAGTAGCTACAGCGGTAACAAAAGGCGATTTAACCCGTTCAATCGCCGTGGAAGCGTTGGGCGAAGTGGCGATCCTCAAAGATAACATCAACCAGATGATCGCCAATTTGCGGGAGACAACCCAGAAAAATACCGAACAAGATTGGTTGAAGACCAACCTAGCCAAGTTTACCCGGATGCTTCAAGGGCAGCGAGATTTGGAAACTGTATCCAAACTGATTCTCTCAGAACTAGCTCCCTTAGTAGGAGCACAACACGGCGTCTTCTTCCTGATGGAAGCCGCAGAGAATCAGTCGTATCTCAAACTGCTGAGTAGCTACGCTTATCGTGAACGCAAGCATCTAGCTAACCGCTTCCACTTGGGTGAAGGTTTGGTAGGACAATGCGCTTTGGAAAAAGAGCGAATTCTACTCACGGAAGTGCCGAGCGATTATGTCAAAATCGCCTCTGGTTTAGGAGAAGCGGCCCCTTTAAATGCCGTGGTGTTACCCGTTTTATTTGAAGGACAAGTGACGGCGGTGATTGAATTAGCTTCCTTCCGCCGCTTTAGCGAAATTCATCTGACATTCTTCGATCAACTCACCGAAAGTATTGCGATCGTTCTCAACACGATCGCAGCTTCCATGCGGACTGAAGAATTGCTGAAGCAGTCGCAATCTTTAGCTGAAGAACTACAAACCCAGCAAAGCGAACTCAGAGAAACCAACAAGCGCCTAGAACAACAAGCCCAATCACTCAAAACCTCCGAGGATTTATTAAGAGGACAGCAAGAGGAACTACAACAAACCAACGCCGAATTAGAAGAAAAGGCAGAGTTATTAGCCTTACAAAAACAAGAAGTTGAACGCAAAAACCGCGAAATTGAACAAGCAAGACGGTCTTTGGAAGATAAAGCTGAACAATTAGCGCTCTCCTCAAAATACAAGTCTGAGTTTCTCGCCAATATGTCCCATGAACTGCGGACACCGCTAAACAGCTTGTTAATTTTGGCTAGACTATTGGCGGATAACGTGGATAGCAACCTCACCGCCAAGCAAGTCGAATACAGCCGCACAATTTACTCAGCTGGTAACGACCTTTTGGCGTTAATCAACGATATTCTCGACCTCGCCAAAATTGAATCTGGAACCATGTCAATTGATATGACCCAGACGCTCTTAACAGAGTTGCGCGAACAGATTGAAGGCACATTTGAGCAAATAGCTCAAAATAAAGGGCTTGCTTTCACAATTGAATTGGCTTCGGAATTGCCACCAACCATCTATACTGATGCCAAACGCTTACAACAAGTGCTGAAAAATCTGCTCTCCAACGCTTTTAAGTTTACAGATCAAGGAGAGGTACGCTTGCAAATTGCGGTGACGAAGCAAGGCTGGAGTTCAGACCAGCAAATCTTGAATCGCGCCCAGACTGTTATTGCCTTCTCAGTCAGTGATACAGGCATCGGCATTGCCCCCGAAAAGCAAAAAGTGATTTTTGAGGCATTTCAGCAAGCTGATGGCTCTACCAGTCGTAGATACGGTGGTACTGGATTAGGTTTATCAATTAGCCGTGAAATCGCCCGTCTCTTTGGCGGAGAAATAAAACTCGTTAGTAATCCCGGTCAAGGTAGCACGTTTACATTCTACCTACCGCAATTCAGTCCTGAGTCACGAGTGCCGAGTCCTGAATCTACATCACAAACACTCAGTACTCCCCACCCCATTGCCCATTCCCCATTGCCCATTCCCCATTCCCCACTCCTAGATGACGATCGCGCTACTATCGAAAATGGCGATCGCGTGCTGTTAATTGTCGAAGATGATGTTAACTTTGCCCGTATCCTTCTAGATATGGCGCAACAGCAAGGATTCAAGGTCATAACCGCCCAAAACGGTAGCGTAGGTTTGATGCTAGCACAGCAATTTCAGCCTTCAGCCGTTTTGCTAGATATTCGGATGCCAGAAATGGATGGTTGGACGGTGCTAGATCGCTTGAAGCATGACCCAAACACGCGTCACATCCCTGTACACATCATGACAGTCGAGGAAGGAAGACAGCGCAGTTTGCAACTAGGAGCGATCGCATATCTGCAAAAACCTCTAACTAGCGAAACAATATCTGAAGCATTAACTAAGATTAGAGGTTTTGTTGAGCGTCAGGTGAAGAATTTGCTGATAGTCGAAGATGATGATATTCAACGGCTGAGCCTTGTGGAACTGGTTGGTAACAGCGATGTTGCTACTACTGCCGTTAGTACTGGTGCAGCAGCCCTAGAAGCCATTCGCTCACAGCATTTTGATTGCCTCGTCCTCGATTTAGGGCTACCAGATATGACTGGGTTTGAACTGATTGAACAGATCAAGCTTGAACCGAATGGCGAAACTTTGCCCATTATTGTCTACACTGGTAGAGAAATTACCAAAGCCCAAGAAACCGAACTCAGGCGGATAGCCGAGACAATCATCGTCAAAGACGTGCGATCGCCCGAACGTCTCCTTGATGAAACAGCATTATTTTTACACCGAGTCCAAGCAAATCTACCTGCACCCAAACAACAAATCCTCGAACAATTACATTCAATAGACTACTTACTCGTCGGTAAAAAAGTACTAATTGTAGACGACGATATGCGTAATATCTTCGCGCTGACGAGTATGCTAGAACGCTATCAAATGCAGGTTCTATATGCTGAAAACGGCAGAGAGAGTATTGCATTACTGGATAATACAGCAGATATTGATGTCATTTTGATGGATGTAATGATGCCAGAAATGGACGGTTACGAAACAACCCGCCTAATCCGCCAGAACGAGCAATTTAAAAATTTGCCAATCATTGCACTCACCGCCAAAGCTATGCAAGGCGATCGCGAAAAATGTATTGAAGCAGGCGCATCAGACTACATCACCAAACCTGTAGATACTGAACAGTTGCTTTCACTCTTGCGTGTTTGGCTCTATCGATAGTTAGAAAAAATATTACTTGCCATTTGAGAAAAGAGATGCCAGAAATGTATCCGAATGCCTATTAATTGGCGCACATATTCTTGTACAAACAACAGGAAACTAATGGCAAATTTTGAAGTTATCGAACAAGAAGGGTTGCGTTTAGTCAAGGTAAGTTTGCAAAACGAAACGGTACGTACTGAATCTGGTGCTATGTACTATATACGTGGCAACATTACCATGCAATCTAAACCGCCCTCTGCGGGTGGATTTTTGAAATCTCTAGCCACAGGTGAAAACATTTTTCGCCCCACTTATACAGGAAGCGGTGAATTGTATTTGGAACCTTCTTTGTCTGGATTTCACATCCTAGAATTAGATGGCAGTGAATGGATCTTGGATAGTGGCGCTTATTGGGCAAGTGATGGCAGTGTGGAAGTAGGAATTGAGCGGAATAAATTAATATCTGGGTTAATCGGTGGCGAAGGTTTATTTCAAACCAAAGTCAAAGGTAGAGGTAAAGTGGCTATGGTAGCGCAAGGGCCTGTAGAAGTTGTGCATTTACAAAATGACCGATTAGTAGTTGATGGCAACTTTGCGATCGCCCGCACAACTACTTTAAATTATCGTGTAGAAAAAGCCACTAAATCTTTCTTCGGTTCTATGACTTCTGGCGAGTTTTTAGTCAACACTTTCGAGGGAACTGGTACTGTCTTACTAGCACCTGTTCCTTATTGGCAAGTGATGTTGTTGCGTCAAATTACAGCAGCAATTCCCAAAACTTCTAGCTAGAAATCATCAATAGATATCTTGCAAAAATCCTAGTTTTTTATTAGAACCACAGATAAACACTGATGAACACAGATAATTTATCGTTGTCCATCTGTGGTTTAATCTTCAGAAAATCGACTTTTGCAAGAAGTCTAATTAATTTAGCGTGAGCTTCTAACAAAAGGGATTTGTTATGCCTTAACATCTCTTTGCGTTATTAGCGTCCTTCTCTGTGTCTTCTTCAAGACACTCCAGAAATTACCTGACTAATACGCTTGAGAATTTGCAAAACGCCGTACAATTCTCTCGCAGATGCAAACGGAGCGAAGACTCTTGATAGGTCGTACTGTGAGGTATTTGTCTGCGTTACTTTCACAAATAAAATATCGTCCCCATTCGTCACCATACCAAACACAGGTTGATTGGGGTTAGGATTAGCCATCAGATAAGCTAGAGCTTGCGGTACGGCCGACCAAACCGAAAGCGTGGTTTTCTTTGACTCCAAAACCATGACCCAGAACTGTTCTTGTAGCACTAAAACGTCAATTCGTCCGCGCAGTATCTCCTCGCCATCATTTAGCACTAATTCTACAGAGGATTCGGCTTTAATCCTGAAAGGAGGATCGTAAAACCCGGAGAGTGCAAGAATTGGCGACACCAGCAACAACATGACTGTTCCTTCTAGTAAATGACCTCCAGTCCGGTGATAGAGATACCTGCGCCGCAGGATATCCACAGAAGCTTTTTCCACTTCCGTAATTTCAGGTAATCCCTCATACCACTCTGGAAAAAACTGCTCGGACTCAACGCGGACAAAACCGAATCGATTTTCTGCATCCAATAAAGTAGTAATTGCTGCCGTCTGTGTCATTACTTGTAGGTAATCAGTTGCTTTACTACATGCTCAGCATCTCTATTATCGCCAATTAGCGCGTTTGCGGAGAAAGTAGTATACAAAAAAAGAATATATTCGGATATCTTAAGCAAGGATACTGACCAACCAGAGCAGCAGCGATGACTGATCATATTTTAAAAGCCACCACGAAAACTGTGCATCTGGGTGGTTTCTCCCATTTGCTAGAACCAGTACTCACTGTGAATTCTGGCGACACAGTTGACGTAGAAACTTACACTGGTTATTACATTTACGACAAAGCACCACCAGAGTTTCTCACACCAGAATTTCTCGATATCTGCCAAAATCTTGCACCAGAACGCAAAGTTGCTGGGGGGCCGCACTTACTCACAGGGCCAATTTATGTGCAGGATGCAGAACCGGGGGATGTTTTGGAAGTAAGATTAGAAGCGATCGCACCTCGTTTACCAATGGGTTTTAATGCGATTCGTCCAGGTTGGGGAGCCTTACCACACCAGTTCAATCAACCAGCCTTGAGATTTATTTCCCTCGATTTAGCCAACAACATCGCTGAATTTCCTGCGGGTGCTGGCATAAAAATTCCCCTCAAACCCTTTTTTGGCATTCTTGGTGTCGCTACCCCAGAAACGTCCAGAACTTCCGTTCCGCCAGGTGCTTACGGTGGTAATATTGATAACCGCGAACTGCAAGCAGGTTCCCGATTATTTTTACCTGTTTTCGTCCCAGGTGCGTTGTTTTCGATTGGTGATGGTCATTCAGCACAGGGAGACGGCGAAGTAAATATTACCGCCATTGAAACCTCTATGAACGGAAGAATAACACTCATGCTTCGCAAGGATATGCAACTGACAACGCCAATCGCAGAAACTCCAACCGACATCATCACAATGGGGTTCGGTCAAACCTTAGATGAAGCTTTAGAATTGGCTTTGAACAATATGATTGATTTTCTAAAACGCTTCACAAATTTGTCGCCAGAAGATGCTTATGTATTATGTAGTTTAGCTGTGAATTTTCGGATCACTCAAGTTGTGAACAGTCCACAAAAAGGTGTGCATGGGATGCTACCCAAATCAATTTTCTCAAAGTCAATAAATTTATAAGTTGTAATTTAGCTAATACAACGGAATCGAAGAAGTTGGGAGAGCAAAGAAGTGTGAGAGTGAGAGTGGAGGAGATGAGGTAGCAAAATACATTAATACTGACTCCTTTACAGATGCTTAGACGCTCAAAGAGCAACTTATCATAAAAGTATAATCGCGTTTCTACTTCTGACTCTTTGACAAGAAACTTGAATCAATCGGTGAGATAGATCTACTATAAAGGTAGAAGGAAAAGTTAGAGAAAATGTTAAAAGCTAAAAAGCATTTTGATTAACTTTTTTAAAGCAAATAGAAAGTGGGAGCATCTCATTTTAGGGAATCGTCCCAGGCAACAGTAGTAAACCATTACAAACTCATAAAATTTTTCTTCAGAACTAAACAAATAAATTCTTACCTTAGCAGATTAGGAAACGCTATCTACCTCAATTACGAATTACAAATGTAGACCAATGAATAAAAAGTCATCATGGAATGTTGAAGAACAAATAGTGATAGTTGAGCTAGGAACTATCAGGCTAAACGGAGAATTGGTTGTACCTGAAAATGCTGAGGGAATTGTTTTATTTGCTCATAGCGGTAGTAGCAGCCGATACAGTACCCGTAACCACTATCTTGCTCATGTGCTGCGTCAGGAAGGGCGATTAGCAACTATATTGATTGACTTGCTAACAAGAGAAGAGGAAGCAATTGACGAGCGAACCAAGCATTTCCGTAATAACATTGCTTTTCTCGCCACCAGGTTAGTTGCTATTACAGACTGGCTGTTTGAAAACCCGATAACCCACCATCTCAAAATCGGCTATTTTGGTGCAAACAGAGGCAGTGGTGCGGCGTTTCTAGCAGCAGCAGCACGCCCAATATCTGTTAGGGCTATAGTTTGCCGCAGCGGTCAACTTGACTTAACGGGCGTTGTACTATCTCAGGTGCAAGCTCCCACATTGCTCCTTGTCGGCAGCTACGACTTCCCAATAATCGCAATGAATGAGGATGCGCTGGCACAAATTTCGGCCCAAAACAAGCAACTAGAAATGATTCCTGGGGCAACTCATCAGTTTGGAGAACCTGGCGCTCTGGAGGAAGTAGGACGGCTGGCGAATCAATGGTTTAATTACTATCTGACATCATTTGAATGGCAGGAACCGCATCTACATGCAATGTCTCTAAATTAATGGTTTGAAATTTATTTTTGATAATCTGTTTAGAGACTTGTGTTAGCAACGCAGAGTAAGTATCACTGTCTTTGATCAAATGTTCGAGGTCATGCGTTCCGGCTTCTAGCACAACAATCAAAGACTTCCCATCATTCGGCTGACTTGTTCTAACTGTAAGGGTTTGCGTTCAATACTCTGGAAGTACTCAATCTTTTGTATGTGAGTACATGCTGTTTTAAAGTGACTTAAATTCAGCAAAATGATATCTTCGTAAACTGACTCTTGTGGAGTCTTAATATCGATAATTACCTCTTGTAGATGATTTTGAGTAATTGCGATTTTTAAATATTTTAGAAATAATTCACGTTTTTTGGCTCGAACGCTGAGTAAGTACCAATTACCATTAACAGGTGGTAATGACGACTCTAAAGGTTGTACAGGTAGCATAATTTGCGATGATATTAGGTAAAGTTTTAGCAATAAGGAATATAACTTACTAAGTAATAGTTTAGATAAATATTTTTGTAACTACTGTTCCAGATTCCAGCCCAGCGCTACTGCTACTTGATTGGCTAATTCTAGCGGATTAAACGGTTTAGCGATCGCTGCTTTCATTCCAATCTCGGCATAGCGGCGACGGTCACAAGTCTGTATGTTCGCGGTTAACAAAATGACTGGAATAGCTTTTGTTGCCAGATTTGTTTGTAGCTTCTCAAAGACTGCAATACCGTTCATGTCTGGCATCATCACATCTAGCAGAATCACATCTGGTTGCCAATCCTCAGCTTTTTTTATGGCCTCTTTCCCAGAACTTGCCGTCAACACTTGCCAGTCGGCGATAGTTTCCAAGCAAATCCGGGCAACTTCTTGAATAGACTGCTCGTTATCAACCACTAGAATTCGCTTTGTTGTCATTGTTGCTACTCTATTGTTGGTTGCGAGTAATTTGTTGAAGTGGTTCCATACAAATCATGTCCAATAGAAATAATTGCATCATCAGCAATATCCAAAATTCGTGCAAATCTAGCTTGAGATAAGCTTAGCTCTTTGTGTGTCTGGTGATGCTCATCAAGTTCTAACTGCAACTGTCGATTGACGGTAATTAACTCTGCGGTTTTTGCTAATTGGCGATCGCGCTGATTTCGCAATGTTACAATGCCATAAGCTAAATCTGCTGCTAATGCTTGTAGCACTTTGACTTCATCAGCATCGAAGGCGTTTGGTTCGGCAGTGTAAATATTCAATGCGGCAAAAGTTTGACTGTTGATAATTAACGGTAACGCGATCGCTGAAGCATAACCTCGGTTAATAGTATGAGACTGCCAAATCTGATAATTGTGATCAGTTAAAATATTTTGGACAATACAAGTTTGACCTGTGCGAATGGCAATCCCCATTGGACTTTGTTCATGACTGGTGTTTGCCCAAGTGAGATTCAAAGATTGCAAATATCCGTCTTCATAGCCTGCTTGAGACACCGGGCGGATACTTTTCGCTATATCCTCTTCAGCAAAACCTACCCACGCCAGCCTATAGCCGCCGATTTTTACAAGAATTTGGCAAATTTGCTGTAATAAATCGAACTCGTCTTTGGCACGAAAGAGTACTTGATTGCAACTACTCAAAGTTTGCAGCTTTCGATTTAACCGCCGAATTTTGGCTTCAGCCTGTTTGTGTAGCGTAATATCTCGTGTAATTGCTAGCTGCACTACTTTGCCATCGTCATAACACAGAGGCACTGCATGAGTTTCCACCCAGCGACGATTACCCCGACAGCTAATCATCTCGAACTGTAAAATCCCTTTGTTACCCTGACAGATACTTTCATTGAGTTGGCGAAATGCCTCTTGATATTCTGGAGCAATTAAATCATAAACAGACTTACCAATCAGCGCTGCGTTATTGTCTACTTCCAGCATTAAAATACCTGCTGGGTTAATTTCCAACAAAGTGCCATCGGCGGCAATCACTTTGACGCATTCTGGCTCAGCATCAAAGATAGTTCGCCAGCGATTCTCTAGTTCGATGACTTGCATACTGTAAGTTATGCAATCATTCTTAACCACCGAAACCAAAGGCAGTTTAGCGCCGCTTGACAATGCAGATATCACTGCAACTTCGTTGTCGCCCTCAATTTCCTGACGCAATAACTTCACCCAACATTCAAGGTTAGTTATCTCAGATACACTCAAGGTTTGCTGAGAATTGAGCAGACGCTCAATTTGACGTGCCAGTTTTGAGCCAAGAGTAAAGCCAAAAGTGCCTAAAGATCCTGCTAAAGTATGCGCCTCTTGGACTGCTTCCAAGAGCAAATTGCGATCGCCTCGAACAAGTGGCGATTCGGGCTTCAAAGCTGCAACGGCTTGCTCTATCACACTCACTTGCTCATCCACCCGCCCTTTAAATTGTTGCCAAACCCCTGCAACAGCTGTTAGTGTTTGCTGCTGCTTGGACAAATCCTCTTCTGGATATCTATGCATTCTAGTGGCATGAGAGATTTTTCTCCCCTTCTCCCCCTCCCCTTCCAGTGGTTTCAGGCGATAACCAATTCCGTAAACTGTTTCAATCAAATCACTGGACACTCCGACAGCTTTTAGTTTGTGTCTTAATCCTTTGATATGGGTGCGAACGGCTTCTTCTGTAGGAGTGTCATCATAAGACCAAAGATGTTCTAAAATCATGCCGCAGCTAAACACCCGGCGACTATTTCGCAAAAATAGTTCCAACAGAGCATATTCTTTTGGTGTAAGTGACAGCAGATTGCTAGCGTAAGTAACTTCACAGCTACTAGGGTCTAGCCTTAACCCGCACCACTCCAGCACAGGTTGTGAAGTGCTGCCTCCGCGACGCAATAGCGCCCGTACACGAGCAACTAACTCCTCTTCGTCAAAGGGTTTAACTACATAGTCATCTGCGCCTGCATCTAGTCCAATTGCCTTTTCATGACCACTATCGCGCCCTGTTAGTAATAGGATTGGTACTTGCAGACCACCAGATCGGATTTGCCGACAAAGACTAATACCATCTAGCTTAGGCAGTATTATATCCAACAGTATTAAATCATAATCGTAAGTTTGGATCAAATCCCAAGCAACATCACCATCAGTTGCCACTTCAACAACATAGTTTTGGTTAGCGAGAACCGTGGTCAGCACATGAGCATTTAACTCGTCATCTTCTACAACTAAAATCTTCATATCAAAAGCTTTCCAGCGGTTAACACATACAATAAATAACAAGCAATAAATTTTAATTACCAACCAAATTAATATCAATACTATGTTTTAAAGCATTTTCAAGAAGATATATCTTTAAGGTGAATATTTTTAATAAATGTCAACATTTATTACTGTAATGTTGTATTTAAGTGGGAGTTGATATGTACATGTGTCCTAATTAGAAGTATAAGCTTGTATAAAGTTGCTAGCTAGTTGGCAAGTTGATGACAAAAACACTGTGGCGATTGTCTCAGACACGCTTTGCGATCGCATTTTTTAATCATCTAAATTCAGTCTTAGAAAAGAAATAAATTTTACCATTAGGTATCTCAGTAAATAATTCTTGGCTTTCCTCACAAGTTCCTCAAATTGTTTCCCTATAAACATAACTGTAGGACAAAAAAGCTTACTAGCTCATCCAAAGTAATTATTAGTGGAATTTTATAGCGATTCTGTGATCCAGGAGATACAACAACAAAGGAATCACTAGTCAAGAGTCAGAATGCTTACTTGGCTACTATAGCAGTCTTAGATAATTTGCGGTTTATGACAAATGACAGCCTTCTTTGGTAGTTAATGCTATGCCTAGCTTCCCTGGAGGAATACACGAAAAATCTTACAACTCATGTAGGATTGCTATAAAAACCAGAAACCTTAAAGACCAATCACTAATGACACCGGAGGTCTATATGATTAAAAAGATTCTAGTTGCATTAGATCGCTCGGAAATAGGGCAACAGGTTTTTGAACAAGCATTGGCTTTAGCAAAGTTAACACAAGCTAACTTAATGCTACTGCATGTCCTGTCCCCAGAAGCAGAGGGCAGTCCTTATGTACCCATGTTCTCTAATTTTGATTACTATCCGGGATTGAATAGTCAAAGTTTTGAGTTATATCAAAAGCAGTGGGATACTTTTAAAAATGAAGGTATCCAGATGTTGCAATTTTTCTGTGCCCAAGCCAACACCGCAGGTATTACTACGGAATTTACACAAAACCTTGGTCATCCTGGACGGATCATTTGTAATTTAGCTCGTAGTTGGGGCGCTGACTTAATTGTCATGGGGCGTCGGGGTCGTTCGGGGCTGACAGAATTATTTCTCGGTAGCGTAAGTAACTACGTTCTTCACCATGCTTCTTGTTCAGTGCATATTGTGCATCTTCCAGTTACCACTAAAGCAGATGGAGTTTTAGACGCGACTACAAACCCTGTAAGTGCTAACTAAATATAGTCTTGAGTTCTGTTGGCACTATTCAGTAATTTATCAGGAAATTCTCATCGATTTGCTAAAATACAGCTATCTAAAAGCCATTTCGTAAGTGGGTGAGAAAATACATTGTTTCAAGACAGGCTACCGCAGAGGCGCAATGAAAAGTATGTAGCTCGCTGCGGCGGCTTGCGCCGCTGAGAACTTCAAGAGAGAAGGAAAAAACGCTTAACTGAACTGTATTGAAATATAAATGACGCTACGCTATCGCAAATCCAAAATCCAAAATCGGGTGACAATCTTGATTTATTTACTTGTTGTCGCAATATCTACGCTATCGGTCTTCAGCTGACCATCTTCCATATAAATGATGCGATCAGCAATATCAAGGATGCGGTTGTCATGAGTAACCAGCAAAATTGTACAATCTTGTTCTTTAGCTAGCTTCTGCATCAATTCAACGACATCGCGCCCAGATTTTTTGTCGAGTGCAGCAGTGGGTTCATCTGCCAAAACAATTTTAGGATGGCTGACTAAAGCACGTGCGATCGCCACCCGTTGTTTTTGCCCCCCTGATAGATTTTCTGGGTAGTAATTTACATGATCTGCCAAACCGACAGCTTCCAGTATAGCGATCGCTTTGGCGTTAATATCCTGATTCAGAAATTCGTCATGCAACTCTATTGACATTCGCACATTTTCTTTAGCTGTTAAAAAAGTCATCAAATTATGCGCCTGAAAAATATAGCCAATCTGGCGACGTAGGTAAGTCAACTGCTGTTTTTTAGCACCACAGATTTCCTGTCCCAAAATTTTCAGGCTACCTTCTTGAGCAGAACGCAGTCCGCCCATTAGAGTCAATAAGGTAGTTTTTCCCGAACCAGAGGGGCCAGTCATGATGACAATTTCCCCAGCGTTAATCTCCAAATTAATGTTAAATAATACTTGTTTACGAAGTGTACCCCCACCAAAGTAATGGTTAAGGTTACTAACAGTAATTACTGGTTCTAAAACCGAGAGTCTTGAATTAGAAGTTACTGATACAGATTCTTGGAACATAAGATTTTTATAGTGTGAATTTCGCAGAGTTGAGATTTTGAAGGAAACTAAAAAACATCAGCGGGGTCAGCGGCTCGTAGTTTTCGCATGGCGATCGCTCCAGAAAAACTACACATTACAATGGTCAGAATCAAAACAGCGATCGCTCGTTCCAATTTCATGGTTAGGGGAAGCAGTGTAGCAGCGTAGGTGATCTGATATAGCCCAAAAGAAAGGAAGAATGCAGGGATATAACCCAACACGGCTAAGACTAATGCCTCTTGAAATAGGACTCCTAAAAGATAGCGATCGCTATAACCCATTGCTTTGAGGGTGGCGTATTCTGGCATGTGTTCAGAAACATCAGAGTAAAGAATCTGGTAGACAATGACGATGCCGACAATGAACCCGACACCTACACCCAAACCAAAAATGAAACCAATACCAGTCCCGGTGGCCCAATAATTTTTTTCAGTTTCGGCAAACCCTTCTGGAGTTAAAACTTTGACATCGTTGGGTAACCCTGCGGCAAGTTGCGATCGCACTTTTTCGGGATCGACTCCTGGTTTAAGGTCAATCAACCCAACTTCGATTTGATCAGGTTTACGGTCTGGAAATAGTTGTAAAAAGGTAGAGTCACTGGTGATCACGTTGCCATCAGCGGCAAAGGAAGCACCATTACTAAACACACCTTTAACGCTAACGGCTTTGTTATTCAGTTCAGTTTTAAAGTTGCCTGTTTTTTTAAAGATATCTCCAACCGCCCCATACTCTGGACGTCCCGCCTGATCAAACAAAACTTGATACAACTGCTTGAGATGATCTTGATTTTGTTGGATTTCGGGAAATTTAAACGCAGATTTTGCCGGATCAATACCCCACACTAAGATGGCGCGATCAAGACGCGTTTCAGGATTTCGCCATTGTCCAGTGTTGATATAAACTGAATTTACCGACTGAACACCGTCGTAACCCAATGTTTGATATAGTCGCTCTCTAGAAAAGCTTTTTACCGAAAACAGGGTTTGAAATTGGGGATTAATCAAAACCAAATCTGCTTCTAAATTGCGATGAGGTTGTATGGCTGCATCAAAAAGCGCACTTTCAAAACCCAACTGAATGAACATCAGCATATCAGCAAAGGTAATACCTGCAACTGCAACTACCAGACGCGTTTTTTCTTTCATTAACTGCCGCCATGCTAGCGGCGTTTTGCGAAACAATTTGGACAACATATAATTATAAATTATGAATTATCTTGTCATGTTGTTCAAGCTGGCGCTGTCGCATTAATAGAAATAAAGGAAGACTTAGGGAAACACCAACCAAAAGATTACAAGCAACGTAAACCCAAAGATTTTGCATTTTAAGACGTGTTCCCTCCCAAAAGAAAAATGCCCATAAGGTTAGCGATGAAACAATAACATCCATGCCAAAAAAACCAGAAATTTTATTAGCAAATAGTTGTTCAAAAAACAGCTTTATATCAAAACCATGCTCTAAGGTAAAGGGAATCAACTGAGAGTAAGGTAGAACAAAGCCAAGTATACAAAGTAGAAAGTATATGACTTGAATCATGATTTAATTCACTTTATAAAAGATGCTGGAATATACGAGTTCATATTATGGTGTATCCAACGTTTGGAACACAATTCTATAATTCAATCGCTGTCTGCACTTGTAAGTTGGTGAAGCCAGCAACTCGCTTACTGTCTTCGGGGTTGATGCGAATTTTGACCTCAACTACTCGGCTATCAAGGTTCTCCCCAGGCTGGTTGCTGAAAACGTTTTGGCGGTTTACCTGCAAGCCAATTTGGGCAACGGTTCCTCGCAGTTCGCCGACAAATGCTTGACTGCTAATGGTTGCCTGTTGTCCTAGTTTCACTTTACCGATGTCGGTTTGATAAACTTCTGCTACTGCAACCATTTGATCTGTTTGCGCCAAGTCTGCAATCCCAGCAGTACTAATTTTTTCTCCGGCTCGTGTATGAATTTTGATTATCTGCCCCGCTATCGGTGCTTTAATATAAGCTCCTGCTAACTCGGTTTGGGCATGTTTCAGGGTGGCGATCGCATTCTCAACTTCACTCTGTGCCGCTGCTACATCCACAGTTCGGACTTCTGCAATACTGGTGAGTGTAGCTTTGGCTTCACTAACTTGCTTGTTTCCTGTGGCGTTAGTACGAGTGAGCGCTGCTTTAGCTTCGGCGAGTTCTTTGCTGGCTGTGGTGTTAATGCGGTTGAGTACTGCTTTGGCTTCGTCTAGCTGCTGTTTAGCAGTTTCCACGCTCAAGCCTTTGTTGTCATATAAAGAATTAGAAATTGCGCCTTCTGTATATAGTTGCTGATAACGCTGATATTCGGCTTGGGCATTGTTTAATTCTGCCGAAAGCTTCTTAATTGTTGCCTCTTGGGCTATTCTATCTCCCTGCCATTGCGCCTCTATGCGGGCGATCGCTTCTTGTTGAGCTGATTTGTCTCCTTGGGACTGGGCTTGTAAGCGTTCAACGCTTGCCTGCTGTGCCTGAATTTCTCCAGTTTTTGCGCCAGCTTTGACTTGAGCGAGTTTAGCTTGGGCAACTCTAACTTGTTTTTCAGCCTGTAGTACCGCAGTTTGCAAGCGATCGCGTGCGTCTAAAATTGTCACAATCTGTCCGGTTTGAACGCGTTCGCCTTCTTTAACTAGGATTTGGGCAATGCGATCGCCATCTAAAGCTATGGGTGCAAATAAGCTAATTACTTCTGTTTCTGGTTCTATTCGTCCTAATGCTGACACTTTCGGTTTAGCAGGCGTGGTTTGTCCAGATTCAGATGAGGCAGTTTGACCAAGTTTGCCAAACTGAGAAATTCCATAAACAACAATTCCACCTGTAATAGTAATAGCAGTAATTACTAATGCAATTAAACCTTTTTTGGGAGCTTTAAATACCAGTTTTTGATTCATTTTTTTAGATTATTCTAAAGTGTATGAATATCATTCGTATCAACCAATAATTGCTAGCGCCCTGATGATGATTGACAATTAATTTCTTTGTTAGACAAATATGCAGTCAGTATTTTACCCAACAATGCACATTGTTCATAAAAATCAATATTTTCATTACCCCATAACCGTTCGAGAATTAAGCCATCAATTAGACTCAATATAAAGGAAGCAAGCGCCGGATCTTGGATACCCAAAATATCTTTGAGCGCTTGCCGAGATTGATCATCAACTCGCTTAAATACTCCATTGCCCCACGTTTCCTTAGAGTCTTGATGCTGACGAAAATCAACCAATATATAAGTTAATTTAATGAAGTAATCTTCGTTTTTTGAAAGATATCTTCCCACGGCTTCTAGTTTTTCTTGGAGTGTTTGTATTCCCTCCAACTCAGCCATTGCCATGAGCATCTCTTGCTGATTAATCTCTTCGACTAATTGCTCAAATAAAGTTTGTTTGCGAGGAAAATAGTGGTACAGCGTACCAGTAGAAACTCCTAACTCTTGAGCAATTTGGCGCATGGTGATGGAACTATAGCCTTTTTGAGCAAATAAGTCAAAACACTTGGCGAGCAGTTCTTTACGGTATAGCTCATGGTCAACAATTTTAGGCATGATTGATTAGGTTTATTTATATCGAACGCTCGTTATTTATAAGATTAACCTCTCTGCTACTGATTTGTCAAAGCATAACTGATTGATTTAAATTGAACATAGATTATGGTTAAACCTATTTTTAAAATTAATGTAATATTTATTACTGTTACAGAACGAGTATAGCTATTGGCGATCGCCTGTAACAGATACGAAGTAAAGTAGCCATACTTTTTGTCTTACTATAAATAATGCTTTTATTAAACGTGTGATTGAATTATCCAATGATCATCTAAGAGACTTGTTTATATTAATGACTTATTTTTAAATGAGAATTATATGGATGGCAGTTAAACCAGATAATAAATAGCTTGTTTATTGCCCGTGCTAACTCTTATTTGGTAATAGGATATCAAAATAAAAGCTATGACAGTCGCTATTGGATATTTGTTCCCTGTAATCACATCATTGACCAGGAAAGTTCTTGCTTCTTATCGCTCAACCGCATTGATGAACTGAATAGGCAATACTTATATTTACAAGTTTATAAAAATCAGCCATGAGTAAGAGTACCTTATACAAAATATATGCTGATAATATTTTTGCTAATTAGTTTGTCGTCAGTGATAAGCTTGCATATCCTACAAGGGGTTGATTACCGTCAAATTTTAACTCAGAAAGTGTTATACAATAGAGTTGCTTAGTCTCACTAATGTATTGATAAAGTGTATGAAAAGGCTATGAGTCTGGATATCCATACTTAAAAAATAGAAAATTAACGAGGTTATAGAGGAGGAAATAACCATGAGTAACTCAATATCTGCACATGCTGAAGTTGACAATATGCAGAAAAAAAATCTAGCTATAGATAAAAAACCTCGTCGGGCTACAGATGATATCGTACGTGCTTATCTACAACAAATTGGGCGAGTAAATTTGTTGACTCGTGAACAAGAAATTGTTTTTGCTCAACAAGTGCAGCAAATGATGAATTTACTAGCTGCTCAAGAAGAATTAGCTGTGAAATTAAACCGCCAACCGACATCACAAGAATGGGCTGAGCAGGTGAATTTAAGTATTGAAGTACTGGAGCAGCAGCTAAGTCAAGGACACCAAGCCAAGCAGAGAATGATTCAGGCAAATCTGCGGTTGGTAGTAGCAGTTGCTAAGAAATACCAGCAACGAAACCTAGAGTTTATGGATTTAATTCAAGAGGGAACTTTGGGCTTAGAGCGCGGCGTAGATAAATTTGATCCGACTCTGGGATATAAGTTTTCTACCTATGCCTATTGGTGGATTCGCCAAGGAATTACAAGAGCGATCGCCCAGCAAGGCCGTACAATCCGCTTACCCATTCACATCTTTGAGAAACTAAACAAAATTAAGCGTGTACAACGCGAATTATCTCAACAACTGGGGCGCGTTCCTACGACTACTGAAATTGCCAACTCATTATCGCTGACACCAAGCCAAATTCGAGAGTGTTGGTATCTTACCCGTCAACCCTTCTCCCTAGAGGCGCGAGTTGGAGAACAACAAGATACAGAATTGCAAGACATTCTGGAAGATGACGGACTTTCTCCCGAAGACTACGCTGTTGAGGAATCCCTCCACCAAGACTTACAAGACTTATTGGCAAAGCTGACTCCCCAGCAGAGAGAAATATTAACCTTGCGTTTTGGCCTTGCTGATGGATATGAACTTTCTTTAGCACAAATTGGCGATCGCATGGGTATTAGTCGAGAACGGGTACGCCAGATAGAGCAAAAAGCTCTAACTTTGTTAAGACGACAAAAAGATCAAGTGCGTAGCTATTTGGCTGTCTAAGGATATACGTATCAGAACTTAGTATAAAGTTTAGTTATTGTAGGGGAAAAACCTCAGTAATTTCAAAAAATGTTTGATATGAGTACATTACAGACAGTGCAACAATTGCAGGCAGAATGGGTAACGCCGGAAAATTTTCGGCGTTATGGACAGGTAATTTCTGCTAGTCAAGATTGCAAGGCTTACGATGCGGAAGATGCCAACTTAAACCTACAAAATGGCATTCCCCGCTTTTATATTATGCGGTTGCAAGGCAGAGGGCGGAAGTTTCACAAAATTACTCGCCATGTACAATGTACTCAATGTCTAGGTTCTTTAGAAGGAAAGGATTGGTTCATTGCAGTTTGTCCTCCTAATAATAATTTAGATGAACCAGTGTTAGAAGATATTGCAGCTTTCCGCATTCCAGGGAATTGTTTTATTAAGTTAAATGAGGGTACTTGGCACGCTGGGCCCTATTTTGAGCATGAGGCTGTAGATTTTTATAATTTGGAATTGAGTGATACGAATGTAGTGGATCATTTCACTCACGATTTTCTCAAAAGTCATCAATTAGAGTTTGAGATGGTGTAGGTATTCTTTAAAAAATTACCTAAAAATTACGTAGTTGTTCGTATACTTCTGGGGTGTTAATATCTATAAGTACTGCTGGATGATCAAATTCCACTTTGTGAATCAGTGGATAAAATTCTTTGATAACTTGGCGTAAACCGAAGGTTTCTTCACGGATATTTTGTAAGTGCGATCGCATCTTCTGATCAAGTAACAATGGATGCCCCATTTTATCTTTATACATAGGTGCAGTAATCAATGCTGCATTGTTTATATGTGCTTGCAGTAATCTCTGGTAAATCTCTAATTTTCTAGGTTGGTCAACTGCGGAAATTGCCAATACTTCAAAGTCTGGGGGAATATGTCGTAACCCAGCAAGTAGGGAAGTTGTTTTTCCAGCATTGGTATGAGGATTGATAATAGTTAAACTGCCAGGAGGGCAATCTTTTTGTTTATGGCTATTATGCAAACCCAACACTACCACAGGTGTAAAATCCAAATTTAACCACTGTTCTATTTGATAAGTTAATAACGTTTTCCCTTCACCCCAAGGTAGTGAGGTTTTACAAGTACCCATGCGAGTCGATGCACCGGCTGCGAGAACGATAGCAAAGTGTGTCACTCAATTTTTACTTTGTTGTTGAGCCTCGATAAATTCGCTCCATTTGCTCTGGAGAAAGCACTGTCATTGGAAACCATTGATGTGTGGAAATTGGGAGTTCCTGGGACGATTGAAACGCCCGTTGTTGAGTTTTAGTGAAATGTATTTCCCCATTGCTAGTTAAAGGTGGGCTAAGTAATGTCTCATCTATCTCCGATGGCAAAAGCTGATTTTGGGGCAAGACATAGGCGTGCTTTTGTGGGTCGTATGCCAAAATTTCCCCTGTCTCAATTTGATAAATCCAAGCATAAATACTGAGTTGTCCTTGGTGAAGCTTAGAGTGAATCACTGGATAAGTCCGTAAGTTTTCGATTTGAGTGAGTACATTTTCAGCAATAATTATTTCTAAAAGTTCTTCCCCTTCGTACTGGCTATAATTGTCTTTCACCAATCGTCGGGTTGCCTCTGCATACTTGAGCCAGTCATGTACAAGCGGCATCTCTGCTCGCAAGCTGTCTAACTTCATTAACCCTTTCATAGCACCGCAATGCGAGTGACCACAAATAATAATTTGTTGAATATCTAATGCTTGAATAGCATATTCAATTGTTGCCCCTTCACCGCCATTAGTTGCACCAAATGGTGGAATAATGTTGCCTGCATTGCGGATAACAAACAATTCACCTAACCCGGCTTGTGTAATCAGGTTTGGATCAATACGCGAATCGGAACAAGTAATAAATAGTACTCTGGGCTTTTGACCATGAGAAAGTTGTTCAAACAGTTCTTCATTTGCGGAAAAATAACTACTTTTGAATTCGCGCAAACCTTTAATCAATTTTTTCACAAGAGTACCTCAATGCATAAGTAATAGTTTAAATTTTTTCGTAAAAATTTAATTTTCAAATTAAAAAAGCAGGGACGCGTAAAAGTTACAGTTAGTCTCTACCATTGAGCGTTGTTTATGACAAAGGTAATTCGTAGACAAAGCGGATGACCCCATTAAGTAATTAAGTACTTTGTTGCCAACAAAGATAACCAACATTTAAAACTTGTCAAATCCCTGCCAAAACCAGTCTTAAAGCTATTAGATACCATTAACCGAAATTTTTGACTAAATGGGTTAATAATATCTATAAACAGATTGACTCAATTGCTCGGCTTTTGCCATTGCACCATCGGCTTAGTCAAAGGATGAAATTCGTTGTTGTATTATTTAAGCAGTCTTGTCAAACTACCCTCTCTGGTCGCAGTTTTAATGTGAAATCAATCTGCAATTAGTAATAAATTTGGTATTTTTATCCTTCCATTCATCTAATTTCCCATTGGCGATTCTCAAGGCGGGTAGGGCATGCCACTTGACCCTGAGTATCCTGCTGAAAGCTTAAACTTCATGCTCACAGAGACTCAGGTAAAAGTGCTATTGACTTTTAAAGACGGCGTTGCTGAATCCAGGTATGAATTTATCTCACGCAGAGACGCAGCGGAAAGTCTGAGCGCCGGCTTCCGGCGAACAGACGCCACTTGCTTCTCCTAAGGGAGACGCTGCGCGAACAAGCCGGGGAACCCGTCCAACGCAGTGGCTCAACTTTTCAAGACAGAGGCGCAGAGAGTAAGAGTTTAAGATGTTAAGTTTTTAAATTTCATACTTCAATTCAGCAATGCCTTAAAGACTTACATTATCTCAGATAACGAAGTTCCAGTTCCACCACGGCGAACTTTAATTAATTCAGCACAGATACTAACTGCAATTTCCTCTGGAGTTAAAGCACCGATATCCAAACCAATTGGTGCATATATTTTATGTAAGAATTCGGGCGAACAACCTTCCTTTTGCAGTATATTATACACAGTATTGACTCGTTTTTTGCTGCCAATCATACCGATATATGGCAATTGATAATTACTTAACAGCCGTAAAACTGCTAAATCTTGCAGATAACCTCTAGTAACTAAAGCAACATATAAATTAGGACTTATCTCTAATATTTCCTGAATTGAGCTAATAGGTTGTGCTAGCACTAATAACGCTTCGGGAAACCGTTCTTTTGTGGCAAAGTCTAGGCGATCGTCCTGTACAATAACTTGAAAACCTGCTATCTTGGCAATCTGCGCTAAGGAAACTGCAATATGTCCCGCACCAATAATCAACAGTGTTGGTGATGGTAGTAAAGGTTCAATTAATCCGGTAGTTTGTAGAGAGGCAATTAAGCAAGGTTCTAGCAGTACATAAGGCTTTTCATCTGTATTAAACGGTGTGATAATTGCCCCTACTTGCCCAGATTTTAAGATATCTATAATTTGATTGACTAAGTTTAAGCTTTCACTGCCTGACCATAACTCTAACCATACCAGCATTGTGCCTCCGCAAACGCCTTGAGTTTCTCGTTGCGCTACGCCAGATAAATCAATTTCTACAAATTGTTTTTCACCTGTTTGCAGTAATTGCAAAGCCTGTCGATAAACTTTTGCTTCCCCAGCACCACCGCCTATTGTTCCAAATGTTTTTCCATCAGCGCTAATGAACATTTTCGCGCCTACTTCTCTGGGTACGGAACCCTTAGTACTGGTGACAGTGGCTAAAACTACAGCACCTTGTTTTAATGCTGTTGATAGTTTTTGGTAGAAGTTAAGCATTTAAGCTTTTTGCCAGTTGTCGATAATACAATATCCTCTGAAAAAACGCAATATTACCCACAAGGGTACTATAACAACCTTACCCTGTTTTCTATCATAAAAATTATGAGGATGCGATCGCTCTATCCACTCTTGTATAACAATATTGAGTTACTATTTGATTTTTCTTTGAACAGAATGATATGAGCAGAAGATTTAACTACTCAACCAGATTTAGTTATGTATAGCAGTAAACTTTGAATTATAGTAATACATATTTAAAATTATCTAATTTTTAATAAAAAAATTATGTTCTTATATTTACTTTACAAAGCAGCAATTAACGCATTTTTACGGTATAACATAACCATCAATTCAACAATATTAAATACAAAAGTTTTTTAGATGAATACAATTAATCATTTAGACAGGAAAAAAACTGCTTTAATTACTGGCGCATCTGGTGGAATTGGGTACGAATTCGCTAAGTTATTTGCTCGTGATGGTTACAATTTGGTGTTAGTTGCAAGAAGTGAAGATAAGTTAACTCAAATTGCTCAGGAACTCACAAACAAATCAGGTGTAAAAGTTGAAATTATTGTTAAGGATTTATCCGAACCAACAGCCCCGGAAGAAATTTTTACAAAAGTACAACAAGCAGCGATTAAAGTTGATGTATTGGTAAATAATGCTGGATTTGGTACTTATGGATTTTTTCACGAAACTGATATCACTACAGAACTGGAAATGCTACAAGTAAATGTGGTTAGTCTCAGCCATTTAACTAAGCTATTTCTCAAAGATATGGTCAAGCAAGGCTATGGAAAGATATTAAACGTCTCTTCGGGGGCTGCCTTTCAACCAGGCCCTCTGATGGCAGTTTATTATGCTACAAAAGCCTATGTTCTTTCATTTTCTGAAGCGATCGCAAATGAATTAGAGGGTACAGGTGTTACAGTGACCGTAATCTGTCCAGGAGCAACAGCATCGGGTTTTCAACAAAGAGCTGCTATGGAAGAATCTAAGCTAGTCGCTAGTCAGAAAATTATGGATGCGGAAACTGTAGCTAAGATTGGCTATCGTGGCTTAATGTCAAACAAAACTGTTGTTATCCCTGGTCTGAAAAATAAGTTATTTGCTGAAGCTGTCAGATTTATACCCAGAAAAATGGTGGTAAAAATGGTCAGAAGTATAAATAATAAGCAATAAATATTAACCAATCTCTACCCAAAAATTCTGTTCATGGTGTTACGCTGATGTTTTAAATTCCACATACCACATAGGATTTCAAAGGTGTAATTTTAAAACGTGTTCGTTTTCTTAATTAAGAGTAACTCTCTTGTGAATATTCCTCAATTAGGGAATAGAGTAAAAAAATGTAAAGTTATTTTTCAACTTGCATAAATCCCTAATTAACTCTGATAACTCTATCGAAGGTATTGCTTTAATTTCTTGAGCAATACCGGATATATCTGTTTTCAAACTTTATTATTTCATAAATAATTATTTAGCAATACTTTTTTTGCGGATTTTGCGGAACCGCCTTGAGCGCTGTTGATGTACAACAGCAGTGGTGTTAGAACCCTTCTGATGAGCTTTATTCTCAACGTAGGTGAAGCGTATCTTGCTATGTCCATACATCTAAAGGATTGATGCTATGACTCGTTTATCAAGCCCTATTGAAAACTTAAAAAATCACTATAAAGTTGTGATTATTGGTTCCGGCTATGGCGGCGGGATTGCTGCTTCACGCCTAGCACGTGCTGGACAGCAGGTGTGTTTACTAGAGCGAGGCAAAGAATTTCAACCAGGTGAATATCCAAATAATGAAGTCAAAGCACTAGGTGAAATCCAAGTAGATTTGCCTGCTAAACGCGTTGGTTCATGCACAGGCTTGTACGATTTTCACGTCAATAAAGATATTAATGTATTTGTTGGTTGTGGGCTGGGTGGGACATCGCTTGTCAATGCCAATGTGTCATTACAAGCTGAACCCCGTGTTTTTGCAGATCAGCGCTGGCCCCAAGAATTGCGTGATGATGTCAACACATTATTGGCAGAGGGATATCGTCGTGCCGAGGAAATGCTCAAACCCACTTCTTATCCCCAAGATTTTCCACCTTTGCCAAAATTAGAAGCATTAGAAAAGTCTTCTAAATACTTGAATGAAAATTTTTATCGACCACCCATCAATGTAACTTTTAAAGATGAGGTTAATCATGTCGGCGTAGAACAGAACAAATGCAATCTCTGCGGTGATTGTGTATCAGGTTGCAACAACAAGGCAAAAAATACTGTATTGATGAATTATCTGCCTGATGCTAAGAATCACGGTGCAGAAATTTATACGCAAGTAACCGTAAGGCATATTGAACGGCAGAATAATCGCTGGTTAGTTCACTTCCAACTACTCAACGCCGGACAAGAGAAGTTTGACGCTCCGACAATGTTCGTCAGTGCCGATATAGTTATCCTAGCGGCTGGTACTCTCGGTTCTACAGAAATTTTGCTGCGATCGCAACAAGCAGGTTTAGCATTATCTAACCAGGTGGGACACAACTTTACAGGTAATGGTGATGTACTGGCCTTCGGCTACAACACCGAGCAAAAAATTAACGGCGTTGGCTTTGGGAATCGTCCTGCTAGCGGACGAGAACCCGTCGGCCCCTGCATCAGCGGCATTATCGATATGCGCGAGCAACCACGCCTTGATAACGGCATGGTTATAGAAGAAGGCTCAATTCCTGGTGCGCTAGCTCCCATCTTACCAAAAAGCCTTGCCGCCGCTAGCACAATACTAGGTAAAGATACTGATGAAGGTTTAGGCGATCGCCTGCAAGAAAAGCTACGAGAGGCAGAAAGTTTAACCAAAGGTGCTTACACTGGTGCAGTTCGCAACACCCAAACTTACCTAGTCATGACCCATGATGATGCAGCCGGGGAAATGTACTTAGAAAATGACCGCCTCCGCATTCGCTGGGAAAATGTAGGTAAACAATCCATCTTTCAACGAGTGAACGATCGCCTCGCAGAAGCGACTCGTCCCCTAGGTGGCACACAAATTCCCAACCCCATTTGGACTAATTTCTTCGGTCACGACCTGATTACCGTCCATCCTCTGGGTGGCTGCATCCTCGCAGAAGATTCAGAACACGGTGTTGTCAACCATAAAGGACAAGTATTTTCTAGCAACCAAGGTACAGCCGTTTACGAAAACCTGTATGTTTCCGACGGCTCAGTGATTCCTCGTACACTGGGAGTAAATCCGCTACTGACAATTTCTGCCATAGCTGAGCGTTGCTGCGCCCTCATCGCCAAAGACCGGGAGTGGACAATTAACTACAACCTACCTTCAGCACCAACTTCCCCAAGCGTCAACACGCCCGCCAAGCTGGGAATTCAGTTTACCGAAACCATGCGCGGTTACATTTCCACTGAAATCAAAGACGACTATCAACGTGCCGCTCAGCATGGTCAAAAAGACGGTTCCCCCCTGCAATTTACCCTGACAGTAATTGCCGATGATTTAGAACATCTACTCAACGACCCCAAACATCCCGCCAAGATAGTTGGCACAGTAACAGCCCCCGCTCTGGCTACTGAACCGCTAACCGTCACCAATGGCGAGTTTAACCTGTTTGTCGTGGTACAAGACCAACATGAAACACGACAGATGCTCTACCGTCTACCCATGACCACAGAAGCGGGACAGTCTTACTACTTAGAGGGCTACAAAGAACTTCACGATGACCCAGGTTTTGATTTGTGGTCTGACACCACCACCCTTTATATCACCGTTTATGCTGGCGACAATAACAGTAATCCCGTATTAGGTAAAGGCATTCTGAAAATTCAGCCCGGAGATTTTGTCAAGCAAATGACCACTATCAAAGTCACCAACGCCCCCAGCCCCACAGAACGCCTGCAAGCAATTGATCGCTTCAGTCGCTTCTTTGCTGGCACATTATCTGAACTCTACCTCTAGATGGTTAGTTGTTAGCTGTTATTGACCCTTGACTCATTATGCAAATCGACTTTCATCATGGTGTTACCTATGTTGCAGCAAGACTAGCGGGATTTGAGCACGAACCTGCTAATATCATCGCTTACAGTGCCCAATACGTAGACGATGCGATAAATGACGGATTCATCCGCTTTGATAACGGCGCACTGTTTCACCGCATCAGTTCTGCCCATAAAATGCTGGACTATCGCAACTTTGAGGAACTAGCAAATTACGGCGTTTGGATTCCGTTTCATTTTCTCCCAGGTAACGGCGGATTGTCAGCAAGTGAAGACCCCCAAGGAAGCTTTATCGACAAGCTAATTTGTCGCCCCAACAGCTACGTAGCTCAAGAGATGGTGAGAGAATGTATAAATCGCCGCCATACTCCCTACGGACTGCATCGCCTGGGAATTACTGCTCATGTATATGTTGACACTTGGGCACATCAGGGCTTTGCCGGGGTTAATCATCGGGTCAATGAAGCCAAACACCTGCTAGACGAACATGGTCAACCCGATCGCAACCTCATGGATCGGCTTCAGAATTACTTCGTCAATGAAGCTTTACCCTTGGGACATGGTTCTGTTCTCAGCCATCCTGACAAGCCATTTTTGCGCTGGGGTTACTTTAACGGCAGGGGCGAGCAAATTACCAGAAACAATCCTAAAGACTTTCTAGAAGCAGCAGACAATATGTGCAAAGTCATGCAGCGGTATATAGCGGGTAATCCTGATGCTGTTGTACCGGGATTGCCACAATCAGATAAAACTTTAATTGCTCAGATGCTAGAGAGTATCACAGATAACAAAGGTAGCCTGCGTCATCAAAAGTGGTTGAGTGCGATCGCTCAGGGTAAGTTCAGCTTTGGTAAAGCAAATGTTACTTATATCCCCAAAGGCAAAGACTCGTGGAAACACTTAGCCCTTGGTACTGAAAACTCAGTTGACCGAGAAAACGAAAGATTTCCCTATCACCCCAGCTTTTTGGCAAGTGATTGGAAACTATTTCACGATGCTTTGCAGTCCCATCACTTTTACATCATCCACGACTTGCTACCCAAATATGGAATCTGCGTCGCTTGAACAAGGCAGAGGGGCAGAGAGGAATAAATACTTACCCTTGACTTTTGACTCTTGACTTTTGACTCATTACTCAGCAATCGAGGTGTTTCATGGCAACAACCACAACAGCAACAAACAAAGTCGGAATTCAGTTCACCGAAACCATGCGCGGCTACTTTTCTAAAGCAGTCCAAAACGACTATCAACGCGCAGCACAACAGGGTAAACAGAGTGGCTCCCAATTTGAATTTACCGTCACAGTCAGCTCCGATGATTTGGACAGGATGCTCACAGACGAAAGCCACAAAGCCAAAATCGTTGGCAGTGTGATTGCTCCAGCTATATCGCCGGAACCTCTCAGCGTTACCGATGGAGAATTTAACTTATTCATCGTTGACCCAGACAGCGTAAATACGCGTCGCATGGTCTACCGCATGAAAATGACTAGCGAAGAGGGTAAAGTTTATTACTTTGATGGCTTCAAAGTCGTACACAACGATCCAGGTTTTGACATTTGGGCAGACACCACCACGCTATACATTACTGTGCATGACGGCGAGAGTCTCAATAGTCCAATTCTAGGGCAAGGAATCTTAAAGATTCTCCCCGCAGATTTCCTTCACCAGATGACCACGTTGCAAGTTACCAACACCACCAGTCTCGCGCAACAGTTAGAAGAGACTGCTCGCTTTGGTAGCTTTTTTGCTGGAGTCTTATTTAACGTTTACGGTGGAATATTTGCTCCTTCAAAAGTATTCGATCCCGATGCACCACCCCGTCAAAAGCGTCCCCTGCGGATGTCAGCGCCTCAAGTTCATTTCTGCACAACTGATGATGGAGTCCAACTGCGACTGATTCGGTATCAAGGCGGAACAAAAGGCCCAGTCATGCTAGCACCAGGCTTTGGGACTTCCACCTTGGCATTTTCCATCGATACCGTAGACACGAACTTACCAGAGTTCTTGTATGCTCAAGGCTATGATGTCTGGCTATTCGACTATCGAGCTAGTGCCGATTTGCCATCCGCCGCGACCCAGTTTTCCGCCGATGAGATTGCGCTTTACGATTGGCCAGCAGCAGTTGAGCAAGTGCGTAGCATCACTGGGTCAGAAACAGTTCAAGTCGTGGGTCACTGCGTTGGTTCCATGTCTTTTCTGATGGCCATGCTAGCGGGTCTAAAAGGAGTACGTTCCGCCGTTTGTTCCCAACTAACGACCCATCCTAGAGCCGCAACTCTTAACGAAATCAGAGCTGGTTTGCGTCTAGCTTCATTTCTAACAGTGCTAGGGGTAGAAACTCTCAACCCAGACTTTGATACCCATGCCGATTGGCAAGATAAACTTTACGACACGGTTTTAAGACTGTATCCTACCAAAGAACCCTATAACAACCCTGTTGACCGCCGCATTCTCTTCATGTATGGAGAAGTGTACAAAATCGCCCAGTTGAACGAAGCTACCCACGATGCCATTCACGAGATATTTGGCCCAGGGAATCTTACTTTCTTCAGACATATATCTTTGATCCTGCGCCAGGGACACATTGTTAACAAAGATGGTAAAGATGTTTACTTGCCCCATCTAGAACGCTTAGCCATTCCCATAGCTTTGATTCATGGCGCAGACAACGCCTTTTTCCTACCAGAGGGTTCGGAAATTACTTACAAGCTATTGTGCGATAAAAATGGTGGCGACTTGTATGTTCGCCATGTTATTCCTAATTATGCACACATGGACTGTTTCATGGGCAAAAACGCAGCCAAGGATATTTTTCCGACTATTCTGGCGGAATTAGAGAAGTTCAATTAATTGAGGTCAAGGGTCAAGAGTCAAGAGTCAAGAGTCAAGGGTCAAGAGTTATTATTCTTCCCCAATTCCCACTTGCCCTGAGCGTACCCCTACGGCTACGCGTAGCGTCTCGTAGAGAAGCCGAAGGGATGCCCAATGCCCCATTCCCCATTCCCCACAAGGTAATTGCAAATGAGCGAAATTAATCAACTACTCAGTGAACCACTTGCGTCTGATATCAGACAACATCCTGGCTTGAAAGAGCTATTTCGCTACCCGCTGATAGAAGCAATTGTTGAGCGACGCACTCGCAGATTAGCCCGTGGTGCTTCAGTTGTAGCAGGAGAACTTAGCCATACCAGCCAGAATCAGCCAGATCCTCTCAGTCCGTTGGAAGAGGCGATTTTGATTGTTGCTACGGGGATGACTGGCATCACAACCCACGATGGCCCTCTGGATAAACCAGAAGGTGGCAAAGAATTGGGAACTCCCTTCCTTAACATCGTTGCTCGTTCTGGTAGTAGCGCTGATAATTCTCAAGCTACCTCCTTTTTCATGATCAACGATGAAGGCATCTGGCTAATCAAGCGACTCAAGGGTCGGGAAGCGCTAGCAGCTCTTGGCGATTTACCTCCTAAATGGGAAGATTGGTCAGAGGAGCACTGGCTAAAAGCTGCTGCTGCCGTCAAACATAAAATTAGCGATCGCCGCCTAGATTTCCCTCGAATTTATCCCTACTACCTGGGTTGGAACAAGCAAATCTCTAACCTTCCTGGGACAACTCTCTTTTTCCCAGTCGTTGATTGCACCCGTCAATATATTAATGTCCTACTCATCCTACTTTCGGAACCAGACGGTCAAAAACCTTTATTTGTTGATGACTGGCAGAAATTTCGACCCAAAAGTTTGGCAGACTGGGCAGCTTGGGCAGGAATGCACTTGGGGCTGAGTCCTAAAATCCCTTATCAACCCATCGGTGGGATTGATCGAGTCAAGGGTGGTTTTGTCAATCCTAACAACACTGTTCCCTTGGGACTCGCCCACACCATGCGTACTGACCATGAATGTTTCTTTATTTTGCAAAACTTAATGCTCATTGGTCAGGCAATGGGTGTTGGTGGTTGGGTGCATGGGTCAGTCTTCCAACCCTTCATTCTTGAACACAACCCAGCCAAGGAATGGTATGGTTTAGGGTTTCGCATGGAACCACCAACTCCGAAGAAAAGTATTTGGGCCCCGCCACCCGCTACTCAACCCAATCCAGTTGGTATCGATGGTGTGTTGGAAGGACTTTGCCCACCATACATTAGTTCTATGGATGAAGCGGTCGATCGCGTCATTGAAGAGAAGTACGGCAACCAGGGAGCCTATGGAGACAAGGATGTGTTTGCCCGCTCCTATCAAGCAAAGTCAAGTGCTGAAGCTTTTCTGCGGGATGCCGAACCCCATTCTAAAGAAGCAATTCAGTACACCAAAGATATCTGCAACTATATCTACGACACTTATGGTCGCTTTCCTGCCCACGTCGATGCCTTCTTTGTTCCTGGCATCTGGCTGCAATTTAGCCACATAGAGTTGGAGTACTACCAAAAGTACTACGATCCGGCTCTCTTCCGTCGCCAAGCCCAGCACGCTGAACTTTGGGGCGATCGCTAAACACTGTCGCCAAATCTTTGTGAGAGGAAAGTATGCTAAAAGTTATCAGGATTGCCGCCATCTCCCTCATCTCGATCTTGCTGGTAGCAACCTTTGGGTTTTTGTACATAGAATCAACTTGGGCAAAACCTCAATTTAGAACACCAAAAGAAGCATTTATCCACGGCAGTATCGGTACTGAGTTAGCGCCCTTGCCAGTTTTCCAAGTCTTGCCCGATTTATTCCCCGATCAATTTCAGCCAGCAGGCAAAGAAGCAGGGGATTGGGTTGAGCAATTCGGATTTATCCACGGAAAGCCGGAGGACAACGAAGGTTTGCCAGTGGGTTTTAGTGTTTCTAACTATCAACCTCAATCGGGAAATCCCTCGCCTGTAAAGTTTGTGGGCTTTAGTTGTGCATTGTGTCACACATCCCATATTAGGAGGTTTCCTGGAGATGAAGCTGTGATAGTCACAGGCATGGGGAGTACTTCGTTAGACTTGTTTGCCTGGGTAGACGCCTTTAAAACTTCAATTCTTGATAAGAATCTAACTGTAGATAACATTGCCAAGGCTTATGAAGCTAAATACCAAAAACCCCTGGGAATTGTAGATAAAACTGTAATTGGTTTTTGGCTATCGACTGCTAGAGGTCAAGTACTAGCTTCCCTTCCAAAATGGGATGCTCCCTATAATGGCAAAGACCTGAGAGACTCTAAATTATCACCCATTGGCCCGGCTCGAACGCAACCTTTTAAAGAGTTAGTCCACTTTGTGATGGATCGCCCCGCCGCCTCGGATAAATCCTATTCCAAATTGCCGTCATTGTACGAGCAGGAAAATCGCGAGTGGGCGCAATATGACGGTAGTGTTAGAGATCGTCTCAGTCGCAGCGTGCTTGCGGCTGTGGCAGCAGGAGCCACCCCGAATAACTTAGTAGTGCCAGAAATTTCTCATAATGTCACCCAAGCCATTGAATACACGAGAGGTTTGCAAGGGCCTAAATATGCAGAGGTATTCAAAGACCAAAGCATCAAGCTTGATCCACAAAAAATAGAACGTGGTCATGCTGTCTTTCAGCAGAGTTGCGCCACCTGTCATGGCGATCGCAATTTTGCAGATGGCACTTGGGTGAAAGGTGAACTTCAGGGTTTAATTACGCCGATAGAAGAAATTCAAACTGATTCTGAACGGCTTAACTATCGTTATTATCAAGAATTACCAGATGCTGTTGATGTTTTCTTTCCTGATAACAATCCCTTGAAACCCAAACGAGAAAACATCAGACCAGGGCCTTTAGGAAATACCAAAGGTTTCATTAACGCTCCCATAGAATCAGTTTTTGCCCGCGCTCCCTATTTACACAATGGCAGTGTCTTGACTTTGGCAGAGTTAATTAATCTCAAACCTCGTCGAGAAATTTTTTATCGCGGAGACAATCTTTACGATCCAATTGATGTCGGCTTGGCTTCACCAACTGAACCTGATGATAAACATTACTTTAAATTAGATACCCATGTTCAGGGTAACTCTAATAAAGGGCATGATTATCCTTGGACTTATCAGGGAACTGGTTGGGATAAGGCAGCTTTGGAAGATTTATTAGAGTATCTCAAGACACTTTAAAATTATCTCTGTGTCTTTGTGTTTTAAAAAGAATTTATTTAACCGCAAAGGCACGGAGACACAAAGTGAAGAGGTTAAATAATAACTCTTGGTAAAAAGATAGTTAGATAAAAATGGAAATATTTAAACTCAAAAAAAACATTTCTTTAGCAGAATTTGCTAATACTTTTTTCCCTTTTGGAATTATTCTGATTGCTACGCTTTTAGCAGCAGAGTTTAAACCAAATTTGAATTTGCACCGCGCGATTTACTCATTTTGTGCTAGTACGGTGTTGTTAATTCCAGCGATTTATTTATATATATTGCTAGGGAAATCAGTAAGAAAGAATAATTATTGGTTGCTGCTATGGACTTTTAGCTTTTTAGCTTATTTAGTTCATTGGTTTTATGAGGTGTTTGGAATATATGGCGGCATTCAAGATTTTGCAGCGGATGGGAGTGCGATGGGCTACGCGATCGCAGCGAGTAAATTAATCTTAGCTTTATGGTGGGGATTAGATATAAGTTTGGGATGGTTTAGCGATTCTTCGGCAACCTGGATACAAATCCAACGAACTGGGGTGCATATTTACGTTGGTTTGAGCTTTTTGGTTGCTAATTTGATTTTACAAGCGGGATTTGCTCGCACTTTAGGGATTATCTTAGCTATCTCTATTTTGGTAGCTTTACTGGTGCGGCACAACACCCGCAATGGTCAAGATAATGAAAACCTACCACCTGGTTCCTACGGTTTACCGCTGCTGGGTGAGACGATTCCATTAGCTTTGGATATTCATAGCTTTTACCGCAAGCGTGTTAAAAAATATGGCCCAGTCTTTAAAACTCATTTATTTGGCAAACCTGTCATTGCTTTTAACGGCCCGGAGGCTTTTACTTTCTTTCTAAATCAGGAATATTTCACCCGTGAAAATGCCAGTCCACATCCGATAAAAGAACTACTAGACTGGGACACCTTACCACTGTTGGATGGTGACGAACATCGTCGCCGAAAACTGATTATTCTCCAGGCTTTTACACCGGAGGCTTTCGATAAATACATACCCAGCATTGAACAAACAGCGGCTTACTACCTGAAACGCTGGGAAAAGCTGGGTAGCTTTACCTGGTTAACGGAATACCGTAAGCTGAGCGCATCTTTAACCAACGCGTTATTTATTGGGAAAGAGCCAGGCCAGATGAGTGAGACTGTGGGAGAAATCACAGACACTTTTATCAAAGGTTTCTCCTCAGTACCAATTAACTTGGGTTTTAATGCTTATGGACGGGCGCTCAAGAATCGTGATTGGTTACTCGATTACATCGACCAAGCGATTCAACAGCACCGTCAGCAACCCCGCCAGGATCTACTGGGATTGCTATTATCAGCCCGCAGTGAAGATGGTAGCACTCTCACCGATGCACAGTTGCGCCGTGAGGTCATGCATTTGTTCTTTGCGGCTTATTCTGGTTTTTATGTTGCTCTCACGCTGCTTTCTCTAACCCTAGCCCAACATCCAGAGATTGCAGCACGTGCTAGGCAAGAAGTCAAGCAATATGTGCCTGATGGGTCATTAGATATGGCACGGTTGCAAAAGTTGGTGTATCTAGAGCAAATTACCAAAGAAATCCGCCGCTTTTATCCCATTAATGCTGCTACTTTTTTTGCTCACGTAAAGAAAGACTGTGAGTTTCAAAATTTCCACATTCCGAAAGGTTGGGGCGCAGTAGCAGGAATTCATACCACTATGCATATCCCCCAGGTTTTTTCTGAACCGCAGAGTTTTAAGCCCTGTCGCTTTGCTCCAGAAAACTTTGCAGCCTTACCGGAAAACAGCTATGTACCCCAAGGCGGTGGGCCTAGAGATGGACATCGTTGTGCAGGCGAAGACTTGATTACTGTGTTGCTCAAGATAATGGGGGTGCATTTGCTGCGTCGATATAGTTGGGAGCTGCTACCGCAAAATCTGGAATTGAACCAAGACTTGTTTCCTACCCCACGTGATGGGTTAAAGGTGCGGTTTGGGATTGATCAGCAGACAGTTGCTTAGAGGAGTTGCTAGTGAATATCTTTATCTGGTTAGTTGTCATCATTTTAGTAGTAGCACTTTTGGCGATCGCAAATTCGGCGCGGTTGGTAATTGCACCAAAACGACAGCGGTTATGGACTAATCCTAAGCAAGAACTAGGGTTGGGCTATGAGGATGTGGAGTTTCCGGCCCAGGATGGAATACGCCTCAAAGGCTGGTTTATTCCGGCAACACAAATGCCAGCGGCAACTGCGATCGTTTTACACGGCTGGCCCTGGAACCGAATGGGTACTAAAGCTAACGATCCTCTCGGAGACTTACCAGGTAGCAAGCCGATTAACCTATTGCCATTGACCAAAGCATTGCACGAGAGTAACTATAACGTGCTCATGTTTGACCTCAGCAATTTTGGTGAGAGCGACGCCAGGATTCCAGTTACTTATGGCTTGCTAGAAAAGCGTGACCTGCTGGGAGCCATCAGCTACCTTAAAAGCCGAAACGAAGTAGATCCAAATCGCATCGTCACCGTCGGGTTTTCTATGGGAGGTAACACAGTAATATATACTCTTCCTGAAACCACTGATATTAAAGTTGCCGTTGTCGTGCAGCCCAATACTTCATCGGTGTTTGGGGAACGCTATCGCGCCGATAAATTTGGCCCTTTGGGTAAACTCTTTAACCTACCAATCGAAATTCTCTATTGCTTATCGGGCGCTCCCAAAACTGCCTATCTCCAGCCAGTTTACGCCGCTAGAGGTGCTCGCAATACCCCTGTGCTTTATGTGCAAGGTACTGGTGACAAATGGGGTAGTGTTGCTGATGTAGCCAATATGGTAGCAGCCACACCCAACGCCGTAGAACCTCTTTATCCTGAGACTGACCACCGCTTTGGTGCGTATCAATACGCAGTGGATAACCCAGACAAGATACTCACTTTCTTCGAGAAGTACCTGAGTAGGTAGGAGAAATACGACGTTGCTCAATATATGAAAAGCTCACGCAGAGGCGCAGAGACGCAAAGGAAAGCATTAAATGAAAAAGTTAAAATCATTCATATTCAAATTCAGCAATGCCCTTATTCTCTGTGCCTCTGTCTTGAAAAGTTTCCTACGGCGGGAAACCCGCCTACAGAACTTTTCGCTGCGTCTCTGCGTGTTAGCATTCGCGGAGCGTCTCGTAGAGAAGCGGGGCGTAGCCCGGCAAATTCATATTTTCGTTCAGCAACGCCAGAAATACAATAGCCTTTTGCCTTCTTGCACTAGTAACTGTCATACCAGGGTATAAAAATGCGTATTCACGCTGTTCAAAGTGGACTTGTAACCATCAAAACCTGTCAGTGCTATAGCAAAGGTCATGGCGCTATGCGTCTGGTAAACACGATTCTTGACCGCAATTGGACTGACCCTTTACCTATTTACAGTTGGGCTATTGAACATCCTGAAGGGATTATTTTAATTGATACGGGTGAAACTGCACGCACTTTGGAACCGGGCTACTTCCCTTGGTGGAACCCTTATTTTCAGCTTAGTATCAAACCATGTTTGCAACCTGAAGACGAAGTGAATTTTCGGTTACGAGCTTTGGGTATAGAACCAAATGATGTACGTTGGGTAATTCTCACTCATCTGCACACAGACCATATAGGCGGTCTGCACCATTTTCCCAACGCCGAAATTATTGTCTCGCGTAGAGAGTATGAGTTGACTGGTGGTTGGCGCGGACAGCTAAGGGGTTATTTAACTCAGCGTTGGCCAGAGTGGTTAAACCCTCACTTAATCGAGTATGAGCCTCAGCCAATCGGGCCTTTTTTAGAGAGTTACCCGCTGACAAAAGCTGGAGATGTCAAGTTAATTCCTACAGAAGGTCATACTGGGGGGCATTTGTCAGTTTTGGTACAAGCTGACGGACTATCCTTATTTTTTGCTGGTGATGCCTCTTACACTCAGCAACTCATGTTGGATCAGATTGTTGACGGTGTTGCTCAAGATGAAGAAAAATCTCGCCAGACATTGAAGCTGATTTTGCAGTACATACAAGAATTTCCTACAGTCTATCTTCCGAGTCACGATCCTGATGCTGCTCACAGGTTAGCAGAGCAAATCATTGTTTCAGTCTAATTACTTTGATTATTTCTAAAGGAGTTATTTTTATGTCAGACGCACAAAAAAAGCCACTTACGGACAAAACTCGCTTCTCACCTTTACCAGACTCATTCATGTTTGGTGTTGCCACAGCTGACCACCAATGCGAAGCTTACGACTCCCGCTATGAAGACATTCGAGATGTGTGGGAGCGGCGTCGCGCCTTGACAATTAGGGGTCAAGCAACTGACTTTTGGCATCGCTATGCCGAAGATATAGCGCTAGCAAAGTCTCTTGGTTGCAAGATGTTCCGCTTTTCTATCGCTTGGTCGCGGGTGGAACCTAAACCTGGTGAGTTTAATGAGGAAGCTTTTGAACACTATCGCCAAGTGATTGAAACTATCCGATCGCATGGTATGGAACCAATGGCCACCCTACACCATTTCACACATCCCATCCATGTTGAAGAACGAGGCGGTTTAATTTCCCCAGATTTCCCATCAATTTTTGCTACCTATGCCAAAGAAGTTGCTCAACGTTTGGGCCCCTTAGTGCGCTATTGGATTAGCTTTAACGAACCCAGTCAACTCATTTATGGCTATGTTAAACCTTGGTGGGAGAGAGCTTACTTTATGCCACCCGGTTTAGATCGAGGCGCAACGATCGCCGATCAAATGACCGCAGTCCGCAAGCTGATGCGAAATTTGTTCATAGCACACACTAACGCTAGAACTATTCTCAAGCAAGTCAACCCAGATGCTCAAGTGGGAGCAAATCCCATGTTGTTGGGTCTACCCTTATGGTTGCAAAAACTGGTGGATCGCAACGTTACCAATCTCCGCCGTCCCGAAGACTTCGTTGCTCAAGGAAAACGTTTCAGTGAGCGGGCTTTGCTAGAACAAGGGCAAGTGGATGTAGTGATTGCTACCTTGACTGTAACCCAGGAGCGACAACAGCAAGTAGCTTTCTCCGAGGCTTACTATCAAGCAGGTCAATTTTTACTGGTGAAGTCAGCAAGTCCAATTCAGCAACCCGAAGACGTCGATGGCAAACCTGTGGCAGTGGTTAAAAGCACTACCGCTGAATCTACCGGATACCAACTATTTCCCGCAGCCAATATCCAAGTAGTAGAAAATCATGCTGATGCTCTCAGAGCGTTGGACTACGAGCAAATCAGCGCTATCCTCGCTGATGACACCATCTTGTTAGGAATCGCCCAGCAGTTTCCGGGGCAATATCGGCTGATTGGTAAAAATGGTGAAGGGCTTACTGAAGAAAATTACGCTGCTGCTGTAGTTAAAGGCGATCGCGAGTTACTTAATGCTGTAGATATAGCAGTGCGAAGCTTCAAAGAATCCGGTGCTTGGGCTGCCAGTTACGCCCGCTATTTCCCCGGTCAACCAGTGCCAGAACCGCCCCGTCTAGGCAGACGCTCAACTCTAGCTGACATCACACATCAAGGAGAGGGACAACCCCCAGCGCCTAACAAGCCCCTGCCCAAACCTGTGCTGCGTCGGATTCAAGAGCGGGGTTATTTAATTGTTGCCGTTAAAGATAATGTTCCTGGGTTTGGTTATCGCGATCCAGAAACGGGTGAATTCAGCGGCTTAGAAATCGATCTAGCTCGTGCTTTAGCAAAGCAAATTTTTGGTGATCCTAGCAAAGTAAAGTTTAAAATCGTTGCTACTCAAGAACGTCTACCTGTGCTGCGTTCTGTTGTACGAATCTTTGACCCATTAATGAAGATTTTTAGCGCCCTTTCAACATCGCTAACAAGTAACTGGTGGCATCTCGGCATGGCTGGAAAACTGCCAACATTCCTCTGTCCCCAAGAGTGCGTCGGCCAGCAAGATTTTGTCGGGTTTGACTACTATTGGGGCATCAGCAATTTACGACTTAACCGCATCCAGCAGTTGATGGATGCAGCTTTCGGACGTTTTGGTAATGCGCCAGTTTGGTCTGGGGTACTGTACGATATGCTCAAGTTCCACGCCCAATTGTTCCCCGGTAAGGAGATTTTAATTGTTGAGAACGGCTGTGTTGATGTAGCTGATAAGGTCGTCAAGCGCGAGGACTACATTCGCCAGCATATCCAGCAAGTGCAACGCGCTCGTCAAGACGGTGTGAACGTGGTGGGTTATGTCTCCTGGTGCATTACCTCTAACCGCGAGTGGGGTCTGAAGTTCGGCCCAGATAGCGATTTTGGACTTTACCACGTTGGTCTAGATAATGACCCAGAATTAAAGCGCCAGCCAACCCTTGCGGCGACGGCATATCGAGAGATTATCAAAAAAGGTGGGGTTTGATAAAAGAAGTGGCAGGGGAAAGGGTAAAGGGGTAAAAGTAAAAACCGGACTTCGTTCCGCTACGCTAACGCCTTTAAGTGGCGCGAAATAATCCTTTTGTTATGGGGGAGGTAAAAAGCTTTTTGGGGATAGTGGTCGCGTTAAGCCCTTTTCCCTCTCTTACAAAGTTCTGATGCCTTCGAGAGGCTGCGCCTGTAAAAGCCTTGTGTTTATACACTCAATGTGTTATTTGAAATGAAAGGAGCAGGATATTACAACTGTTGACCGGGGGCTGTGTGGCAATAATTACACCAAAACTTCTGTTTGCCGATGACTGCTTAGAAGACCGGGAAACTTACCGACGCTATCTGTCGGGGGATAAGCAACGCACCTACAATATTTTAGAGGCAGAGACCGGAGAAGAGACACTGTTATTTTGTAGCCAACAAATTCCTGACGTGATTTTGCTTGATTATCTGCTACCAGATATGGATGGGCTAGAAATTTTAAGTCAGTTGAAGACTCAGTTTGGTCAAACAAACCTTCCAGTCATAATGCTAACTGGTCAGGGAAATGAACAGATAGCAGTACAAGCGATGAAAAGTGGTGCTGCCGACTATTTAGTTAAAAGAGATACTACGTCACAAAGCCTTCGTCTTGCTATCCAAAATATACTGGAAAGTGTGAGCAAGCCGCTAAAAGATGAGGTACGTCCACATTCACGGGAGTTCTTTAGCGTGGCGAAGAACACCCCTAAATCTATTTTCTCTATTGATACTGACTTAGCTAAGAAAAAACAACTCTTATCTCAGTTATATCGGACACAACGGCTAGAGAGCCTTGGTATCATAGCAAGTGGTATTGCACATGATTTGAATAACATACTAACGCCTATTTTAATAATTGCTCAACTACTGCCACTTAAACTGCCCAATCATGATGAACAGAATCAACAACTACTGAAAATACTAGAGGACAACTCTAAACGCGGTGTCGAACTGGTCAAGCAAATTCTGTCTTATGCACGGGGAGCGGAAGGGAAGCAAGTTCCTTTACAAATAAGACATTTGCTCAAGGAAATTGAGCAGATTACTAAAAATACATTCCCAAAATCAATTGAAATTCATACTAATATACCAACACAGGATCTCTGGATGGTTTCGGCAGACTCCACACAATTACATCAGGTATTAATGAATCTGTGTGTAAATGCTCGTGATGCCATGCCACAGGGGGGCACACTAACTATTTCTGCTGAAAATCTATTTTGTGATCAAAACTGTGCAGGGCTGAATGAAGTGGGTGATTACGTGCTTGTAACTGTTTCGGACACAGGATGCGGTATACCACAAGAGTTATTAGAGCAAATTCTTCAACCGTTTTTTACAACCAAAGAAACGAGCCAAGGCACTGGATTGGGACTTTCCATTGTTGTTAATATCATCAAAAGCCACGGTGGTTTTGTCAAGGTGTATAGCGAGGTAGGCAAAGGTAGCCAGTTTCAGGTGTACTTGCCAGCTAATAACGCAGAGCCAAATGCTGTAAACTTCTGACTCTTTTATCAACGAAGGGGGAAGGGAAAAGGGGAAAGGGAAAGGGTAAAGGTAAAAACAGAGAACGAAGTGAAGGGGTTAAATTTGCCATGTATTCAAAGGTACACATGGGGTTGGAGTTTAATTAATATTTAAATTCCCTCACAAACGCTTTTGAGTATATGCCGTAACCAACGATTTGCCTGATCTTGATCTGCAAGTTTGCTCCACAGCATGGAAATCATCCACGGTTCGGTTTGCACAGGAAGTTCAAAAATTGTTAATGAGCCTTGACACGCAAACGGCTTTGCCAGTCGTGATGGAATGGCAGTAACCAGATCACTGGATGAAATTATTGCTGGCAATATTAACAGATGGGGGGTTGTCAAAACGATTCGACGCTGTAAGTTGTCTTGAGCAAGTACCTTATCGAGTTCACCAACTTCATCTCGCCGCAGGGTAAAGAGAACATGAGGCAGAGCAGCGAAAGTTTCAGCTGTAAAAGCGTCCTGGGTAATGAGGGGATGTTCATGACGACTAATACCTACAAAGTGTTCTGAAAATAATCGAACCTGCATCGTTTGTCTGGGCGGTTCTTGGAAGACACCAAGGGCGACATCAATCTCTCGTTGTTCTAAAAGCTCTCCAATTCGATCTTTATCAAAGCCAATTAATCGAAAGTTAATACCAGGTGCATTCTGACGACAAATTTCTAATAGTTTGGGCATCACAACATAACTGGTGTAATCTGAACTGCCGATCGCAAAAGTATGTTGTGAAGTTGCGGGATCAAAAGTTTGACTCGATTCTAGTATCTGTCGAATTTGCTGTAGAGCGGTTGAGATAGCAGAAGCAATTTCAGTAGCTTTGGCAGTAGGTTGCATTTCCCTACCAATACGAATAAATAACTCATCTTGAAATAGCACTCGCAACCGTCTTAGCGCTGCACTCATGGCAGGTTGCCCTAAATAAAGTCGATTAGCTGCTTTGGTAACGCTCCGTTCTTCAAAGATGGCTTCAAAGGTAACAAGGAGATTTAGGTCAATTGAGGTCAAGTCAATCGATTTCATCAATAGTCATTATTTTTATAATCGATTTGATTAATTTATTTGACTTTGGTACGTTGCAAGTAAAAGCAATATTTAAGTTTTGCAAAATTGGAACAAAGAATTATGACCTCTTTGCTAATTATCGTGGGAATGGGCGAGGGAAATGGATTAGCGATCGCCCGTCGGTTTGCTAAAGAAGGTTTTGCGATCGCAATGATTGCTCGCAACCAAAATAAGTTACAGGAATATCGAGAGCAATTGCAAGGCTCAGGCTATGAAGTATATGACTTTGTGGCTGATGCGGGTGATGAAGCTTCTCTAAAATCTGCATTTGTCTCTATTCAAGAGCAATTAGGAAACCCAGATGTGCTTGTTTACAATGCGGCGGTTCCGAGAATGGAGAATGTTGTTAACACATCTTTTGAGACACTAGTCAATGATTTTAAAGTGAATGTTGCTGGCGCATTGGTAGCAACCCAAGCTGTTATCCCAGCAATGCAAGCACAGGGTCAGGGAACAATTCTGTTGACTGGCGGTGGATTTGCTTTGTATCCAAGTCCTGATTTTGCCTCGCTCTCGATTGGTAAAGCTGGTATTCGCAGTTTGGCTAATACACTGGCAGATGCTTTAAAAAGTCAAAATATTCGGGTGGGAACAATCACAATTTGCGGTACAGTGGACGCGGCAGACCCCAAATACAGTCCCGATCGCATTGCAGATAAATACTGGGAATTTTATACTATTCAAGATTCTGAAACAGAAGTGGTGTATTAATAGGAGTTGCAGCCAAATGGAAATTACAGCCGGATTACCCCCAATTTATGCAGATACGCCAATTGAATTGGCATCTGCCCAAGTTATTGCCTCGTTTCCAGTCAATACCTTTCTAGAAAATTTGGCAATCGCCCCAGATGGAAAAATCTTTGTAACGAATCACGAGATTGGTAAAATTATTTGCATCACTCCAGATAAAAAGCAGCATATTCACGCAAACATTGAGGGCAAAGTCAGCGGTCTGGCCTTTACTACAAACGGTGGTTTGGTAGCGACTGGATGGAATACTGATTCTGTACCTGTGATTTCTCTGGTTGCCTCAGATCGCACAGTAGAGACTTTATTAAAGCTGCCAGATGCCATATTTCTCAATGGCATCACACCTTTATCAGGTACTCGGTATTTGACAGCTGATTCCTATCGGGGTGCAATCTGGCAAATTGATATTGCTCAACGCCATGCATCAATTTGGTTAGAACATTCTTTACTAGCTCGGAGAACTGCTGAGAGCAACATTCCTGGTGCAAATGGCTTGAAGCGTTTTAATGACAATCTCTACGTCTCAAACACTGATAAAATGCTGCTGTTGCGGATTCCCATTACCGCAGCAGGAGAACCGGGTGAACCAGAAATCTTTATTGAGCAGACCAATATTGATGATTTCGCGTTTGATGTAGAGGGAAATCTCTATGGAGCAACTCACATTTATAACAGTGTAGTGCGAATTGCTCCAAATGGAAATACAACCATCATTGCTCAAGCCGAGCAAGATGTAATTGGTAGTACAGCGGTTGCTTTTGGTCAACAAGAATCAGACCGTACAGCCATTTATGTTGTAACAAATGGTGGGATGTTCTTACCGCCTCCCACAGGAGTTGTGCCAGCAACCGTTGTCCGACTTGAGGTTGGAAAAGCTGGATATCACCTTTAGCTTGCTGGGAGGCACTGTCTGAATTGTATGGGAGACTAACAATGTCCTTGGCTATTCAATCGTTGAATGAAGCAAATGCGCGGGAGATGGCCGGGTGGCACTATGATGCACCCTATGATTTTTACAATTTGAATCCCAACGAAATTGAACAAAACGTACACTACTTTCTCGATCCTCAAAACAACTTCTACGGTATTTTTGAAAAGCAAGAAGAGTTGATTGGCTATTGTAGTTTTGGAGAAGATGGGCAAGTGCCTGGAGGTGATTACAGCACGCCAGGGTTAGATATTGGCATGGGTATTCGCCCAGATTTAACAGGACAGAGGCGAGGAAGTTGCTATGTGGAAGCGGTTCTAGATTTTGCTCGACAGACGTTTGCGCCTCCTTTTGTTCGGGTGACGGTTGCGGCGTTCAATCAGCGTGCGCTCCGAGTATGGTACAAGGCAGGGTTTCGCGCTGTTAAGACTTTTGAGCATCAAACCCAGGGCGTGTCTTTTGTAATCTTGGTACAAGAAACTAGACTTGCATCAAAAGATTGTGAGAAAAGCTTGCTAGTGACATAACTAATGAACATGGAACAAGATGAGCAATACGTAACGGTAGTCATTTCGCAACTTGTCAAACCTGGCTGTGAAAATGCTTACGAAGCTTGGGTAAAAGATATTGTTAGTGTGGCGAGAACTTATACTGGTCACTTGGGTACAAATGTGATTCGCCCTCAACCTGGCGTGCGACCCGAATATGTGATTATTTTCCGGTTTGACAACTATGAAAATTTAAAACGATGGATGGAGTCACGCGATCGCGAATACTGGTTAAATCAAGGTAAATCTTTGGTTCAATCTGACCCTTATGTTCAGCAACTTAGCGGTTTAGAAGCTTGGTTTTCTATTCCCGGTCAACCGTTGAAGACTCCACCACGCTACAAAACAGCATTGCTTACCTGGGCAGTTGTGTACGTGTTAATTAATCTTCTAAATACTTTCCTTACACCCTTGTTCCGTGGCTTATCTCCTTTGATTATCTCGCTAATCGTTTCTGGCATCATGGTTGTACTTTTAACCTACATTGTTATGCCAAGGGTCAGCCGTTTGTTTAACAGATGGTTATATTCTAAATAAAAAACTTCTGATTCCCTTAGTATTCTCTAAAATGCTGTACCCCTGTATTGTAGCCAGATGAGTAGAAAAGCTGGCGATCGCTCTTAGGGCATCGGCATTGCTGGCATATTTAACTTAAATTCATATTTAATAAGTAAAAAGGCATATTGCTTTCTCAAAAATTCATATTTAATAAGTAAAAAGGCATATTGCTTTCTCAAAAAGGCATTTTACTTATTCAAAATGACGTTTGACTTACTCATTTTGGTGTTTTCCGCAAGTAAAATAAGCTTTTACTTATTCAAAATGACGTTTGACTTACTCATTTTGGTGTTTTCCGCAAGTAAAATAAGCTTTTACTTACTCAAAATGACGTTTGACTTACTCATTTTGGTGTTTTCCGCAAGTAAAATAAGCTTTTACTTACTCATTTGAGTTAGAACTTACGCACTGAAGCCTGAAACCTAGATCCCCCCTAGCCCCCCTTTTTAAGGCTACGGTGTACACACATCTCTGTACAAAACCAAAATCGTTGTAGATCCTCCTAAATCCCCCTTAAAAAGGGGGACTTTGAGAGGTTTTTGCCCCCCTTTTGAAGGGGGGTTGGGGGGATCAAAAGCCTGTGGGGCAACTCTAAAAGACTTGTGTGTACACCGTAGCTTTTTAAGGGGGAACTTCTAAAGCCCCCTTTTGAAGGGGGTTGGGGGATCTGAGTGCGTAAGTCCTGTGAGTAATTCACGTATTCATTTTGGTGTAGCCTTAAGCCAAAAGCTGGCGATGTCTGTCTTGAAAAGTTCAGAGACGCTCATTCGCCTTTGGCGTCGCCCCTTGGGCGAAGACTCGCTACCGCTGAAACCGCCGCTCTAACTTTGCGCTTTCGACGCAAGGCGACAGGAACGCACTGGCTCGACTTCTTGCTACGACGGGCTATGCCTACGTGTTGTGTTCACTCACCAAGAATCTTTCAATGCCTTACTGCTATTACCGCTTTTTTGGTTATCCCTTTAACCCTTCCCCTTTACCCTTTACCCTTTACCCTTCCCCCCGACAATTTGCGATTTTTACAACAAGTCTCATGAAGTACGCCAAAAAAAAACTTAACATCCAGTTTGCTTCATTCATCCGTTAGGCAGAACGGTAAATTGAGAATGTCGCCCCATTAGTCAGAGGACACAAAATTTTTAGCTCTCTAAGATCAGATTAGAACATCAAACCATTGATTGAAAATGGGTGGTTTATTTCTGCCCTACGTACTAGAGTATCAATTCAGTAATCACAAAAGCCCGATTTCTTTTCGGTAAAACGACCAATTTTCCTTGACTGTAGAGACGTTGCAATGCAACGTCTCTACGAAATAATCAGTTTTTTTCACCCCTATCTTGAATACTGAATCGGTGTTCTAGTAACCATAACAGAGGCGGGAAGCCAAGGGCGAATGCGTGTAAGTACGTAATTTATCTAAGATATATGTCAGGAGCATCACGCCATGTTATTCAAAGACCGGAGGTTAGCAGGTCAAGTTTTAGCTGGAGAGTTAACGGCTTATATTAATCGCTCAGATGTATTGGTATTAGCGCTGCCGAGAGGCGGCGTACCCGTTGCTTTTGAGGTTGCCAAAGCGCTAAATGCTCCATTAGATGTTTTGGTAGTACGTAAATTGGGTGTGCCTGATCATGAAGAGTTGGCAATGGGAGCGATCGCTTCTGGTGGTGTGCGGATACTGAATGAGCATATTGTCAAAGAAGTCAAGATATCCGATGAAACAATTGCCAGGATTGCGGTGCAAGAACAACGCGAACTAGAACGACGGGAACGCCTATATCGAGGCGATAAACCTGATGCAGATTTATCAGGACGCATTGTGATTTTAGTCGATGACGGCTTAGCGACAGGTGCAACTATGTGGGCTGCTATTGTGGCTGTACGGAAACAGCAACCCGCTAAGATTATAGTTGCTGTGCCGGTTGCTGCACTCGAAACCTGCGAAGCGTTGGAAGCTGAAGTAGATGAAATGGTATATGTTGCGACACCAAGTCCTTTCTACAGCGTTAGTCTCTGGTACGAAAACTTTCCCCAAACTACAGATGAAGAAGTTCGTGATTTACTTACAAAAGCTGGGAACAACTATCAATTATTATCTCTAGGTAAGTAAATAAACTTTAGCGCTTGGGAACGTCCTTCTTTGCGCCTTCGCATTTACCCATGATAAAAAAATGTCGTTCATTTACCTGAAAATAGTTGTAAAACACCATTGAACTGGAGGAAGTAAGCGTGTGAATTTGCAAGTTAATGAGTTAAAACAAACCGCATCTCAACTGCTGGCTGCTATGCTATCCAACCCTCACATTTACCCGCAAGTCAGTGATGAGGGAGGCTATGGACAGACAGAACAGCAACTAATTCTTGTGGCTGTTGAAATGGCTGAAAGCTTAATCGAGCATATCGAAAATGCTCATCCCCTGACTGAGCGGGAAGCAAGTCAAAAAAACTAAAAGCGCTAATTACTTAGCGCTACTCGATGACTATTGTTACGACTTTTCCCCAAGTATCAGTGTAGACTCAGCCGATCGCCCAAATTCTTCTGGTGCATATTGCAGATGAACTTCAGCACCAGGCCAGAGATATGTACCGGGCGTAACAGAACGTACTAAGTAGTGCAGACTATAAACACCTGGTTCCAGGTGGTCAGCGTAAGCGATAATGCGATCGCGATGAATAGTTTTAAACCCAAGTTCCCAGCTATCTGCTTTTGCTTGTAATGCGGCTGTAGCAGTTTGAAAGCTTGCATCCACCGCCTCAAATCCTGCTGGTAGCGGATCTTTAATTACTATATGTTCCACAGGATGATCTGCAATAATTTCCAATCCAATATCAAACACCTGTCCACTTTCTAAAGTTAATGGTTTATCAAAAGCATAAAGACCTAACTTTTGCAAGACTTTTTCCTGGTTCACACTGCGAACTTCTCGTGATACTCGTAAACCATTAAATCTGCCTGGTTGATTTCCCTGCAAGCGATAATTATAGGCAACTAAATAATGCAAAGTGCCTTTACCTACTTTTTTTAGTAGTAAATCATGACGGCCACGGGGTAAATTATTCATTGGCGTATTTATCTGTAAGCTAGGATTTTTGTAGCCGTAAAAGCGATTTTCTCCTAACTTCTTACCAGCTAATTCTACTGTAGTGATAAAACTAGGTGGTGTAGGTTGTAGTTGGCTATATTCAACCAAAGCTGTTAAAGCTTGAGCATTATTATAGTTAGTCTGCCATGTGCCATCCCGTCGCAATGCCAGAAGACTTTGGAATAACTTATCTATAATTTCTGGTTTACTTTGCTTGGCTATAAACAAGCGTAAAGCTTGCGCTTGTGTTGTAGTAGATGAACTCATCCATCCCCAACTACGGGGTAAACTTACAACTGCTGTGCGACCAGTTTCATATATATTTTGTTGTAACTTGGTCAACATTTGTTGTGATTCATCTTGCCATTCTGAGAATTGAGATAAGTACCGCGCTAGTTTAATTTGAGTAACTAAATCAAAGTTATTACGCTGTTGGTAAATATCTGCTAAGAAACTATTGCGTTTGTCTCCCAATTCTGCTAGGGCTATTAATGCATTAAGTTGCAATTGACTTTTGCATAGTTGCTGTTTGCAAAACTCAAATTGTCCGGGGTTAGCTAGAACTTTTTGCAAATAACCTTTCAGGCGCGAAAGCATTTCAGAATCTACCAAACCAGGGAATCCCTGACTTGTTTTAACCAAAGACTCTGCTGTATAAGAAGAAACCCAAGGGTCGGACTTTTCTTGTCCTGGGAAAGCAGCAAAACCGCCATCTGATATTTGAAGTTTTTGGAGTTTTTCTAGTGCTAGATTTGCCTGGTTGCTAGGATTAAATTCTGCAAATGTTTGACCATATTTTTGTCCAAGAGTTTGTAGATTAGCTGCAATTATCAGTTGACTTGCTGCTGGTTCTGTGAATGGTAAATCATCATCTGCCAAAACTTGCTTTGCTGCTGCTTTAATCTCTGGTATTAAGGTACTCGCTAATTGAATATCTAAACCTCCGGCTTCCGGGAAGATATTTTTATCGACATTCAGCGGAATCTTTACTTGTTTTTCAGTGACACCAGTTTCAACGACTTGTTCTGTAATTTCCAGCGGCTTAATTTCTAAAGGTACTTCAAAAGCATCTGCTGTACCATTTAGCTGGGTGGTAAAGCGAACTTTACCAACTCCCACATTACCCGCTACTATCGGAAAGCGATAAGCATGAGTTGCTGATTCAGCTTTAGTTTGCAGGGAGGTGACTGTAGGGTTATTCTCAGCAAACTTTACCGTACCGCCAAGTTCGCCATTTATGGCAAGATTTCCTGTATTTCCAGTGTTGTTAGTTACTGATAAACCACCAAGGAGGCGATCGCCTGGACGGGCAAACTGTGGCAAAATAGCATTAGTTAGCAGTGGCTTAGTTGTAATAAACGTCGCATCGCCATTGCCGAAACGCAGATTTCCATCGGTAGCGACAGCCATCACTCGCCATGTAGTTAAGTCATCCGGCAATTTAAAGGTAATCTGGGCTTTACCATTAGCATCAGCAATCACAGAACCGTTGTAGTAAGCTAAGGCTTGAAAATCTGTGCGAACGCGCGTACTTGCTGCACCAGTTGATGACCCACCACCATAACCCCAACCTTTTGGTTTCGCTACATCTTGGGGTTGTAAAATTACATCTGGTCGATTATCGCTAAAGCGAGTAGATATTGGCTGTTCTGCATAAACCGTATCTACTAAATTTGGCGGACGATAACCAGAAAGTTGTAGCACCGCTTCATTCACCACCATGACTGTAAACTGTCCTTGGGTGGGTTTGCCTAGATTATCCTGAAGTTCTAGTTGTACCGTTTCCTCTGCACCAGGTTCTAACGATGTTTGCACTGGCTTAACTTGCAGTTTTAAATACTTATCTTCCAAGTTGACTTTAAAAGGTGCAAAGCCAATGCGTACCAAGTTATCTAAACTTCCAGCCTCTACCTGGCTAATTGGTGTACCTTGTCTTACCAACACAGCTTCAACAGCTGCATTTGGCAGCATTTCTGGCGTCACTTCAAACTGAATTTGTGGCGCTCCTCCCTTAACTTTGGTAATCTGTTGATAAAGAGGTTTGTCTTTAACAATAGCAAAGTACAATTCGGCATCTGGATAGGGAGATTGAATTAGTGCAGTAGCAGTTTCACCTGGTTTAAATTCTGTTTTATCAAGTTTAACTTCTAGGATATTTCGCTCTCTTGAACCCCAAAATACGGGATTTTGTCCAGTTGCCCAAATTTGTAAATCTGTAGCACTAAATTCATCTTTAGCATTGCTAAAATTAGCTCTAATGCGGTACGAACCTGATTCAGTTGGTGTCAGTGTTACTGATTGTGGATTGTTGGCAGATATTACTTCTGTTTGTCCTACCGTCTTATATTCAACTTGATTTTTTGGTGTGCGGCTACCTTCAACTAATTGCGTGACACTGCTATATTTCATCTGTTGTAATTCCAAGCGCACCCGTTGACCTGTTATTGGTTTTCCTGTAGGGTCAGTAACAATAACTTCAATGGGAAAAGCTTTACCAGCATCAGCAACAAAATTACTTTTTATCCCAATAAGGCGATTACTTGGTAAAGCTGTAAAAGTTTGAGAATTTGCCACAGATAGATTAGAAATATCTGCAACTTCCACATCTACCCGATAAGTCATCGGATAAGGCAAATCTTTAGCTACAGTTACCGTTTGACTAATATTACCCTTAGCATCCAACTGAGAATCAGTTTCCAACACATCACTAGGGATAGAAGGACTTTCCTCTGGCCATAACCATTGTCTGCCAAAAGCAAATCCCTCCCATCCTTTGGGGATAAAATCAGTTTGCTGGCGAGTAACAAAATACTTAGCTTTACCTCCTTCTACAGGCGCACCAAATAGATAATTACTTGTAGCTTTAGCCTCTACTTTCTCGTCAATTAAGGCAAATTCTTTATCCAAATTAAGTTCGACTTTAAAATTTGGTGGTTTAAACTCAGCTACGCGAAATTCTCCAGTAATTTCTTGTCCATTTTTACCTTTAGCCTGAATTGTATAGTAGCCTAAAGGCTGAGTTTTGTTGATTGGCAATTCTAACGAAAACGTCCCGAACTCATTTGTAGTTTGCGTACCCAAATCAGTTTTTTTGCCATCGGGATTTACTAGAGTTAATTGGTAAACAGCTTTTTTATCTTGTTGGATTATGCCATTGTGCAAATAGTCAGCAAAACCAGTCAACCAAGCTTTTTCTCCTGGTTGATATAACTGTCTATCTGAGAAGATTACTCCACGCGATTCTGGTTTACCACCTTGCCAACCTGCATCAATACTATAGCCATAAGCACCGCTATATTCTTCAGTTCTAGTAAATGCCCAATCTTGATTTTCACGGGCAATTACTAATAATTGAGGTAATTTAACAGGGCTTTGATTTGCTGGATAACATTGCTGTAAATCTTGACGATTTATTCTAAAAGTTCCATTTTCATCAGTTTTACCTGTTGCACAAGGTACTGGTTCAGGGCGAGATTTTGCCTGTAATTTTGATTGATAAATATCGATAGCAGCAGCTTTAACTGGTGAGCCATCACTAAGATGATTAACGCGAATTAATCCTGACCCTGGAAACCATTGACTAAATATACCCAAATTTGTCAATTCGACCAAGCCATAAGTTACAGGTTCACGCCACAGTTCTTTACCATTCTCTTGATATTTATTAGTGCGTGCTTGCACTCCATAAGCTAACATTCCCGTAGCAGCACCTATTTTTTCTCGAAGAGGAACTGTAACGTCAACTGACTGATTTTTCTTAACTGCTAATTTAAAACTTTGCCATTCCGAAGGTTTTGATAAGAAATCATTACCGTAATTGAAATAAACCAAATCTGATGGTTTAATTACTTTATAAGCAGCTTTGTAATTTGATTCTGGCAAATTTACTGTATTAATATTCAACTGCAAATCTTTACCTGCGGGAAAAATATTTAAATCTGATGGTGTCCAGATATCCCCAGCTAAATCTCCAGTATCATACTTCACTGTAAGAGGCTTACCTAAAGTCTGACCAAACTTATCTTTGAGATTTGCACCGATAGTAATTGTATAAGTAGTGGCTGGAGCTAAAGCATAAGGATTAATACCGACAATTCTATCTTCATCATTTACTTCTACAATTCGCGGAATGGCTTTTGGCGTCGGCTCAATTTTAATATTTTCTCTAGCGGCATCTGCTATCAAAACGTTATTAAATTCTAGCTGGGGGCTGCCTTTAATAAATCTTCCATAGGTTCCCGCAGCATCAGGTTGTCCATAAAACTTAATTCCCTGAAATGCCAAAGGAAAATAAGTAGTTAACTTACTGGCAAATTGTTTATCTGTAGGTATATTGCCATAAGCCGGAAGTGTCCCCGGAGAAAATTCTAAGCGATAACGGGTTGCTTTTTCAAGATTTGGCTGAGGAATAAGATTATAAATCCAATTGCGTGTCGAGGGGTCAAATTTTTCTAAAGGGTCTTTATTTTCTAATGTCTCTTCTTTAGCTAATTCAACTTGGAAACGTATACTATTATTATTACCTTCTGGAGTGAGCCGTAAATGTTCTTGTACGGAAGCTAAATCTAGCTCCACATTAGAGTTAAATTGCAATTTCTGCTGTAAATCAATTGGTTCAGCATCAGCCTTTTCAATAGGGTTAACACCAGGCAAATTAGTCAATTTGATAGGTTCGGTATTGAAAGTCCAAGCTAAATCTTTGTCTAATCGATGATTTGTTAAATCTGCCAAACCTGCTTTCAGTGTGACTTGAAATCGTGTGGCTTTTGGTAATGCTTTATCAGCTTGAAATCCCACCATGCGCGGCGTCAAAAACCGAAATTGACCGGGTAAAGGCGGCCAAAGCTCAAACTTTTGTAATAGCTTTTGTTGTTCTGGACTGTCAAGACTCTCAACTGGTATTAAAGCCTCTTTAAACCGGATGCGAATTTGATTAAGAGGTTTAGTATCTCCAATAGGACTAATTTGTTCAATCCAGACTGGTAACTTTGGTGGTGTGAGTGGCGAAACCGCTGGTAGTTTTTCTCTACCTGGGGAAATACCAAATAAATTACATCCTGATATCCCTAGTAAAAGTGTAATGATAATTATAAACTGAATTAAAATTCTGATAATCATATTTAAGTAATTTAAATTAAAAATAGATAGCAAGCAAAAATTGGCATTTACCCATTATTTGGGCAATGCTTAGCTTACTGAAGGACGCAAAATAAGTAGTTATTTCTGTCTAAAGTTTGAATATCTACATAGATAACCAATTCTTTCTAATAGTTCCTAAAAATTACTACAATTCTTAACAATTGGATTTAGTAAAATTATGTAAATGTTAATTTAACTTGGTGTCTTTGTGTCTTGGTGGTTAGTCAAATTTTTATTTAAACCACAAAGGCGAGGGCAGCCGTGTGGGCGGGTTTCCCGACTTGAACGGACTGCCCGTACTAAGACACAAAGTTATTGCAGAGAGATTGTTAAATATTGAATATATTTGCTGATATATCTTTAATCACAACGTCAAAATTAAGGTAAGTTTTCCTGGGCAAGGGATTCCTTGATGAAAATTAAGCATAAATTTTGGCGTCTGCTGCATCGCAAAACAAGTAAAATTATCTTGGCTATACTACTAATTTGCTTAGTGGTGCGCCTACTGCCTTATTTTGCGCCCATTCGTGCCACAGATATTGTACAAAATCAATTGGCAATGCAGTTTAGCGATCGCAATGGGCTACCATTAGGAACATTGCTCACTCGTGACCAAGAGCATACAGCAGTAATACCCCTCAAGCAGGTTTCCCCCCAGTTTATCAATGCCATTTTAGCCGCCGAAGATGGTAGCTTTTATCAGCACGGGGCGTTGGATATGAAAGCAATTATCCGCGCCATTAAAGAAGCCATTCACGCTAAAAGAATAGTTTCCGGTGCTTCCACAATTACTATGCAGTTAGCGCGGATGTTAGATCCCGTCCCCCGGACTCTATCAGGTAAAATGAGTGAGATTTGGTTATCTTGGCGCTTAGTAGCAGGGATGAATAAAGATGAAATTCTTGCTGCATACATCAATCGGCTGCCAATGGGAGGGAATATATATGGTGTGGAAGCAGCAGCCCGTATTTATTTCTCTATCCCAGCCAGTGAATTAAACCTCGCCCAATCTACTCTTCTCGCCGCTATTCCCAATAATCCCACCTACTTTAATCCTTACGAACATTGGGAACGGTTGAAGCAACGCCAGAAATATGTCCTCAATCGTATGGTACAGGATGGATATATCACTCGCCTAATGGCACGAACATCCGCCGAAAAGGTTGTGTTTCAGTCTCGTCAGCAAGGGATTATTGCTGCACCACATTTTTTGTTTTGGTTGGCTAGTCAGTTGTCTGAGACGCAAACTCAAAAAATTTCCTCCCCCATCCACACTACTATAAATCGTCCCTTGCAGCAGTTTGTAGAAGCACAAGTGCAGCAAGTAATTTCTTCCCTGGCGGCTAATAACGTCCATGATGCAGCTGCTTTAGTAATTAACAACCACACTGGCGAAGTTTTAGCTTATGTCGGTTCGCCTGATTACTTCAATGAAGCCAAACTGGGACGTAATGATGGAGTGCAAGCTTTGCGTCAACCAGGTTCTACCCTCAAGCCTTTTGTATATGAATTGGCTTTAGAAAAAAATCTGATTCGCCCAAGTACTATTTTGGCAGATGTCCCTGCTCACTACGCCATTCCCGGCGCAAAGCTATATAGCCCCACAGATTACACCGAAAGTTTTCTTGGCCCTGTGCGGGTACGAGTTGCTTTAGCGAATTCTCTAAATGTCCCAGCAGTCAGAGTTTTAGAAAAAGTAGGTGTGCAGACTTTCCTAGAACGTCTGCATCAACTGGGGTTTGAACACCTCAATCAAACCGCAGAACATTACGGTTTGGGGCTGACTCTTGGTAGTGGCGAAGTCAGTTTATGGGAGTTAGCTAGGGCTTACGTTACTATGTCACGACTTGGAAAAGCCACCCCATTAGTAACAACATTCTCTGATTCCCCCTTACCCCTTACCGATTCCCCATTGCCCAACCGTACAACATGGCAATTAATTATTGATATGTTAAGCGATCGCCATGCTCGTGCAACAGCTTTTGGTGTAGACTCTGTATTAAACTTACCCTTCCCTGCTGCTGTTAAAACTGGCACTTCCTCCAACTTTCGTGATACTTGGACGGTTGGCTTCACTACTGATTACACCGTTGCTACCTGGGTAGGCAATTTCAACGGCGAACCGATGAGAAAAGTTTCAGGTGTTACAGGTGCAGCACCTCTGTGGAATCGAATTATGTTACATCTGCACGAACATCAAGAACCAGCAGATTTTCAACCTCCAAAAAGCCTAGTAAAACTACCTATTTGTGCAACTTCCGGGTTACGACCAATACCAGAATGCACCTCAGTAGTACAAGAATATTTCTACCCAGAAGACAAACAAGCCTACGAAACTCAAAACAACTTCAATTTGCCGCCAGAGTATGATGAATGGTTAGCAAAACAGCAACAATCTAGTTTTACTTCTAGCAAACTGAGGATTTTATCTCCGCATAATGGCGATTTATTCTTACTATATCCAGGTAATGAGGCAAAGCAGAAGTTAGAGTTTAAGCTAGCAGGGACAACATCTCAACCTGTAGAGTGGTGGCTGAATGGTGAAAAGTTAGCTACATCAGCTAATTCTTTATTTTGGTATTTGCGCCCTGGTAACTGGACTTTGGAAGCAAAAAGCAGTGAAATCAGCGATAAGGTAAGTTTTCAAGTGGAGTTAGCTAGTATCAAACCCACGCGACGCGGCTTTTCTCTTGTTAATTCTCAAGTAAAGCAGTAGATGCACAGCCGCTTGGAGATAGACATCACCCATAATGAAAATTAAAAAGCAAGAATTATGACACTCACAACCACTGAACATAAATACGTGCAACTCGATGAGCGTGGTATACCCATCATTGCGGGTACAACAATGAAAATTACTGAACTGATTGAGGCTCAAATGGCTTATGGTTGGAGTCCTGAAGAGATTCATTTTCAACATCCTTATCTATCCATGAGCCAGATTCATTCTTCTCTAGCTTACTACTGGGATCATAAAGCAGAGATTGACGCTGATATTGAACAACGCTTCGAGTATGCAGAAGGGATGAGGAAGCAAGCAGGTTCCTCGCCTCTTGCTGCTAGACTAAGGGCACAGGGACTTCTAAAGTGAGTATCGCACTCTACATGGATGAACACGTCCACCGAGCGATTGCAGCTGGATTGCGTATGCTATGTTTCTTATGATCGTCTTTCTGCTGATTGGTTGCAAGATGAGGCTTGTCCTGTTTCACCTGAATTAGTCATTGAAATTATCTCCCCCGGTCAAACTTTCGGAGAAATGACAGAAAAAGCAACTGATTATCTGAAAGCTCAAGTTCAACGAGTTTGGATTATTGATACTAGAGCAAAAACTATGACTATTTTTTATCCCGATATTCTTCCTCAAACCAAACGCGGTACTGATAGCTTAGAAGATTCCTTGTTTGAAGCGCTACAAATTACACCTCAACAAATCTTCCAACAAGCAAGAATTTCCTAACTTGCATACTGCTATCTAAAATCTATTTTATACTTGTGTGTGAATAGTATTGTTACAGGTATTATCAATATATTAAGCTTTGCCACGGTCATAGCGATCGCCTAAAAAATAACTAATATCTATCTTCCGAAATTTGCCCTTTGGAAATTGGTGTTATAAATTATTGATGCTCAAATCTTAATCTTAAATTTATCACCAATGACAAGCACACAAGTCAGTTCAAATACAAAAGAAAACAAATTAGCCAATAAGAAACAGTCTTTTGCTGGTATAGATGTTGGCTCTCCTAAAGTACCACTCCGCAAACGCACCAAGACAAAGCAAGAGCATGAGTTATTGAGCGACTGGGAACATGCAAGTTAATTTGCTACTTCGCTTTCCAATCACACAATTGAGATGGAGATGTCATCCGAGGGCGATTATATTGGTAAAATCCTTCAACATTAAGTGAAGCATTACGGTACAAAATCCACTTAACATCATCCTTATTATCATTAGGGGTAGTAATCAAATGTCCTTGGCTAAGTGTCAAGCGTCCCTCTGAGTCCCACTTAAATATAAATTCCGGTCTGTTTTCCCACTGATTAACAGCCCATGATATCGCTAAAGCTTTACCTGTAACACAATCGCCATCTACTGCCCCTCGAATACAGATAAAATGATCTGAATGAGGATAGCCGTAATATCCATCAACGCGATTTCCCGTCTTATTAAAATTGAAACAAACCCCAGCCCCGTCTCGCCAATCTTTGGGGTCAGGTTGACTACAAAACTGATAATTGCTATTTGCTAAACTTGCAATATTAACTGGTCGATATAGAACCAAACTCTGGTTTCCAGTAGATGGAATTTGTTTACTTTTAACTTGACTGTAAGAAATTAGCGAACCTGCTAGCAAGGTTGCAAAGACCATAGCCAACGGTAAGAGATTGCTTATAATTTGCATAATCTCACATCCAACTCTCTGAGAGGCTGGCGTTTTTGGGAGGTTTGAGGTTGGAATCGGCTAATTGCTAAAGGGCTGGAGCCGCAGATACCGCCAATAGTATTACTAGTACTAAAATTAGCAAGCTGATTTTGGTAATCAGATAGGTGGTAAAATCGTCCAAAGGAAAATTGTTAATCATTTTACACCTCCATTAATAGATTGTGTAAAGTTATTTGAGGCTTTGAGCAACTGTGAAAGCGGGGGCTGATTTTTATTTAGCCTATCGTTTCCTACATCTCTATTTTCCCTCAATAATAACCACACAAGATGTCATGGAAAGTTTAGGTAACATTTTGTAGCCTTCTGACATCATCAGACTTTGTGAACAACAAGCTCCTCGGCTTCTTATAAGACACGAGAGTACGTTAACTAGCCCTTTAAAGGTAGGTAAAAACCTAAAAAATTTACCAAATTTTGGGCTGTTCACCTTTGTGTTTTAGTGGTTCAAAAGTCAATTTTTTAACCACTAAGACACCAAGACACTAAGAAAAATACATTACACCTTGAAAGAACTAGTGCGTTAACGTACCATTTTGACTAATTGGACACGGTGTATTACGCCTTTGGCTAACCTGCCGTGACTATCGGCTATTTTATTTTGAGCAAGTATAACTCAATTAGCAAAATTCCTGATTGCTTACTCAAACCCCAGTTTGCTTACTCAAAATGCCTAAATGCTTGCTCATTTTGGTGTTTTCCGCAAGCAAAATCAGCTTTTACTTTCTCAAACCCCAGTTTGCTTTCTCATTTCGGTATATCGCGCATTCATTTTTGCAAGCCAAGCTGATGATATTCAAGCCGAAGTTGTTTAATATGAGCTTTATCTGACTCAAAGAATAAAATACGGCTAACTTCGTTTAATCCCAACGCCTCAAACTGAGCAAGTTCGGAGTTAGACAAAGCCCAAGGAGGGCCATCGGGTTCTGCTTCAGTGTCCCGAAACCGAGTAATTATCAATAAGGTTCCCCTGACTGCAACCATAGAGGCAACTGATCCAATGACTGTTGAGCGTATACTCAAGGGTAAAGCTTGGATATTTCGAGATTCTACAACTAAGTCAAAAGCTTGATACCATTGCGTTGGAACTGCCAATAAATCTGCAACTACGTAGGTGACAGGAGAATCAGGAAATCGTTGCTGACACCAAGCAACAGCAGTAGGGGAAATATCAAAGGCTGTTACCTGAAATCCCCTCTGTGCTAAAGCTTCCGCATCATCCCCCAAACCACAACCAATTACCAGCGCTGAACGCCCCTCGCCTTGAGGAGCATGAGTCAACCAATCTTGAAGATGGGGATGCGGAGTTAACTTTGCCCAAGGGATTTGAGTCACATCGCCATTCGATTCGGCATATAAAACATCAAACCATGCTGATGGGTTTGATTGTTGTACTGCTTGAGTGGCTAACTGTTTAACTCTGTGCTGTAAGGTTTCTGGTGGTTTTTCACTCATAAGCTGAAATGGGGTCAAGGGTCAAGGGGAGCCAGCGCCGTGGGCGGGTTTCCCGACTTGTTCGCGCAGCGTCTCCTTTAGGAGAGGCGACTAGCGTTCAAGGGTCAAAAGTCAAGGATGATTAATTATTCTCTTCTTCCACTCTCTCACTTCCTAACCTACCGTGGTGTACACAAGTCAGAGACGTTACATGTAAAGTCTCTATAGTTAGATGTAACGTCTCTACTTATGCTATTAGCCTAGAAATAAATTTCTAGGCGGGATATCGGTACGCCATACTTGGGCTGTGACAAAAATCTGGGTAATGGCAAGCCTCTTAGAGAGGCGTAATACTGGGATATCAGCAGGAGTTCGACTTGTGTACACTACCGTAGCTCTCTTAACACAGAGGTTACTATTCCTCTTGCAAATCAATCCAGATACTACCTTCTTCTACACGAACAGGAAACACTGGCAATGCTTTTTCTTGTGAAACCAACGAGAGCACCTTACCTACACCAGGTGGCCAGGGACACCAGTTTTGTACTTCACCAGTACGCAAGTCATAAGCACTGCGATGAAAGGGACAAACGATCGCTCCTGCTTCATTAATTTTCCCCTTTTTCAAAGGCAAATTTAAGTGAGGACAAGAACTATTTACAGCATAAAACTGATTTTCGTGGTTCAAAAGCAGTACATTCTGGTTGCCAACTTTCACCACTTGTCGCGCACCTGGGGAAAGCGCTGCAACTGCAAGAACTTTAGTCCAGCTCATTAGGTTCTCCTTTCCTAATTGATCTGTTTTCAGTTTCCCGCAATTGTTACCATTGCGATCGCTTCTGATCATTGCAATACGAAGAGTAGAGACGCGATTAATGGCGTCTGTACAAGAGTCAAGGGTCAAAAGTTATTTTCTGCTCCCCTGCTCCCACTCCCCCACTCTCCTTTAAACAAGCCTACGTTCCATAATAGATCTGAGAGTCTCGTTTTCAGGACTGCTTCACGATGTATCAAACCGACCCGCCACGTTCTCCAAAAGAAGTATTGCCAACCATGTATGATCTTCCCAGTGAAGATCCAGAGGAACCTGGTTTGCCTGATCAGTTTCATTTATTACAACCTCGTCTTTTAGACGAAAGCTTTTGTCCGCCAAATTATCCTAGCGACGAGATTTTTGTTGCTAGTGATTTGAATCTGTATTACGATTCGCGTAATCCGTTATGGCATAAGCGACCAGATTGGTTTGCTGTCTTGGGTGTTTCCCGTCTTTATGAACAACAAGATTTACGTCTAAGTTACGTGGTTTGGCAAGAGGGAGTTAATCCTTTTATTGTGGTTGAGTTGCTGTCTCCCGGTACTGAAAAAGAAGACTTGGGGCAAACTTTACGCGATATCGAGCAACCACCGCCGAAATGGGAAGTGTATGAGAAAATTCTGCGGATTCCCTACTATGCTATATTTGACCGTTATAAATATGAATTCAGGGTGTTTAAGTTAGATGGCGGACGTTATGCTGAGGTAGCGTTGTCAGAACCACGCTTTTGGATACCAGAACTAGAATTAGGTTTGGGTGTATGGCAGGGACGCTATCAAGATATTGAGCAGCCTTGGTTACGTTGGTATGATAGGATAGGCGACTGGGTATTAACTTCTACAGAACACGAAAGACAACTGGCAGAACAAGAAAGAAGACGCGCAGAACAAGAAAGACAACGCGCAGAACAAGAAAGACAACGCGCAGAACAAGAAAGACAACGCGCAGAACAAGAAAGACAACGGACGGAAAGGTTAATAGCACAATTGCGATCGCTCGGCGTTGAACCAGATTTAGATTAGCTGTTTTACGAGATCAGGTGTAGTTCCAATATGTTGAGCAACTTGGGTATATCTTTCTGGGAAACCTTACGTGTATCCGTCTCTACTGCATCAACCCAAGAAATACTTTTACCCATTGTTGACGCAAAGAATGCCCTAGACCAGCCTTTGGTTTTTCTAGCTTCTCTGATAACATTACCAGTTGGAGGCTGAATATTGTCTGTACTTGGCTGACTTGAATTTATCAAGCGTTCCTGTACTTCTGCTGGTACATGAAAATGCCATCTAGTATTTAGTAATTCATTCCAGTAACCTATTGGTCTTTTAGTGCAACCGCTACTTGTTAACCAAGCTGCTTCTGTTTCCAAATCTACTTGCCATCCTGCTTCTTTGACAACTTTCAAATCAGTTTCAAAGTCATCAGCTATTTGCCGTCTCAGCTGATTGTCTTGCTCCACTGTTGACAATTTGTCTGCGCCATAAGCAATCTCCATCAGAGTTTTGCCCATTACACAATTCTGATATCCTGGCTGAATTTGAAAGGTTAGCCAGACTAGCATTCTAGCTGCACCAGCATTTTGTTTGCCAATACTAAATAGTTTCTGTACAGTTTTCTTTGTGATAATTCCAGTATTAGAGTCATAGTTAGACTTGTTGAGAAAGTATTTTGTCCATGCTCCAGGTTGACCTATTACTTTTAAGCCTACAAGTTTGCTATTGCCAGCTTGATCTGTTTTAAAATCTCTGATTATACTAACGTCCCAAATCTTTAAATCAGCAACAGTAAAATCTCCGACTTTCCCCCGTTTAGGCCATGCAATACAAGCTAATATTTGAGCCGATTGCCGCAACAATTGGTACAAAATATTCAGCTTTTCATGTTTGCATAAATCCCTGCGTTTGACAAGCCCTGTATATTCAAGTAGCTGCTTGTCATCAATTACAAAATTACCTTCCCAAGGTTTCTCTAGGTTAGCTACTAAAGCACAGTAAATCAGGTGAATAGCACATGCTCTTGGGTCAAATTGGTCTATAACAACTAAGGCAGTTTCTTCAGCCAGAGTTTCTGGTTGTGGATTTTCGGGGTTATCCGTTACATAGTAGAAGATTTTTTCTTTTGTGCCTTCAACTTCTTTTTCGTAGCTGAAAGTTCTACTTATTCCAGTTTTCCAGGACAGATTCATTTTTTGAGATAAGACATCAGCAACTCCATGCAAAATTAGAGATAATGCAGCAATATTAGTCTTACCATCAGGGAATAACGAAGCTTTTTTGAATTGTTGGGGTTTTAACGAAGCCTGTTGGTAACTTGATACTGACTTTTGAGCATCTTCTTCTTTCTTAAATTTGACTTTAAAAAGAATTTGCTTTTTAAATTTAGCAGTCTTATTTTCTATAAATCTTTCATCTTTAACAATATAATCACTATGATTTGAATTACCAGAAATGATATTTTCTAATATTTGCTGAAATCGGTAAAAAATTTTACTTTGTAACATTTTTACTAACTAAATTAAAGTTCTACACTATTAAGTTTGGTTAAATTGATCAGTATATCTAATTTGTGTATTTATACTAAATTATTTGGAACATGGCAAAGATTAGTTGTTGATATGTTAAATTTTAACTGCTTTATTTTGAATAAGTAATCTAAATTAGACTTTAACTGATTGTTGTTGTACTTTTACCAACCGTAAGAGGGAGATTAAAAACTCTAAATAGCAAGATATCTGTTTAATCTATTTTTGTCTTTGGACATAGATAATTAAATTAAATAAATTTTATTTTGATTTCCTACTTAAGAGGGGTGATAAAAAAAGAAGACTTATGTATTAAGCCTCTTGTTAAAGATAATAATATTTTTATTTTATGTAAATATTAATAGCTAAACAGATAAGTTTATCATTACTCTCTGCGTGCGTAAACTTTAAAATTTTTATATATAATAGTTGAGATAAGCATTCTATTTTAAAGTAGTAATGCGCTCGCTTGTCAATTGGCTTTTGTATAAGCGATATTGAAGAACTAACTTAACCGAATTAATATATATTTGTTTATGCAAGATTTTAGTCACTTGCTATCGGAGAAAGTTGATGCGATCGCTCAACAGTGGGTTGAAGCAGTCGCTCAAGATCAACAAATAAAAAGTACTAAGAATCTATCGAAAACAGCCATTCGAGATCATGTTCCTCATGTTCTCACTGCTTTGGTGACAGTACTAGCTCATACTCAAGCAAGTGATATTAAAACGATTGTCGAAGCTAGCTTAGAACATGGTTTGCTAAGAGCAGAACAAGGCTTTAACCCTACAGAAGTTGTAAGAGAATATCACTTACTCCGCACCATTATCTTTGCTAATCTGCGTACAGAATTGTTGCAGGGAACGGTAGAGGAAGTACTAAGATCAATGTCGCTGATTGATACAGTTGTGGATGAAGCGATCGCTCAGTGCTTTCAAAGCTATGTAAAAGAGCGATTACAGGAACTTGAGCAACTGCAAAACCAATTAACTTTAACCGTTGAAGAATTGAGGCGGTTAGTTCGTAGCAGCCAAGAAAACTTAAATATACTAGCACATGAACTTAAAACACCGCTTACCTCAATTATTGGCTACTCAGAACTATTCATCCGTCAACAGCGCTCCTCTGAACTCAAAGATAATGTTACCAGCGTCGAGCATATTGAGCGTGTGCTGCGTAGCGGTCGTCAACTCCTCCATATCATTAATGATGCACTAGAGTTATCCCGCTATGAAGCAGGTAGAATGCAGTTACACCTTGCAATAACGAATGTACGCTCTATCATTGACACTATTGTAGAAACTATGCAGCCTTTAGCAGATAAGCAAGGACTCAAGCTACTGCTGGACTGTGAAGATGCACCAATGCAAGTATTAACAGATCCATTAAGACTGCAACAGATTTTGACCAATTTAGTTAATAACGCTATTCGCTACACACAAATAGGCTGCGTGACCATTGAGTGTCATGCATTTACCAGCAATCAATGGGCGATCGCAGTTACAGATACAGGAATTGGCATCGCTCCGGAAGACCAAGAGCGCATTTTTGAACCCTTTGCTCGTGCTGAATGTTCTACCATTAAACCGCATCCTCCTGACAGCACAGGGTTAGGACTAGCGATCGTTGCACGCATGGTAAAGCTATTACAAGGCGAAATCAGTCTTACTTCTCAATTGGGAGTTGGTTCCACATTTACAGTAATTCTACCATTGGAAGTAACAACCGAGGTAGAGGTTATGGCAACAACATTTCAGTAGCCTAGAGGCAGTAAAGTCATTTAAAGATTTCTCAATGGCATATCAGGGCGTAATTTTGGATGTAGATGAAACGCTTGTTCTCAGTAATGATGCTTACTTGAAATTACTAGAACACCAATTCACTATTCAAGATAGGGGCGAGAAAAACCGATTCTTTCGTAGAGACGTTGCATTGCAACGTCTCTACAGTCAACGAGAATTGGTCATTTTACCGAAAAGAAATCGGGTTTTTGCGATTACTGAATCGATGCTCTAACGGTACTGTTGGTCAGCGGGATCACCGTAAGGGTCTTCACTAGCTCGGCGGACATTACCATACTGTCCGTAATCCGCCGGATCACCGTAGGGGTCTTCACTAGCTGGGCGGACATTACCATACTGTCCGGAATTTCTTTGGTTGCCTCCTTGCATCAACTTCTTGACAGCTAGAGCCGCGATACCTGCCATCGCTCCCTTTGCTAATGGATTGCTCATAATGTTACCACCTTGACCACCTGTAAAGCTCCCCGTAACACCACCCAGGATTTGACTGAGTATATCTGGTTGTTGCTGGTGAATCCGACCTGTCGTTTGAGCCAGATAATTTGGGTCTTGAAAGCGATCGTCTATACCATCTTGGTTAAGATCAGGAAAATCCAAGTTTGAAGAACGTGTCTGCTGTTGAAGAGATCGACCAAACTGCATCCGCTCTTGTGGTGACATCCGATTAAAAGCTTCTTGTGCAGATTCCTGATAAAGTTCTGGAGGTAACTGTCTAGATACTTGCTGATAACGGTTTAAAACTTCTTCATCAGAGTATCCTTCATGGGGTAAACCCTGCTCGTAGCGGTTGACAAAATTGCGGTAGTCATTTTCTTGTGCCTGACCACCACCGAAGATTTTTTCTAATAAATTCATTTGTTCCTCCTAAAGTTTTAATTCACTCAACTATTAACGGTTAAGTAATTACTTTTCAGATATTAATCGCTTTCTTTTTTTAATAGCATCTATCAAAAGATATTATTATATTTAAGTTAAAAACTATTTGTATTTGTTAGTATAAAACTTTAAAAAAATTATTTTATATCATAATGCTTTAGCTATTATGAGATGTCTGAGAAGTTAAAAATGTTATGCTGTTCGCGCAGCGTTACCGCAGGGTACGTAGCGCCAGTGTTCGCGCAGCGCCTCGTAGAGAAGCATCTTACAAATTAACGTAAAATCGAGATTTTTCTCTTCTCTACGAGAGGCTACAGGAATATGCCAATCTATTTTTAATGTTTGCAACAGTTAATATGTCTGAACAGGAGCTTGACCTAAACCTCTTAAATCGCGCCCTGTAGGACTATTATTATATCCTTGAAAGTCACGGTATTGTCGTGCTTCCTCTTCTGGAACACGAATACCTCCTTGTGGCGGTGTTACCCAGATAGGGCGACCTTGAGCATCTCGATAGTAAACACGCCCATTTTTAGAAAGGTAGTATTGACCTTGCGCTCCCGTTCCTTTAGCATTTTTTCGCTGATTATAAAGGTAGTAAAGTGCAGCGGCTCCTCCCAAGATTGCCACTTTCTGTCCTGTACTCAATCCCTTCCTAGCTTGAGGTTGATTTACGGGGGGACGATTATTTAAATTTCTACCAACACTACCGTTAATCGGAGGTGGTGCAGTATTTTGGGAACCTCCGCCGCAGCTACCAAGCAGCGGGATTGTTAGTAATGTTGAAAGAAATACTGCTGCGGGAAGCGAAGCTAGTTTATGAGTCTTCATCATATTTCCTTTTTCCCTGAATTAGACGGTGCAGTGTTATGACTTGGTACAAAAACTTATACTTTTGTAAAATGTTCAAGTAAAAAACCAATTTCTACTTGATCACGAGTACTTAGCTACTACAATTTTCAACACCTTTTATTTCCTTAGTTAAAGGTTCAATTTTAGCTAACTGCTGCGTTAGTACTAGTAGATAATTAAACAGTTTCATCCCGGTGGTCAATTATAATCACAGCAGGGTCTTCACTATTGTAAGTAGTATCAAAAATAGCTGTTTGCTGGTGAACGCCTTGGTCGTAACCTTCATAGGCATTATTAGCATAATTATGACTTGTAGAACTAATTAACGTCGGGTCATAAATTTGCCACTCTTGAATTCCATGTTTGCTAACGATAGAGGCAGCTTGACGAAGCTGATCATCTGTACCATTGATGATAATTATATAATCTCCTTGAGTGATGCGATCGCTGAAGAAACGCGCCCGCTCATCAGGTAGTCCCAACCTCATAGCATCAAAGCGATTGCTCACAGCAATACTTGTCAACCGTTCTGGTTGAGAAAAGTCTCTGTGAACTAAAGAAATTTGACTCAAAGGAAAACCCGCCGCACGCAAATCATTAATTGCTACTTCGGCATCACTAAAATTACTGAAGTGACCGACAGCATTTTTGGTTAGACCAGTACCCCGATTCAGGATGGCAGTTTTAGGAGTAGTTGTAGTAACATTGGTAGTCTCACGCTGGCGATCGGGATGATCATAAATGCCAAACTCTTCAATACCTCGATGTTGTAAAATTGCCTCTGCTTTCGCAATTTCTGCATCTGTGCCATCAACGATAACTAAGTAGTGTCCCCGCTCCACTCGTTCATTGTAAACTCTAGCTCGTTCTTCGGGAATTCCTAAACCAATCAATGCGCCAAGCAAGCCCCCAGCAGCAGCACCAATACCCACGCCTGCGACAGTCGTAGCCAAGGCGGTTGCTGTTGCACCAGCAAGCATAATCGGGCCAATACCAGGAATCGCTAGAGTACCAAGACCAACCAATAAACCAGTCAAGCCGCCCAAAGCACCACCGGAAAGCGCTCCTAATGTTGCACCTTCATCAGCCTTATCACCAATCCGCTCCCTAACTTCAGCACCAGCAATATCATCATTGCAGTTTGCATCCTGCACAACTACAGAAACTCTATCCATTGCAAAGCCTGAATCTCTCAACTCATGCAGCGCATGTTCTGCATCCCGACGATGAGTAAATACACCTACAGCACGCCGATGTATACTTAATACCATTATTGCTCCTTGCAGCAAAAGAAAATTATTGATTTACAAAATTATTGATACGTTAATAACATTTAGGCATTTTGAGATTCAATTCTCCTCAATCTCTTGGAATAAATTCTGTCTTTCTCAAGAGTGACAAAAAAGTATTACAAGTAAAACAATCAAAGCTAAAAAATGAAGCGTTTTTTTAATTAAATGTAAGGCATTATTTCAGATATTTAATTAGTAAAAAATCCTGCGAACGTATAGGCTGGCTTGACTTTAAACCTTACATTTAGTACTAGAAGCTAGTCATAAAAATGCTAGAAACTAGTCACAAAAATAGCAAAATAAATTTTTAGTTTACTAAGTACATAGATACTATATACAAGTTTGAAATAATTTTTTACTTATTCAATTACATGTAATTAATACCTTTGGTTAATCATCAAGGTGATTGAAGTCAATCTTCAGAGAGAAGATTTATATGAACTAATTTCTTAGTCTAGTAATGAACAGCAAAAGTTTTTAGGGAATAAAATAATGCCACTCCATAGAATAAGTGAATTCGACCCAGACTATCACAATACTATTCAGGGTAAGGACATCAAAGGAATGGGTGTCTATGTCCGAGGAACTGATGAAAAGATTGGCACAATCAGTGATGCTGTAGTGGACGACGAAGGTGCGTTCCGTTATTTAATCGTTGACATAGGCTTTTGGGTTTTTGGCAAAAAAGTATTGCTACCAATAGGTAAAGCACAGATTGACTCTAGAGCAGACCGTGTTTATGTCGTTGGTATCACAAGAGAGCAAGCGGAAAATTTACCTGAATATCAAGAGCATACACCGCTTGACTACGACTATGAAGAACGAGTGCGTGGAGGGTATCGCACACAGTCTGTAGAAAGCTCAGCGCCTCTGGATGCAACATCTACGGCTGCGGTAGGCTCAACATCTGGGCGTACTACTCCTAGCTATGATCGCAACAACTACGCCTACGCACAAGAGCCAGATCTATATGATGTTAGCGCTCACGAAGATCAAACCTTCAAACTCTACGAAGAAAGACTGGTTGCTAACAAACAGCGTCGGAAAACCGGAGAAGTAGCGATTGGTAAGCACGTTGAAACTGAAACTGCAAGAGTTGCTGTTCCGGTAGAAAAAGAGCGAATCGTGATTGAGCGAGTTACTCCTCAAGACGCAGGTAAAGTTGTGTCTCCTGAAACAGCTAACTTCCGCGAGGGCGAAGTAGCACACATGGAAATCTACGAAGAAGTTGCTGACGTTCGTAAAGAAGCTTTCGTGCGTGAAGAAGTTAGAGTGCAAAAAGTTGTAGACAAAGAAACCGTTGAAGCTCAAGAAACCATTCGACGTGAAGAATTAGACGTTGACACCGATGGAACTCCAATAGTCAATAAAACTGACCGGATTTAACTTAACTAAATCACGTAATGTTTAATATCTTTTGGTTAACAGGAAAGGGGGCAAAGCTGAAATTTACCCTTTTCCCAAAGCACAAGGGAGACAAGAAAAGTATTGGATGATGTTTTAGTTATTAGGAGTAGGTTATCTACCTACTTATCAGCAAAATATTTCAAGTAAATTGATGTTTCAAAAGATAGCCTGAGATGAGGAGGTCAAAATGAAAATAATTCAACATTTCCACAGGATTGTAACAGCTTTAGTTTTGGTGTTAGTACTAACAACAACAGCCGCCTGTAGCGCCGGAGTTCAAGCTAAACAACCCACTCAATTACCATCTGGAATCAGTCGTAGTGGAGACTATGCCCTTTTAGAACGCGGTAACAGCGTACAAGGTCAAGATTTTGGTAATTGGGTTATTGGTACAGCAAAGGGAATCGTTCAAGATGCTTATGTACGTGATAACAACAAGTTAGGTGTTGTGATTACGCCTCAAGTGCGTCCAAATGAAGTACGACCATTAGCAAAATCCTTAGTTCAAGGTTTTCACAAGAATTTTCCTAATCAAGACTTAACAGTTTTGATGTATGCACCAGATAAAAAACTGATTTTAACGACTCAGTATGATGTGCAAACAAATCAAATTGAGTACAAGTAATGACTCAATTTTCCAAATTTAAAGAACTGATTCAGTTGATTAGAAGTAAAACAGGAGACAAATAAAATGAGCAGCAGTGATAAATATAAACGCGAAATCATGAACGAGTTAGCTCATGGTAATACAGAATCTTTAGATGATGTTTCATCTGATCCAAGCAAAGATTACCAAAACTTTGATGATTTTGCTCAACGTTCATCTCATGAAGAACGCCGTCAATTATTTGGTCGTTCTTTAAACCACGATCGCATCCCTCCCAGCCAGATGGAGCCAGAATTGCAAAAAGCGATCGCCCAGATTAAGCCTAACGAACGCGACGATGTTGCACGAGCATTTTTCAAGCACTTAAAGGGAAGAGGTTTAGATGATCGCCATTTAGAGCAAAATTTGGGACTTTCTACTCATAACCCTAACCGGATGAATGCTGATGATGTCAGCAAACTTGCAGCCTTTGCTTATCACAATCATCCCGACATTTTCCAAGAAGTCATGGCTGAACAACCAGCGATTCTGAAGTTTCTCAGTAATCCAGTGGTAGGAGCAGCTTTAGGAGCGATCGCAGCTAAATGGTTTGGTGGTCGTAAATAAACCTTCATCGCCGGATTTAGATCCCCGACTTCTTGAAGAAGTTGGGGATCTGAGCAGCACCGTTTTAACGAGGAAAATATTATGATTCAAAGTGCGTTAATTGCTTGGAAATTGTCTTCTTTGCAGTTGGGATTAGCACAAATTCCAGTAACAAATGAAATTTTAACTCCAGAACAAGCATCACTTGTGTTTTCTGGGCCTAAGTTTTTAGTAGCGTTACTTGCTGGTATATTGATGGCATTTGCCTTTCAATTACTATTAACAAACTTCTCGGTAGCTGTAGGAATTTCCGCTTTAGGTGGTAGCTCAAGTTCTGATGAATCTGAAAGCTTGGGTGGAACGATTCGCAAAGTTGAAACAACTGCCGGTCTTTGGGCGCTTGTTACTGCAACTATTGCCTTATTCAGTGCTTGCTTTTTAGCAGTTAAGCTCAGCTTAATTGAGAGTACGCTTTTAGGAGCAATTATCGGTGTAGTCATCTGGTCTGCCTTTTTCACAGTCATTGTATGGTTAGGTTCAAGTGCAGTCGGCTCCTTGATTGGTTCTGTTGCTAGTACCGTTACAAGTGGTATGCAAGGAATCATGGGTACAGCAACTACGGCTTTGGGTGCTAATGCTGCTAAAAATCAAATGGTTTCTACCGCTGAAGAAATCACCGCCGCCGTTCGTCGAGAACTCACATCAGGTTTTGACCCAGATAGTATCAAAAACACATTACAAAGTTCTTTATCTGGTGTACAATTACCCCAGCTTGATACCAAACAAATCCGCTCTCAATTTGAGAAGCTGCTCAAAGAAGGAGACTTACAATCGATTGCTGATAGTGACTTACTAAAAAATGTTAATCGCCAAACATTTGTCGATTTAATTAGCTCTCGTACAGACTTTTCCAAGTCAGATATCAATGGTATCGCTGACCAATTGCAAGGTGCTTGGAACCAAGTTGTGAAAGGGCAAAATCCCACCGACCAAGTAATTAATTTACTCCAACAAGCCTCTCCAGAAGAACTGCAATCTGAGCAATTAGTTGAGAGAATTCAGCAATTGGCTACAGTCGGCAGTGGAAATGGTAAGCAAAGCAATGGAATAGTCAAGCAAGCTATTGAAATTGGCTTAGGTGCAGCTTTACCTGCGGTATTGAAACGGGTAGACTTTGCAGAAATAGATGTGGAAAAAGTTAGCCATCAGCTACAACAACTGTCAGGAAAAGTTCAGGAAGTAGATGTCGATAAAATTACGCAGCAGCTACAACAACTTAAAGACCAGGCAACTCAGCAAGTAAGTAAAGTTGGTAGTTCTGTAGCCCAGAAATTGCCTGTACTTCCGAATAATACCATTAAGGCAGATGTTGAAGAATACATCCTGAATTCCTTCCCTTGGCATTTTAACCGCATCACAATTAAAGATGAATTCAAAGAAGTCATCTATGACCCAAATGCTAATGCAGGAACCGTAAGACGGCAATTGGAGGAAATAAACTTAGAGTATTTCACCAACTTGCTCAAGCAACGCGGAGATATTACTGAAGCAAAAGTCAAAGATATTTCTGAGCAGATGGAAAGCATTCGCACGGAAGTTTTAGAAACTGTTAAGCAGGCGAATGCAAGAGAAAAATCCCAAAGTCTCCGCACCCGTCTAGAAAATTACCTGCGTTCAACGGGGAAAGAAGAACTCAACCCAGAAGGTATTGAGCGAGACTTGACGAAGGTGCTGGAAGATCCAGAAGCGGGAATTGAAGACTTAAGTCAGAGATTTTCGGAAATTGACCGCGATACTTTAGTTAAGCTACTGGCTTCCCGCGAAGATATTAATGAAGAGGAAGCTAATAATATTGTTGGTCAATTTGAGCGGACTCGTGATAATGTCTTAAATCGGGCCCAAGAACTGCAAGAACAAGCCAGAGCGAAAGCTGATGAATTGCGGCAAAGGGTAGAAGAATATCTGCGGAATACCAACAAAGAAGAACTCAATCCTGAAGGTCTTAAGCGCGATTTTGGAACGCTGCTAGAAGACCCACAAGCAGGACTTTCCGCCTTAAGAGGTAGATTATCACAGTTTGACCGCGATACTTTGGTTAAATTACTGAGTCAGCGGCAAGATTTGAGTGAAGAACAGGTAAATCAAACCATTGACCAGTTGCTCATGGTACGAGATAACGTTTTGCAAGCTCCACAAAAAGCAGCAGAGACAGCAAAACAACAGTACGAAAAAACCACGAGTACGATTAGTGAGTATCTCCGCAATACCAACCTGGAAGAACTCAACCCAGAAGGTATTCAACAAGACTTGCAAAAATTACTGGCTGACCCCAGAGAGGGCGCTGATGCGCTTAGAGAGCGGCTTTCACAAGTAGATCGGGAAACTTTAGTCAAGCTGCTCACACAACGAGGAGACTTGAGTGAGGAGCAAGTCAATCGTACTATTGACTCAACAGAACAAGCCATCAATAACATTGTCAAAGCACCGCAACGCTTGGCAAACCGTGCTACTCAAAAAGCGCAGGAGTTTGAAGCTTATCTAGAAAACTATCTGCGGAACACCAATAAAGCAGAACTTAACCCGGATAGTATTAAGCGCGATTTGCAATTGTTGCTGTCTTCGCCCCGCGCTGGAGCGTCTTCTTTAGGTGAGCGTGTCTCTAAATTTGATCGCTCTACACTTGTGGCTTTGCTATCCCAGCGTGAGGATATCTCAGAAGAAGAAGCTAACCGGATTGTGGATCAAATCGATTCTGTGCGTAACTCGATTGTTGAACAATATCAGCAGATTCAGCAAAGGGTGCAATCAGCACTTGATGGTGTTTTCGGCTCAATTCGCAACTACCTCAACTCACTGGAGCGTCCTGAACTCAATTATGAAGGCATCCAGCAAGACTTTGCCAAATTGTTTGATGATCCACAAGCAGGATTTGATGCTTTGCGCGATCGCCTATCTTCTTTCGACCGTGATACTCTAGTTGCTGTCCTCAGTTCACGTGAAGATATTTCCGAAGCGCAAGCTAACAAGATTATCGACAAAATCGAAGCCACACGGGATAGCGTACTGCATCGAGCCGAACGTATTCAGCAAGAAACTCAAAAACGCCTCAATGCAATCAAAGAGCAAGCACAAAAACAAGGAGTTGAAACCAAAAAAGCAGTTGCGGGTGCTGCTTGGTGGTTATTTAACACAGCTTTTGTCTCTTTAGCGGCTTCAGCTTTAGCCGGGGCTTTGGCTGTATCAGGTTTTGACCTATTTGGTTAAGTGTTTTACTAACTCATGGTTAAGCCTCTCGTCTCGACAGAGAGGCTTTTTTTATTGGCATTGCTGAATCTGGGAATGAATTTACCGGGCTACGCTGCGCGAACGTAGAGAAGCGGCTTCCCGCAGGGTAGGCGCAAAGAGAAAAACCGATTATTTCGTAGAGACGTTGCAATGCAACGTCTCTACAGTCAACGATAATTGGTTGTTTTACCGAAAAGAAATCGGGTTTTTGCGATTACTGAATCGATGCTCTAGGCATACTCTTTAAGACGTGGTAGTAGTCCAAGTAGACTTAAAAGAGCGATCGCACTCAGCACCACTGGTGTGGTAATCTCGAAGCTATCTAAATCCTGGAAACCTTGTTTTATTGATTTATCGAAGGCTGCTTGATTAATATCGAATGCCTTTTGGTTAGCTTTTTTGAACTCCTCAAACGCCCAGTTCGATTGTCCTGGGTTGTTACCGATGCAAAGTGCGATCGCTTCTTGGTGTTTACCACTCCGTTCTAACTGGCGGAGCTGTTGATCGATAGTTAGATAAGTCCCCAAAATCCGAAGGTTGGCGATCAAAGCTTCTCGCTCTCCAGCAAAAGTCATACTGTTCAATTCTTCAGCTAAGTAACCTGTGAACCCATCTACTTTTTTGCCTTCTATTGTGTAGTATGTTGCTACTGTCTCGAATGTTTGACCCTTGGGCAGTTTGGCAATTTGGGCTATATTTTTCAAGAAAGCTTGTTCGTGATTGGTGGCAAAGGTTGGATCAAGCAGATAACGGCTTTCGGCAGCATTAGCAATGTAGGTTAAAGCACGAGCTTGTCGCAACCCATGTATCGACATAAAAGCATCCTCTGTGGCAATCCTCAAATGCTGAGAAGCGGAAAGAAACGCCCCGACTGTATAATTCAAAAAGCCAATGGCGATCGCACTCGCCACTAATAACCAAGGATTAAAGGTACGGCGCATCCTGCGAGCGAGAAATAGCTGAAGTCCTACCAGTATGCTGATTAGTACCACACCAGAAATAACGATCAAAAATAAAAATTTACTAGAACTAAACTTTTCTTTAGCGTAAGTGTTCTCTATAGCTCGCAAGTTAACCTCATCCAGTGCATCCGCTGCTGGTAGGAGCTTATTATCCATAATTTCGGCTGCTGCTCGATAAGCAACCAGAACAGCATTGGCATCACCCCGTGTGTGAGCGTCTCGGGCCTGCTGGATTTTAGCTATGTAGTCACCATACCCCAGTTGCATAGTCTCAATGGGTTTCTGCTCTTTATCGCCATAAGAGATATTCTTGGCAGCTGCAACCAACCTTTCAGCGACTCTCTGATATCGCTCCTCGAAACCCTTGACAGCATCTTGGTTTTGTCCAGGTGGAACTAGCAACTCTTTGACGATATACGCATCCATACCTGCAAAAGCATCCTTGAGACGCTGGGCAGTAACAATACTTGGTGTTGAGTCTTCACCAACTGTTTTAATCGCTTGCCGTTGCCCTTGAATTCCGGTAATGACCGTCATTAGCATCAGTACACTCGCTACCCAAGTAAGGTACAAGCTACCCTTAAGTAATTGAGGAGTAGTGAGTCTACTAATTGTATTTTTTGAGACTGCAATTATCTTACTCATACTTGTTAATACTCATAAAGCAACTGATTTGACTGTAATCCGAGTCCAGTGTCCCAAGGTGAATTCATCGCCGTCTTGTAATGGAGCATCTACCATTGGCGTCAATTCAACCCCATTCAGCTTTGTACCATTAGCAGAATCGATATCGCGCAGAGTCAACGTACCATCCGCCTGACGGTTGAGCAAAGCGTGGCGGCGCGACACGGCATCATCAAAATCTAGTGGAACTTCTGGATGAATGCCCCGAATCTCACTAAGACGACCAATCAGATTGCTGTCCTTTTCTAACCGGAAAATAACAGGTGGTTGATTAGTTGGTGCTTCTGGGCTTTCCAAATTGCGTAGAGATGGGTCAATTGTCACAATCACCTCCCAAACTATTGGGGATTGCTGAGACAGCGCTGCGGGAGGGTTTCCCTCCGCAGGCGACTGCGAACCCAAAGGGGAACTAAGAATTTCTCCCCCTGCCTCCCGTACTACCTCAGCTTTCCCTATAGCTAATTCACCATGCGCCCCGGTAACGAAGTTGTAACCGCAAATTTCACAAAAATCTCCACTGTTGGGTTCGCGGGGAGCGCTGCAAGCTGGACAGGTTTCCACAGATATAGTTTGCAGCACTGTTGAAGAAATGATATTTTTAGCTAACTCTTGTTCAGGTATCCCAAGAATTTTGGCACCACACTCTGAACAGAAATCGGATTCAGTTGATTCGTGTCCTTTTAAACATTGATAAGTCATTTGTCATTTGTATTTACGGCATTGTACAAACAAAGGATGAAATTGATGTACCGAGATCTAAAACTCCTCATTCTCTCTGCGCCTCCGTGTCTCTGCGTGAAATAAATCGTCCCGCTTTCTCTGCAACACCATATTTATCAATAATTAATAACTAACTCTAAGATTTGGGAATACGAGTAGTCTTAGTAGAACGAGTCTCCAACGCCATCGCGTCTTCTTTTGCCACTTCTCGCTTCAGCCTCACTGTACCCGTTGGCGCGTCTTGGATATCAACCACAGTTTTCAGCAATTTAGCAGTTGCCTCGTTACCAGATTCATGAGCAAGTTTAACCGCCTTGCCTAACTTAGCTGTGGCAACCTCAATATCACCTTTAGCACGAGCTTCTAACCCTTCCTGTATAGACTGGGCAAGTTCTGCCTGTCCGGTGTAGTGAGCAACCCGTCTGTCAATTTTCGTAGATTTGGCTTCATCATCTGTCCAGGTTGCCAGAATGCGTGCTTCTGCAATTTTGGTTTCTGTGCCGTTGAGTGTGTAAACTAGACTGGCTCTACCAGCCAGCATTTCATCACCGACGTTCCCCGGATTAACTTCAATACAGAAGTGGTAATCACGGGACTCTTTATTACCCCAAGCACCAGTAGGGTAATCAACTACTTGAGGCTTCATGGGTTTAGCGCGGTGAGTGAGGTCAACAATATCAGGACTTACCTGTTTGCAAAACAATACCTTTGCTCCTTGGGGTGTCCACAGACGCATGTTTACATCACTGACATCTTTGCTCATGGCTTTTTCAAGAATGGCTTGAAAGTCAGCTTCAATCATTGAGGCATTGGGGATAATATCGGTTGTACCTAAGAGCTTATTGGCAATTTGCTGGAGTTGGGCGACGCGCCAATCAGTACCGACACCCCGACAATCGCATTGAAAAACCCCTTCACATTGCTGTAAAATCGTCTTCAGTTTTTGTTCATCAGAGTCATCGTTCTGTCCATCTGTGAGCAGTAATGCTTGACGGACTGCATTAGGCATTTTTTTGAATTGCCTCAAGGACTCAGCCAGCCAGGTAGACATGAGTGTGCCACCATTAGCACTGATATTTTTAATAGATGCGATCGCCTGCTGCTTCTTTTCCCATGTAGCCTGGGACACAGGAAAAATAACACTGGCTTTACTAGCACCAGTAACGATAAAGAAGTAGGCATCTTCTGGCAGCAAATTTACGAGTTTAGCGATCGCATCTTTGGCTGCGTGAATTTTATTACCTCCCATTGAACCGGAGGTATCACAGATGACGCCAAATAGTCTGTCACGGCTGGGAGATGTAGTTGCACTATCAGTTCCTTCGACGCTGATGGTCATGATGGCGTTGACTTCTTTTGTACCTTGGGGGAGGAATTGGTTTTGAAAGACTTCGGCTTTGAATTGGTTGGACATGATTTTCAATAACAATGTGAAGGATTAACGAACCGCAGAGGCGCACAGAAGAAGAGAATATTTAAGATATAGAAATTTGGGCGTTGCTGAGTGAAAGTATGAATTAGTATCACGCAGAGACGCAGCGAAAAGTTCTGTAGGCGGGTTTCCCGCCGTAGGAAACTTTTCAAGACAGAGGCACAGAGAATAAGAGTTTGAGATATTAAATTTTTGAGTTTCATATTCATATTCAGCAATGCTGAAATTTGGTTTATAAACACAGGACTGCAACGGTGATGTTGTCATGTCCGCCAGAGTTGCGGGCAAATTCGACTAGTGAATGGGAGATGGCGATCGCATCTGTATTTGATGTCTGCTGTCTCATTTTTGCCAAGTACGAGGCTTCGGGTGCATAATTCCACAATCCATCTGTACATAGCAGCAAGTATCCTGAACCAGGAATAGTAAAGTGTACAATCGAGGGGACATTATTTTCAGTTGCATCTGCCCCTAGCCAGCGGGTAATTGCATGAGTATGAGGCGACTGTCTGGCTTCTACTTCGGTCATTTCTCCGGCTGCTACCACCTCCCTGAGCCAGGAATCATCTTTAGTTAATTGTTGGGAATCGTTGTCAGACAGCCAATAAGCGCGACTGTCACCAAGCCAACCAATGGTAGCGGTACGGTCTTGGACAAGAGCGGCAACAATCGTAGTTGATGGGTATTCTGAATTTATACTATTTACATAAGGGATATTACATACAGATTCGAGAGCAGTGGCAAAGGCTGATTTCATTGCTGACTCTGGGTTTTCTCCTTTTTCCCAGGCAGTAGCTAGCGCTAAACACGCACTTTCAGCAGCAATTTGGGCTGCCACATCAGATTTATCGGAACTGGAAACCCCATCGCAAACTACAAGGATATTTGTCTGAGCATTGTTTAGCTGTTTTAGGGCAAGGAAGTCTTCGTTACGGTTGTGTTTAAGTCCGCGATCGCTTATACCTGCCAAATGCAAGTCAATTATTACTTCCACTCGCTCACTTTCGCGTATTTCTCTGCGGAATCCACAATTAGTGCAGAATCCCTCAGCATCAATTGCCTCGATTCCAGCACCGCATTTTTCACAGCCGTTAGTTGTCAGAGATGTCCCACATTCTTCACAGAATTTATCACCCGCCAAGACAGAAGCACCACAGTTTGGGCATTCCATAGGCTTACTTCGCTGCTCCTGAGTTCATGTGACTACGAGAAAGCTCATAACGAATTATTCCCTCCTCAGAACCTTGTCCAACATACGTAAATTGGCTTTTTTCCAGAACTCGTTGTGAAGCTTTGAGTTCTGGTAGAGTTTCTGCGATAACTTGCTGAACTTCAGGATGGTCAAATGCCCAACAAACAAGTGCTTTGATAGCTTCTGTCGCGTAGCCCAAGTTTTGAAACTCTTGTAAAACTGAATAGCCGATTTCGACGGTGCCATCAGACGTTGGCTTGCCTTTGAAGCCACCATTACCAATGAGAGTACGTGCATCTGTAACTACATCATTCAGCACAAAGTACCAGCACCACCATCCCGAATGTTCTGGAGCTTCTTGTAATTTATGTAAAAAAAACAACATAGTTTCATGGTCATTAAATTCAGGTGGCCAGGTACTAGGTACAAATGCATTGAGTAGCTCGGAAAACTTGGATTTGTCACTAATTTCCACTTGTGCAATTTCTAAGGTGGAAGCAATTAGCTCTAAGTTTTTTGTTGTAAGTTTAATTTTTGTCATTTTCTTGCGATACTTAGTTACGTTAAAACAAACTTCCAGGACGCACTCGATTTGCCTCATCAACTAAGCGGATTTTTTCATTTCCATTTGCTAGGTGTGCCATATCGCGCAAAGCTTTTTCTAGCCCTTTTCTTAAATGCACTTCCTGGAATGGCTGTCCCAAAATTGTCAAGTCAGAAGCAGCCTGTAACTGCCGCGAAGTCAGCAAGTTGAGGGCAGTATCCAAAACTTGTTGAGTCAGCCGATAGCGATCTATCCCTTCCAAGGTGAGTGCTTCAATTGCCGTTGAAGCCGCCTGGAGTTCTTGAGTTCCAGGGACAGAACGATCGCGATTAATTAAAGTACGAGCAATTTCTACGCGCGATCGCGTAAACAAGTTGGAGGTTTGAGGTATGCGTTCTAACGCCGCCACCGCACCGTTGCGATCGCCCATAGCACAAAGGCAACGAGCCAACCCAAACGCCGCCGATACATAACCGGGATCAGTACGGGATACTAAATCATACATCTTAATGGCTAATTGGTAATTTTGCGCCTGTTCCGCCGCCAGCCCCAGCGCTAGCTTCGGAGCCACTTCCCCCGGTAGGTCAAAATAAACTTGGTCAAATGCTACCTGTGCCTCTTGGGATTTACCCTGTGCCATCAGCGCTCGACCCCGATACCAGAAAATTCGCCAGTCCCAAGGGTCTTTAACTTCGACAGTTGCTAAAGCTTGCTCTAAATCGCTGTATTCATTCATTTCAATGAGAGTATTTGCCAAGCGGAACCATGCTTCAGTAGAATTAGCAACTTGCTTGGCAACAACCTCTAAACTAACAGCCCGCTTGACTGGATCGGCGATCGCACTGGCGTTGAGTACTGCATTGAAACCAGGATCGCTAGAGTCTAAAATCGGTACAGGCAATTGCTGGTAGTCGATTTTAATTGGTTCAAAATCGCCGCTATTTGTTAGAGCCAGCATATCTCCACCAAATAGGTTACTGGTAGATGGACGGGGGATATTAGTTGAGAGAGCCACCACTTCCCGCAGCACACCCAACAATTGATCTGCCATTTCATCCGCCGACTGAAAACGGTCATCAGGGTTTTCAGCCGTTACTTTAATCAGGAACCGATAAAGTGACTCTTGCTGGGAAAACAGAGGTTCTTCTTGGGGACTAGGCAGTTTATAAAGATGTTCTTTGTTAAAACCCCGAATATCAGTCAGCAACACGGCTAAGGTTCTACCTACTGTAAATAGATCCGAGACGACTGTGGGGCCTTCACCTGCTTCGGGAGCACTGTAGCCCACAGTGCCGTAAATATCACCATCGGGGTCATCGATGCGGCGCACACCACCTAAGTCAATTAACTTCACGTCGCCGCCCTCGACCATGATGTTATCTGGCTTGAAGTCGCAGTACACTAAGCCCAAGGAATGCAGATAGGCAAATGCGCTGAGGATACGGTGAATATAAGCGATCGCTTCCGCTACTGGTAACGGCCCCCGACTCTTGCGAATTTCCCTGAGAGTTTTACCACCGACATATTCCATCACGATAAAACCCTCGCTATCGTGGTTAACAAAGTTGTAAATACCAACGATATTGGGGTGTTTTACCGCTGCAAGAAATTGCCTTTCTGCTACGGCGACGGCTGCGCTAGAGGCGTCTTCAGTATTTAGCAATCCCTTGAGAACAACGTAACGAGACAGAGTTTTATCGAAGCCCAAGTAGATCCAACCTAAACCACCATAGGCGATCGCTCCCTTAACTTCATATTGCCCTACAACTAAATCACCAGGATGGAGGGTAGGAATAAACGAAAACTTCTGTCCGCACTTACTGCAAAATCCCTTTTCTCGTCGCAGTTGATTATTGCAATTCGAGCAGAAGCGTTTATTCTCTGGTACTTTCGGGTCAGGGATAATCGCTTTTTCTGGCTCCGTTGAAGGCAGATCCGGCACAGAAACGAGTCCTGCCCCTAACTGCTTGCGACTACTGCGGGCAGAAGTGCTGCTAGTACGCCGCGAACCTTGGGAACGTTTAGTTAGTGGCGAGGAACCAGTACCCGTAGTAATGGGTGAACTCCTACTTGTGTTAGCCGTGCTTTGCTTCTGGCTAACCAACGGAGTTTTCACCGCTGCAAGTCCGCAGACATTACAGTAATCATCTTCGATAATACCAGTACATCCATTTCTTGAGCAGGTTAAGCCTTCCATTAGGACATTCCTACGATTTTGGATTTGTCATTTGTCATTTGTCATTAGTCATTTGTCAAGAGTCAAAAGCTTTCCCTTTATTTTCCTGCTTCTCTGCCCCCTGTCCCCTGCCCCGATTGTTGAGCGTAGTCGAAACACTGCCCCTCTCCTCACCGCTTTTCATTCAATCGTTTTTCATATCGAGATACTAATTCAGCGGCTTTATCTAAAGCAGTTGGTCGTGTGTAGAGCAGTTGCTTTGCTTCCTCGGCTAGTTGGGCTAAGTGAGGATCTTCTATCAATCCTCGTGCTAGTGCCTTGGCTTTGAGAGCATCGAGGCGTCCGCGTAGCTCCCGACGGGTTTCTAGAGGAGCGCTATTGGCTGTATATGTTTGTTTTTCCAATGCTATGTACTCTCTAGTTTTGATAGTCCAATTTTCTAAACCAACCATAACCGGATTCATCAAACCCTCCGCCAGCTTAGTCTCTAATCTTGTTAGCCATTGGCTGAGGGCATCGATTTGCACCTGAGTCAATGGAGTTGCCAGCATTGAATGATCCACGACTTTTTCCTGGCTTTCCGCAAAAGCTGCGATAGATTTTGAATTTAGTTCTTCTAATTGCTTTAATAAATCGTGAGCGATCGCAAATTTATCTCGTATTTGAGCTTGCTGTTTAGCCTCTTGCTCTAAAGCTACTTTCACCTGTGCCAGCAAAGGCTTGAGCTGCTGCTCTATATCCCCACTCACTCCCAGAGGATCTTGCTCAATGCGATCGCGCAAGGAAGCGATCGCCTCACGAGATCGAACAAGTTCATTGAGGGAATTTTGACCCAGCGATTCAGCTAATTGTTGCAGTGAGCGAATTTGAGTTTCCGCATTTGTCAGCATCAAATCCAAATCTGTCCAAGCAGCTTCAACAGCCAGAAGTGTGTCCCTAGCAACAGAGAACGCGTCTGTCATGACTTCAACTAGCAGTGCGGGGGTAATGGCATTTACCTTCTGGGCCCCAGTTAATAGTCCTCTTTGTGCCAGTGGCGTTTGTACAGCAGGTAACTCAATTGAGGCTCCTGTTAGCAGTTGTTTAATCTCGTCTATTTCTTGTCCCACCATCAAAAAGCCAATTTTCTGCTCTCTTGGTAAAAAACGCGGTAATTTTTGGCGCAGCTTGGTTGCTTGATCAACAGTTTGCACCAACAAATCGAAGTATTGAAACAACTTGTTCACTGACTCCAGCGCTGGAGCGACCCGCGCCGCAGTGATTCCCGTCAAATGCGCTCCGGGAAAACCAGGGCTACCACAAAGGCGTTGATATGTTGGCAGTTCTTGCAGTTCGAGAAGATTTTGACTAGCAATTTTGACTTTGTTCTTCCAGTCGGCTAAAAGTTGATCAATTTCAACTGCCATAGCGATCGCTCCTATACAAAAGAGGTCTTCCCAGACATTGGTAAGCAACAGGGGAACTATGCAATTATATGTATATTTTTTTAATCGTTATAAATATGCTAGCCCCGAAAATTATAAAACCCGATAGCCACCTAATTGCCGCTGCCTCCCTTGCTGCTACAGTAGTCCAGAAGGAAGATCGCTATATCTGAAACTAATCAAAATCCTTCACCATAACACAAATAACCTTACATTTATCACAAAATCGGAAAAATAGGAGTCAAAAACTGTCAAAATATTTGTTGCCAAAGGCTCCTAGCAGTTCTAAGTCCCATCAGGAGTAAAGTCTAGCTTAGCTGCAAAAAAGTTATAGTTGGTCATTATTATTTATTAACTGTTTTAAATATTTTAATTATTTGCTTAAGTGTCTTAAATGTCTTAAATGTCTAGTCAATTATTTGCTTAAGTGTCTTAAATGTCTTAAATGTCTAGTCAATTATTCACTTAAGTACCTTAACTGGCTTAATTGTCTACTTAATATTGTCTTACTTACTATTGCATTTTCTTGATAAAGCTGAGATTATTTGGAAGCTTAGGTTAAGCATGTTAGTTTAAAGAAGCAAGTTTATTTAATCAAATAGTTAATCTTTTACTTTAATAGATTACTAATGTGCTAAAAATTATCTTGAATAGATTTAACTAATAAAAAATGACTATTCCTAAATCAACAAAACATTGATTACAAAAAGTAAAAGTAAGCTTTTATTCTCTCTATCAGAGCAAATCAAATATTTTACTGGAGAATCATTGGGTATTCAATAAACTTAAATCTATTAACTTATAAAATTTGTCGGAATAAAAACTTGCTGATTGTAGCCAGACTAAAAGCTCTCAAAATAATGCCCAAAATTGATTATTAGAAAAATCGGAGTTAATCAAAGAATTATCACTATAATTTAGAATTACGATAGCTGTTTTATCAGGAGTCGCACCAGTTTTATTAGACAAATTCTCAGTTGTTATTTCATTGGCAATACGTTTAGATTCTTCTGATTCCTCATGTCAAACCTGATTATGCTCTTATGTGGCAGGTTTTGCTGCTAAAAAAAGTAATTATTGAAAATAATTTTTATGACTACACAACATTTTTTTAAACATATTCCTAAGCAGAACATTACTATTGCAGCTACATTTACAAGCGAACCAATTGAGGATTCCCTATCGTATTGGCTTACAGAAATAGGAGTTCCTTATTCAATAGAGTTTGCTCCTTACAATCAGGTATTTCAAGAACTGCTCAATCCAGCCAGCCTTCTAGCTAACAATCAAGATGGAGTTAATATAGTTCTGGTTAGATTTGAGGATTGGGAAGTAAATAAGAATCGTCTACAACTAACGGTTAATGATGAGATAAAAGCACAAATTATTGGCGATCGCTTACGTTACACCTTACCAAATCACTTAGAAATTGCTCACCTTAACCAGTATGAAACTGAGTATCTATACCAAGAAATTTTTGGCGATCGCGTCTATTTAAAACATGGAATTGTCTTCAATGAAGACGACTGTATAATCGATGTCGGAGCGAATATTGGTCTATTCACTTTATTTGCTCAGCAAAAATCCCCAAAAGGCACTATTTATGCTTTTGAGCCTGCACCCCACGCCTTTGACAAGTTAGAGACTAACGCCAAGCTCTACTGTCAAAACACTCATCTTTTTAATTGTGGATTAGGTGGTGAATCCAAAGAAGAAACCTTTACTTTCTACCCCCGATCCTCGGTTTTCTCAAGTTTTGCAGCTGATACTGAACAAGATGAAAAAGCTATTCGTTCAGTCATTATTAATATGCTGCAACGCGATCATTCTCTGGATAAAGAGTCATTAGAGAGCTTAGCTGATGAATTTATTAAGGATAGACTAGAGCAAGAAACTTATCAGGCTCAGCTGCGGACTCTTTCAGAAATTATCGAAGAATACAAGATTGAAAAGATTGATTTACTGAAACTAGATGCTGAAAAAAGCGAGTTAGCAATTCTCCAAGGAATTAAAGACAATCACTGGTCACTGATTAAACAAATCGTCATTGAAGTGCATGACCAAGAAGGCAGTACGATTAAACAGGTCATGCGTTTACTTGAAGACAAAGGCTTTAAATTTGTTGTCGATGAAGAGTCTATGTTGCACGGTTCAGGACTCTATAATATCTACGCTACTCGCCTCAACCAAAAGCACAACCCAGTATCACAGCAATTTGGACAAAACGTAGCTCAAATAGAGCAAACCGTCAGAGATTTTGGCAGTGCTTTGAAAACTGCAACAACCCTATCTCCAAATCCTCACTTAGTCTGTATCTGTCCTCCATCTCCAACTACTGATACAGCGTCTAACATCTTACATGAAAGAATGCAAGAATTGTTAGCAGCCGATCTCAATAATCTCAGCGGTGTACATCTGATAAAAAGTCAAGAATTGACTAGTATTTACCCAGTAGAAGAATACTACGATCCCTATGGAGACGAATTAGGACATATTCCCTACACACCAACCTTTTTCTGTGCTCTTGGGACGATGCTGGTGCGGAAAATCTTTGCATTGAAAAGCTATCCCTACAAAGTAATTGCCCTTGACTGCGACCATACCTTATGGAACGGTATTTGTGGGGAGGATGGAGTTACTGGAGTGAAAATCGATCCACCATTGCGATCGCTGCAAGAATTCATCATAAAGCAGCAAGCAGCAGGAAAGTTAATTTGTTTGTGTAGTAAGAATCAAGAAGAGGATGTATTTGCAGTCTTTGACCAACATCCAGATATGTTGCTTAAGCGCCATCATCTCGTCAATTGGCGGATTAACTGGCGATCAAAATCAGAGAATCTCAAGTCTTTAGCTACCGAACTACAACTGAGTTTAGATAGCTTCATTTTCATTGATGACAACCCAGTTGAGTGTGCTGAAGTTAGAGCAAACTGTCCAGAAGTCCTGACCCTCCAACTTCCGCAATGCGATCGCATCCCGCAATTTTTAGAGCATATTTGGGCTTTCGACCAACTCCAAGCCACGCAAGAAGACCAACAAAGAACTAATCTCTATCAACAGAATGTTCAGCGCCAACGTTTACAACAAGATTCTCTTTCCTTTACTGACTTCCTCGCACAACTGAACTTAGAAATTGAGATTTCTCCAATGCAAAACGAGCAACTTTCGCGGGTTGCTCAACTTACCCAACGCACCAATCAATTTAACCTCACAACAATCCGACGGTCTGAGGCTGAAATTCAACAACTTTGTAATTCAGGAAAATTAGAGTGTCGGGTGGTCAAGGTCAAAGACCGCTTTGGAGATTATGGCTTAGTGGGGCTGCTGTTGTTTGCAACTCAAGAAAATGCCCTATTTGTAGACACCTTTTTGCTTAGTTGTCGGGTACTTGGTCGTGGTGTCGAGCATAAAATGCTGTCCTATTTAGGAACTCTTGCTCAAGAAAGAGGATTAGGACAAGTCAAGCTTTTCTATATACCTACAAAGAAGAATCAACCAGCCTGGGATTTTCTGACTAGTGTTGGTAAACAATTTCAGCAGAAGAAAGATGGTAGTTGGTCATTCGAGTTTCCATCTCGAACCGCATCTGAGAGTAGTTTCATACTTATATACAATATAGATACAGTAGATAATAAGGCTACATCTCTCCGCGTCTCTGCGCCTCTGCGTGAGATAAATCCTCCCGCAGACTTCTTTGAACGCATTGCCCACAATCTATACAATCCCGAACTCATCCTCAAAGAAATTACATCCCGACAACAGCGCCAGCGTCCTCAATTAGATATAGAATTTGTTGCTCCTCGCACTCCTATAGAGAAGGCGATCGCACATCTATTTGCAGAAGTCCTCAAACTTGACAGAGTGGGTATTGATGATAACTTCTTTGAACTAGGTGGAGATTCGATTCGAGGTGCGATTCTGATTAATAAACTGCAAGCGCAGTTAAACGAGATTATTCACTTTGTTGTTTTATTTGATACTAAGGCAGTTGCTAGACTAGCCGCTTACATAGAAAAAAACTACCCACAAGCAGCAGCAAAACTCCTAGGTAAAAAAATAGCTTCAGTTATTGATACACCACAAGAGCGCATCGATGAAGCTAAAGTTTTGCAAATGCGATCGCTTATTCCCTCCATTGCTTACCCAATAGATGACGACGTAATTAAAAACCCGCCAGCTATCTTTATCCTCTCGCCTCATCGTAGCGGTTCTACCTTACTCCGCGTCATCCTGGGAGGAAACCCGCAGTTGTTCGCGCCTCCAGAATTGGAACTGCTGACGTTTAATACACTTGGAGAACGAAAAGCAGCATTTTCTGGACGTTACAGCTTTTGGACAGAAGGAACGATTCGCACAATCATGCAAATTCGGGAGTGCAGTCCAGAAGAGGCGATCGCACTTATGGAAGAATTGGAAGCGAAAAACCTCACCACCAAACAGTTCTACCAACTTATACAGCAATGGTTAGGCGATAAAATCTTGGTAGATAAGACCCCCTCCTACTCCATAGATTTAGAAACCCTCAAACGGGCGGAAATAAACTTCCAAAACCCTCTCTACATCCATCTTGTGCGTCATCCTTATGCAACGATGCGCTCTTATGAAGAAGCCAGAGTAGAGCAAACATTTCCCTATCAACATCCTTTTAATAGGCGAGAACTCGCTGAACTCGTTTGGCTGATTAGCCATCAAAATATTCTCGAATTCTTGCAACAAGTTCCCCAACACCGCCAGTATCAAGTCAAATTTGAAGACATCGTTAGCCAACCAAAGAGCAGTGTTGAGGGCTTATGCCAATTTTTAGGGCTAGAATTCCATCCTGATATGCTGCAACCATACAAAGAGAAAAAGCAGCGGATGACCGATGGCATCTATGCCCAATCTAGAATGGTGGGGGATGTAAAATTTCACGAACATCAGGGCATTAATGCTAGCACCGCAGATAGTTGGAAACAGTATTACAGCAGCGACTTTTTAGGCGATGTGACTTGGCTCTTAGCAGAGTCTTTGGGATATCAAAGAAATAACGGTGCTATTCCTAAAGTTCGTCGGGGAAATCAAACACAATCTCAAATCCCGCTTTCTTTCGCCCAGCAGCGGCTATGGGTTTTAGCGCAATTGGAGCCGGACAGCTCTTTCTACAATATGTTTAAGGCTGTTCGTCTTAACGGGCGTGTGGATATAGAAGTTTTAGAACGCAGCCTCAACGAGATTATCCGCCGTCACGAAGTTTTACGCACCACTTTTAGTGCAGTGGAGGGAACACCTGTACAAGTAATTGCTCCCCACGCAACTATGAAACTCTCGGTTGTGGACTTGCAAGGATTGTCAGGACAGCAACAGTCAGAACAATTGCAATTCTTAGCAACCCAGGATCAATTGCAACCCTTTAACCTCACCAAAGGATTGTTGCTGCGAGTCACTCTAGTGCAACTCAAGTCAGAGTCCTATGCTTTGTTATTGACTATGCACCACATTATCGGTGATGGCTGGTCAATGGGAGTATTCATCAAAGAATTTTCAAGTTTGTATCGAGGCTTTTTGGTTGGCGAAGCTTCTCCCCTCTCAGAGTTACCGATTCAATACGCAGATTTTACAATTTGGCAACGCCAATGGTTGCAAGGAAAAGCATTACAAACCTCAATCAATTACTGGAAGCAACAGTTAGCAAACGCACCACCTTTGTTGGAACTACCTACGGATAGGCCTCGTCCTTCCGTGCAAACTTTCCGAGGTTGGTGTTTTTCCTTCCAGCTAGATGCAAAACTGACAGCATCGCTGAAAGAACTCAGCCAAAAGTCAGGAACTACCTTATTTATGACTTTGATGGCGGCTTATGCGACTCTGCTGTTCCGTTACAGTGGTCAGGAAGATATTCTGTTAGGAACACCGATCGCTAGCCGCAATCATCAAGATATAGAAGGGTTAATTGGCTTTTTTGTCAATACTTTGGTGATGCGAACTCGACTAGAAGGTAATCCCAGTTTCTCGGAGCTACTAATGCAAGTCCGTTCTACTTGCATGGATGCCTACGCGAACCAAGACTTACCTTTTGAGCAAATTGTCGAAGCTTTGCAAATAGAGCGCAGTCTCAGCCACAGTCCCCTATTTCAGGTGATGTTTGCATTGCAGAATGCCCCAATGGAGCAATTAGAAACGCCTGATTTCGTCATCGCTCCTCTACATCTAGATAATGTTAACGCCAAGTTTGACCTCACATTACAGATGTGGGAAACCAACACAGACCAAGGAAACTCTCTGCAAGGGTTTTGGCAATATAACACCGATTTGTTTGATGAAGACAGAATTGCTCGCATGACTGGTCATTTCCAGACATTATTAGCGGGAATTGTGGCGAATCCTCAAGCATCAGTAGGTACATTACCATTGCTGACTGAGCGTGAACGTCATCAATTGCTAGTGGAATGGAATGATACTTACACAGCGTATCCCCATACGAAATCTATCCATCAAGTGTTTGAGGAGCAAGTAGAACAAACACCCGAATCTGTGGCGGTGGTGTATGAGGACGAATCTCTGACATATCGGGAGTTGAACGATCGCGCCAATCAATTAGCGCATTATCTGCAAAGCTTGGGAGTCGGGACAGAAGTATTAGTAGGGATTTGCGTTGAGCGCTCGCTGGAAATGATTGTCGGTATACTCGCCATACTCAAAGCAGGCGGTGCTTACGTTCCTCTAGACTCCAGCTATCCTCAAGAACGCTTGGCTCATATGCTGAATGATTCTCAGGTATCAATACTGCTGACTCAAGAACAGTTAAGAGCGCAGATACCGGAAACTAACGCTCAAATTGTATGTTTAGATACTGACTGGGAGCCAGTAATTAGCAAATATAGCCAGGAAAACCCCATCAGTGAAGCATCAAGGCATAACCTAGCTTATGTAATTTATACCTCTGGTTCTACAGGAAAGCCAAAAGGTATAACCGTAACTCATCAAGCTGTGAATCGGCTAGTGTGTAACACCAACTACGTGAAGTTAACAGCTAATCATCGAGTTGCTCAAGCCTCGAATGCAGCTTTTGATGCTGCTACCTTTGAAATTTGGGGAGCTTTGCTAAATGGAGCGAGGCTAGTAGGTATTACTAAAGAAGTTTTGCTATCGCCGCCACAACTTGCTACACAACTGCAAGAGCAGCAGATTGACTTTTTGTTTGTCACAACAGCTTTATTCAACCAGTTGGTAAGTCAAGTACCAGGAATCTTTAAAACTCTTCAAACCGTTCTATTTGGTGGGGAGGCGGTTGAACCAAACTGGGTGAGAACAGTACTGCATCAACCTCCAAAGCGACTGCTTCACGTTTATGGCCCAACGGAAAATACTACTTTTTCTTCCTGGTATTTAGTGCAAGAAGTACCAGAAGGCGCAACAAATTTACCAATTGGACAACCAATTGCTAATACACAAATCTATATCCTGGATCGTCATCTCCAACCTGTACCGATTGGCGTTCCTGGTGAACTATGTATTGGAGGTGATGGTTTAGCCAGAGGTTATCTCAACCGCCCAGATTTAACCGAGGAAAAGTTTATCCCGAATCCCATTGCTGAAGCACAATTAACTTCTAGCAAAAAGTTGTACAAAACAGGAGACTTAGCACGGTACTTACCTGACGGAAATATTGAGTTTATTGGCCGCATTGACAACCAAGTTAAAATTCGTGGCTTCCGCATTGAACTTGCAGAAATTGAGGTTGTTTTAACTCAACATCCCCAGGTAGGAGATGCGATAGTCATTGCTAGGGAAGATAAACCTGGTATTAAGAGTTTGGCAGCTTATGTTATTTCAGAAGGAAAACAGCTCACTAGTAGCGAGTTGCGATCGTTCCTTAAGGAAAAGCTTCCTGACTATATGATTCCTGCATCCTTCACAGTTCTAGAGGCTTTTCCGATTACACCCAATGGCAAAGTAGACCGCCGTGCTTTACCAGTACCAGAGTTAGAGTTAACTGACTCGACTGGCTTTGTCTCTCCCCGCACCCATGCCGAAAAAATCTTGGTGAAAATTTGGCAAGATGTTTTACGATTAAAACAAGTTTGTATTCACGACAACTTTTTTGAATTGGGTGGGGATTCCATTATTGGAATCCAAATTATCGCCAGAGCCAATCAAGCTAAATTAAAACTAACTCCAAAACAGCTATTTCAGTACCAAACTATCGCTGAGTTAGCTGCTGTAGCTGTGACAACTACCTCTAAAGAGGCAGAACAAGGCTTAGTTAAGGGTATTGTTCCCCTAACACCGATTCAGCATTGGTTCTTTGAGCGAAATTTACCCGAACCCCATCACTTTAACCAATCTTTCCTGCTAGAAGTTCCGCCAAATATACAACCGGAATTACTAGAGCAGGCATTACAAAAGTTACTGTACCATCACGATGCTTTACGGCTGCGGTTTGTGCAGCAAGCAACGCAATGGCAACAGTACAACAGTGATGTGTGCGATGAAGTATCGTTAGTTAACGCTGATTTATCTAACCTTCCGCAAGCAGAACAATCAAAAGCAATTGAGTTAAAGGCAGATGAAATACAGCGATCGCTAAATTTAGCAGATGGGCCGCTGCTGCGGGTTGTTCTATTTAACTTGGGTAAATCTTCTCCTGGACGTTTGCTCATCGTCATCCATCACTTGGCTGTCGATGGAATTTCCTGGCGGATTTTGCTAGAAGATTTATCTGAGGCATACAAACACTTAGATAGTGGAAACAACATCCAACTGCCTGCAAAAACAACTTCCTTTAAGGATTGGGCAATCCGATTACAGGATTATGCAGGCGATCGCGAACTCCACTCAGAGCTAGATTACTGGCTGCACTCAATGCGGTTCGCAATTGCTCCTTTACCGTTGGATTCTCCTGCTGTGGCGTCAGAAAACACTGTCGGCTCAAGTCGCATTGTTACTGTATTCCTGAGTTTAGAACGAACTCGTGCCCTATTGCAGGATGTCCCGGTCGCCTACAACACCCAAATTAACGATGTGCTATTGACCGCATTAGTACAAAGTTTTGCTGGATGGACAGGCTATGACTCCCTACTGATTGAATTAGAAGGTCACGGACGGGAGGACTTGTTTGAGGATATAGACTTGTCCCGAACAGTAGGCTGGTTTACCAGTATATTCCCCGTTTGCCTAAAACTTGGAGGTCTTCACCACCCTGGGGAGGCTCTTAAGTCGGTCAAGGAGCAACTGCGACGCATCCCCAACCGAGGTATTGGTTATGGCATCCTGCGGTATCTGAGCCACCATGCAACCATACACAAGCAATTTGAGCTGCTTCCTCAAGCTCAAGTAAGCTTCAACTACTTGGGTCAATTCGACCAAACGCACCTAGCACCCCTTGGTTGGAAATATGCCCAAGAGTCTAGCGGTTCTATTCACAGTCCCAAAGGACAGCGCCGCCATTTGTTGAATGTGAATGGATTAGTGATTGAAGGCAGATTGCAACTGGAGTGGAAATATAGCGAGGCTTTCCATCACCAAGCTACTGTAGAAAACTTGGCTAAAAACTATGTGAAAGTCTTAGAAGCTATTATCGACCACTGCTTATCTCCAGAAGCAGGAGGTTATACTCCTTCAGATTTCCCTGAAGTTGGTTTAAGCCAAGAAGCGTTGGACGAACTGCTAGCAGAAATTGAATGAAGTTGTTCACAATTCATCTCTATCAAGAGATAAATTGCCCTCACTTTGTCCATTGTTTTAATTATTCCACACCAACCTTATTCATTATTTATGACAATCTCGAAAGCTACACTCACAACCACGCGTGATACAGGGGTTTTGGTTAATAAGTTTGCTTCCAAAATCTCCTGCATTTCTTATCAGAGTATGCGTCGGTCTAGCAGAGTATTGAGAGAATTTGTACTTTATTATTTTCCAATTTATAACCTCTCAATGAATGACTTCTTTCGGTTTTATCCCATCTTAGGGTTTATTGAAGCTCTGGTTTATCAAACTGATGATGAAGTTGAAAAAATTCAAAGTGAGGGCTACGAAAAACTGCATGCCTCTCCTTGGCATTCTAAGCAAGAAATGATTTTAGCTGTTTTAGAGGAGTATAATCTCAGGCATTGTCAAGTTGAATTTTATATGCAAAAACTGGGAGAGTATTTTGAATTAGAAACCCAGATATTAGCTACATCTCATGTGACTCATGGAATGATTAAAAAGGCGGCTGAGTTACGTTCTTCAGACTATCGAGTTTTACATTGTACTTTGCTCAAGATGTTAGGTTTAAATTACTCAGAAGAGGAATTAAATGAAGAGTTGAGATTGATGTGGCCTTTAGAAGTTTTAAATGACATTGAAGATGATTTGATGTTTTATTCTGAGGATGTAGCAGCTAAACATTATAATACCTACAGAATGTTTGTGAAAGTTTATGGAGAAAAAGCCCCTTATTACTTAAAGAAAGAATTAGATTTTTATGAGAGTCTATTTCATAAACAGATAGGGAGATTTTCAGGAATTAAACGAGAATCTTTCATCAAACCTTGGAATGCCTATCGTCTTGATCATCCTGTACCAGTTATTCCTGAACCAATACTTGAAGATTAATATTAAGTATTGCTAATGGCTAATAACCAATTGCTACTTGTTTATTTATTGAAGCTATTGGTTATTAGCAACTTGATATGTACTGTGGAAAAAAAGGAAGATTAAAACTCAAAATAAACTTTTTAGTAAAAGCGTAGGGGTAGGATGCTGGAAAAACAGCGTGGTGTAACAATATGGTTAACTGGTTTGAGCGGTGCTGGCAAAACCACCATCTGCCGATTTTTGGAAACAGAACTGCGATCGCAAGGGTATAAAATTGAGGTACTAGACGGCGATATAGTTCGCCAAAACTTAAGTAAGGGATTAACTTTCAGCAAGGAGGATAGAGACGAAAATATTCGGCGAATTGGTTTTGTAGCTCAACTGCTAACTAGAAATAATGTCATTGTACTGGTTTCGGTAATTTCGCCATATCGAGCAATCCGTGAAGAAGTTAAAGAACGGATTGGAGATTTTATTGAGGTGTATGTTAATGCACCATTAGAAGTTTGCGAACAGCGAGATGTCAAAGGTTTATATAAAAAAGCTAGAGCTGGTGAAATCAAAAATTTTACTGGAATTGATGATTTGTATGAAATACCTCTTGAGCCTGATGTTGAATGCAAAACGAATCAAGAAAGTGTTGTGCAAAGCGCAAATAAAGTTTTAATTAGGTTGGAAGAATTGGGGTACATCAATTCTCTGTTGTTGCCGCAATTTCAAAACAATTACTCGCGGATCTAATGATTTTGTTTGAGTTGTGGAAATTATTGAACCGCCATCGCGCAGCGTCTCGCAGAGAAGCCGCCAAGTCGCCAAGAGAAGAAGGGAAGGAGTTCGAGAATCATTTAGGGCTGCTGTATGATGAAAAGTAGGAAAAAGTAAAATGATTTTAGTAAAAGAAAAGGGATTGTGTAAACTTTTTGTTGAAGTTGGACGACAGCAATATTCTCTTGCTGCGATGGGTACTAATTTTGCTAACAATGATGAAGTAGCATGGAATCGTTTTGTTACCGCTTTATTATCAGCAAAGGGTGATTCTGCTGTTGAAGTAGTATATAAATATCTCGTAGATGCAGTTTTTGAATATAACAAACGCCATAATACAGAAGTCAATATCAAAATTGTTTATAATTACTTTATTGCTAAAATTATTCGTTCAATCTTTGTTGAAATATCGGAACTAGAGAAAAATTGGTATTTTATTTGTCGCTCCGCAGAAATTCCCAAGCCTGGAGATTTTGTTACTGTTCAAATTTTTCAGGAACCGTTGGTAGCTGTACGCCAAGCAGACGGAACGATTCGCGTTTTTCTGAATGTCTGCACTCATCGCCAAGCACCAGTTTTTGAAGGTCACGGTTGTGTAGGTGTAGATAAAACGGCTCTTTGTCCTTATCATGGATGGGCTTTTGGTGTAGATGGTCATTGCAAGAATGCACCAGGGGCAAATAGAGGAGAGTTTGGTACTGACTTTGACCTGAAAAACTACAGTTTGCAGGAATTTGAGGTCAAAATTGATGAGAATCAAGGGGTTTTTGCCAAACTTTTAGAACAGGACTTACGCAGTAGTAACGGAAAAACGAACCGCAAAGGACACGAAGAACGCAAAGGAAAGAGGCTTTTGGAGAGTTTTTGCGTCAGTCCTACAGAAAATAGTCACCTCAAAGAAGAATCACAACCTGAAAACCAGCAAAATATCGGGGTAGAAATTACCAATCTGCTCAATTGTGTGAGTCCAGGCTATGCAGATGGGGAAACTGCCACACTTCCTGAACAAATCCGCCTCTGGTTGAGAATTGGTTATTTAGAAGCAGAACTAATACAGCTAATTGCAGATATTAATCAAGGACGAACAGGCGATAGTCGCCAATTAATGTTGGAGTCGTTAATAGGGGAACTTAAACAAGCTATCCTGACCGTCGATAGTGATGGGTCAACACCAGAACTGAATGAAGTGCTTCAACGAGTTTATAACAGTAGTGACGAGCAAAGGCAGTTTATAGAGTATCCCAAAATTGATACTGATGGGGTAGAATATTCCGAATTATCTGAAAGAAGGCAAGCATTACCAATCTGGATTTATGGCGATGCAACGTTGTTTGCTCTGGAAGTTGAGCATTTAATTAAACCAACTTGGCAATTTGTTTGTCATATCAACGAAGTTCCGCAACCGGGTAATTTCACTTGGCTGGATATTGTCGGTGAACGAGCCTACGTTATTCGGACTGCTAGCGGTGAATTGTTCGCTGGTAAACTTCAGGATGTCACACAACGGGGGAGCTATCCAAAATTTGGTTTACCCAACTACGGTTTAGAACCCATCGACATTGATGTTTTTTATGGATTTATTTTCATTCGTTTTACTTGGGAAGGCTCAAGATTAGCTGAAAGTTGGTATCTACCTGGTTTATTAGAACCCTACCAACTGGAAAATATGCAACCCATTGGTGGAGTTGGTCAGTATGACATTAATGTGGAGGTTGATTACAAGCTGCTGTGGGAAAACTTCTTAGAAGATTATCACTTTCCCATGATGCACAAAGGTTTAACTCGGCGGTTTGGGGTGTCGAGCGATTGTGAAGGCATCAACGGCATGATTATTCCCATGCGTGATCCGGCTTCACCCAGCTTAACCCCAATCGAGCGACAATATTATGATTGCGCTAAAGTGATCGCTCGACATTCTTGGGAACGTGAGCAGGAATTACAAGATTTTGCGTCTGAAAACTATTCTTTGCCCGAAACGCTGTGTTACTCAGCCTTCTGCTCGATGTCGGCGCAAGAAGAAATCCCCATGCCTTTTTCTTTGAGCGTATTTCCCGAACACGTCCAAACTTTTTCGTTAGTTCCCGCCGGGCCAAGAGAGTGCCGTTTTCACGTTCGCAGTTACGGGCATATCCTCAACCCTCACGACACCAATACTAAAGCTATTGAAGAGGCGCGTCTAGCGAATATCCAACTGCTTTTGGAATCGTTGCATGAGGACATTCGCGTTAACTATATCTGTCAAGACAGCGTTTCATCGCGCCTGTTCGAGAAAATCGGAGTATTTAGTATTGCCGAGTTTGATGTTGCTAAGTTTCAGGAGGCTATCCGCGCCAAGCTACCAATAACCAGTCGTCAGAGGAAACCATTATGACTGAAGGTATAGGAATTCACTTATCTTCCCCCTTGCTCCCTGCTCCCTTGCCTCTTCTTAGGTACTTATAACATGAAACTAGATGACCGCAATCAATCCACGCAAAACGCCCTCCATATTCAGGGCATAATTGCGATCGCGCTCGTCAGTTTAATATGGGCGACGACCTTCCCACTTACTAAAGATGCAGTCACTAGCTTTTCGCCAGCTGTACTTACCGCCAGCCGTTTCACCATTGCAGCAGCGATCTTTACCCCATATTTACGCTCCTTAAACGCTCAAATATTACGCGATGGCACAGTTTTAGGACTTCTACTTTTCGCTTGCTTTGCCTTCCAGGCAATCGGGCTAGAAACCGCCAATGCCAACCGAGGAGGATTCATTTTTAGCCTAAATGTGATCATTGTACCCCTGTTAGCAGCGTTATTCGGTCAACCCTTGCTGCTTAAAACTGTACTCGCCGCCATAGTTTCCCTCATAGGTATCGGCATTATGTGCTGGGAAAACGGCTCTCTAGGTATAGGTGACTTGTTGTTATTTGGCGAAACGTTCATTTACGGGGTTTATATGCTGGTACTCCAGGGAACGGCACAACGCCACTCAACTCTATCCCTGACGGCCATCCAACTGTGGATTGTAGCAGTGTTAAGCGCCGTCTGGGCAGCACCGGAGATGGTCGGGCAATTTGAGGCTCTGAGCAATAACTATGGCATTATCCTCTACCTCAGTCTGGTAGGAACTGCTGGCACTATCTGGTTAGAAACAATAGGCCAGCAATGGATTTCAGCTTCCGAGGCGGCGCTATTGTGTACCCTCGATCCGGTACTCACGTCCGTTTTTTCCTTTTGGCTACTCGGCGAGAAGTTTGGAGTACGCGGTTTGATTGGCACGGTTTTAGTACTAACTGCATTGATTTTAAGTCAGAGTAAATCTCAATATATAGACCGAAAATTAATATTTGGCGCAGAAGATATTTAAAAATTAGTAATTTTAACTTTCTTTTTTCTCCTATACGACCTTGGTTCAAACTATGCTGAAGTTTTCGATTGAATTTCGACCTCCTATTCCTCCTGCAAAAACTTTGACTATAGGGACATTGGGGCCTAGTGGTACTAGTAGTGACTATGCTTCAAGCTATATAGTCAAACAATTAGAGTCAGAACAATTGACTGGAGAAATTCAGTTATTTGATAGCTTTCCAGATGTTAAAAAAGCTTTGCTGCAAGACAAAGTAGATTTGGCTCTAGTTCCTCATGCTTATCAATTGATTAATGAGTTTTATATGGAGCCAAGTTTTGATTTAGGTTTCATTTTTATCTATCCGACTCCAGTTTATGGATTGGCTAAAAAGAAAAATACAGAGGTAATTTTTAAAGGAGCTAGACTTGTTACCCATCCTGCGCCCTTACCTTTGTTGTCAAGACTCTTACCAGACTCCCAAGACCAATCAGAAATTCAGGTTGATTTGTCTCTTTCTACTAGTGATGCAGCAATTCAAGTACAGCAGGGTTTAGCTACTCTAGCTATTACTAATGCAAACGCTGTTGACGCTTATGATTTGGAGTTTATTTCCATTTATGGAAAAATTCCTATGAGTTGGTCGATTTTTTATAAAAAAATAGCAGAAAATCATGTCTAAATTTTTTCCAACTCCCAAAAACACAAAAATTAATTCCGATGTAGAGTTAATAGCTTATGAATGTCAAGACACGCTTGTTCAATTAGTATATCTTGCTCCTGGAGCTAACTTTGCACTACATGAACATTTAGAAAGTCAGATGGGGATGATAATTTCTGGTCGTTTACAAATGAACGTCAACGGAATTAAAGAAATTATTGAGCCGCTGCAACAAGCCTATATTGCAAATGCTTATGTTCCGCACGGTTCTGTAAATGTTTTTCCAGAAACAACGCTAGTATTCGATGTAAAACGCATCATAAATTCTTCAGAAAAAGCTGACGAAGTGTTTCTGAAGGTATCGCCTACAAAAGATGATATTACGGGTTTTTTATGCCAGTCTATTGTTGCTTCTTGGTTTGAAATTGCAATTACTGAAATTCCGCCAGGAGGTATAATTCCAATGCACCAATCTGCTAGCGAACAAATGGGAATAATCCTCAATGGTCAATTGCTCATGTCTGTGGGAGAAGAACAGCAACAGCTAGCTTATGGTAATATTTATTATGCACCATCTGATGTGTTTTGTGGAGGATATAATTCCTCTGATGAAGTAGTATCTTTGGTAAAAATTTTGATTCCACCTTGTTCTTATTTCTCTGATCAAGATGCTTCTTTTAGTAAAATAACTGCGCGATCGCTAACTGCAACCTAGAGGACTATTAACATGGATTTAGGACTAACAGGTAAAGTAGCTTTAGTGACAGGAGGAAGTGCTGGCATTGGTTATGCTATCGCTCAAAAACTGGCAGCAGAAGGTTGTCATTTAATAATTTGTGGGAGAAATGCAGACCGATTAGAACAAGCCTATCAAAGTTTAGTTAATTCTCCAGCTAAAATTATTACCTCCTTGGCTGATGTTCAAAAGGCAATTGACTCTGAAAAATTAGTGCAGTTAGCTCTCAATCAATTTGGGAAAATTGACATTTTGGTAAATAATTCTGATGGAGCTAAATTTTCCAGCGTCGCAGTAGAAAACCTATCTGATGAAGATTGGGGAACTGTGTTTGAAGGAAAATTAATGGGCTACATCCGCATGACCAATCTGGTTTTACCTATTATGAAAAATCAGCAATGGGGGAGAATTGTAAATATTATTGGCACATCCGGGAAAGAACCTTCCCCTCGTTTAATTAAATCAGGAGTAGCGAATGCAGCATTAATCAACTTTACCAAATCTGTAGCTACACAAGTTGCCAAGTGGAATGTGTTAGTTAACTCTGTTAATCCTGGTATTATTGATACACCAAGACATAGAGAATATCTAAAGGTATTTGCCCAAAAGGAAGACCGAAATATTGATGCGATCGCAGCAGGTATAGATAATACCATTCCTATCGGTCGTCGGGGTCTTTCTGATGAGGTTGCCAATTTAGTTGCTTTTCTCAGTTCAGAATGCGCTAGTTATATCACTGGTGTAACTATTCCAGTTGATGGCGGATTATCTACAGCAGCTTTTTAATAATAAATCTAAGCATTTCTTACCAGATCTTTTTTATCTCACGCAAAGGCGCAAAGGAATAAAACTGCTGTAAATTGTATTTTCTTTCTCTACGCTCTCTGCGTCTTGGCGGTTAATTAAAAATATATATTATAAAAAACACAGCAATGGTAGTTCTACAAAATCAAAATAAAACTAAAGAAATTGAAGCCATTTATCCCTTTTCGCCAATGCAGCAGGGGATGCTATTTCATACTCTCTATCAGCCTGAATCAAGAATATACTTTGAGCAGTTTCGCTTCACTATTCATGGCGAATTAAACAAGAGCGCGTTTGAGCAAGCTTGGCAACAGGTGGTGCAGAGACACTCGGCTTTACGGACTCTTTTTGTTTGGAATAACCGCAAACAGCCAGTGCAAGTAGTGCGTAAACAAGTTAATTTACCTTGGGTTAACAGAGACTTGCATTTGCTCTCAACTGAGGAACAGCAATCGCAAATTAATTCTTTCTTGAATACAGATAAAGAGCAAAGTTTTGAACTTGACAAATCTCCCTTGATGCGGTTTGTTTTATTTCGGTTAGCAGACGAAACTTATCATTTTGTCTGGAGCTTTCATCATATATTACTTGATGGTTGGAGTTGGCCGATTCTCTTCAAAGAAATCTTTGCTTTTTACGATTCTATAAACAACAATCAACAATTATATTTAGCTCCATCTCGCCCTTACCGAGACTACATTAATTGGTTACAGCAGCAAGACAAATCTAGTGCAGAGGGATTTTGGCGGCGAACTCTTGAGGCTTTTACTGCTCCTACACCTTTGGTTGTGGAACAAGCAGTAGGGCAGACTACTCACCAAAAGCAAACCAGTTATATTCGACACCAACATCTATCAGCTGAGGCAACTGCTAACTTAAAATCTTTTGCCCAACAGCATCATCTTACCGTTTCTACATTGGTGCAGGCAGCTTGGGCATTGTTACTGAGTCGCTACAGTGGTGAGTCTGATGTGGTGTTTGGGGCAACGGTGTCTGGTCGTCCTCATAACTTATCTGGTGTAGAGTCGATGGTGGGGTTGTTTATTAATACCCTACCTGTACGGATAAAAATCCCTGAAACAACCGATTTGTTGCCTTGGCTGGCGCAATTGCAACAAGAGCATATAGAACGAGAGCAGTATTCATACATCTCACTGGTAGATATTCAAGGCGTGAGTGAAATTCCTCGGAATCAACCTTTGTTTGAAAGCATTGTCGTGTTTGAGAACTATCCTGTAAACGCCACACTACAAGCACTTCCAGGAAATTTGAGAATAAGCGATCGCCAAGCGCTGGGAGAAACAAATTATCCCTTAACGGTGGTGGCAATTCCCGGTGAAGAACTGGTAATCAAAATCAACTACGATCGCAATCGCTTTGACGCAGATACCATTGACCGCATGATTGGTCATTTGCTCACGCTGTTACAGGGGATTGTTGCGTTACCTCATCGCAGTGCAGGCGAACTACCGCTACTCACACCAGCAGAACAAGATTTACTCTTAGTAGAGTGGAATGCTACCCAAGCAGTCCATCCCATAAATTATTGCATCCATCAATTATTTGAGCAGCAAGTTGAAAAAACACCCGAATCTGTGGCGGTGGTGTATGACAACCAACAATTGACCTATTTAGAGTTAAATCAACGTGCCAATAAATTAGCGCACCATCTACAACGTTTGGGCGTCAAACCAAATGTACCCGTGGGGATTTGTCTAGAACGCTCTCTAGAGGCGGCAGTTGCCATATTAGGAATCCTCAAAGCTGGGGGCGCTTGTGTTCCGCTTGACCCTACTTATCCCCCAGAGCGTTTAGCATTTATGCTCAGCGATTCTCAAGCAGCGGTCGTCTTAACTCAAACACGTTGTAAATCGTTGCTGAATGGCAACTTTGCTCATCATCTCATTGTGTTAGATGATGATTGGGAGGAAATCGGCGAAGAAGCTGAATTTAATCCACAAGTTGAAGTAAAAGCTGATAATTTAGCTTACATAATATATACTTCTGGGTCTACAGGAACTCCTAAAGGTACTCTTGTCCCCCATCGATCGCTCACCAATTTAATCGAACACCATCAGGCAAAGATGTTAACAGGCGTGGGTGTTCTTCAGTTTGCTTCCCTCAGCTTTGATGTCAGCTATCACGAAATGTTTGCGGCGTGGGGTTTGGGTGGAACGCTGTATATGATTCCCGAAAGCGATCGCAAAGATTTAGATAAATTAATTCAGTTACTTGCATTTGAACCAATTGCCAAAGTTTTTCTTCCCGTCACCTTATGGCAACAATTAGCAGAAATATACGGAGAAGAAGAACATCTATTTAAGAACATTAGAGAAGCGATCGCCTGTGGCGAACAACTCCAGATTACGCAACCAATGATTAAGCTGTTTCAGCGTTTGGAGAATTGTAGACTCTATAATTTCTACGGCCCCACAGAAGCAGATTTAGTCACAGCTTATACTTTTAGCGACAAACCAGAAGAGTGGCCAATTTATCCACCAATTGGTAAGCCTGCTGTTAATGTGCAAGTTTATCTATTAGAGCGCAATCTCCAGCCTGTGCCGATTGGGGTTCCTGGTGAACTCTACGTTAGTGGTGATGGTTTAGCTCATGGCTACCTCAACCGTCCAGATTTGACAGAGCAAAAATTTGTTCCAAATCCCTTTGCGGAGACAGAAGGCAGAAGGCTATACAAAACTGGCGACTTAGCTAAATATTTACCAGATGGCAATATTGAATTTTTGGGACGGATAGACGATTTAGTAAAAGTCCGGGGTTTTCGGGTTGAACTTGGTGAAGTTGAAGCAGTCTTGAGCAAACATCCCCAAATTAACCAGGCAATCGCTAAGGTGTTTGGGGAAAGTGCCAGAGAAAAATATTTAGTCGCTTACTTCGTACCAATTCAAGGACAGACAATCACCGTCGAACAGTTGCGTAATTTTCTTCAAGACCAGTTGCCAGATTACATGATTCCATCGGCTTTTGTACAGATGGAGTCATTCCCTCTGACACCCAACGGTAAAGTTAACCGTCGCGCTTTAAGCGAACCGACGACCAGCCGACCGGAATTAGCTCAAACTTTTGTTGCACCCCGGACTCCCACCGAAGAAATTTTGGCAGGTATTTGGAGGGATGTTTTGGGGTTAGAACAAGTTGGGATTTACGACAACTTCTTTAATTTGGGAGGACATTCTTTACTTGCTACCCAGGTAATTTCTCTGACACGCAAAGCATTTAAGATAGAATTACCTCTACGAAGTTTATTTGAATCACCTGCGATCGCAACTTTAGCTAGAACAGTTGAGGCGGCTAGTCAGCAAGAACTTTCAGCAGAAATCATACCATTAAAAGCCGTCTGGCGTGACGGAGTACGGCCAATTTCCTTAACTCAATTAGAGTTTTGGTTTTTTGAGCAATTCTATCCTGGCAATCCTGTTTACAACTTGCCGCTAATCTATCGCGTGACGGGTTCACTAGATGTTAAGGCGTTAGAGCAGAGTTTAAAAGAAATTGTGCGACGACACGAAACCTTGCGAACTACCTTTAAGGTTGAGAACGGACAAGTGGTTTATACAATTTCCTCTGAGCCTGTCTTTGACTTCGCCGTAATAGACTCACAAGACATCCCGGAAACTGAAGCGAAACGACAAGCTGAGAAGGAGATTAAACAGCCTTTCGATTTGGCGCGAGGGCCGTTATTGCGGAGTAAACTTTGGCGTTTGAGTGAAACCGAGTATTTGCTGGTTGTCACTACACACCATATTGTCGCCGACGGTTGGTCTTTTAGCGTCTTGACTCAAGAACTGGCAACCCTTTACGAAGCTTTTTCTCAAGGCAAACCCTCCCCGCTAACCGAGTTACCTATCCAATATGCAGACTTTGCTAATTGGCAACGGCAATGGTTACAAGGGCAAGTTTTAGAATCACAGATGCAATTCTGGAAACAACACTTAGGTGTTACCCCTCCAGTCTTGAAACTACCAACTGACCATCCACGTCCAGCAGTGCGAACCTTCGCAGGTGCGCGTCAACCTTTGGTAATTTCCAAAGACTTAACCAAAGCACTCAAAGCATTAAGTCAGCAGGAAGGCGTAACCCTATTTATGACCTTGTTAGCAGCACTCAAGACATTACTTTTCTGCTACACAGGGCAACCAGACATCATTGTTAGCAGCACCGTTGCCAATCGTAACCGCCCAGAAACAGAAGGATTGATTGGTTTCTTTGTCCATTTACTACCATTTTGCACCAACTTAGAAGGCAATCCCACCTTCCGAGAACTACTGCGGCGAGTGCGGGAAGTGGCTTTAGGAGTGTATACACATCAGGAAATGCCCTTTATCAAACTAGTAGAAGAACTGCAACCAGTTAGAGATAGTTACACACTGCTAGCTCAGGTAATGTTTGTTTTTCAAAACACTCCAGAAGATGATTTAAAACTGGCAAATTTGACTTTAAAAGAGGAATTTATTGCAACCGATACCAAAGATACAGCAGAGTTTGATTTAAATCTTACACTCCAAGAAACATCAGAGGAAATTGAAGGCGCTTTAGTCTACAAAACCGATTTGTTTGAAGCTACTACTATTACCAGAATGGTGACGATATTTCAAAGATTGCTTGAATATATTGTTTCTAATCCTGACCAACGTATTAGTGAACTTCCCTTTTTATCAGAAGAAAAAAGTTTACCAATTCAAAATTCCAAATTACCTATAGCTACGAAAACTCCTCAAAACAATTTTATTGAACCTGCCAACCCTATGGAGGAAGTTATATTAGCTACTTGGAAAGAGGTTTTAGGATTAGAACATATTAGTACTCAAGATAACTTCTTCGACCTTGGAGGACATTCCGCTCTTGTTCTGCAACTCACATACAAATTACAAAAAGCTTTGCAAATAGAATTACCCTTAGTTTTCCTATTTGAAAAACCTACTATAGTTCAGCAAGCAGAAGCTATCCGCAATTTACTAAACAGTAGACCTCCTACATAAGTATTTATTTATCTCACGCAGAGGCGCAGAGGCTCAGAGAAAGAGTATATAATCGGGACTTTTGCAAGGAGTTTAGTTTATAAACCACAAAATATCAATATTAAATGCTCACTTACACAATACACAAAAACTCTCTCAAACTCTTGCTCTCTGCGACTCTGCGCCTCTGCGTGATACAAATTCCTTTTAAAACCACTCCCACTCAAACTAGAAAAAATTGTGAAATCCTCCCTCTTTGACCTAACAGATAAAGTTGCCATTATCACAGGCTCCGCACGAGGCATCGGCAGAGCAATAGCTCAAGGATTAGCATCTGTAGGCACAAAAGTTGTAGTTGCTGATATCAAAGTAGCGGAATCAGAAAAAACTGCACAAATGATTCAAGCAGCTGGAGGCGAAGCGATCGCAATTCCCACCGATGTTAGAAACCGCCAAGATTGTTTACGCCTAATTGAGCAAACCGTAGCCCACTACCACAAGCTTGACATCATGGTATGTAATGCAGGCATTGACATCATCAAATCGGCGGCTTCTTTAGAAGAATTAGAGTGGGATGACATCATCAACGTCAATCTTAAAGGATACTTCCACTGCGCTCAACTAGCGGCTCGACAAATGATCAAACAAGGGACAGGCGGCTCGATTATCATGAACTCTTCGATCGGCGGCGTAGTGGGAATCAATGGCTCAGCGGCTTATACAGCAGCCAAAGGAGGGGTAAATTTACTAGTGCGATCGCTAGCTCTAGAATGGGCAGATCATCAGATTCGAGTCAATGCTTTTGCTCCTGGCTATATCGACAACATCATGGAAGGTACCGAAACATTTCGGCGATCGCCAGACGAGGATCAGCAACATCTGAGCGCCGTGATTCCCATGCAGCGACGCGGGAAACCAGAGGAACTCGTCGGCCCAGTGATATTTCTCGCCTCAGAAGCAGCCTCTTATGTGACGGGGGCAGTTTTGATGGTGGATGGGGGATACAGCGCGATGTAAGGCAGGTAAAAGAAGTTTCCTGGAGTACAACTATGCGAAGATTGATTACATTTACTGCTATCCGCCGTCGGCGATCGCCAGCTATTATCGGATTTATCCTGGCGATCGTTCTAGTTAGTTGCGTCCAAACTAACTTGCTCTACAAAACAGTAGCCGGATCTCAAATCATCGTTAGTAGTTCTATTGAACCCAACACCTTTAATCCTCAATTGATGGAGCAGGGAGTAGGGATTTTAACTTACCTTTATGAAGGTTTGATTCGTGAAAATGGTCGAGGGAAAATTGAACCAGCTTTAGCGCGATCGTGGAATATTTCTGAAGACCAAAAGCAAATTATTTTTACACTTAGAAAAGGACTTAAATGGTCAGATGGCGAACCGCTGACTGCCGATGATGTAGTGTTTACTTATAAAGATATTTATACAAATCCCACTATTCCTTCTTATGCCAAGGATTTTTTGCAAATAGGCAAAACTCGCAGTTTTCCTACAGTGAGAAAACTAGATAATTGGCGGGTTGAGTTTACCCTTCCAGAACCTTTTGCCCCCTTTCTTCGCACAACAAAACTAGAAATTTTACCCGCTCATATCCTGCGATCGTCCATCACTACAAAAGACTCCGCAGGTAGACCGCTATTTCTCTCAATTTGGGGTACAGATACTCCACCCAATCAAATTGTTAGTAATGGTGCTTATAAATTAGAATCTTATGCTCCAGGTGAGCGGATCACCTTTCGCAAAAATCCCTATTACTGGCGTCAAGATGCTCAAAGTCATACTCAGCCTTATATTGATCGCATTGTTCAAAGTACAGTCAGTAATAATGATACGGCGTTAATCCAATTTCGTTCTGGAAGTCTTGATTTTATTGATGTAAATCCTAATTATTTTTCATTATTGAAACGAGAAGAAAAACAGGGAGAATTCACAATTTATAATGGCGGTTCTCAAACAGGAACCACAGCTATGATGTTTAATTTGAATACAGGACGCAGAAATGGTCAGCCTCTAATTGATCCCATTAAATCTCGCTGGTTCAATACAGTGGAATTTCGTCAAGCCGTTGCTCATAGCATCAATCGCCCGCGTATGCTCACCAATCTCTTTGGAGGAGTAGGAGAACTGCAAAATTCACCGATCGCAGTGCAAAGTCCTTACTATCTCTCTCCAAAAGCAGGTTTACCAATCTACGACCATAACCCTCAGAAGGCAAAAGCGTTACTGGTCAAAGCAGGTTTTCGCTACAATAATCAAGGTCAATTACTCGATGTCAATGGTAATCGAGTCCGGTTTACGCTTACTGCCAATGTCGCTAATAAGGTGTTGCAAAACATGGCTCCACTGATTCAAGACGATTTGAATCAGATAGGAATTCAGGTAGATTTAAATTTGATTGCAGTGGGATTGGTTGTAGACAAATTAACAAATCGTCTGGATTGGGATTGCCAAATTCTTGATGGTTTCCCAATGACAATAGAACCCAACGAAGCAGTAAATATTTGGTCTACAGTCGGTAACTGGCATTTTTTTAATCGCCAACCCCAAGCCGGACAAAAGCCAATTACTGGGCAGCAGATAGCAGATTGGGAGCAAAAAATTGCCGATCTCTACATTCAAGGTGCAGCATCAAATGAAGCAAAGCGCCAACAGATTTATGCAGAAACTCAACAGCTTAGTCAGGAATATCTACCGTTTATTTATCTAGTCAACTCCTTATCAATGGTATCTGTGCGAAATCGCATTCAAGGCGTAAAACACTCTGCTTTACAAGGAACATTTTGGAATGTTTATGAACTGAAAACTAATACTAGATCCCGGACTTCTTAAAGAAGTCGGGGATCTGAACACCGCGCAGAATTACGAAGAGGAATTTTTTACTGATGAACCCAATCAAAGAACGTGAACCCCAGATAATTGTTACTACGCCGATTCCCGTCATCGATTTCCATACGTTTATGGTCGGTGATATTGTTGCCAAGCAAGCAGTTGCCGATCGCATTTCGTCTGCTATTCAAGAAGTTGGATGTTTTTACCTCAGCAATTCTGTACCTCAGACTTTAGTTGAGCAAGTGTTTGCTCAAGCTCAGAGTTTTTTCGCATTACCAGATGAGGAGAAAAACCGAGTAAAACTTGCTCCAGGAACTAGTCGAGGCTATGTTGCTCGTGGTAAAGAGCGAGTATTGCTAGAAGCATTCAATTTTGGTTTAGATATTGCAACCGATGAAGCGGGTGTAACTCACCAGAGGTTTGGTGAACCAAATCGATGGACTGAAGACCAAAGAGAGTTTCGCCAAGTGCTATTGGAATTTTTTACAACTTGTCGTGATACGTCTTTCAGTATTTTACAAGCGCTGGCGATCGCCTTAAAACTACCAGAGTCCTATTTCACGGATTTCCATATTGAGCGGAATTTCAACACCTCCATAAATCACTATCCATCTGTGAGCCGACCTCTTTCTCCCGCAGAGACTCGGTTTGCTGAACACACAGATTACGGCAGTATTACCTTAATATTTCAAGATGAGACAGCTGGACTAGAAGTTTGCACCAATGCAGGGGAATGGATTGCAGCGCCCTACCTCCCTGGTAAAGTTCTGGTTATCCTCGCAGATTTAATGCAGCGCTGGACAAACGACAAGTTTCCCGCCACAAAACATCGAGTTCCCCTACCCTCCAAATTCCCCACCAATCCCAGGTACTCGATTATCTATTTTGAGTCCCCTGATTACGATGCTGAAATTACTTGCTTAGAAAATTGCTTAGAGGAAAACGCAACTCCTAACTATTCACCAATTCGTACCCATGAATATATCAATCAAGTCGCAACAGGAGGCTATACATCTGAAAAAAAATAGACATCTCCCACAAAAAATGTAGAGACGTAGCAGTGCTACGTCTCCACTCCACATCCTGATTCATACATCAATTATCATTTCTAAAAATTTTAACGATGATCTCAATAAACGAACTTTCAAAAGAATCTATTGTTTCAACGGCGATTCCCGTCATTGACTTCCATCTATTTTTGGTAGGTGACACGGTTGCTAAAGAATTAATTGCCAATCAAATCGCCAGTGCTTTACAGGAGATGGGATGTTTCTACCTGAAAAATCATGATATAAGTGCAACTCTAATTGCTCAAACCTTTGCTCAAGCCAAGCATTTTTTTGCACTGCCGTTAGAAGAGAAAAAACAGATAGCCTTAACAGAAAAGTGTCACCGAGGATATATCCCTATGGGGATGTCAAGCATACTTAGCGAACAATTTTACTTTGGTAGAGAAATGAATCCAGAGGAATTGGATAAGCTAAATCATCCTTTTCACCAACCTAACCAATGGCTGCAAAATCAACCAGAGTTTCGTGAAGCGATGTTGCAATTTTTCACAGCTTGTCACGCAAGTACCCTAAAAGTCCTTGAAGCCTTGGCCATTGCTTTGAAACTGCCAGAGTTCTATTTTGCCGAGTTACATTCTGAGCAAAATCATGCTATGGGTTTGCATCACTATCCTGCTGCATCTGAACCTGCCAAAATCCAAAATATTCGCCTGGGAGAACATACAGATGGGAATACTATCACTTATGTGTTTCAGCATGAGGTAGAAGGGTTAGAAATTTGTAGCAAAACTGGAGAACGAATTCCAGTTCCCTTAATTCCTGATACGGTTGTCGTCATGGCAGGAGAAATTTTGCAACGATGGACAAACGATAAAGTCTATGCCACAAAGCACCAAGTTGCAATACCGTATGCATCCCAACTTATCCAGCCAAGATATTCATTTGCATTTTTTGCGTCTCCTAATAATGCTGCCGAAATTACCTGTCCTAAGAGTTGTTTAGAGGCAAATAAAACTGCAAAGTATCCACCTATTTTGACAAGCGAATTTTACACACAAAGAAATAATAATAATACATCGATTTTAATTACCTCTAAAAATTAAACTTCAGGCAAAATTGCTAATTTCATCTCTCTGCGCCTCTGTCTTGAAAAGTTTCCTACGGCGGGAAACCCGCCTACAGAACTTTTCGCTGCGCCTCTGCGTGAGACAAAAATAAATTATTTATTATCAAGGCTACCTAACAATGAATGTAGATATTTTAAAAAAAATAGTGCCAAGACCACTAGTTATGTTTATTTATAGCTTAATTTTTATACTGGCTTTGATTTCGACTGCTGGATTAATCAACACGGTTTCACCCTCTTATGATACTCCTCAAAGTCTTGGTGATATCAGCACTAAATTTAAATATTTTGCTAAATACAAAGATGATTATGATGTTATTTTTTTAGGGCCAAGTACCACATATCAAGGAGTTATCCCCAAAATATTTGATGAAACAATGGCAGCAAATGGTAAGAGTATCAGGTCTTTCAACTTTGGAATCATGGCGGCAAATGTAGCTGAAATGGATTTCTATTTACAAAAGATTTTAGCTTTAAAACCAGCAAACTTAAAATGGGTATTTTTAGACTGCTTAGTTGACTTTTTCATGGAGGATTCACCAACTTCGATTAAAAATGTTTACTGGCATACTCCTCTAAAAACGATAGAAAATTTTCGATTAATCATTGAATCAACATCTAATTTAAAAGAAAAGATTAACGGTTTTTATGCAAATTCAATAAGTTTTATCTATCGGTGGTTAGGAATTGGCTATTTTTCTAATTTTTGGCAACAACAACCTGAAGTATTACCAAAGGGAATATCTGGTGAAAAATTAATACAGGAAGCTGGATATTATGCAATGGATTGGCTGGAAAATAGTGTAAAACGGAGAGAAATTTTTCTATCAAATTCTTTGGAGAGTTATCAACAGCAACTAAAGCAATCAAAATCAGGAGTTTTTGTTCGAGGAAATATATCTACATATCCACTTAACTCCTATGCAATTAAAATTCTTAAAAATATAGCTTATCGAATTGATCACCAAGAAAAAATCAGTCAAATCAAAGTTGAACCAATTTTCTTTATTCCTCCAGTACTCAATACTGATTTTGACAATTCTGCTATTACAAAATCTTACAATATAGGATATATCCCGACCCTATTTGCTTTTAATAATCCTAATACTTTCACCACGTTATATGAAGTTGATCGCCGCTCTGATGGAAGGCATTTAAATCACCAAGGCGCTCAAGAATTCACACGCGCCTTGGCAGCAAAGTTTTCTCAGCATCTTAAGTTATCTCAAGAGGACATATACCATCAATTGCCTATATCTATAAGTTCAAATTGATTTGGTAGGAGTTAATTTACCCATTAGAATAAATATAAATATGGTTTTTACAGAATTTCGTTTTGTCTTTTTCTTTATTATTATTTTCTGCATCTACTGGGCTTTACAGAAACACAATCATCGTAAAACCTGGTTGCTAATTTGTAGTTACATCTTCTATGGAGCTTGGGATTGGCGCTTTCTTTCTCTGCTTTTACTCTCGACAGTCGTTGATTACTTTGTCGGTTTGATGCTAGCTAGACCACAACAAGAAATTCAAACAAGCGAGGCACTACAACACGGAGAAACTACAAACAGATGGATAAACCTATTTTCTTGGGATGCACTGCTGACTAAACCAATAAATCAGCAACAGCGCCAAGCATGGTTGGCACTCAGTTTAGTTGTCAATCTAGGATTATTAGGATTTTTTAAGTACTATAATTTCTTTGCTGACTCTGCCTCAAACTTATTAATTTTTTTGGGGCTACCTATTAGTATTAAAACCCTTGAAGTCATTCTTCCAGCAGGCATTAGCTTTTACACATTTCAAACTCTGAGCTATTCAATTGATGCGTATCTGGGTAAACTCAAACCTATTAGAAGTTTTTGGGATTTCGCTTTATTTGTAACTTTTTTCCCTCAACTAGTTGCAGGCCCTATTGTCCGCGCATCTACTTTTTTGCCTCAACTCTTAACCCCGAAAAATTTAAATAATATTGATTTTCGGGGATGTTTAACGCTTTTTTTGGTGGGATATTTTAAGAAAGCTTGTATTTCAGATAATCTCTCTCCATTGGTAGACCAGTATTTCACGAATCCAGAAATTTATACCGTCTTAAGTTGTTGGATTGCCGTGATTGCTTTCGCTATACAAATATACTGCGACTTTTCTGGCTATTCAGATATGGCGATTGCCTGTGCAGGTTTACTTGGATACAAGCTACCTCTCAACTTTAATTTCCCCTACCTTTCCAGCAATGTTACTCAGTTGTGGCAACGTTGGCATATAACCCTCTTCACCTGGCTGCGAGACTATATTTATAGCCCTTTGATGAAAATGCGACCAAAGGAGCAACGTACAGAACTCTTTAGGTCTAGAAATATTCTCATTCTGATGCTTACCTCTGGACTATGGCATGGTGCTGCTTGGCATTTTGTCGCTTGGGGAGGGTTGAATGGCATTGCTTTAGTAGTTCACAAGCAATGGTTATCTTGGATTGCTCCCTACAAGCGACTTTTGCCGCTGAGAAATATGTTAGGCACTCCCCTCACGTTTTACTGGTTTTGTGCCTCTGCAATCTTCTTTCGGAGTAACGATCTGGGCAGCGCTATGCAAATCGAGAAATCTTTTGTATTCCTGAATTCTCCTGGCTCTCAAAACCTAGACATTCAAATTGGATGGATTTTCATACCTTTAATAATCATGCATTGGGCAGCCTATAAAGGTTGGTTTGCGGACTGGTGGCAGAAAATTCCTAAATGGAGTTTTGCCGTTTTCTATGGGGTGTTAGTTTCAACAATACTTCGGTTTGCAGCAATCAGTCCTCAACCCTTTGTCTACTTTCAGTTTTAGTGACCGTTAGCAATAAACCTTTTTTAAAATTAAAAGCTATGAGCAAGAATACTATTTTGCAACCAATCAAATCTTTCCTTGACTATGTGTCATTTAATTTGCAATATGAATTGATGCTTTTATCTTTTCGAGGTAAAAATAGAAAAGAAGTTTTTGATGATATATATTATCGTAATAGGTGGGGCGATCGCGAATCTGTGTCTGGCAGAGGTTCTAATCTTCAACAAACTTTAGTTATCATCAAAAAGATACCAGTTTTGCTAGAAAAGCTTGATGTCAAAACAATGCTCGATGCTCCTTGTGGAGATTTTTATTGGCTAAAAGAAGCACAATTAAATCTAGATAGATACATTGGATGTGATATTGTTGCCGAATTAGTTACCGAAAATCAACGTCGTTACGGCAACGAAACTAGAGAATTTATCAATCTCGACCTAGCAACAGATGCACTCCCTCAAGTTGATTTGATTTTCTGTAGAGATTGTCTAGTACATCTCTCATTTAAAGATGCTCTTGCTGTAATTAAAAACTTTAAAAAAAGCAAGTCTCAATATTTGTTAACTACAACTTATCCGGGAATACTTGAAAATAAAGATATTGTTACGGGTGATTGGCGAGCAATCGATTTACAATTACCTCCGTACAACTTTCCCGATATGCTCGAAATCATTGATGAAGAAACGACTGAAAGAAAAGACTACAAACAAAAGAGTTTGGGTCTATGGAAATTGAGCGATATAGAGTTATAAATTAAGCCATTATATCTATAAGAAAAATGCATATTCTGGGAATTTCAGCTTATTACCACGATAGTGCCGCCGCCTTAGTTACTGATGGTAACATTGTTGCTGCTGCTCAAGAGGAGCGTTTTTCTCGCAAAAAACATGATGCGAGATTTCCCAAAGGTGCGATCGCCTACTGTCTCAAACAAGCAGGAATTCGATTGCAACAAGTAGACCAAATCGTTTTTTATGACAAGCCATTAGTTAAATTTGAGCGGCTACTAGAAACCTATCTCGCCTACGCGCCCAAGGGTTTGCGTTCCTTTATTGCCGCGATGCCAGTTTGGCTCAAGGAAAAGCTTTATCTCAAAACGCTCTTAAAAAAAGAACTGGCGACCCTCGGAGATTGCAAAACAGCGCAATTGCCCCAACTTTTATTTACTGAACATCACCAGGCTCACGCCGCTTCTGCCTTTTTTCCCAGCCCCTTTGAACGGGCGGCGGTACTGTGCCTTGATGGCGTAGGAGAATGGGCAACTACCTCAGTTTGGTTAGGAGAAGGACATCAACTAACTCCCCAATGGGAAATCGATTTTCCCCACTCTTTAGGGCTGCTCTATTCTGCCTTCACCTACTACACAGGTTTCAAGGTCAACTCTGGGGAATACAAACTCATGGGTTTAGCACCATACGGTGAACCCAAATATGTAGACCATATCCTTAACCATCTCTTGGATCTCAAGGAAGATGGCACTTTTCGGTTGAATATGGACTACTTCAACTACACCACGGGGTTGACCATGACCACCCCGAAATTCCATGCACTGTTTGGCAGTCCACCGCGTGAAAGTGAAGGTAAACTGACCCAGCGAGAGATGGATTTAGCTCGTTCTATCCAACACGTTACCGAGGAAGTCGTTTTGCGTTTGGCAAGAACGGTTAAGAAGGAACTGGACACAGATTACCTTTGTTTAGCCGGCGGAGTTGCCCTGAATTGCGTCGCTAATGGACGTATTTTGCGAGAAACAGGTTTTCGGGATATTTGGATTCAACCCGCCGCCGGAGACGCCGGGGGTGCAGTTGGAGCAGCATTAGCTATTTGGCATCAATATAATGATAAGCCTCGCAGTCTCAGGGACGGGGATGCCATGCGGGGGGGCTATCTAGGCCCCTGCTTTGGAACAGGAGAGATTAAAAACTATCTCCAGTCTGTGAATGCGCCCTATCAATATCTGGAAGATGACAAACTCATGCCTGAACTTGCCGAAATTCTAGAGCAAGAAAATGTTGTGGGTTGGTTTTCTGGAAGGATGGAGTTTGGGCCACGAGCTTTGGGTGGTCGTTCAATCGTCGGTGATCCTCGCAGTCCCAAGATGCAGTCGGTGATGAACCTGAAAATCAAATACCGTGAATCTTTCCGTCCCTTTGCCCCTTCCGTCTTAGCAGAACAGGTTTCCAACTACTTTGAAATTGACCATTCCAGCCCTTATATGCTTCTGGTTGCACCCATCAAAGCCGAGTTGCGGATTCCCATGACAACACAGCAGGAGGAGTTGTTTGGCATTGATAAGTTAAACGTGAAGCGATCGCAAATTCCCGCCGTTACCCATGTAGATTACTCGGCTCGAATTCAAACCGTTCATCAACAAACCAATCCTCGATACTATGATTTGCTGCGTCATTTTCAGGCCAAAACAGGCTGTGCAGTTTTGGTGAACACATCATTTAATGTTCGGGGTGAACCGATTGTGTGTACCCCAGAAGACGCCTATCGCTGTTTTATGAGAACGGAGATGGATTATTTGGTACTGGAAAACTTTCTCCTCGCCAAATCTGATCAACCCCAGATACACAAAGATGAATCTTGGAAAACAGAATTTGAATTAGATTAACGCCGATGAACGAAATACAACAACTTGATCGTAAAGGACTACGGGATTTTGGACTAATTGGCGGTGCGATCGCGGCTGGTTTATTCGGTAGTCTACTACCTCTAATACACCATGAGTCTTTACCCATTTTACCGTGGCTGATCGCCGCCATCCTTTGGGTTTGGGCCCTTATAGCCCCCACCACCCTCAATAGTATCTACCAAATTTGGATGAGGATTGGTCTAGTTTTAGGCTGGATTAATACACGCATCATTTTGAGCATTGTTTTCTATGCTTTATTGATGCCAATGGGTCTAGTGATGCGGGGTGTGTTCCGTCAAGATCCAATGAAAAGAAAGTTAGATGCTGATTTAGCAACTTATCGCGTTATCAGTCAAGTAAAACCTAGAGAAAAAATGGAGAAACCTTTCTAATGTTTGAAACAACACAAGACTTCCTCAAAGATTTATGGGGTTTTCTAAAAGAACGCCAAAAATTCTTTCTGCTTCCACTCATCGTCACACTATTGCTTTTAGGTATCTTGATTGTCTTCGCACAATCATCTGTGCTAGCGCCCTTTATTTACACACTCTTTTGAGGAATGTGAGGTGACAACATCATCATTATCATTAAAACGTTGGGTAACGGTAACATTGACCCTCAGTTTATTACTCGGCGGAATTGTCTTGGGGTTGGCTGTCGTTGAAATCGGCTTACGCCTTGCCGGAATTGAATACAGGACATTTTATACCGTTGAAGAACAGAGAGGATGGGCAGGACGACCATACACGGCTGGGTGGGTGCGTGACGAAGGGGAAGCCTATATCCAATACAACAGTGAGGGTTTTCACGATCAAGAACATCCGCAGGTTAAGCCAGAGAATACCTTTCGCATTGCTTTGCTAGGAGATTCTTTTACAGAAGCAGTACAAGTGCCACAAGCACAAGGAATTGCAGCAGTCATCGAACGCGAACTTAAAAATTGTTCTACCTTAGCAGGTCGTGACGTAGAAGTGATGAACTTCGGAGTGAACGGTTATGGAACCGATCAAGAATTGCTCACCCTGCGAGAGAAAGTCTGGAATTATTCACCAGATCTCGTACTTTTGAATTTCTATCCTGGCAACGATGTCATCAACAACTCCCGCACTCTCACCCAAAAAATGGTGAGTATGACTGCTATGGATGATAGCGCTCTCATGAAACCCTATTTTGTTGAGAAAGATGGTGATTGGGTGGTTGATGACACGTTTGTGAATATGGATATCTATCGTTCACAAAAGTCATGGTGGCATCAAGCCTATCTCAAAGTTCAAGACCACTTGCGGATTTTACAGGTTTTAAAACAAGCAAAATACGCTTTGCCACTTCCTCATCAAGATCACAAAAAACCAGACTCCCAAATTGCAACTAAGCCTGCAACACTGTCTCCGTTCACTGACCCTGAATGGCAAAATTTCTTGAAGCAAACAGAATGGCTTGCCTATAACACCGCAACTGATCCTGAATGGCAACAAGCATGGCAACTAACAGAAGGACTAATTCGCTCAATTCATCATGAGGCAATTACCAAGAAAGCAAATTTTGCTGTGGTGACGCTAACAACTCCACTGCAAGTTAATCCCGATCCTACCGTGCGTCATCATCAGGAAGTATCAGGGGTGACAGATTGGTTTTACCCAGAAAAGCGGATCACAGCGTTAGGAGAACGGGAAGGTTTTACTACTATCAATCTAGGACAATCTTTTCAGGCTTATGCCGAACAGAATAACGTTTGTTTGCACGGGTTTGATAATACTTTTCGCTGCAACGGACATTGGAATGCTTCAGGACATCAGTTAGCAGGAGAAATAGTAGCTAAAACACTCTGTAAACAGGGATTGAATAATTCGTAATTCGTAATTAATTCAAGTCTCATGCAGCCTTATATCAATTCGCTATGATGATGTATTTAATATTTATTAAACGAACTGCCAAGACGAGCCAGTGCGTTGGGCGGCTCTGCCGACTTGTTCGCTCTTAGCGTTCCCGTAGGGTAGCAACTGGCGTGCCAAGTACGCCAAGGTAAAAGGAGCAATCATAATCATTAAGTGTAAGTTTACAGAGAATTGGTATTACGGATCTAAATTCATGCAAAAAATAAAGCCTTGGCTACAAAATTTATTGCTCATGCTGGCTGGAATTATAGTTGGGCTGTTAATCGTTGAAACTTTTGCCATTACTACCGGAGTTGCTGCCCCGCAGAAGTCTAAGGCGCAAATTTTCTATGATTTTATTGAACCTGACGCTCAATTAGGCTACAAACCCAAATCAAATCTTCGGGACTTTAATACTGTTTGGAAAGAAGCAAAAGTTGCAGAGGTTGCTAATACAGATAGTTATGGATTTCGTAATGTGGGCAGAGATTACACAAAATCTAACTTGTATTTTATTGGAGATTCCTTTACATGGGGTCAATGGGTCAGTGAAGAAAAAACATTTCCCAGACTTGTCGAATCAGAACTTAAACAACCAGTAATTAATTTAGGCGTTCCGGGTTATTCTTTTGCCCAATATGAAACATTATTTAATGAATTTATAGCTAAATATAAACCTAATACAGTAATCTTATCTATAGTTGCTAATGATTTAACTAATTATTCAGCAGATATTGGTAAAAAGATATACAATACTCTTAAAGAAAGAAGTTTTTCACCCTGGTATGAAAAAACGTTTTTATATCAGTTTGTATTGAAAAATAACAAAACAAGCTTGCAGGTACCTATCTCTAAAGAAGCAAAAAATGGTTTAACTCTGTTTAATTTATCGCTGGCGCAACCTGAATCAGGTATTGGTGTAGATAGCGATTATTTGACATCTGATGGTGTTGTAAAAGTAGAAGCGGCATTATCACGAATCATTAAATTATCCAAAGAAAATCAAGTTAAGCTGTTTGTTTTTCTTGTACCTTCAAAAGAATCATCATATATCAATGATTATATTGAATTGTTCCCTGATGATATAGCCTTGCTAAAAAATGAAGAAGTTGGGTATCAACGGTTATGTGCTATCGCTACATCAGAAGAGGTAACTTGTGTAAATTTAACTGATAATTTTAGGAAAAATAGTAACCAAGAAAAGCTTTATTTTGATATCGATGGTCATTGGAATTTTGCGGGACATCAATTAGCCGCTAAGGTAATTTTAAATACTCTAAATAATTCGTAATTCGTAATTCGGTTCCAAGTTCTTAACTTAGTTATAAAAAAATCAAAAGCAAATGACAACAAGCCAAACAACTACAGAGGAAATATCTAACGAGATGCCGACGGTTGAAATGGAACCCCAAGACGCTTCTCGACGTATTCCCTATCCTCCACCAACCCCATATCCGATGATGGGTGCTGCTTCAACAGAAGAGATGCCATCTTTTGCGATGGATGGCCAGAATCTTGGGGGCTACTCTCAGTACGGTGTTGCTGCTACTTCTGGGGCAGAAAATCGGCTAGATGTCTTTACCATTGGTAAGGATAGCGCTATGTACCACAAAAAGTGGGATGGCTCAACCTGGAGTGATTGGGAAAGGCTGGGGGGGTACTGTATTGCTGCACCAGCAGCGGTTTCTAGAGGCGAGAACCTGATTGATACCTTTGTGATTGGAGGCGATCGCTCCGTCTACTACAAGTACTGGAATGGCTCAATCTGGAGTGATTGGCTAAATCTTGGGGGTTACTCTCAGTTTGGTGTCGCGGCTGCTTCTTGGGGAGAAAATCGGCTGGATTTGTTTATCGTCAACTGGGATGGTGCGATGTACCACAAGTATTGGGATGGCTCAATTTGGAGTGATTGGGAAAAGCTGGGTGGTTACTGTATTTCTACACCAGCTGCGGTTTCTTGGGGATTAAACCGGATTGATACCTTTGCCTTGGGAAGCGATCGCGCCGTCTACCACAAGTGCTGGGATGGCTCAAACTGGGTTGGTTGGGAAAAACTCGGTGGCTACTCTCAGTACGGTGTCGCTGCTACTTCTGGAACGGAGAATCGGCTAGATATTTATATCATTGCTCGTAATGGTGCAGTGTATCACAAGTACTGGGACGGCTCAAACTGGGTTGGTTGGGACAATCTTGGTGGCTACTCTATTGCTGCATCGGCTGCGGTTTCTTCACAAGCAAACCGTGTTGATAGTTTCGTTCTGGGTAGCGATCGCGCAGTTTACTACAAGTGGTATGGCGTAGCTGGCAAAGCCTAATCCAATAAAGTTCAGCTAAGGCTTAACTCTTTGTCAAAGTCAGTTTTTTAACGAACCGCCAAGGACGCATTCGCGTAGCGTCTCGTAGAGAAGAACGCAAAGGAAGAGAAGGAAGAGAAGAAGCCAATGACAACAAGTTATTCAACTACCGCAGCAATTTCTCATGATCAATCCACTGGAGGTATGCCATTTCCGGTAATGAGTCCGGCCGCAACAGCGGATATGCCAATATTTTCCACGGATGGGGAATATTTAGATGGATACTGTCAGTATGGTGTAACAGCCGCTTCTTGGTCAGAAAATCGGCTAGATGTTTTGATCACCGCTAGTATTGGCCCTCTGTGGCATAAGTGGTGGGATGGCTCAACTTGGAGCGATTGGCAAAGACTCGGAGGATACTGTATTTCCTCGCCAGCGGCGGTTTCTTGGGGGCTAAACCGCATTGACACCTTCGTTTTGGGTAGCGATCGCGCCACATACCGCACATGGTGGGATGGTTCAAGGTGGAGCCGTTGGGAAAACCTTGGAGGATACTCTCACTATGGTGTCGCCGCCGCTTCTGGTGGTGAGAATCGGCTAGATATTTTTACTGTTGGCATTGATGGCGCAATGTACCACAAACGTTGGAATGGTTCAGCGTGGAGTGAGTGGGATAATCTCGGAGGTTACTGTTTTGCTGCACCGGCTGCGGTTTCTCGCGGGACGGACTGCATTGATACCTTTGTTTTGGGGGGGGATGGCGCGATATACCACAAGGGGTGGGATGGCTCAACTTGGAGTAGTTGGGAAAACCTGGGAGGGTATTGCCAGTACGGTATTGCCGCAACTTCTAATGCTGAAAATCGGCTAGATATTTTTACTGTTGGCTGTGATGGTGCAATGTATCGCAAGACATGGGATGGTTCCATCTGGGGTGATTGGCAGCATCTCGGTGGTTACTGTACTTCTGCACCGGCTGCGGTTTCTCGGAGCCTGAACCGGATTGATACCTTTGTTGCGGGTGGCGATCGCGCTGTGTATCACAAGTGGTATTAGAACATCGATTCAGAGTTAGAACAAAAAAGCCGAGTTCCTTTAAGTAGCAAAATTGCCTTTTCAATAACATCACTTTTGAGAGTTATTTAGTAAAGAGAATTGTACAAAAATCAGTGGTTATTCTAAATACATTTATGGATTTATTAGGAGTTGAACCTCATGCATATCTATCAAGTTGAAATTTCCAATTTTTGTAATCTAACTTGCTCTTATTGTCCTCACCCTACTCAAAGTAGACCGAAAGGAAATATGTCATTTTCTACATTTGTAGATGTTGTTGAATTGGCAATTCAATGTGGACAAAAAGATTTATTTCTTAATAATTTTGGAGAACCCCTACTTCACCCAGAAATATTTGAGTTTATCTCCTATGCTAAAACGAAGGGAATTGAGTGCAATTTTATAACCAACGGTATACTACTTGATGAGGCAATGGCATGGCGCTTGTCTGAGTTAGGAGTGCGTGATATTTATCTCTCAGAACATCTTGCAGGACAGAAAGAGCGTATTCAAGCAATGTTTCAGGAAAATTCTATTCCTTTATCAATCGTGTATACCTATAATCCTCATAAACAGGAAAAGCATGACTGGGCTGGACAAGTTGCTTCTAAAACTACATCGAGTCGAACTTTAACTAGTACTCTAGAACAGTATAAGCCGTGCATTTTTGAGACTAAAAAGCGAGTTGTAGTCTTATGGGATGGAAGTATCAATACCTGTTGTATAGATGTGAACGGAACAGGTATTGTTGGTTCTGTTAAAGATTACCTTGGTAGAACCAATGAGTATGAATTTCATGCAATTCCACTATGTCAGACTTGCGACTTAATGCGTGATGAATAGTTCATTTTCTATAAAAGCTTTTCTATTTGTACAGAAACGCTAACCATTACCCAAGAGAAAATCATCAAATTTTTAGGAATTTTTTAACGATGACTTCAATCAACGAACTTGCAAAGCAAACAACTGTTTCAACACAGATACCAATTATTGACTTTCATCCATTTATTGTGGGTGACACCAATGCCAAAGCAGCAGTTGCTAACCAAATCTCTCGTGCTATTCAAGAGGTGGGCTGTTTTTACTTAAAAAATGGTGTTCGCCAAACTTCAATTGACCAAGCCTTTGCTCAAGCCGAGAGGTTTTTTGCACTCCCATTAGAGGAAAAACAGAAAGTCGCTTCAGCAGTAACCGGGCGTAGTCGGGGGTACATACCATTTGAGAAGATGTTCATTGGTAATCAACCAGGACAGTTACACGAGTCCTTTAGTTTTGCTAATGAACTTGATCCAAACAAAGTTGGGGTTGATAGTTATGCAGAGGCGTTGGATGTTCCTAATCAATGGCCGCAAAATCCGCCGGAATTTCGTCAAATCATGAAGCAATTTTTCTTGGCTAGCCAGGAATGTGCTTTGAGTGTGTTGGAAGCATTAGCGATCGCCTTACAACTACCAAGTTCATATTTTACTAATTTACATTCTCAGCAAAACCACGCCGGGGTTTTCAATTACTACCCCAACATCTCTCAGGCTCCAAAAACAGGACAAACTCGCTTCTATGAACACACTGATTTAGGCAGTATCACCTTACTATTTCAGGATCAAGGAGGAGGGCTAGAGGTATACACACCAAAAGGAGAATGGATCACCACCACTTCGGTTCCTGATAGTGTTTTGGTAATGCCGGCAGATATGATGTCACGATGGACAAACGATAAATTTTGCGCCGCACCTCATCGAGTTTCAGTACCGACTAATTTTCAAGCAGTGAAAGAAAGGTACTCATTTAGCTTTTTTGTGATTCCTGATTACGATGTGGAAGTCACTTGTCTGGAAAGTTGTTTAAAAGCAGATAAATCTCACAAATATGCCCCAACTTATGTCGGCGATCATCTTCTGAATAGAACCAATGACCGAGCCACAAAATACGGACGTAGTTAAACCTAAGCAAATCGCAATTACTCTGCGTACCTTTGCGTTTACTTTGCGTTCCTCTGCGTTTAAAAGAACCATAGAAGTGCAATCAATATTACCGACTTTCAACTTATGAACTCCATTCAAGAACTTGAAAAACAGCCTGCAATTTCGACGCAGATTCCTATCCTTGATTTCCATCAGTTTACTGCTGACCAACTATTACGTGCAATTCAAGAGGTTGGCTGCTTTTACCTAAAAAATTGTGTTCCCCAAAATGCAATTGACCAAGCCTTTACTAATGCTAATGGCTTCTTTGCGCTACCAGAAGCAGAAAAAAGACAACTCGCCTGGAAGGACGGCGCGGCTCTCGGATACTTTTACACTAAATATAATGGTGACTTTCGGGAGGCCTTCGTATTCGGTGAAGCCGTTTTAACAGAACAGATAGATACAGATTCCACTGTGGCGCAGCAGGTTCATCAACACCTTGCAGACCATCCTACTTTTCGTGATGCTGTGCAGCAATTATTCACAGCTTGTCATGATGCAGGCGATCGCATTCTCAAAGCGATCGCCATTGCCCTAAACTTACCAGAATCTTACTTTAGCGATCGCCATCCTCAGCAAGCAGACTATGGGCTTTTACATCGCTACTATGAAGTATCTGAACCTCCACAACCTGGAGAAGCACGCTTTGAGGAACATACAGACTGGGGCAGTCTCTCCTTACTCTTTCAGGATGACAATGGTGGGCTAGAGGTCTGCACTAATGCCGGAGAATGGATTGCTGCGCCCCCACTCCCGAACACACCCATAGTCTTTATCGCAGATGTCATGCAGCGATGGACAAACGATAAACTCCGTGCTACCAAACATCGAGTACTTATGCCAGCCAATGCCCGTATTCCAGAAAGATACTCCTTAGCTTTCTTTCTCTCTCCTGGCGATGATACAGAAATTGCCTGTATTGAGACTTGCTTAGATGCTGGCGAATCTCCTAAATACCCGCCAATGCTAACCAAGGAATTTTACAAGCAAAAAACTGAAGATTTAGCAAAAAGATTTAACGGTTCTAAATGAAAGGGAACAGAGAAAAGGAAAAAGTAGGTCGCCTGCTCTCCCCAAAAACTTCTTAATTACGAATTACGAATTACGAATTACGAATTACGAATTACGAATTAATCTGTTACCAATTCTCAAGCAGGGCAATCGATGCAGATGGTGGGGGGAAAGCAACATCCAAAGCATTCAGTTCTTCTGTAGTGAACTTAAAATCTAGAGCAGCTCGATTCTGTTCAACGTGGGCGATACTGCTAGCTTTGGGAAAAACTATCACCTCTTGATGTAACAACCAAGCGATCGCCACCTGTGCAACTGTTATCCCGCGCTGTTGAGCAATTGACTGCAATTTCGGATGTTTGAGTAGTTCGCCTTGTAGCAAAGGCGAATGCGCCATCAGAGGGATTCCTCTTTGCCGACACCAGGATAACAACTTCCACTCACTATTACGATGTTGCAAATTGTAAGGGACTTGATTTGTCGCAATGGCTTCACCTCCGGGTAAAGCAGTGGCCTCTTCCATATCCTCAACATCAAAATTGCCAACGCCATAATCTCGAATCTTGCCAGATTGTTTCAGCGTCTCAAATGCTGCCAAAGTTTCTGATAACAATACAGGCCCCCGCCAATGCAGCAAATAAAGGTCGAGATAATCCGTCTGCAACCGTCGTAAACTATTCTCACAAGCTGCGATCGCCCCTTGCCCAGTTGCATTGCGAGGAGCAACCTTACTCACAAGAAAGACTGATGAACGACAATTAGCGATCGCTTCGCCAATTAACGTTTCCGCCCCACCATCACCGTAAATTTCTGCGGTATCAATCAACGTCATTCCCAAATCTAACCCACGACACAAAGCAGCAATCTCATTTTCACGCTGAGCGATCGCTTCACCCAGTCCCGCAGTCCCCATTCCCAATACTGGCATCAATTGACCGGATGGTAAACAAATGTTTTTCATAAGCCATTTTTCAACTTAAAACTTACAACCTAGCTCCAATTATTGTCAAATATTTTTGAGCAATCAAACACAGCTAATAAATCATTTTCTAATAAAATGTCCAATATTTTACCTGTATATTAACTAGGGAAAAATCTTGTTTTATCAATATCCTCTCCACCCAGATTATGTAAACAAACTCTTGCGTTATTCTCCGCGCCTCTGCGCGACGCCAGTTGCTACAACGCGGGGAACCCGCGCAACGCACTGGCTCCTCTGCGTGAGAAAAATCTTATTTTCAAACACCAAATCAACAACCTATTATATTTATCTTTTATCCAAAAGTATATCTAATTAATGATGAAAATCGCCTTCTTTGATTACCCCGTCACCCTAGCCGAGCCACCCAAAACTGGAGGAATACGCCTAGTATCATACGCTTTAGCGCTGCGTTTAGCTCGTGCTGGTCACGAAGTTTTATTTTATGGCTCAAAAGGCTCCCATCAAGAATTGGAATACTACGAAGACGGCATAACTTATCGCCGAATTCCAGACTCATGGCTCGATAAAGTATTAGAACCCTTAAACTTTCTTGATAGCTGGAACCTCTCAAATCCTAAACGTCCCTTCTATGCATCCAAATTATTTTTCTGCGACTTTTACCGAAAAGTCGCCCAGGATATTCAAGTGCAGCAATGTGATGTGATTCATATAAACATTGTTTTTCAATTTGTTCCGCTCATGCGTGCTTATAATCCTCAAGCCAAAATAGTCTTACATATACATAGCGATTTTCTGCCATTATTCGATCCAGCAATGGTTGAACAGTGTCTTAAGTCAGTCGATTTAGTAATTGGATGCAGCGATTACCTGACAAATCAGGTTCGTAAATACTTGCCTCACGTTAAAAGCCAAACCATCTACAACGGCGCAGATATTCATCACTTTACTATTTCTAATGAACACGACAATAAAAAAACTAATAAAAAAGATATTAAACAAATCCTTTTTGTGGGCAGAATTTCACCGGAAAAAGGCGTACACGTTTTAATTGATGCCTTTAACAAAGTAGTGTTTCGTTATCCCCAAGTACAGTTGAAACTCGTTGGTTCAGAAACCGCCCTAGTGCCGTGGTACACATTAGATAGAGAAGACCCTCAAATTCAGAATCTTCGTCCTTATTACCAAGGTAGCTATCGATCGCATTTGCAAAATCGACTTACTTCTACCGCAGCTAGTTCAGTTTTTTTTCTCGGAAAAATTCCGCACTTCGAGCTATTTGAGTACTATCAGCAAGCAGATATATTTATTTTTCCATCTGTCTGGAATGAGGCATTTGGGATGCCGATTGTCGAAGCAATGTCAATGGGATTACCTGTTATTGCCACGCGTGGGGGTGCTTTTCCCGAACTGGTGGAGGATGAGAAAACAGGGTTATTGGTAGAACGCGGGGATGCAGATGCCTTAGCCGAAGCTATTCTGCGGCTGCTTGGAGATGACAATCTCAGAATTGCAATGAGAGAAGCTGGACAGCAGCGAGCCGTTGAAAAGTTTGCTTGGGATTATCAGGCCCAAAAGCTGTTACACCACTATCAGCAATTATAAAAAGCTTTATTTAGGAGTTAATCATGTTGGCAAGTACAGAAAAAACGCCACTGACTATTTTTCGTGAGATGAAACTGTTTATTATTGTTTGGGTAGGACAGCTCATTGCATCTATTGGTAGCAGCATCACCGCATTTGCTTTAGATGTTTGGGTTTATGAACATACTGGTTCTGTCACCCAATTTGCTTTTATTACCCTTGCAAATACTTTACCGCTCATCTTACTTGCACCCATAGCTGGTTTATTAGTGGATCGGTGGGATCGTAGATGGACAATGATTCTCAGCGATTTATTTGCAACTTTGGCAACAGTGGCGATCGGTATTTTATTTATCATCGGTCGGTTGGAAGTGTGGCATATTTACTTAGCCAATACTTTCAGCGCTATCTTCGTGGCTTTTCAGATACCCGCTTTCATCGCTTCCATAACCTTATTAGTACCAAAACAGCACCTTGGGCGGGCGAATGGAATGCTGAGTTTTATGAACGGCACTGCGCGGCTCGTAGCACCACCTTTAGGAGGTGTCCTACTAGGCATAATTTCTCTCCAAGGAATTATCGTGCTTCACTTAACCACCGTATTTTTAGGTATTGCTATCCTCTTCCTGCTTCGGTTCCCTAAAACCAGCAATCCCGTTGTTGCAGAGGGAAGTTCTTTTCTAAAAGAAACAACTTATGGATTGACCTATTTAGTTGCTCGACCAGGACTGTTAGGAGTGTTAATCATCTCAGCTTTTAGCATTTTCCTTGTAGGAGGTGTTCAGGTGATCACCATACCCTTAGTGTTATCTTTCGCTCCCGTAACAGTTTTGGGGACTATTCTTTCGCTCTTTGGCGTTGCTGTTTTGGTAGGGGGCTTGCTGATTGGTATCTGGGGAGGTCTACAGCGTAATATGAATATGATATATGGCTGTATGCTCCTCACGGGTGTGTCTCTTCTTCTCGCCGGTTTGCAACCTTCTGTTGCTGTCTTTATTGTTGGCGTCTTTTTATTCTTCTTGATAAGACCAATAATTGCTAGTTCAACGCAAGCTATTTTTCAGTCTAAAGTAGAACCATTAGTGCAGGGTAGAGTTTTTTCTATAAAAGGAGCGATCGAAGCCGCAGGTCTACCTCTAGGCTATATTGCGATCGCGCCCTTGGCAGAAGTTTTTGAACCCTTAATGGCTACTGATGGTTTTTTAGCTGGAAGCATCGGACAAATAATTGGTGTTGGTAAAGGTCGCGGTATGGGACTCCTATTTATAATCATGGGAATATTTGCTATTTCAGTAACCTGTATTGCTTACTTTTTTCCCCGTTTACGACTTGTGGAAGATGAACTACCCGATGTTGTTGATGGAGTTGTGTTGGCTATACCCAACCCAGACATCGCTACTGATACATCTTCTAGCAATAATGACGCAGTTCCTTTGATATCCTAAATTTAGCGTTGCATAATCATAATTGTCTATGATTATTTTATTTTTGTCCCAATAATGGATTCATCTTGATCCATTAGTAGGAATTTAGAACTATTAATTCTCATAACTTCATATTTTTCTGGCATAAACACAGAAGCTAAACTAGCTACCATATCTGCAATAGGGGCTTTAAAAACTAGCGAAATCTCCAAATTAAAAACTGATTTTGGAGTACTTTTTACATTTAAATACAATTTTTTTTGGTTTACATACCATACTCCCGTAAATTTATTACCTATTAGAAGTTCTTTAGGTTTCGAGAAAATCAATGTTTGAATTGTGGTTTGTTCATAGGTCATATCATCTTTAAATTGAATAGTAATTTTTTCTCCAGGCTTATCAAAACGCCATTTTCCAAAAAGTAAAATTTCTATTTCTATATCAGAATGCTTACTATTATTCATGTTTATCTTCAAATTAGCTTTGGTTCTAATTGTTCTTATTATTAATAAATGTGCTATTAGCGTCTGAGAAAGTTTCTTGACAAATTTTGGTACGAGAAAAGAATAAGTGCATCTGCCAAACTAACCAAGACCCAACTCGCCACGCTCCCATTGAAAGGTGTTCCGCGGTATCTTGGTCATAGTGCAACCATTGAGCCGGTAGGTGTCCCATCGGTGTAGTGGGGGACAATTGAAAAGTTAGTTGATCGTAGTCTAACCAGTTTCCCTCTTTTCGCCAACCAAGGCGATCGCCAAGTCTCTTTTCTGTTTCGTAGTCTACTTGACCACCTATTTCGCTCCAAATATTTTGCTGCATACTAAAGCCGAAATAACCATGACTGTATTCTCTCCAAAGTTGATCAATAGTGTAAAGAGCTTCACAAGAAAAGTTATTAATATCTTCCTGATAAACTTCATTCCAATAACTTTTGCCGATGATTTGCAGCATTAATTTAGTGGTTTCAATGTCAGCTTCTTTCCACTTGTACTGTGCGAGTAGATCTCGCAGTTGGGTATAATTAATATTTTTATTTGTCTGAAATTCTTTTGTAAACGTAGCGTCATTAGTTACGCTCATCAATCCAGTTTCTTCAACAGAAGAGAGAGGACTTATAGAAACTAAATTTACTTCTGCTAACTCTAATTCTTTTTTTTGATTGGTGAGTTGCTTAGATATATAACTGGATATTGAGCCAATATCTTTATCTAAAGATACACAATTATCTGTCAAATCAAAATTATCGATTTGCCAATCTAATAATTGAGATTTAATAAAAGCATCTTTTAACCTTTCTTTCTTCTCATAACTTGCTACCATAAAATCGAGAAAAGTTTCAGAAATTGCTTCAGTTTCTTTAGGAATTAATAAATTTGACTGAGAATTCAAAATATTATCCGCTAAATTTTTAATATCTCCAACAGTTGCGTAAAAATTCTCATCTACTTTTACTACCTCATCTATTAAAGATTGAAAGGGACTAAAGTAATCTTGTAAATAGTTTTCAAAATTGATTGCAGTCTGGGCTATTTCTACTATTTCTTGACGAACCCTATAAGCTTTTTTTTGATATTCGTAAATTTCTTGATAGATTTGTAACTCTTGAACTACTTGCTGAACAATTTGCTTTTGAGTCTTGGTATCTTCTGTAAGTGATTTAAGTCCCTCACTAAGCAGTTTTATTTTTTCTAACATCAAAAAAGAGGCATTGCTCAACAGTAAAACCGCTTTCAGATTCTCTTGCTTTTCACGTTTTAGTTCATCAATAATTTTCGGATTGTTTTGATTTTTTATCTCTAGATTTTTCCTCTCTTCATCCAAACTATTTATTTCAATATATTTCTGTACAAACAGCTTTTTTAAGTCATCCGTAAGCTTCAATAAAAAACTTTGATAACTATCCTTATAATTTTCTAGGAAATTAACAAGATAAACATAGTCACTAATTAATAATTGGATTTCTTTAAAAATTTCTCCTTGACTAATTTCTAGCTTGCGCTTAATTATTCCTCCCAAATAATGATGATACCGAACACCTTCCTTGATTAATTTTCTACGCTCTTTAATTTTATTTTGAAGATTTTTTAACCGATTATTCTTTAAAATAGGTAACTTATAGATTCGTTCATAAATCCTAATCTTTTTGTAAGTAATGAGTTGTCTTTGCTGTTTAGTTAGCATGACACTGGTTCTCAAAAGTATGAGTAGCCGCTAAACTCTCACCCATTTCAACACCTTGGGGTCTTTTTCGTAGCGGTAAGTCAAGCCATCGTTAGTAGTGATAAATTTGCCTTGACTAGCCTTACTTCTGATGGTGTTAATAGGAGAGTCTGTTAACGTCTGCATTTCCTTATGTGAAAGACCTGAGATTGTGTCTATTTCTGGTCGAGTTTGAGGTTCATTCTGGGGTAAAATATCGATTGTAGTTTGAGCATTTTCGGGAGTATTAGCAATAATTTCTTTTGCTTTTTGCAACCGATAATCCTCCACACTCACAAGTTGCCAACTAGAATCTTGTGAAAGCTCTAGAACCCATTGATGATAATTAAATAGACTCTCTCGATGTCCAACACTAAGAAAGGTTGTTTTCGTTTCTTGCAATTGTTGATATAAATTGCCTTCATTTTTCAAATCTAAAGCACTCGTTGCTTCATCTAAGATAGTAAAGCTCGGACGAGTCACTAACTGTCTTGCAAAAGCAAGACGTTGTTGTTCTCCTAACGATAATATATTCTCCCAAGGAACTTCTGTATCAAAGCCATCAACTCGACTTAGCAAGTTTTGCAAGTTAACTTGTCGCAAAATTTCTTCAAGTTCTGCGTCGCTCATTTGACGATTTGTCTGAGGATAGAGTAATTGTTCGCGTAAAGTTCCCAAAATTATATAAGGACGTTGGGGTAAGAATAAGACTTCTTCTAGAGGAGGTCGCACCAGACGACCAGTACCCGCATTCCACAAACCAGCGATCGCTCTCAGCAGAGAACTTTTACCTCGACCACTAGGCCCAACAATTAATAAACCTTCTCCCGGTTGAACAGATAGTGACAAATCTTCAACGATTACCTGCTCATAGTCTGGCGTTTGTAAGGTGACATCCTCAAAAGCAAGACGGTTTTCTTCTATAGTTTTAATGATACTTACATTTTCGGGTTGTTTAGTAACAGCTTCTAAGGCATCTGAAAACTCAGCTAAACGCTCAACGTAACTGGAAAATCGCCCTGAAGTTCCAAATTCATTGATTAAATCAGCCATAGCATTAGCAAACAGACCTGTAGCTAAACTGGCTTGACCAACTTGTCCGAAATCAATTTCACCATTAATATATAAAGGCCCAAGTACTAAAAACGGAAATATTTGGATAACAGCCTGATATCCTCTGTTAAAAATTTCCTTACCTCTCTCCCAATTAATCTTGCGTTCAGCACTTTTCAGGACATTACTAAATCTTCGCTGAATTATATTTGATTCTTGGTCTTCTCCCTGAAAAAAAGCTATCGATTCAGCGTGATTCCGAACATGAGTTAGAGAATAATTGTACTCAGCTTTAAGTTCAAGTTCTTCTTGATTAATCTTATTTAATTCTTGAGTTAAGTAAATAGCAATTAAATTGCCTATGATCGTATAAACAAGCATAACAACAGCGATCTGTTGGGAAATTGACCAGACAATTATTAAAAATGTCGTCATTTCCAGTACTTTTTCTAAGAAAGTAGCTGAAAAACTCAGAGCATTACTGGTAACAGGTTCAATCTCTTGGGATAGACGTTGATCTGGATTATCAACATCGGATTTAAAGTTGATTCTATAATAAGCACGATTACTTAAATATTTTGATAAGATGTGGCTATTGAGCCATTTGTACCAATCAAGAGCGATTTTTTTTCTAACAAATTTAGAAAATCCTACTAAGAACGTTACGCTGATCAGACCAACGCTGTAAAGCCCTAACGTTTCAAGAAACTTAGTATAATCTTTCTCTTCAATGATGACATTGACCAAACGGTTACTAATGAAAGTATTGGAGGCAGTTACGCCCACAAGGGCGATTATTAATAAAATCAGAAGAACAAGCATCCCCCAGGCGCGAATCACATCTGAAAATGCTCTTTCTCCTGGCTCTGTTGGATACCAGTAAGGCCCTGCGATCGCTTTGACATTCTCCCAAAATTTATTAAAATCTGAAGAAGCATTCATTAAGGGTTGAATGAAAGAAACTTGGGTTGGCATATTCTAGAAATAAACTTTAAAAGTAACAGCAAAACTTGAAGAGTATCCCGCCAGTTTTAAGCAGACATGATATTTAAATAATGGCCTTTGAGGTTTAATCCGGTGAAATCGGACTCAGAGGCCATTTTCTCGTTTTACCGCAATTTGGCGCGTTAGCGTACCCTTCCGGGGAAGCAAGCTATGCGCTTTCAACAGGATAAGGAATCGCTTAACTTGATGCCATTAAAACTGGAATTTTAACGAATGTAACAGTGAAATTATTCTTCGGTGATTTCAATTGTTTTTGGGGGCTGAACTTCTTCAAAATTATTAGTGATTGTTGGGTTAAGTTCATTTTTCAGCTTGAGTTTTAGATCCTCTGTGATGGGTAAATCTTTAATTTCTTTGAGAAGGTATCTCACAGATTCGGTTTTACGACGTTCTGTATAGATGTTCTTAAGAACGGCTTCAATTCCATATCCCGCTAAAGCTTCCCCTACAAGCGTTGTCAGACCAAGCACGCCCAAACCTCCGATGATGCCAAATGGGCCTCCCAATCCCGCCAGAGCAGCTATAACGGCGGAGCCACCTACCATCCCTGATGCAGAGATTGCAATCACAAGAAGTATGCCAGGAAGACCCAGAGCAGCGATTTTTTTGACGACTTCATCCATGGTAATTACCTACAATCTTTGTAATTTTGGTTAAATCTTTATTAAGGGTACTAGTATCTATTCACCCTTATTTGATAGCTTAGTGCTTAATCGAGATAGTGACTAATTTTTCCTTTTACATCTAAGATAGCCACCGTTCTTGGAGAGGCCAAATAGTTTTGGCCCGTTAGATCACAACTGCGTCCTGTTGTAAAATTTAGTTGGACAAAATACTACACAACTCATCGATTTGTTGACTTCTTTCTGTAATCAGTCGATGAGCTAGGGCTTTTAAATGACGAATATTTTCCGACTTGACATTATCTATTGCTTCCAAATCACCCGTTAGAAATGTTTGAAACCGATAATAAGAACCTTTAATTTCTTTATCACCAGGCTCAAATAATCGTTCTAATTCTCCGGCTACTACTTCACTACCACCGTCCATCACAATATTTAAAAGCGGTCTTCCCCATTGCAACAGTCCCCAATTTTTGACTTCGTTATAAGTATAGACACTCGTGAGGGAACCCGTACCCAAGGAAACGACCAACATATCATCTGTATGTAGGACTGGTCTTTTTTCCTGTTTACTAATTTTCGCTTCCATAATCGCCAAATTAGCTGGATTATTAGCGATCAATCCTCCATCGACTAAAGTATAGAAGCCGTTGGGGTTATGGGAAGTAGCAACGCGATAGGGAGGAAAATAAGTCGGAGTGGCACTAGTTGCCATTGCCGCATCTGTGAGCGTAAAGCCTACACTTAACTTGCGAAACTTTTTAGATTCTGTCTGCTGTTTTTCAATTTTGTTTGTAAAGAATATGGGAATTCTCTGCTCAATATCGTAGCTAGTCACGAAAACTTCTTTAAGATTCTTTTCCAGAGGAGCATTACCAAAATATTTCCTCATAATTTCCTCTCTGCCGTCAGAAGCATATTTTGGCTGGGCAAACATATCTTCTAGGGGCCCTAGCATGTGTTCTAAAAATGGCTCGTAAAAGATCTCAGCCCCATATTCAACATATAGCTCGGCGAGTTGCTCAGCACTATATTCAGCGATCGGTGAGCCATCAGATACATTTAAATCTAAATGGGGTTTAGTTAGTCCAAGTGCCAGAATTCCTCCGGTTGATGTGCCAGCAATTAAATCGAACAAACTAGAAATCGGCTTTTGTGTGCGCTTTTCAATTTCTGCTAGTATCAGTGCCGGGATAATGCCCCGAATACCGCCTCCATCAATGGAAAGTATTTTATATTTGGGATTGGCTGTGGTATTCATAGTTTTTTTTGATCGCTCCTGAGTGAATGTTTCTGATTGTTGTTGTTGGCTATTGGCTGGAACTTCGCGTTGCTTAGTTTGGGCTGTTTTAGCTTTCCCTACCTGGGTTGGCTGAGGAGTTTGGATGTTGGCAGCTTTTTCGCTGTTTATCCTTGTCCCTTTCTTTCCTTTTGGCTGACGTTCTTCTGTCACTAACGTCAAAGCAGTGGTCGCCTGAGTCGGTAAATCCTCCGCCAGCACCGCAGTTTCTTGCGGAGGTATCTCCCCGGAACTGCTTGTTATCTGGTCTTGTCTGTCGCCCTCATTGGATGATTGGGCGATCAGCTGGAGGCTTGGCGCTTGGCGTATCGTAAATGGAAGCTGCGCCAAATCCCAACTAGGATTGCCATGCAAGGTTCCATTATGGGCTTGGATAGTTTGGTCTTGGACAGTTGCTCCTTGTCCGTCGCTTAATGTCCAGTAAGCTACTAGTCCTTGTTCATTCCCGATTAGAGGCTGAGCGCCATGCATTTGGATTTCCGCTTGGGAACAGGGTAAATTCCAAACACTGATACTGGCTAATTGTCCTGTGAAATATATGTTGTTGTGTAAAGTTGCGCCAAGAGTTACAGGACTAGTTGCTTTGTTTAAGGAGTCACCTGTAAAAGAGCCAGCATACTCATGCTCGTCAAGATATATAGTCAGTTGACCTCGATTAAAAACGATCGCAAAGAAGTGCCATTGTCCAACAGTTAATTCTCCATTGCCAAAGGTTTTAATAACCTTGTTAACCTTGTCATCGATGTATACATCTAAATTTCCTTCTTCACTGATGCCAAACTCAAAATTATCACTGTATCGTTCTGAAGAACGGGCAAAAAAAACATTGCGCGTCCCATAACTACTGGCTTTATTTGTTAGCTCACGAGGATTAATCCATCCTGAAATCGTAAAGGCTGAACTCCCCTCAGCAAAAACACCACCAAAATCATTCCTGCCAAAATCTATGTAATCATCCTGACCATCAAATGTCAGAACTGATTGGCTATATACCTCTGTCACAACATTTTATTCTCCAAATAAGATAATTTGTAGTTCGTAATTAATAAATTTAAAGATGTTTGAGAAGTTTTAATAGTTACATGACTCGTTTGTCCTACTTCAATATCTACTGAGAATAAAATTTATGTAAATCCTATTATTGCAATTTATAAACTATATTAAATATCCCTGGATTAAGTTTTCATTATAATTTTCAATCAAATCTTAGCAGCAATACGAAGCTTTTATCCTTAATACAATCAACATTTTTTCATAACAATTATCATTAATTAATAGATTGATTTCATAGCTTAAGTTTATTGAATACCCAATCATTATTAAATTGACAATTTTATTTGACCTGGTGCAGAGAATAAAGTTTTAATTGAATCCAAAACTTAATTATACTTTTTATATTCAATATTAATTGATTTATAAATAGTCATTTTATAGCCTATAAATCTATTTCAAGATAACTTTTAGCAAATTATGATGAAAATAGATCCATTGAAGTAAAAGATGAACTATCTGATTAAATAAACTTACTTGTTTAGAGTAACATGCTTAACCTAAGCTTCCAAATAATCTCAGCTTTATCAAGAAAATGCAATAGCAGGTGAGACAATATAAGTAAATAATCAGGTGACAGTTAAGACATTTAAGACATTTAAGCAAATAGTTAGTTAGACAGTTAAGACACTTAAGACACTTAAGCAAACAATTAAGTAAATAGTTAAGACACTTAAGACACTTAAGCAAATAATTAAAATATTTAAAGCAGTTAATAAATAATAATTACTAACTGTAACTTCTTTACAGTTAAGCTAGAATTTACTCCTAATGGGACTTAGAACTGCTAAGATCCTTTTGCAACAAATATTTTGACAGTTTTTGACCCTTCTGTTTTCAGCTTTTGTGAGCAATTTTAGACTGGGTATGTACCAAATACACCAGTACTGAGTACCTTTTCCTAACTCAGGACTAGCTAGGCCCCGCTACCGCGCTTGAGCACTGAAGTATGGTTAATCCTAGTCTTGACTGTAAATTTTGTTAGGATACATATTTTCAAAGTAGGCAATAGCAACTTCGCCTAATGCCTTAACCGCAACAGCTCCAATTGCAGGTTGAACAACTTGGCCAATGCCAGGAAAAAATCCTGCTATGGTACCCCCTATCCTGAAAAGTAATTGTCCTCCGCCCATTGCTGTGATTGCTGCGGCTATTGCTCCTGCACCACCAGCAGGTATTGAATTCAGATCGTAAACTTGAGCAATTCGAGTTACTACAGCTGCCTGTACACCAGCTAAACTAGTATGAAAGGTTAACGCGCCGATCGCAGGAACCCCACCAATAAATCCTGCTGTTGCTCCACCTCCCATCATTAACCAAAGTTCATCTCTGGCTTGGTCACGACAATATTTAGGCATAAAAGGGTTTCACTGTGCCAAAAAAGGTTTTTTGTCTGCTAAGGAATTTTCAGAGCTGCGATCGCCTAAATGCGATGAGTAGCTTTGGCTCTCAAAATGCTCTTTGTTTCTAGCTTTCAAGGTTCTGGATATGCATCTTCCCAAATGAGACTATCTTAAGGATGTAAAAGCTTCCATCCATGATATTCAGGATTGTTTTAGACAAAATCCATCCAAAGATATGAGGAGTAAGGAATTTTAAGCATTTTTGACACATTCAGAATCGCAAGTAATTCAGAACTTACGCACTCAGATCCCCCAACCCCCTTAGAAAGGGGGCTTTACACGTTCCCCCCTTAAAAAGGGGGGTTAGGGGGGATCAGGGTTTCAGGCTCCAGTGCGTAAGTCCTATAATTATGTCCCTGTGGGGCATGAGGAAAAATTACTGAAGCGATCGCGTACCTGGTCAAGAGTGCGATCGCTGTTTTTTACTTCCAGTCTTTCAAAGTATTTTGGTACTTTTGACAGTCCAGTTAAATCTGCATTCAATTGTTGGCACAGCTTGGTAATATCAAATAAAATTTAGTTTTAATTTCCAAAATTCATGAAAACTCCTTGGCAATCTTCGTACTCGGTGACGTACCCGCAGTACACCGTTGCTTGTAGCGGTTGGGTGCTGAAACGGTTTTTGAGAATCCTAACTGAACCACTTAAAAAGCTGAGCCGTTGGAAGTTGATTCCCCTTGGTAAAATTTCAACTTCTGTACCCAGTCAAAGCTTTAAATTGGGAGAATTTATAATTGATTGGCAAGGTAGCGATACAAAACAGCCAAGTCTGCGGATTAGCCATCAAAGTAACGAAGCAAAAACAATATGGCAGACATCTCCTGGTTATAGCTTTGTCAGTGGAGGTGATGTTCGCCTAAATATCGTTGAAGAACGAGGTTCTATAGAAATTGACGAACACAAACATGCAGACTTTACCCATCAAACTGTTGACAGCATTAAGCAAGAGGACGATACTCTGGTAATTTCTGGTCGTCTCCAAGGTCGTAAAACTGCCAGTAACAAACCCAAATATGTCTTAATGTTGCGAACTGTCGGGTCAAAAGAACTTGATTTTCAAGTGCAAATTATCGATGGGAATGTCAATCAGACACAGTTGCAATTTACAACTTCTCCAGACGAACACTTTTATGGTTTTGGAGAGCAATTTTCTGACATCGACTGCAAAGGACAATGGATACCGATTGTCTGCGAAGAGGGAGGTATTGGCCGTGGCGATCGCGGCCCGAAAACTCTCAACCTCCTAGGTGTATCTGGTAATAGATATTCAAGTTATGCCCCCATGCCCTACTTTTTAACTAATAAGGGGCGATCAATATTTCTGACTAACACTGAACCCTCAATTTTCAACTTACGCGATCCATATATTGCAACTATACGGGTTTCATCGAGTTGTATGCAGGGGCGAATGCTTTGCGGCGATACACCTCTAGACATTATTGAACTTTATACCAACTATGTGGGACGGATGCCAGCACTTCCCGATTGGCTAAATAGCGGGGCGATCGTAGGTATGCAAGGAGGTACGGAGTTAGTCCGGCAAGTATGGTCGCAGTTGCGCGACCTCGACACCCCCATTGCGGGATTTTGGCTTCAGGATTGGGTCGGTCAACGCCGCACAATAGCGGGAAAACAGTTGTGGTGGAATTGGCAACTTGATGAAAGCACTTATCCAGGTTGGCAGCAGTTGGTAACTGACCTGGCAGAAGCAGAAATTTCGGTTGGGGTATATGTCAACCCTTTCCTGGTTGAGCGCCCACACCAGCCAAACCAAGCACAGCGTAATCTCTATAGAGAAGCCATACAACAAGGCTTTGTAGTCAAAACTCAAGACGCCCAACCATATTTAATTAAAAGCACTGACTTCTCCGCAGCTTTGCTAGATCTGACTAACCCAGATGCGCGTAAATGGTTTAAAAGTGTTCTCAAGAACGAAGTGATAGGCAAAGGCGCTAAATTCTGGATGACTGACTTTGGGGAAGCAGCGCCGTTTGATGGAGTGTATGCCCATGAAGCTGGACTACTTTATCACAACCAATATCCGGTTGATTGGGTAACAGTTAATCGGGAAGCTATTCAAGAAGCAGGTCGTGAAGGTGATGTTTGGTTCTTTAATCGAGCCGGATTTTTGCAAACTCCATCTCACAGTACAGGTATGTGGTTAGGAGATCAGAATACTTCTTGGGGTCTAAATGATGGGATAGCGAGTGCGCTCAAAGGGGCAATTAGTGGTGGTATATCTGGGTTCAGTATCAACCATAGTGATATTGGTGGGTATACAAGTATTGCTAACCCAATTCTAGAAGCTTTAGGTATAGGATTTAGGCGATCGCGTGAACTGCTCTATCGGTGGATGGAAATGAACGCTTTCACGCCAGTATTCCGCACACACGAAGGCAATCAGCCAGAGAAGAACGTTCAATTTTATACAGACAAAGACACCCTGGCAACTTTCAGTTATTGGGCGAAAGTCTATGCAGCACTAGCTGAGTATCGCCAGCAGTTGATGGTAGAAGCAGCTACAAAAGGATATCCCCTTGTTCGACATCTTGTTCTTCATTACCCTAATGATCCTAATGTTTACAAACTAGAAGCTCAGTTTTTGCTGGGGAGTGAATTTTTAGTAGCACCAGTGCTAAAGCCAGGTAAAAACAGCACAAACGTATATTTTCCAGCTGGCGAGTGGGTTCATTTGTGGAGTGGCAAGACCTACAATCTGAAAACAGGTATACTGCAAAAAGTGCCTGCTCCACTCGGACAACCTGCTGTATTTTATCGGCAGGGATCCAAAGCATCTGAATTAGTCTTGAAGGCTCTCAAAGCTAAAAGTCTACTCAATCTATCGCCTGAGCGATAAAGTTGATGGGGGAGCTTTCAAGTAGAAGAACTTAATTAAATCAGAGTTAGTAGTAAGCGGCTCTAGCCTTTGATAACCTTATATAGAGCGATAAATCGCTCACTACGAACAAAAGTTTTAGCTTACATTTAATTACGCCTACCTACTTAGCCATAGTTCATCCTGACTCTCTGAAATTAATGCATGGGACGGAAAATCATTTAGAATCTGCCGAGTAAAAAGGAGAATCCATACCTCTACTAGCTTCTTCAGTTATGTCACCATTAAAAAGCTTCACACTGAGATTTCCATTAACTTGTTTAGCAAATGGAATCAATATGCCATCAATATAATTTTGTGCATTCTCTACAGAATCAAATTCATAAAAACCACCAACAGTATTAGTATTCAAAGCACTTAACCAAGTTTTGGATTTCAATCCTGGAAGTTTTTTCATTTCTACATTGATTGATTTCCAATCAATTTGACTAAAAGGAATGGAAACTTGATACTCGGCGTATAAAAATACTTTACTTGCTGACATTTTTGATCCTATTGTAAAAGGTGGCTGATTGATAGTGATCGCTAAAATAGTAGCAAACCATCTTATCTAAAATCAGCACTAATTCTTTACTGATTTGCACTAATAAATAAATTAAATATCAAGCAGATCTGCTAAACCTAGTAATTAATTATTCCCGTGATAACTGCATAAGTAATAGGGTAAATTCTTCTGGTGGTAAAGCTAATAGTGGTTCAATAATTGCTTGAAGCTCGTTGTCTAATGAACCAAAGCGAACTTGTAGTAAGTTTTCAACAACAAGACGTTCCCCTTGCTTGATTCCTTCTAGTTTTGCTTGTTGCTTATCTTGTTGATAAAGTGGTTATAGTCGCATAATTAACTCCCTATGATCCTCTTCAGAATTCTGATTTACTCTCAAATTTTGTCGCAAGTTATAGAGCAATTCTAGCGTTGCTCTGCGGAATGGGTGATTTGATGATAGCGCTTCTAATTCATCAATTGCCTGTCTTTGTACTGCTCCTCGACCGAGAATTCTCATTATGTAATACGTTTTAAATCTTGTAGAACTGCGGTGGCTGATTGATAGCGATCGCTAAAATGGTAGCAAACCATCTTATCTAAAATTGCCGCTAATTCTTCGCTAATTTGTGCTTGTCTCCACATCACATTACCTGTTTCTGGATCTGGCTGGAGTTCCTGCGGCGGTATCCCAGTAATTGCTTGAATGCCAATCATTCCTAAAGCGTAAATATCACTGCACAAGCGTGGATGTCCGGCAAATTGTTCTGGTGGCGTATAACCCCGCGTCCCGATGGCTACTGTTGCTAATTCTGTTTGCTCACTCGGCGGTTGCATCAATTTAACTGCACCAAAATCAATTAGTACTAGCCGATTATCTTGAGTGCGTCTAATAATATTAGTCGGCTTGATATCCCGATGAATCACACGATGCTGGTGAATAAATGCTAGAATTTCTAAAACTCCTATGAGCATATCAATAACAAATAATTCATTCTTTACGTCCTGTACAGGTGGTAATTCTTCACTCAGGGTATGTCCCTGAATATATTCTTCAACTAAATAGAATTCTTGATTATCTTCAAAATAGGCAAGCAGTTCTGGAATCTGATCATGTCTGCCTAAAACTTCTAAAATTTCAGCTTCAGTATTAAATAATCTGCGAGCGACTTGCAAAAATTTTGTATCCTGGCGAGCTGGCATTAACTTTTTAATTACACAAGTAGGATTACCTGGACGCTGATGATCTTTTGCTAAATAAACGCGACCAAATCCACCTGCACCAAGAATTTTAGAAATTTTATAGCGTCCGCTTAAAAGGAAATCACCAGCGGTTTTTTCTGGTGTATCAAGTTGGGGAATCAAGTCAAGTGGGTCGGGAATTGCTGTTTTGTCTTCTAAAAGAAGATTTAATTGGGCGATCGCTTCTTGTTGTTTTTCAACTTGCAGAATAATCACCTGAGTTTGCTGCTGAGTTCGGTAGTTAGTATAAGCCATAACACTAATACTACTCATTGCCAAGGCGATCGCAGGCGGAATAATCGGTATCCATCCGGCTTGGAAGAACAAGCTAACGCAGATTCCCACCAAAACAATTAACGTTGCACCTCCCACCATCAGCAGTAACAGAGGATGTTGCCATCGCCATGCTAAAGCACTACCCAGCAATGACCAACCCCACACCCAAAGAAGTTCGGCCCAGTCGGGCCAGTACCAAATTAGAGGTCGCTTATCCAGCACTGTACTGATGAGTTGACTAGCTATCTGTGCATGAATAAATAAAGCAGGCATTCTTGCTGGCTGGTCTGGCAAAGTGCTGTAGGGTGTATAAAAACCAGCTGGAGGAAGACTAGCGACCGTAGTGCCGATAATTACAAGACGGTCTTTGACCAAACTAGGGTTTACTTGATTGTCTAGGACTTGCGTGAGGGTTACTTGGTCGGCGAGGCGATCGGGATGACGGTAATTTAACAATATTTGATAGCCAGCTGCATCTAGATGTTGATAGCTACCAGAATTAGCTTCTAGGCGGGGAAAGATGGTTTTACCTAACTGAAAATTTCCTTCTTGAGTGAAGTTATATTTAATGCCTTGTTTATCCAGATAATTAATAGCAATTAGTGAACCAAATGAAAATGAAGTTGTACATTTTTGATCTGTAGAGTTAGCAAATAATAAACTACGGCGGAGAATTTGATCGTTCTCATTGTCGGTAATTACATCACTAAAGCCTACATTATCTATAGGGAAATTGGGCGGTGGCGGAATTTCATATCTACCTTTGCTACTAAATAAACAGGTATTGATAATGTTAACTTTATTTTTAAGATTAGCCGCTAAATTTTTCTGATCTGGACGGAAAAGATATAAACCAATGACACGCGGTTGATACGACTTTAGTTTTTTTAATAGCTGATTGATTGTATAGTCTGAGATAGTCCATTTTTCTCGTTCTAGATCCTCTTCAGTAATTTTTACCAGCAAAATCCGCTGGTCGTGTGCTTTTGCGGGACGCGATCGCAACATCTCGTCATAAGCTCTTAACTCCCAAGGCTGCAACCATCTGAGTTCACGAACTCCCCAGATCAAGGCGGTGACTCCTACACTCGTAACCAGAATAATTTGCAGCCAACTGTTGCTAAGGGACGTTTCATGAGAACCCTTATCTTTGATAAACGCGGTACGGAGTTTTTCTAATAGTCCACTAATCACAGCGTTGCGGCGCTAGCCTGAATTGGGTAAATGCTCTAATTTAATTTAGCAACTTACTTGTTGATTCGAGGCTTGGCTTGTCAATGCCTTTAATCATTTGTTTCCGATGCTTGAACATCTTCAACAGGACTAGCAATTGCGAAGGAAATAGGATCGGTGGATTGAGTTGGTACTAAATGGGGTTGTTCAGGTGATGCTTGGATACTTGTATCAACGAAATAGGAGCCAATAATCTGATCGTAGTTAGAAGCAACGGCTAAAAAAGCCCCACCTAAAATATAGATGGGTAATGGCAGATTAAATTCTTGCAACCAGTCAAACAGTTCTGCTAAGGCAAACAACACCAAAAAGCAGGCAAGCCAAACCCTCATGTCTTCATCTCCTATATTGAATCTATAATACTAAGGTAAATAGCTTGCATGATACTTAAATGTGGAACACAACAGTAGACTTCTCGCAAAAGTCCTGTTTTTAGGCTCTTTCTCTGTGTCTCTGTCTTGAAAAGTTCTGTTCGCCGGAAGCCGGCGCTCAGACTTTCCGCTGCGCCTCTGCGTGAGGCAAATAAATATTTATGCAAGAGGTCTATTACCGTTCAAAACTGCTACCAATTTCTCAAGATGCGCTGCTTCATGGGTTGCCATCACAGATATTCTAATTCGACTTGTTGGCACTGTGGGAGGACGAATTGCTGGGGCAAAAATGCCAGCATCTCTTAATTGCTTTCCAGCTTTCAGTGCATCTGTGGTGCTGTGTAATTGAAAACATAATATAGATGATTCTGAAGGTAATAATTTTAGGTTAGGTAAATGCTGTTGCATTAACTTTTTCAAGTAATTTATATTTCGCCATAATTGAACACGGCGTTGTGGTTCTTGTTGCACTATTTTGATTGCAGCTAACGCTGCTGCCGTATCAGCAGGCGAAAGCCCAGTGGTGTAAATCCAACTCGGTGCGCGATTCCGCAAAAAGTCAATCAAGGTGCTACTTCCTGCCACATATCCCCCTAAGCTACCCAAGGCTTTACTCAAAGTACCAATTTGAATTAACTGCCTTCCTGTACACCCAAAATGTTCAACACACCCCGCACCTGTTTTTCCCAGTACCCCAGTAGCATGAGCTTCATCGACTAGCAGCATACAGTTAAACTCATCAGCTAGATCCAATAGTTCTGGCAAAGGACATAAATCGCCATCCATGCTGAACACACTATCAGTAAGAATCAAACAGCGTCGATAGTTTTGTCGTTGCTGACTCAACTGGGTTTTGAGTTCTGCAATGTCACAATGGGGATATTCCACAATCGCTGCACCGCTGAGAATCGCCCCATTTTTCAGACTGGAATGATTGTACTGGTCAGATAAAATTAAATCCCGTTTACCCACTAAAGCAGCGATCGCACCCAAATTTGCTAAATACCCGGAACTAAATACCAGAGCATCTTCTGTTTGTTTGGTAGATGCGATCGCCTCCTCTAACTCCCTGTGTAATTCTCGATGCCCACTCAGTAATCTAGAACCAGTGCTACCAGTACCAAATTCTTCGATAGCAGCAATTGCTGCCGCTATCAAGCGCTCATCCCCAGCCAGTCCCAAATAGTCATTACTAGCAAAATTAATCACCTGTTGCCCCGACAAAACCACGGTTGCACCAGGAAGCCCGTGGATTGCCTGTACTGAGCGATACCAGTCGGCTCGATGAATAGTTGCCAGAGATTCCTCTAGCCAAGTGTAAGGGTTAGTGGGCATGGGGCGGAGGGGCGGAGGGGCAGAGGAGCAGGGGAAGAATATAATAAAATACAAATGACTCTTGACTCTTGAACGCCACTTGCTTCTCCTCCCGGAGACGCTGCGCGTAGCTTGCTTCCCCGCAGGGGTACAAGTCGGCAGAGCCGCCCAACGCAGTGGCTCCCCTTGACTCTTAACAAATGACCAATGAAAAATGACTATTGAAGTTGTTCACTGCTGCTAAGATGGGCGATCGCTTGTTTAATCCAATCTTCCACATAAGCATCTTTCGGTAGTCCAATGTCTTCACTTACCACATGTAAGGCGTGACTGACTTCATGGGCAGTATATCCCAAGGCGAAAAGGGTCATTTGCACCTCTTCGAGAATTCCGGGGGCTGGGCCACCTGTGGCGACGAAGAACCCGGCTGATTTGCGCCATTCGACTAACTTGCTTTTGAGTTCCAGACAGATGCGTTCTGCGATTTTTTTGCCAACACCGGGAGCTTGAATTAAGACTTGTACATTGCCTGCGATAATTGCTTGGACTAAATCTGGTAGTTCCAAAGTGTCCAACAGGGCGATCGCTAAAGATGCACCAATACCGCTGACAGTCAGTAAGTGACGAAATAAATCGCGTTCTGCTGGCGAAGCAAAGCCATAGAGTAACGGTACTTCTTCACGAATTTGGTAATGAGTAAAGATTTGTACTAAGTCTCCGGTTGTGGGTAATTGCTGCGCTAACCGTTGAGGAATTTGCAAGTCATACCCCAAGCCATTTACTTCTAGAGTCAGAATCACGCGATTAGCACCAATTGTTTGGATACCAGCAACAAGACCTTTAAGATAACTAATCATTTCAATAAACCAAAATATTTCAAACCTTCGATAATTCCACCTGCACAAAAACCATTTGCCAGGTAGCGATAGTCAGCGGGATACTCGTTGTGCCATTGGAGTAGCTCTGGACGCGCATTCCCAACAATGATTCCCCGTTCGTTGCCTACAGCAAATAAAGCAATATCATTACCCGAATCACCACAGACAACTGTTTGTTCTGCTGCAAATTTCCACTTTTGGCGGAGAAACTGCATTGCCTGACCTTTATCGCTGGTACGGGGTACAATGTCAAGGTCAATACCGCTACTATAGATTAACTTTATATTTAATTTATATTTCTGCAACTCTGACTCAAGTTGTGGTAAGACATTTGTAGCCGAATCTTGTTGCAGGAAAAAACTTACTTTGAAGGGACGCTGTTCTGAGTCTGGTTGCAGAGCTAGCTCAGTGTATTTACTAGTAATAGATAATACTTTTTCTCGTTCCCAGCCTGGTGAAAGGATTTCTGACCAGTCTGAATCTGGAGTCTCGTTATTATCAAAGTAAATTTCTGTACCTACAGAAAGGACAAGAGCATCAGGTTGCAAAAGATTTTTTTCAACTTGGAGTTCTCTGTAAAGTAGAGGCGATCGCCCAGTAGCATAAACAATTTTAGTGCCGTATTCTTGGCGATGTTCACTGAGTAGTTGGGTTAGTTCTGCTAAAGCGTTGTCATTGCCTACGAGGGTGTGATCCAGGTCGGTTACAAAAAGAAATGGTTTCATAGCTTTAATTTCCCCCAATTTAGTAGTTGCAGAAATACCTAAAATCCTCAAAATTAGCCAGATGTAACCCATGCGTTCCGAGTTAATCTACCAGATTTTGGCTCTTGTGTATTCGTACTAATGCAAGAATTCTTTCAAAGGTCAAAAAGACCCAGACTCTCTATAGTATTTAGTCAAAAACGACGGATTAATCTATGCTTTATCTTTGCTGCTAGTAGTGCGTCAAGTTTAAATTGATGGATAAGTAAATTCGTAGTAAGGGCTTTAGTCCTGATTGTAGTAAGTACTAAATAAAGTACCCAGGACTTACGCACTCAGATCCCCCAACCCCCTTAAAAAGGGGGCTTTAGAAGTTCCCCCCTTTTTAAGGGGAGCCAGCGCGGTCTTCTCCCTTCGCGTAGCGTCTCCAAGAGTTGGGGAGACGCAATCATGCGATGGGGTCTCCCCAAGTGGAGCGACTGGCGTGGGCTAGGGGGGATCTAAGTTTCAGGCTTCAGTGCGTAAGTCCTAGTACCTACTACAAACCCTCGAAACTAAATTGACAAAGTACTAAGTGCGATCGCACAAAGAGTTAGGCTGAAAACTAAGTCCACAAAGAGATAGCAAAATGAACAGCTTTCCCGCTTGGTACTTCGATGAGTCTAAAATGGCTGGTGTTGACTTCGAGGATGTAGCACAAGTTGAAGCTTATGACCGTAATCAGACATCAAGTACGCCAGAGAAAGAACAGGCTTTAGTCACTCGCCTAAACATTTCTTCAAAGCACACTATTATCGATTTCGGAGCAGGTACAGGTACTTTCGCAATTCAGGCTTCACTAGTTGGTGCTTCTGTACACGCTATTGATATCTCACAAGCCATGCTAAATTATGCTCAGCGAAAGGCTAAAACATTTGGTGTTACTAATATCAAATTTCACCAAGCAGGTTTCTTAACTTATCAACATCAAGATGAACCTGTTGATTTCGTTGTCACCAAGAATGCGCTTCACATCTTGCCAGATTTTTGGAAGATGATTGCTTTTTTGAGGATAGCTGCGCTGCTAAAGCCTAATGGTATTTTCTATCTACGGGATGCAGTTTTTTCATTCCCACCTACAGAATACGAAACTTCAATCAATGAATGGATCAAACAGGTGGCAAAACCTCAAGGTCAAGGTTGGACAGCTAAAGACTTTGAAATGCATGTGCGTGAAGAACACAGTACTTTTGTCTGGATTATTGAAGAGATGTTGACACGCGCTGGATTGAAAATTTTAGAAGTAACTAGTTTTACACCTGCTTATACTGAGTATTTATGTATTAAACAGTTAACTTCATCTGCAATACTCCTTGGCGTAGCTTGCGCTGTCGTTTCAGCCAAGACTGGCGAACGGGCTGGCGGAGGACGGGAGCTAGCTTGCTTACTAACGATTGCAGCAGGGCGCTTTTAGTCAGCCGTTCAGCCTGAGCCGCTTCTTCACTTTGAAGTTGTTGCGATCGCACAATTTCTGGATCTCGTTTAGCTTGAATCTGTGGTAATGTCGCATCAATATCTGCGTGTTCTGCTTCCTCACGCAATAGAGGAACTAGATGGTTGGCTGCAACAATCACATCCCGCAATGCCATATTGATACCCTGAGCGCGGATAGGTGACATTGGATGAGCCGCATCGCCCAACAGTAGTAACCCTGGTACAGACCAGCGCGGACAACGACCGACTACAACCGATAGCAATACTGGCCGCTCAATGGTTTCGGCATTTTGTCGGAAATGCTCGGCTAACCAAGGAGGTGACACAGACGCCAACATCTCAGCCCAATCGACTTGCTTCCAGTCTATTGGAGAATCCTCATAGAGTGACCAGCCCACCTGAAGATTACCCTCCGAGCTGCGAAATAATCCAAAAGCGTGACGACCGCTTACAACTGAGTAAAAGACATTTTCCGACTCAAAACGCGGACTATCTGCCAACTTGAACCAAAGAATATTAAAACTTTGAGATTGCTGATCTAGAGTTAAGTTTGCTCGCTGCCGCACAATGGAATTACGTCCATCTGCCCCAATGACTAAATCCGCAGAAATAGTGCGATTGTTCCCTAGCTTGACGCCAGTAACCCGGCGTTCACCCAGTGTGGGCGAAGATGAATCGCTCCACAGCAAATCTTGTACAGGTTCACTCTGCACTAACTCAAAATTGGGATAGGTGCTTGCTTGTTCTATCAGCGCTTCTAAGAGGGCTGGCTGTGAAACGAGCATGACTGGTTTACCATTGGGTTCCATTGGTTCCTCAACTCGAAATAGCGATCGCTTATTGATCAAGAACTCCCAGGCATCAAGAGAGCGATGAGGAACGTGTTCTAACACGGGCAACAATCCCATTTGCTCTAGGGCATCTAATCCACTGGGCATTAGCCCCTCACCGCGAAAAACTCGCCGGAAGTTACGGGATGCTTCGATTAGTTTGACTGTAATACCCCGTTTCACAAGCAGGAGTGCCAGTGTTGCACCAGTGGGCCCAGCCCCAACAATTACAACTTGAGTCATTACCTTTAAAATGTTTTTATTTGTTTTGTCTGCATATCATACTATTTTGGATATGTCAAGTTAAAAATGCTAGGATATTAATCGCTTCTCACAATTGTTAAATAAGCTATGCAAAACACAGACACGACATTAAGACTTCGCCTGTGGACAGTTGAGGAATACCACCGGATGGCTGAGGCTGGGATTTTTGGTGCAGATGAACGAGTGGAACTCTTAGAAGGGAACATAATCTGGATGAGTGCAAAAGGGACAGCCCATCGGTCAGCAGTAGGGAGAACAGATTATTTACTGAAAAACAGACTAGGAAATCGAGCTTGGGTATCTATTCAAGATCCAATTAAGTTAAATGAAAGGTCTGAGCCAGAACCGGATATTGCTGTAGTTAAAGTAGATCCGCTGGACTATGCAGACCACCATCCTACCCCGCCTGAAGTTTATCTAATTATTGAGGTAGCAGATAGCAGCCTGAAATTGGACTGTGAAACCAAAGCCAAAGCCTACTCAAAGGCGGGAATTAAAGATTATTGGGTGCTAGATGTGGTTAGCCGTCAATTATATGTATTTCGGAAACCAACTCAGGATGGCTATCAAAGTAAAGTAATTTTGAGTGAAGATAGGATTATTTCACCGTTAGAATTTCCTGATTTGCAGATTGCGGTATTGGAGATGTTACCGATGGTGGCTTTGAGTTAAAGGTGAATTATCGACAATCTATATTGATGCATTGATGCAATGTCTACGACGGGCTTCTCTAGGAGACGCTGCGCGATCGCCTACGCATTTTCTGGCATCAACCCGATAGCATTTATACTTCAAATTTATCTGCTAATTTTGAGGCTTGTTGGTGATATTGATCACGTTGATTAATCAGCGCTACAACAAATAAAGTATCAGTAAATAGCTGATTAGACAAACTTTTAACCGTCTAAATATAAATCGAGATGGGCAGCAAAGTTTTCTGGCGCTTCTATTTTTATCTGTTTTAATTTAGACATGAAGCTGGTTTTTTTAGGCTGTTGTTTAGATTGAGCAAAATCTTTGATTAAAAGATATAACTCATTAAGATACTCGTCACTAAGGCTGTCTATTTCAGCTTGGATTTGTTCTTTTGTCGTCATTTGTAGTTCTCTTGTTTGACCCTATTCCAATTTTAGGCAATTTTAGCATTAGCAATTAACATGGCTGAGGCGCGATCGCCTGTCTTATGACAAAAGTATCTAGAATCGCTAAATCGAATAATACAGGGGAAAAGATTTCGCATCCTTCGGCTTCACATACACCCGTTGTTGCGGTTCTAACTCCAATTGGTTAAAGCGATCGCGTGTTAGATGTGCTGTCACTACTTGCCCATCATCTAACGTTAATTCCACTTGAATTTCCCAACCCAAATGTATCAAACGGCTGACTGTAGCAGGTGCAGTAGCGCCGTTGGCAACCTTTTCCACAATCACATCTTGCGGACGCAAAAATACTTCTGGATGTGGCGAATCAAACCCACTGCTTTGGAAAATCTTTGAGGTGCTGGGTAACACGTTCACCGGGCCAATGAAGCTCATCACAAATGCTGTGGCAGGATTATCGTAAATTTCTGCTGGCGTCCCTACCTGTTCTACACGCCCTTGATTCATAACCACAACTTCGTCAGAGACTTCCATTGCTTCTTCTTGGTCGTGGGTGACGAAAACAGTGGTAACATGTACTTCATCATGGAGGCGGCGTAACCATGCCCGCAAGTCTTTACGGACTTTAGCATCGAGTGCGCCAAAAGGTTCATCTAGCAATAAAACGTCGGGTTCTACAGCTAGTGATCTTGCTAAGGCTACCCGTTGTCTTTGACCACCAGAAAGTTGTGATGGGTAGCGATCGCCTAGTCCGCTCAACTGCACCAATTCCAGCAATTGTTCTACTCGCCCTTTAATCTTTTTTGTTGGCGCCTTGCGAATTTCTAAGCCAAAAGCAATATTTTGCCGTACAGTCAAATGCTTAAATAGGGCATAGTGTTGAAACACAAACCCAATATTCCGCTCTTGCACACTTTGATAAGTAGCGTCTTTCCCAGTCAGCAAGATTTTGCCACTATCTGGCATCTCTAAACCCGCAATTAATCGTAGCAGGGTAGATTTACCTGAGCCTGATGGCCCTAGTAAGGCAACCAGCGAACCACTCTTAATTTCTAGGCTGACCTGATCAACTGCCTTGAAACTCCCAAATTGCTTGGATACGTTTTCAACTACTATGCCCACTGCTACTACCTCTGCAACAATCTACGGTTTTTTGCTGGGTTTACCGTGTCTTACATATACCATAGACAATTGCGTTTAGATTAACAAGATTTAGTAATTGCAGCGATGCTAGCTGTTCGCCAAGTTCCCTTTGCGGGGTAAAGAGGTGCATGTTTTTAACTCACATTCCCTTTAACCTTTCCCCAGCCCTCACCCAGCATTTTTGGCTTGGCAGACCACTAACTTGTTAGTCAGAGAAGCGAAAAATCAAATTTGCATACTTGATAATGACCCAATGGAAACAAGAAAGGGGATAAATTTACAATTCCCAATTCGCGATCGCACTGTTTGTATCGAAATATTAAGGTATATTGCATTTCAGTCGAAACCTGGAGGTAGAGCGCAAAATCAGCCAAAAGACCGTGATACGATGCTTTCGGTAAATGTGAAGATTGGGAGAAAGACCTTTGACACTACGGGTTGCTGTTATTGGGTCGGGCCCTGCTGGTTCATCTGCCGCTGAAACACTGGCTGCATCAGGGATCGAAACCTATCTGTTTGAGCGGAAGCTAGACAATGCTAAGCCTTGTGGGGGTGCAATTCCCCTCTGTATGGTGAGCGAATTTGACTTACCACCAGAGATTATTGACCGTCGAGTCCGAAAGATGAAGATGATTTCGCCCTCGAATCGCGAGGTTGATATCAATCTGATAAAAGAAGATGAATATATAGGAATGTGCCGCCGTGAGGTGCTGGATGGCTTCCTGCGCGATCGCGCGGCAAAACTAGGCGCAAATTTAATTAATGCCACTGTTCATAAACTCGATATACCCACTAATAATACTGACCCCTATACCATCCATTACGTTGACCATACAGAAGGCGGCGCACAAGGGATTGCCAAAACCCTGAAAGTGGATTTAATTATTGGGGCAGATGGGGCAAATTCCCGTATTGCCAAAGAAATGGATGCTGGGGATTACAATTATGCGATCGCTTTCCAAGAGCGCATTCGCTTACCCCAAGACAAAATGGCATACTATAACGACCTCGCCGAAATGTATGTCGGTGATGATGTTTCTACTGACTTCTACGCTTGGGTTTTCCCCAAATATGACCACGTAGCTGTTGGTACTGGCACAATGCACGTTAATAAAGCCAGCATCAAACAGTTGCAAGCAGGTATCCGGGCCCGCGCTTCCGAAAAACTCGCAGGCGGTCAAATTATCAAAGTAGAAGCGCACCCCATTCCCGAACACCCCCGTCCTCGTCGCGTTGTCGGTCGAATCGCTTTAGTCGGAGATGCTGCTGGCTACGTTACCAAGTCATCTGGTGAAGGTATTTACTTTGCCGCTAAGTCTGGGCGGATGTGTGCTGAAGTCATTGTAGAAGCTTCTAACAGTGGCAACCGTATTCCCACAGAAGGGGATCTCAAGATTTATCTGAAGCGTTGGGATAAAAAATACGGACTCACTTACAAAGTGTTGGACATTCTGCAAAGCGTGTTCTATCGTTCTGACGCCACCCGCGAAGCGTTTGTAGAAATGTGCGGTGATCTTGATGTACAGCGGTTAACATTCGATAGTTATCTATATAAGACTGTTGTCCCAGCTAATCCCATCACCCAAATGAAAATTACTGCCAAAACTATTGGTAGCTTAATTCGGGGTAATGCTCTTGCTCCCTAGTTGAGTGCTGAAGCGCGGTAGCGAGGCGTTTAGCCCGTGCTGAGTAGTGAGATTGGAGCAGATAATTTACAATGTTGAATTGTGAATTGTCTGCTCCTTTGCTATTTTTGTCTACTAGAGCACTTAGTATTAGCTTGGCAATAAACAAAGCAACCAATTTAGCGATTGCAAAATATTTTATAAAAATTTATTGGTAGATATTTCGTAGATCTAATGAAGAGAACTGAAGGAGTGGGCTATGAGTGTAATACCACCCCTTCAATAAACTAAACCTAAGACCTATACCGAGTTGCGTTCAATTAATTGTGGAGATTGAACGCAATTTGGTATTAGTCTTCTTTACGAATACCTTTAAAAGGTTCTCCGCTTTGCTTCACGTCCATAAACCGTCCGGTTTCAGCATTACGCTTTACCCATTGTTCGGTTACAGGGTTGTAAGTTTGGCTGCGTTTGTCCACAGCACCACGGCGATAACCGTTACCTGTATTCTTTGCCATATCTTTATCACTTCCTTAAGATTGATGTAAAACTACTTTGACATTTCCTATTATAATTAGAATAAATAGCATCAACAACTTTGACACTTATAGCGATGCTCCTAACGGAGCCGCTACACTAACGCAGGAAAGAATCAGCCATGAAAGAGATCATTGCTGCGAACCTGATCCGCTACCGTAAAAGTCTAGGCTTGTCTCAAGAGCAACTTGCAGAACAAGCTGGGGTAACTCGCCAGAGCATCAATAACTACGAGAACGCCAAAACTTTACCAGACAGCAAAATCCTCTCTGCTCTGGCGAATGCTTTGGGCATTACACTCGATGACTTGCTACGCTCACAAGGTGAAGGACTACCCAACTTCCGGTTCCGCGCTCATGTTTCTTTTAATAAAAATGCTCAGTTTGCCGCCCAAGTGCTACGAATGCTGCAAACTTATAACGCCCTAGAACAAGCCGTTGGCTTACCGACCTACACCCCAGAAAGTACACCTTGCCATCAAGTAGAAGGCAACGAAAAGCACATTCAGACAATAGCTGCTTTGTTTCGCCATCGCCTGGGCTTGGGAGATGCTCCCATTGCCAACCTGTTTCAGTCTGTAGAAGAAATCGGCTTAAAAGTTTTACGCTCCTCCGTTCCCATTAAAGGTTTCTTTGGTCTGAGTGCTTGTAGTGATATTGAAGGTGCTTTTGTTTTGGTAAATACCCATAACATCACCATTGAACGTCAATTGTTTACCCTTGCACATGAGATTGGACACCTAATCTTTCACCGTGTAGAGTACCAGGACACCCTGATTGAAGAAGGAACCAAAGAAGAAGAAAAAGCACGAGAAAAAGTAGCTAATTACTTTGCTAGTCATCTACTTGTACCTCAAGCTGAATTTGAGCGGATGTACGCACTTACCCAAGATATTGTCAAACTTAAACGCCATTTTCGGGTGAGTTACCTAGCCATCTTAAATCGTTTAGCAGAAATGGGAATCATTGATTTTGCTAAAGAGAAAGCCAAAATATGTGCAATTTATAAAAAGCAACATGATGGTGCATCTTTGCAAAACTCAATGGAATTACCACCAGCACTGCCAGCGGATGATTATCCAGAAAATGAACGTTATGAATTTCTAATTTGGCAGTCCTTAAAATTGGGCAAGATTTCAGAGATGAAAGCAGCAGAACTTCTCAACTTAACTGTTGAAAAACTGCGGGTGCGTCGTCAAGAAAATGAAGTTTATGCAGTCGCTTAACGGAACAATTCTTGACGCAACAGCACTCATTGATTTTCGCTGGCTGAACGAGTGGGGGTGGCTACAACAGCACTACAGTCCGTTGTACATTGCCCAGGAACTTCTAGACTCAGATCAACTGGAACCCCCAACTCGCCAAGCTGCTAACCAATACTTAACACCTCTGGCTCTTTCCACAGAAGAGATGTTTGCCAGTTTTCTAGAATTTAGGGTTAGAGCGCCCCTTTTGAGTGTCGCGGATCGATCTACAATTGCCATTGCCCGTCATCAATTGCTGATTTGTGCTAGTGATGATGGGCTAGTTGTTGAAACCTGCAAGGCATACAGTGTTACCTACACCAGAACACTGCGATTATTGACTGAGATGGTAGAGACAGGACACAAAACAGTGATAGAGGTGACGGCAATGGCTGATTCATTAATCAAGAAGCGGGGTAAACACATTTCTCCCAAAGTTTTGACAGATTGGACAACAAGTTTACAAAAGTATGGCACTAGCTAAAAAATAAAATGTGGTTAAACTAAGTGCTTTAGATGTTATCATCGTCTTCTTTTGGTCAAGATGCTAGGAGGAGTGCCATATAGCAATTCGCCATTCTCGATCACATACTTTAAGGGAATTTTTGGGTTGTTAATGTCCTTCTGTCCATCGGTGTGCCACTTGGTTTCCCAAAGAGTATAAAACGGTTCTAAGTTTGCCGGTTGGAGACGATAAATTGCTTGTATTTCAATATTTTTATAAATGGCAAAAATCCAATCTACCTGGCGATATTTGTTAATGATAATAGGGTTCATGTGGTGGTGGGTTGAGAACCCTTTCGTAAGTTCAATATTGATTGATTTTAATTCGTATTCATTTCCATCTAGATCGATGGCATCGTTCCCCTCTCGCCCCGGAAGGACAGTCAAATCAAGTATCAGCAGAACTTGCAGTAGTTTGCCACCATTATCCTGAAAAATGTCGTTAATACCGTGCTTCGATGCTAATTGTTGGTACTGCTGTATGGCAGGAAACAGTATCTCCAGTGTTTCTAGATCAGGATGTGGTTTTAGCACTCCTTGTCCCCCCCTAGCAAATCCACTGGTTTCAAACCTAAGGCTGTAGCAATCCGTTCAATGTTATCTATCGATATGTTCCTTTCACCTCGATCTTCTGAGCCAATGTAAGTGCGGCGCAGCCCAGCCAGTTCTGTCAGCCTCTCCTGTGAGATGCCACCAGCCTGCCGTGCCTTCCGTAGATTATCCGCAAATAACTTCCTCATTTTGGTAATTGTTTTTTCTTCGGTTATATACCGGAATTGCTTTATTGACTACTTTACGTCTACAGATTATAAGTATCATTTGTGATCAACCCAAACGTACGCTTACAAGACATAAAACCTGCTTATTTCACTCGCAAAGGAGCTGCTTACTGTGGCGACTCCCGTGAACTCTTGCAAAAATTACCAGATAGTAGTGTTAACCTAGTTATAACCAGTCCACCCTTTGCCCTTCAGCGTAAGAAAGAATACGGCAACAAAGAACAACACGAATATGTGGACTGGCTCACCGAGTTTGCCGCACTCGTTTACAAAAAACTACGTGACGATGGCAGTTTTGTAGTGGATTTGGGTGGAGCTTATGAAAAAGGGGTTCCTGTCCGCAGCTTGTACAACTATCGAGTGCCTATACGCTTTTGTGATGACATTGGTTTTTTCTTAGCTGAAGACTTTTATTGGTACAATCCGTCTAAACTGCCCAGCCCTATTGAGTGGGTTAATAAACGCAAACTGCGGGCTAAAGATTCGGTGAATACTGTGTGGTGGTTCAGTAAGACGGAGTTTCCCAAGGCTGATGTGACAAAAGTCCTTGCACCCTACAGCGATCGCATGAAGAAATTACTGGAAGATCCAGAAAAGTTTTACAAACCAAAAGTACGACCTTCCGGTCATGACATTGGTAAAGCCTTTGCCAAGGATAACGGCGGAGCCATTCCATCTAACCTGTTGCAAATTTCCAACACCGAATCTAACGGTCAATATCTATACGGTTGTAAGGCGGTTTCGGTTAAGCAGCACCCCGCCAGGTTTCCTGCCAAACTTCCTGAATTCTTTATCCGTTTCCTGACAGATCCAGGTGATTTAGTAGTAGATATTTTCGCTGGTTCTAACACTACTGGTCAGGTTGCACAAGCTGAAAATCGTCTGTGGTTAGCTTTTGAAGAACAGCCCGAATATCTTGCTGCTTCTGCGTTCCGATTTCTAACCAAAGAAAATACTACTTTGGAGATGCAAACTATTTATAATTTCATCTGTGCAGGAAAATCAGTAGATTTGAACAATTATCACAAGCAAACTGTTCTCAGTTTGGACATTTAAAACCTCAATCGGTCTGAAGTACTACGCACAAATCTTTAGAACTCTAATCATCTCGTTGTGCAATGACATCTTCTTGGTAATTCCGGTAATACTGTAAGGCACACGAAAGTTAACGCCTGAAGAGGTATGTGTAACAGTGCGATCGCCTCATACTTTAATAAAAACCCCCGGTAGCTAACCAGGGGCAATGCAAGTCAGTACTTTTCGCATGGAATATATCCACTTCAAAACCATAGCAACTCTCTAATCTGAAGGGCTGCCATTTTGCCAAGTAAAAAAAGCCCTCGGTAATCAACCAAGGACTGGTTTCTTTAGATAGCGGTAATATACAAAGTTATTATTCCCAGATAAGCAAGTGAATCATACTATGGCAATCCTATTTGAGTTGTAAGATTTTTCGTGAATGCTGTCATTGGTAATTTGTCAAGAGTCAAGAGACAGCACTCACTAAGGTACTATTTCGGTGATGGCAACTACAGAGGGCAAACTGTTCATGTTGCTCATATCATAAACTGGAGTATAAATTAGTCTCAGCTAATGTTGAGTATTAAGAGATTATAGTGACACCGAATATGAAGAACTACATTTTTGCCACAGCCACATTTGTAGCTACCATCAGCTTAACAACAACCGCCCAAGCAGCGAATTCTGAGCATGTTAGACAGTTATTAGCAACCAAACAATGTCAAAACTGTGACCTAACCAGCGCGGGTTTAGTATTGGCTGAATTATCTGGAGCCAATTTGAGCGGTGCTAATCTCACAGGTGCTAATCTTAGCCGTGCAAACTTGAGTGGTGCTGATTTGAGGGGTGCAAATTTGAGCGGTGCTGGTTTATTTGGTGTTAACTTGAGCGAGGCTCAACTCAGTGGTGCAAATCTGGCGGGTGCTGATTTAAGAAATACCTATTTAACGAATGCAGAATTTAAAGGTGCTTACCTGAATGGGGTTAACTTCCAAGGTGCAGTTGGTATCCCATCACAAATTGCCACACCAGAAGAATTCTACGCTTGGGGCGTAGCAGAAGCAGAAAAAGGCAACCAACAGCAAGCAATCAGTTATTTCAATCAAGCGATCGCCATTAAACCTGAATATGCGGGTGCTTATTTAGCGCGTGGTGTCGCCCGCTACCAAGCTTTGGACAGGCAAGGTGCATTTCAAGATGCTCAAATTGCTGAAAAAATGTTTACAACCCAAAACAATGGGCCTGGAATGCAAACAGCACAGGCTTTTATGAAAGAACTGCAAACACCCCCAACAGAGAAGGTAAGTACTGGTAAACCCAGTTTCTTCGACTTTTTGGGAAGTCTTGGCTCAGTTTTGCTCCAGTTTCTACCCTTTTAGAAAGATGAAGAGAGTGGGGGAGCAGGGGGAGAGAATAATTAATGATCAACGACTCTTGATTTTTGACTTTTGACTCTTGACCCTTGAATATTAAATTATGAGTTTATCCAGCCAATTGTGGACAGCAAATCAAGATTTAGCCCAAGCATGTCTAGAGCATCCTTTTGTTCAAGGCATTGGCGACGGTACTCTTGAACAGGCGAAGTTTGCTTATTACGTAGGACAAGATGCTTTTTTTTTGGAAGCCTTTGCCCGTGCGTACAGCATAGCCGCAGCAAAAGCACCTGATTGGGAAGGTTTCACCACATTTCATAACTTAGCTGGTGGAGTCTTAGAAGAACTGCGACTGCATGAAGGTTATGCTGCTCAGTGGGAAGTCAATTTGCACTCAGTGGAGCCTGGAGCCGCCACCCGTCGCTATACTGATTTTTTGTTAGCCACTGCTTGGGGTGGAGATGTGGGTTTAACTGCTGCGGCCATGTCTCCCTGTATGCGTCTGTATGCCTTTTTGGGACAAGAGTTGGCTAGTAGTGGCATCCCCAATCATCAATATGCAGACTGGATTCGTACTTATAGCAGTGCAGATTTTCAACCACTGGCGCAACAATTAGAAAGTTTGGTTGAGAATTACGTTACTGTTACACCTTTAGTCCATTCAACTTATCGCTATGCTATGTTTTGCGAGCGAGACTTTTTCCAAGCTGCATGGGCAGAATCATGATGAGGAAGAAAATAACTCTTGACTTTTGACAAGTGTCAGATTTGGGCGGTTCTAGGTTTCGTTCTCGACCTCAGCCTCCATCAGCTTCGCGATCGCTGGACGCTCGCTACAGCGCTGTAGCCATCCCGTGACGTTGGGGAACGGCGTCAGATCGACCTCCATCGTCCCGATCCAGCCGACGAAGCCTTGTAGATGCGTGTCCACAAGACTGTAGTCGCCGAGCAAGAACGATTTCCCCTCTAGTCCGCTGTCGAGAATTCTGAGACAGACGGCAAGGTCTGCCTTTGCCTTCTCCACTGCGCTCGCGCTGCGCTGCTCAGGGGGCACCCAGTCCAACGAGTTAGACTGGACTGCTCCTTCAGTGCTAGTCGGCAACGACGCGGACAATCGTCCGGCTGCTTCGGCGAGCGTGACGTTGCTCCAGGCGATCCACTTCATCGCTTCGCCGCGCTTTAGTCCCGGCTCGGGGTAAAGCTTAGACTCCACGCCGAAGACCTCACCGAGGTACATCGTGATGGCGGATGACTCCCAAATCGGCGTCCCCTCATGCACAATCACGGGAACCCTTCCGTTCGGGTTAACCTTGAGGAAGTCTGGCTTTCTAGTATCGCCCGCGCTGATGTCGAGCTTCACGCGCTCACACGGCGTGCCAAGCTCTGCAAGAACGGCTTCGGTGATACTCGATGTGGACATGGGAACGTAATAAAACGTTATGCTCATCGATTTTTCTTAATCTTTGATTGTCAACTGTGGATCGAAAGCAGCCGATGACGCTAGCTGTCGTCTGCGCCGCATAACGGCCTGCGCGTCCCCGGATAGGAAAAATGTTTGCATCACAACAATAGTGTAAATCTCCGTTCCGAGTGCAGGCGCTTGTTAGGCTTGGCAGAGGCTACACCAGTGCCCAAGAATCTGTAGGTTATTAATCCGCATCTTCTAATCCTAGACCATTCTCTACAGTAGTATTATTTGATTTCATGCAAAATAGACTTAGAAAAATTAATAGAAGAGAAAAATAATGCGGAATTTTCCTAATTATGTGAAATAATTTATGCTGACTTGATACATTTATCTTTTCATTCTCTGCAATATGTAAAATGCAATTATCCAGTTTTTGAAAAAAATACGGATTTTCAACATCAAGAGTTGTCGGCAAATCCTTTTTAATAGTTTTATTAAGTTTCTTTATTACGAGAATACTGTATTCGCGAGCATCTAAACCAAGCAACATATAGAACTCACTATGATGTTTATACTTTAAGTACATCATGCTGAAGCTCAATAGCAAAAAGAACTTGCAGGATAATGTTGCCTTTAAACCATCAGAAAGCTGTGATTGTGATTTTATGATTGCCCCGAAAAAGTCTCCATGCCTATTCTCATCTTCACTCCATGCCTTGTAAAATTTAAAAAGAGGATAGATAGAGTATTCAGGGTAGGCTTCTAGATGCTCGAAAACTGTTATGTAATAACAACTAGAAATTATCTCAGATAAATAAGTAGTATAAATAAACCACGAAAATGGTAGGAAAGTATACTTTCTTCTTCCTTTTTTCAGGAAGTCTAAACAAGGTTTAATATGAAAATCGAGGAAAGCCTGATTCAGAAAACCAGCATGACGGGCTTCGTCTCTAGACATCAAGGAAAATCCGTCTGAAAGGATGCTGTTTGTCTCCTTAAGTTGATGGGATAGCTCTTTATATAATATGAAGCCAGAGTACTCAGAAGCACAAAATCTTTCTATAAGCTCAATTATGAGGTTTCGGACTTCGCCTGGAATTTGATCCCAAGACTGATTAAATTCTTCATTACGTATAAATTTCTTTTTGCTATGATCGTTTTTTAATTCACCAATAACCGTATTAAATGCTTCCTGACACACTGAAGTATCAATTTTGGACATTTTCCTAAGATTAGTTGTATAAAATCTTGGGAAAATGGAAGTTTCTTTCGCTAGAACCTTAGTGATAGGATCTGAAGCTTCAAAGTTAACCGTATTTATTTTCTTTGAAAGGTCTTTCATTTCAGCAAAAGATATATTTCTCTACATTCGATGATACATAATTTCCCTGATTGATTGAGAACTAACGATAATTTCCAGCCTAACTATTTATTCTATGGAAAGTTTCCATATAATCTTTTTCTTGATGACGATAAATAGAGCATTAGAGCTTCTTTCTATCAGAATATACAGAAATTTTCTTGATAACACCCGTATTTGGCATATTGTAGAGCATTTTTCCGTATAACTACCCTTCACGGGAGAATTATATGGAATTTTTCCGTATATCCGAATGGCACTCTTGTTTAGCTGTTTGTTGGGGTGAGGCAGGAATTTTAAAACCTTATGATGTAAGCGATTGCGGCTATGAGATTTTCTTTCCCTTCTGCCTTCTTCCAAGGGCGATCTGCCTCCTGCCTTATCTTAGTGACATTCACCCTTGACTACTTATCTGCTGTCTCCTAATGCCGCGTATACATGAGAAAATCAGGTAATACAATCGCAACATAAGCGATGATGGCAGGGAAGGAAATAAAGATGTCGGAGAATTTGAGAAGCCAAGTAGTGACGCAAGGAGTGCAGCGATCGCCCAATAGAGCAATGCTGCGTGCAGTTGGTTT
>NZ_JACXXN010000119.1 GCF_014904695.1 Nostoc sp. MG11 | reverse complement strand
CCTGGAACACTGAACCATTTATTACTTTCCTTACCCTGAGTCAGCGAAGATTGAACTCTACTTTTCACCACCTTAAACACATCAGGCTCTAACTCTCCGTAGAGCGATCGCACTATAAAATCAATATGGACACTTGTGCCAATCTCTTCTGCTAACACCTGTTCAATCGCTTCCGGGCGGCTTAGAGATTTATACTCGCTCAACATGGGAATCTCTAATCCGTGGAGCGAGCGCTGTTGAGTTGATGTCTCTGTTTCTATAATTGGGGATATGGATTGTGGTAATACACTCGTGTCTGTAGCAACGTCAGATTCTTCATCTGAGCGAGTTTGTATAAGGGGGAATGTAGATGGCTCTGGTAGTTCAGAGGTCAGTGCTGCATCAGGCTTTTCATCTGAGCGAGTTTCAATGAGCGGGAATATAAGTGATTCTGGTAATTCAGTCAGGTCATCATCTGCGTACTCGGCTTGCGACTCGGAATCGTCTAATTTCAGAGGTTCTAAAAGATTAGGCTCAAAATCGTCATTTTTAAATTCGTCATTGAGAAATAACAACAACTTTTCTTGTTTTTGAGGAGTGGATGACTCCTCCTGCTCCACAGAGGAGGCAGAAGGCCAATTAGACAGCAAAGCTTCGACATGAGTGAGACTATCTTTGGACTGGGTGTATAACCTTTCATACTCTTCTACAAGAGGTGCGTAATAATCTCGCAATTTTAAAAGGGCTTCTAAGGCGTTTTGGGGAGGCTCTAAAGGCAAGGGAGTATTCATAACAATCAGTCAATCTTATCAATTTTAGTAATGTAATACTACCTGTTGTTGATATTTAGTGAAGCGAACAGGGGTAGGGAAGTTCTTAAGTTTAAGAGAGAAAACCCCATATTTAGAAGATAAGGGCAACTTGTGGAGACGTGCAAAAACACTCCCCCCGCTCAAGAACGCAGCTTTCATGCATATTTCCAAGGTTTAACGCCTCAAGATGCTCAAAATGATGTAACTCTAGTGCAACTAATTGAACCTGTATTAGGCCTTGAACCGATAGTTGCTTCTCAACATCAAGACGAATTGGAACAAATCACAACTTTCGTAACTCATTGCTCATCATGAAGCAAAATAATCCTGAATATTCTCTTGATGACGGCGCAGAATAGCCATTGCTTTGACCTCAATTTGACGAATTCGCTCTCGGCTAAGGTTTAGCTGTTCCCCAACTTGTCTCAAATTTAGTGGCTGTCCATCTTCAAGCCCAAAGCGCAAAATTACCACTTCTCTTTGTATGGGTGTTAGCAATGAGAGCATATTGATCATGTCTTGGCGCAAACATTCTTGAGTGATATCTTCATCTGGGGAGACGCTTTCATCATGCAAGAGTTCGCCCAGTTCTGTATCCTGGTTTTCTCCCACACACAAATTTAAAGAAAGTGTTTGACCAGATGCAGTTAGAGCTTCCCGAATTTGGTTCGCCTGCAAGTTCAAATTTTCGGCAATTTCTACGACACTAGGAAGACGACCTAGTGTCTGAAATATTTCTCGCTGTGCTTTCTTAATCTGATTAAGTCTTTCTGTAACATGAACAGGTAAGCGAATATTGCGGGATTGTTCTGCTATGGCTCGTGTAATTGCTTGAGTAACCCACCAGTAAGCGTAAGTCGATAACTTATAACCGCGATTGGGGTCAAATTTCTCTATTCCCCGTTGTAGTCCTAGTGAACCTTCCTGAATTAAATCGAGCAATTCCATGTTCCGGTTTTGGTACTTCTTGGCGATTGAAACCACCAGCCGCAGGTTGGCTGTCACCATCTTCTGTTTGGCTTGTTGACCTTGGCGAAAAATTTGAGCAATTTCAGCTTCGGTTTTACCTGTGTCCACAGATAATTCAGATGTTGTTGGTTGGCGATGTAGTTCTTGCGTGAGTTCAGTTTTCCGTTGTTCAATTGCTACCATCTGCTGTACAAGTCTTGCTAATGCAATTTCTTGGGAGCCAGTTAGCAAGGGGACGCGACCAATGTCTTGCAGGTAGAGGCGAACTAGGTCTGGAGTGGGAGTAGAAGGCATAAAACTTACTTAAATAAACAAATCAAACAAGTAATATTATCCAGGCGAGTTTTCACCCAAAAGTGATTCGATTTGAGCAAGCAATTTTTCTAAAGTTTTTTGTTTTTTTGGATTGTTCCAAACAGGCGATTTTTGCAATTTACTTGATGCTTGTTTGTAGCGATCTTTGAGAGATATCGACTTTGAGGTAATTGTCTGGGCTGCTTTGATTCGTTCATTAATCTGCACTAAAGACAAATTTTCTGCTATGGCAGTTTCCATAAGTGATGTTCTTTGTAGTGCATCTTTAACACGAGCAATAGCAGTAGCCTTAGTGTACTCAATTTTTCCTTGATGTAGTATGTTTAATACGTCTTGTGGTAATTTGAGCAACGGTAGGCGGCTGCTAACAAAAGATTCCCAAGATATTATTCCTAATGCATCAAAAATAGCTTTAACAATTGTATATTCTTCACTACCCAAAACGTTTTGGGTAACTTTCCCTTTAACTTCGTTTTGCATTCGGTAGAGCAAAGAAACTACCTCGCTAGTATTTTGTTCTAACCGCAAGCTTAAAAGTTGAAGTACCCCTTCGGTTTCTTCTATAGGGTTCAAGTCTTCCCTTGCCAAGTTTTCAACAAGCGATATCTGTAAAGCCTCTTGGTCATTAAAATCTCTAATGACAACGGGTACTTCTTTTAAACCAACTATTTTGGCTGCACGTAAGCGGCGCTCTCCAGCAACAAGCTCGTATTCTTTTTCCAGAGGACGGATAAGTAGTGGTTCAAGGATACCATGCTCCTGAATTGATAATGCAAGCTGGTTCAGCTTTTCAGTATCGAAATAACGCCTGGGTTGTGATTGAGGCAATTTGATCGCATCAATGGAAATATTCTGTGGTGAGCTAGTAGTACTTTCATTTTGGTCAAAGTTTTCACCAAGTAAAGCGGCTACACCTTTTAAATGGCTGGTATAAGGTTTGTCTTTTTTACTGTTAATCACGGTAGTTTTTCTAAACTTAAGGTGATCTTTTTTAGGACACTGACAGCAGGATGTTTTGGGCTATATAGTGCTAAGGGTAGACGCGCCTCACTTGAATCTGCAAAGGCAATAGTTTTAGGAACTGGCTCATAGACTGTTGCTAGTGGTGATAGTTGTTCTGAAATAGCTTTCATAGTTCTACTTTCTTGAGCAGTACGTGCATCATACATTGTTGGAATAAAGCCAGCAATTGCAAGATCTTTGTTAGCTCCTTTACGGAGTGATGCTACAGTCCTCAATAGTAAATCAGTTCCTTGAAAAGATTTGAATTGACACTGAATGGGAACTAACACATGTGTCGCTGCTACTAAACTAATAACGCTGAGTATGCCTAATGATGGAGGACAGTCTATCAAAATAAAATCATATTTATCCAATACAGATACAAGCGCATTTTTCAGACGCATTTCACGCATTAACGCCGCGACAAGTTCGAGTTCAGCTGCACTTAAATTGATGTTAGCAGGAGTTAAACTCATGCCGTGAATTAGTTCAGGATAGATTGGTAATGGATCTTCACTTACCACTGCTTCATATACAGTGTTGGTAGTATTTTCCGGTTCTAATCCCATAAATGTCGTCAACGACGCTTGAGGATCCATATCTATAAGTAGAACGCGATTTTTCTTTTTTTGAGTGAGATGGTAACCCAAGTTCATGGTTAGACTGGTCTTACCTACTCCTCCTGACTGATTAAATAGTGCAATAATACGAGTTTTGCTCACAGTTAGCTGTTGGTTGAGAAGTTTATAAATTGATGTGGAAAAAATTAGAGTTTGTCAATGAAGCACCTGATACGGCTGATTTTATCCTTGAGTGCAGTTTCATACAAGCAAAAGTTAAAATCTCTGCCTGCGGCTAACTAAAAGGTTTAACAAATGTTGTTATTCCCACAAAAGAGAAATTCAGTAAAATGGATTGACGGTTAAGATACAAAAGTTACCTAGTGCGCGTAAGTTTATTTAACTTAAAGTCTTCATGAAATCTACCCAGCGCCCATCCAAACCACCCCAGCAGCAGCCAAAAACCAACGACCCAACCCTCAAGCCTGAACTTGTTGCTTATAAACCCGTAGAGAAACAGCAGCCAACCTCTCAGCCTGACCCAAGCAAGAGTAATGAGCCGCCGCAAGCTGAACTCCAAGCCGAACCCCAAGCGCGGTATCTCTCGACTTGCCGCAGAGCGTTTACATTGACAATAAACCGCTACCTTTAGAAAAAGACAAAGCCAAACGAGTCTACGCTCCCCCGCGCAAATCCAATTCACCGCAACAGTCCAAGCACCAGCGACAATTTACTCATAGCGATGAAGAAGAAGAGTTACCACCCCAGCAATGCCAGCACATGCAGTTTATGGACTGTGACAAACCAGTAGGGCGCGTAGTATTCGAGTGCTGGCATTGCAAGCAGGGCATAGTTGGTGAGTTTAGTGGGGAGCCTGCAATGGGTGAGTACAAGGGACGCCCTTCAGTAATTCCGGCTAAAGTGAAGTGCCCTAACTGTGGCGAAACCGGGATTATACTGAATGCAAAAGAAGTGCTATCAACAACAGCTATTTCTTCACCCTGGAAGTAGAGATTTGGTCGCTCATAGTTAAAAAAGTTTATTCCTCCTCTGACTCATCTTCATCCTCATCATA
>NZ_JACXXN010000118.1 GCF_014904695.1 Nostoc sp. MG11 | reverse complement strand
GCAACTATTTTTTCTCGAAGATCGACAGAGTATGACTTCATTTAAAGGGATTTATATTTTAATTGATTGTACCTCATAACAGACGCAAGTGCTGTATAGGTTTCGTCAACCCGCCATGAATCGTTTGTAGATTTCAGTTGTGGGCTGCATCGTTTTTCTAGTTCTGGTGCATAGGCTTGAACCCATCTATACACAGTTGAATGGTCTACTGATAACCCTCTTTCAGCCATCATCTCTTCTAGATGGCGATAACTCAATGGATACCGAAGATACCATCTAACGCACAGGAGGATGATTTCGGCTTGATAGTGTCGCCATTTAAATGGTTGTTTTGGGTTCATCTCTGTAGCATTTCAGTCTCTTGAAAGAATATAACACTTGCTTAGGCACCTATTTTTGCAACACAGCCAGTTTCTGTAGCTCAACGGATATCGTAGATACCACCGCACACATAGCAGGATGAGCTCAGATTGGAAATGACGCCATTTAAACGGTTCTTTGGAGTTCATTAACAGGCTAACTTTGATACAAGACTATTGGCACAACTACTTTTCTACCAGACTAGCCCTAGTTTTTGCAACACAACCAAAAAACTTGCCTGTGGCAATTGACTGCACGTTGCTGACGCTCGTGGATGAGCAAGCTGGCAAATCTGCTATGTTAGAGGGAGAAAACCTCTCTTGTGGCGATGAGTAGAAAGACTGTCTTGGAGGCACTTATTCCGCCGCGCCCGTCGCACCGAATTTAACTCAAAGCGAAGAACAAACCCAACATAGCCTTTCAACTTCTCTACCAAACACGCAAGGGACGCTAATAGGTGAAAATCAGATTTCGGGTGATGATGACAAAATTCATCATGTTGACCAAAGTTCCGCGCCGCCACAGCCGGATAAATGCTCGCATGAGGCTGTCGTTGCGAGGTTGAAGGCGCGACCAGGACGGATAGAGAAGTTGAGGATGGCGGGGATATTTGGGGAAAAACCTGCAAAAGGTTTTTTTGCGGAATGCTGGGATGATCCAGCGTTGCAGATTGTGATCAAGAAACTCTTGGCGAAGTATCCGCAGTGGGGCGTTGTGATTGTTAGCGGGGTGCTGGTTGAGAACAATTCATTGAGGCAGGCACAGCGATAGGCAAGGACTTGAGTCACATTTTCTAGTTTTCATTGTGCCCTGAAAATCTTTGTTCGACAGTCAATCTGTTTAACGGCAGATTCAACTACAAGTGACTGTGCTGGCACGGGGTTGGTCATTAACCCAATCAATTACTACCTGATTATCTTGAAAAGAAGTTCCCACCGTTTCTAGATCGTCTCATGCACGGGTTTTTAGCCGAGTCAGGAGGGTGACTGGTGACTTCCTGGTTTAGGTATCGAACTATCTAGTTAAACTCATCGCTGCTGTCTGAGCCTGAGCAACACTAGTAAAATAATAAATATTCGATATCTTTATTCAAGCCAATCAAATTTAAGTGAAATCCAAACAAATGCTGCGCTTTAGATTACTAAACATTTTTAAAAGAACGAGTTTTCCACCCATCCTGTCTAATGAAGTGAAACTATTGAAGGCAGCGATCACTGACGCTAAGCAAAGAGGACTCGATCCACAATATACGCCAGAAGTACAGAATATTGTTAGACGCATGATAACTTTGATGCCGTTTGTCGAAAAATTCCGAGAACTAGAACAGGTAGTACGTGCATACTGTTTTCTAAGGGAAACACAGCCATTCGATGATCCTGAAGTTGAAGCAGTAGGTCAACGAATTGATTTAGTTAACAATGAATTGCTTACCGATAGGCGTTATCGGCGTTTTTACAAATCTCTTCAGTGTTTAGAAATATATGAGCTACCGTTTTCAAGAGAAAATACCTCTCAATAATCGTCTAACCCACAAAACCACAAACCTTTATTTGCCGTTGCTATTGCTACACAAGGGCGATTAATGGTGATTCTTTTTGGTTTCCTTATTGAATACCTTGAACGCTGTGAAAAAGTAATTATGTATGGTCTTTCATCGTGATTTACCACTAAATGAATCGAATGCTCATTTCACCTCATTCACAACGAGGCGGCAGCCTAAAAACAGGTGGCAATGGCATTAGAATTACCATCTACAGAGAATATCGCTGGGAATCCGTTTCTCGTTCCGACTATTCTCACATCTCTCAAAAGCGCTCTTTGAGATCGAGAGCCTGGTCGAGAGGAAGTTCCGCCTGCAATTCCCAATAGACGATTAGTAATTGAGGTGTTTGCGGGGCGAATAGCGGTACCAATGTTATCAAAATAAAATACTTGTCCCGATGAACCTGGAACCACAGTTAAAAAAATGGCAATTGGATCACCGAACAGACTGTAATTAACTCTAGTATTAGAGGCAGTAGGATTAGTGCATGTGATTGTACCAGAAAGTGAATTGCCTCTGAAATTCTCAGCACGGCTAGGTGATTCGAGCGTTACGGTTACAGTTGGCACAACTAACAACAGAGCAGCTAATTTTTGAGGATTGACAAAAGAAAATTTCACGTCGCCTCCAATGGTTATGCAATGCTTATGCAAATAAAGTCTTGAGATATTAATTTAGTCTTAATAACTAGGCTGCTGAATTGTCTCTCCATTTGGAGCTTTCAGCACTTCTCCTGATTCCAACTTCCTTCCATCGTAGTCAAATAGCTGATATCCTATCGGTTGTGTACCCTGAAAAATAATTTGAAGCTTGATTCCTTCACGAAGCCTGATTATTCCTCCAGGTTCTACAATGTCACCAGTCGGCATAATTACAGGACGGTTTATAGTTTTTTTGATCGCCCAACTCCCATCAGAGCCAATTATGGCGGCATCAGCAGGAACTGGAATAGGATATTGTGAATCTACTGGAGTCTGTGAAATTTGCTGGATAGGCTCTTGACTTTTGGATTTAATGATGTTGGTTGCGTTTACTTCTGAAGCTATAACTCCAGTGTTGAAACAGCTCAAAGTACATCCGGTTAGTACTGCCAAAAGTCCCAGTTTTTTATATATTTTCATGATTTCATTCCTTGAACGCGCAAATGTAAAGATTCAGACTATTGTCATTCATGCAGAGCGAACGCATCCAAATCCAGAATGCATTTTTCACTAAGGGTTACACGAATTCATCAGCAGAAATACTAAATATCTGAAACCTTTATCCAGCAGTATTGGTAGACTTGGATATCCCTAAAAGAATCGAAATAGTGAAGTCACGCCGAACATCAGAAATACGTGTAGTCTTGGAGCAATGGGGTATTCAGATATTTGAGCAAATCAGAATTTGGTAGTTGATAACTTAAACATCCATAATTCTGCCGCATTGTATGAAGTCTTTGAACCACAAGAAGGGCGTCAGATTGTTCAAAAACTAGAGTTTCGCCTTACTTCCAAACATGCAAGTTTGTTAAACCAATTGGAAATTGAATTATCTGTTTTATCCCGTCAATGTTTCGAGCGACGAATTCTAGAAGCACAAATATTGAAATCTGAAATTCTCGCTTAGGAGAAACAGCGCAATCAAAAACTGGCGCTTTCAAACTAAGGATGCACCGAACAAGCTTGAACAGTTATATCCCTCCGTTTAACCCTACAAAGTTGCTTTGGTATACTACTAGGCTGTTTATTAACTTAGTAATAAAAACTATTTCATTAGCTCTAAAAAGCTACATGAATAGTATTTCTGAAGTAGCAAGATAAATAAATATACCTAAAGATAGATTCAGTAAACCAAAATTTTTCTGTAGGTGGTGATCGCCAATAATGGAACACTTAGACACTATCTTGAAACTAAAATGTACCTAATATAAAAATACTTTATCCTTACTTATTTATTAACCTAATTTTAAATATTCTAAGTTGTTTTACATCTTCTATATTCACTGTCACCATTTAGCCCAAGGCAAACGCATCTAAGTAGAATAATCCTTTAATAGCAGGGTTTCAGCATTTCACGATTTAGGCTATTTTCATCAAGTTCCTTGCTCAGCAAGGGTTTCATGAATTACATACGTTTGCCATAGGATGATCACCGGACGACCGATAATTACTTGCAAGTAATTCTCTGACTCAATGAGAGTGGGGAAAGCTTTTAACAGGTTAGCTTTCAATGGCTCTTTCTTGCCTTGGGTAATTCCCATACATTGGGAATTTATCAATCCATTCTTGGTAATCAAGTAACCCTGCTTCATAATCAGTTTTTAATTGATTGCGGAGAGGCGGGACAACATTATCTCTAACATTAATTAACTGACTCCAGACGACTGGAGCTAAATCAATCGGGCAAACCCAATCCCCATTGTCTGAATTCATCCACTCCTGTACAGATGCAATCTCTTGCCTCAGTTGTGCAGCCGCTTCATCTAACTTTTTGAAAACCTTAACGCCCCTCAACCCGACTTCGGAATTTGTAACTTTCATCAGGTCAGATTCCGATTCAGATACTTCTGATTTCAGGACATCCGCCCATTTGGGAGCAGCACTTTTAGTACTATTTTTCAGTTGAATACGGAAGCGAATGCGGGTTTTATTAAGTTTTGAGAAGTTCAATCGTTCAATTGTGGCATCAGTTAGAAAAGTTGCAGTTTGGGGAGAAGCGATCGCTTGTACCATGTTCAGTTAACTCACTACTAATTTTCAATTTCAACAGAGCGTAGCGTTTTTACAAAGCAATATAATAAAAGGCGTTCATACTGTTATTGGTGTGAACACCTTTCATTGTCTAGAGGTAACAATCAAACGACGACCCAATAAATACCTTGGTTGCGAACCATGTAAGATTGTCCTTTAATCTTTGCGGTTCCCAACTCGGAACTATT
>NZ_JACXXN010000117.1 GCF_014904695.1 Nostoc sp. MG11 | reverse complement strand
TGTGATTGACTTTTTTGCACAAGCACTGCTGGCTAATTCTAATAATTATCTGTCTCGCCCATCTCTGCTTCCTAAATATTAGACCTGAATCCTTACTTTTACAGTTTGGGCAGGGGAAGATGATTGAATTACGATTATAGACAACCCTAGAAGGCCTGAGAAGAGATATTTAAAGCAACATTGAGGTAAGACCATTTTTCTATCTTTTCATCACTGTGACACTGAGAAACAAGAATTAGCAGACGACGGAGCATTGGAAACGACTGTGTTAGATTGGCTTGTCGTCAAAACTAAATTTCCTTGAGAATCCCGGACTACACTATTAGCTTCTATGATTCGTGTGGGTTGGTTACTTGTTAATGATTTTGGATTCTGTGAATTATTAACAGATTGAACTGGAACAGAGTTACTTTGCTCAACATTGTTATACATTAGGTCGTTAGGCTTAGATTGTAGATTGCGACTACTACTAACTACAAAATTACTTACTCCTGTACCTACTTGTCCCTGACAGACTGAGGTGATTTGAGGATCTGCTGAAATTCCTTCTATTTTTGGTTGAGTAGGAAAAATATTAGTATCAGCAATGTTGTATTTAACTGTACCATCAATTCCGAACTTGGAACTAGCCGTAATAAAGCTATCAGCGGAAAAGATGAGTAGTTGAGCATTAATTGTTATATTCCCACCGCGACCCTCCAGTGCATCTGCGGTGATCCTACTGTTTCTTGAGCCAGTTATTATATCTGCATTAATATCGATGTTTCCTCCATTGCCTTTGTCCAGCGCAGTTGCTGAAAAAACGCTGTTTTTACTCATCTGAAAATAGCCTGTATTTGCAATAATATTACCACCATTTCCAGAGGTGGTTGATGCTACGACGTTACCTTCATTTAGGCTGATAGAGTCAGAAGCATTAATTAAAAGATTGCCTGCTTCTCCAGCCCCGTCATTTCTACCACTAATAATACCGCCATTTGTAACAGTTAATTCATTAGTATTAACTGTTAATTGTCCAGATTGCCCAGAGACAATCGGAGGTATATTAAATACTTGTTGAATAGCTAAAGGTGCAACAACAGCGGATGAGGACAAGCTACTCCTAAAGATTGATGGAGATCCCCGTAGTACCCCATCTACATTTACAGAATCAGAAGCATTAACTATAAGGTTTCCAGCATTACCTGCTCCTGTAGCAGAAGTAGTAACTATGCCACCATTAGCAATTGTGAGTTTTTGTACATTTATTACTAATGACCCCGCATTCCCTCTATTGAAAGTTGTGTTGGAAAGAGAGCTAGGACTAAATAAAGAAGACGCTCCAGCTACTTTAATTAAATCTGCATCCACCTTTACATTACCTCCATTTCCTATGCCAAAAATTGCACTACCTAAAGTGGCTCCGTCTTCAATAGTTAATTGTTTCGTTGATAATGTAAGATTGCCTCCATCTCCTTGCCCATAAATAGTATTAGAGATAGTGCTACTAATCGAAGGATTTATCGAAGTAAACCCTGTTATTAGCACAGAATCTAAAGCTTTTACTATTAAATTGTTAGATTTTCCTTGACCTCGTGTAACCGTTGCTATTCCTGATCCTCTTTGAACACTCAGTCGCTTAGTGTCTACAATCAAATCCCCTCCACCACCCTTTGCTCCTGGATAAATTATGGAAACTAAACCGCTACGGTTTTGTCCGTCTGCTGAAGTGCCACTTGTATCTATAGAATCAGTGGTTCTGACGTACAGCGTTCCTCCAAACTTTTCTCCCAAAGTGCTATTTTCAATTGCAGAGCCATCTTGTATTGTTGCTTGTCTAGCTTGAATTTGAATATCCCCCTGCCCCTCACCACTAGAATCAACAGTTGCTCCCTGGGATAGTTGAATGTTTCTGAAGTTTTCTACAAAATCATAAGCTAAATTAAAACCATTATTTGTAAAGTTTAATTTGATAAAACTTCCTGATCCAACACTTCCTAATTCTATTCTTCCTCCAGCAGTTTTGAGAGTTCCTCCATTCAATATGAGATCGCCTCCTAGTAGTGCTAATGTTTGATTTGATTGCACTCGTAGGGCATTTTTTGTATCAATTAGTTCATTTGTTTTCCTACCTCCTTGACCATCGCCTTTTACTTGAATTGCACCTGGGTTAATACCATATTGTAATCCTATTGGCCTACTGATACTCAACAACGGTGAAGCTTGAACATTCGTAGCACTAAACTCTAAATTATTTGGAAACTTCAAACTAGTTGCCGTACTCGCTATAAATGAACCGCCAATATTTAATTGGGCATTACTTCCAAAAATAATCCCATTCGGATTAATTAGAAGTAGATTAGCAATACCATTAGCCTTAATTGCCCCATTAATATTAGATATTGACTTCCCTGTTACACGGCTAATAATATTTTCAATATCTAAAGCATTGTTGAAGAAAGCAGAGGAGCCAGCAGAAGTAGAGAATTCCTGAAAGCTATGGTATAGGTTATTACCTGCTCTAGTTCCTCCATTGATTTCAATAGTGTTACCAGAAACCGTAACGGAGGAGTTGTTAGGCAAAGTTTTATCTGGAATAAGCTGTGCTGTAACGGCATTACCAAAAAATAACACCACGCAAAACCCTAACTTAACTAGACATATTTGTGTAATTGTTTTAGAATTTGTGGGCATAACTTAACCTCCTGTTTATTAGAAAACTTATGAATACTTCTTTAATTACTGGAGCTTCATCAGGAATAGGCATGGCTTTTGCTAATGAGTTAGCTTCTCGCAAAAACAATTTAGTCTTAGTGGCCCGAACGGAAGAAAAACTTAAACAACTTGCCCAAAAAATCCGAGAAGAACACAAAGTTAAAGTAGAGATTATAGTCAAAGACTTGACGGTATCGACAGCAGCTTTTGATATTTTTAATGCCATGATTGAAAAAAATATTAGTATTGATACATTAATTAATAATGCTGGGTTAGGAGACTACGGGCTTTTCAGTACCAGTGAACGAATAAAGCAGCTAGAAATGATTCAATTGAATGTGACAGCATTAGTTGATTTAACTTATCAATTCCTTCCTCAAATGATACAACGAGGCAGAGGAAATATTATTAATATTTCCTCAATAGCTGCTTTTCAAGGGCTGCCGTACATGGCAGTTTATGCTGCTACAAAATGTTTTGTTCTTAGTTTTAGTGAAGCTTTGTGGGCTGAAAATTCCAAGGCAGGAGTGAAAGTACTTGCCGTGTGCCCTGGCCCCACAAAAACACAGTTTTATGAGAATGCTAGTTTTGAAAGATTTAGCAATGAAGCAGAATCATCACGTTTGGACAGTCCTTTGGAAGTGGTAAGGGAAGCTTTAAATGCTCTCGATTCAGGAGTTTCTCATGTTGTTACAGGTAGATGGGAGAATAAAATCATTTCTGGAATTCCACGGTTCCTGCCTAGAGAATCTTGGTCAAAAATTTTGGAGCAAGAATTTCGTCCTAATATCTTATAGCAAATTATTATTTATTCATTAGGATACAAAAAACTACTTTTGGGCTGAAAAGTCTTAGTGGTGATATGACTAAATTAATTATTCCTATGAATAAAGTATTTAATTCTGGAAATAGTACAGTTCCCAAAATAAACTTCTGGCTATACCATTGGGTAAATTTATATAAAATTCCTTTTAGCCCATGCCTCTGAATGGAAGGAGAAGTAGAAGCAAAAGCCGAATCTTGAACTGTTGCTACATTCCAATGTGGCAAATTACTTGCAGCTAATTGCTTCTGAAATTTTGAAGATAAAAAATAGCCGTCCTTTGACCAGTGTTTCGAGTTTCGTAAACAGTTATGTAAAACTATCGCTGATAGAGCGCTAACTGTTAATCCTTGTCCATAGACAGGACATAATGTACAAACAGCGTCGCCTAAAGCTATAAAGCCAGTTGGCAATTGAATTTTTTCGTAATGGCGGAGTCGATTAGCAGTTGCACGATAAGCATATATAGGAGAAATAGGCTTGGCATCTTTAATAAGTTCGTAAAACTTGGAATTTGGTAAACTACGAGCAAATTCCAAAAAACCATGCTCATCAATTGGAGGAAAGTCTCGTCCGTAGCCTCCAAGAGTAGCAATCCACTCACCATTTTCAACTTTTGCTAAATATCCTAAACGTTTATTATCAGGAGGGACTTGGGGAATTAACATTACCTTCCAGTTCTCTTTAAAACCTTTGGGTTGTTTATAGTGCCTTGTGGCGTATCCCAAGAATGGATTGATTACAGTTTCGGGGGGAGAGCTAAATCCCAACTTTTCTAACCACTTAGGAGCTAAAGAACGTCTGCCGCTAGCATCAATAATCAAAGAAGCTTCTTCTAGTCTCTCCTTCGCTTCTCCAGTAACTAGACATAGTAAAGCTCCAGTGATTTTCTTTTCACCATTACAGACCAATCCAGTAACACGATGCCTTTCTAGCCAATGCACATTTACTAACTGGGCAACTCTTTTTCGTATAGCCCATTCTAATAATGGACGACTACAGGTATAAGAAATAAATTCCGAAGGAGATTCAGCAATTGCGCCCCATCCCACATCCGGGACTAACCTAAAAAATTCTTGCGCCCAATCTATTGGTAATGCACCATTAAGCTGTAATTCCTCACCTATTCCAGGAAATAATTCTTCAATGATTTTGTACCCTTTGACCAGTAGCACATGAGGCTGAACAGACTGTGCTACTCCTTTACGAGGTATTGGTTCATCATACAATTCATCACTATCAATAATAGTGACTTTAGAAAAAAATTCTGCCAGTACTCTAGCGCTGAGTAACCCCGTAATGCTTCCACCGATGATAATCGCGTGTGTGGAAGTTTGATTTTTAGCTTTTGTAATATTCACTATTCAATATTTTGTTGTAAGGATTCAGGTGGCAGAGTATTGACAAGAGGACACTTCAGGGGGAGTATCACAAATATGAACCAAAACCTGCCTCAAGATATAGACCGAGAA
>NZ_JACXXN010000116.1 GCF_014904695.1 Nostoc sp. MG11 | reverse complement strand
GCCATTTAAATGGTTGTTTTGGGTTCATCTCTGTAGCATTTCAGTCTCTTGAAAGAATATAACACTTGCTTAGGCACCTATTTTTGCAACACAGCCGGATAAATTAACTTCTTGCAAAATACGGGAGCGATACAAGGGATTTCATAGCAAGAATAAAAATCCTTAAAATAATTGTCACTGATAATTTTGAGCTTGATACCTATTAAGTTAAAGTGTTTTAATCTCCTCTGGTTACTCACCTGTTTGAAGTACCTATCCGCCAAGTATCAGGTCGCACTTGCATGAAAAGCTCAGGTAAGCGCAAACGATAAACTTTGTTTCATATTTCTTGTCGTGCTAGTATTTGCTTGCTAATATCCGCTAAGTAAACAGTTGATTTCTAGACAGATCAAGTAATTGTATTGTTTTTGATAGCTTTTGCTGAAATTTTCTTCCTGATTCTGCAAGATATTAAATGATTTACTAAACAAAACAGAGTAATCAAAGAACCTACTTGATAGTGGAAGTTAACAGTTATGAAATCAAAAATCAAGACATATATTATGCTGTTTGCTATTTAATTTGAGATAGAAGAAACTTGACTGACCATTCAGAGCAGGTGAAGGAGATAGCCTTTGATTAGCAAAACTAATTATTTTTAAATAACTCCAAGTTACACCGTTTATCAACCAGAATACATGCGTCAGTCGTCAGAATTCATACTGAATTCTGTACGACTGGCGGATAGCGCAGCGGTAGCGAGTCTTCTCTACGAGAGGCTTTGCCAACGAGCGTCTGAATAAGTGGGTTTAAGACCCCCACCAGATTGAAAATTTGGTAGTCTACAATGAGTGGCGGGTCTGAATCCCCCACTCATTGATTCTTACGGATGTATTCTGACGAATGTATTCTTCAATAACATGATTGTGAAAGAGAATTATGAGTAATAAAAAATGGGCTGTGAAACGACTGACAATAAATCTTACTACAAGCGAGGCAGAGAAAATAGAACAATACTGTGAAATGACAGGAAGACCAGCAACCGACGTGATTCGAGAATTGATTCGCTCTCTTGAGGTAGAGAAGAGTAAGTAATTGAGAATTTCTCAAATCCAACTTAATACTTTACTAGTCGAGGAGATGTGACTAATAAATGGTTAAATGAGAATTTGTCTACTTGTACTAAGAAATCTCTTTAATCGGGCAGTTTACGGACAAGCTCTTTAATTACTTCCTTTTCCTCTTTTCCTGTCTGTTGACAGTATTTTTCAAGTGTTTTAGCTTCATCTGATGCTAAATCAACGCTAATTTGCTTATCGGTATTTTTTTTACTCATACGTCATTAACTAGGTGTAATACTTGCTTTTGTACTTGACAACCTGCACACAAGAAAAAGTAAAGATGTCTTTAAATTCAGACTTCTTCTTTAAAAGTTTAATATCTTGCTTTTTTGGAGTTATTATGGACAAACACAGAAATAAGTGGCTTACCTCAATGCCAGTTCTACCGACGCATAGGTACAGTAAAAAGTTAAAAATGTATGTTCAGAATTATTAGTTAGAAACAACTGTATTGATATTATGCTGTTAACAACAGTATTTTTAGCTTGCCTTATTCAGATTTGTATCTAAAGGAATAAATATAACTTAATTAGCTGAGGGCTTAGTTATTTTTTATACAAATATGCCAAGCGTTAAAGTAGTTCTGGCATATTTGTTTGCTTTAACTTTAAAAACCAGCAATCTCTTGTTTTAATAAGACCCCGTTGGATGTCAACACCCAATAAGAGCAACGCGAAAAAGTGGATTACTGGGGGAAAGTGAGAGAAAAAACCTGTTTCAAATGGCGGATAATGCTGCGTACCACCGATTACATCACTTTTTGACCGAAGCACCTTGGTCTAGTGGGCAGGTGAATGAGCGTCGATTAGAAATCATGAAAGCGCAGATAAAATTCTTGTCTCAAATTTTCGGAGTTGTTGCTTAATCAAGTTTAACTCAGGCTCTTCGTTTGTCTAAACAAAGTTTTTGCGACACAATCAGGATAGTTACGACAACCTTCAATTACTTCACGGACATTGCCATGATGCTAAAACGGCAGCAGATAAATTTGCTGTTGAAGTTCCAGAAATAGATGAGGATTATCTCAACTGTAATCCCTTCTAATTCTGAATTTATAGGTGTGTTTGACAAGCACCAAATCACTGAGGAGCCGTGTGAAATTAACGTTTCATGCACGGTTTTGTAGCCAGTCAGGAGGGTGACTTCCTAGCTCTGGCATCCAATTAAAAATGCTGTTGCATTTGAGTATCTTTTGAGATACTCAACTGATACTATCTTTTGTGAAGCGAATTGATCTCTACTAGCATAGCTTTGTGTATTTATAATACCTTGCTCTGTGCTTATCAAAGAGATTTTAAGGCTCTCCAAAAATTAAATTATCTAATTCTTCTATCCAATACGAACAACTATCATATTTTTCTACCCTTACTCTCCTATTCCCACAGCAATTAGATATTTTTTTACTTGGAAGTCCTTTTCTGGAAAACAAACAGTTTAGCGTTCAGAAATCTTACCAATACAGCAGTAGACAAAATGCACTATTGTTTTACCGAAAGTTGCAATCAATCTTAGCTCTAATTTGTTATTGCTAGCTAGTTGCAGTTAATCATAGCTGTAAGGGCTAAGCAAAAATAAATTGAACAAATCTTCGATACCTGACGATTAATAGTGTTGTCTAGATAGATACCCCAATTCATGGAAAGTTCAATTTATAACAGAGGAGAAGCTAAAAAATCTTTCTGCAGATCTAAGCGTTGTGTATTGCTGGCTGCTACAACTAAGGCTTTAAACGCAATCTTAGGTGTAGTTATAAATCTCACTATCACAAGGAAATTCAAAATGTTAGTTCAGTTTGCTCTACACCCAAGAAAGTGGCTTAAACGGAGAGTATCTGCACAGCTATTTAGTTTACTCACCCTGCTAACTACTGTGATGTACTTCAAGGGTCTGACCAACGCCGCCGAGGCTAGCCCACCAGCTGCGTCTGTTGAAACCAAGCTTCAAGTGCCTAGTACAATGACCTCTACGCCCTTCAATACTAGCCGTTACTTAAAAGTACCGCCCAACTTCGTCATCTCCGTCTATGCGCGAATTCCCAAAGCCCGGTTTATGGCAGTTGCTCCCAATGGGGATCTTCTAGTCTCGCAGCCCAGTACAGGTAAAGTACTAATTGTGCAGCCAAATGGCAGCAATGACCCAATTATTTCTGACTTCGTAACGGGTCTACGCAAACCGCACGACATTGTGTTTCACAAGATTGACAATACGACATACGTTTATATCTCTGAGACTCATCAAATTAACCGCTTCATCTACAAATCTGGAGATATAACCGCAAACAATCGCCAAGTCGTCATAGCTGGCTTACCAGACAGCAGCACACCGGAACTCAAAGGCTCTTACGGTCACGAACTGAAAAATATCGCACTCGATGCCAACCATAAACTATACGTTTCGATCGCCTCTACATGTAATGCCTGTTTGGAAGATACTGTGAGTAACCCACGGCGGGGCGCAATTTACCAATACAATGCTGATGGAACCAATCCGCGACTTTTTGCCCAAGGCCTACGCAATGCAGAAGGGCTGGCATTTTTGCCTGACACAAATGACCTCTGGGTAGTTGTTAATAATCGAGACAGAATTGCCTACCCCTTCAACGATAGCAGTGGCAACTACGGTAAGGTTATCCAGTCCTATGTAGACGACCACCCACCAGAAGAGTTCACAAAAGTTCGGGATGGTGGCAACTATGGTTGGCCATTCTGCAACCCCAATCCTGACAAGCCCAATGGCTTCAATGATATGCCATTCGACCGCGACTTTCAGTTTAATGCTGATGGACGTGTTAATTGCAACGCAATGGACAGGATTACCAAGGGTATCCAAGCACATTCAGCTCCGTTGGGATTAACTTTTTTACAAGATACAAATTTTCCCAGCTTGTACTCTACTGGGGCAGTGGTGGGGCTACACGGTTCATGGAATCGGCAGAAAAAAACAGGCTATAAAATAGCTTATTTTCCTTGGGACAATACGACAAATATCCCAGGAGATCAGATAGATTTAGTTAGCGGCTGGCTAATTACAGCAACCCAAGAAGTTTGGGGACGACCCGTGGATATGGTAGTAGATAAGCAGGGTAATTTGTTAATCTCAGATGACTACAGCGGCACTATCTACAAGCTTTCTTACACACCTTCTGTTGAACAGGTTCAGGTCTACAAACACATCAACTTTGCTGGAGTTTCCCAATCTTTTCCTGCAAGTCCAGGAATATACAAAGCCAGCCAAGGTAACTTAAGTATCGTGGGTAATGACAGTATTAGCTCATTACGCGTGCCACCAGATACAGTGGTACGTGTATGCGAACATAACAATGGTGGTCGATGCCGTGAGTATGGTTCTGGTGATCATAATGTCGGAAACGACTTGAATGACAAAATATCATTTATAGAGGTCAAGTAACCTCAAGTTAGAGCGTATTCGTAAACAAAATCTGGGAATGGGCCCATCAACTGGGTAAAACGGCCCGTAGCGGATACCGTTGGCGAATTCCCCAAACAGCTAAACTGAACCGATTAGTTCAGAAATGAACCGATTGAGAACCTTCTGAGCAGTTTTATACCCAGTAGCTTGCTTACCTAACCTCAGTTCAGACAAAACACGGTCACGTAAAATTTCAAGTTCTAAAATAGTTGGCAACGCAACAGACTGTCTTTCGCTGGCGGTATTAGATGTTAGAGGAAACTCCCGCTCCCGTGTAATACTCGGCTGGTTTTCGGTTTCTGGTGGAGTGGAAGCTAAAAATTCCGAGTCTTTCCGTGTAATACAAGGGTTGGCGTTATGCCTAATAATATGTTCTAAATAGGGTTGTGTTGCAAAAAAGGTTTGAAGTGATAAAATTCTCTAGAACTAAGATTATTTATGCAACAACTCCGAAGATGTCTGCAATAAAATTAACTTG
>NZ_JACXXN010000115.1 GCF_014904695.1 Nostoc sp. MG11 | reverse complement strand
TGGAGTTGGGACAAGAAGCAATCATGACTAAATTCCAAGATCCAAGAGCAAGAGCGATCGCTGCTCAGATAGAAGCCATCAATGTAATCGGGTACGAATCAGCTCACGACCCAGTTCTTCAAAATCATGTAGTTTACGGCGGCCTCTCCTCAGTTGAAGGCATACTGCGTTTCGATGTGTTCATGGCAAAAGTGCAGGAAGCCACCAAAAATAGAGAAGCAGTCTGGACATCTCAACTAAGCCAAAACATCAGCGGAATCGAATGGTACACGGTTGAGTACGGTGGCATCACGGCGGAGCTTCCCCGGCTGCATGAGGATTTGAAGTTTGTACCTGAAGATAAGCAGATTCTCATGCAATCCAAGCCTGTGGCTCTCGACTTCCTCGCGCATTGGAATCAAGTTTTCCAGGTGTGGCGTTACGACCGCAAGAGTGACGAGCGCTGGAGCCGAACCAGATGGGGTAACTTTTACGCCCAATACTTGCAAAGAGAGTGGTTGGAAATCTGGGTTGAAGACTATATCTCCACGCTACTCCTGCAAGATGGAACTGTTGTAGATAACCCTACATTCGCAATTAACGCTTGCTGCTACTGGGGAGATCCAATGGACGTCCATCGCACAGATGCATATCCTCAATCTGGATCAAGCTGGTTCCAGTGGAATAATTTCACGCCGTGGAGGTAAGAGCGATCACTTCATGGATTCTGACAAGTAAAACCATAATTTGGAAAAAAAGATGACTAGAAACGAATGGCTTGCTCAAGGACAAAAATTATTCGGCAAAGACAAGATGCAATGGAAATTTAAATGTCCCTGTTGTGGTCATATCGCTACGGTTCAGGACTACAAAAAAGCTGGCGCTCCATCTTCAGCCGTTGGATTTTCTTGTCTTGAAAAGTTTAGATCGGCGGAAGCCGCCGCTCTAACTTTTCGCTGCGTAGGACGGTGGTTGGAAGTACGTAAAGAAGCTTTTGACAACAAAGATAAACGCAAGATTCCTTGTAATTATGCAGGGGGCGGACTAATAAATCTTAATCCAGTTGATATTGATGGGTGTAAAGTTTTTGAATTTGGAGTTTGAGGAAATATTTTCTTAGAGGAATATAAATAAATAAAGCGATTATTACTTAATTCAGTAACAATTGCCACACAAAAACACTCCTTATTTCAAGGATAACAAAAATGAAAGCCATCGTTACAGTAGTCGAAAAGCTCACATCTGAAGCCCACATTGATATACCCGATGGGTTGTCAGAGCCAGAAATCAGGCAGCACATTGTTGACCAATATAACAGTGGTGAAATGCAATTTGAGATGAATATTTTTCAAGCTGATTTTGAATCAATTTGTGCCAAAATTATCAACAAAAGACCATGACTAAAATCCTTTTTCTCGACTTAGATGGAACCATCCGCCGCACTAAAAGCGGAGCAACATTTATCAATAAACCAGAAGATCAGGAAATCATTCCTGGGGTTCAAAATGCGATCATCCGATATCTTAATTACCACGTAATTGGCATTACCAACCAGGGTGGTGTAGCAGCAGGAAAGAAAAGTTTGGAGGATGCGCTCGCTGAACAGAAATACACGATGCAGTTGTTGCCCGAATTAAAATTAGTTTATTTCTGTCCTGATTTCGATGGAGATTTAATCTATAAAGTTTCTTGTGAAAAGCATGAAGCTTGGGAAAGGCATCAGTTTCTAGACCCAATTTCAAACAAGCCCTTTTATCAATCATTTCGCAAGCCAGGTGCAGGAATGGTTCAAAAAGCAATCAATGATTTAGGTAAAATCATTGACGCAAAATCATCCTTATTTGTCGGCGATGCCTGCGGCGGGCTACGCCAACGCTCTGAAGATGAACAATGTGCGCTTGCTGCCAATATTCCTTTTACGTGGGCTAATAATTGGAGGGGCGAATGAACATTACAAACTTACCAGCAACAACAGATTGGACAAATGACGACTGGGAGACACCCGATAACATTGCACTCTTTATGTCCCAGTTGATATTAACAAGTGACGAATATATTCTTGAGCCATGCGCTGGTAGTGGTCAAATCATTAAGCATATTCCACACCCCGAATCTTCCAACATTCTTTGCATGGACATCAATAAATCTAGGGTGGAGAAAGGACGATGCAACGCCCCAGATTGCACTTGGCTGTGTACTGATTTCTTGCATGGGGAAATAGAACCATACACTGACTTTGACCTGATTATCACCAATCCGCCATTTAGTAACTGTATGGAATTTATAGGGCGATCGCTTTCCTTGCTCAACCCTAACAATCCTTCGGCGCGGTTGCTGTTTCTAATGCCGTCTGATATTTTCCAGGCTAAAAGTCGGGCTAGTGCATTTAGTAAACTAGACGCGCACATTCATCATGTTTATCCCATTGTGGGACGGGTGGATTATTTGATTAACGGTGTGCCAGCATCGCAGACCTATGTAGAGAAAAACGGAAAAATGGTTAGACGTTCAGGTAGGCAGACATGTGATGCTATTTGGGACATTAGACCAGGTAAGTCAGGTGGTTGTACGACTTTCATTGATTCATTAAGTAGCCAGCCGTCCAGAATACATTAATTCTGGTGTTTCAAATTTGAGAGCTTAATTCGAGCGAATTTATGCGCCTTACACCAACTGAACCTTGAAAATCAAATATCAAACAACGCTAATTTTCTGGCTGGGTATCGGTTGTCGAGCGCCGGGTTATTTGGCGTAACTCATCTAATTTACTTGCCGTTTCTAACCCTGCAAGAACTGCTCTTAATTGCTCGACATCCTCAATCGTTGAAATGGATGGTAATAGGCTTAGTCCCTGAATTTCAAATTTCAGTTTCAAGCCTACTTCAATCCCTTCTAACAAAGATTCCATTCAGGCAATTCTCTTAAAACTGGTAATCTACTGCATACGCTGCTGGAGGAATTTCAGAGAAAAATCGAAATAATCTTAATACCTGTTACTCTAAACATTGGCTTAGTTGGTTTCTCTGTTGTTAAAAATTCTTCTGCATTAACTGACAAAGCAGCTGCAATATGTAATGCATCAATTGCAGCCAAACCATACTGGCAACCGATATTATATGCATCTTGCATTATCTGTTCTACATCATTAGCCCAATGGGTTACAGCACTAAAAAATGTTTGGTAAAACCTGGTTTCTGCTGTTTTTTGATTGTAAACTGCTTTGGGAATCACTTCCAATTTGACAAACTCGCTAGAAGCAAACTTATAGTTGGAATCTTCTAAAATTAAAAGAGCTTTTTCGGATAATTCTCCTACACCACGGGCCGCAGCAACTAGTACTCCAGAATCAATAAAAGTTACTGTCATGTGTCTGATTCCTGCAACCCGCCACGACGGCTGGCAATTTCTTTTTCTATGCCGTCTTGGGTTAATAAAGGCTCTCCCGAAGCAACTATTTGGGCGCGTATTTGTCGTAAACGTTCTCCAAGTAAAGGTTTGCTAGCAGATGTCAAAAGTTGAGGATTAACCGTTTTGACATGAAGGAATTCCACAAATTCCAACACCTGCTGTTGTTTGTCTAAAGGCAGTTCTCGCCACTTCCCTACTAATTCTTGTTCTACACTCATCTAATTACCTCAACATTGCCTTGCAAGTATGACTTACTACTGCACCAAGCAGTAAGCGTTAGCCATGCCAAGAGAGCTTATTGCCTTCAATGACGAAATTTTGGTGAAGTGATCTAAAAGTAGCTGATTACTATAACGGCAATCAATACAGATTCTAGTCATCCTCACCAACCTTCTGAACCTCAAATAGCTCAGTAGGCTGGCAACCTAATACCTCACAAAGTCTGGCAAGCTTCACAAAGGTTTCTGTACCCCCTCTGTCCCGCTCCCAATTGCGGATAGTTGAGGGGTCAACGCCAACTAAATCAGCAAGCTGGCGTTGAGTCAAATCTTTCTGCTTACGCAATTGTGCAACTCTTGACACAAATATTTCTCCCATGCACTAATTCATAGCATTATTCTAGCGTTAAAATCTTGACGCTAACAAATTAATAGTATTAGAATTTTAGCGCTAGAATATAAACATACTCGCTCAGATTCATGCGATTACCCCAGTCTTGTCAACATCTGCGATCGCATGAATGCCCTGAAATTCAGGAGCTTTTGTAATGACACAAACCTACATATATATAGGAGTCACTAGTCATGAGCCTATCAAGTAATAGCAAAGGGTGCAAGCAACACGGTTATGAGGATGGAAGAAACGACTTACCAATATTCATACATTCAGAGCTTGACGATTACGGGTTAGATCCCTACGAGTTTCGAGTTTATGCTCATATTGCTCGCAGAGCAGGACAACATGGCGCTTTCGAGTCAATCAAGAATATGGCGCAGTTTTGTCAGATGAGCGAAGGCAAGGTTAAACAAGCTTTACGTCAATTAATTCATTATGGACTGGTATCAAGAGAGTCAAGAGTTGGTACTAGCTCAGTATACAAACTGTCTCCTAAATCACAATGGCAGCCTTTAAATTGCCTGGGTACTTCACAACCTGGGTCGTCACATGTCTACCCACCTGGGTCGTTAGATGTCCACCCCCAGACACCACATGTCCAGGGGTGGACACCACATGTCTACCCACCTGGGTCGTCACATGTCCACAAAGGTAATCCTATAGAAGGTAATCCTATTAAGGTACTCCCACTAAGTAATACACCCCTGGCTTCTTCAAGTGCACCCCCCACCCAAGAATGTGTGTGTGAAGATGAATCAATTTGGGATATTGCTGCCCAACAAGCCACAAGCGTAGAAAATGGATACCTTGAAGAACCAACCCCCCAACAACTCGCTTTGTTGTTAAAAAAATCCGAGTCTTCGCAACAAACCGATAACCCCTCAAGTGGATCTTCTATTGCGGCGGGATCGTTCGATAAAGTCGAACAAGTGAACAGTAAGCCAGTAGTACCCAGTTCGGCTTGCTACGAAATGCACCCCACCCAGAAGACCGAGCAAGCCCTGCGAAAGTCTGGATTGCCCCCTTGGATGATTAAGTCTGGCCCTAACGGGTGGAAGGCGGAATTCGTGGAGTC
>NZ_JACXXN010000114.1 GCF_014904695.1 Nostoc sp. MG11 | reverse complement strand
CACTGCAAAAAGATTTTAAAAACGGTAAATTATCGCCTCAACAAGCACAAAGTAGATACCAAGATTTAATTGCTAGGGAGATAGACAGCGTTCCAGGCGAAGGTATTCCTATTCCAAAGAACATTAAAGATGCACTAGAAAATGGGCTAGATTACAAACAACTAGCGGATAAAGTTGATCCTGATACTTACAATATGCTTCACACAGCCTATTAGTATGGAGACTGGGATCGTTCCAAGCGCAAACGCTAATTTATCTATCAATCTGAGGATTTTTCCTAACATTAATTGTTTGAGGTACTTGCAACATTGCAGGAATGTAACACCTATGTTGCAAGCACTAATGTTGCAAGTACCCGCAACATTGCACAGCCAATATTGAGCGCCAACGAACAAAATAATGTCATAAATAGTTGTTTTGATGATGTTTTTTACTTTTATGTGGAGGTGAAAGAGTTTTGATGCAACAGTATTACAAGGGCAGATGAAACGATGAATCAGGACGATTTACATGATGTCTTGGCACACATCGAAAAAGATCCAAAAATAAATAATGCATTTTTGGATAATTTGTTATCAAGAAAAAAGTGGAGTAATATTCTGGAAATTGACCGTATAACTCTTTGGAGATGGGAGGTAAATATTATAAATAAGATAGCTCCATTAAGATCCAGCTATTATGGAACAGCCAGAAGCTATCGAAGTAACTACCTTGACGGATACCAAAGGTTTCTATCAGCAATTATATTTTTTCTCATGAAGGGTAAGAAGTACGAAGAAGTCAAAAGACTTCTAATTACCAACTTCATGCATTTACGTCGTCAGGATTTTGCGAAATGGAAGGAGAGACAGTAATGTTTACCAGAGAACAATTAGTCGAATACTTCAGCGATCGCTATACGAGCGAGCAAGTATTTGAAGCCTTGCAAATCATGAAAGACAATGGAGCAGATGTTGATCCTCTTGGTGAGGAATTCAGTTTTGATATCACAGAAGAACTCGACCATATTTTTGAAGCGATTGGAGCAGCGATTGATAGTCAAAAGAAGCTGCCTGCGTCTGAACACTCACCAGCACTGGTAATTCAGGAGGCGACGCAGTTAGCCGCTTCTTATTCATCACGAATCAACCAACAGATGATGGCGGCGATGATTCGCACAGTCACACAAGGAGCAATTAGTGAAGCTAATTCGTTACTCCAGATTCGTGCCAAAGTTATAGAACGGGTTTTATCTGCTGGCAATCAAGAGATTGCTGAGTGTTTACACCAAGAATCACTACAGAACGCCAACTATCTGCGTACGCTTGCAGGCGACGACACTCGCATAGACAAACTGTTAGCTGGTTATGGGCTAGAAACAGTCAAAGACATTGATATAGAGGCTTTCTTAGAAGAAGTCAAAGCCGGAGCATCGCAAGTAAAATCTGATGTCAAAGCACTTGCTTGTGATATTGCAAGTATTGGGCCCCAGAATAATTGTCAGGTATTTGATGTCGATGCATTTTTACTGGAGGTAGAAAATGCTAACAGCTAGGCTATGGCGTAAGCATAAGACCACAATTGTTTTTGCTGGGCTAACGCTTGTCTCGTTAGCATATTCCTCCCCAGATATTGCCCGTAATATGCAAGTAATTGGCGACATTAAGCAATCTATTGCTCAAAACTCTTTTCAGCAAACGATGCTCCAGCAGCAACTTGCTTTTGAGCAAGAGCAAGCCACAATTGCCGATGCCAGATATAAATCTGGCTGCTTACCGATTGTGGCCACGGTTTACCCTCATAAGTACGTGAAAATCGTGCAGGGAAAGGTGATCAAAGATCGCATTACATTAAACCCATTACCCAAAGGGTCTGTAGTCTGTGATGCCAATGGCTCAACAGGGGTAATTGATCAGCATGGGAGAGTAGGAGCGCTAGCTTTCACTGGCAACCGGGATTTAGTGGCATCGCGGCTTAAAAGATTTCGTGGGGGTAGGTATAGTCAGCCGATTGATCAAGGGGGTAACAAGTGAATATTCCGTGGAAAGGTAACAAGCCTGGAACTCCAAACAACTCAAAACCGAATGTCTGGTTACGAATTCTTTATTGGGGACTGGTTGTTTCTGCTATTTGGTTTGCTTATCTCAATATCCAGCCTTATGAAAAAGCAGTTGCATTTTTAAGTAGCAAGACACTCAATAGCGCTTTTTTGTACATAATTAGTGCTATTCCAATTATCAATGGAATTGCGGCTTTGATTGCCAAAGGTATTACTTGGATACTGGGTGCAATCCTTTGGAGCGTCATTCAGATAATTGAAGTACTGCCTTTGGTACTTTACAATCACGATCAATTCATGGAGAACATGATTTCTTCAGCTGACAGCCGCGCTAAGTATGCCCTCAAGGACACCGACGACCCAACACTAAGAATGCTCAAACGCACCTACAATCATCTGCCAACAAGCGTTGTGAGTAACCTGGAGATTTTGAAGATATTCACCTACACAATAGACTTTCTGATTTGCATCACAGTTTATTCACCTGTGGAAAGTGGTAAATTCTCGGATTTCTTTTTTGTCTTGGCAACAGGTCAATGGGGGAAATTAGACTACGGTAATTTAGCGCTGGCACTCGTTACTTTGTTTGCGATTGAAGTGATTATTTCGCTAATCATTTGGGTTGGTAAATTGAATACCGCCATTGCACAAGCAAGTAAAAGTTGAATTAACAAGGAAATTAATCATGTCTAAGAGAATCATTAATCTGGGCGGTGGTAATTACAATGCATACATTGGAGGTGATTATATCCAAGGGGAAAAGGAAGGATCTAAAAATGAATCAACAGAAGCCAAAACTATTGACGTAGAAGTAGTCAGCGAAGAAATTGTTAATGATGATGCAGCAGCAGAGACTATTGATACGAATGGTGCAAACTACACTGAACATGTTGGCGGCACAGTAACTAATGGAGATGCAGTTAATTGGAGATGACAAGATTTGATATCAACAAGGCCCAGAGAACCCCCGAAGAATGGAGCGCAATTGCCTTTAAGCAAACCGCAGAAAACAATATTCCATTGAATATTGCTGGTGGACTGATTGTGGCAGCTATAGCGGCATCTGCCACAAGTCCAGTTACAGGCTTATTGATCGCAGTATGGTCGATATTCACTAATATCAAAAAAGCTCAGGAAATTCAACGTAACCAAGCAGCAATTAGAGAATACGGTTGTGTCGCTCACGTACTAGATGGCGACGACTTCCGAGGCTACTTGCAACAGGTTGGTAAACAGTCAGTTGAAGAAGAATTGTATTTTGCTGCTGACCAAGGATACTCATTCTCCGATGCTGCTCTCAATTATGCCGAAGCTGATATTCCACAAGTCTTACAGCCACAAACAGCGTTGCCAGTATTGCCAATGTCATCACGCCCACAAGATGCACCCTCACTAACACAAGTGAGCAATTATCAACCTGATTACACAATTGATATCATCGCTCTGATGACAGACCGGATCACCAATACTTTAATTATTGGTGTACCTGGAACAGGTAAAGGGATGCTCTTGGCTAATGCTATTCGTGCTGCCAAGTCCAAGCATTTAGGGTTAAGAGTATTTGTAATTGACCCCAAAGCTGACCCCAAAGAAGCTGGGTATTTTGAAGGAATTGCAGACAGGGTTGAGCGATTTAGATGTGCCGATGCATCCCCAGAAGAGGTAATTGCTTGGTTAGAACGTTGTTTCAATGCATACAATGAATACGTTAATCAACACGGGCGTACTCTGTTGATTTTAGATGAAGGCACTATTTTAGGCAATAAATCTAACCAAGTTAAAAGCACTCTCATTCAAGACCGTTTAGTTGCGATTACCAGCTGCGGTGATTCTGACGGGAAAAATGCTTGGGTCGCTGCACAGTCCCCTTACGTTAAACCCTTGGGTTTGACACTAGATACATCTTCGCAACTATCGGTAATTGCCATCGCTCGTGACTATGACAGCGTTAAACAGTGGGGACGTTCACCAATGCTCGATAAAGTGACCAATCTAGAGTTAGAAAGGCTCGTGAATGTATCCCCTTGTGGTCGTGCAATTTATTTTGGCAAACAAGGGGGATGGTTCGCCATGCCTTCCCTGCAAAATTACTCTGGCTTTGATCGAGATCATCGAACCTTTGTTGGTGCAGCCTCGCCGCAAGATGCACTCACCACCCAAGAGCGCCAGACACTTCAAGCGGCAACCACCACTCAGCTTAGTCCCTCTCAGATGATGATTGACAAGCTTGAGCGGACAAAACATCTAACACTTGAAGATTTTATTGACAAAGAAATGGCGGCAGGCTCACGCATGGATGAATTGAAACACGCTATCATCCTCACCATTCAAAACGCAAATCATCGCGGACTACTGTACAAATTCAAAATTGATGCCTAAATCTCCTAAAAAGTTCGAGTATGCGTCGAACTGGCCAAGGACTTGTCGTCGTGTTTACCGTCTGCAATCACGTTGCACCAACAATCCTCTGCATGGACGGCCAACGGTAGTACATCACTTGCATTATCGGCGATCGCTGTTGCGCCGTATTTTCGGAATATTTTTATTGCATTTTCCTAGTGCTTCTGTGTCTGGGTACGAAATTCCTGGTTGGGATTGCGTGGGGGTATGCTCCAGTTGCCATGAGAATTATTACGGCAGAAGTAGCAGCCATAGTTCACTTCACCATCCCAATGTTTGGGTACAGTTTGGCGGACTTAACAACCACCAGACTTGGATAAAAGCGACTGAATTACGAATTAAGTTTTGGATACTTGCGTTAATGCCTTAGTTGGCCAATAAAGGAGAATTAAAATTATGTCTGAACTCTCAGTTTTTGTATTTGAGTCCCAACAAGTCCGCTTCGTTGGCACAGCAGAGAAATCAGAGTGGGTTGCTGCGGATGTGTGTGCAATTCTTGAAATCAAAAACGTCAGTGATGCGTTAAGTAGAACAAGGTGAAAAAACCAAACTGTGTAAAGATAAATAAATATGTACAATCCATCTACCACGGTAAAAAGGATATGGGCAGCCGTTTAAGGATATTTCTGACTCTAAAACAAGATAGAACTCTTTTCGATCTGAGAACGGCAGA
>NZ_JACXXN010000113.1 GCF_014904695.1 Nostoc sp. MG11 | reverse complement strand
AATAATAAACCTGGCATCGAGCTATTTTTGCGTAGGGCAACCCCTAAACTATCGTGGCCGCAGCAGCGTTTCACCTCTGAGTTCGGGAAGGAATCAGCGTGGTTCCACCGCGCAATAGACACCAGGAAAACTTGTAGTTGGGTAAACAAAACCCTGAAGACTGCAAAGTAACGCGAATTCAACAACCAGCAATGATGATGAGGTCAAGCCCTCGGTCTGTTAGCACGGCTCGGCTACATACATTACTGCACTTCCACCTACCGCCTATCAACGGGTGTTCTGCCCGTGACCTTACCTACTTTTAGTAGTGAGAGCACTCATCTTGAGGTGGGCTTCCCACTTAGATGCTTTCAGCGGTTATCCGCTCCGCACTTGGCTACCCAGCGTTTACCGTTGGCACGATAACTGGTACACCAGCGGTGCGTCCTTCCCGGTCCTCTCGTACTAAGGAAGGCTCCTCTCAATGCTCTTACGCCTGCACCGGATATGGACCGAACTGTCTCACGACGTTCTGAACCCAGCTCACGTACCGCTTTAATGGGCGAACAGCCCAACCCTTGGGACGTACTTCCGCCCCAGGTTGCGATGAGCCGACATCGAGGTGCCAAACCTCCCCGTCGATGTGGACTCTTGGGGGAGATCAGCCTGTTATCCCTAGAGTAACTTTTATCCGTTGAGCGACGGCCATTCCACTCTGCGCCGTCGGATCACTAAGGCCTACTTTCGTACCTGCTCGAGATGTCACTCTTGCAGTCAAGCTCCCTTTATGCCTTTACACTCGCCGCACGGTTTCCAAGCGTGCTGAGGGAACCTTTGCGCGCCTCCGTTACCTTTTAGGAGGCGACCGCCCCAGTCAAACTGCCCACCTGAAACTGTTCCCCTCCCAGATAATGGGAGCGGGTTAGAATCCTAGCTTCGCCAGAGTGGTATCTCACCGTTGGCTCCATATTCCCCACAAGGAATATCTCTACGCCTCCCACCTATCCTGCGCAAGCCAAGCCCGGACACAATTCCAGGCTACAGTAAAGCTTCATAGGGTCTTTCTGTCCAGGTGCAGGTAGTCCGTATCTTCACAGACATTCCTATTTCGCCGAGTCTCTCTCTGAGACACCATCCAGATCGTTACGCCTTTCGTGCGGGTCGGAACTTACCCGACAAGGAATTTCGCTACCTTAGGACCGTTATAGTTACGGCCGCCGTTCACCGGGGCTTCGGTCGCCAGCTTCAAGGTTTCCCCCTGACCGACTTCCTTAACCTTCCGGCACTGGGCAGGCGTCAGCCCCCATACTGCGTCATTCGACTTTGCGGAGACCTGTGTTTTTGGTAAACAGTCGCCTGGATCTCTTCACTGCGACCCACCTGTTACAGTGGGCACCCCTTCTTCCGAAGTTACGGGGCCATTTTGCCGAGTTCCTTAGAGAGAGTTATCTCGCGCCCCTTGGTATTCTCAACCTCCCTACCTGTGTCGGTTTCGGGTACAGGTAACTTAGAGTTAACGTGTTTAGAGCTTTTCTTGGAAGCTAGATTATGCCACTTCCCCACCGTAGTAGGTCGTACTCACGCCTCAACTCAAGACGTTTTCGCCGTCTCTCAAAATCTTGACGCTTGAACCGGGAACCAATATCCGGCTGACATTCACCTTCTCCGTCCCTCTGCACAACTCTAAGTCAGTACGGGAATGTTAACCCGTTGTCCATCGACTACGCCGTTCGGCCTCGCCTTAGGACCTGACTAACCCTCCGGGGACGAACCTGGCGGAGGAACCCTTAGGGTTTCGGGGCATTGGATTCTCACCAATGTTTGCGCTACTCAAGCCGACATTCTCACTTCCGTTTCGTCCACAGCTGCTTGCCGCTACTGCTTCTACCTACGACGGAACGCTCCCCTACCGATTAATCGATAGATCAATCCCACAGCTTCGGTACATCGCTTAGCCCCGTTCATTTTCGGCGCAAGAGCGCTTGACTAGTGAGCTATTACGCACTCTTTCAAGGGTGGCTGCTTCTAGGCAAACCTCCTAGTTGTCTGTGCACTCTCACCTCCTTTATCACTTAGCGATGATTTGGGGACCTTAGCTGGTGGTCTGGGCTGTTTCCCTCTTGACAATGAAGCTTATCCCCCACTGTCTCACTGGCAATGTGTGCTCTGGGTATTCAGAGTTTGTCTCGATTTGGTACCGGTCTCCCAGCCCGCACCGAAACAGTGCTTTACCCCCCAGATATAATCATTACCGCTGCGCCTAAACACATTTCGGGGAGAACCAGCTAGCTCCTGGTTCGATTGGCATTTCACCGCTAACCACAACTCATCCGCCGATTTTTCAACATCGGTCGGTGCGGACCTCCACTTGGTGTTACCCAAGCTTCATCCTGGCCATGGTTAGATCACCAGGGTTCGGGTCTATAAACACTGATTATCGCCCTTTTCAGACTCGCTTTCGCTTTGGCTCCGGCATTCTCGCCTTAACCTACCAGTGCCTATAAGTCGCCGGCTCATTCTTCAACAGGCACGCGGTCAGACGTTGAATCGTCCTCCCACTGCTTGTAAGCTAACGGTTTCATGTTCTATTTCACTCCCCTTCCGGGGTTCTTTTCACCTTTCCCTCGCGGTACTGGTTCACTATCGGTCACACAGTAGTATTTAGCCTTACGAGGTGGTCCTCGCTGATTCACATGGGATTCCTCGTGCCCCATGCTACTCGGGATTCAGCTACTATCTTTAAGTTTTCGACTACAGGACTTTCACCTTCTTTGGTGCAGTATTTAGCTGCTTCATCTAACCGCCAGATTCGATCTCGCTGTCCCACTACCCCAAAAGGTAAACCCTTTGGTTTAGGCTCTTCCCCTTTCGCTCACCACTACTTAGGGAATCTCTTAATTGATTTCTCTTCCTCCAGCTACTAAGATGTTTCAGTTCGCTGGGTTGGCTCTTTCCTGCCTATATATTCAGCAGGTAGTATATAGGGTTGCCCCATTCGGAAATCTCCGGCTCAAAGTTTGCTTCCAACTCCCCGGAGCATATCGTCGGTAACCACGTCCTTCATCGCCTCTGTGTGCCTAGGTATCCACCGTTAGCCCTTATTAGCTTGACCACTCAAACATTTGGTGTCTGTATCAAGTCAATTATTCTTTGTCATTCGTCTATTGTTTTTAACAATGACTAATGACTAGTGACTAATGACTACCTACAATTTCGCGTTACTTATGCAGTTTTCAAGGTTCTGGCTGGATATTTACCCAGCAGTCTGACGACATGACGCCATGTTGCTGAATCTATCTTTTTTTTACTTTTAATAACCCCAGGTGGAGGTTAGCGGACTCGAACCGCTGACATCCTGCTTGCAAAGCAGGCGCTCTACCAACTGAGCTAAACCCCCAGATTATAATTCGTAATTCGCAATTCTTAATTCGTAGTTATTTACGAATTACGAATTAGCAATTTAAGAATTACTTTCAGGTGGGCCATCCTGGACTCGAACCAGGGACCTCACCCTTATCAGGGGTGCGCTCTAACCACCTGAGCTAATAGCCCATATCGAACCAAATCATAGTTTGAAAGCTTTGAGCAAATGTCTGCGACCGACCTAGGTTAGACCAACTCAATCTCTATTTGCATTTTGCTTTCAAGACTTGAGGGGTGTAGGTCTCCCTAAAAAGGAGGTGATCCAGCCACACCTTCCGGTACGGCTACCTTGTTACGACTTCACCCCAGTCACCAGTCCTGCCTTAGGCATCCCCCTCTCCGAAAAGTTGGGGTAATGACTTCGGGCGTGACCAGCTTCCATGGTGTGACGGGCGGTGTGTACAAGGCCCGGGAACGAATTCACTGCAGTATGCTGACCTGCAATTACTAGCGATTCCTCCTTCACGCAGGCGAGTTGCAGCCTGCGATCTGAACTGAGCCACGGTTTCCGGGATTAGCTTGCTATCGCTAGCTTGCTGCCCTCTGTCCGTAGCATTGTAGTACGTGTGTAGCCCAAGACGTAAGGGGCATGCTGACTTGACGTCATCCCCACCTTCCTCCGGTTTGTCACCGGCAGTCTCTCTAGAGTGCCCACCCGAAGTGCTGGCAACTAAAAACGAGGGTTGCGCTCGTTGCGGGACTTAACCCAACATCTCACGACACGAGCTGACGACAGCCATGCACCACCTGTGTTCGCGCTCCCGAAGGCACTCCCACCTTTCAGTAGGATTCGCGACATGTCAAGTCTTGGTAAGGTTCTTCGCGTTGCATCGAATTAAACCACATACTCCACCGCTTGTGCGGGCCCCCGTCAATTCCTTTGAGTTTCACACTTGCGTGCGTACTCCCCAGGCGGGATACTTAACGCGTTAGCTACGGCACGGCTCGGGTCGATACAAGCCACGCCTAGTATCCATCGTTTACGGCTAGGACTACTGGGGTATCTAATCCCATTCGCTCCCCTAGCTTTCGTCCCTCAGTGTCAGTTGCGGCCTAGCAGAGCGCTTTCGCCACCGGTGTTCTTCCTGATCTCTACGCATTTCACCGCTACACCAGGAATTCCCTCTGCCCCGAACGCACTCTAGCCGTGTAGTTTCCACTGCTCTTATGAGGTTGAGCCTCACTCTTTAACAGCAGACTTACACAGCCACCTGCGGACGCTTTACGCCCAATCATTCCGGATAACGCTTGCATCCTCCGTATTACCGCGGCTGCTGGCACGGAGTTAGCCGATGCTTATTCCTCAGGTACCGTCATTGTGTTCTTCCCTGAGAAAAGAGGTTTACGACCCAAGAGCCTTCCTCCCTCACGCGGTATTGCTCCGTCAGGCTTTCGCCCATTGCGGAAAATTCCCCACTGCTGCCTCCCGTAGGAGTCTGGGCCGTGTCTCAGTCCCAGTGTGGCTGATCATCCTCTCAGACCAGCTACTGATCGTCGCCTAGGTGCGCTCTTACCACACCTACTAGCTAATCAGACGCGAGCTCATCTTCAGGCAGCAAGCCTTTTACCTCTCGGCACATCCGGTATTAGCCACCGTTTCCAGTGGTTGTCCCAGACCTGAAGCTAGATTCTCACGCGTTACTCACCCGTCCGCCACTCACCCCGAAAGGTGCGTTCGACTTGCATGTGTTAAGCATACCGCCAGCGTTCATCCTGAGCCAGGATCAAACTCTCCGTTTTGAAGTGTTTGCTTTTTTAGCTCTATAGCTGCTCTTTTTTAACTTCAGCTTAGTTATCTTATTTTATTGACGCACGCCACTTGCTCTATTATGGCTTTCAAACTATAATCTTTTCATGGTTCGG
>NZ_JACXXN010000112.1 GCF_014904695.1 Nostoc sp. MG11 | reverse complement strand
TTCTGGCTTAAGGTTTTTTACCTTTTCGTACGTCATAGATGTCAAGAATGCTCTAACCTACTTGTCCCACCCTCATGGGACTTTTGCAAGAGGTCTAGTCATCAACAGTTTGGTAATAAGTTGGTGTTATTATGCATTTAGTTAGCAAAGATTTGTCATTATTTCGCATTAACTTAATACAAAGAGAGTAACTACGATCTAAGAATGAGTGTAAATCAATCAATTCCAATGATCACCCTAGATCCAGGAATTTCAGATACAAAAATAATTTGGAGAGTCATACCACTCAAGCCCGAACTTTTGTTGATGCCTCCTGAAGTTGTAGAGGTGACAAGAGATTCAATCGACTTCTACAAAGCCAGAAGGATCATGACTCCTAGTCCAGAGAATGAGTCATGGGTTGAGTATGGCGGCACTTTGTACGCAGTTGGATTTTTGGCTCAAAACGTTTATGGAGAGAGGGTATCCCCTAAAGAGATAAAATCTGAATGGGCTATAGCTAAAGTTTTGGCAGCAGTTGGGGTGATGGCACAAGAGGAGGGACTAACAAATACTTTTGAGCTAGCCTTGGCCGTACCTCTTCCTTATACTGAGTGGAAAGATAAGGACAGATTTGAGCGAGATGTCAGGGTTGCTTTGTCTAATTTTTCTTTTTGTGACAAGCCTTTTCAAGTAGCTCTAAAAATTTTTGTATGTATCCCTGAAGGTGGCGGACATGCTATGACTCGTGGCACAAAGTTAGGCGGTTCGGTATTTAGTAGTCAAAAAATAGTCTCTTGCATGTGGGGATATCGAGATATTTCAGTTATTCAATTTACCAAAGGGGTTATTGAAGGACATACTGAACCGTTAGGCTTTCTTGAGTTTGTCGAAAGCGTTGCTAGTCGCATTTCTGGATATGGGTCTAGAGAACGACTTCGGACTTTACTTGAAACGATTCATTCAGTTGGCAAAGACATCAAGAGTAAAAATTTTAAGAACCTCGCTTTATCTCGAAGCTCTACCAGAAGAACTGAAGAAGCTGATCTAGTCGCTGAGGCCGTTTCGACCTGTAGGCAAGAGTACTGGAGAAAAGTTTCAAAATTTCTGACTACATATATTAGTGGAGACTGTGACGAGATAATTATTGGTGGTGGAGCTTGTGACTATTATCGAGACGACCTCAAAAACTTTTTTGCTCAACGTTTTCCTGGCTGTAATATTTCTTGGGCGGCAGGACTTGAAGAAGATGTGCGTCTAACTTTCGGTATTGACTCCAAAAGAAAAGCTTTATGTTCTCGTTTGACGGATGCTTATGGATTGTCAAGCTACTTACTTTCGCATGTAACCGCTGCCACTGCTACTGCCACTAATGGAGTTAAGCGCGAATGAGCCACAGCTACAAAGTTTTTACTGTTAAGCTACGAGTTCTTGAAGGCAGTCAGGAGCATAAAATACTTGAGTTCTTGAACAATAAGGCTCTGATTCCTTATGACAAATCTCAAATGATTCTGGTTGCTCTCAAAGCTTTTTGGTTAACGCTTTGCCTTTTTAGCGGTAGAGAATCTACTCAAACAATTCAGGCTTCTTTTGCCCAGTCCGCTTACTTGTGGAAGTTGCAACAAGAATATTTGAAACAGCAGACAGGTATTGAGCTAGATTTTGTAGACTCTGACAAGGAAAAGCAAACCCAAGGCATAGTCCAACACACCAAAGGCAAGACAGTTGATTCCTTTGTGGTCGAGAGTGCAAGTACGCCACCGCAGCCGCCACATCAGGCTTTTAGCCCATTTGGTAACAGTGTAATTTCTGACTACTAATCAATAGGAACTACCTATGATACATAAGAGTGAACTTTTTTGTGACCTCCCTGATGAGAAGATCCAAGCAATACTAAAAGCTTGCTACCTTCAAGATAAATCAGACTATACCGATGACGAGCGACACCTATTTAATGAGTGTCGAGCGCTCATTGAACAAAGTAAGTCCTCCGAAGAACTAGCTCAGCACTTTGCCTACAGGAAAGATTTGGTAAATGAAATTGCGCCATTAGACGAAAGCATCCCACCGCAAAAATCAAATAATAAGTCTAAAAAAGCTAGTAAGTCGAAGCCAGTAAGCCTTTTTGAATTGAAGGCTATTATCAGCGACTTAATTGGTAGTAAAGTTTCTTTAGCTGATACCCTGAAAGTTATTGAAGCTTCTAAACTTGAAGAGAAAGAGGAGTACACCCAGCAGGAATGCGATCTGATTATTGAGACTATCAGTGATGAGGATGAGTCCATAGACTTTAATGCTACTATCCAAGGACTTAGTACAGCATCATCAGAAGGATTTGCCAAGTTGGTTGATAGAGTCACGGACAAGCTAGCTGAGACTGCACCTGATGCATTCAATCAAATATATATGCAAAAGATTACCGCCAACATGGAGCGTAATCAGCAACAAATCCGCGATTTCTATCACCAACTAGAAGAGACTATTATTGCAGAGTTAGAAGGAAAAAAGTCACCTTTGCAGATTTTGATCGAGCGTCGCTCCAGGACGAATCTCTCCTCCCTCTGTTCGATGAAATCAGCGGCATCTCTGCCAGAATCAAACAGCGATTCGACTACCAGCTAAAGCAAGAGGTTGCCGCCAAGGAACGCACCATTGATATTCAAATAGACAAAACATCAAACGCCAAAGCAACCAAGCTGGCTTATCAATATCTGGAGAAGTTGCAGCAGTGGGTTGAAGTAGAGAAAGAGCAAAGGGTGTTAAGAGCGCAACGTGCTGAAAAATTCAAATCTGACCTATTCTGGTTTGGTCATTGGATTGGTTCAGGCCGCTCTGGTATATTTGTATGTGCAATTTTAGTTACAGCAGCTCTAGTATCGGGCTTAGCCTGGGGTATTAACACCCCTAACACTATCCTTTGCCCCAAAATTGAAAGTTTTTGTTACCAAATGCGCTTAAACAGATCAAGCGTACTTCTGAACAACCAAGTTAAGAAGGTGCTGCAAGAGTACGAACGCAATAAGAGTAAACCTCGCCGTCGCAGGTAAACTTTACAAAAATCAATTACCAACAAAGGAGAAATATTTTGGTACTAGCTACAGCACGCCTTGAAAATAAATCTACCGTCAGAAACAATAAAAAATGGGCTGTCAAACGCATCACTGTCAATTTGGCACGAACTGAAGCTATAAAACTAGAAGAGTATTGTTTGCAGACAGGTAGAGATGCAACTGATGTGATTCGTGAACTGATTCGCTCTTTGCCTGTAACCAAACCTCAATAATACTAGCGATCGCTTCATTTAGTAACCAAACAATGAATAAAAATGCTTCTGGATAATTCCTCCAGAAGCATTTTAGTGTGTTTTAACTTTTGAGGAGTTCAACGTTTACAGTACCATTGTACTATTAAGGAGGATCTCAATTATCCCAAGTTCCACCCATCAAACAAGTTAGGCTGGTCAACTCCATAGCGTCGCTGTATCAACCGTCGTAATTCTGCAATTGTGTTTGCTGACTGCATCAAAGTTAATACCGATGTCACATGAGGAGATAATCTCTGCTTAGTTGTCTCATCCAACATCTGGTGTATCTTGTGCCGTCTACGTCCATTCGGGAGAACAGGATTCACGACATCAAGCTTGGCCCGTTCTTCTGGTGTCATCCAGTTATAAACAAGCTCCCAATAGTAAATCCCGTTTCTGATGTGCTTTTTGTGCAGCTTGGTGATCCGTGCAAGATTCTCTTCAAACTCAGCCTCAAAAACTCGTGTCCAAGGTTGTGGTGTTTCTAAAATACGGCTAACTTCCTGCCGCTGTTTACGAGATGATTGGTACTGCTCTGGCAACCATCCTGTCTTGGCTTGGATAAAACTGTTTATACCAATTGCCCCGATTGCGTCTAAAGCTGTGGCTGCTTCTATCTTTCCTTTGCGCTCGTAATATCTTAGAATACCCCAACATACATTGGCTTTAATTGGTGTTGTTTCACCACCTTTAACAGTATTTTTTTAGTCAGGTATAAGTCCCTTCCTACAAGGTTTTGAAGCCATTGGGGGGCTGTATTTTTAGTCAGGTTTTCAAGTATGTTTTGTATTGCTCTCAACTGCATTCCACAAAGCCGAGACAATCCCCGCTGACTCATCCCCGATTCCCCAGTACTCGCAATGGTAAAATACTCGATACCGTCTATCTCTTGCCGTAGAATATCATCAGACATGATTGGCTTGTCCTAAAAGTTTGTAATTGTGGTTAGTTCAAATTTTTAAGAGAGCGTCGAGCAGGTATAAAACCTACTTAGTAGTGATTTCATGCGCTCCCGATGCGGTTTGAACCCCCGGTAATTTCCGGGGATTATGATTGATTAGTGATCGCCGCTGCCCAACAGCTGACTCATAAAGTTGAAAAACTGTGTCGGGTCTTGGCTGTCATCATCATTGAAATCGTAGGTAATCATGAAATCATCTGATGATTTGTAATAGCCACCGACTTTTGATTGACGACGCAGCTTTGAAAGTGGTGTCGGCTTAAAACACACATCGCGCTCGATTTGCCGACCGAAGGAATCACGAACTTTTTGTAATTCACTTAAACAAAAACATCCCAATTCTTCCTCCAACCCTTGCACTAAACCAAAGAAAGTATCTTCGCCATCAAACTCAGTTGCGTACCAAGTCCACTTAGTATCCGGCATAAAGAATTTAACATATGCAATCGGGTCAATTTCGCCCTCTTGCTCCCCAAGATCTGGCAGTTGAGCGCGAATCTCTGCTGTTAGTAATTCCATGATGAAAACCTCTGTTAGTTCGATGAAGCGAATAAAATACAAAGGACAGCTAAAACTCTTTGTGGGGCAAGAGTTCTAGCTGTAGCTGAGGTGAATCAAGCACTAATGTGCGTCCGCCGTGACTGTCGTGCAACCATCCGTCAATCAATCTCAGTCCTGGCGTGGGTAGTGTATCTGGCTGGAATGGCACGTCTAGAAATCTGTCTAGCTCATCACTCCAAGCAGCAAGTGCCGTCTCCATCTTCTGTGCTGCGGACACTAATTTTTCGTTGAGTTGCACTAGTAAATTGAATTGATCTATCGGAGTATTTCTGATTTGTTGCTCAAGGATGGAGTAGTCTATCCTGGCTTCTTGATAAACTATCTGTAAACAGGCAACAGAGTTTTCGTCGGTGGACTGTGCGAATTGAATTGGTGCTAATGTTGTAGTAATCATCATTTCCTTGTAAGGATTCAGGTGGCAGAGTATTGACAAGAGGACACTTCAGGGGGAGTATCACAAATATGAACCAAAACCTGCCTCAAGATATAGACCGAGAA
>NZ_JACXXN010000111.1 GCF_014904695.1 Nostoc sp. MG11 | reverse complement strand
GGCTTAAGGTTTAATCTAATAGCTGGTTTGTACAACTATGAACTTCGTCTGCCCAAAACCGAATCTGTTTAACTGACTTTTGCAAGAGGTCTATTCTTGTTCTTAAAGTTAAATGTTTCCCTCAATTTTCTGCATTTTGTACTTATTAATTTGATGTTGAGCTTCAGTTACATGTCTGGAGTAAGTTGGTAATTTATCTGTGTAAAACTTTTGCACTCCAAATGGCTTTAGTAATTCCTAAAGCTCGATAAAAACTTCATCTTGACGATTTCCTAAGATATAAGCTAATACTTGACCTGAATTATGGTCTATTGCATGCCACAACCAACGTTTATTTGATTTATTGCCCACAAAGCTGTGCATTTCATCAGCTTCAGCCTTTTTAGCTGATGATTTAGCTATTTCACTGTTTCCAACTTGATAGATTGCTACTTCTACATCTTCTGGGTTAATCTGGTTGAGAACTTTCCGATTCACATTTTCTGTCTTTTTTTGTTTTTTTAGTTCACTGAGCACAGTCACTGGACTAATTTTTAGAGTACGAGCCGTATCTCTCACACCACTACCATTCACTGCAATTGTGACGATTTTCTCTTTTACTTCTTTACGACTTCCGTAATAAAGATGAGCTTCGAGCGTAAAAGTCCGATAGGGACATTCCGGATTTTTGCAGATATATCTTTGCTTACCTGTGCTAGTACGACCATTACGACAAATATTCACATCCTGACAGTGAGGACATCGGATTGGTGTGAGAATCATTAGTCAAGCTATTTTCTATTTCATGTTATGGTCGTTTCCCTATTATATAACTACTTTTCAACACGTCTGTAACACTACCATATTACCGTGTTCCCAGTCCTATCTCCCCCGAAAAAAATCACTGTCCTTTTTTTTATACCTTTTTCAACCCGTCGAACTCACGTTACTTTCATCTTTTATGAATGCGTTTGCCCTGTCTAAACAAGCTTTCAATTTTGCAGACAGAATTTGTACGTTTGGCTCTTTGAGTATGGAGTTGTGATTACCAGGAATGTAGTGAATATCCAATTCAGCTACCAAATTACTCCAGCCTAATTGTGGAACAAGTTTAGAGCTTAAACTTTCTGTTTTTTCCATCTGCTCATCGATCTCCATAAAGGTCACTTGTCCTGGATAAACTGACGGAATATATTCTTTTAAAGCCCGTATATTGACTTCTCTAATGTATAGATTACGGTGGATGCGAGGAAAGGGAAGCTCAAGAGCCAAGTGAAATTTGTAGCTAATCTTTATGAATTTATTTTGGAACCTCCTTATGAAATTGTTTTGGAACCACTTGTTAAAACTTTTTTCACGAAAATAGGTAAATCCTTTTTGGGAAAAGCTCTGCAAATGAATAACTATTTCCTTAAAGAATGACAATTGTTTGATAGAAGCCGGAGCAGAGCTATGAAATAGAGTTAAAAGACCTATTTTTTGACCTTGCTTATAGAGTTGTTGTGCCATCTCAAAGGCGATTACGCCCCCAAAGGAGTAGCCTCCTAGAAAATAAGGACCATTAGGCTGAAGGGTTTGTATCTCTTTGATATAGTGAGATGCCATGTCTTCGATTCGAGTATAGGGAACTTGTTTCCCATCCAAACCTTGAGCTTGTAACCCATAAACTGGTTGATCAGAACCGAGATGATGTGCTAAATCCTTGTAAGCAAGAACATCTCCAAAAACGGCATGGATTAAAAACAACGGTGGCTTGTAGCCATTAGGTTGAATCGCCACAAGAGAAAACCAAGATGCTAACGTTCTTGATTGACGAATTGTGTTAGCAAGTTGCTCAATTGTTGGTGCTTGATACAAGATAGATAAAGGCAAATTTTCGCCCAAAGTCTTCTCAATTTCTGTGAACAAGTGTACCGCCAGTAAGGAATGCCCTCCTAAATCAAAGTAGTTCTCATTCACACCGATGGGTTGGATACCCAAAATTTTTTCCCAAATTTCTGTTAATCGCAGTTCTAACTCATCCTGAGCAGTTACTTTGGTGGGTGGAACTTCTTGTCTAATTTGCTTCGGTGCAGGTAGACCGCCTCGGTCTACTTTGCCATTGGAGGTAAGAGGTAAAAAGTCTAGGATCACAAACGAAGAAGGTATCATGTAGTCTGGTAGCTTCTGCTTGAGGAAGCGACGCAGTTCATCGTTTGTAGGGATCTGTTGATGAGGGACGAAGTAGGCAATTAATCGTTGATCGCCAGGAAATTTTTCGTGGGCAATAACTACTGTCTGGTACACATCTGGATGTTGACCTAGTATGGCTTCAATTTCTCCTAACTCAATCCTGAAGCCTCGTATTTTCACTTGGTGGTCAATACGATTAAGGAACTCGATATTACCGTCGCTCAAGTAGCGTGCTAAATCGCCAGTTTTGTAAAGGCGTGCTCCAACTTCAGAGCTAAAAGGGTTGAGAATAAATTTTTCTCTAGTTAATTCAGGACGTTTGAGGTAGCCGCGAGCAAGTCCAGCACCACCAATATACAATTCCCCAGATTCACCAACAGGCACAGGCTGTAAATCTTCATCTAAGATATAAATCTGTGTATTGATAATAGGGCAACCAATAGGAGCAATAATATAATTGTTGCCGCGCTGACATCTCCAGAAAGTTGCATCAATGGAGGCTTCTGTCGGACCATAGCAATTATATAGAACATTATCTAAGTTCAATTTGGTAAAGAAACGCTCTATAAGTTCGACAGGTAAAGCTTCTCCGCCACAGGTAATGTGTTTGAGTGATTGACAATTCTCAATTCCCTGCTCATCCAGTAATACACGAAGTATTGAAGGTACTAAACCAATGACGGTGATTTGCTGTTCGGTTATCAGCTTAACGAGGTAGGCGGTGTCTTGATGTCCACCAGGGCGAGCCATAATCAATTGCGCTCCGAAGCACAATGGCCAGAATATCTGCCATACCGAAGGGTCGAAGCTAAAAGAAATGGTCTGTAAAACTTTGTCTGCTGGAGTTAATTTAAAGGTTGTTTGCCGCCATTCGAGTTGGTTGGAGATCCCACAGTGAGGAATCATTACACCTTTGGGCTGTCCTGTAGAACCGGAAGTATAGATTGTATAGATTAGGTTATCAGGTGTTACATTACAGAACAGATTCTCTTGACTATTCTGGGTGATAATTTCCCAATCTGAATCTAAACAAACAACTTGTATTCCATGATTAGGTAGGCTTTTTACCAATTGCTGTGTGGTCAGCATTATTGGTATTTGAGTGTCCTCTAAGATAAAAGCTAAGCGATCTGAAGGATATGCCGGGTCTAAAGGTACATAAGCTCCTCCAGCCTTGAGAATTCCCAATAGTCCTATAATCATTTCTAAAGAGCGCTCTAGACAGATACCAACCAGTACCTCTGGTTCAACGCCCAAGGTACGCAGGTGATGGGCTAGCTGATTTGCCCGGTGGTTTAACTGACGATAAGTAAGTTGGGTGTTTTCAAATACTACGGCGATTGTATCAGGCGATCGCTCTACCTGAATCTCAAACATTTGATGAATACATAGATTCTGGTGATCTATTTGAGCGTAATTCAATTCCTGTATAACTTGACTGCCGATCAAGTGAGCAAAGGTATCCAACTGAATATTTTCCTTAAGTTCTGAATCTTTAATATTGGTACTCATTTTATATATATCAATATTTCACTAAGTTTTCTTGCTGAAGTTGTTCTTTAGCTAATGCTAATGCCCGACAAGCAGCGCTCAATTTTGCTTTGTCTGTAAGATGCTCAGCGAAATGCTTTAAATAAGCTTTGAGATACCTAATACGCAAGTATGGGTTATCTATTAGTTTAGAGTTTTACTGGATTTGGACATCTGGGAAAATCAGTAAAAATGCTCTATTTATAGTTAGTTCTTTCTCTTGTGGATCTCTGTCCAAGAAAATATCTCGGTGATGTTTAACAATCTCTCCTAATTCTGAGGAGCGGCATGAAAGCTAAAACTTGGATAAAATAAGGTACAGATCTCTCATACCTCGTAAATAATATCTAGTTTATTGTGATTTGATCTCATGAAATTTTGAACTAGACTCCAGTAATTATCCATGAAACTTACCCAAGGCTAACTATAGAACCCAACAGAAAAACTGCTATGTCTTCTCGTCAATCGCCCAGATTGTTGAAGTCTAGCAATATTTTTTTGTACACCAATACCCGTGAACACATGGCTGACTGACAACTAGCTGCTTGTTGAGGAATATTGATGACTATTTAATTAGTTAGACTGACTAATTAAATCAAACTTTTATAATTCTAGTCTTGTTCCCAAAGACATATAATTTGGAAAAATATTAATAGTAGTTCGGATTTAATGTTATCTAAAGCGCCTGTCCAATCAGCAATTCTTATTATGATAATAGTGTCAATAACATTTGTAACTATGCAAAATTTTCAGTTAAATATATGGTTTTTGTATCTCTTTAACTTGTAAGTGTAGGGACTTTTTTTGAATCAGCCAGGAATTTTCGACGAAATAGTGCTTTACTTTTGGTCAATTTTGGAAGATTTTTCTGATAAGCAAACAGGCAAAAATGAAAAAGGGGTCGTGGCTTCTCCTAAAGAATTAGAATTTCTAAAAACCTTATGGCTATGCTTTGATCAGGGCAAACTCATCTAAAGTATAAGAATCCTTTAATAGCAAGGGTTTCGGCGTTTTTTAATTTATTCTATTTTTTCGTCAAGATCCTTGCCCAATAGGGGTTTCAGAAATGCCGCGCGTTTGCCCTGATGCTTTGATACTTTGCCGAATGGCACTAAGAAAAGCGAAAACGCTTATCAATTAAGCAGTTTGTAATTGTTTTCGTAATTCATGGCGAGGTTTGGTCATTAAGGGGTAAATTTTGGGGCGACGTTTACGAACTCGTGGTTCACTACGACCTGGGCGTTCTGGAACAGCCTTATGAGCAATAACTTTTAACAAAGTGCGATAAATTCGGAGACGTTTTGTTGAAGTTGCTGCTAATAATTTGGGAATAAAGTTAATTAAATGGTGACGAGTACCTTGCAACGATAGGCGTAATGGAGGAGTGGTGTAAGTAGTTCCGGCATCCCACATCAAATTACGAAGTAGATTATAAGCCAGCAAAAAAACGTAAATTTCTTTGCGTACCATTGAGGGTGTTTTACATCGCAGAATATCCATACCCAAGGTAGTTTTTAGATGTCTTAAATCTAGTTCAACATCCCACCGTTTACCGTAAAGTCCAACAATATCCAGAGTAGAATAAGTTGCTTTATCTAAAAGAGTAGTAATTAAGCTAACTCGTTGAGTGCGAAAACCAGGAATAACAATGTAATAAAAAATTTCTCG
>NZ_JACXXN010000110.1 GCF_014904695.1 Nostoc sp. MG11 | reverse complement strand
AAGAATTACAGTAAATCTCGCCCTAGAGGAGAAGAAGAGACTTGAGAACTACTGTGCAATGACCGGAAGACCAGCGACCGATGTAGTTAGGGAATTACTCCGCTCTCTGGAAGTAGAGTCAGAAGTATCTGTGAAAGTGAATTCCAACCAAGGGAAAAATACAAATGTTGCAGCTTGAGAGCAGATCAACATCGGTCAATCGACTGCTGCCGAGAGTTGCTTGTTCACTTGAGTTGAAAACTTATGGTCAGAAAAAAAGCTCAACAATGGCTAAATAATATCAAGTTATTAGCTATAAGGTTGGATGTGTAATTGTGAAAGTAGCGCTTTAGCTGATGAGTATTGATATTTTAGACTTAAGTGCTTTGACGGCTCTGATTAAAGCACTGAAAAGTTGCAATGATAGTAATGTATTCAATAATACTCATAAACTATTAAATTACAACCATAGTCAGGAGATCGTTTTTATCGATTCGGCAGTTAAGAATTGCCAAGCTCTTGCCCAAAAAACAATCCCTGATGCTGAGGTTGTTATCCTGAATGATACGACTGATAAAGTCAATCAAATTACTAAGCTCCTAAAACAACGCCGCCAGATTACAGCGATTCACATTTTCTGTGATCAAACTCCTAGCTCGTTACATTTGCTCACCATCCCGTTGCCAACCTACTACTCGACGGTAGATTCGTGAGAAAACAGAGTAAGGGGAACTCTTAGTGCTGGGAGAGTGAAGAATAATTACTGAAAACTATTACTACTTTAATAACCTAGAATACACTTATTTATTCATCTCCCCCAGCCTCCCCAGTTTTTCAAGCGTGCCATTTGGACATGTGCTTTTAAATACCAACTTAGCAACCCAGGTGTTACCATCTCTTGCACTATTGCTGTTTAGTTGACTAAAGGTTCCACCCGTAATATAAATATCACCCTGGTTGTCTACAGCTATATCATTGCATACGTCATAGCTTGAAAAATCCAGTTTTTGTAACCAGCACAACTGCCCGCGTTGATCATATTTGGCGAGCCAAGCATGACGCCTTACCTCACTGCTGTCTAATTGGCTGTATGTGTATCCGGTAATACAGATATAACCCAGGCTGTCTACAGCAATACTTTTGGATACACTCACCTCTGAAGAAGGTAGTTGATGCTGCCAGCACAACTGTCCGTGTGGGTCATATTTAGCAATCCAGGCATTACGGTTGCTCTCACTGCTGCCGACTACTTGGTCAGAGGTGTATCCGGTAATATAGACATAACCAAAGCTATCTACGGCAATGCCTTCGGCTACATCAGTCCAAGAAGATTTTAGCTGATGCTGCCAGCACAACTGCCCTTGAGGATCATATTTAGTAACCCAAGCTAAACGGCTAACTTCACCGCTGCTGGCTAATTGGCTAGCAATATAACCAATGTACACATAACCTTGCATGTCTACTGCGATCCCATTGAATGCGTCCGCTCCTTGAGGAACTAATTGCTGATGCCAGTGTAGAGAGCATAGCTGTCCTTGTGGGTCACATTTGGCTAACCAAACATCAATACCGCGCGCATTACTACTAGCTAATTGACCAAATATTCCACCTGTAACATAGACATAACCAAGGCTATCTACGGCGATGTCATTGAATACGTCATACCTTGTGAAGCCCAATTGATGCTGCCAGCACAACTGCCCCTGCGGGTTATATTTGGCAACCCAGGCATTTACACCTCTGACATTGTTGTCTAATTGGCTCCATGTATAACCCGTAATATAGAAAAAACCCTGGCTGTCTACTGCGATACCTTTTGATACATTAGCATCTGAAAAAGGCACTTGATACTTCCATTGAACAACAATCTCTTCACCATTACTATTTGTCTGAGTTTTTAGCTTCACATCTTTTCGGTACGCTGAAATTATGTTTTGTTAGAACTTTTAGGAAAGCCTAGTTTTACAATACAGCTATTTGCTTGACGTAGTGTAATTGCTTTATCAAGATTCCTTGAAGCTGTTGCTGATAAAACCTTGGAGAAAGATGTATATTTAATTACTTAATTAAAGGCAAGTATTCTGATAGAGAAAGATTGATTGACGAAGGGCTTGCTTGCCTCGGACGATCAACCACCCGCTTTGGATGAATTAGAAGCCCTTTCTGGCTCGATATGCTTTTAGTTTTTCAGGGTGTTCGCGTCAATTTTGCGGCTTTGTTGCTTGCTCGTCCCTAACTTTTGTTTCTTTGCTCCTGAAAAGCGCATTTTTACGTTGTTTACAGTATTATTGCAGGCGAGAATAGCTTTTTCTAGACAGGCTGTGGAATTGTAACCTTGGCACTTGCAGTATTGGTAAGCGTTGTTAGCAGCCGCTCGCAGTAAAACTCATGCCGCAGTCCCGACAGCACCCCAAGCAATCCCAACTCCGACCACTCGCCCAATTCCTCATACCCTAACGATACCTGATAATACCCACAAGGTAAGCGATCGCATCTTACTGGATAACCCGACTCGTGGCATTTCTCAATCAGATTCAAAACTTTGGGCGGATACTTGCAATTCGCAATTGACAATTCGCAATTCGCAGTTAAAAACAATTGCGAATTGCGATCTTCGGAGCGGGGCGTTAGCCCATTGCGAACTGCGAATTGTTTATTTCCCCACCCCACTGTTCTGGTAGATACGTCTGTACTACTTCTTCGCCCACCTGATGCCGATGGCAGAAGTCGCCAGTTTTCTCAAAGCAGCACAGGGTAATATCTGCGCTCGATTGCTGCTGTTTGCGTACCCAAAGCTCAATCATCTGTTGCCGACTCTGCAAAATCTCGCGGAACTGGCGCTTGTACTCCTGCTGCGCCGAAGCATCTTTTACTGATGATTTCCACCATTTGAGCAGTTCAGGAGTAGGAGCAAACAAAGGTAGATGCTTGCCCTGGAAACATGAAGGCGGATAAAGCGAGATGGAAACAGCCTCACCCTTAATAGTACCAGCGTAGTACGACGTATAGATGCCATACTACACCCTCACTAAGTCGGTATCTGTAACCCAAGCCCTACGATCGCCTGATGTAATCAGCTTGCCATCGCATTCGATCAGCGATGGAGATGCCCACTCCACGGTGTAAGTCCAAAAGTCGTCTACCTTGTGTATGCCTTGGACAATACGAAGTTTGCTGACATCTTGATTACAGCGAAACACTACTCTTTGACCTAATGTGAATACGGGCTTGTCTATGTCTGTTTGTAGTTTTCCTGTGCCACGAAGTTGTAATGCTGATGTATAAATCACTTCATTATTAAGTGCGATCGCATAGCTCCAATCATCCTGCAACCATTCAACACCGCAGCAGTAGCCGAATGATTTGGTGGTGGTGACATAGACTCTTTCCAGCAAATTGACAGCTAACGGTGGAATATCTTTACCCCAAGGGGGCGAAAAATACCAGCACTCTTCTAATGTGTGAACAAGGTTAGTCATAATGCTTTTGCTCCTTTCAACATGCTTTGTGTGGACATGAATAACTGGGCAGCAAAACTAGGTGGGACAGAATAGCCGATAATTGACCCCGCCGTGGCCGCCTCTTGGGGAAATTCGTACCAATCGGGAAAACCCTGTAACTTCGCTGCCCCTTGAATTGATAGGGATTTAACAGTACCGTCTGGCAACCAGATGTCAGCGAACTTATTGCGGTTGCACTCTTTGTGGTCTGTGAAATGCGATCGCAGAATGGTGTTGCAAGGTAAATGCCCAGGCTTGTACTTCAGTCCGTTGCGCCCTCCAACTCTCTCTAGTAGCAATGGTGTGGGTACGCCCGTCGCCAAAAATTGTTCTACCGCTTGCTGTTGTTTGGGGAGTAGTTGAGAATCGGTCATCATGGGAATGAGATGGGTGATCGCCTCATACCAACCACAAGATTCACTCTCCCTTGGTAGTCCAACCTGAGAACCCTTACTCGCAATCAGAACTAACCGCCGCCGCGCCTGGGGTAGTCCAAAGTCAGCCATGTTGACTACGCTGTAATCAACCAGATATCCCTCTTGCTCCAAAGCTGACAGAATAATACTGAAACTCTGACTGTTCTGATAGCGTGGTACATTTTCCAGTGTGAACACCTGTGGCTGTAACTGTCGGATAGTTTCTGCAACAGCGATCGCTCCGGTCAGATCATCACTGTTTTCACCGCCCTTACCCGCTTTAGCAGTGTGGGCAGCAGAGAAGTTAGAACACATTGGGGAGGCATGGAGATAATCGGGTCTTCGTGGAAAACCTATGAATCCTGACTGCGCTACTTCTTGCACTGTTTGTCGGATTACTCTACAGCTGTACTCGCTGAAGTTGTGGTCATGGGAGGAGGCAATCGCCCGACTCAGTTCTGGTTTAGTCGGATCACATTCCACCGCGATAATTGGACGAATCCCGGCTTGCACCATCCCCGCTTCTATCCCGCCGCCACCCGCGAAAAGTACTATGGCGATCGGGGCATCATCTGGAAGAACTGGTTTTAATTTTGTCTTATCAAAATTTTTGCAGACATCTAATTTTGGTGATGGCTTTTTGGTTTTCGCTTTTTTGATAAAGGTGGTAATATCTTCCCTGGTTGCCCCGTCTTGTTGCAGTGTCCGAATCATTGGGACAGCGCCAGGGGGAATTGAGCCTATACTTCGCCCTTTCCATACTCCATCAACTCGTTCTTCCCAGTTATATCCCCATCGGTAATGAGTCGGGTTGTTTGGGTCACGCTCACATATAACTCGTGGGTAAAAAACTATTGAACCATCAAGTAGCTTTTTCTTTTCGAGATACGGATAGAGGCATCCTTGGCTATGAAGTTGTGAGTTTTTAAGGTCGTCCTCTAAGAATTTTTTGGGTGTTGCAAATAACTCAACTATTACTGATTTGAGCTTTGGAGGTAGCGTATTATGGAGGCCTGTTTTAGTCATGCGCTCGCCTCCATGACCAAATCGTCTGGTACTTCAAAAATCCCCAATTGCCCAATATAAGGAATCGGTGTAATCTCTCGCTTGTTTTCAATCCGCCAATATTTCATCAGGATCACCTCGCCATATTCAAAAATCGAGAAGTAGATAAGTCGCACAACATAGTTGCAGTACCCAATTTGCCGTAAAGGCGGTTTTTCTCAACAATCAACTCCATAGTGCGATCGCTGCTGTCGTTGGTGTAGACAGAGTTGCGGTACAGCATAATTAACTGGTCACAAACCTCGAAGATTTCGCCAGAGTTGCGGAGTAAATGACGGTTGGGGCGTTTATCGGCGGAGTGTTGATTCCCACGATTGATTTGACAGCCTAAGAAAACGGGGATTTTGTGAGCCTTGGCAATGTCACGAATCTGACGAGTAATTTTACCAACTTCAAAAGCCATGTTACCGCCAGACTCCAGAGGAATCTGCTGCAAATAATCAACAAACACAGCACCAATAGAGCCACCGAATTCAGCAATAGCACGGCGAACGGCAGAGGCAATCATCGTTGGAGTAGGAGAAGAATGCTCGTAAATCTTCCAAGGCATTTCTGCCATCACTCCTACACCCTGTGCTATTTGTTGCCAATGGTGTTGAGCATTAGTTTGAATGGCGGCAGCATCTACGCCTGTGATTCGAGCAAGGATTCGGGCATTAACTTGAGTTTTGTCCATTTCTGGGGTTACATAAAGGACTGGTAGCCCAAGTT
>NZ_JACXXN010000010.1 GCF_014904695.1 Nostoc sp. MG11 | reverse complement strand
CTCCCCTTCTCCCCAAGGGAGAAGGGGTTGGGGGATGAGGGTAAAGAGGGTAAACAAGATAAATGGGAAGTTCCTCTTGCTGTTCGCAGAAAAATGCAAGAAATTGCTCAACAGTTACGCAAACAGCCAACAAAGAGTGAAGCAATTTTATGGGAGGCATTACGCAATCGCAAGCTAGACAATCGCAAGTTTCGGCGACAGCATCCAATTGGTACATTTATAGTTGATTTCTTATGTCAAGAAGAACGGCTGATTGTTGAAGTTGATGGAGGAATTCACGAATCTCAAAGATATCTAGACCAACAACGTCAAGAACTCCTGGAATCATTAGGGCTACGTTTTGTCCGTATCAGTAGCCAACAAGTTGAAACAGATTTAAATGCAACTTTAGAAGCAATTCGTGCTGCTTTTCCCCCCTCACCTAGTCAAAGAAGTCATGAGAGTGAGAGCAAGTCTGATTTTTCACGTTGTATAGAAAAACAAACGCGAGACCTAACCCCCCAGACCCCTTCTTCCCTACTAGGGAAAGGGGAGAATTCAAAGCCTCTCTCCTTGCAGGAGAGAGGTTTGGAGAGAGGTTTTCCAGAGGAGAGCAAGTCCCTACAAGAGCAAGCTTTACTCAGCCTCAAAATTGTAGACCCCGCCTGTGGTTCTGGTCATTTTCTCTTAGCCGCAGCACGTCGGGTAGGAAAGGAATTAGCTAAAATTCGCACTGGGGAAGCTGAACCAGGTAGTGAACCTTTAAAGTTAGCGATTCGAGATGTTATTCAAAATTGCATTTATGGGGTGGATTTAAACCCCTTAGCTGTTGATTTGTGCAAAGTAGCCTTATGGATTGAAGGTTTTTCTCGCGGCTTACCTCTTAACTTTTTAGACCACAGAATTAAGTGTGGTAATTCCCTTGTGGGAGTGATGGATTTGAGTTGTTTGGATGCAGGAATTCCTGATGAAGCGTTTAAGCCAGTAACAGGTGATGATAAAAAACTATCTACACAGCTTAAGAAACGGAATAAAAACGAACGAGAGAAAGTAGGACAATTATCAATTGGTGAGAATTTAGAAACTGACAGCGTAGATTATGCAGAAATGTGGCGACAGTTGGGGGTAATTCCTGAAACCACACCACAACAAGTTAAAGATAAGCAAAAGCAATATAAAGAGAATCTGCAAGAATCTAGTTGGTGGTTAAAATATTCTGCTTGCAACTTATGGACAGCAGCATTTTTTATGTCACTAACTGAGCATCATTTGCAGTTACTACCTACAACTGAAGCATTAAACCGTTTAAAGCGTGAAAAAGTCGAAAAAATTCGTAAATCAGAGGATAATTACGAATTAAAAATTACGAATTATGAATTAAATAATATTGTAGATGCCGCGAAGAAGTTATCTGAAGAAAAACACTTTTTTCACTGGTGTTTAGAGTTTCCTGAAGTATTTGAACAAGGCGGATTTAATTGTGTGTTGGGTAATCCGCCTTGGGAACGTATTAAGTTACAAGAGAAAGAATTTTTTGCTTCTCAAAGTGCGGAAATTGCTAACGCTGTAAATAAGGCGGCGCGGGAGAAAATGATTAAGGAATTACCCAAGAAAAATCCTGAGTTAGCACAAGCATTTGAAGATGCGAAACATGATGCTGAGGCGCAAGGTAAATTTATTCGGGAGTCGGGTAGATTTCCTTTAACTGCGGTGGGAGACATCAATACTTATGCTATTTTTGCTGAGACTACGAGAAAGTTGATTTCATCTGATGGAAGAGTTGGGGTAATTGTTCCTACCGGAATTGCAACTGATGACACTTGTAAAAAGTTTTTTGGAGATTTGACGCAGAAACAAGCTTTAGCAAGTCTGTATGATTTTGAAAATCGAGAAGCTTTATTTGCTGCTGTAGATAGCCGTATGAAATTTTCACTACTGGCTATGAGTGGTAAACCAATTAAACGGGGGAATTTTGCCTTCTTCCTGACTCAAACTAAACAATTAGACAATCAAACTCGTCTATTTCAGCTTTCACCTCAAGATATTGCTTTAATTAATCCGAATACACTAACTTGTCCAATCTTTAGAACTAGCCAAGATGCAGAATTAGCCAAAAAAATCTATCAGCGCGTTCCAGTTTTGGAGAATGAAAAAACAGGGAGTAATTCTTGGGGTATTTCATTTATGCGAATGTTTGATATGGCAAACGATAGCGGATTATTTAAAAATGAGGTGGGTAATGATTTAGTTCCGCTTTACGAAGCAAAAATGTTTCATCAATTTGATCATTATTGGGCGACTTATACTGATGATGGGAATACTCGTGATTTGACTGATGAGGAAAAGGGAGATGTGTCTTTTGCTGTTCAGCCGCGTTATTGGGTGAGTCGGGTTGAGGTGGAAAATAAGTTAGCTGGAAAGTGGGATAAAAATTGGCTTTTGGGATTTAGAAGTATTTGTAGATCAACTGATGAACGGACTGGTATTTATAGTTTATTACCTAAATTTGGCGTGGGACATAAAGCACCAATTATCTTAATAAATAAAAAGTATGTTTCATTAGTTGGGTGCTTTTTAGCTAATTTGAATTCACTGATATTTGATTTTGTAACTAGACAAAAAATAGGAGCTACTGATTTTAGTTATTTCATAGTTAAACAACTACCCATTCTTCCTCCAGAATTATACACCCCAGAAGATATCAAATTTATTAGCGATCGCGTACTCGAATTAGTCTACACCGCCTGGGATATGCAACCCTTCGCCAAAGATATTGGATACGACGGCGAACCCTTCATTTGGAACCCCAACAGACGCGCATTATTAAGAGCAGAATTAGACGCATATTACGCCAAACTCTACAGACTCACCCGTGATGAACTGCGATATATTTTAGACCCTGCTGATGTCTACGGCGCAGACTTCTCCAGCGAAACATTCCGCGTATTAAAGAATAATGAAATCAAGCAATTTGGCGAATATCGCACCCAAAGATTAGTCCTAGAGGCATGGGATAGAATGTTTAAGTAATTAGTAATTATGAAAACAGATGCAATTTTTTACGAACTAATTAGAGAACTACCACAAATATTTTTTGAATTAATTGGTAAGCCTGACACCAATCCTAATGTTTATGAATTTTCTGCACTAGAGATTAAACAAAAAAGCTTCCGATTAGATGGTTTATTTTCCACAATTGCAGGTTTTGAGAATGAGCCATTATATTTTGTAGAACTCCAAACATACAAAGATGAAGAATTCTACGAACGACTTTTTGGGGAAATTTTCCTTTACTTCCGTCAATATAAACCAGCAAACTACGAATGGTATGCAATTGTTATTTACGACAGACGTATTAATCAAACTCCACCCCACCCACGTTATCAGTTTTTGATAGAACATCATGTGCGCCGTATTTACCTTAACGAACTTAACAGCGAAACAGATGACTCTATAGGGATAGGAATTACAAAATTATTTGTAGAAACTCCAAGAAAAACTCCGGCTATTGCCAAAAAACTTATAAACCAAGCAAGACAAGAGTTAACTGATGAAAACCTTCGGCTGAAAGTGTTAGCATTTATCCAAACCGTTGTTGTTTACAAATTTCCAGATATGACCCTGGAGGAAATAGAAACCATGCTTAACTTAGGTGAAGATATAGAAAAAACTGCTTTTTATCAAAGTATCCTGAAAAAAACCAAGTTACAAGTTGTACCAGCGTTACTGAAGAAAGGACTAAGCATTCAGGAAATTGCTGAATCATTAGAAATAGATGTAGAAGAAGTAAGAAAAATTGCAGAAGAACAATAAGTATTTTGTTATTTCCGTGTCTAGAACGGGAAATATAGTAGATAGGGTGCGTTAGTTTATTAACGCACCCTATTTACTAAAAATTAGAATCAAATTATATGAAAATTAATATAAAACTACAGGAATTATTACATCAGCCTGAAAATGCGATTTTACCTATTAGTAATTTATTGGGACAAAAACTAGCATTGTTAGATTGTACAGGAGTGGTAGCTGTCACACCAGAACAATTAACTTTGCTATTTACAAGTATTCCTCAAGATTGGGATATACAAGAAATTGCAGAAATCTTTGAATTTTCTACTATTACTCAAACCTTCAATTACCAACTTCGAGAATGGATTGACCAACGCTTAGGTCGAACAAATCATCAAGTACCAGCAAAGAGTAATTCATCCTCTCTCACCAATTCTCAATTCCTTGATATATTTAATTTCCGCAACGAAGTAATTGGCGACTACCGTCGCTATATTGAAAGCTTCCTCAAAATCCGCGACCAAAAAGTTAAAGCATTTGTCGATAACGAGTTAGAAAAAGGTCAACTCTGGACTGACCCTTTAGTGCAACTTAACCCTAAATATCGTCCTGGTGCATCTGTCACTACATTAGTACAGCAACGTCTTCTCCATCCAGACTGTACACGCTACTTCTCACAAGATGGTAAACCTTTTACCTTCCACTACCACCAAAAAGAAGCCTTTGAAACAGCACAACGTCAAGAACCCTACGTTGTCACCACAGGAACCGGTTCCGGTAAAAGCCTCACTTATGTTGTACCCATCATTGATGATTTGCTACACCATCCTGAAATCAAAGGAGTTAGGGCTATTTTGGTTTATCCCATGAATGCCCTAATTAATTCTCAGGAAGAAGAATTAAGAAAATTTCTCAAACAAGTACCTAACACTCATATTCGCGTTGAAAAGTACACTGGGCAAGAAAAACTAGAGAAGAAAACCGAAATTCAAAACAACCCGCCCCAAATCTTGCTCACAAATTACGTGATGTTAGAGTTAATGCTCTCGCGCACTCACGAAGATAAATTAGTCGCATCCCCCGATTTAAAATTTCTGATACTAGATGAACTGCATACTTACAGAGGGCGGCAAGGTGCAGATATCGCTATCTTAATTCGCAAACTTCGGCAACGCTGCGGCCAGAAACTTCTGTGTATTGGCACTAGCGCCACCATGTCTTCGGAAGGTTCCCGCCAGCAACGCCGTCAGGTAGTCGCAGATGTTGCTAGTAAATTATTCGGTGTAGAAATTCAACCCAGCAACGTCATTGATGAAACTTTAGAACGTTCTATCAAAAGTGCTGCACCCACTACAGAAAAATTGCGGGAAAGCATTACTCAAGGTTTACCTCCAAAGTCAGAACAAACTTTAGACGCTTTTAAACAGCATTCTCTTAGCCACTGGGTAGAGATGAACTTTGGTTTAGAAGACAAACAAGGACATCTCGTCCGCCGCACACCCATCACCCTAGAAACAGGTGCAAATCAACTCGCAAATGAAACCCAACTCAACGAGGAAACTTGCTTAAATATCCTCAAACAGATATTTCTTTGGGGAAGTAAAACAAAGGGGTTAGCATTCCGCCTGCATCAGTTTATTTCCCAAGGCGGTAGCGTTTACGCCACCATTGAAAATCGAGACAAACGACTTCTCACCCTAGAAGGGCAGTACACAACCACCGAAAACCGCCTGCTTTATCCCCTCGTCTTTTGTCGGGAATGCGGACAGGACTATTATGTGGTACGCTACGATTCTGAAAAAGATATTGTACTGCCCCAATTACCTACAGCCTTAGATAGTCTTGACAATGAAGATATCAAGGAAGGCTACCTAACCCTTGATGAACCAGGACTTTGGGATAAAGAAGACGAAGAAAGACTTCCCGACTCATGGTTTAAAGAAACTAAAAGACAAGGGCGTATTCCCGAAAAAAAATATGCACCTTTTATTCCCCACAAACTACAAGTTCTACCCAACGGTAAAGTCATAAACTCTGTATTACAGGGAACTACCTGTTGGTTTATTCCTAAACCCTTTCTTACCTGTCTCCACTGCGGTGTATTGTACGACCAAAAGAAAAACGAATTTACCAAACTCTCTCGTCTAAGTAGTGAAGGACGTAGTACCGCAACTACTCTACTTTGTCTTTCTACTGTCAGTCGCCTCAAGCAAGTTTTCACTGGCGAGAAAGCCAAAGCCGCCAAAATCCTCAGCTTTACTGATAACCGTCAAGATGCTTCATTACAGGCAGGACATTTCAATGATTTTGTCCAAACCAGTTTCTTACGGGCAGCTTTGAATAGTGCTATTCAAGAAAATGAAAAGTTAACTCACAAAGCACTGGCGGCGGAAGTTGTCAAACAGATGGCTTTATCTCAAGCAGATTATGCAATCGAAGCCGCAGAATTTGGCTTTGGTAAACGCAAGAATGAAGAAGCTTTTAGCAATTTAATTGAATATCGGCTATACGAAGATTTGCGTCGCGGTTGGCGAATTGTCCAACCTAATCTAGAACAATGCGGTTTATTAACCATAGAATACGCCGAACTCTTAGCAACTTGTGAAAATACTCAACTCTGGCAAAAATACCGCCATCCAATTTTACTGCAAGCCTCACCGTCACAAAGATATTTTGTTGTTAAAACCTTCCTCGACCACCTCAGAAAAAAATTGGTAATTGATGCGAAAATTTTACAACGAGAGGGAACAGAACAACTGAAAAAAGAAGTATCCCAAGCACTAAAAGACCCTTGGACAATTGATACTTTTGAATATTTACACGAAGCTAGTTGGGCAAGCCTCAGCCCCACAGAGAAAAAAGGTAAATCACGACGAAATACAATTAGGCTGACATTTCGTGGTGAAATCGGGCGCTTTCTGCGTTCTAATCGGGCATGGAATTGGTTGCAAAAACCTTTACCAGAGTCAGATTATAACCAATTAATTAATGCTCTGGTAAATGCTTTAGCAGACGCAGGTTACTTATACAAGAAGGAAGAAGAAGTCCAACTAAAAATTAATTCAATGGTCTGGGTTGCCTCAAAATTAAGTGAAATTCCCCCCGACCCTTTAACCTCCCGTCGTTTGCAGGGTAGCGACAGAAATACTTCTGTCAACCAATTTTTTCAAGACTTCTACCAAACTAACGCTCATCAAATTAAAGCACTAGAAGGGCGAGAACATACCGGACAGGTAAAAAACGAAAACCGCCAGAAACGAGAAGACGCATTCCGTCATGGCAAATTAGCAACTTTATTTTGCTCCCCGACAATGGAATTGGGGATAGACATTTCCGACCTCAGCGTTGTCCATCTGCGGAATGTTCCCCCCAGTCCAGCCAACTATGCCCAACGCAGTGGTCGCGCCGGGAGAAGTGGACAGGAAGCTTTAGTAATTACTTATGCCTCTATTGGTAGCGGTCACGACCAATATTTCTTTAAACGTCAAAGTCAAATGGTTGCTGGTGTCGTCGCCCCACCCAAATTAGAACTAGCAAACCAGGATTTAATTAAATCTCACGTATATTCAATTTGGCTGGCACACACTGGCTTATACCTGGAAAATTCCATGAACCAAATTCTGGAGTTAGATTCGCGGGACTGTCCGCTAAAAGAAGATGTCACTCAGAAAATCAAGATGAGTCAGGAAAAATTAGCCAAATGTCTGGCAGCTACAAAACTGATTTTATCTGATACGTTCTGCCAAAATGACCTGAACAAAACCTCTTGGTATTCTGAAAATTGGTTACAGTTTACCTTAGAAAATGCACATAATGCTTTTGATCAAGCTTGCGATCGCTGGCGTAGACTATACAAAGACGCAGTTGAACAATTAGACAAAGCCCGCGACAGCACAAGTCGTTATACCAGAGGCTATGCTACTCAAGAAGAACGGGATATCGCTAAAGCCCAAGAAAAAGAAGCACTGCGACAAATCGACCTGCTAGTGGGACAAGTCCAAGGCAACAGCAATAATCAGTTTGAATTTTACCCTTATCGTTACTTTGCTGCCGAGGGATTTTTACCTGGGTTTAACTTCCCTCGTTTACCAGTTCGGGCATTTATTCCCACAGAAGAAAGTGGCGAATTTATTTCCCGTCTCCGCAGCGTCGCCTTGAGAGAATTTGCTCCTGGTAATGTTATTTACTACGAGGGTAGTAAATTTATGGTGGCTAAAACCAAAATCCCTGTTGGTGGTGCTGACTATCAACGGGTAAATGTCTGCTTTAAATGCGGTTATTTCCATGAAGGGGCAAGCAGTCACCGCGATACCTGTGAGAACTGCGGGGCAAAACTTGCCGATAGTAACAATAATAAGGCTTTACTTACACGCTTATTATCAATGGAAACTGCGATCGCCTGGAGACGAGAACGCATTACTTGCGACGAAGAAGAACGCCTTAAATACGGTTACAACATCACCACCCATTTCCGTTACGACCAGCAAAAACGCCAATCAGCAACGGTACAGACTGCCGATGGTACAGAATTATTACGTTTAAACTACGGCGCTACGGCAGACATCTGGCATATTAATCGCGGACTGAACAAGAAAAAAAGCGAGGAACGAGGATTTAAACTCGATATCAAAACTGGTATTTGGGGCGATGCCAAAAACGACTCGGCAAAAGATAGTATTCACACCGATGTTAACTTAATGGTGAAAAACACCTGCAATATTCTGGTTGTTGAACCATTAAGTGTACCCACAGATGAAAGGGAAGCTTTTATTGCCACCCTGCAATATGTCTTGGAAACTGCCATCCAAGCAGTGTACAAATTAGAAGCCGATGAACTCGACTCCGAACGCTTGGGAGACGGTAAATATTTGCTGTTCTGGGAGGCTACAGAAGGCGGTGCAGGTGTCCTTTCTCAACTATTAGAAAAACCGCAAGCTTTCCAAAAAATAGCCGATGCAGCTTTAGATATTTGTCATTTCAAAGAAACTAAAGATAGTTGTGTCCAAGCTTGCTATGAATGCTTGCTTTCTTACCGCAACCAGTTCGACCATGCTTTGATAAATCGCCATCTTATCAAACCCTTACTTGAAGAACTACAAAAAAGTACAGTGCAGATAGAAGGAATATGTCGCGATGAACAGTATCAACAACTGCTACAACAAACAGACCCAAATTCCCAATTTGAGCGAATAGTTTTAGAAGAGATTTATCAACGCGGATATAAATTACCCGATACTGCACAGGAATTGATTCCAGAGTCAAACTGTAAGCCAGATTTTCTTTATAAAGAAAAGTGCATTGCTGTTTTCTGCGACGGTTCAGTTCATGACAGCCCTGAAAAACGCAAGCAAGACCAAATTGAACGGGATAATCTTAAGCACAACACCAGTTACCATATCCTTGTCTTACGCCATGATGAAGATTGGCGAACATATCTGGCGATCTTGGAGAGTTTGTAATCGAATTTGAGTGACTAAGGTAAAGTGAAATTAACACTCTTCCATCACTCTAGTTAAAGAAAAATCTCAGTCAACTTTTAAATAACAGGCAAAAACTGGGTTTAGAGCTTTATTTTCTAACCATATATATCCGCGATACCACTGAATAAATAAATTTCGACTTTGCTCTTGATGCGATCGCAAAAGTTCAAATTTTTGACATTTTTCAGACCATGTAAAACTGATTTTCTGAGTTAGCGGGCAATGTGATAGGCTTGGCTTGACGTAATGTGGCACGCTTGCCTAATAATTCCATTAGATATTCTGCCGCTTCATGACTAGAATAAGCATGAGGTTCCCCTTCTGGCGATATTTCTACTATTTACCCCTTGAGCAGTTCAACTTGGCGATCGCTTAAAATGCCACCGACAATCATGCGATGATATTCGTCAATTGTCCATTTGGCAGCGATAACAGTCATGGCGATTGCTTCCTTCCAATGATTCTTTTTATTTTCCCATGTTATTGAGAAAAGCCTGAAACAATCAATTTTCGTTAATGCACACAAGCATAAATTTGTACAGTGCGTAAGTCCTAGATATATAGCAACGGACAGGAAGCTTAGTGCAGCATTTAATTAATTTGTAGCGAATAAGACCTAAATAAACTTTGCGTTCCTCTGCGCTCAGCTCTGCGCCCCTTTGCGTTTCAATTTCATGTCCTAACAGTTTTGGCGACTGCTATATGTTAAAAAAACAAGAAAAATAATGCAAACTTTTGAGACAAAAGCAGCTGGGTTGATATTAAAAAAAAGAGCCTAATTTAGGCTCCTTAATCAAAACTAGTAACGAAATTGTGACTACTTCACAGTCACCTTACCACCAGCTTCTTCGATCCGCTTTTTAGCATCTTCAGCGGCATCCTTAGCAATACCTTCCTTAACTGCCTTGGGTGCAGCTTCCACCATGTCTTTAGCTTCTTTTAGACCCAAACCAGTCAATTCCCGTACAATCTTCAGCACGGCAATCTTCTTATCAGCTGGGACGGATTCTAGAACCACGTCAAACTCGGTTTGCTCAACAGCTTCTTCTGCTGGAGCAGCTGCTCCACCAGGAGCCATCATCATCATGCCGCCAGCTGGTGCAGCAGCACTCACGCCGAAGGCTTCTTCAATTTGCTTGACTAACTCAGCGGCTTCCAGCAAAGATAGGGTTTTAAGTTGGTCTAAAATTTGATCAGTTGCAGCAGACATTGATATAACTCCTGTAATTTTGATTAGTTTTTAGTCATTAGTTTTTAGTCATTAGTTATTACTTATAACTGTGAACTAATGAAGCACGAATTTTATTCAGCAGAACTTTCGTCGCTACTGCCTTTTTCTCCCTCGGCCACAGCCTGCAAGGCGCGAGCCAAAGAACTGGGAACTTCGTTGATACCCACAGCAATCTTGGTAGCCAAAGCGTTGATAGCTCCAGCAATTTGTCCCATAAGTTGCTCTTTGGATGGCAAGTCTCCCAGAGCTTTGACATCCGGTTCTTTGAGCAGGCGACCTTCCATCACACCACCGCGAAGTTCTGTCTTCTTGGTGACTTTCTGGAAGTCTTGGTAAGCCTTAATCGCAGATGAGAAATCCTCTTTGACCAGCAAAAAGGCAGAAGCACCTGTGAGTAATTCTGACAATGGTTGCCATTTTTCCTGATCTTGAATGGCAATACCCATCAGGGTGTTCTTAGTCACCTTACAAACAGTGCCACTTGGACGCAACCGCCGCCGTAAGTCAGTAATTTCTGAAACAGTTAGTCCCTGGTAATCAATCACCAGTGCTAGAGTTGACCCGCTCAAAGTTTCCTTGAGGTCAGCTACTATCTCTTTTTTATTTTCTAGTGTTCTACCCATGCTTTTTTCACCTCCTCAAAACCATCCTCCATACTTGTGTGTCTATTTCTGAGCAACTCAAAACAATAAACCCCAGCTATCTCAGCCGGGGTTTAAAAGTAATATTCTTCATGCCATAGTCATCACACCCTTTGGGTGTAGTACTTCAGACAATAAGAACTTTAACCTCGGCAGGATATTAAGCCATTGGCTCCTGCTATCTTTGGCTTTGCTTATTTAGTTTTGCCCTTTGTCATGAGTCATCGTAAAGACGAATAACTAATGACTAAACTTAAGCGGCTTCGGTCAATTTAAAGTCTCGTAGGGCGTTAATATCGAGTTTAATCGAAGGGCCCATAGTAGCTGCCACATAAAATGTGCGCCAATAACGACCTTTAGCTCCTGAAGGACGGTTGCGGTCAATCGTCTCTTGCAATGCCTTCAAGTTTACTAACAAATCTTCAGGCGAGAAGGATGCCTTACCAAACATAACATGGACAATACCAGTTCGATCAGCTCGGAATTCTAATTTACCAGCTTTGAATTCAGCGATCGCACCTGCCAAGTCAAATGTCACAGTTCCACCCTTGGGCGATGGCATCAAACCACGAGGCCCAAGTAACTTCCCAAGCTTTGCCACCTGTGGCATCACATCCGGTGTGGCAATCAGCTTGTCAAAGTCCATCATGCCTTTCTGGATTTCGTCAATCAACTCTTCTGAGCCGACTATATCAGCACCAGCGTTGCTTGCTTCGTTGACTTTTTCCCCTCTGGCAATTACCGCCACCCGGACTACTTGTCCTGTACCTTTGGGCAGTGCTACCGTTGTCCGCAGCTGTTGGTCTGTATACTTCGGGTCAATTCCTAGCCGGATATGTGCTTCAGCGGCTTCAGCAAATTTAGCTGTTGCTGTGTCTTTGAGCAGGGCTAAAGCTTCTAGGGGTTCATAGTCCCTATCTTCTACTTTGTCTTGCAACGCCTGCAAGCGGCGTGATAATTTTTTTCCCATTTGTCTCTCCTGGGGTAATTCCGAAGCTTGGCCTCTCCCCCGATAAATAAATTTAGTTATTTGTCCTTTGTCATTTGTCTTTTACTAATGACTAATGACCATGAGTCTTGACTAATCTGCGATCGCTACGCCCATATTTTTGGCTGTCCCTGCTACAATCTTCATTGCCGCTTCTATGTCATTGGCATTGAGATCGGGCAGTTTGGTTTGGGCTATTTCTTGCAATTGCGCTTTGGTGATTGACCCAACTTTCTTTTTGTTAGGTTCATTCGAGCCTTTTTCAATTTTCGCTGCCTTGCGAATCAGCACTGATGCCGGTGGCGTCTTGAGAACAAATGTAAAACTCCGATCTTCAAAAACCGAAATTTCTACAGGTATCACCATCCCAGCTTGATCTGCTGTTTTGGCGTTGTACTCTTTGCAGAACATCATGATATTAACGCCATGTTGACCCAATGCGGGGCCAACTGGCGGTGCTGGGTTGGCTTTTCCAGCATTCAGGGCCAATTTAATGACCGCTACTACTTTCTTCGCCATTTGTATTTAACTCTGTTTCTCTACCTGATTAAATTCCAACTCTACTGGTGTATCTCTACCAAAAATCGAGAGCAAGGCTTTGAGCTTACTCCGCTCTGGGGAAACTTCAATCACCTCACCTTCAAAGTCTTTAAACGGACCAGAAAGCACGATTATCTTATCACCAGTAGCCATGTCAATTTTGACAATCGGCTCTTGTTCGCTGGTTTGTTTGAATATACGTTCTACTTCTGAGGGGCCCAAGGGTATTGGGTTAACATGACCACGACCTCTGCCGCTGCCACGTTTTTGTTCTGAACCCACGAAGTTAATTACATGGGAGGTGTTTCGTACCACCTGCCATGTATCATCATCCATCATCATCCGCACCAGCACATAGCCTGGAAAAACTTTTTCTTCGGTATGCTGGCGACTGCCATCTTTGCGGATTTTCACCGCTGGCGTGTGGGGAATTTCCACCTGGATAATTTTGTCAGCTACATCAAAGGTTTGGATTCGCTGCTCCAAGTTAGTTTTTACACGCTTTTCACAGCCGGAGGCTACTTGCACTGCATACCAGCGTGCTTCATTTGACGCTGTTTCTGCTGTATCCTCTGACTGCAACGTGGAGTTGCGTGGTTCGTCTGTTGCGGAACTCATCAGAACACCTGTTTTGCTGCCCAACCAAACAATCCATCGACCAAATATATCAAAGATGCGGAGAGTACTACCATTAACAACACGGCGGCTGATTCGCTCACTACTTGCTTCCGACTGGGCCAAACAACTTTGTCAAGTTCTTCTTTGGTTCCCTGGATGAAGTTGTTAAAGCTAAACCCATTTGTGGTTTCTGGCAATTCTGCTTCATTTTTTTTGGCCACGGCCGTTTATCCCTCCGTTATCTTGTACAGCTATGCTTTGCTAATTTTTATCCAGGTGACAACTTAACTGGAAGCCAAAAAGCTGCAAATACAAAAGTTTTACCCGAAATCATTAGCACTAACTGCCATGTTAGCAGCTGTCTAATTATTTCGGGCTTTGTTTTTGCTCTTGAGCGCGCCCTGGAGGACTTGAACCCCCGACATCAGGTTTTGGAGACCTGCGTTCTACCAACTGAACTAAGAGCGCACAAGCTGTTTTTGGTTCAGACATTACGCTGAGCTAAATCTTAGTTTAACGCAATATTTGAATTTTATTTTACCTTGCTTTTGAAAAGTTTTGATGTCTAACGACTTGACGCCTACCGCATAAGCGCTACAGACTTTTCAGAGTTTTGGTGAGGGAATAAACTAGCGGCAGGAGCCGCTTGAAGTTGAAGCCTCCCATACTTTGAAGGGCGAATCACAAAGGGCGGTCAAACCGTTGCTTGATTCGGGTTGCCTTACCAACGCGATCGCGGAGATAATACAGCTTAGCACGCCGTACCTTACCACGACGCAATACTTTGATGTTGTCAATCCGGGGAGAATGCAACAAAAACACCCGCTCAACGCCAACACCTTGAAATACCCGACGGACTGTAATAGTTTCGTTGATGCCGCCGTTGCGTCTGGCAATTACTACTCCTTCGTAGGGTTGCACGCGGAATTTTTCGCCTTCTTTAATTTTTACTCCTACTCTTACCGTGTCGCCCACATAAATTTCGGGCAAATTAGATTTTAGATGTTCCGCTTCAATGGAGCGGATGATCTCTTGAGCGTTCATAGTCTCTCTGTCTAATTAAAAAACTCACGATCATCAATCATAGATCTATAACTGCCTGAGAGTCTAGTTATTTGATGTTGAGAATTTTTCTGATATGAATGCTTTGGAATGGAAAGAATGTTACAAAAGACTGTGCCACAAGTTTAGAATTTATGAAATTCAGCATCGTCATCACCACATATAATCGCTTAAACTTACTGCAACGAGCAATTGACTCTGCTCTTAACCAGACTATGCAGTGCGAGGTGGTTGTTGTCGATGACTGCTCATCTGATAACACGCAAACCTATTTAAAAAGCTTGGGGAACAGCGTTGTTTACCATCGCCACGAATTTAACCAAGGTCATGCAGCGGCCGTAAATGCTGGGGTTGCGAAAGCTAGCGGCGACTGGATTAAATTTTTGGATGATGATGACTACCTAGCTCCCAATTGTCTCCAAGAGATGGCAAAAGCGATCGCACTTTGTCCTGATGCTGTGATTTGCTCATGCGTGGCTGCTCAGGTGGATTGTAATGAAGTTGAAATCAGTCGCACTCCTCAACTTGGTTCTGGACTGGCTTTTTATATTCCACAAGCTGATATTCACTACGGTATGCTTTTAGAGCTTTTACCTTTTGGTACACCTGTACAAGTGGCTTGTCGGCGTGATGCTTTCTTGGAAACTGGTGGTTGGGACTCCACGCTTGATGCTAACTGTGACGACATTGATTCGTGGATTCGCATTGTCCAGTTTGGTCATGCCATTTTCCTGAATCAGTGTCTTGCTTATCGCACTATCTGGCCCGGTGCTTATAATCAAAAATTTTCTTTGACTCAACGGTTAGCTACAAATATCTTGATGAAAGAGAAGATTTACGCCTTAGTAGATGAACAGTACCGTTCACAAGTTCCTCTTCTTCAAGATATAAAAAATTACCTGAAACTACATTGGATTTTAGTAGCACTCAAGCAAAGAAACATTAAAAGCTTTTTGTTAATGATAGATCAGTCTGTATTTTCTCCTATAGCTTGGAGATTTTTGCTAACTGCTTTTTTATCACGCCGCTTCCCAGAGCGCAATTCTCATATTCGCAAGTTTGTATTAATTGATTCTTAACTATTTGAGTTTTTATAATAATCTTTTTTCTTACAGAGACAGTGCGTTTGTATAATCTCTGTAATTTAAGGAAGATGCTAACTTAAATAATGTCACAAAACTCACATTTATTAAGTATTCTTTGGAACAAATTACCATATTTGGTTGGATTTAGATATATTATTTTGGAATCTGCAAGAATAATATGAAAATTTTTGTTAGCTAACCGCTAAGTAGTCTGACAACAAAGCAAAAACCGCCAATAAAAAATAAAAAATAAATAATTCATAAATACCCGAAATTATTTCTGACTGCTATAGAATCACACTGTATATTATGAATAAGTCTTTAAAAATAAGTATCTGGTTACTAATAGCTTCAAGGTATTGTACTCATTACTGAAGGTTCTTAAATTATCACTTAAGATCTAATAACTAGACCAATTGATACTCAGTTACTTATCTAAATTTTTATACACATATTAAAAATTATGCGAATAATTCATATTTTGAATCATGTTCAAGAGATAGGTAACGGAATTGTAAATGTAGCTGTGGATCTTGCCTGTCTACAAGCGAAAACTGGGCATGAAGTGGCGGTAGTTTCTGCTGGTGGAGAATACGAGGCACTACTAGCTGTTTGTGGTGTCAAACACTACCATTTAGATCAGCAGAGAAAGCCGATAAATATTATAAAAGCAGCTGGTCTTTATCGGGCGATCGCAGCAGAATTTCAACCAGATATCGTTCATGCTCACATGATGACGGGAATAGTCCTAGCACGTTTTCTTAGATATGGGCATAAGTATGCTTTAGTTTCCACAGTACACAACGAATTTCAGCGTACCAGCCTGTTGATGGGTTTAGCTGATAGGGTAATTGCCGTAAGCAAAGCTGTGCAAGCGTCTATGGCACGGCGCGGTATCCCGGAAAACAAGTTGCGGGTGGTATGTAATGGAACCCTGGGTAGTCCTCGCACCCGTAACCTACAGGATTATCAACCTTTACCATTACAGCATCCGGCGATCGCTACCGTAGCCGGGATGTATAAACGTAAAGGGATTGCTGAATTAATCACCGCCTTTGAGCAAATTGCTTTAGATTTTCCCCAAGCGCATCTTTATCTGGTAGGAAATGGGCCTGATAGAGAGCTATTTGAGGCACAAGCGCAAGCAACTTCTGTTGCAGAACGCATTCATTTTGAAGGCTTTCAACCTGAGCCTCAATGCTACCTAAAATCTTGCGACATATTTGTCCTCGCTTCTCATCGTGACCCCTGTCCCCTAGTACTTTCAGAAGCAAGAGAAGCTGGCGCCGCTATTATTGGCACTCAGGTAGACGGGATTCCTGAAGCCTTAGATTATGGGCAAGCAGGTCTTTTAGTACCAGCGAAAGATAGTAAAGCTCTGGCTAACGCATTAGTGCAATTACTGAGTAATTCAGATACGTTGTACGAGTGGAAAAATCGGGCAAATCAAAACCTTGAGTGGCTGAATGCTAGCCGCGTACATCAGGAAACATTGACGATATATTGTGAATTAATTACACAGTGAAAGGCATGGAAATTAGGAGATTTGTGCCTTTCTCAGTGTTGCCAAAATTTGCCAGCTACTTAAGTTTACGCTTTAGTTTAAAAGCTACAACTAAGACGCCAAAAGCTAATGTACCTAAAATGTCAGTTGGTTCTGGAACGGCATTGTAATAGCTATTCACCCGGATGGGCCCATCTTGATCTGCTGGTAGGGGTGGTGCTGCTGGAATAATTCCACCGCCTGGGGATAAATCGGGCTGGGTAGAGAATAGATTGTAAAACACAGTATTGTTAGGGATAACGCCACCACTATAGGTGATGACGTTATCTTTAATCGTAACGTTTGCAAATATATCCTCTAGACCAGGAGTATTGGAGAAACCAATCTTTCCATCTCCATCTGCGTCTCCCCACTTCACTGGCTCATTGTCAAATGCTGGAGTAGAATCTGGATTGCTATACGACAGCGTTTCTAATTCAAAGACCAGGCTTGCTATATCGCGCCCAGTGGCATTTAGTAAGTTATTAGCTCTATCTGGAACACCATATCTTATTATTTGTCCAGGGTGTATATCTGGCCCAAGGCTTCTTGGGTCTCTCGTTTGAAGTATGTCTTCATTGACGGTTGTCACGATGGGTTCTACCAAAATGACGGCTCTGGCTGGTGTCAAAGACGAAAAACTAATTCCTGCTGCGCCTAGAACAGACAGTGCTATTTTGGTTGCTATTGTATTCATGTTCTCTCCTCTTTATATGAATTGAAAGAATGTTATGACGTGTGGGTTAATCAAACAGCAAATACTCACATTTCAACCGCTTTTTATCTAGCAGATAGTTTTGGTTGAAGTGTGTTTACTTACTTAGTTGATATCTACTCATAGGTAGATTTATAAAGCAATTTTGATAATGCTTTATCAACATAACTAGTAATTTCACGCAATCTTTATCAAAAATCTAAATTAGAACTTATATATTGACAGATTGGGCAATATGTGAGCTTAAAAATTTGATTTAGATCCTCAGTATGCAATTATGCTGAGTGAGCTTAGGCATAGCCAAACCCAGGCATCGCTCATGGAGTCTATTACATAAATACTTAATAGTAATTAATGAAAAAGAGAATTTGTTTTACAACTATTGCAGCGATCGCGGTCTTTAGTGCTGGTCTAGTTACTGTAAACAATACAACCAATTCCTTATCACAAAGTACTGAAAATGTTGAGGGTTTGACAGTTACAAGAACAGAGGTGAGCATTATTGCACCAAAAGATGTAGAGGATTTAATTGCAAAATCAGATATTATTGCTATTGGAAAACCAGCGCAAGCGATCGCGGAAAGTAAACCTTTAATTCAAAGTGATGGGGGTTACGTTACTGAAGCGATCTCCCAAACTGAATTTAAAGTACAACGTGTACTGAAAGGTGCGTCATATTCAAACACCCTATTAATTGGGCAACAAGCAGCTATAGTTGCAGACAGAGACACCGCTAAAACTTTCCTCCAGGTATTTGACGATTACCAACCGCTAGTCAAGAATGCGAAATACATTCTTTTTCTTAAAAAAGGTTTGAATGGTAGTCAATTGTATTTCCCTGTAGGGGTTTATTACGGCAAATTCAATATTGATGGCACAGACCAAGCTGAAAATAAAATAGAAAATTCAGATTTCAAGTTGATACGAAAAGACGTTATTGAGAGATTTAAGGAGATTATAAACCAGACATCAGCTAGTTAAGGATGCTACAAGCATTATTGTTAGACCAAGTAAATAGCTTGGTATTGTTTAATAACTGCTTTAAATATTATATGGGAGAGGAGAAAAATACCTTTCAGTTAAAGGGTAAGGGTTTTAATTTAGCCCTTACCCTTTACTCTTTAACCTTTTCCCACACCACAAGGAAAGGTGTTAGGTTCATCCGAATAGTATTAGAGAAGGGGTTAGTTTTGCGTTAATCCTTATCAGGATTCAAATAAATTTTTTCGTAAATCCACGCAACCAGATTAACACTGGCTTCGCCCAATTCCCGCCGAGTAAATCATGCAGCAGAATATAAAAACAGGGGATGATAAACAGCGTCAGCATTGTAGCGATCGCCATCCCAAAGAAGACTACAATCCCTAATGGCTGCAAAAACTCAGAACCTTCACCAATGCCCAATGCCAAGGGAAACAGTCCCAAGATAGTCGTGACTGTGGTCATGATAATTGGGCGTAAGCGTTGCGGAGCAGCTTTGAGGATAGCAATTTGGCGAGTACAACCTTCTTCTTCCCGAATTTGGTTCGCCAGTTCTACCATCAGAATTCCCGCGTTCACGACAATTCCCACTAGCAGCACCACGCCAACAATCACAGTTGCGCCAATTGCCGTTTGGGTGATGTAAAGTCCAAAAAGTCCCCCAGCTAACGCTAGCGGTACGGTGAACATAATTACTAATGGGTCAATCAGCGAATTGTATTGTACAGCCATAACTACGAAGATTAAGAACGTCGCCAACGCTCCCAAAGTTTTCAACGCATCTTGAAGTTGCTGATTAGTTTCCTGGGCAGAACTAGGCACAATTGAAACACCATCAGGTAAGTCTACGCCTTGGAGTACCTGATTGACTTCGGCGATCGCTTCACTCAGACTAACTCCCTCGTTCAGGTTGCCTGCAACAATAAAAGCTTGGCGCTGATTAATCCGCTGCACCTCGCCAGGCGCTTGACCTTCTTGAATGTCGGCAACATCTGAAAGGCGAATTAGTTGATTGTTTTCTGTAAATAGCGGTAATTGCTCTAGCTGAGAGGGACGCTGAATGGCTTGTTTATTTAGCTGCACCCGCACATCAACTAAACGGTTGCCGCGTTGAATTTGTGTGGGAACTGAACCTTCAATTGCTGTCTGAACTGTTGCACCAATTTGTTGAGCGCTCAGCCCTAAAGCTGAAACCCGTTCCCAGTCAGGGCGAATTTGGATTTCTGGTTGTCGGGGGTCGGCATCTGGTCGGAATGTCGCTAATTTTGCATTTTCTTGCAAAGCTTGTAGCACTTGTGCGCCTGCTTGCGTTAAGTTTTGTTCATTCTCACCTTGCAAGATCACGTCAACTTCTGACCCTTGCACTGGGGAATTACTCAAGATTAAACCCCGTACCTGACCAGGATTGAGGCGCAGCAGAATTCCCGCTAAGTTGAGTTTGTTAAATTCTTGAGTTACTTTTCTGACAAATGCTTCAACATCTGTACCTGGTTTGAGATTGATAGTGCTGCTGGCACGTAAAGGATTTTCTGTAGTATTGCTGCCAAACAAAGAACCCCCCACAGTTGTGAAAGCAGATTCGGTTTCTGGTTGTTTGAGCAAAATGTCATCGACAATTTGCATAACTTTCTCAGAAGTTGCTAAAGGCGTACCGGGAGGAAACTGCGCTCTCAAGTTGGCTTGCCCAGTACTGATCCGAGGTAAAATTTCTTGGGGAATTTGACCAAACATAAAAAAGCTGCCGCCGCCTAAAATTACCAAAGCAGCAGTAACTATAAGGAGCCGATAGCGTAAAACCTTGGTTAAGAAGCTACCGTATCCCCGTGAAGCGTCTTCAAATCGGTGATTAAACTGTTTAAGCAGCCAAAATTCACTGATCCGACTAGACCAGCGAATTCCCAAGAGTCGAGAACTCAGCATCGGCACTACTGTGATTGCGACGACAAGGGAGGCTGCAACTGCGAAGCTAATTGTCAGAATCAGTTCATTAAATAGTAGTGCGATAAAGCCGCCAATTAAAAGGAATGGCACTACAGAAACTAAGTTTGCAGCAGTAGCAGCGACTAAAGCAGATTCTACTTCTTGGGATGAAGTAATCGCACTGTCAATAAAGAATTTTTTATTGTGGGTTCTCGCTCTCTCGCCTTCTCCCCCTTTCCCTTTGTCCATCTCTCTCTGATTAGGAGTCATGCCTGTTTTTTCAGAAATGTTCTCCAAAATCACAACCGATGTATCAATTGCTTGACCGACTCCCAATGTCAGACCTGCCAAACTGAATACATTCAAAGTCAAGCCAAAGATTTTCATCAGAGCGATCGCCGTCAAAGTACACAGCGGAATTGTCAAACTGATAATCAGTGTTTGCCTAAATGATCCCAAAAATAACAACACCGCTGCTGCTGCTAACAATGCTCCAGAAATCCCCGAATTGATAACATCATTTAAAGAATTGCGGATGAAGACAGATTCATCTGTGGTGGGACTCAAAGTCATGTCGGCTGGAATTAAACCTGATTGCCGTAATTGTTCAATTCGCCGTTTCACAGCATCTACAACTGTAATTGTGTTGGCTTCAGGCTGCTTTTGGACGGAAAATTTTACAGCAGGCTGACGGTTGAGGTAGACAAATACTCGCTGGTCTTCTGTATCGTCAATTACCTCAGCAAAGTCTCGCAAGTAGACGCGGCGGGAAGGTGCAGGGGTAGTAGTAGTGGTAGTAGTGGTAGTGGTGTTAGTAGTGGTAGTAGGGGAAGGGGAGGAAACTTCTAAGGAGAGGTTTTCAATTTCTTTGGCATCTCGGAAGCGTCCTACAGTCCGAGTTAATGGCTCAGAATTTTGCCCCAGAATCCGACCACCAGAAGTATCTTGGTTACGGGCTGTTAGTTCATCTAGTACATTATTTAACCCTACACCCAAAGCTTGCAAACGGTTTAAGTCAACAAGCACTCGCACTTCTTCCTCAGCACCGCCAGATACATCGACTGAGGCGACTCCTGGTACGACACTGAGTTCACGGGTTAACTCTTCATCAGCAAATACGCGTAAATCTTTACCAGGCAACGAAGCGGATGTCAGTGCCAATTCATAAACCGGCAATTGGGAGGGATCGACCTTAAATAACCGCGGCTCCTCTATCGTATCTGGCAGTTGTCCTCGACCTCGGTTAAAAGCAGCAGTAGCATCGTTTAGCGCTTGATCTATATCGCCCCCTGGTTGGAAGTATAAATCGAGGCTCACCTGTCCCTCACGGGTGCGCGAGAAAACTTGCACTACATTCTCGGTTGCTGCTAAAGCTTCTTCCAAGGGTCTGGTGATTTCATCTACTGCTACCTCTGGGGAAATACCAGGAGCTTCTAGCCGGACGCCAATTCGTGGATAGGTAATTGATGGTAAAAGATCGACTTGGATAGTTGTAAGAAAAAATATCCCAACAACAACTACTGCCACGGTGAGCATGAGTGTGCCAATGTGTTGGCGGATAGCGATCGCGCTAAGACTAAATCCGCCATTACCATTATTATTTCCCTGCTGCATGATGATACTAAATGCTGAATACTGAGTATTTTTTGATTAGTATGGTGGTTTTTGCCCAACCTACTATTGTTTTTCTGAAAGAACCGAAAGACTTACAGTGTCACCTTCTTTTAACGGCTTACCACTACGAACAACATAGCGCTCTCCTGCTTGCAGACCGGATAAAATTTCTACTCTGCCATCAGCTGTTTGCCCCAAAGTTACTGCTCGTGCCGTTACCTTTGTTTTGCCTTCTGTGTCTGTAATCACAAATATCGTCCCAGTTCGATCTTGTGACTTTGCTCTTACTATTTCATCAGATGTGTTTGGTGGGGAATTCTGCCCTGTATTTGTTTGCGTCTCCCCTGTGCCATTAGATTTATTACCATTTGCTTGTTTCTGAATAGCTCCTTGTGACACTAGTACTCGCTGTGGCGTCTGGTTTTCAAAGTTGACCCGCGCCAGTAGCCCACTGCCAATTTTTCCATCATTGTTGGGAATTACTACTTCCACGGGTATTAAGCGAGCCGTGGCATCCGCAGCGGGGGAAATGCGCGTAACTCTGCCCATTAATGTTTGATTAGGATAGGCATCTAAGCGGACTTGCACAGATTGTCCAACCTGAATTTGTGCTAGTTCTAATTCGGAGACTTGAACAACGACTTTAACGCGGTTAAAATCGCCAATTTTCAAGACTTCACTACCTGCTTGCAGAAGATTACCCGGTTCTGTCACCCTTTCTGTAACTACACCGTTGATGGGGGATGTTAACCGAGCATAAGATCTGCGTTCTTTAGTTTGGGCAACTAATGCCTGTTGGGCAACTACTCTACCTTGGGCAGCAGCGACAGCTTGCTGTTCTGTACGAACTTGCTCTTGAGCTGCTCGTAGTGCTTGGGCAGCCGTTTGGGCTTCAGTACGTGCTTGTTGAGCTGTTTGTTCAGCGATCGCACCTTGTTTGAATAGTTTCTGCTGTCGTTCTGAGTCTGCCTGAGCTTGTACTACTTCTAGCCGCGCCCGTTCAACGGAAGCACGGGCATTGCTTACCTGATTGCTTGCCCTAGCTACTTCTGATTTGAGGGCTGCTAGTTCTGCTTCTGCTTGCTTTAATTCTGTCAACAGGATGGCATCATCTAACTGTCCGACGTTTTGCCCTCGCTTAACTGTGTCACCTACATCTAGGTTTAAAGCCAATAGTCTGGCTTCTACTTGCGATCGCAGTGACACAATGCGGAATGGTGTGGTATTTCCTGTATACTCTGGTTGTTTTTCCAGAATATCAGTTCGGGCGATCACTACATCCACAGGCGTTGCACCGCCACTACCACCACCAGGATTCTGAGATTGCGCCCCGGCTGATTCTTTGGGTAGCGCCCCGCAACTTGCTGTCAATACTCCTATGCCCAGCAAACAGGGAATCAATAAGATGGATGTCAAATGGGAAGATACAGAAACAAAGAAATACTGGAACCTAGGTAAAGTGTTAAAACTACTATTTACGTCTGCAACAGCCGCGTCAGTTTTCGCACCTGAATCTAACTGAGTATTAATTACCTGGTTAGCAGCTGCTAAAGCTGATGTTTTCGCCTGCTTGTGCGGCTTATTTCCGTCCAAAATCATTTACTTTTCTCCTATTGGGGAGTTTCTGGGTTATACAGCCGTTGGGGAGTTTCTGGGTTATACAGCCGTGTATTACCAAGTAATTCTGAGCAAGCAATTCTAAAAGATACAATTAATGGAAAACAAAAGTTCCACGATTATATCTCTTAACTTTTCTGTATCAGAAATTACTATTTTTTTAAAACTCAAAAAAATCTCACTACTGTAGTGCTTACGCGGAGGTAAACAATCTTCTTGCAGACGTTGTAATTATTAACTTAGTATAAATATTTTTTACTTTCTTGACATCTACCCCTAGGAGAAGACCTGTAATACCTAAAGATATGGGGTTTTTTGTCTTGACTTTTAAAATGGCTAGTATCAAATAACTATATTTATTTTTAGATACTCACACCTAATATAGCAAAAAGACTAATACTTTTCGCTGTTCAAGTAATATATTAAGAATATTAAAGATAAATTGCTTTTTCAACGCCATAATGTAAATAAACCCAGTTTTTCTTCGGCCCCTTGCATATATGGCAAATAACAGGCTGATATGTTTAACAGCAACTAGAGCAATTAACTTTTGCCAGAATTCTATTTACTTTAGGTGAGGAAAGTTACGAGTGACATTACCAGTACAAATTGCACAAACCGCTGAGCGATCGCAGCAGATTGCGGAATTTTTCCAGGAGTCAGCAGGTAAATGGCGTTCGGAACGGCGCTACTACACCTTACCGGAAGGAGAAACCAAAGAGATGGAGAGCATAATCACCATCCGGTTTTTGGAACAAGGATGCGATGAATTGCAACAGCTTGCTCAGATGCACGATTTAGCCGATTCAGCAAGTTTGCAATGTGGTGCAGAAGTTATCTGGGAAAGTACAGATTTGCTCAAAGCCAGGAAAGAGTCGAAAGGTTCTACCCTGTTTGGTGCTTTGGGAAATATTTTATATCGCGATCGCGGTTTTGCCACATCCAAACCAGTCACAGCTAAATATTATTTCTCAAACCCCAAAACTTTATGTTTGCGAACTGAGTACAATGGTTCAGTTTTTGAGGAAGAGTTAAAATTAGTTGGCAGCAAATACCGGACGAGACAAACTATTATTTCTCGCGCTGGAGAACAGTTGATGATTGGGCAGTATTTAGAAAAGAGAATTGAGATTTAAGACACACAAAAAAGGCAAAAGAAGAATTCAGAATTTAAAAATAGTAGAGACGTTGCATTGCAACGTCTCTATATGCAGGGAGAGGTTTATCGAATTCCGCTTTAAGCGCTTGCAGTGGTGTCAGATTTATTTAGGAAAGAACGCGTATTTAACGACAGCATCACGCGTGAAACGCCAGTGAACAGAACGCTGACACCTACTAGTGTGCCAAGAATCCAGGGTGCATTGAAGGGCCATTGGAACCAAATCATTGCGCCCAATATTAGAGTAATGATGCCATCACCAAGTACCCAAGTCCAGTTTTGTTGCGGACGCAATCGGAATGCCAGGATCAGCTCAAATACACCTTCAGTCAGCAAAAAGCTACCTAACAACAGAGTCAGCGTCAGGATACCTGTTTTGGGGTAAACAAACAGCATCACACCTGTTGCAATATAAAGTCCGCTCAATAAAAGCTTCCAAAAGAAACCTCCGCGATCGCGCGTTTGAGTAGCGTAAACTAGTTTGGCAAAACCCGAAGAGATCAGAATGACAGCAAACCAAGTCTCAGCAAAAATTGTCGAAATAGTAGGGATTGCGATCGCAATAATCCCAAAAATAATCAGGATAATGCCAGTTACTAGCGATCCATTAATATTTTTTTTGATGTTAACATCATCGGAAACATTAGTTGTCATACAAATTTTTCCCTATGCTTAAATGAACTCTACAATTAGGCTAGAGAATTTATTAAAAAGAAGATAGAACCCTAAGATATACGCCGTATAACAAGTTTTACTAGGTGGTTTTAAAAAACAGTAGAAGCTAATTAATAGAAATACTTCACAAGACAGATAATTATCTGCCGCACTGGCGATGAAAAAAAGAGAGTGAAGAGTTAACTGAGTGCCAGCAATTTATACCTGTAACTCAAACCCAGGTAACACTTCTTCCCCAGAGAGTAGTGCTGGTATCGCAACTACCTCTACAGGCTGTCCTAGTCGGTAAATTTCTACCTGTTTATCTTGAGGATTAGTCATGCCTAATAGCTTCCCTGAAACTAACTTTATACTACCCTAAGCAAAAAAGGTGGGCATTCATTACCCACGCTGCTTTTTTGACTAGTTTTAAGCAGATGCGATCGCTCTCAACTATTCACACTTGGTGATCATCTCATGATCACCAAAATTTGACTGCTTGATCCTTTCCTGGATTCGCTGTTGAAGACGGGTTATAACTTCAGAACTTAACTCTTGTTCTGGCTCAACTGGTTCGCGTTCTGCTAAAGCTGACTCAATTTCCGATGGCGTAGCTTGCTCCCTCTTCTGTAAGAGTGCTACAAAAGACTATTTTTGCTAGGTAATTTCCTCAGAAGATACCGTCTGAATTGAATAAGCAAGGGCAACTTGCCGAGTTAAAGCATAAACAATGTATTGATTGAGAGAAACCCCTTCACCTTCAGCTAAGTGAATCAACTGTTGATATAGAGTTTCAGGCAATCGAAGTGTTAATCGACTCATAACTAACTTCCTTAAGATGCCAATTTGATAACTAATTGTACAGGTGTCATAATCTGCACCCCTAGTGATTCCTTAGCTTTTTGAAAATCACGAATGTTTGATGTGATCACGATCGCACCTGAATTCATCGCACAATCAATTACCAAGTCATCTCCGGGGTCGGGTGAAGTCGGTAGCCATGAGTAATAGATCACGGTGAACTGAGCAAGCGTAAGAAGTGTTCCCAACACAGGCTGAAGCTTCTGCCATAGCACCACTAATGGTGTCATCTGCTAGACATCCAAAACTGCGATCACTCTCAAAACTTCTACTTTTTACCTCAGAACTCGAAACTTCGTGTTCGGAACTCGGAACTTCATGCTCAGAACTCGGAACTTCATGCTCAGAACTCGGAACTTCATGCTCAGAACTCGGAACTTCGTGTTCAGAACTCGGAACTTCGTGTTCAGAACTCGGAACTTCGTGCTCGGAACTCGGAACTTCGTGCTCAGAACTCGGAACTTTGTGCTCAGAACTCGGAACTTCGTGTTCAGAACTCGGAACGCCGAAATGTCTAAACTTCATTTCTAGAGACTGGAGAAGAATTTTCTATTCCCAATCCCCAATGTCCAATACTTCGAGTCGCTCAGTACAATTGCCCCATGCCCAATTAATAATGAGTTCCCGACTTGCGATGATGCACGGCGGTGACACCATCTTGATTTAAAACTTTGCCATTCTCGACAGTTGCATAAACCAGCCAATGATCACCCGATTCCATCCGATTTTGTACAGAACATTCCAAGTACGCCAGAGCATCTGTAAGAACAGGAGAGCCGTTTTCAGTTTCTTCGGTAGCAACACCAGCAAATCGGTCTTGTGCTGGGCCGAAAGGCTTAAGGAAGTGCTTCATCAAACCTAAGTGATTGCCTTCTTTGAGGATGTTGAGGACAAATTTGTCTCCTGAGTGTGTCAGAGTTTCTATGGCGCGGTCTTTGGCTACGGCGATGGTTAAACCAGGCGGATTAAAGCTGGCTTGAGACACCCAAGAGGCTAACATAGCACTCGATCTATCGCCTTCCTTGGCAGTGAGAACGCAAAGAGAGCCAACAATTCGACCAACTGCTTGTTCTACAGTAGTCGCAGGTTGACTTGGCGATCGCACTTTCTTAGCTTTCTTCAGTGCTTGAGCAAAGTCGGTTCCGGCTTCTTCGCACAATTGCAGAGTTGCATCGTTGGGTTTGAATTTGACGCGGATGGTGTCAAAACCAAACCGATAACCAGCATCTTTTAGTTTGCCTTCAATTAAATCAACGGCTTCACCACTCCAGCCAAAGGAACCAAACACACCAGCAAGTTGATTGTTGGTGGCGGTGGATAGGACAATTCCCAAAGCTGTTTGTACGGGTGTGGGTGCATGTCCGCCAAGGGTGGGGGAACCGATGACAAAGCCAGCAGATTTTTCCACAGCTGCGCGGATATCTTCAGGGTCGGTAAATTCGCAGTTAATCGATTCTACAGCGACGCCAGCTTTTGTAATGCCACGAGCGATCGCCTGGGCTAAAGTTGTAGTATTTCCGTAAGCTGATGCATAAATCAACGCTACTGTCAAATCAGCCGATGTTTGCTGCTGACTCCACTCTCGATAAGCTTTGGTCAAATCGATTAAGCCATAGCGTACCAAAGGCCCGTGTCCGGTAGCATACATTCTCACGGGAAAATCGGCTAGTTTATCTAGCGCTGTTTCAATTTGACGGGCGTGAGGAGCCATCAGGCAATCAAAATAATAGCGCCGATCTTCGTTATAGATTTCCCAACCTTCATCAAATACCTGATCTCCGCAAACATGCGCCCCAAATAGCTTATCTGAGTAGAGAATTTCTGTTTGCGGGTCGTAGGTGCAAAGTTGATCTGCGTAGCGGGGATTAGGGGTAGGAATAAACTGTAGATGGTGTCCCTGACCTAAATCTAGGATTTCTTCCCCTCGCATCACAATTATTGGCAAATCTGGGTTTCCCAACGCTCCACGCAAATTTTTTGCCCCTGGATTAGAACACACAAAGGTGATTTGAGGAGCAATTTCCAGCAAAGCTTTTAAAGTTTCAGCGCGGTTAGGATTGACGTGACCCAAAATTACATAATCTAGTTTTGTGACATCGAAACGCTGTTGCAAAGCTTCTAAATAAATTTGCGTAAACGTTTCACCTGGAGGGTCAATGATGGCAGTTTTATCGCCTTCAATTAAATAAGAGTTGGCAGTTGTACCCTTGGCAAGAGCATATTCAATTTCAAATCTGAGCCTTGACCAACTGCGCGATCGCAGTACTCTTGTATCTGTAGCAATTGGATAAACTTGAACGTCGCGGGGTTTATTTACTGACATGGCTGAAACAATTTTAGATTTTAGATTTTAGATTTTGGATTGTTAATTAAACATCCAAATTCTGGATATTAAGTAGGGATGGCCATCCTGCACAAATACTTTTTTATTGAGTGTTTTGGGATTTTGGATTATTAATCTAAAATCCCAAATCCAAAATTAATAGTGGTTTCCGACTTTGCGATGGTGAACTGCTGTTAAAGCATCTGGCTTACTCACTCGTCCGGCGTAAACGGTGCTGTATACCGCCCAGTGGTCGCCGCAGTCCATTCTACTGACGACTTCGCACTCCATGTATGCGAGGGCATCGGTGAGGATGGGAGTTCCATTTTCGGCTGGCTGAGTTCTTACACCTTCAAAACGATCAGCACCAGGGGTAAACCGCTTCAAAAAGTGCTTCATGAGTTTTTGGTAATTGCCTTCTTCTAAGACGTTGAGGACAAAGCGATCGCCTACTTGCATTAGTGATTCAATTGCTCTGTCTTTGGCGACTGCAATGGAAAATCCTAGCGGTTTGAAGCTAGCTTGACTTACCCAAGAGGCTAACATTGCACTGGAGACATCGCCTTTTTTGGCGGTGATTATGTATAACCCGCCGCTGAGTCTGCCTAATGCTTTATCTAGGTCAGCACCTAGGGATTTCATCGCTTTGATGCTGCGATCGCGTGTTACCCATTGACCTAAGTCTGTACCCGCTTCTTCACACAGCTTGTAGGTATTTTCTGTGGGTGTTTGTTTAATCCGAATCGCCGGGAAAACTGTTGTCAAACCCAAATTGCGGAATTTACTCAACAGAGGATCTATCGGTTCATCATCGCCACCGCCAGTTTCAAATACGCCTATGGCTTGCTTTTCTTTGGCAGATCCTAAAACTGTGCTGAGTGCGGCTTGGATGCTAGCAGCACCAGAAGCAGGAGGCACACCAACCACAAGTCCTGTACAACGGCTAACTAGTTCCCGCAGTTCTTGTAAATCTACTTCTGACCCCAAGTCCACAATTTCCACAGCGACACCAGTTTTGCTGATACCGTTGGCAATTGCTTGAGCTAGGCGATCGCTATACCCATATTCGGAAACGTAAAATATCCCAATTGCTGTTTCTGCCTTGGTTTGGTTTTGGCTCCAAGTGCGGTAACGTCCAGTTAGCTCCTCAACATTATGAGATAATAGCGGCCCGTGACCTGTGGCAATCATGTCGATGGTTTTCAGTTCCGCCATCCGCTTGAGGGCAGACAAGACTGATCGCGCATTCGGCCCCATCAAGCAATCGTAGTAGTAATGAAAGTCTGCTTCGATAGCCGCCAAGTCTTCGTCAAACGTGCTATCTGAGCAATAATGCAACCCAAAAGCATCGCAGGTGTAGAGAATTTTGGTTTTGTGATCGAAGCTGAAGATAGTGTCTGGCCAGTGTAAATTGGGTGCAATGACAAATTCAAATTCGTGACCGTTACCTAAATCTAAGCGATCGCCATTTTTCACAATCCGCCGCTTAAATGGCTGATGTACCAAATCCTCAAGAAACTGAATCGCCACTTTAGAACCAACAACGGTGATTTCCGGGGCTAGTTGCAGCATATCTTTAACTAAACCGCTGTGGTCTGGCTCGGTGTGGCTGATGATCAAATAATCAATCTCTTTTGGGTTGATTAATCCAGTGAGCGTATCAAAATATAGTTGACGAAACTTTTCATGGGAGGTATCAACTAAGGCAGTCTGCTCGCCTCGGATGAGAAACGAGTTGTAAGTAGTACCGTTTTGCAGACCAAACTCAATATCGAAGCGATCACGATCCCAGTCCAAAGAGCGAATTGCCGTCGTATCTTGAGCGATTTCCAAAGTCTGTATGGTGAGCCGTTTTTCAGTTTTTTCGGTGAGCGCTACCATAACTCCCTCCTTGACAAATTGAGTATTTATTCCTCTGGTTTTATTGTTACACGCCTGGAATGTTAAATTTTATTAAAAAACCTATGGCTGACTTAAAAAAATTAAAAGTGTGAAACTACAAAAACATCCAGAATACAGAGAAAATCTTTGGTTAGCTCTGGAAATTGGGAATTCCCGGTTGCATTGGGCGTTATTTATAGGCGAAACTTTGGAGTGTGTTTGGGATACTAACCATTTACCTGAATCTGTCATACAGCAAATGGCTCAATGTCGAACACTGGATGATTTACCAGCAGAAATTTTTCCACTTACTAAGCGGAGTAGAAAACAAAAAGAAATTATTGCAGAGACATCTTCTTATCTAGCCCTTTTTGTAGCTTCTGTAGTTCCTAAGCAAACAGCGCTTTGGCAAAAGTATTCCCATATTCGCGTTATTACCTTAGACCAAGTACCGCTGAAGGAAATGTATCCGACGCTGGGAATTGACCGCGCCTTAGCTTTGTGGGGTGCGGGGAAAACTTGGGGTTTTCCGATGCTGGTTATTGATGCTGGAACAGCGTTGACTTTTACAGGTGCAGATGCAAATCAATGTCTGGTTGGGGGAGCAATTCTACCGGGAATAGGGTTGCAATTTGCAACTCTAGGTCAAGAAACAGGGCAATTACCACTTGTAGAGACACACAATTTCACGCTACCTCAACGCTTTGCTCTCAATACACCAGAGGCAATTCAAAGCGGAGTGATTTACACTTTATTAGCTGGAATCAAAGATTTTATTGAGGCGTGGTGGAATTTATTTCCTGAAGGAAAGGTTGCGATTAAAGGAGGCGATCGCAGTCTGTTGATAAACTACCTACAATCCCAATTTCCCAAAATTGCTGCACATTTAATTGTGGAACCAAATTTAATTTTTTGGGGAATGCAAAAAATAGTCATGAAAAATGGGCAATAGTAATTTGAATTTTCACAGCAAGCCGATAGCCCAAAGCACAAACAGCATAGAACTAAGCGATAAGTGGCATTGCTGAATCAAGATATGAATTGTCATTCTGAGCGCAATCGAGATGGGACTTCCTGCCAAAATAGTGGAATTGCTATCAAACCAGAAATTAACTCAATGCCGCCAAAAATGGCAAGAGATATCCCAAATCCAAAGTGCAGTAGTTCTCCAAAGATGAGGCTGCCAACACCAAATCCAGTGAACAGTGTAAACACTTTGAATCCCATAGTTTGACCTAAATTATTGTCATCCCCCAAGTCGGTCACAATACCCACAAACAAAGGTTGTGTAAGGTCGTACCCCAAAGATAAGAACAGAACCGCGATCGTCGTGACATATGCAGGAATATCGAAAATCATAACAATACCAGCTAGGCCTGCCATAACTAGTCCTGACGGAATTAGCCAACGTCCATTGGTGCCAACTTAAGCTCAAACACTCAATTTCCCGTAGTTTCAGATCCCCCAACCCCCTTCAAAAGGGGGCATTCGATTCTAATTCCCCCCTTAAAAAGGGGAGCCAGCGCGGTCTTGGGGTCTCCCCAAGTGGAGCGACTGGCGTGGGTTAGGGGGGATCTCAAATCTAGGTGGTACATCGAAAAACTTTGAAATGCTTATCAGACTAGGCTTTCACGTTAAGTTGACACCAATGGCCAACGTCGTCCCCAATGATCAACCGCCCGACCTTACTCTGCTCCAGTTTCGACTACGCAAGCAGGCGGACGATCGCACCCTTGCAATTCCAAAAAAACTGAAAAAGGCGATCGCCTAGCTGATGCTGATGAGAGTCGCCGTTTGTAACTTCTGTTGGTTTATCTCTTCGTTTCCTGAGAATGCTACGAAAACCATCTTTGGAGAGATGCACCAACTTATTTGAGCGTTGAAGCATCTGCCTATAGTTTTATCTTTTCAAATAGGTTGTCGAGAAATAAGCCTATAGAGAGATTGACTATACATTTGTTTGTCAAAAGTATCCTCCCTTCGTAGCAAACTAGTTATAATTATCTTCCATCTCTCTCAGAAATAAAATTCTAATCCGCACAGTGTTCATATGGGACATGCTCGTTCTAAATCTGACCTGCCCACAAAAATCTGTCCGGTATGTCAACGTCCTTTCACATGGCGCAAGAAATGGGAAGATTGCTGGGACGAAGTGAAATACTGTTCAGAACGTTGTCGCCGTCGCCGTTCTGGAATTACAGTGACCGGGGACTAGAGATTAGAGACTGGGGATTAGAACTAATCTTGGGAACTAAATTCTTCCCAATACCCAGTACCCAATCCTTAATATCCAATCCCTAGTGAAACGAACCGCAAGTGAGACGCAAATAGCGCAAGAGATAGATGAAGCTACAGGTGCAACCTAAATTAATTATTCATGGAGGGGCTGGTAGTTCTCTCCACGGGAAAGGGGGAATAGAGGTAGTGCGCCGATCGCTCCATAAGGTAGTAGAAGAAGTCTATTCTCTTCTATTGTCTGGAGCAACTGCTTGCGAAGCAGTGGTGCAAGGATGCTACATACTCGAAGATGACCCCTGCTTTAATTCTGGCACTGGTTCAGTACTGCAATCTGATGGTCAAATCCGCATGAGTGCTTCTCTGATGGATGGTGCATTAGGGCGCTTCAGTGGCGTGATTAATATCTCACGTGTGAAAAATCCCATTGAGTTGGCGCAATTTTTACAAAACTCCCCAGACCGAGTGTTGTCGGATTACGGATCAGCTGAGTTGGCGCGAGAAATGCAAATTCCCATCTACAATGCTTTAACTGATTTGCGGTTGCAAGAGTGGATACAGGAACGCCAGGATAACTTTAAAAGTACGATGGCTGGTGTAGTAGCAGAACCCGAACTAGTAGAAACCAGTAACGCCCGACGCGGCACCATAGGAGTAGTAGCTTTAGATGGCTATGGTAAACTAGCTGCTGGCACTTCCACTGGTGGCAAAGGCTTTGAGCGAATTGGGCGGGTAAGTGATTCAGCAATGCCAGCAGGCAACTATGCTACTGGTCATGCTGCGGTCAGCTGCACTGGTATTGGAGAAGACATCATTGATGAGTGCTTAGCAGCAAGGGTTGTAGTACGCGTCACTGATGGGATGTCCCTTAAGGATGCTATGCAGCGCTCCTTTATGGAAGCCCACCAGAACAAACGGGATTTGGGGGCGATCGCTCTAGATGCTAGTGGGGCGATAGCTTGGGGTAAAACCAGCCAAGTCTTACTCGCTGCGTACCATGATGGCGTAGCAGTAAATGATACTTTGGAACTTCCTGAAAATACAGAAGTTGGCTGTTTGTCTTAGCTATCAGCCTGAAGCTATCAGCTAGATTTCGGTTGTTGGCTTTGGGCTGAACGTTTCTTTGATACCCAACCCGGTTTGATCACTTGATGCTCACGAGCAATCACCAAGGAATCATCCGAGACATCTTCTGTAACAGTCGAACCTGCTGCTACATAAACATCGTTTCCTAGAGTTACTGGTGCAACTAAGGTAGTATTGGAACCTGTGCTAGTGCGATCGCCTATAATGGTACGATTTTTATTCACGCCGTCATAATTGGCGGTAATTGTTCCTGCACCGATATTGACTTTATTTCCCGTAGTGGTATCGCCCAAATACGATAAATGCGCCACATTTGTGCGATCGCCTAACTGAGTATTTTTCAATTCCACAAAATTACCTACACGGCAACCAGCACCGACTTGTGCATGACCACGCAAATGGGTATAGGGGCCAATCCGGCTTCCTGCCTGTACAATACTATCCGTCACTACAGAATACTTGACAGTAACATTTTCACCAATTTGGCTATTTTCTATTAAAGTCCCAGGCCCGATGCGACTCCCTGTTTGAATTGTGGTATCTCCCCGCAGGTGTGTTTGCGGTTCAATAATTACATCCGGCTGTAATTCCACCGTTTCATCAATAGTGATGCTTGTAGGATCGATGAGGGTAACACCCGCCAGCATCCATTTTTCCTTAACTCGTCTTTGCAAAATATCGTATGCTGTTGCTAGTTGCAGGCGATCGTTGATACCAAGAATTTCTTGGTAATCTTCCACATCGACTGCCATGACTTTGCCAACCTGAGTCACAGCATCGGTAAGATAGTATTCTTTTTGGGCATTGTTTGCCTGGAGATGCGGTAGTATCTCTGCCAAATTCTGCCACCGGAAGCAATAAACTCCAGCGTTAATCCGACTATTTTGTCTTTGAGCAGGCGTACAATCTTTGTGTTCAACAATTTGCTGCACAATACTTTCATCGTTACAAAAAACGCGCCCGTAGCCTGTGGGATCACTTAGATGCGAGGTGAGGATGGTGGCAGCGTTCTGATTTTCTTGATGAGTTTGTAACAACTGATGGAGGGTTTCAGTACGTACTAAAGGCAAATCGCCATTTAGCACTAGCAAATCCCCAGTGTAATCCTCTAAATAAGCAAGTAATTGCTGGATTGCATGACCAGTACCCAGTTGTACAGTCTGCTCGACAAACTCTAAGGTGGGGATTGAATGCATGGCGGCTTTGACTTCCTCGGCTTGATACCCCACAATTACTATCCGCCGTGAGGGCGAAAGCGGTTCTACACTTTCGATAACTCTCTCTACTAGCGATCGCCCACCCAAAGAATGTAAAACTTTGGGTAAGTTTGATTTCATCCGTGTGCCGCGTCCTGCCGCTAGAATTGCTACAACTACCATAATTAGCTATCAGCTATCAATAAAATTGTGATAAATATTGTTGGTGCTTTGAGATTTAGGCTCAAATCATACCAGCTAATTGTCTAAGACAGAAATATCAAAGGCTCCTATCTTCTATCTCCTGATTACTGACTACTCTCTATCCTCAAAAGAGTGAATAAACTCTGTAAACTGCTGCATTAGTTCGGGATTGCGCCAACCCGAATCAGTTTCTTCTCGCATCACTAAAAGCGCTTCTTCTGAAGTAAAAGCTCTCTTGTAAGGTCGTTCGCTGGTTAAGGCATCGTAAATATCAATTAACTGAAACACTTGCGCCAAGAAAGGAATGTTATCTCCCTTAAGTCTATCGGGGTAGCCTGAGCCATCCCAGCGCTCATGGTGATGGCGAATGATCGGAATTACACCCCGCATACTGCGTAGTGGTTGGCAGATTTTTTCCCCAATCAAAACGTGCTGTCTCATAATTTTCCAATCTTCGGGGCTGAGTTTACCTTTTTTCAGCAACACCGCGTCGGGAATACCCACTTTACCGATATCGTGGAGATAACCACCCCACATCAAATCCCGAATTTGGTAGCGTGAAAGGTTGAGGTATTCCCCAAACGCTTGTCCCAGCTTGACTAGTCGTTCGCAGTGATCGCCCGTATTAGGATCGCGACTTTCAATCGACATGGCAATGGAAAACAGTACTTGTTCGGCATGGTCTAAGTCTTCATTCAAACGCTTCTGCCGCACTAAGGATTTAACACGCGCTGCCAATTCCACACGGTCAAAGGGTTTGGTAAGAAAATCATCCGCTCCAACTTCAATTCCCCGGATGCGCGATCGCCTATCATTTAAGGCTGTAACAAAAATTACTGGTATTAACCTAGTCTGCTCATCTTGCTTGAGCAGCTGGCACACTTCAAATCCATCCATCCCCGGCATCATCACATCCAGCAAAATCAGATCCGGTTGTTTTTGCGTTACTAATTCTACAACAACAAAACCACTGTCTGCCTCAATTACTTCGTATCCTTCCATAGCTAAAAGGGCAACAGCAGTCATGCGACTAGCAGCATGGTCATCAACCACTAAAACCTTGGGTGGCTCTGAGTCAAAGCCATTCAATTTAGAACCTTTGGTTTTTAGGGTTCTAGATACCAATGAATCACCACTATTAACATCAGCCTTTATCCAAGAAGACACTGCTTGGGTATCTTCAAGCATAAGGTCTTCTTTAGATAAGCCCACGGAATAACCCTCTACATTTTGTAATTCTACGGCGTGATTTGAACCGATACTCTTCACTTTACTTAGAGGGTTCGACCCACTAATAATTTGTTCAGTAGAGCCTGTATGGTTGGATTTCCATTGAATCATAAAGGCACTGCAATTTTCTTGAAAAAGTTAACAGCGTCAAATTTCAAAAAAAGTTTAGTTTTTGACTGTATTTAAGCCAGTATTTTCATAAAGGTGACACATCATAACTTTTACTCTTTAATCTACATAATTATGCGTTATAGCTCTCAAAAGCGGAACTGGAGACGTTTCCGTTAGTTCCGGTCAAAAATCCTCCAGTTCAGAGTGAAACTTGACCAAAGGCAAAGTATCGCCGACTCTGCTCTTGCCAAACTTCTGTTGTAACCGACGCTCTTGCTAGCTTGCTTCCCCGGAGGGGTACAAAATAGAATGTGCAATTTATAAGTCTGACAGCTGATCAAACTTCTTAACCGAGGCATTCTCAGCATGTTTTTTATGTTACAAGAACCAGAAGAATATTGCTGTCTAATTTTTCGCCTATAAATTCCAGTATGATGAATCCGCGCAAATGTTAAATCAGGTTTTTTACGGATATCGATTAACATAGCAGCGCCAGAAAATCTTTTAGTTGCTTAGTTTATATCAAAGTATCTGGGTTTGAATTTAAAGTTTTTACAGTAATTATATAAATATATAAGTATTTTTCCTTAGCTAATAATCATATCTAGTAAATACTACTAATAAACATGTATTTTTAGCTACTTTTGAGTAATTTAATTTATTTAGGTCATCAAAACTAATTGCTTGACTAGTAAGAAACACAAATCAAAATTATAGTAAAATATTATACGTAACTTAGGATTGTTTACTAAATATTCTTATGAACTAGTGCTTGTAAAATCAGTACCTTCAATTCCCGATAGCCACCTTTTTCGCCAACGAGAGGTAGGTTCCAAAAATGAGGCTTGTTGCTCTTGTTGTCGCCGCATTGCTATGACTTCAGCAGAATCGCTCAATTCGGGATCGCGGTAGGGAATCGCAGCGCGAGTTAGCAAATGTTCTTTTTCTGCTTGAGAGAGTTGGTAAGAGGAGGGAGGGAGAGGGAGAGGAGGAGAGGGGGAAAATTCCAATACTTCTTTTATTGCTCTATTGTGGGCTGCTACTGTACCGGGCGATCGCCTTCCCACTGGTGGAGTAGAAGCTATTACCAAACCAGCCGCTAATAATGCTGTGCGTACAGCAGCAGCACAGGAATAAGTGGCTAGGAAACCGTCTTCATGTAAACACAATGACAGTTGTTGGATAAATTCAACTGTCCATAGTTGAGGACATTGAGGTGGTGAAAACGGATCAAGAAAAATCGCATCTGCTCGGAAATCTGACTTATGTACCAATGCCATTGAGCTTCTGGCGTCGCCAATTAGTAGTGTTGCTTTCAAGCGAGGTGTTTGCACTTGATGCTCAAAAGCTAGTTGGGTCAAAATTTCGGTATGGTTGCAGTTCCAATTATCGAATAACTGATGGGCGATCGCAGCTTTTGGCACAGACGGATTCAGTTCTAAACCAATGACTTCGACATAGCAACTAGGATTAACTGCCCAAATAGTCTGTAAAGCCGCTGCTGTATTGTATCCTAGACCATAACAAACGTCTAATAACCGCAAAACAGGTTTACGTGCGGCTGTAGCTAGTTGAGTAGGAACTACAAACTTGAAAAAACTCTCCTGCTTAGCTCCATAATGGCTGTGAAAAGATTCACCAAACTCTTGGGAGACGAAAGTGAATGAACCATCTGCTGTGAGCTGAGGTGTAAAATTCTCTAATGACATCTTACAAAAAACTGAATAATGATCAATGCACAATTCCCAATTTGTTGTTTCGCCAACGTGGCTGTTTGAACATCTTGAAGATCCGCAAGTTGTCATTGTAGATTGTCGCTTTTCTCTAGCCGATCCACAATTAGGACAACAACAGTACCAAACAAGTCATATAAAGAATTCCTATTACCTTGATTTGAATCAAGATCTTTCCAGTTCCGTAGGTAAGCATGGCGGAAGACATCCTTTACCTAACCCCAATGATATAGCTAACAAATTATCGACGATTGGAGTAAATTCCCAAGAAACTTTAGTTGTAGCTTATGATGATTCGCGCTTTGCCTTTGCCGCTCGTCTGTGGTGGCTGTTGCGCTATCTAGGACATGAGCAAGTAGCTGTACTGGATGGAGGCTTTGCTGGATGGCAAAAAGCCGGGTATCTGATCACGGATGTCCTTCCTACCCCTCGAATGGGTACATTCGTAGCTCAAGCACAAACAGACAGGGTAGTAGATATTACAGCGGTGAAAAATCGCAAAGATAGTCCAGAAGTAGTGTTGGTAGACTCAAGAGAGAGCGATCGCTATCGAGGCGAACGAGAACCAATTGATAAAATAGCAGGTCATATTCCCGGCGCAGTTAACTATCCCTGGCAAGAAATTACAGACTCTTCCGGTTACTTACTTCCTCAACCAGAGCAACGCCATCGATGGGAAAAAATAGAAACAGCCGAGGAAATTTTAGTTTATTGCGGTTCTGGTGTAACTGCTTGTGTGAATTTACTTTCTTTAGAACTAGCCGGCATAAGTAAGGGTAAACTTTATGCTGGTAGCTGGAGTGATTGGATTAGCTATATGTAGTCATTAGTCATTTGTAATCACCAAGGACAAAGCGCAAAGTTCTGAGCGCCGGAAGCCGGCGCTCAGAACTTTGTAAGAGATAACAAGTTTAAAACTGGCCTAATTCCAAATTGTAATTGACACTAAAGAACCAGCCATCAAAATCAATGTTTTGAGCGGTAGAATTACCTAATGTAACTCCAGCCTGTACATTCATATTTATGGAGTCAGAGATTTGGTAATTCAAATGCCCAAATAGCCGATGAAATTGATCTTCTCGCTCGCGCTGCGTAAAGTCAGAGTAGCTAAATTGGTAATCTAGACCAACCTGAAGCGGTTTTTGCAAGTAGTAGTTCAAAGAAATCCAAAAGGAATTGATCACGCGATTTCGGCTTTCAGGGTCAGCAAAATTCACACTCAATTCGTAGAAAGTATCTAGCACCAACCTTGAAGTTAGAGGATCTCGTCGTCCCAAAGACAGTTGCAAGGAATTCTCACCTAAGAAGCGATCGCCAGCTTTAAAGCTATCCAAGCGATCGCTGTTGTTGGCATAAAATAACTGTTGATTACTCCAACTCACTCTTCCGTACATTCGCTGCGATAGCTGCTGGTAAATACTGAGATTGAATCTTACTTGGTTGTAATTGTATTGTGATTGATCTATGTAACGAATTAGGTTGCCATCAATTGACCCGTTTAAATAAGTCTCAGATCCCAAAGGAAAATATGCGGAGGCTAGTCTTAGTCCAGAAAAAATCAAACCATCTTCTATGGGAGAATCATTAGAGGAAAAAATGTTACTTGTCTGAAAGTAGCCAACACGAGCTTGTAGGTAGCCTATGGGTTTAAACTGAACTACAGGCTGTTCTGTTGGTGGAGGTGGCAGCTGTTCTAGGGGTCGTGGTCGTAGCCTTAGCCCTAATTCGCGATCGCTATCAGACTCAAGAGGTGGCTGTTTTTGCTCTTGCAACAGTTGCCAGAGCCTCTCTAGTCTTTCAGACTCATTGATCTCAGGAGCATTTAATAGTTGCTCTATTGAGTCAGAAGAAGCAGGGAAGTTACTTGGCTGTACTTCTAGCTGTGGCGAGTCATCCTGCTCTTGATTACCTCCAGAGTTTTCTGTTGGTGCTGGAGTTTGATCAGTTGTTGGTGGTATTTGCTGTGTCAGATTTGACGGTATCTGAGAGTGTAAACTCTTTGACTCACTAGACTGCTTGCAAAAAGAGTTAATTGCTTCTTGCTCTAACTGCTGGCATTGCTGATGATTTTGTGTGCTAGCGAAAGATGTTATTTTTGGTGCAAAATTATTGTGATGACGCCATATATTTGTATTTACTGATTCTGCCGCATCTACTTTAATGCAATAACAGCTTCCACCGCTGGATGCTAACAAAATCCAAAAAAACAAATTTTTCCAGATCTTCAGTTGCATCTTTGAAATTATTGATCACATCTGCCAGATGTAGACCCACAAGTTGCACTGGAAGTTCCAACTCAGAAAATAAAATTTCTGCCTAACTTTACTGAAATTTAGCCAGTGAGTCACCTCATACAGCTCCCCACAACTTCTTGTTAAGCATATCCACCCTGTGGCTTAGGTAATTAGATAAGGATTATCTGTAAGGTACTCCTCATTTAACTATTGATATTAAGTACAACTTTGAAATTTGTTCCAGAATTTATTTCATAGTAGGTCAGTTTTCGAGTAAAAACTTAAACAAACTAAATATAGTGTATTCATTGTCTATTTTATCTATTAAATGTACACTAAAATGCAGATAAATTTACCTGAAAAAATTCGCTATAACAGTTATTAGCTGCTTGAACCTTTAACATCAGAATCTATGATTAACTTTTTTGGTATCAGTTAAAGTTCACAAGCTCCCAAACAAACTATGTTTCATAAATCGTTTCCACTGTTAATTATTGGTTTCTGTGGAATTGCAGTACTGCCTTTGTCAAATCGCGCAAGTGCTATAACTCCTTTGACACGAGCTGAGATTCAGAATCTCCGCAACTTAGTGCAACTGATACCCAGAGATAACCTAAAAAAGCGTCCCGCACGGAAATTAGATGCAATGATTCCTGGGGATGGGCTGTCAACTGGTCGAGCTTCTCTAGCAGACTTGCGTTTCAATGATGGCTCTTTGGCACGGATTGGAGAACAAGCGGTATTTCAATTTTTGCCAAAGACTCGCAACTTTAGACTGTCAAACGGGACTGTGCTGTTGCTTATCCCACCCGGAAGGGGTCAAACGCATATACAAACACCGAGTGCAGCAGCAGCAATTCGTGGTTCAGCCTTATTTGTGCGCCACAACCAACAAACAGACACCACAATTGTGGGTGCGCTGACAAATAGTGGCATTGAAGTTTCTAATAGAGAAGCTTCTCAAACTCAAATGCTGGAAGCAGGGCAGATGATAGTTATAGTTAAAGGTAAATTTCAAAGCTTATATGATTTTGATCTGAAAAATTTTTATGAAACGAGTGAGCTGGTTCGGGAACTTGATTTGAATAAACAGAATCCCGCACCTACGCCTGATCCTGCCATTACTAGTGTTCAAGCCGAAACCACTGCGGCTTTGAAAGCACAGCCACCCATAATAGGCGAGGGAGTAATTGAAAACCCTTCTTTTGTGCAGCTAACTACTAGTCCTTCAAATTCGCCCAGTAAAGACGTTGTCACAGACAATTCTTCAGCAAACTCCTCAGAAAAAACAGGACAAGGCTCGATAAATACTGAGCAGCAAAGCACAACAAATGGTAACGGCAACGTAAACACTCCAAAAAATAACGTTGGTGTTGATTCTAGTAGAACTTCAACAACACCTCAAAACTCTTCAGCAGAAAATCCGACAAACCAAAACTCACAAAATAACACATCACCTGTTAAGAATCCCATCGACAACACACCCGTCGAGAAACCAACTAACAACACACCTGTTAAGAATCCCACCGATAACACACCTGCCGAAAAGCCAGCTGATAACACACCTGTTAAAAATCCCACCGATAACACACCTGCCGAAAAGCCAGCTGATAACACACCTGTTAAGAATCCCACTGATAACACACCCGTCGAAAAGCCAACTGATAACACACCCGTCGAAAAGCCAACTGACAACACACCTGTCGAAAAGCCAACTGACAACACACCTGTCGAGAAACCAGATGATAACACACCGCCCGTCAATAATTAAACCGATTCTCCAAATATATAAAACTGCTAAGGTAGTCTGTAATAGGCTTCTTTATTCATCAGTTAATTGCTCTTTGTAAAGGACAAGGAGATAGCCTGAGCCTGCTTCTTTTACTCGTAGACTCTTATTTCTTAAACACAGATGGAGCGGAAATTACACCTAACACTAGAAGCAGAAATATGACAAGTGTTAAGCTGTTCTTGCTTTGATTTGTATTCTAGCTATTGACTTGATGCTCGCCGAAATTGCGTTTCTTCATTGTGAATTGCTGAGCTACTGTCTCTACTAAAGTAAAAGCAAAAAGTAAGATTCACGACTGACAGGAGAGCATCTGCTAACGCTAGATTAAATCAAGGAAAGGATTTACGCAGGATTTAGCGGATATCCTTTGTAGTTCAATCAAGCTCTCTGTGTAAGTTCCCAGGAACCAACTTGTTGCTAAAGAGATATATAAATTTATGACTTTTGATTACGACCTGTTTGTAATTGGTGCTGGTTCTGGGGGTTTGGCAGCTTCAAAACGAGCGGCTAGCTACGGGGCTAAAGTGGCGATCGCCGAAAACGACTTAGTTGGCGGAACTTGTGTGATTCGTGGTTGTGTTCCCAAAAAACTCATGGTCTATGGCTCTCACTTTCCCGCATTATTTGATGATGCCGCAGGTTATGGCTGGAAAGTGGGTAACGCAGAATTGGACTGGGAACATTTCATTACATCTATAGATAAGGAAGTTCGGCGACTGTCCCAGCTACACATAAGCTTTTTAGAAAAAGCGGGAGTCGAACTAATTCCTAATCGCGCTAGTCTGGTAGACCCTCATACCGTAGAAGTTGACGGACGCAAAGTTACAGCAGACAAAATTTTAATTGCTGTTGGCGGACGTCCTGTCAAACCAGATTTATCAGGTATGGAATGTGGAATTACCTCTAACGAAATTTTTCATCTCAAAGAACAGCCGAAACATATAGTCATTATTGGCGCTGGTTACATCGGCACGGAATTTGCTTGTATCATGCGCGGTTTGGGTTCTCAGGTGACGCAGATTACTAGAGGTGAAAAGATTTTGAAAGGGTTTGATGAGGATATCCGTACCGGAATTGAAGAGGGCATGACCAACCACGGAATTCAGTTGATCAAGAATAATCTGGTAAAAGCAATTGAACGCGTGCCGGAAGGGTTGAAACTGACTTTATCTGAGGCAGATCAACAACCAGTAATTGCCGATGTGTTTTTAGTAGCGACTGGTCGGATTCCCAATGTAGATGGGCTGGGTTTAGAAAATGCTGGGGTAGATGTCGTCCCTAGTTCCGTCGAAGGGCCTGGCTATAAGACCATGAATGCGATCGCAGTCAATGAATATAGTCAAACTAGTCAACCGCATATTTTTGCTGTGGGTGATGTCACTGATCGCTTAAATTTAACTCCCGTGGCCATTGGTGAAGGTCGCGCCTTTGCTGATAGCGAATTCGGCACTAACCGCCGCGTATTCAGTCACGAAACTGTGCCAACAGCCATATTTTCCACACCCGAAGCCGCTACAGTTGGGTTGACAGAAGTGCAAGCACGAGAACAACTAGGCGATGCTGTAAAAATATATAGCACTCGCTTTCGCCCCATGTACCATAGTTTGACCGGTAAACAAGAGAAGATAATGATGAAATTGGTGGTTGATAGCAACACCGATAAATTGCTGGGCGCTCACATGGTGGGAGAAAGTGCAGCTGAAATAATACAAGGGGTGGCGATCGCAGTCAAAATGGGCGCAACTAAAAAAGACTTTGATGCTACCGTTGGTATCCATCCCTCAGCAGCAGAAGAATTCGTCACATTGCGTTAAGAACAAGGTCATTAGTTTTTTGTCATTTGTCATCTCAAAGGACAAATGACAAGGAACAACCCTAACAAGAAAAGCTTGATGACAACTCAGTTCATATATCTTCATGGCTTTGCTTCCAGTCCTAAATCTGCTAAAGCGCAAAATATAAGCGATCGCTTTACCCAAATTCAGACAAACCTAAAAATTCCCGATTTGAATGCTGGGGATTTTTCTCATCTGACGATCACTCGTCAGATAACACAAGTTGCCGCAGAATTCAGTAATGATACTGCATCTGTAGTACTGATTGGCTCAAGTTTGGGCGGTTTGACAGCTGCTCATTTGGGAGAGCGATATTTACAAGTACAACGCCTAGTCTTGCTAGCACCAGCTTTTGGGTTTTTATCCCATTGGTTGCCCAAGTTAGGAGATGAAGAGGTGAAGCGTTGGCAAAGGGAAAAATATCTCATGATCTACCACTATGGGGAGGGGCAATCGCTGCCTCTAAGTTACGATTTTGTTAAAGACGCTGCTCAATACCAAGAGGAACTTTTGCAACGTCCTATCCCCACCCTTATCCTGCATGGAAAGCATGATGAAGTTATCCCTATTGAAGCTAGTCGTGATTTTGCGCGATCGCGTCCTTGGATAGAGTTAGTCGAACTAGAGGATAATCATGCTTTAGGTAATGTTATGGAAGAAATCTGGCAAGCAATTCGCCTCTTTTGTCAATTACCTTGAAGCTGTAAAATATTAAACTCTTACTTGTTCTTTGTCATTTATTGAATAACCAATGACAAATGGCTAATTACTAAAATTATGCTTCCATTCATCCGATCAGATTTAACCAAGCTACACGCATATAAACCCCACCCCAGCAGTGATACAGCCGGAGCTGTTCCTACGCAGTTTGATCGGCTAGATACGAATGAAAGTCCTTATGATTTGCCACCTGAGTTAAAAGAAAAACTAGTCTGGACGTATCAGCAAGTAATTGAAACAAATCGTTATCCTGATGGCGGACACGAAACACTCAAAGAAGCGATCGCCGAGTATGTCAATGAGTCAGCTGCCCTTTCACCATCCCTGTTCACTTCTGCCAATATTTCTGTGGGCAATGGTTCAGATGAACTGATTCGCTCTCTATTAATCGCCACCTGTCTTAGAGGAGAGGGATGCATTCTAGTTGCCAATCCTACTTTCTCGATGTACGGAATTTTGGCACAAACTTTAGGCATCCCTGTAGTGGGAGTAGACAGAAATGAAACAAATTTTGAAATTGACTTAAAAGCTGCACAGGCCGCTATCGAACAAACTCAAAATCCTCCCATTCGAGTGGTTTTTGTAGTACATCCCAATTCCCCAACTGCCAACAGCTTAACCACAGCAGAATTGGCATGGTTAAGAAATCTCAGCGAAGAGATTTTAGTAGTAATTGATGAGGCTTACTTTGAATTTAGTCAGAGTACTTTAGTTAGTGAATTAGCACATCGCCCCAACTGGATTATACTACGTACTTTTTCTAAAGCTTTCCGATTGGCAGCCCTTCGCATTGGCTATTGCGTTGCTCATCCAGAGGCGATCGCCATCTTAGAAAAAGTCCGCTTACCCTACAATCTTCCTAGCTTCTCCATAGCAGCGGCATTAGTTGCTTTGCAAAACCGTACACTCTTACTTGAGACGATTCCCCATACCCTGAGTGAACGAGCCAAACTTATCAAAGCTTTATCTCAACATTCAACATTACAAATTGCAGAAAGTACTGCTAACTTTATTTACCTGCGTCTCAAACCAAAAGGTTCTCATTCCCAAGACGCTGCCTTAAAAAAGTTACACCAAAAACTCAGAGATTATGGCACTCTTGTTCGGCAAATCAGCGGAGGATTGCGAATCACTGTAGGGACGACCGAAGAAAACGCCCGCACCTTAAAACGAGTACAAGCTGCTTTGGCAAATCTTGACTCTTAGCGATTCACTCAGGAATTAAACCTGCCATCCACCTCGCTGCCCAAACGGCGTACTATTTCCACTGTTTGTGGCAGTACACCCACTAAAAGGGCAAAAGCAACATCCGGCAAATCAGCCACTATTTCTGGTAGGAAATATTGTTCAAATTGATCAAGAATTTTCTGTACTCGCTGCTGGGGCAACGGATTTTCTGTAATTTGCTTAATTAACCGAATCCACTGTCGTCTAATCAAGTAAGCCTTTTGGCGCTCCTCATTAGATTCAGGAGTTAATAAAAACTGATTAGAAACATTGCCTATGGGCAGTGCCCTGTGGCAATCGCAATCGTAATCCCCACCCACTGCCGCTCCAGGTCCAGCAAACTCCGCGTGGTAGCGTTTAAAGAGTATTAGTCCATTCCGCTTACGACTATTGACGATGAAAACTTTTCCAGTGTGCAAAAGCGTGAGGATATCCGAGCCTTGTGATTGCTCAGTTCCATCGGGCATGACAAGATGGTCAAGGAAACTGGTGTTAGGGTAGTAAGTTGATAACATAGCAGTTTGATAGCGTCGACGCTTTTCGCTATCCATGTTTTCTCAAACTTTCAATGAATTTTGTAGTAGTATGCACTTCCAAACAGAACTAGATTTTACATCAAATCAAGTTTTTGAGTTTTCTTATTATCAAAAATTTGCAGGACAATTTAACTAAGATGGGAAAAATATAGACGTTGTTCAGTAATTGAGTGATCATATTTTATGAGATATAACTATATTTGTCTCCAACTGTATGACTTTTTGTTTAAAGTTTTTATAAAGATGAATATCTTAATTACAAAGTTATTATGAGGTAGATCAAATTTTAAAGTATGAAATTACGGATATATCCATTATTATATAATATAATCAATTAATTTATTTATGGAAATATAAATTTAAAAAAATCGAAACTTGCATACATTTACAAACAGCAAAGTTTTCTAAATAAACAAAATCATATTTTTTTGCTATTACAAATTATTTATGATTTAAAAAGTTTACATCCAACTATACTATGTACAATTCAGAGAACTTCCACGGTTAAATATCAAAGATGTCTAAAAATTTGTTTTGTATTGAATTTTGAGCTATACTAGTTATTAAAAGAGTCCGTATTTATATATAGTTTTTTCTAAAATTTGAAAGTAGTTTAGTTAAGACTAAGCAATACCAGTAACACAGGGCCTTTATTGTTATTTAAAGAGAGATTCATACAAATTTAGGATGAATTAACATAACAAAAAATAATTATACTACTTGGGTACTAGTCCATTCGATATATACGATAAGTTTTATGTCTATCTTGTCTACCTATTTGTCTAAATTTCAGAAAACATAAATTACCACCATACAAACTATATGTAATATTGAACGTATATTTGACTAGATAAATTTATAGTCTAATTACCAATATTTACGATAGTTTTTCTCACAAACAAATAATTATAATAGCCTAATTTAAAATTCCCACAATATAACTCAGGTAGTTGAGTCAGTACTCAAATGCTTGAATAATAGTATTTGACGTGATCGTCTTAGAAGATATGCATTCCAATTCGATTCAACTTTATGCGTCCGATACCCCAGCTTGAAATAAAGCTGTCTTGCCTGATAATTATTTTCCAACACGTGGAGATATAAGTCTTGAAAACCCCAGTCTTTGGAGACTTTTTCACAGCTAATAAGTAACTCTGAAGCTACACCATGCCTACGGTATTTTGGATGAACCGCTAAGTTAGACAGATAAGGAAAACTCTTACCAACCTGGGCCCACGAATCACTAAAACGTACATTGAGTTCCACAGTTCCCACTAAGTTATTAGCCTCACCATTAGTAACATCAACGGCAACTAAACAAACTTGATTGGGTGTAGGTAACGCTAGGCGATGCCTTAAATCTTCATAAATACCCAAACGTAGTAACGGAAAAGCCCATCCCCACATACCCTTTTGAGAATGAAAGCTTTCAGTAATGATTTGAGCAACACCAGTCAAATCAGCAGATGTTGCTGCACGGATTTGAAATTGGCTAGAAGTTGGATTGATGACAGATGTAATTGACTGTTGGTGGTATGGACGAAAAAAACAAGATGTCAAGGCTAGTTTAGTATTAATTTTATTCACGAAAATCTTCTCAAATATCCTAAAATACCATCTCCACCTGGATAAAACTCAAGAGCCGCCCAGGTGTTGAACTGACCTGAAATTGCCAATTCGCCTTTGATTGTGGATCAAACAAAGTGCAAAACTCTGCTTGGGCTTTTATAACCTGTGTGCCTTAAGGAGGTTTAAGAGTTGCAGTTTCATAAATTTACACTCTTTAGTTCAGGAGGTTCAAGTGCATCCTGGTTTTAGGGTAGAAAAGCGAGCGAATTGTTTAGTACAAAACAAATTGATAATTGACAGTGGTAGTAGCTGGATTGAGCAGGTAGAGACATAGTATAACCTGTTAGTAAACATTGCCTACAAAATTATTAAGCAAGCACACCCCTAGCAAACCCTTGTTTCAAACTACTCCTGATTGCGGTACTGACTTATTTTATGCAATTAGCGCTACGCAAAAACCATTATGCTACTCAGTAATAGAAACAGGCTATATGAGCACTAAGGAAAGAACCTGCAAGGCTATCTTATTCCTAGTCCTGAATTTTCCTGACACTAGCACTTGTCTTAGTTATAGTTTTGATTGCTAAATTGGAAAGAGGTATTTGTCTAATAGTATACGTTGCCTTTAAATATTATTGTTGTAATATTGCTGACTCTACCATGACTACCACAAATAAAAGTTACCAGCAAGTGTTAGTGCAACTGCTGCGAGGGGAAAACTTAATATGCAGCTTCATCTGGATTTTTCAACCAGCTTTGAGCACTGTATGTAGTATCAGACATTTCTTCTCGGAGGTGAGAGAAAATTTGGACAGCAAGCATCCACTCTGTAACACTAATGACTATGAAATCAATTGCACTGCACCAGAGCGAATAGCAATCGGCACAAGCTCTTGAGACAAATTACTGTGAGTAAACGCTTCCACACTCAGCAGTCATGTAGCCAAACAGCCTTATTGGTCAAAATGCTCTGCTCTGGACTGACTCAGAAACATCCTTACCTGATCAGATTATTCTTTATCCGACTGCCGTTGCTGCAGGAAAGCGGTGCATGAAATCCCAAGCAAACAGTAAGCCTAAAATTTTGGTTGTCGATGACGAACCAGACAACCTTGACTTGCTTTACCGCACTTTCTATCGCGACTATAAGGTGCTAAGGGCAACCTCTGGTCCTGCGGCGCTGGATCTGCTCTCGCAAGAGGGAGAGGTCGCAGTGATCATCTCCGATCAAAGAATGCCGATGATGAGCGGTACTGAATTTTTGAGTCTGACAGCGACTCAATATCCAGATATTATTCGAATTATTTTAACTGGCTACACCGATGTTGAAGATCTGGTGGAAGCAATCAACGCTGGTAAAGTATTCAAGTATGTTACGAAACCGTGGGAAGCAGAAGAACTTAAAGCAGTAGTACGCCAAGCTTTAGATACCCATAATGTTCTTAAAGCCCGCACTCGTGAACTTACCCGTACACTTCGTCAAGAATCGCTGTTGAACACCGTTACTAACACTATCCGCAGCGCCTTAGACTATCGGCAAATTTTGCAGGCAATTGTGGATACAGTGGGTCATATGTTGGAAGTGGATGTCTGTCTGTTGCGTCCTTTCCAAGATGAGCAGTTGGCAGATGAAGGATTCATTTACCAAAAGGCTCTTAAGGAAGAAGCAGGGAGAGAAGGAGAAGATCACAGAGATGGAACACAAGCAACATCTCCTTCACCCTCCTCATCTTCTTTACTAGCTCAGACGGTGTGGGAAACCCGCGAAGTACAAGTGATTCACGATGTGGTAGGTGATGAGCGTATTCAGGGCGATACTCCCGAATCTTATCAACGTGGTGCTGCTTTTGCTACCGCTAACATTTGTTCTAGTTTAGTTGTGCCACTGATTTGCCAACAAGAGCTGATGGCAGTATTAGCATTACACCAGTGTTCTCAGCCTCGCTTGTGGGGAGAGGAAGAGGTACAACTGGTGTTGATGGTAGCGGATCAAGCAGCCCTAGCGTTGTCTCAAGCCTATGCTTACGAGCAAGTACGGGCCCTTGCCAAACGAGAGAGCTTGATTAATACGATTACTAGCGCGATTCGCTCTAGCCTGAATCCTCAAGATATCTTTGCAGCTATTACACAACAGCTGGGACAAGCCTTACAAGTTGATGGCTGCGTCCTGTCTTTGTGGACAGAGGAAGATGAGTTTGTCCAGTGTGTAGGCTTGTATGACAGCTCTCAAAATTCAGAGGATTCCCTGGAAAAAGTCCAGGAAAAGCAGATAAGTAGCAATAAACACGACTCCAGTCAGCAATTACCTAATTACCAAGCACCAATTAAGGATAATCCGATCCTGCAAGAATTGTTGCGGACACATGAAACAGTGGTAATTGCTGATGTGAGCCATTCATCCTTGGAAATCCAGGATTTTGATTTGCCTTTAAAAATGCCAGCACGATCGCTAATGGTTGTCCCATTATTGGCTGATGGTAAATGCATCGGTAGTATTACCTTGCATGAAGGTAGTAATGCCCGTCGATGGGTTTTATCTGATGTTGATCTAGCGAAAGCAGTAGCAGCTCAAGCGGCGATCGCTGTGCAGCAGTCACGCTTATACCAAAAGACTCGCCAGCAAGCTGAACGCTTGTTGGAATTAGACAAACAAAAAACCGAATTTTTCCAAAATATCTCCCATGAGTTCCGCACTCCCATAACCTTGATTCAAGGGCCTTTAGAGTCGGCGGTGGCGAGTGGTGAGGGGTTATCTTACTCCCAATGTGCGATCGCCCTGCGTAACTCCCGCCGCCTCCTACGACTAGTAAATCAATTGCTAGATCTACAACGCCTGGATGCAGGGAGAATGCAGCCTAGTTTCCACCCTTGTGATTTAGTCGAATTTGTCAGTCAAATTGTTGAGTCGTTTCGCCCCTATTGCGAAAAAAAGGGACTGCATCTCGATACCCAGTTGGTTAAATGTCCAACGGTGTACTTGGATATGGAAAAATTTGACAAGGTGGTTTACAACCTTTTGTCAAATGCTATGAAGTTTACACCCGAAGGAGGCAGGCTCAGCGTCAGATTAAAATCTGAAAATGACCGTTGCATATTACAAGTACAAGACACTGGAATTGGCATTGTTCAAGAACAAATTCCCCACTTATTTGAGCGTTTCCGCCAAGCTGAAGGCTCCGCAAATCGCTCCTATGAAGGCAGTGGTTTGGGTTTGGCTTTAGTTAAAGAATTGGTGGAATTGCATGGTGGTACAGTAACCGTGGAATCAGTCTATGGACAAGGTACTACCTTTACCTTATGCCTGCTCACTGGTAGTGCTCACTTACCCGTGCAGCAAATACTGGAAACGCCTTGTGAATTAAATACGAGCCGCGCTAGCGTAGAATTAGCTGATTTAGAACTGGTAGAGTCAACAATAGACAATATTGAAAGTATTACAAAAGAATTATTACCCAGTCCTGATGCTCAGCACGGGCCAAGCCTTGCTACCTCTGAACAGCGGCTTCCGCCATACAGAAGTTCGGTGATTCAGCACTTAATTTTGGTCGTAGACGATAATCCAGATCTGCGAGCTTATGTATCTGATATTCTCCGCCGCAACGGCTATCAAGTGCAGACAGCTCGTAACGGTTACGAAGGGTATGGTATATCTCAGGAAATTTTACCCAGCTTGATTGTTACTGACTTGATGATGCCTTTGGTGAGCGGATTGGAGATGATTCGGATGATTCGCAATGAGCAGAAGTTGAAAGGAACACCAATTATTCTGCTTACAGCGAAAGTTGATGAGGAAACTCGCATTGAAGGCACAGAACATGGCGCGGATGCTTATTTAGCAAAACCATTTAATGACCGGGAACTTCTAGCAGAAGTTCGGAATCTTTTAGCCTTAAAGGAAAATGAACGCCGGATTTTGGAGTTAAATACTTATCTCACAGAATCGGTGCTCAAGCGCTTCTTGCCATCTATATTGGTGCAAAAAGCCGCAGCGGGAGATCTGACGCTAGATTTGCGCCCAGAACCACGTTTGATTACAGTTTTGTTTAGTGACATTGTGGGCTTTACGCAGCTAGCAAATACACTCAGATCTCGGCGAGTGGCAGAGTTACTGAATGAATATTTAGAAGCTATGACTAAGGTTGTATTTGACAATGGCGGCACTGTCGATAAATTTATGGGAGATGCTATCTTAGCTTTATATGGAGCTCCAGAAGAATTAACCCCCAATGAACAGGTGCGGCGTGCCATTAATACAGCAAGAGCAATGCACCGCTCACTAGCTCCGTTGAACCAGCGCTGGCGAGAGCAAGGTGTATTCGACGGTGACAAACTTACTAGCGTACAGTTTCGCTGTGGTATTCACCAAGGTACGGCTGTTGTAGGTATGTTTGGTAGCGCTGAACGTGCCGACTATACTGCTATTGGCCCAAGTGTAAATATTGCTGCTAGGTTGCAATCTGCTGCTGTTCCCGGTACTATCCTGGTTTCTGCTGCTGTGGCAGATTATTTGCAGGAAGAAGAAATTACTAAAGGTAGTCCGCTAGAACTAAAAGGAGTTGATGAAACAGTTCTAACTTTTGCTGTTACACCAGAGCTAATGGCTAATCGCTAAAATTCAGCAGGCTGGATTTGAAGCATTAGAAATGTGTAAGAGTGCCAAATCATATCCAGTTTAAATATAATATGACACCATCGGTTGCAGACAAAACTCCAATTCCAGCCAAGGTCTGGAGGCGACATACCGATCCACCAGGTTTGTGGATTGCTGTCGTTATAGGTTCAGTTTCTCTGCACATGCTGGCGTTCTGGCTAGTCCGCTCATCTCAGTTTAGCCGCTTGTGGCAGCAAGAGAACAAAGCCACTATTCCGATTGAAGTTGTAGAGATTTCTTCTCAGACAAAACCAAGAGCAAGAAAAGTTACTTCTAAACCAAAACCAGTCTTGCCTAGGCGACCATCCACAACTCAAAAGCTACGAGCAGCAAATTCACCAAAGCAAGTAGTTCCAAAAGATCAGTTAACAGCAAAAATTACTCCTAGTACTCAAGATAGAAGTGCAATAGCTCTTGCTAAAAATCAAAAAGCGATCGCTGAGCAACTCCAACGCCAACGCCAGCAGGCTGAACAACTTCAACGCCAACAAGCTGAGCAACTTCAACGCCAACAAGCTGAGCAACTTCAACGCCAACAAGCTGAACAACTTCAACGCCAACAAGCTGAGCAACTCCAACGCCAACAAGCTGAGCAACTCCAACGCCAACAAGCTGAGCAACTCCAACGCCAGCAAGCGGAGCAACTCCAACGCCAGCAAGCGGAGCAACTCCAACGTGAACAAGCTGAGCGACTTCAACAAGAACAGGCGGAGCAAATCCAACGCGAGCAGGCTGAACAACTTCAGCGCCAACAAGCTGAGCAACTCCAACGCCAACAAGCTGAGCAAACTGATACCCAAGGAGCATCCTCGCAAACCTCTAATGCTCCTAGTGGAAGTCTCTTAGCGAGTTTGGTGGGGGAACCTCAACAGGTAGACAGGGATAGACATAATAACCCAGCTAAAATCAAAATAAGCGACGAGCCATTTCCCAAGGGACTCGAATATGTAAAGTTTATTGAAAGGAAACCTGGTCAGCCTGTAGAATTCACTGTGATATTAACAATTTCTGAAAAGGGCAAACTTGAGAAGATTGATATTGAAGATGAAGGAGTGCCGGCAGATGAAAGAAGTTACTATGAAGACTTCGTTGCCGATCAAGTTTTCAAAGGCTGGGAATTTGAACCTGCATACGATAACGATCCAAATGATCCAAAGCCTAGCAATATGATGGTACGTATCAGAATAGAACCCCTCCCTTGATAATTAGATGCTTGAATTTTAGATAAAACTGTGTTATTATTATGTGGTTGGAAATTTGCGGGCGTAGTTTAGTGGTAAAACTATAGCCTTCCAAGCTATTAATGCGGGTTCGATTCCCGCCGCCCGCTTAGAAAGAAAAACTTGTGAAGTACATATTTTTCAAAAGCTGTAATTTTTTACGATAGTTAGTTTAGGTGATATACAGGCATCATAGACTTGTAATTTTGCGATCGCCAGTGAAACTGCAATCGAAATAATACCTTATGTTCTGCCATACTACAGAAACAGGACTTAGGCATTTTAACGAGATTGTGAGCATTTTATTCACGCAGCATTCCCGCAGGATATAGAGCAATAGCATAATTTGACAGTGGTAGTCAATTAGACCATCGGCTGGATTCGATGTAAAGGAGATGCAAAAATAACAATTGCACAGCACCCCAGCATGAGCGTTATACTTACTGACGCAGACAAAGCTTTCTTCCCAAATTCAGAAGGAGACTTTATTTTTATGATTTTATTTGGCAACCTCAACTTTTTACTCGTAAAATCGAAGACAAGATAAATATCAGTAGAATAGAGCCTCTAAATTAATGAGTCAATTAATAAGTCAGGGTGGAACAGCTATCACTAAGGCTCCAATAGTAGATCGGATAAACGACATTGCTTGGCAAGCTCACCAAGGTAGCGTTGCTGCGATTATTCAACTATTAAATGAAAAGCTTGCTAAGTCTGGTGTTAGAACCAGAGCTATTTTTTCCGATGGTGTCTTACAACTTCTGTGTGAAGCGGCTAGAGTAGAGCAACTTGAGCAATCTCCTCTAGTAGAACAAATTCAACAAATTCTTGAGTCAATCGCACCACGTAATATTCGCCGAGTCAATATCAACAGCCGAATTGTTCGGGAACAGCAATTACTTTGGTTGAAGGAAATTTATAGCGATCGCGAGAATCAATTGCTTTGGTCACAGGAAATTACATTAGTTCAGCCAAATATCTTAAAGCAACTAATTAAAGATTTTACAGATGCCCAAACTGAACTAAAAAAAATCAATTTACCTAAAACGCAATCGTCTCATCCTTTAATACTTATTAGTAAAGAAAAACACAAAACTTCAACTAAAACAGCGACACTAGCAGCTGTCGGTTTATGTTCACTCTTGTTGCTTGGTTGGGTTGTTTATGCTCAGTTAGGTGATAAATTGAAAAACTTAATGCAACTAGACTCTTCCAAATCTTTAACTACAAAAAATACTAACGAGATTCAAGCAGAAGCACTACCCCGTGCTACTAAAAATAGTCTTTCCGAATCATCTGACGATCCATTTGTGGCATCAGTGCGACTCGCTAACCAAGCTTCTGCATCTGGGAAAACAGCTACAACCTCAACTCAGTGGTTAGAGCTAGCTGCTAGGTGGCAACAAGCTTCCGATATAATGAGCACTGTGCCAGCAAAACACAGCCGCTATCAAGAAGCTCAGATTCGCACTAAGCTCTACAGAAAATATAGCGAGGCAGCACAGAAAGAGGCAGATAAGAGTAAGTCTTAGTTTCTGGGGTGGACTATATTTTTAAATTTTTAGTAGAGCGACGATTACTTGTGTAAACAAACTAATAAAAGTTTGTAGAGACGCAAAATTATACATCTCTACAAATATTAAAAACCAAACCTAACTAAAACTCATTTCTAGCATTCTTTGAATTGGACGCAGTGCAGCAATTCGTATTTCTTCTGACATGGTAATCTCAGGAGTGCGATTTTTCATCGCTAAATACAACTTTTCTAAAGTGTTTAATCGCATGAATGGGCATTCATTGCAGTTACAGTTATTCAATGGTGGTGCAGGAATAAAATGTTTATCAGGAGCTAGTTTTTGCATTTGGTGAATGATACCAGGCTCCGTAGCGACGATAAATTCTTTTGCAGGGCTGTTTTGACAATATTTGAGCAAAGCTGCTGTAGAGCCAATAAAACTGGCGTGGCGCAATACACTACTTTCGCATTCTGGATGTGCGATCGCCTCTGCTTCTGGGTGGGCAATTTTTAACTGCACAATTTTCTTTTCTGAAAAGGTTTCATGCACAATACAGCTACCTTGCCACAGTACTAAATCTCGCCCAGTCTGTTCCATAACATACCGTCCTAAATTCCGATCTGGGGCGAAAATAATCGGCTGTTCTTTCGGTATCTGCTGCACAATTTTGACAGCATTGGAACTGGTACAGATAATATCGCTCATCGCCTTAATATCGGCAGAGCAGTTGATGTAAGAAACCACCAGATGATTAGGATGCGCGGCTTTAAAAGCTGCAAACGCTTCTGCTGGACAACTGTCTGCTAAAGAACAACCAGCATCCAAATCTGGTAATAATACCAATTTGTCGGGATTGAGTATCTTTGCTGTCTCTGCCATGAAGTGAACACCAGCAAAAACGATCACATCGGCATTGGTCTTTTCTGCTGCTTTTGCCAGTTGTAATGAATCCCCAATAAAGTCTGCTATGTCCTGAATATCCGGCTCTTGATAGTAATGCGCCAGGATAACCGCGTTGAGTTCTTTTTTTAGACTCTCAATGGCAGCAAACAAATCTAGTGGTAGTTCACCCAGTTGGGTTTTGTTTCGTTGAGCTAGTACAGTCGTAAACACAGTTAGGGGGTTGCTTTAAGTTGCAAGTTTTTGTCTTGTGGAATCAATTATAGTAGTTTTTACCAAAAATGGTGGACGGTTGATATCCTAGGATTGTGTCCAAATCCGGCTGAGTTTCATATCCTGGAGATAGACGGCAAGGAAAGTGGCATGACCAGTCAGAAAACTCAATCAACAACCCTCAAAATTGCTGTAGTTGGCGATGTTCACGACCAATGGGAAGTAGAAGATGGTATTGCACTCAAGTATCTGGGTGTTGACTTAGCGCTGTTTGTGGGGGATTTTGGCAATGAGTCGGTGGAAGTGGTCAGAGCGATCGCCTCCCTCGATATTCCCAAAGCAGCGGTGATGGGAAACCACGATGCATGGTACACTGCCACGGAATGGGGACGTAAAAAGTGTCCTTACGACCGCTCCAAGGAAGACTGGGTACAGGAACAACTCGATTTATTAGGCTCATCTCATGTCGGTTACGGCAAGTTGGATTTTCCCACTTGGAATTTAACTGTAGTGGGGGGTCGCCCTTTTACCTGGGGTGGCCCAGAGTGGAAATTTGCTGACATTTGTAAAGAACGATATGGTGTAACAAGTTTGGAAGAATCTGCCGACCGAATCGTCAAAGCAGTCAAAAGTGCGACTTACGAGACGATTATTTTTTTAGGTCACAACGGGCCTAGTGGGTTAGGCGATCGCCCAGAAGACCCCTGCGGCAAAGACTGGCATCCTATAGGCGGCGACTTTGGTGATCCAGATTTCGGCGAGGCGATTTCGCAGGCTCTCACTGCTGGTAAAACCATTCCTTTGGTGACATTTGGGCATATGCACCGAACTCTCCGGCACACCAAGAAAGTACTGCGAAAGCCAGTCTTTAGAAGTCCAGAGGGGACAATTTACTTGAATGCGGCAAGTGTGCCCAGAATTGTGGAAAATGGCAGCGAGAAACTGCGTAATTTTTCCATTGTCTCTCTAGAGGCCGGTGTAGTTTCGCAAGTTTCCCTAGTTTGGGTTGGCGATGACTTTCAGGTGACATCTGAAGAAATTTTGTACGAGCGATCGCGTCCAGTAGTGCAATCTGCGTAGATGATAGGATATAGTATTATCTGTCAGCTTTTGCGCTAGCCGACAAAAGCACTTAGATGGTGTCTTGACTAGGTTAGGCAGAAGCTAGACAGCTTTACTGGAGAGGTGGCAGAGTGGTCGATTGCGTCCGACTTGAAATCGGATGAGGCTAAAACCTCCGGGAGTTCGAATCTCCCCCTCTCCGTTTAGGAATTAAAAATTGAAAATTAAAAATTAAAAATTGAGGAGGATGAAGTTAGGTGGAGCTTTTGGTAGAGACAATGATGGCACCAAGAATTTTTGTTAGTTCTTCGGCTTCGGTTTGCAGTTGACTAATTCTTTCTTGAGTTACTATTTCGGAAGCAACAAGCAATCTTAACCAATACCGAGTTTCACGGGATTCTTTCAAGGCAATCATGAGCTTGCTGATAAAATCTGCTTTGCTTTGAGCAGCTTGTGCTTCTTCTACATTAGCTCCAATCGATGTTCCTGACCTTAACAACTGTTGAGCAAGGGTTGGTGCTACTCCTGGTTTATCATCTAAAAACTGGCACAATTTGATTATACGAACTGAAAAAGTAAAAGTACGATCGCAAATATCTTTTTTCACAGGTAGATTTAACTATATTTTGGATCATTAATCTGCTTTTAGCTGTCTTATCAACTTCTACTAAATGTTTAATTTTTATTTGGTAACAGCAAAGTATTTTCAATTTCTTGTCTAACTTCCCGGCTTACGTAACAATCGCTATTAAGACAATCTATTAGTAATTTATTGGCATAATAATACTGTTCCAATAGCGTCTTTTGTGCTTCGTTGAACTGCCAGTCATGCCCAATATTGCAATGCTCAATCATGACGTATCTAAGCTGCTCATTCCACACTTTACCATCAGTTTTCCACCAGTAATTAAACGCTTTACTGTCGCTTTTAAGAGGTGGAAATTGGCTTTTGAGATTGTCAAGTAAAATCTGTAAATCAGGGGTTAGATTACGTTCTAGACCAAAATCAAGATTTAAATCAAAGTGATTAGGATAGAGAGTATGTAGGCTTTTTCTAGTTACACGAATTTTTTTGCTTTCAAAAAATATAGCAACTTCAAAACTCAAGCCTGGAATACCTATCCCGCTAATTCCATCTAGAGCGCAAGCTTTATAAAAATCGTTGTCTGAAGTCCCAGTAAGAGCTAGATCGAAAGCTAAAACACGAGGAAGACTTTCAAAGTCTGAATACTTCTCTTGAATAAGATGATTTATCAAATGTAAATAGACACCTCTAACTTCTGCTGGCGGATATGGCACTGTAGCTAAAGAAGATTTTTTAGCTACCCACCTCATTAAATGTTGTAACTGTTCATCTGTGCTAATTAGTCGGTCAATTTTATGCTTCATCAATAAGGTAAAATCATCCGCCTTCCGCATCATCCCTGCTGTGAGCAAAAAAACTTCGCGCCAGCGTTTCTCTGTGATATGCTCTAGCAAAATTTCCCAGGCAGAGTTAAAAACTATTTCTCTTGCAGCGAAATACTCGTGAAACGTTAGGTGAGAAAAGGAATAAATACCTTTTGCTCTTTCTACTAATAACCCATGCTGTGCTTCAATAGACTTTAAAACGGCTTCACTATCGAGTTTCAATACTTCTGGATCTGTGTCAGCATTGCGTAAGTTGCGAATAAAATTAGCAATGTATGATTCGGCAGTTTTCTGCTTAAAGAAATAGTCTTTCTGCTCAAAGGTGGTTAAACCTATTTGACTCAGCAAATCTTCCTTACGCTGCAAAGACAGGTTTTTATAGACCTGCTCTCTCTCAATGTTGCGTTTGGCATCCCATTTTTTCAGCAATACATCTAATCCTTCTTGATAAAGTTCAGAACGGTTTGCTGGGAAATCTCCACTATCTCCAAACACCAAACATAGTAGTGTCAACAGTAAAGGACTACTAGCTAGTTCTTGGATTGGTTTGTTTTCCTTGAGTTTTTGAATGAATCTTTTAACTTTAACTGGATCAGTTAACTGAAACCAGTTTTGAGCAAAAATGGCTATTTGTTTTTCGTCAAAATCTGCCATTTCTACTTCTGTGAAACTTTGATATGTATATTCTTTGGCAGCAATACGACAGGTAATTACAAACTGATTGGTATGAAACAGGTCAGAAAATTCCCGAATTTGTCGTAAAACACGCTTAGTGTCTTCCTCTCGTACTTCATCTAACCCATCCAACAATACCAATGCCTTACCATTTTTCAACAATTTCTCTACTGTGGCACTGGCATCAGTTACCCCACAACTTGACAATTGTTGAGCAATAAATTTCAAAATATCTGGTTTTTTAGGTGCTTCTGCAAAATCTTTTAATGTGATAAACAAGGGAACTCTGTTTGCTTGAAATTTCCCTTCAATACACTGTATTGCTAGATATTTTAAAAAAGTGGTTTTTCCTGCTCCTGGTTTACCTAAAACCATCAGCTTACTATGACGCTGTACAACCTCTAATCCTGAAACTCGTTTCTGTTTTACTCCGCTAAGTCCAAGTCGCTCAAAGTCATCATGGTCACAGCTTTGCATTAGTTCCGCAACTTTTAGTCGTCTTCGTCCTGTTATTGCCTCCAGAATATTGACATTCGTGTAAATACCTTGTTTTCCTGTTAACTCAATTGGCTTAGGCATATCTAATACCCGCATAGTTCCACATTTTTCTTTGATGTAGGGTTTGACGTGTTTGCGGATTTCTTGCACTAAGGTATCAATAGAACCATCTAGGTCATCTGTTGTTAAATCGCCAGAGGGTTTTTGCTGTGAGTATCTTTTGCTCAGATACTCCCGTAAGCGGCTTTCTTTAACACGGCCATTACCAGTGATACAAAATTTTTTGTAAATACCTGTAAGGCAAGTGCTGAGGTTACTTTCAGAAATGTTTAATTCTTGAGCTACGTGGATTCGACTTTTACTAAGACTGAATATTTCCAGAAAGACTTCTTTCTCTCGGTGCGACAATTCACTGTATTGCTCTAGTTGCTTAAGAAAGTCCTCTGGTATAGACATTGACCACTCCCACAATTACTTATAAGCCAGTGTAGCCAAAGTTTTTATCAAAATGTGGAGTTAAATCAGTGTAAGTCAGGCTAAGTCAAGGTAAGTCAGATAAATAACTACAAAAGAAAATTGCGACATTGAACTCAGTCAAGCTACTGAGACAATCGCAATGCTAGAAACACTAATCCCTATAGTTGTAAATAAGTCTGTTGAAGTTATTGTTGGAATATTGCTGGAAAAGTTTTGTAAATGGGTACTGAGTGATGCCAATATCAAAAGTGCTAACAACTTTCTGAAAATGCAGATTCTTGTACTTTATCTTGATTGGGTTTTACGAAAAACATCACTAAAATCTCTGCTAGAGAAATCAGAATAAACAGGTGGGTAGTAGAGGTAATAAAGCGATCGCACCCACAAACCAAAGGTGATCGCCCTCCTTGCTCTCCCCCTCACTGTGATCGTGCTACCATTACCTATAAATTCTTTTGGGAGGTCAATCAATGACTACCCTTCATGTACTAGATATACCCGATGAGTTATACGAACAGCTGCAACAGTTAGCTCAAGCTGAAAATAGCTCAGTTGATGCTCAAGTTATTACAATATTGCAGAACGCCTTGCAGAAGACAAAAACACAGTTAACTGAAGACGAAAAACGAAAGAATGTCCCAAAACTTTTAGAGGAAATCGATCATCGTCGCCACCGCTTGAATCCAGCAGATTTTGGATTGCCTGATAGTATCGAAATGATTCGAGAAGACCGCGATAGATGACAACCTATCTCAGATGCCTCGTAGATACCAGTGTGTGCATCAAGTATTTTATCGCTGATCCACTAACTGCCAAAGTTAATCAACTCTTTGGTTATCTTGCTAATCCACAGACTGAAATTTTTGTACCAGACCTTTTTTACATCGAGTGTGCCAACGTTTTATGGAAGTACGTGCGCGTATAAGGATGTACACATCTGCTGAGGTTCAGATAGATTTAGCCACTCTCAAAGCTTTTCCTTTACGTGTCGCCTCCACTGCTGACTTGATGGCGGATGCAGTGATGATCGCATTAAATTACAACATCTCCGCCTATGATGCTTCTTATGTTGGACTTTCACAGCAGGTTAATGCTAGTTTGCTGACTCTCGACGATAAGCTGGTAAGAGCTTTAGCAGCTTCGTCTTACAATGTTTGCTCGTTTAATGACTTCGAGATTGCACCGTTAGAGTCAATGTAGAAGCGATCGCAAACTTACCATTTAGCATAAAACTATAAACCCACGCTAGAAAATCAACTACGCTTGTACCACCTCAACAGTTCTTCAATCATCGCGTCAAAAGTTCTGGCTATTTCTGAATGGCGCAAAAAGCAAGCGCCCAACTGGTGGGCGCAATTCTTTACTCAGGAATTTTTGCAAGCTACTTCCGAGTCTGAGTTGTACAGTTGGGGCGAATTAGTCGGGTTAATTACTTATGCCTTTCATGAAGATACTTTACACCAACTCCGAAAGAGCTATTGCCAAGAAAAATCACTGTTATGTATTTAACAGCTATTCCGCAGTTTTGTTACTGGCTCGATTAGCACGCGCCTCAGCGGTCGTCATCACCTCGTCCATATTCTCTAGGACTTCGCCGGGGAAGTTTTCCAAAACCCTGGTAGAAAGAGCAACTCGGCCTTTACCTTCATCCAAATCAATAATGACAGCTTTAATCGGCTGACCAATCTGAAAAACTTTTTCTAGAGATTCAATGAATTTTTGACTCACTTGCTTGATGTGGAGTAAGGCACTCATACCATCCAAATCTACAAATACACCAAAAGGCTTGATGCCAGTTACTTTACCTTCCACCAACTGACCTATTTCTAGCAGACTGAAGTTGCTAGAACGAGTTGCCAAGCGCTGAGAAAGTATGAGTTTGTTCGTGTTACGATTAATTTCTAAAAAGCCAACAGTCAGATTTTGGCCTTTGAGTGCTTCTAAGTTATCACGCTCGGTCAAGTGCGATCGCGGAATAAATCCCCGCAAAGAGAGAATATCAACGGTGACACCACCTTTATTTACACCCATAACTCGTACTTGCACCGTCTGGGCATTTTCCTGCATTTGCGCTAGTCGTTCCCAGATGTGCTGAATTTCCAACTGCTTTCGGGAAAGAGTAACTTGACCTTCTGCATCCTGATCACGGATAATCAAAAACTCAAGTTCCTCTTGCAATGGCAGCACCTCTGATAAATCGGTCACTGCTCTCAAAGAAGCCTCATCGCGGGGAAGAAAAGCTGACGACTTACCACCAATATCGACATAAGCTCCATCATGGTCAAGTTGAAACACCTTGCCGTGTACAACCTGTCCTTTTTGAAACTGGTAGTCGTGTTTTTCTAGTGCTTTGGCAAAGTCGTCCATTGTGAAGGACGAATTGGCTGTTTGAGAAAGTTTCGATTCGGAATTCATGACTTTTGAAGATTAATTGTTATTTGAGCTGATGCCACTAGCAGTTAAATTGTCATTTATCTCTGGTTCTTACCAATGACCAATGACAAATGACAAAGACTGCCTTGACTGCATGGATTTCAGACCAGTTGACCAAAAAGTTGTTTCACCTGCTCCCAAGCATCGGCCGCAGCTTTAGGATTATAACTGCCACGATGGTCACAGAAAAATCCGTGATCAGCTCCATCGTAGCGAAACACACGATGAGGAATTTTGTATTTTTCTAACTCTGCTTCAATCTCGTCTACCTGTTGGGTGAGTATACTGCTATCTTGCATACCAAAGAAGGCATAGAGAGTGCCAGTAATTTCGCTTGTGCGAGTAACGGTAGGAGCGCCACCTCCCATTGTGCGACTAGTGATACCAGCACCATAAAAGGAAGCTGTAGCCTTGATATCTGGTAGAGTAGCAGCAAGATAGGCTACATGACCACCAAAGCAGAAGCCAATACAGCTAAAGCCATCTTTTTTGACTTGGGGCAAGCTTTTGAGGTAATCAATTGCTGTTTGAATATCGCTCAATAACTCTGATGCTTGAGTTTGCATAGCGTATTTTCTACCAATTTCGATATCTTCCGGGGTGTAGCCAGTTTCAAAGCCAGGGGCTTGACGCTGGAACAGTGCAGGTGCGATCGCCACATACCCTTCTTTGGCAATGCGTTCTGTCACTTCCCGAATGTGAATGTTGACACCGAAAATCTCCTGCAATACAACAACTCCTGGGTAAGAACCAGGTTCTTTTGGCTGTGCCAGGTAAGCAGCTATTTGGAAATTATCTTGCGTTGGCGTAGCATCTCGTAGAGAAAGTTTAACCGTTGTGGTGTCGATTGCTCGCTCTGTCATAATAATTTTTACCAGTGCGTGTGATGAGTTATGTGATTGTTTGATATAACTATGCCAGTATGTCCAGCCTATTTCCAATCAAATTATCAGTTAACAACAGTGATTGCATTAGAAATTCCCACCAGAAAAACTTCATGTGTAAATAAAATATTTGACATTTAGTAAATACAGCTGGTTACTTGCCGCTGCTAGTACTTAGGAGGTTTGGTGATGATTCAATTCCGTATTCAGCCAGACAGCGAAATTCCCGCATCAACCCAGCTGTTTAATCAAATCAGGTTTGCGATCGCTTCCCGGCAATATCCGCCTGGATACAAATTGCCAAGCACACGAGCGTTAGCAATGCAAACTGGGTTACACCGGAATACCATTAGCAAAGTTTACCGCCAGCTAGAAGAAGACGGATTTGTCGAAAGTCTGGCTGGTTCAGGAATTTATGTCCGTGCTCAAGGCCATGAGGGCGGTAGTAGGCTGCAATCGCCAATTCTCAAAAAAAATCCCAATGCATATCAAGTTGTTCAACAAGCACTAGACGAACTGCTCTCTCAAGGATGTTCGCTCAGTCAAGCACGAGAGCTATTTTTAGCAGAAATTGACTGGCGCTTGCGTTGTAGTGCGCGAGTACTGGTTGCAGTTCCGTCTCACGACATGGGTGCTGGTGAATTGATGGTGTATGAATTAGAACGAGCTTTAAAAATACCAGTACAGTTGGTAGCAATGGAAGAATTAGCGGCTGTACTAGATCAAACTACCTCTGCTACAGTGGTTACAAGTCGATATTTTATTGGAGATGTAGAGGCGATCGCTGCTCCCAAAGCTGTACGAGTGATTCCTCTGGATATCTACGACTACACCAAAGAACTCAACCTACTGAAAATCTTACCAAAAGAAAACTGTGTAGGCATAGTTAGCCTCAGTTCTGGGATTGCACGAGCCGCAGAAGTTATCCTGCACGGTTTACGTGGAGACGAACTACTGATAATGACTTCCCAACCAAAAGATGCTTATAAACTTCAGGCGATCGTCAAGCGAGCCGAGGTAATAATTAGCGATCTGGCTAGTTTTGCAGCAGTACAAGCAGCGGTGCAAACAGCTCTTGAAGACATTATTCGCCCACCTAAACTGATTAAGGTTGAAAATTACATCGGCACTAACTCGATTAACTTACTAAAACGAGAGTTGGGTTTGAGTTAACCCAAAGGAAAGGGCAGTCCCAATGAAATAAATTTCACCGCCAAGCATGAAAATGTGGTAGTTTCCAGTTAAGGCTGAGACAATGAGGTAGTCCTTCCTTCAGTAGAGCAATATTAGCCTGCAGGGCAGTCTAACCCGGATACCCAGAGGCATTGCCAATTGTCGCTACCACGCTATGTGTAGTGGTGGTAAGCACGCAAGGAGCGAATCGACCGCAAGAGGTATCCAAGTGTCAGCCCCTATGAATTTGACGCTGTTGTGGTAGGTCGTGGATATATGCAGGTAGTCTATACACATTGTGCGGGTTTAGATGTACATAAAAAGACTGTAGTAGCATGTGCAATCACCCCCAAGAGTTCGGGCAAATGCACAAGGAAATTCGTACATTTACGACAATGACTAAGGATTTGTTAAATCTTTCTGACTGGTTGACAAGTCATGGTTGTACCCACGTAGCAATGGAAAGTACTGGAGAGTACTGGCGACCTGTATTTAATATCCTAGAAGGAAACTTTGAAGTTATGTTGGTTAATGCCCGTCATATGAAAGCTGTGCCGGGACGTAAGACCGACATTAAAGATTCACAGTGGATTGCCGAACTATTACAGCACGGACTGCTACGTCCAAGTTTTATTCCACCAGTTGAGCAAAGAGATTTACGAGACTTAACCCGTCATCGTAGTAACTTCATTCGAGAACGAGTTAACTTGATCAATCGGGTTCAAAAAGTCCTCGAAGCAGCTAATATTAAGCTTGCCTCAGTTGCGAGTGATGTTATGGGTGTTTCGGCCAGAGCTATGCTCGCTGCTATAGTCAAGGGGAATAGTACACCTGAGCTAATAGCTGAGTTAGCAAAGGGAACAATGCGAAATAAGCATGAGTTATTAGTACAAGCCCTTGAAGGTCGAGTTCGTCCTCATCAAAGGTTTATCCTTGCACAGCTACTCGCTCAAATTGATAGTATTGACCACACAATTGAACTTTTCGATCAACAAATCGAGGAGTACTGTGGCCCTTTTGAAAAGGCGGTTGAGTTAATTGACACGATCCCAGGTGTCGCGCGCCGATCTGCTGAAATTATTGTCTCGGAAATTGGCATCGATATGACCCGTTTCCCAAGTGCCGAACACTTGGCTGCTTGGGCTGGGCTTGCTCCTGGAAACTATGAAAGTGGTGGGAAAAAGCTTTCAACTAGTACCCGTCAAGGCAATCGCGCCTTACGAACTATCTTGGTTCAAGCCGCCCATGCTTTGGCTCGTACCAAAACTTACCTTGCCTCTCAGTTTCGTCGCATTAGTGTACGAAGGGGTAAAAAGCCTGCTGCCGTGGCAGTCGCACATTTTATTTTAATGATCGCCTATCATTTGATATCGCGCCAGGAACCTTATAAAGATTTAGGAGCTGATTATTTTGACAAACAACGACCGGAAAGTGTCAAGAAACGTTTGATTAAACGCTTAGAAAAACTTGGTTATCAAGTTAGTGTTGAGTCTGTTGAGGTTGCAATTTAAACTCCTTAATCAATATTTGAATTTTGGCTGTCGCCATCCAACGACTTCAGCCACATACTCTTGTTGGGTTTCAACCAAAGTTTGATTTTCAAGTTAGAAGGAATAAGCCTAACAAATTACTTAGATTTAGAATTTTGCACACGCAACCCTACTTTTGTATTGCTCTGTACGGCTCTGTCTTAGAAAATTGAGCCACTACATTGGACAAAGAGAAGTCTGAGCAACGGAAGCAGGCACTCAAAGTTCTCGGAAGCCGCCGCTCTCTTGGAAAGTTCAGAGGCGGCTCCTGCCGCTCTGACTTTCCGCTCCAAGCCAGAAGATTCCGACACAAAGCGCTCTCGGTAGCACTGACTCTACTTTCCGCTACGTTAGATAAAAATATGTGATTCATTTACCTAAAAAGTACTGTAAATAGATGTTGTATACCGTTTACTGCCACTCGGCTACGCCTTTGAATTTTTTAATAAGCAAAGTAAACACATCTAATCAGATTCATCTATCAGTAAAGTAAATCATTCACGAAAGGAAATGTTGAGAGGCAATAAAGAGCATCCCACTCATACAACATTTTTACAATGGTTATTTGTTAGCTAACCTGCTTGCGGCTCTAGCTTTGTAAGTTGTAAAAACTCTTGTACCCGCCGCAGATAAGTTGGTGCATCTTCCAACATCGGGAAATGCGCTGTACCAGGAATTATGGCAAACTCAACTTGATCGTTTAATGCGGCTGCTTGACGCCCCATTTCCGCTGGGATAATCTTGTCATACTCCCCAGCCACTAGCAGAGTCGGTACTGTCAGTTTAGCAAACTCTTGCGGCATCAATTCAGCTTGTGCTTTACTGACTGAAGTGAAAATTGTACCCAAAGCTGCATCATAATCAGCTTCGAGAAAATCTTGTAAAAAAGCTTGACGTTCAGAATTTGGTATAGGGCTATACAAAAATCTAGCCATAAACATTCTGTCAACAAATGGTATTTTCCCTAACCACTTGGGACGGAATTTGACTACATAGCCACCGAATTTATGAAAGGCTGCAAAGGCTTTTTCGTTATACTCAAAAATCCCGCTACAAGTCAAAATGCCTCTTTCTACTCGCTGGGGATAGCGGTTAAAAAACAAAGTCGCAATAGATGCACCCGTTGAGTGAGCATTTATATAGACACGCTGAATCTCCAATTTATCTAGCAAAGCTGCTAAATCCTCAGCGTATTCCTCTAATTCATAGGTTAACTCTCTTATTGCCTCTGATTCTGCCTGGGGAGACTGCGACTCGACAACAGATTCACTAGCTTGGACTATTGTTGGCTTACCACAAGAACGCCCAAACCCACGCAAATCGTAGAGTAAACAATCAAATTGGTCTAACAAAGCATTAGCAGTGCTTCTCCAGTATCTAGCCGAACCAGCCCAACCGTGAATGAAAACCATCACTGGTTTCACCAAAGAATCAGATGGTTTTTTCATCCACTCGTAATAATGCTCAACTCCACGAACATTAATATAAGGCATTTGTACTTTGTCCTTTGTCTGCGAAGTTCCGTTTGGCTACCGAACTTCTGTTTGTCCTTCTTTACGAGATGCTTTGCGTACTTCTACGGAGAAGCAAAACTTCTCACAGAGAAGCCATACCGTTGGCACAGCCTCTCATAGAGAAGAGAAGGCTTTACATTGCGCTATGTATCACAAGACACTGACCTTTAGAGTTCTAGGAAGCCGATGCATCCTGTAGGATCTTGCTACAGACTTATCTGTTTGTCTTTTGTCATTAGTCATTTTTATTTCACTAATGACTAATAGCTGATGACTATTAAGCTGATTCTGGCTTCGGTAGTGAAGATGGATGCATTATCAGTTCAGCGGTTGATCGCTTCTCAACCATTTCCCGCGTTACCGTACAGCGCGTTACGTCCTTACGGGATGGTAACTCGTACATTACATCCAGCATCAGTTCTTCTACAATACCCCGTAATGCTCTAGCACCAGTTTTACGACGGTAAGCTTCTTGAGCGATCGCCCGCAAAGCTTCTTGTTTAAAGTCTAGCTGGACATTATCCATCTTTAGCAGCTTTTGGTACTGCTTCACCAAGGCACTGCGTGGTTGGGTGAGAATCGCCATCAGCGCTTCTTCATCTAATGGCTCTACTACCGCTACCATTGGCACCCTCCCGATAAATTCTGGAATCATGCCAAACTTCACTAAGTCGTCCGGTTCTAGATAGCGGAGAGTATCGGCTGCCCGTTTTTCCTTGGACTGACCTTCTCCCGGTTGCACAAAGCCTATTGCTTTTTTGCCAACTCTCTGATCCACAACCTTTTCTAAGCCTACGAAGGCACCACCACAGACAAACAGGATATTACTGGTATCAATCTGGATGCAGTCTTGATAGGGATGCTTACGCCCTCCTTGAGGAGGTACGTTAGCGATCGTCCCTTCTAACATTTTCAGTAAAGCTTGCTGCACACCTTCGCCAGAAACATCGCGGGTAATCGAAGGGTTTTCGCTCTTGCGGGCAATTTTGTCAATTTCATCAATGTAGATAATTCCCCGCTGTGCTTCCTCAACATCCAAATCTGCCACCTGCAATAGTCGCAACAAGATATTTTCTACATCTTCTCCCACATACCCTGCTTCCGTCAGCGTCGTGGCATCGGCGACAGCAAAGGGTACATCGAGAATTTTCGCTAAGGTTTGCGCCAAGAGAGTCTTACCGCAACCAGTCGGGCCAATTAACAAAATATTAGACTTTTGCAGTTCTACTGCATCATCCGCCGCTCCACCTTTGCCATTGGCTTTAGACTGAATAATCGCCAGCCGTTTGTAGTGATTATAAACTGCGACTGATAAAACTTTCTTAGCTTCGTCTTGACCAATGACGTGTTCGTCTAGATACTTTTTGATCTCTCTCGGTTTAGGTATTTGATTAAACGAGAGATTAGAAGAACGGGCGCGACGTTTTTGAGGCGGTTCTGACTGTGGTGCTGGTTGCGCGGCTGCACCATTAGTGTCGAGTAACTCCTCATCTAGAATCTCATTACACAAGTCAACGCATTCATCGCAGATGTAGACTCCCGGCCCCGCGATCAATTTACGCACCTGCTCTTGAGACTTGCCACAAAACGAACATTTTAAATGGGAGTCGTACTTAGACATACCAGCCTCTTATTTCAGAATGGTGACGTTTTCCCCTGCTGTGGGAAGATTTTGTCTGGAAATGACTTGATCGATCAAACCGTAGTTCTTTGCCTCTTCTGCCGACATAAAAAAGTCGCGCTCAGTATCTGCTTCAATTCTTTCTAAGGGTTGACCAGTATGCTGAGCCATTAACTGATTCAACTTAGCCTTAATATAAAGAATTTCTCTGGCTTGAATTTCTATGTCAATGGCTTGTCCTTGAGCGCCACCCAGTGGTTGATGAATCATGATGCGGGAGTCTGGCAAAGACATGCGCTTACCCGCAGTCCCTGCTGTTAACAAAAAGGCCCCCATGCTCGCAGCTAATCCAAAACAGATAGTGACAACATCAGGACGAATCTGCTGTATTGTATCATAGATTGCCATCCCTGCGTAGACCGAGCCACCAGGAGAATTAACATAAAGTTGAATGTCTTTTTCTGAGTCTTCGGCGTCGAGGAACAACAACTGAGCAACAATTGAATTGGCTACAGCATCGTCTATTGGGGTTCCCAAAAAAATAATCCGCTCTCGCAGCAGGCGGGAGTAGATGTCGAAAGCCCTTTCTCCCATACCAGATTGTTCTACCACCATCGGCACGATGTTGCTAGGGCTGTTCAACTGGGAGTTAATTTTTGTAATACTGGAACTGCTAATTGGGTAATTTCCCGACTGTGATACAAGCATACAAGAACATTTGACAATAAGTGGTACAGAGTTCAAAGCAGCGATGATGCTAACACCAAGGGCGTACGCTGCTTTTATTGCGGATGGGATTTTAATTTGAGCTACGTGTTAACCATTATGCCTCATATAAATTCCTCTCGTACAACCCAGTATTAAGCTAAGACGGTAACAACGTAGCTATTTGTTGAAGATTCCTTCATTATTCTGGCCTTATCAGTCCTGAGTCGTAAGTACTGAGTTGTAGAGCGAAAATAATTTGAAATTTTTCTCCCTTCCTCATTTTCCTCACCTCACCAATTCCTTAACTTAGAACTGGTAGACTCGTTGCTGTTGGAATTTTCATTGTCCTTGTGTAGCTTCTGTTGGCGCTTCGCCGCTTTCTTCCTCTATCTTTGGCGCTTCGCCGCTTTCTTCCTCTATCTTAGGGGCATCTAATTCTGCTGCTGCTTCTGCTTCCATTTCTTCTGTAGCACTCAAGGAGCCTTCAGGTACAAGTTCAACTGATGAATGTGCCAGCAGCCAATCAATGATTTTTTCAGTTAATAGTTCGTTTTCCACAACTGATTGCAGTCTTTCGGCGTCAATATCTTGATCTGTATACTGCTCCAACAGTTCTGTGACTCTGGCTTGAATTTCTTCTGGTGTCACCTGAATTGATTCGCGTTTACTGACTTCTCGTAAGGATAGAGAGCGCTTTAGACGTTCAATTGCCTCAGTACGCGATCGCTCCCGCAACTGAGGAATAATATCTTGAGTAAACAACTTCTTGACATCCAATCCTTGTTGAGATAGACGAATGGCTGTTTGCGTCAACATCGCATCCACTTCTTGCTCAATCAACGTTGCTGGCAAATCAACTTCTACATGCTTGAGCAGTTCTACTAACAGTGCTTCCTGCTTATTTGTTTTGGTTTTCTCCTCAGCCTCCTTTTGATATCGATCTTCTAGAGAAGCACGTAATTCTGCTAAAGTTTCAAAATCGCTGACTTCTTGGGCAAAGTCATCATTCAATTCTGGTAGCTCTTTTTCCTTTAATTCTTTGATTGTCACCGTGAAGGTTGCCGCTTTTCCAGCTAATTCTTCGTTGACATAAGGATCTGGGAACTGAGCCGAAATTTCTCTAGTTTCTCCAGGATTCATCCCTATCATGCCAGAGACAAAACCCGGAATAAACTTATCTTCCTGCAACTCTAATTGAAAATCAGTTGCTTCACCACCGGGAATTGGTGTTGGTTCGACTGTTTCATCTTCGCCCTCAGTTTTAGAGAGCATACCTTTAAAATCAACTACGGCAATATCGCCGAATTGGGCTGCACGTCCTTCTACAGGAATCAGTGTCGCCAATTCTTCACGTTCCTTGTTTAAGACACTCTCAACTTGAGTTGGATCGTACTTGACGTCCTCTGCTGTGGCTTGCAAATCGGTGTACTGCACCAGATTTATTTCTGGTTCCACATCGACAGCAGCGGAAATGGTCAAAGGTTTTCCTGGTTCATAATTATTAATCAAGTCATCAAATGAGGAGCGCAATTGTGGCTGACCAATTGCCTGAATGGCTTCTTGCTTAACTGCTTGCTCGATGCCGTCTTGAATTAGTTCTTCTAGCGCTGCTGCCTTGATTCGAGTGATGCCTAGGCGTTGTAGCAATATCGGTCTAGGCACTTTGCCCTTGCGAAACCCAGGAATATTGGCAGTGCTAGCTAAGTTTTTAATGACCTGTTCGTAAGTTTGCTTTGTAATTTCCGGCGTAATCTCTATTTCCAAACCAATTTGGCTGGCGGGAAGTTTCTCCTGGGTGACTTTCATGCTACGTCTCTAGTTTTCTGCTGGTATTTTAAACTCCGAGTACACACAAGACACGATTAATCGCGTTTCTGGCTTGATGTCTCTTGATTATGATGAGAGATGACCACAAGACATTATCAGATCTTTAGGATAGATATTTGTCCTGGGGCAGAGATCCAGTTTACTGCCAATGACAAAGGACTAAACATTTTACCGCCATAACAATTAGTAATAAGTCACCGAATTTATGTTCGCCTTTGCAGGAAAGAGAAACTATCGAGATGCGGGTCTTACTGCCCAACTGTTCTGAAATAGCGGTTTTTTGTGTATTTTAGACACAAGGAATATCCGCAAAGCCTTGCACATCTCGGCAGTGATACAGCTATCAGAGGCTTTCGCATCTCAGAGTTTTCGCTGAGTCTTAAGCATTAATGTTGAAAAACTATATCGATATTCTTCGTTTTACGGTTTTCTCACCTTGAATTTAGCATTTTGAATTCAGGACTTATTATTCAGAGAGCTAACACCGTGATATCCTAGTTCTCAACCAGCAGTTAGTAACTCTAAGGCTGAGTCAGTTGTACCATCCGGTCTGACTGCATTGTAGGATAATATTACAGCTATTGCTTTACTCACTAGCTCAATACTCAGTTAATTTTATTCGGAATCATAGTAGTACATTTATAGATGTCCTAGCAAGCAACTTTATAGGCAATACACTCTTTTGTTTTAGAGATAACATGTCTAAGTGCAGATATCTCTACTTTCTACTGAATAGTAGTTTGTCATATACTATGTAGATTATAGAGTTTGAATTAATGAAAAAGTTGAGTAAAAATTGTTATAAATTGCAATATCACTTAACCTAGGCTCATATTATAGAAAAAACAAATGCATTAATTATATAAAAATATAAAAAATCTATTAAATTAAGATAGAGAAAAATCAAAAGTATTCAAATCTATTTAATGACTGCATATTGCCATTTAGATATACGTAAATCATAAATTGTTTAAAAAAATTGCACACAAACCTCTTAAAGGAGGATGCCAGGTTGTCTAAATCCTATCGTGTAGCTATTTTGGGAGCAACTGGTGCTGTTGGCACAGAGTTGCTGGAATTACTGGAGCACCGTAATTTTCCTATTGCTGATTTAAAGTTATTGGCATCAGAGCGGAGTGTAGGACGAACGCTACAGTTTAAAGGAGAAAATTTACTAGTTGAGCCAGTGAGCGATCGCGCCTTTGAGAATGTAGACTTGGTACTAGCTAGTGCAGGTGGTTCTACATCCAAAACTTGGGCAGCAGTTGCAACACAAAAGGGTGCAGTGGTAATAGATAACTCCAGTGCCTTTCGGATGAATCCAGAAGTACCGTTGGTAGTACCAGAGGTAAATCCGTTAGCTGCCGCCAATCATCAAGGCATTATTGCCAACCCTAACTGCACAACCATTTTAATGACAGTAGCAGTATGGCCCTTGCATAAAGTTAGACCAGTACAACGCATTGTAGTCTCTACCTACCAATCTGCTAGTGGTGCTGGGGCAAAAGCAATGGCAGAAGTCAAAACCCAAACAAGCGCTATATTACAAGGACAGTCACCAGTTGCCGAGGTATTACCTTACCCGTTGGCATTTAATTTATTCCCACATAACTCCCCATTAAATGATTTGGGGTATTGTGAAGAAGAAATGAAAATGGTCAACGAAACCCGAAAAATTTTTGGCACGCAACAAATCAGAATTACCGCCACTTGTGTACGGGTTCCCGTACTCCGCGCCCATTCAGAAGCAATTAATCTCGAATTTGAAAGTCCTTTTAGTTCAGATGAAGCCAGAGAAATTTTAAATCACTCCCCTGGGGTAAAATTGGTAGAAGATTGGGGAACTAACCATTTCCCTATGCCAATTGAAGCAACTGGTCAAGACGAAGTTTTAGTGGGAAGAATTCGACAAGATATTTCTCATCCATGCGGCTTAGAACTGTGGCTATGTGGTGATCAAATCCGAAAAGGCGCAGCTTTGAATGCAGTACAAATTGCCGAGTTATTGGTAGAAAAAAATCTACTCAAAGTTACTAAAACATACGTTTCAACCTAGTCATTGAGCATTAGTCATTAGTTAAGAACAAAGAACAAAGGATAAATGTGCGAATCACGCTTGAAAGCAATTTGCGGATAGGTTATTACAATATAAATCCACCAAGATACAAAAACAAAGAGGGTAATGTAGGAGTGAAAAGAGGGTGGGAGATTTTGGCAGCGTTTTAACCGCTATGATTACACCGTTTAAAACAGACGGTAGTGTCAACTATGATGTAGCAGCACAACTGGCAGCGCATCTAGTTAGCAACGGTACAGATACATTAGTGGTATGCGGCACAACTGGGGAATCTCCTACCCTAAGTTGGGACGAGGAATACCAGTTGTTTGTTGAGGTATTGCAGTCTGTAGCAGGAAAAGCCAAGGTTATAGCAGGGTGTGGCTCCAATTCCACCAAAGAAGCGATCGCAGCAACCCAAAAAGCAGCTAAAATAGGAGTCCATGGTTCCTTACAGGTTGTTCCTTATTACAACAAACCGCCGCAAGCGGGACTAGAAGCGCACTTTCAGGCGATAGCACAAGCCTGTCCCGACCTACCGTTGTTGTTATACAATATCCCTGGTCGTACCGGACAAAACCTTCAGCCAGAAACAGTTGCCCGGTTAGCTAAGGTCAACAATATTGTCGGGATTAAAGAATCCACTGGTAACATAGATCAAGCAAGCGAAATTCGCCGCTTGACACCAAAAGAGTTCCAGATATACTCTGGTGATGATTACATGACTTTGCCCTTGTTAGCAATCGGGGCGAAGGGTGTTGTAAGTGTGGCTTCTCATCTGGTAGGAAACCAACTACAGCAGATGATCCAAGCTTTTAGTACGGGGAAAATTGAAGTTGCCACTGAAATTCATCTTCAACTATTCCCGTTGTTTAAAGCTTTATTTCTAACTTCAAATCCCATTCCAGTTAAAAAAGCACTGAAACTTCGAGGTTGGGAGGTCGGTTCAACTCGTCTGCCGCTATGCGAAGAAGCGGATTCAGAAGTCAGTCAAAAGTTAGAGGTGATTCTTAAAGAACTTAGTTTAATCTAGGCACCAGTTTATTGAGTGCTGGCAATCTGCTAGTTGCCAAAGACAGATATAAACAATGGTCATAATTGTTAACAGGTTGTAATTTAAATACCTGTGTTAGGACTGATAGATATACTATGAATCCTTCACCGTACAGTCCATTTTATTGAACAAAAAATTGAACATCTAACAATTAAAATTTGGTTACTTTCAAACTGAACTTAATAGACAACTTAAATTGTCTTTAAATACAAGAACGCTAACTATCTATTGATTAACAACAAACAAAAATCTAAGGAGAAAATGGCTAAAAACGAAGCTAACTCCGCCCTAAAAATTATTCCTTTGGGCGGTTTGCATGAAATTGGAAAAAATACGTGTGTTTTCGAGTATGACGACGAAATTATCTTGTTAGATGCAGGATTGGCATTTCCTACAGAGGCAATGCATGGCGTAAATATTGTTCTGCCAGATACGACTTATTTACGGGAAAATCGTCACAAAATTAAAGGGATGATTGTTACCCACGGTCATGAAGACCATATTGGTGGAATTGCTTTTCACCTTAAGCAATTTGACATACCTGTGATTTATGGACCAAGGCTAGCAATGGCAATGCTAGAAGGTAAATTGGAAGAAGCAGGAGTGCGCGATCGCACGGAGTTAAGAAAAGTTTTACCACGTGATGTAGTGCGGATTGGCAAAAACTTTTTAGTGGAATATATCCGCAACACTCACTCCATCGCTGATAGCTTCACTGTTGCTATTCATACACCTCTTGGTGTCGTCATCCACACAGGAGATTTTAAAATCGACCACACTCCTGTGGATGGTGAAAAGTTTGATTTGCAACGGCTAGCAGAACACGGTGAAAAAGGCGTTTTGGCGCTTTTAAGTGACTCAACTAACTCAGAAGTACCAGGATTCACCCCTTCAGAACGTTCAGTTTATCCCAATCTTGACCGGGTATTTAGTCAAGCCACTGGGCGACTATTTGTCACTACCTTTGCTTCTTCAGTGCATCGCATCAACATGATTTTGGATCTGGCGAAGAAGCAAAATCGTGTAGTGTCAGTTGTCGGGCGTTCGATGCTAAATTTGATCGCTCATGCCCGCAATCTAGGTTACATCAAGTGTGAAGATAATCTGCTGCAACCATTGCACGCAGTGCGTAACATGCCTGATGAAAGAGTGCTAATTCTGACTACTGGTTCTCAAGGTGAACCAATGTCAGCCATGACCCGTATTGCTAACAAAGAACACCCCCACATTAGGATTCGCCAAGGAGACACAGTAGTATTCTCTGCCAACCCAATTCCCGGAAATACAATCGCTGTAGTCAACACCATCGATAAATTGATGATTCAAGGGGCGAAAGTAGTCTATGGTCGGGATAAAGGGATTCACGTCTCTGGTCACGGCTGTCAGGAAGACCAAAAACTGATGATTGCCTTAACTCGACCCAAGTTTTTTGTGCCAGTTCACGGCGAACATCGGATGCTGGTTAAGCACTCGGAAACCGCTCAAAGTATGGGCATTCCCGCAGAAAACATGATAATTATCCAGAATGGCGATGTAGTAGAACTTACCGAAGATTCGCTGCGGGTTGCGGGTAAAGTGCCATCTGGTATAGAGCTTGTGGATACTACCAGTTCTGGAATGGTGAGTGCCAAAGTATTGCAAGAACGGCAACGCATGGCAGAAGAAGGTATTGTTACCATCGCCGCTGCTATCGATTGGAATGGCAAACTCATGGCTAAGCCAGAAATCCATTTGCGCGGTGTCGTGACAAGTATGGAGCGATCGCTTGTGCAAAAATGGGTACAACAGCGAATTGAAGAAATCCTCACTGTGCGCTGGTCAGAATTTGCTCCTGCGGAAGGTGAAGCAGCAGATATAGATTGGGGTGGATTGCAAGGAACTTTAGAGCGGGAATTGCAACGCTCTATCCGTCGAGAATTGCAATGTCAACCATCTGTAACTTTGTTGATGCAAATCCCTGACGAGCCACCTGTGAAAGTTGCCGACGGCAGAAGACGCCGGACTCGTACTGCTGCTCAGGTAGCATCGTAGGAAATAAAAAATCTCACGCAGAGGCGCAGCGAAAAGTATGAGCGCCGGCTTCCGGCGCTCATACTTTTCAAGACAGATACGCAGAGTTTTAAGGAGCGTCTTTGCGCTTTGACGTGAGATTTTAGAGAAAAAATATTCTTTACATCTTTTATGAATGACTGAGTTTAATTTTGAGTAAGCGCTTACACAGCTAGAATTTTTTATATTGTTATTTTTAGTTCACGCACATTCAGTTAACCAATAAGTAAACTAGAAGCAGAGTACACACTGTTAACGGCACTCCAAAACGCAAATGCTCCCAAAAAGTCAGCTTGTAACCAAGCTCAGCAGCAGCTTCTACAGTGATCAGGTTAGCAACTGCACCAAATAGGGTAAGATTGCCTGCTAAAGTTGAGCCTGCTGCTAGCAATAGCCAAGATCTGGTGTCATCTTGAGAAATTAGGGGTTGAAGTAGGAGTACAGCCGGAACATTAGAAATCAAGTTGGACAGCATAACAGTTATACCCAATAAACTCGCAGCTGAGTTAACCGCGTGGGTAAATGGCTATAGCAAATTCAACTTCTGCGTGGCTCTGGTCAGGATGAAGAGTCCAGAAAACATCACCAACAAGTTCCAATCCACTTTTTTCAGAATGCGCTGGGGTTTAATCCGCCGAGTGATTAGCAATAAGCTAGCAGCTACTAAAGCAGACTCCGCTAAGGGTAAGCCTACAGTAAATGCAATTAATAGCCCGGTGGTGATGACTAAATTTTTATTAAATAAGGGTTTGAAGATGCGTTCGTTGCCAGTGGGTATCTGCTGGCAAGGTTGGGTAGAGCGCACATTTGGGTAAAGCAGCCACAGTAGTCCTATTTGAATTAGCAAGCCAATTAGGGCAACGGGAGCCAACGCCCGCAGAAAATCTAGATAGGAGATGCCTGAAAAGGAGCCAATTAGGATGTTTTGGGGATTACCGCTCAAGGTTGCTACCGAGCCTATATTAGTTGCACCGGCGATCGCAAGTAAGTAGGGAATCGGATTTAAACCCAAAGCTTCAGTCAAACTCAAGGTCAACGGTGTAAAAATTAGTGCCAGAGTGTCATTGAGAAAAAAAGCGGAGAGGATACCGCTGCCAAAAGTTAAGGCAATCAACAAACCTAGCGGGCTGCGAGTTACACTCAATATGATCGACAGCGATCGCCGAAAAAATCCTGCAAAGGATAGGTTAGCATTGACTACCATCATGCTCAATAAAAATACGATGGTATAGGCATCAATTGCCTGCCAAGCCTCCTGCAAATTCACAGCACCCAAAGCAATTAAAAAGGCAGACCCAACCAAAGCAATGGTGGCGCGGTTCATGCGTAAGCCAGGAATATAACCCAATGCTAATCCCAGGTAAGTCAGCCCTAGTACGCTATGAGTTGCAAATTGCTGAATAATCACTTTCTATTCCCGAACCATTGGGGCAGCTATTTATTGCGGCAAACTACCCCTGAAGGTTTAACATCCTTCCGTAGTTCTGAGCGCTGGAAGCTGATGATTGGACTTTTCAAAAGCCGACGCTCAAACGCCTCTTTGCTTCTGAAGCATTTAGTCACTAGCAAAATTATTTCCATTGCTAATATTCATACTTACCAAAATTACTTACAGGAATTGGTTATATTAAAATTTGTAAATGTTACAATAGAACCTGTCCAATGGCAGATGTCTTTACTAAAATTTAAACTGTGTCAAGATATGAACAAGATCAGTGGTACTACACTACCACTCCGAGAAATTTGCGATTAACTTGATGTAGTAATAAATTAGGTTCTGACTTAAGTGGCTACTCAAACACTATATTGTATCGTCAGTCAGAACACGATTCTTCCGGGAAAGGTCGTTGCCACTTTGTATATATTCATCGGAAAGGTGAATACCCTCAATAACACAGAGGACTAACCATGAAGGTATTTAATAATACCACAAAAAAGATTTTTTTGGCAAGCTGGGTATTGATCAGTCAAGCAGAGTCTAGTGATGCTCATGTAACCCAGTTGCACCGTTCTACTTCCAAATCTTACTACGATATTCTCCAACCTTTAAGGCAACGAGTAGACAGCATTCAAGTTCGCGATCGCCAACTAGCTCACCGTTTGTGCAAACTGATTCCATCTCAGTGCCCCTTTGAGCGCGATGTCAAATTATTTGGGAAAACCCTGTTTCACATTCCGCCAATGTGTAAGCTTAACCCCTTATATGATGAAGTAGTTGGCTTACGTTTCCGAGCAATGTGCTATCTAGCCGACGAATGTGGTGAGGATGTGTCGCAGTACTGTTAACACACAGTCAGTCAATAGTTCAATAATTAATAGTCCAGGGTCAATGGCAGTTGCTTTTGACTCTGGACTTTGAACTTTTGACCATTTTTAATTTCTAATTCTCCTATTCTGCCATTTTTGGATAGCATCTTGAGCATCTTCGTAAGCGGCCGTTACTTCTGGGACTAGAGCAGCAGTTTGAATTGCCGCATTGAATTCTCCTTGAGCAGCGCGACTCTTAGCTAGATCTAAAATTTTTTCACTCCATTTATTGATCAATTTTTGAGCAGTATCAAAGCCTGGTTGACCCGATGGTACTCTCTTGGCAACTTCGATAGCACGATTGTAAGTAGATGCCTGTCTGGGCTTAATCAAAGCATTTGCTGCATCTAAAAGAGTTTTGTTGCTTACATACTCCTTGCCCTCTATCCGCCACTGGTTAATTGCTGCTTGTGCTTTGGCATAAAGGGCTTCGTCTTTGGTGATTAACTGCGCGGTTGCAATGGCATTAGCATATCGCCTTTGTTTAGCACGACCCTCGGCTAACTCTAAAATCATCCGGCTCCAAATCTTAATATTCTCCTGAGCTTGTTCGTAAAGCGGTTCACCGGGTTGAATTTTCCGGGCTGTGGCGATTGCCAAGCTCAGATCGCTAGCTTGATTTTGCCTGAGCGACATTCTTCTGAGGTCTAATAATGCTTGATTTCGTTTTGAATCGGTAGAAGCTATTTGTGTTCTGGAGCGATTTCTTGATTGACCTGGTGAAGTAATTTCATTGATGGGGCGGCCATCTGGTGAATCCTGGAACGTAGGCTCACTAGTAGCACTGGGTGATTCTCTTGATATTGGCTTAATTCTAAAAGTTGCTTGATTACGGAGAAAAACAACTGCGATTAAACCTGCTACCACCATGCTGCCTCCACCCCATAATATAAACTGTTTCCACAATGAGCTATCTACCTGATTCGCTGGCAATCGGGATACATAGGCTTGGGAAGAGGAGCCAGCACCGTTATTGGGTTTCTCCTGTTGAGATAACTGGTGTGAAGGAATCACTTCTAAGGAAGTTTCCTGCATCGGATTTTTATCTGGAAGAGTGCCTACTGGCTCGGAAGCTGATATAACTATTTCTTGCTCGGAATCCTCGTCTCCTGCTTTTTGTTGTGAGGATTGACTCATACTAGTTTCCACCGTTGTGTCTTCTCCCCACCTACCCTGATCTGCTGAAGTTCTAGGAGGATTGTCATCAAGTGGGGGAGCTGCACGAGCAACAGCAAAAGATTCTTCTGGATAAATAATCGCATCTGCTTCCAGATCGCTTTCTACCGCCAGTCGCGGCAAGATTATTTGCTGCCTTGATGGGATGATAGTGGCAGGATTTTGGATGGGACGCCAGTGGTGTTGACATAATTGGGGCGTGATCAAGTTCAGGTAGCTTTCTAAATCAGCTAAGCTGTTGCCATTCCCAGAACGCAAAGCTTCTAACAACGCTGCTGTAAAGAATCCATGACCTAGCTCGCTATTTTCGTGAGAGAATTGCTCTGGCTGGCAAGAAAGAATTGTAGCAATTTGTAGTTCTTGGGCTAGTTCTATAATTTCTTCGCCAACGGGAGCATCCGCTTGAGTACCAAAAGCGCGGTTGATATCGAGTAGTAGCAATACATTCAAGTCAGCAAGTTTCAGACTTTGCATTAGCGATCGCACTTCTATGCCAGTCTCTATAACCAGTTCAGGGTTTCCTTCTACTGGTATTAAGTAATCTTTGCCGTTGTAGTTAACGCCATAACCGCTAAAGAATAACCACAGATAGTCTTGTGGTTGAAAACTTGTCGCGGCTAAATCTTCAAGTAAAAGCAGAATATTTTCTTTAGTTGGATGGGTTGATCTATTTCCTATCGGTGGCGAAGTATCTGTCATCAGTAAGCAGTGTTCGCTGACAAAACCTGCTTGTGTCACCAAAAAATCCTTTAGTGCCTCGGCATCTGCTTGGGCATAACTCAAAGGTTGAAATAACTGATATTGATTGATGCCAATAGCGATCGCCCAGTAATTTGCCATCTCGCTCTTTGTCAGTTATTGTTTGCTGGTCTTAAAATTGCGGTTAACTTTGTTGTTGGGGCAAAGATAACCTATGTTTTTAGTCTAGGTGATTCGTATCTAATTTTTAGACAAAATGTAATTTTTATTACTTTAGTATGGCGGAAAATACTTCCACCGAATTACCATTACAGATCATCAATAAGGAGTTACAAGGTTATGAGCAAAAGTTACGCTCACCTACCATCATCGATCATCCCCTTCTCAGTTATTAGCCAAATTGCCACAAGAATCCGGATAGTTCCTTTAGTAGTTTTGCTTATATCTACAGTTCCCACATGGCTTTTGACCGAAATGATCGCACCTCAGATTGTGCGAGCTTACACCGCTAGAGTTGACCTGGCTATTGACCGCTTACCAAAGGAAAACTACGAAACCATTCTGCGAAGGGCGGAAGCGGCTGCTAGAGCAGCTGCTCAGCGGAGCTTTGACCAAGATATCTTAGTGACAGATGTTTCAATTATCATATCCGTACAAAGTTATGGAGCGATCGCACCAGTTTTGACATTAGAAGTCAGCCGTCCACAATGGCGATCGCGCCCAGATGCTCAACGCTGGGCAACTTACTTCAAAACTGCGCGATCGCTACTGTTTTTTGAAAATCAAACAACCTCTAATCCAGTTCCAGCCGCTACTGCTAACCCCGCAGCTTTACCTCAACCTACCAAGCCTGCAACAACAGAGGAACCTACAGATAAGATACCGGTGATGGAAGCGCCTCCAAATGGGGCACTAGATAAACGCTAATCAAAAAGAGAAGACACAATATTGCAAATCTAGGTTTTGGACTGCCTGTTTAATTCTTCATACTTTCTTTGGTCAGTTGATCGCTTAGAATAAAAAGGTTGTCAATAATTGCGATTTCCGCTAATATGGCTGTCCCTAAGAAGAAAACGTCCAAGTCTAAACGAGATAAACGCCGAGCTACCTGGAGGCACAAAGCTGTTGTTGAAGCTCAGAAAGCTCTCTCCCTAGGCAAGTCGATTTTGACTGGACGTTCTACATTTGTCTATCCAACAGCTGAAGAAGAGGAAGAAGAATCATAAAAACTCGCGGGAGTTTGGAATTAGCTTGCCTTTCATAGAATCCCAGCGGCTTGATCCTCTGGGAGTTTTAAATAACAAGTAAAATATCTGGTTCTTCTAGCTTTTAGCTAATCAGCAAAAAAGCTTGTAAATATCTTGAGAAAACTTATTTTTCTACGACTATGCTAGGAAAATTTTTTCAAAAACCAGAAAAGGAAGAAAGCGATGGCTACGCCAACGCCAAGGGCGAACGCGTCCCTCCAGGTCAACACCTGGCCAAGGGGTTCCCCGTATTAACTTATGGTGCAACTCCCCAAGTCAGCACCGAAGAATGGGAGTTTCGCGTTTGGGGTTTAGCAAAACCTGCCACCTTCACTTGGTCGGACTTCACAGCACTACCTCAGCACGAATTCACGGCAGACTTCCACTGTGTAACGCGCTGGTCTAAATTGGATGTCAAATGGGCTGGCATTAAAGTGACAGACTTTATGAGTCTGATTGAAGTAGATCCCAAATCAGCGCATATTATGGAACACTGTTATGGCGGCTACACCACCAACATCTCAATGGAAGATTTTTTGCGCGAAGAAAACTTCTTTGCTCTTAAAGTCTTTGGTGAACCTTTACCAGCTGAACATGGTGGCCCAATGCGGCTAGTTGTTCCCCACCTCTACGCTTGGAAAAGTGCTAAGTGGATCAATGGTTTGGAGTTTTTAGGTCGCGAAGAACTAGGCTTTTGGGAGCGTAATGGCTACCATCGCCGTGGCGAACCCTGGACAGAGGAGCGTTACAGTAGCGCCTTTGGGTTTTAATAGTTAGGAGTTAGGAATTAAGAATTTTTACTCCTAACTTATCACGTTTAATTTTCAACCCAGAAGTTTCTTGATTAAGGGTAATTTACCCTTATAGGGAGCATATCGCCATTTTAAATCCAGCCAGAAGGAGTTTTGTAATACACTTTTGTTATGGGAAAAAATGTCGAAACTAGCTTTACCGTGATAGCTGCCAATACCGCTATCTCCCACACCACCAAACGGTAAAGATGAGACACCAAACTGCATAAGTGTATCGTTGATACAAACTCCACCAGATGAAGTTTCCTGCAAAACGTGCTTTTGCAGGTTTTTATTTTGAGAAAATAAGTATAAAGCTAAGGGCTTTGCCCGAGAGTTAATCAAAGCGATCGCTTCGGCAATCTCAGTATATTCAATTATGGGTAGCAGGGGGCCAAAAATTTCTTCCTGCATTATGGGATCTACCAAAGAGACATTATCAATTAATGTGGGGGCAATATAACGCTCTGAAGGTTTAGTTTTTCCACCGATGATAATTTTACCATCTTTAAGGAAGTTAACTAATCTATCAAAGTGTTTTTGACTGATAATTCTGGCATAATCAGGACTTTTGTCCGGCTGATCACCATAAAATTCTTTTAGGCATTTTTGTAATCCATTTACTAAATCTTTTTTGATTTTCTTGTCAACTAAAATATAGTCTGGTGCAATACAAGTTTGTCCAGCATTCAGAAACTTTCCCCAAGTAATTCGTCTAATAGTATGTTCAAGATTAATGTCAGTATCTACAATACAAGGACTTTTGCCGCCCAATTCCAAAGTAACTGGTGTGAGATGTTTTGCCGCTGCTGCCATGATAATTTTACCTACGGCTGTACCACCAGTAAAAAAGATATGGTCAAACTTTTCTATTAGTAGTTCCTGACTGGTTTCTACGCCTCCTTCTAGCACTGCAATATAAGCTGGGTCAAAATATTTGGCAATAATCTCAGCAAGAACATGGGAAGTATGTGGGGCAAGCTCTGAAGGTTTGATAATTGTACAATTTCCTGCGGCGATCGCACCGACTAACGGTGAAATAATTAAATTGAATGGATAATTCCAAGGGCCGATAATTAAAACAACTCCTAGCGGTTCTGTATAAATTTTAGCTGAGTAGGAAAAAAATTCCCAGGAAACTGCTGTTTTTTTAGGTTTAATCCAAGTTTTAAGGTGTTTTATAGCATAATCTACTTCCTTGATTATGCTAAGTTCTGTCATGTAAATCTCAAATTCTGGCTTATGTAAATCGGCTTGTAATGCCTGAATTATTGATTGTTTGTGCTCAATAACTGCTTGCTTGAGAGTTTTGAGTTGTTCAATACGAAAATCAACATCTTTAGTTTTGCCAGTTTGAAAAAAATTACGCTGATTAAGAACAATTTCAGCAATGTTTGATAATTCAGTATTAATCATTTTTTATCTTGCGAAATATATTTAATATAAGTGCTGCTCTATTAATATATCTAATTGATAATTTTTCATTTTTGATTATGTTTATTTCTTAAAAAAGTTATATATATTGTTGTTGGGAATCATTGAAATTTATTTATAATAAGTTATTATTTTAGATTAAAAGTTTAATGATTCATATATTGTTGTTCCAATTATTTTACGATTTTATGGGTAGAAGTACAATAAATCTACTACCTTCACCCAGTTGTGAATTGAGCCTGATAGTGCCTTGATGTGCCTCGACAATTCGGCGAGAAAGATACAATCCTAAGCCACTACCAGAACTCTTATGGCTACCTTGACGAAATCGTTCAAACAAGGTGGCTTGTTCTTCAGAGGAAATACCTGGGCCGGTATCCGCTATTTCTATGCTCATGTAATCAACATAATTAGATTTCCAAGATAACTGAGACTGGTTGCTTTCGTCTAATTGGCGTTGAGATGTCAGACGAATGGTAACAGAACCAGAATCAGTAAATTTAATAGCATTGCCTATAAGGTTGGTGAATAAACGATGCAGTTCTAGGCGATCGCCCATCACTGTATTCGTGCTTAAATCCTCAGTAAAATCTAAATTTATTGATATTGTTTTGGCTTGAGCCAAAGGTGTTAATTCTCCAGTCACCTCTTCTAGTAACCTGCTGAGATTAACTGGTTGAAGCGCCAGGGTTTTACGGCCGGCTTCAAAGCGATAAACTTCCAATAAAGTATTGACCATAGAAAGCAGATTAGTATTGCTGCGAGCCATGATGGCAATTACTTCCTGCATTTGCGGTGATAAACCTCCCAAAGCACCCTGCTGAAACAGCATTAACATGCGATCAGCCGCCACTAAAGGAGTGCGTAAATCGTGGGTAAGGCGTGAAACAAAATCTTCTCGCTGGCGAGCAATTTCATCACGTTCATCCATACTATGTTTTAAACGCAAAAGTGATCGCACCCTAGCCAGCAATTCATCTACAGTTACAGGTTTGCGGATAAAATCATCAGCACCTAAGTCTAATCCGCGGGCAACGTTAGGCGCATCATGGGCGGTGATCAACAGTATCGGGATATATTGCGGTAACTTCATATCTCCACGAATGTGCTTAGTAACTTCGTACCCGTCCATTCCTGGCATCATTAGATCCAGCAACACTAAGTCACAAGGAGATGCTTTTAGTTCTGCCAATGCTGAAATACCATTTTCTGCGGTGCTAATTGTGTAACCTTCTTCTTCCAAAATAGTTTTAATCAAAAATACGTTATCAGGAGAATCATCAACAACCAAAATTTTGTCAGAGCGAGAAGATTGTGAACTCATAAAACTGCAAGGTATAGAGTAAAAGTAAATTTTTGTAAGACTAGCTGGTTTCTTGGTATATTTTTCTTAGATATTACCCTTAGATATACTTTTTTAAAAGAAAAATTTTTTACCTAGAAATTTATATAAATTTACTTTCAAAACAACTTTACTTACCTTTTTCATATATAGCCAAAAGCTAATTAAATTATGGCTCGTAAGCTTCTAGAACTGAATACAGAGGATGGCGGCACGATTTTGGTAGCAGTTGAGCTACCAGATGCATCAGTAGTTCGTGTATCGCCCACTGGGGAGTTACCTATAGAAAAAGTAGAGGCTAACTTCGATGCAGTTAAGGATTTGATTGTTCGCGGGTGTCGCCCAATTACAAAGGCGTTTCGTACCTTGCAGCAAGAATCGCAACCTGTAAGCGCAGAAGTTGAGTTTGGGGTGAATTTTACCGCCAAAGGCTCGGTCTATGTGGTCGAATCCACTGGGCAGGCATCGCTGAAGGTGAAAATAACTTGGAAACTAACACCGGAAGAAAACAAGTAATAAATTTTCATGAGTTGGGATTTAGTTAAAGCTTGTACCGTGGCTATCGCTACTCCAGAAGGTTACATCCAAGGCACGGGCTTTTTCATCTCATCCGAAGGACATTTACTCACCTGCGCCCATGTAGTTGAGTCGGCAGGAGGTTGGAAAGAAGTGCGAGTCAATGGGCAAGGGGTTGAGTTGGTTTATTTAGGCGATCGCACCCGCGATGATTTCGCCATATTGCAATTATCTGCTTATCAAGACCAAGCTGTACCCTTATCGCTAACTTTTGCGCCAGGAAATCAATTTCGCTCCATTGGCTATGGGCGTTCAGACTTCCCAGAAGGCGGCACGATTGAGGGCAATATCACTGATGCTAACAGCCATTCAGGTTTTGGTAACTTATCAATGTTACGGTTGCGGGTAATGGCAGACGCACAACAGATCATTGGTGGCTATAGTGGTTCCCCTGTGTTTGATATTCAATTGCAAGCGGTCGTTGGGATGATTGCCGCTTACGACAATACCCAAGGAGGATTGGCTGTACCACTAACCACAGTTCAAGAAAATTGGGCTGACTTGGAAAGTTTGCTGCATCCAGAACCATCCCCAGAACTGGAATTTCCGTTTTTCGATCAAGCTTTTTATACTGATTGTTACAAAGAAGTGAAGAAGCCAGGGGCATTAATTCGGGTGAAAGCTCCTTTGCAATGGGGCAAAACCTACTTAATAAACCAGATTTTGGATTATGGGATTCAGCAAGGCTATCAAGCAGTGCGAATAGACTTTCAAGAGCCAGAAAAAGAAATATTCAACACTCTAAAGCCTTTCTTGCAGTGGTTCTGTGCCAGCATAGCCAGAGAATTAAATCTACCAGATAAACTGGCTGAGAATTGGAAAAGTACAGCGAGTGCCAACATAGACTGTACAAACTACTGTGAAGAATATTTATTGCCAGCAATCAATAGTCCGCTAGTTTTGGGATTAGATAACGTTGATGTCATCTTCTCCTATCACATAGCTCGTAACTTTCTTCCATTACTACGAGCTTGGCATGAGAAAGCCACAACTAAGCCTATTTGGCAAAAGTTACGGTTGGTAATTGCCTACTCCAAAGAAGATAACATTCCTATAGATAGGAATAAATCACCGCTCAATGTGGGGAAAGGCATTGAAATACCAGAATTAAATCAGCCACAGGTGCAGAATTTAGCACAGCGCCTCCAACTCTCTTGGAATGGAGAGCAAGTTGTCCAACTAATGGCGATGGTTGGTGGGCATCCTTGGCTGGTGAAAGAGGCACTGTATAAAATTGCGCGACGCGAACTGACGTTGAAAGAACTATTGAAAATTGCTCCCACCCAAGAAGGCTTATACAGCGACCATCTGCTTGTTCAGTTGTCAATTTTGCAGGATAACCCAGAACTAAAGCAAGCCATGAAGCAAGTAGTTCTTACCAATAGACCAGTTAGAATAGACGCTGATAAAGCATCTAAGTTACGCAATATGAGACTCGTGAAATTCACAGGCGATGATGTTCTGCCCTTGTGTGATTTGTATCGCCTGTATTTTCGCGATCGCTTAGGTGTGTAATGATGATTTCAAATTCCCCGAAATTTGCCCCAGCACCTCTTTGCAAGTAGACAGAGCAGACGGAGAATGATGAGTGTGCAACTGCATTGGACATAACTAATGAATCCAGAGCCTAACCCAAACTACGAATACCAAGTTGGGGGTACTTTACCTTCGGATTCCCCTACCTACGTCACACGGCAGGCAGATGACGACTTATACAAAAAGTTGAAGGCGGGGGAATTCTGTTATGTCCTGAATTCGCGGCAGATGGGTAAATCGAGTTTGCGGGTAAGAACCATGCAAAGGTTGCAGGAAGAGGGAATTGCTTGTGCTGAAATTGATATTACTGCCATCGGCACTCAGGATGTCACCCCCGATCAATGGTATGCAGGTGTAATTGACAGCCTAGTTAGGAGTCTAAAACTAAACGATAATTTTGATTTAGGAAACTGGTGGAAGGCACAAAAATTACTGCCTCCATTGCGGCGATTGGGCAAGTTCCTTGAAGAAGAGATGCTAACCTCTATTCATAAAAAAATTGTCATTTTTGTAGATGAAATTGATAGCGTTCTCAGTCTCAGTTTTTCAACTGAGGATTTTTTCGCTTTGATTCGATCCTGCCATAACCAGCGTGCTGATAAACCAGAATATAAACGCCTCACATTTTGTCTTTTAGGGGTAGCAACTCCCTCTGATTTGATTCAAGATAAACAGCGTACACCTTTTAATATCGGTCAAGCAATTGAACTCAAAGGTTTTGATCTAGTTGAAGCCGAGCCTTTAGCTAAAGGATTAGTAGGTAAAGTCAGTAATCCCCAAGAAAAGCTAAAAGAGGTTTTGGAATGGACTGGTGGACAACCTTTTCTTACTCAAAAGCTTTGTCAATTTATTCTAGATGATGAGCAAAGATTATCTGTAGAGGAATTAGTGCGATCGCGGATTATCCAAAACTGGCAATCTCAGGATGATCCAGAGCATTTGAGGACGATACGCGATCGGATTTTCAGCAATAAGCAGCCTGCGGATCTGTTGCTGGAATTATATGAGCAAGTTTTACGAAAAGGAGAAATTGAAGAAGATAACAGTCCGGAGCAAATAGAATTGCGCCTATCAGGATTGGTAGTTAAGCAAAATGGCAAATTAAGAGTTTATAACCGCATTTATGAGTTTGTTTTTGACAACAACTGGGTTAATCAGGCGTTAGCAAATTTGCGACCTTATGCAAAGGAATTAGCAGCATGGCTAGAGTCTAATCGTCAGAAGAAATCTTATCTCTTGCAGGGGCAGAAATTACGACAAGCTCAAGCATGGGCAGAACATAAACAGTTGCTTGTTGAAGATTATCAATTTTTATATGCTAGCCAAGAATTAGTAACACGAAAGCAGCAGCGCCTTGTCTTAGTGCTTGCTCCAATAATACTAATTTCAGTACTTGGGTTCTCATACTGGTATTCACAAAAAAAACCTTCGGTTGTTAACCAGAATCCTCAACCGACAGAGACAATAACAGTACAACCAGTATCAGTATTATTGAGCGAAGGTGAGCGTACTTTGTTTGGTGGAAGTGAAAATCCAAGTCGCTCTCAGGCTTTTAAAGCTTTTCAAGAAAAACGTTATACTGATGCTGTTAATTATTTTAAAAGAGCTAGACAAGCCTTTCCTTTTGACCCAGAGTTGCAAATTTATTACAACAATGCTAGAGCATATCAAAAAGGCAATCCACTAACTCTGGCAGTGGTTTTACCAGATACTAATAAAGAAGCGGATATTTCTAAAGAACTCTTGCGAGGAGTTGCACAGGTACAAGATATTTTTAACAGTTCAAGTGAAGTAAATCAGCGATTTTTAAATATAGTAATTGCCAATGATGGCAGTTCTCAAACTCAAGCTCATAAAGTTGCTGGAGAGCTAATTAAAAATCAAAATATACTAGGAGTTATTGGACATTATACTAGTCCAAACAGTGCAGCAGCACTACCTCAGTATGAAAGCGCTGGTATAGCAATGATATCTCCAGGAAGTACAAGTACCTCACTGAATAGCAGAGTATTTTTTAGAACAGTACTTTCTACTGAAGTAAATGCTGGGAAGTTAGCAGATTATGCTAAGAATCAGGGCTATAAAAGAGTAGTTATTTTCTACAATCCTGATGATACTTATAGTAAGAACGTAAAAGAACAGTTTGAAAAGTTATTTAAAGATAACAATGAGAAATTTGTACGTACTATAGATTTAGCTAATGCTTCATTGGATACATCTGCCGAAATTTTAAAAATTAATGAACAAGATAAAGCAGATGCAATTGTTCTGTTTCCGAATACAGAGTTAACTTCCGTGGCACTTGCAATTGCCAGCGCTGAGGGAAGCAAAAAATTGCCTCTGCTAGGAGGAAATGCTTTGTATAATCAAAAAACTTTAAAATCAGGTGGAGAAGCTTTTGAAGGTTTAGTTATAGCTGTAGATTGGTTTGCAGAAGAGGAAAATTCAAAAGAATTTGCAGAAAAAGCTAGGACAAGATGGGGAGGACAGATTAGCTGGCGGACAGCTGCCGCTTATGATGCAACTCAGGCTTTTATCAAAGCTATATCTATGTCTAACAATCCTACTCGCCAGACCGTCTTACAAAAACTCCCATCTGTTGATCTTTCAGCAAATGAAACTTCAGGACATCGACTCAAATTTGATAAGAAAGGCGATCGCCAACAAAAACCTATTCTTGTCAAAGTAGTAAGAGGTCGCGGCGGGCCTTTTGAAAGTGGATTTATATTTCAACAAGTCAAGGATGAAGATATCAACAATTGAAGAAATTACCAAGGATAAAATCATTCCTAGCAAGCTTTGAATTCTCACCTCAAAACAAGCGATCGCTCTCCGTTACACAATTTGCACTGATTGAGTGTTAATTTCTATTAAATTAGCCAATCTTGTATCATTCGTAAACAATATTACATTTAAATATTTTGCAGTTGCTACAATTATTGCGTCAGGAAGCCTAAGTCTATATTGTTTGCGAAATGCAATTGTTAAATTTTTAATATTATTATCAATATCAACAACTGTAATTTTATTTAAAAAATCAATAATTTGTGTTTCTTCATCTGGACTGAGGCTCGGATAAGAGAGTAATTCAATCTCAGTAATCACTGAAATAAAATATTGTCCTGATGGTAGTGGGTTTACTAAACGACCGCCCAAAAAGTATAAGACTACATTTGTATCTAATAACATTAAAGGTTGTATCAACGCCACTCGTCCCTAATTTGCTGCTGATATTCCAAAGGGTCTTGAGTTAGTTGAATTACACCCCCATACTTGTTTAAATCAAACTCTTCTTTTTGTTGTGATTGATGCTCCTCTAATATCTTCTCAATTTGCTGCCAGTCTTGATAATCAATCAAGACTGCTACCGGACGCATGGCTTCATCAGTGACAATTTTTTTCTTAAAAGGTAGCATTATTTTTCACATCAGATGCAATTTTACCGTCAGACCGCAGGAAGCCATGAAATTTGGTTTAATCCTGAAGCTAATCGTTATACTACTATTCCCAATCATTCAGGTGATATGCCAGAGGGAACATTACGTGCGATTTTAAAGCAAGCTGGTATTCAGCCAGACGATTTTCTCAACAAATCTTGAAAATCAAGAGCGCCAAGATCGAAAAGTAGGAAAGTGCTAGCCATCATCGTTAGAGAACTTGAACTATAAGTAAGTCTAGAACTTTTATTTTAATATTGCGATCGCCCTGCCATATCTTTCCGTTTCAATAAAAAACAGCCGCTCCTATCAGGATGCAGCTGTTTTTACCATTACGGAACTGATTACAGAATATTTAGATATTAGTAATCGAAGTCGCCGCCACCCATGCCACCACCAGCAGCAGGAGCAGCATCTTTAGGCTCAGGCTTGTCAACTATGATACATTCGGTTGTCAACACCATACCAGCGATAGAAGCAGCGTTTTGCAGAGCAGAACGAGTTACTTTAGCAGGGTCAACAATACCAGCACCCAACAAATCAACAAATTCGTTGGTTGCAGCATTGTAGCCAATGTTGAATTCCTTCTCTTTGACGCGCTCAGCGATAACAGCACCATTCTGACCAGCGTTTTCAGCAATCCGCTTCAGGGGTGCAGGTAAAGCACGAACGACAATCAAAGCACCAATCAACTCTTCATCCTTCAGGTGGCTCTTTGCCCATTCTTCCAATACGGGAGCCAGGTGAGCCAGAGTTGTACCACCACCGGGAACAATACCTTCTTCCACAGCAGCTTTGGTGGCGTTGATAGCGTCTTCTAGGCGCAGCTTCTTGTCTTTCATTTCAGTTTCGGTGGCTGCACCCACTTTCACCACGGCGACACCACCAGAGAGTTTAGCGAGACGCTCTTGCAGCTTTTCTTTGTCGTAAGAAGATTCGGTTTCGTCAATTTGACGACGAATCTGCTCAACACGAGCCTTGACACCAGCTTCGTTACCTTCGGCAACAATTGTGGTGTTGTCTTTGGTGATGGTGATGCGGCGAGCTTTACCCAGACTTTCCAGCTTGGTATTTTCCAGCTTCAAACCAGCATCTTCAGTGACTAGTTGACCACCAGTCAATACAGCTATGTCTTCTAGCATAGCTTTGCGGCGATCGCCAAAACCAGGAGCTTTAACAGCAGCAACATTTAGCACACCGCGCAGACGGTTTACTACTAGAGTTGCCAAAGCTTCTTTTTCAATATCTTCAGCGATAATCACCAAGGGACGACCTGCACGAGCTACTTGCTCTAGAACAGGTACAAGGTCTTGTACAAGGGCAATTTTCTTATCAGTCAGCAACAGATAAGGCTCATCGAAAATCGCTTCCATCCGCTCAGGGTCGGTAGCGAAATAAGGAGAGATGTAGCCTTTATCAAAGCGCATCCCTTCAGTGATTTCCAACTCAGTGAACATAGATTTCCCTTCTTCTAGGGAAATTACGCCTTCTTTGCCCACTTTGTCCATTGCTTGGGCAATCATCTGACCAACTTCTTCATCGTTGCCAGCTGAGATAGAACCCACTTGAGCAATGGCTTTAGAATCTTCTACGGGACGAGCATGTTCTTTGATTTTGTCTACCAGGAAGTTGGTAGCTTTATCAATACCGCGCTTCAGCAATATCGCGTTAGCACCAGCTGCAACGTTCCGCAAGCCTTCTTTGACGATAGCGTGAGCTAAAACGGTAGCAGTAGTAGTGCCATCGCCCGCAGCATCGTTCGTTTTAGAAGCAGCTTGACGAATCAGAGCCACGCCAGTGTTTTCAATGTGGTCTTCTAATTCAATTTCTTTAGCGATGGTTACACCGTCATTAACGATTTGCGGTGCGCCAAATTTCTTTTCTAGAACTACGTTACGGCCTTTAGGGCCAAGGGTAACAGCTACAGCCTCAGCCAGAATATCAATGCCTCGTTCTAGGGCACGACGGGCGTTTTCGTTGTAGATTATGCGCTTTGCCATATTTTATTTGTCCTTTGTCATTTGTCTTTGAAGTTCTGGTCGCCGAAAGCCGGCGCTCAGACTTCCCTGTTTGTCTTTTGTCCCTTGTCTTTTGTCTCCGAAGTTCTGGTCGCCGGAAGCCGGCGCTCAGACTTCTCTCTTTGTCATTGGCTAATGACTAATGACCAGTGACTAATGACAATTAGATAACGACTGCTAAAATGTCTTTTTCAGAAAGCAGTACATATTCTTCGGTGCCGAGCTTGATGTCGGTGCCAGCGTACTTGGAGTACAACACCTTATCACCGACTTTAATTTCCAATTCCTGACGGCTACCGTCGTCGTTACGCTTGCCAGGGCCAAGGGCGACTACTTCCCCTACCTGGGGCTTTTCTTTGGCGGTGTCGGGTAAATACAAACCACCTGCGGTCTTTTCTTCAGAGGCGCTCACTTTCACGAAAACGCGATCGCTTAAAGGTTTAACTGTAGAAACGCTTAGAGATACAGCTGCCATATTAATTTCTCCAGAGTTTTAGCACTCTCAACTCCTGAGTGCTAATTTACCGAAAAGCGGCGTGCAATGGCAACAATTTCCTTAGTACGGGTTCCCGAACTAGAGGAGCGCAGGTTTACTTAAGTATAAATGCTTAATTATTTCTAGCTTTCAGGTTCCGTTCCGTAAGTTCCGAATATTTTTATATGGACAACTTTATTTGCAAACCTGAGAAATTGTTATAGAACTGTAATCAGGGAGCCGCTCGATGAGTAACAACCCAGTGATCCAGTCCAACCATCCAATCCCCAAAACTACTAAATTTCCAGAACATAAAGCCCTAAGTAATTGTGTAGAATCTCTAGGACTGGCTAAAATTCAGCGACACATTTTTATTTGTGCTGACCAGATTGCTAACTGCTGCTCAAAACAAGCTAGTCTGGAGTCTTGGGAATACTTGAAAACGCGACTTAAAGAGCTAAAACTCGACCAGACGCAAGATAGTCGTCCCATTTATGTCTTTAGAACTAAGGCTAATTGCTTGCGTGTTTGTTGTTCTGGACTGATAATGGTGGTTTACCCGGATGGTATCTGGTATCGCCAAGCAAACTCGGAAGTCATTGAGCGGATTATCCAAGAACACTTAATAGGCAAGAGGGTGGTAGAAGAATATGCATTTTTAACCCATCTTTTGCCATAAACTTCCCTAGTTTCTTGTGAACGTCTCGTAAAGACTTTACATCCGAAGGATATAGTATGGCAGTAAGCTTTAAGAAAGCGCGGGTTGGTTTTGAGGTAGGGTCATCTTAAGCCAGTACTTACTTGTGAATCAGAAAGATTATTTAATCAGTGTTTTTTAGCCCGCCACTTTCAAAGCGATATATAATAGCGCATTATAGATACTACTGCTATACGTATCCTTGCTGGACTTTTGCCATCGAGCTACTAATTTCTTAAAAGTGCTTCAACACTTTTGAGACTTCGAGGCAGCAAAGGCAAGTTAAGTGGGAAAAAAGACAACATCTCAAATAATCCACCATAGAGGATAACTATTCAAGACATTGATGGACCGAAGCGCGACAAGTGCCACTGCTATGAAAGAGCCCAGCATGAAAGATCACAAACGACTTCTATTGATTGATGATGACCCTAACCTCATCTTGCTGGTGAAGGATTACTTAGAATTCCGGGGATATGAAGTCATCACCGCTGAAAATGGACGAGAAGCTCTGGAAATTTTAGAGCACGATGTTCCAGACATGATCATCTGCGACGTGATGATGCCGGAAATGGACGGATATACTTTTGTGGAACAAGTGCGGCAAAACGAACGAACCAGCTGGATTCCCGTTCTTTTCCTTTCAGCTAAGGGACAAAGCGCGGATCGAGTTAAAGGTTTGAATAAAGGTGCTGATGTATATATGGTCAAGCCCTTTGAGCCAGAAGAACTCGTAGCGCAAGTAGAATCCTCGCTCAAACAAACTATCCGTTGGAAAGAACACCAAGCAAAAGGAGGAGAAAACGGTTCCCGCATCCAGGTTCCCTTCGATGTGCAATTAACCCCAACAGAACTGAAAGTAGTGCAGTTTGTAGCTAGGGGTTTAGCTAACCGGGAAATTGCTGAAGAATTAAATGTTAGTCAGCGAACGGTTGAAAGCCATGTGTCCAATATGTTGGGCAAAACCAATCTCCATAACCGCACTGAATTAGCGCGGTGGGCAATTGAAAATCAAATGGCTTAAATAAAGTGCTGAGTCCTGAGTGCCGTTAGCGGTAGCGGGGCGTTCAGCCCGTGCTGAGTGCTTTTTACTCACTACTCATTACTCAGGACTCAACACTCAATTTGCCACCCATCTTCCTCAGGGGTGGATTGGTGCAAAATTTCTAAATTCAGTTCATCTAGGTAGGTTAAAGCGCTTTCAATCTGCGAAGTCGTTCCTCGTAGTTGCAGATCGAAACAGCTATGTTCTAGCGCATTTGTCCTTACCTAAGCAGCCGCAATCATGACTGTGACACCATAGTGGGAAACCAGTCGTGAGATGACTGGTTCCTCATGCAAGTCTTTAGGAATGCGAACCTGGATACGAGTTTCGGTGCGTCTATTATCTCCAATATTCAGTAGTAGATTTCACCTGTTTACTGGGAGTTGCCATTTTAGCTTCCTATTCAACTTATTTGATTTGGGTTTGACTTTACATAATTTCTTCTAACAGTAGCGTCAGTCATACCGAACAGGCAAGCAGGGGCAAATAATTCATAATTGGGATTTGGTGATTATAAATTATGAATCTATAACTGTAAATTGCTTTCAATATCTGGTTTTTTAGTTGAGATAGCCGATTTAAAAGTATTGCATATACCAAGAAGCAAAAAGGTAATTAAATAAACCCGTAGATGCAATGCGGCTTATCGCCAGACATTGCATCTAAAGTTTAATAGACTTCTAAAAAAGTCGGTTGCTGGAGAATTGCTATGAATCAAGAACGATTGGGAAAGCACAACCGTGTTGAAGCTTTGATTTTGCAAGGAGAACGGCTACTTCAAGAGCTAGATCGGGGTTTTGAATTCAGTTTGCTCCGTAATCATCGCCAGCGTATCAAAAGCCTAATTCAGGAACTTCGTGAGCATCTAGCGCAAGACGATGATCAGGGGATAGACCAAGCCTATAAAAACCTTGAGCTTGAACTAAACCAACAACTCAACACTTGGGATGAAGAGGGTGACTCATGGGACTCAGACGATGATATCACAGGAGGTTCTGCCCCAATTCCAAATCCACGGCGGCCAAGTCCAAAACCAGGAACAAACGACTCAGCAGAGTTACCTCCAAGAGATTATTAACGCACTTCATCCCTCAGCTTACTGACTAAAACTCGGCGCTTTGCGGTGTACGTGGGAACGGAATCACATCACGAATATTTCCCATACCCGTCATAAATTGCACGAGTCGCTCAAAACCAAGTCCAAAACCAGCGTGGGGGACAGTACCATAACGACGCAAATCAAGATACCACCACAACTCTTCTGGGTTTAACCCTTGCGCTAATACGCGGCGCTCTAGGACTTCTAGACGTTCTTCCCGTTGGGAACCGCCAACAATTTCGCCAATTTTGGGTGCGAGAATATCCATTGCGCGGACGGTCTTTTCATCGTCGTTCAAGCGCATATAAAAGGCTTTGATTTGCGCTGGATAATCTGTAACGATCGCAGGCTTCTTAAACAATTGCTCAGCCAGATAACGCTCATGTTCTGATTGTAAATCTAAACCCCAACTGACAGGATATTCAAACTTGACATCAGCTTTTTCTAAAAGTGCGATCGCTTCCGTATAAGTTAAGCGTTCAAATTGATTGTTAATAATATTTTCAGCCGTTGCTAACACGGTATTATCAATGCGCTGATTGAAAAATTCCATGTCTTCTGGACAAGTTTCTAACACATATTTAAAAATGTGTTTGAGAAACGCCTCGGCTAAATCCATATCGCCTTCCAAGTCACAAAAAGCCATTTCTGGCTCAACCATCCAAAATTCTGCTAAGTGGCGGGAGGTGTTGGAATTCTCTGCACGAAAGGTAGGGCCAAAGGTGTAGACGTTGCTAAACGCCATCGCCATAACTTCCGCTTCCAACTGACCGCTAACTGTTAAATATGTGGGTTTACCAAAAAAGTCTTGTGTATAATCGACTGCTTGGTTTTCTGTGCGGGGAATATTTTTTAAATCCAAACTAGTAACGCTAAATAGTTCACCTGCACCTTCACAATCGCTTGCTGTGATAATCGGGGTGTGTACCCACAAAAAGCCTCTTTCTTGGAAAAATTGGTGAATTGCTGTAGAACAAGCATTTCTAACGCGGAAAACTGCACCAAAGGAATTGGTACGCGATCGCAAATGTCCAATGGTTCGCAAAAACTCAAAGGAATGGCGTTTCTTTTGCAGAGGATATGTATCAGGATCAGCTTCGCCGTAGACTTTGACTGTCTCTGCTTTCAACTCAATCCGCTGTCCTTTACCAAGAGAAGCCACCAGTACCCCTGTCACCTCGACAGCAGCACCCGTATTCAACTGTTTTAAGATTGCTTCGTAGTCTGGCAAATCCTGATTGATTACGACTTGCAAATTAGCTAGCGATGAGCCGTCATTGACTTCAATAAAAGCAAAACCTTTTGACTCGCGTTTTGTTCTTACCCAGCCTTGAACTACGAGACACTCATCAGGTTGACCACTTCGCAATATTTCTGCAATCCGTCGATTTACCATATTTACCCAGCACAGGATTTCAATATCCAGCCTATAATAACGCCCATTCCACCAAAGCGGACGGCTTGCCAGAAAGGTTTCTTAAGGCTACCCCAAGAGAATAACTGGCTTTCTAAGTTTACTTCTAGCACTTCCAACTGCTGTTTTATCTGCCGTAACTCCGCTTTGATTTCTGGAGTGTGGTGCTTATTATGATTTAGTTTGTTGAGGCGTTGTTGCCATTCTGCCTTTGAAAGGCGATCGCGTTGCACTTGATTGTAGCGTTCTTTTAAGGATAGGAGCGATCGCTCTACTTCTTCTAGTTCTTGTTCAAAATCTGGCTCTGAATTTTCTGCTGGTGGCTGCGATTGTTTAGGCGGCTTCATTTATAAGTAGTAAACTAAGATTAAACGCGAGCCAATACTCAAGGGTCAAGAGTCAGGGGTTAAAGATCAAAAAGTTTTAACCCTGGACTTTGGACTTAGCACTCAGGACTCAGCACTCAGGACTTGATTTATGTCTCAATCAACCCAGCTGCCTAAAACCAGCCAACTTAATGAATTTAGCACTCTGGAATTAGCCCAAGCCCTCATGGAAAGGCTAAGCATTTCCCCTGACGATTGGCATCGCCTCAAGTCTAACCGTAATTCTCGCGCCAATGAACAAATAGCAGCAGCGTTGGTGTATCTGCTCAAAAATCAGCCACAAGAAGCTCTCGCTAGATTAGAACAAGCGGTTGGTTGGTTAGATCGCTCTATTTCTGCCCCACCCTGTCCAAGCCACGGCGAAAATAAAAAATAGGGGTAGTGGGAAAAGTAACAATATCATTACTATTGTTAGACTATTGTTATCTTCTCCCCTTGTCCTCCTATCTACTTATCTCCGCCTCCTGCACTCACCGTCGCAGAGATAGCCGGGGGCGATTTTCCATTTGTTTACAAAGTCTTAATTCTGTGCCTTTGCGGTTCCATTCTACCTGATCAAAAATTTGATGCAGAAGGCATAAACCACGGCCACTTTCTGCCTCATCTGGTGGCAGATAATCTGTGAGTTCGTCGTCATCATTAGCAGATGAAGGACAAAAGCCACTACCCTGATCTGATATTACCCACCAATATTGATTATCTATTAAAGAAAAACGGACTACAACTCTTTTACTTGGGTCAAGATTATTGCCATGTTTTGCTGCGTTCACTAAGGCTTCTTGGAGTCCTAGTCGCAGTTCTGCTTGGAGTTTTGCTGGAATTTCTGCCAACAATAAATCTAATATCGGACAAAGATAGAGAGTAGAGGCGAAACTAATTGTGCCCCAGTAGCGTCCAACGGGACGAAGCGAAATGGTAATCACAAGAGAAACCCCATAGCTTTCAGTTAGCTAGACATCAGTTTGCTTTAACAGGCACCCTGATAAAAGTTGAGGTGGTCATGCTGCCTTCAAACTTGCGTCTTTAAAACTAAATTTTGAAAATGCTAGGGAGCATTGACTCAATGAATAAGTTAGGATTGTTTGGATATATAGCGGCTGGTGGGATGACGAACCTGATAACACTAGCAACTTCAAAGCTGCTGAAAATTTGAATGAGTATTGTTATACTCTCCTATTTGCCGATCTGTAATTTAGACAACCCATTTCATGTTTTTAAGAGCCTATGCAACTTTAATTTCTTTAAACAAAATGAAATCTATTTTTAGCTTAATTCGATTTTAGCATTTTTAGTATGCACTAGACTACAAATTTCAAATTTGAGTTTTTGTGAAGGACTCAGCACCCTTATCCAAATGTGATAGCACAAGAAAGGCAGCAGCTTCCACATGAGCCGTTTGGGGGAAAAAATCAGCAGGTTGCACCCGTGTGATCTCATACTGCCCGTTTTGACAGAGTAGTTTGAGATCACGGGCGAGGGTAGCTACTTTACAGCTGACGTAAACGATTCGAGATGGTTTAGTTTGCAGTAAAGTATCAATGACAGCGCGATCGCATCCCTTACGTGGCGGGTCAAGTAAAACTACTTCTGGTATTGTGCCCATTTTTGAGAGCAACTTTTCCACTGCCCCAACTTGAAATGTCACATTATTAATTTTGTTATGCTGAGCATTCAAAATAGCTTGTTCCACCGCTGCTGGTTGCACTTCTAACCCCGTAGCTTGATGTACTTGCTTCGCAAGAGGTAAAGTCAAAGTCCCAATGCCACAATAAGCATCAACTAGCACTTCATGCCCTTGAAGATTAAGTTCTGACTGAATTATTTGTAATAGCGCCTCTGCTGTTTCTGTATAAACTTGAAAAAATGTATCTGGACGGACTTGAAATTCCAATCCAGCAAACTTTTCTCGCAGATAGGGAACTCCGGCAATACAACGGGTTTCATTTCCAAAGATCACATTTGTGCGATCGCGATTCCGATTCAGAGACACACCCACTAACTGGGGATAGCGCTTCAACCATTCTTGGGCTTGGTTTTCAATTCCCGGTAAATTCCAGTCCTTCACCACCAAAGTCAGCAACATTTCCCCTGTGCGCCGTCCAATGCGTAAACCGAGATGGCGAATTTCCCCTTGATGACGCTGTTCATCGTAAATTTGCCAACCCTGCTTTTGAATGTCCTGTTTAACTTCGGCCAGCAAGGGATTTAATCGCGTGTCTTGAACTGGACATTGATTTAGATTAATTAATTGGTGGCTGCCTTTTTGGTAATAACCAGCTTGGACTTGTCCTGTAGCCGATCTGCTTAGAGGATAAGTAGCTTTGTTGCGGTAGCCTAAAGCAGAAGGAGCAGCTAGTACCGGATCTACAGGTGGTTGGACAAAATCGCCAATGCGTTCCAAAGCTTGGATAACTTGATTGCGTTTGGCTGCTAGCTGGTGATCATAATTAATGTGTTGCCACTGGCAACCACCGCATTTATCAGCCACAATGCAACTAGGTCGAATCCGGTGAGGGGATGGTTGCAATAGCTGCTGGAGCTTGCCGTGAGCGTATTTAGGCTTAACATGCATCAAGCGGACAAGAGCGCGATCGCCTGGGACGGTGTCCGGGACAAATACTACGCGTTCATCAAAGCGTCCTACCCCGTCGCCTGTATCATTTAAGTCGGCGATCGTAACTTCAATTAATTCACCCTGTTGCCAAATTATTTTAGTCATTGGTCATTAGTCATTTGTCATTTGTCAAGATATCCGCCTACTCTTCTGCTTCTCCATCTCCCTCATCTCTCTTCACTTGTGTACCTACAACTCGTTAAACTAGCAAATAATATTTCTTTGCGTGATTGCAATAATCATGACTGTAATTAGCCAAGTTATTCTCAAAGCCGACGACGAACTGCGTTATCCCAGCAGTGGCGAACTCAAGAGTATCGAAGAATTTTTGCAAACCGGTCTACAACGGACGCGGATTGCTGCTACCTTAGCTGAAAATGAAAAAAAGATTGTTCAAGAAGCAACCAAACAGCTTTGGCAGAAGCGTCCCGACTTTATTTCACCCGGTGGTAATGCTTACGGAGAACGTCAACGTTCTTTATGTATCCGTGACTTTGGCTGGTACTTGCGCCTGATTACCTATGGCGTGCTTGCTGGCGACAAAGAGCCAATTGAAAAAATCGGTTTAATTGGCGTGCGGGAAATGTATAACTCACTCGGTGTTCCCGTACCAGGAATGGTAGAAGCCATCAATTCACTGAAAAAAGCCTCCCTTGGCTTACTAAGTGCGGAAGATGCTATCGAAGCATCACCATACTTTGATTACATCATTCAGGCGATGTCTTAATGCAAAGTGTGTGCTGTTTTTAGAAGTGGACTTCCAGTCTGCTAGATTGAGTGCAAAACATTAGCGCTAGACTCGCATAAAATCTCCAATTTGATCATACCTTCCCCACGCTTGGTAGTGGCTGTGGCAAATCTTTGTCAAGTTACCAACCAGTTGTGGGGAAATTTTATGCAATTGTCTATCATTCTTTGTTATGACTAGCTTGAAAGTCTACTTTCATTGTTGCTTGCGATCGCCGATTGCGGACGATTGCGCGATCGCCCAAGGGGCAGTGGCAAAGCAAATCGCATCTCATGCAGTCTCTTACGTAAATCCTTACCCTCATCACGCCAAGTTCCTACAATGGAGATAAATTGGCGTCTCAAGCCACTTGCTACAACGGGGTGAACCCCTCCGATATTTGGATACCTCTATTAGCAAATGACCAACGACAAATGACAAAAAGCCGACAGTTCCTTACGGAGGCTGTCGGCAATTAGTGTGTTCCCTATTAATGACTCGGCTAGAGTTCAGTTGTAATTAATTATGCCTGCTTAGTAATTGCATGGAGACGATCTTAATCAAGGATACTTGTGATTGTTATCACTTGATTGTTACAGCTAAACTGCATATACCCTAGTAATTCCATACCTACTGTAGACACTATAGACATATAGACTTTATAGCGTCTGGAATGTTCACCCAGATGACAAAGCCTAGTTCTATCTAGACACTGTATGGAAGGGTGCAAAAAAACCCAATTATGTAAAAATTTAGTAAATATTGTGTGGGTATTTACTTTACAAAAACAAAGAAAGAACTATCTACATTCCTAGAACTGCACCTAGAGGGCAAGTAAATCGATAGAATAATGCTCTGTTCAATTGGTGCATTACTTCCATGACCGCCACATCCGCTGCTCCCTTTTCCCCTGAAGAAATCGCTGCTGAAGGTCTAAAGCCAGAAGAATACGCAGAAATTGTCCGCCGATTAGAGCGTCATCCCAACAAAGCTGAATTAGGAATGTTTGGGGTGATGTGGTCAGAGCATTGCTGTTACAAAAATTCTCGACCTTTACTCAAACAGTTTCCTACAGCCGGGCCCCGTATTCTCGTAGGGCCTGGTGAAAATGCTGGTGTTGTGGACTTAGGCGATGGGCTGCAATTAGCTTTTAAGATTGAATCCCACAACCACCCTTCAGCTGTTGAACCCTTCCAAGGAGCCGCAACTGGAGTAGGAGGCATCTTAAGAGATATCTTTACAATGGGCGCACGTCCTATTGCTCTATTAAACTCACTGCGCTTCGGTTCCTTAGAAGATGCCAAAACCCAGCGGTTGTTTAGCGGTGTAGTAGCGGGAATTGCCCATTATGGTAATTGTGTGGGAGTGCCCACTGTCGGCGGCGAAGTTTACTTTGACCCTGCTTACTCTGGTAATCCCCTGGTGAATGTCATGGCACTGGGGTTGATGGAAACACCAGAAATCGTCAAATCTGGGGCATCTGGCTTAGGCAACCCTGTGTTGTATGTTGGTTCTACCACCGGACGCGATGGTATGGGAGGTGCAAGTTTTGCTAGCGCAGAATTGAGTGATGAGTCAATGGATGACCGTCCCGCAGTACAAGTAGGCGATCCCTTTTTGGAAAAGTCGTTAATTGAAGCTTGCTTGGAGGCTTTTAAAACAGGTGCAGTTGTCGCTGCACAGGATATGGGAGCAGCTGGGATCACCTGTTCTACATCAGAGATGGCAGCAAAAGGCGGTGTAGGGATTGAACTGGATTTAGATAAAATTCCCGTGCGGGAGTTGGGGATGGTTCCCTATGAATACCTACTATCAGAATCTCAAGAACGGATGCTGTTTGTTGCCCACAAGGGACGTGAGCAGGAGTTAATAGATATTTTCCACCGTTGGGGACTTCAGGCTGTTGTTGCTGGTACTGTCATTTCTGAACCCATTGTGAAGATTCTGTTTCAGAGTGAAGTAGCAGCAGAAATTCCAACTGAGGCGTTGGCGGAGAATACTCCTGTTTATCACCGAGAATTGTTGGCTCAACCGCCAGAATATGCTCTGAAAGCTTGGGAATGGACGCCTGAATCTTTACCCCCCTGTACAACTGCTGGTGTTGAAATCTCAGGACGTTTGCAAACTTGGAATGATATTCTTTTAACTTTGCTCGATACACCCACGATCGCATCTAAACGCTGGGTATATCGTCAGTATGATCATCAAGTGCAGAACAATACAGTCATTCTACCAGGTGGTGCGGATGCTGCTGTGGTACGTTTACGCCCCCTAGAAACAGATAAGGGAAAAAGTCCCACGAATGAACAACGTGGGGTAGCCGCTACGGTAGATTGCAATCCTCGTTATGTTTACCTTGATCCCTATGAGGGGGCTAAAGCTGTGGTGGCTGAGGCTGCACGCAACCTCAGTTGTGTGGGTGCAGAACCTCTGGCGGTGACAGATAACCTGAATTTTGGTTCTCCAGAAAAACCGATTGGTTACTGGCAATTAGCAGAAGCTTGTCGCGGCTTAGCTGAAGGTTGCCGAGAATTGGCAACACCAGTCACAGGCGGAAATGTTTCTTTGTACAACGAAACTCTTGATTCTCAAGGCACTCCGCAACCAATCTATCCCACCCCAGTTGTGGGTATGGTAGGGTTAATTCCCGATATAACTAAAATTTGTGGTCAAGGTTGGCAGGCGACCGGTGACGTGATTTATTTACTGGGATTACCTTTAGCATCCACAATCAGTTTGGGAGCATCTGAGTATTTAGCCACTATCCACGGCACTATTGCCGGAAAACCACCACGGGTAAATTTTGATTTAGAACGTCGTGTACAAAAAGTTTGTCGTGAAGGCATTCGTGCTGGCTGGGTACATTCAGCTCACGATTGTGCTGAGGGAGGAGTAGCTATTGCCCTAGCAGAATGTTGTATTGCTAGTAACCTCGGTGCCGAAATCAATTTAGAAATACCACGTACCCAATTACAACGCCTTGATGAATTGCTATTTGGCGAAGGTGGAGCGCGAATTTTAGTTTCTGTACCCTCAAAACACCAAGAAGTTTGGGAACCCTACTTACAGGAACATCTGGGTAAGGAATGGCAAAAATTGGGTTTGGTGGGTAATTTCGACACTGATTTGGGGGTTTTAACCGCTAATAATCAAACTTTAATCAAGGTTAGGATCGAAGATATTAGCGATCGCTTTTACAATGCCATCTCTAAACGTTTAGCTGTCCACACCACTACTTCTCAGTCGTGAGCTAGAGTGCTGATTTATAAGTATCAGATTCACTCACAACTTACATAACTTAGAACTATTAGCGTCCTTGAGCATAATTACGGTACTGTTTTAATGGATGGTTAAAGATTTATTAAGAAATCTCTAACTGTCTAACGACACAATCCCAGTGACTTGACCCCCCCACCAGGAGCAAAGCTAGCATGATTCCCATCCATCCCGTCACTTCGGATGATTACCCCGAACAGACTAACAACCGAATCAATAATCATGAAAATTGTTCTGATAAGCCAGAAGAAGCTTGCGGTGTTTTTGGCATTTACGCACCAGGAGAAGACGTTGCGAAGCTGACCTACTTTGGATTGTATGCCCTCCAGCATCGGGGTCAAGAATCCGCTGGGATTGCCACATTTGAGGGTACACAAGTACACCTCCACAAAGATATGGGATTAGTATCCCAAGTCTTTAATGAATCCATCTTGAATCAGTTGCCTGGAAACCTAGCTGTTGGTCACACTCGATATTCCACCACAGGTTCTAGTCGCAAAGTTAATGCCCAACCTGCTGTACTTGAAACTCGCTTAGGTACATTAGCCCTAGCACATAATGGAAATTTAGTCAATACTATGCAGTTGCGTCAAGAGTTGTTGGAGAACAAATGCAACTTAGTAACGACAACGGACTCAGAAATGATCGCTTTTGCGATCGCAGAAGCCATCAATTCTGGAGCAGATTGGCTAGAAGGTTCGATTCAAGCGTTTCACCGCTGTTATGGAGCCTTTAGTTTAGTCATTGGCACTCCTAGCGGTGTTATGGGTGTCCGCGACCCCAATGGCATTCGCCCCTTAGTAATTGGCACTTTGGCAGGTAATCCAGTCCGTTACGTTTTAGCTTCCGAGACTTGCGGTTTAGACATCATTGGAGCCGAATACCTGCGAGACGTAGAACCAGGTGAGTTAGTTTGGATTACCGAAGAAGGTTTAGCTTCCTACCACTGGAGCCAAAAGCCCCAGCGGAAGCTATGTATCTTTGAGATGATTTACTTTGCCCGCCCTGATAGCGTTATGCACAACGAGAGTTTGTATAGTTACCGAATGCGGTTAGGAAGGCAGTTAGCTAAAGAATCTCTTGTAGATGCCGACATTGTCTTTGGTGTTCCTGATTCGGGTATACCTGCTGCTATTGGGTTTTCTCAAGCCTCTGGTGTAGCCTATGTTGAAGGATTGATTAAAAATCGTTACGTTGGGCGAACCTTCATTCAACCCACACAGACCATGCGCGAGTCAGGTATCCGCATGAAACTAAACCCCCTCAAAGATGTACTGGTGGGTAAGCGAGTAATCATTGTGGATGATTCTATTGTCCGGGGTACTACCAGCCGTAAACTAGTCAAAACCTTGCGTGAGGCAGGTGCAGTGGAAGTGCATATGCGAATTTCTTCCCCGCCAGTAACTCACCCTTGCTTCTATGGCATCGATACTGATAGCCAAGATCAGCTAATTGCTGCTACTAAGTCAGTAGAAGAGATTGCTCAGCAATTAGAAGTTGACAGCCTCGCCTATCTTAGTTGGGAAGGAATGCTAGAGGCGACACAAGAAGACACCAATAGTTTTTGTTCTGCCTGCTTCACTGGTGATTATCCCGTGGCGATTCCTGAGCAGGTGAAGCGTTCTAAGCTGATATTAGAGAAAGAAAAAGTAGTTGTGTAAAGACTGGGGACTGAAGAAGGGAATAGGATACAGGTTATAGGCTACAGATTATTTCCTATTACCTGTCACCTTTCTCTACCCAGACTAAAATTAATAAATCCCCTCATAGAGATGATTTATGAACCAGCCGATATCTGAGAGAGTCCGCTGGACCACCGCCGACTTGGAGTTGTTTCCAGATAACGGGAACCGCTATGAAATTATCGACGGGGATTTGTTTGTGACAAAAGCGCCTCACTGGAACCATCAAAAAACCTGTGTCAGAATTTGTACTGCTTTGGATATCTGGTCACAAGCTACTTCTTTGGGACAGGTGGTACCTGCTCCAGGAATAATTTTTGGCGATAATGATAATGTGATCCCTGATATTGTCTGGGCTAGCAGTGAAAGATTATCTCTACTTTTAGATGAGGCTGGGCATTTGACTGCTGCACCGGAACTAGTGGTAGAGGTACTATCTCCCGGTAGTGAGAATGAAAAGCGGGACAAGGAACTAAAACTTAAACTCTACTCATCAGGAGGTGTCAAAGAATATTGGATTGTAGATTGGCGTAAGCAACAGGTAGAAGTCTATCGACGCGAACAAGGAAGTTTGAAGTTAGTTGCCACCTTATTCAAGGGTGATGAACTGAATTCACCTTTATTGCCTGATTTTACTTGCGCGATCGCACCTTGGTTTACTTAACAAATTAGCAAGCGATGTCTGATGACAAGCCCTACGGGTGAGCTCATACCTCACTACCGCTACGCTAACGCCAGTTCCTTTATGCCGACTGCACTTCCTACAAGTCGGCGTAGCCGCCCAACGGAGTGCCTTGGGAACCCGTCCACCGGACTGGCTCACCGCTTTACGTCTACGCCAATCCAAAAACCTAATTGTGCTGTAAAAATTCAACTTTGGGCAATAAAGGATCACTAACAATACCTACACCGCTAAAACCCCAGCGTTTCAACAAGTTTCCCACTTGTGTGCCAGGAATAGATTCCACAGCAAAGCGGTTTGCTACTTCTGCCGCATGGGTGTTGAGATAGCTTAAGGCGTCAAAGTTTTCCCGAAACAACAACAGATAACCTGATCCTTCAGCGTCAGGACGAGCTATGAGATAACGCCCGTCAGTTTGTGAACGCACTAGGTAATAGACTTCGGAGAGCATGGAGATGGAGATGATTGAGGGAGCAGGGGAGCAGGGGGCAGGGTAGAATAAATACTGACTCTTGACCCTTGACTCCTAACAAATGACTAATTAAGATTTTCTAGACGAATACGCGGATCGGCAGCTTTTAGCATTAAGTCGGCGATTAAATTGCCAACAATAAGTAACACTGCACCCATTACCAAGCTTGCCATTAATAAATATAAATCTTGAGCTTGTAAAGCTTGTAAAGCCAATCTCCCTAAACCAGGCCAGTTGAAGAAAAATTCGGCAATGAAGGCACCGTTTAATAAACCAGCTAATTCAAAACCCAATAAGGTAATTAAGGGATTTATCGCATTACGGAGAGCATGAACGTAGATCACACGATTTTCTGGCAATCCTTTAGCACGAGCCGTTTGGATGTAATCTTGACGCAGAACATCCAATAATTCGCCGCGAGTGATCCGCTGTAAACCGGCAAAGCTAGTAATCGAGAGGGCAATAGTTGGTAAAATCATGTGCCAACCGATATCTAGTAATCTGCCAAACCAAGACAGTTCCGCATGATTAATGCTAGTCATACTACCCACTGGGAAAAGCGGTGAGGTCATTTGGGCAAAGACCAGTAGCGCTAGGGCGGTAATGAAACTAGGAAAGCCTTGTCCGGCGTAGCTAATTACCTGTAAGATGCGATCGCCTAGCTTATTTTGCTGGACAGCGGCAAATATCCCTAAAGGGATAGCGATCGCCCAAGTTGCAATTAAAGATGCGATCGCTAATAGCAAAGTTGCTGGTACTCGTTCCCACAACAACGACGCTACTGAACGTTGGTAAACAAAACTCGTACCAAAATCGCCTCTTGTGACAATTCGCCACAGCCACAGCCCAAATTGCTCTGGCCAAGACTTATCAAGTCCAAATTGCCGCTTGATTTCCTCTATTCTTTCTGGGGATATCTTCGGATTTTGCCGCAACGTATCTACATAATCCCCTGGAGCAAGTTGAATGATAAAAAACGACAATGCTGACGCCAAAAACAAAGTCAGTAGTGCCTGCAATAGCCGCTTCACCACATAAATAAAAGTCTCATTCGTGACTAATCTAATTAGCCAAGCCCGTCCTGTCTCTAAGGAAATTCTCGTAGATGTCATTTGTCATTTTTCCTTTGTCCTCTCTTACAAAGTTGAGCCAGTCGCTTGGGCGGGTTCTCCGACTTGTGCGAACTGGCGTCTTATCTAAGGAAGGTTTAGCTCAGACTTTGCGCTTTGTCGTTGCGCTTTGTCGTTTGTCCTTTATCATTTATCATTTGTCCTTTGTCTAATGACTAATGACCAATGACCAATGACTAATATTCAATTAGGGAAATAATCGGCACATCCGGCAGATGTTTACGCCCTTGCAAATCCCGTAGCTCGATAATAAACCCAAACCCCACCAGTTCGCAGCCAATATTCTGCACTAACTTTGCTGTCGCACTTGCAGTTCCACCCGTGGCAATTAAATCGTCTACAATCAAAATCCGGCTACCTGGGTGCAAAGCGTCTTGATGTACTTCCAAGCAGTCCATACCATACTCTAGTTCATATTCAATTGAGTGAACTGCTGCTGGTAACTTACCTCTTTTGCGGACGGGAATAAAACCAGACCCTAATTTATAAGCTAGAGGTGAGGCAAAAATGAACCCCCGCGACTCCATGCCAACAACATAATCCGCTTTGATCTCTGCTTCAATACATTTTTGTGTAAAAATGTCAATAGTATAGCGCAGTCCTTCGGGATCGCGCAGCAGGGTAGTGATATCCCGAAATAAAATTCCGGGTTTGGGAAAATCAGGGATGTCACGAATTAGAGACTTCAAATTCATAAAACAGGGATTGGGGAATAGGGCATAGGGCATAGGGCATGGGGCATTGAAGAAGGAAAAGGTTAAAGGGTAAGGGGTAAAGGGTAAATAAATTTCTTTTGCCTTTCTCCTTTCCCCTTCCGAGTTTCTAGTACCTAGTCTCCAGCCCCCAACCCCCAATTCCAGATACCTGAAAAATCGTACACTATAATGTCATACGCTGGGGATCGAAGGTGAATCGCTATTTATTGACGATAATTAGAATCTAAACCAAGCTAGGGAAAGTATTGCGCTAATAAACGAGGTGAATTGATTTATGCTTTAAAACTTTGATTTCAGTATACGGATTTTGAGTAGAAAAAGTTAAGTAATGTATATATCAGGTAGTCTTATTACTGCTACTAAGTCTAACATTCTTGATTTGGCTACCTATCTTAAATTTGTTTTACCTAGTCTGTTGGAACCGCAAAAGGTATTTATAGAATGAATGTCTCCGCAAGTTTAACGCCGTTCAACAGTCCAACCCAAGAGTCGCTGCCGATGATTCTGGAGACTCTACCAGATCCGGCGATCGCTGCCAAGGGATGTCCTCGGAGAACCCGTCTGCAAATTGACCTGATTTTATTGGCGATTGAAGCTTTAGAACTTGGCGGTTCTGAAGCGATCCTGACTTTTGCCCAAGAGTTGGATCTTAAAGGAATTATTAAAGATAGGGTGAATTTATGGCGGATGCGTAGCTCTAACCCCCTGCGACGAGCGCATATCCGCCGCCCCTTAACCATTATGGAAGCTAAAGCTTTGGTGGTGATTGCTTGCTACATAGCGCGGCGTTTAACTGTTGTCATCCGCCAGTTATTAATGATATATCAACAGATGGATGAAAAACAGATTCCACTAGAACAGAATTTGCGGCTATCTAATTACTTGGAGCGGTTTAGAGCGCATTTTAAGAGCCGGATGAATGCTCGACGTTCTGGTGTATTAGCATTGACTTCAGATGCCAAATTAGATGAGTTGGCAATAAATTTATTAGGACAATTACTATTCTGTACCGGTACGGCGGGAATGCAGCGGTTCTGGATTAGTCTTTTTGACGGTGAAGTAGAATGAACATTCAACGTAAGTACAGTCTGCCTAATTGTACGCTACTTTTAGAAGGGTTAAGTGATATAAATAGGGCCGCAAACTTTCAAGAACTGCGCCCAGAACTGTCAATATTGGTAAATGCAGAATGCTATTTATCTGGTTATAATCAGCCCTTGGTGGGAGGGCGAGAATTTTTTGAAAGTTTGGTCAGGGCGGTTAGTGCCTATGCCCAAGAATTTCTGAGTAATGTAACAAACCCTCAAGCACATAACCAGGAATCGGAACTAGTAGAGTTTCAGAAAATTGACAGCAATCAACACAGGTTAATTGTGCATTCGGAGAGTTCTCCAGAGAATTTTGAGTCTAACTCTAATTACCCTAAACCACCTATTCAAATAGATTTGAGTACAGTACAGCTGTTTGACTTAGTAGAAGCAGTTGATCAGTTTTTTGCTGATACTCAAACTTTACCAGAACTGTCATTAGAACTACAACCAGTTACCAAACGCTATGGTGGTGCTAGTTCAGCCTTTATCAAACAGGCAATACCTGCTGCCGTAGGAGTCTCAAGTTTAGCAGTGGCAGCGATCGCCTTTAACTTGATTCCACCTCCCGAAGTGCGTCCACCAGCGCCGAAACCAGATGAGCAGACTAGCTCTACAATACCCAGCGTCACTCCTTCAGCATCGCCCACTGTAACGCCTATAGCTGCTGCTGCAATTCCCACGCCAGCGGCCGTAGCTGCTGCAACTCCTGCATCCACGACGAAACCCGCAGTTACAGATTTAGAAGCACTGTTAAATACAGTTTCAGAAATTACTGATGCGTCCCAGCTGCGGGCATTAAACCGCCAAGTTTATAACCAAATTCATCCAGCTTGGACTAATCGCTTAGGCTTAAAACAGGAATTAATCTATCGTGTGGGTGTGGCTGCGGATGGGGCGATTGTTGGTTATAAAGCGCTGAATAAAGATGCAAATCAAGGAGTACAGCAAACTCCTCTGCCTAATCTCCTGTATAACCCTGCGAACCGCGCTCCTATTTCCAATGAACCGATCGCCCAATTTCGAGTAGTCTTTACTAGACAAGGTGTATTAGAAGTTAGTCCTTGGCGGGGATACTTCAGGACACCAGAGGTAGTTGGAGAAAAAATTACTGACTCCAAAACAGTCAAGGGTTTAAACCAAAGGCTTTATAAGACAGTTCGCCAAAGTTGGAGTGGTAAACCCACTTTTACGCGAGATCTAAAATATCGGGTAGCAGTCAACAAAGATGGTGTGATTGCCGACTACGAACCACTCAATCAAGTTGCCTTTGACTATTTTCGGGAAACACCTCTACCTAAGATGTTCCAAGCCATTTACGGCTCTAATGTAGCTGCTCCCAATAACAAAGAACCTCTTGCCCATTTTCAAGTGCTATTCAAGCCTAGCGGTACACTAGAAGTCATTCCTTGGCAAGGATATCAGTGATAATTCATAATTCGTAATTCGTAATTCATAGTTGAAAATTACGAATTACGAATTTACCTTGTAATTCTCCTCATATAATTTCCCCACAACTGAGCCGCTTGAGCACTACTACCAGATGTCGGGGAATTGTTGTCGTTTCCTAGCCAAACACCTGTTACGAGTCGTCGATTGGGAATAAAGCCAATAAACCACAAGTCAACGTTTTTATCAGTTGTGCCTGTTTTTCCAGCTTCCCCTAGCCCAATGGCTGCGCTGCGGCCAGTCCCTCTTGTGACTACCCCACGCATCAAGCCAGTCATCTCATCGGCTACACCATTTGGCAGCACTCGTTTATTGGCGTCCCGACGATCTCGATCAAATGAGTAGATCACACGGCAGGTTTTAATATTGTTGCGATCCTTGCAATCACCACTGTCTAGAATTCGACTGATCGCATGGGGAGGGTTCCACACACCGCGATTGCCAATAGCACCAAAAGCGCCAGTCATTTCTAAAACATCAACCACACTTTGACCCAATACTAAGCCAGAAACAGGATCGAGAGGCGATTTTATCCCCAAACGCTGCGCCATCGTTACCACTTTATCTAGCCCGACTTCTCTGGCAACTCGCAGCGCGATCGGATTTTCTGAAAGTGCAAGCCCGGTAGCAATATCTAAACTAATGTCAGCACCAGCACGACAAGGTTTGTAAGTAAAGCCTTGCCAACTCAAATGAGAGCAAGAATAAGTCTTTGATGCTGGAATCCCTTGCTGAACAGCAGCACTGTAAGCAAAAATTTTGAAGGTAGAACCGGGTTGTCTTTTAGCTTGGACAGCGCGATTAAATTGACTTTTTCTGTAATCAGTTCCGCCTACCATTGCGAGGATGCTGCCACTACTGGAGTCAAGGGTAACTACCGCTCCTTGAGAAAAATTAAAATTTGCACCAGCGCTGTTTACAGAATTACGCAAAGCTAGTTCTGCCTGAGCTTGAATTGCTGGGTCGAGCTGAGTCTCAATGATGTAATTTCCTTCTTTGGCTGCTCCTTCCCCCAAAATTGATTCGAGTTCTTGGAAGACATAACTATAAAAATAAGGAGCGATGGTTTTAGCTTGTTGTTCGCAGACTTTGGGGTTGACTTGGACAGTGGAGCGTCTGGCTCGGTTGGCATCATCTGGTTTAATTTTGCCCATCTCCAGCAATCGCTTAATCACGCGATTGCGATATTCAGCTGCTTCTAACTTATTTGGCCCATCCCCGCAAAAATCGAAAGCGTTAGGGGCTGGTAAAATTCCCACTAAAGTCGCTGCTTCAGAGAGAGTTAATTCTTTGGCTGACTTATCAAAGTAATACCGGGCAGCATCCTCAAAACCGGAGGTATCAGCTCCTAAAAAAACCCGATTTAAATAGGTCAGCAAAATTTCATCTTTGCTGTAAAACGTTTCTAGCTTCAAGGAGACAATTGCCTCCCGTAATTTGCGTCCGAGGGTGTCCTGTCTGCCTACATATTCGCGGAACAAACTGCGTGCAACTTGCTGGGTTACAGTACTCGCTCCTTGCTGCACATCTCCACTGCGGCTATTTACCAACACGGCTCGCAAAATTCCCAAGGGGTCAACCCCAAAGTGCCAGTAATAACGGCTATCTTCTGAAGCGACGACAGCAGCAGGCAAATAAGGGCCAAAGTCCTCCAATTGCTTCATGTCTACGTGGGAAGTAGTTCGAGGTTCTCGCAAGGGAGTAGCTCCATCACGGGCATAAACAACCACTGGGGCGCGGGTCGCTGTCGGTAGAGGTCTTACTGAAAATTTTAGCCATTCGACGCCAATGACTAACGCCAACAAGGCACTAGCACCGCCAATACCATAAGTTGTCCATGTTGCTGCTTTGACATGCCAGGCTGGTGGATCAACGTATTGCAGGCGCACAGAGGCAGCAAGTTCTGGTGGCCCCAGAGTGAGGATATCGCCGTGACGTAGTTCTAAGGAACTGACCCGACGCTTACCACGATAAATACCATTGGTGGAGTTTTCATCTTTGATGATGAAAACAGGTGTACGTTGAGTAGAATCCCGCGACAGTGACAGGTGAATCTGGCTGACAACTGGATTACGGATTACAATATCGCTGGATTTAGAACTACGACCTAGGATATAGCGATCGCCCAACAGCGGATATACCTCCGCTTTATCCGCCCCCGCATCCTGCACCCACAGTTCCGGTACTTTGGCATTAGGCTTGAGCGCCAGTTTAGAAAAATCAACCCTAGCTTGGATAGTATGTACTGCTTGAGTCAGTTGACCAAGTAAGGTTTGAGGCTTTCGAGGGGGCTGGGTGGGGGAACTCATCGGCTATTCACATCACACTTTTTTAGTGAAAAATCGGGGCAATTGCAATCTCAAATGTTAATCTTCCACCATTTTACTCATAAGCCAAAGAAGAAATTGGCTATACGTAATTATTAAAGATTTAATTTTATACCCAAAAATATCTAATAAGCAGAACTGCATTATTAATTTTGTCACTTAATTTCTAAAGACACTGTTGTTTTTACAGTTCTCAAGTGCTTATTTTATGTACCTTTTATATTTTAAGAAAAACAACCAGTCCTTTGATTTTTGTAATTTTAAACACTACTAATCAATCAATAAAGGATTGAATTTACCGCCTTAACACATAAACAAATTCTGAAACAAATGTAAACATCCTCATTTAGGCAGATTTTATAAATCTCATTGTCTGATTTAATAGGTCGAGAGTTCCGTTGAGGTTAATTTCAGAATGATGGGAAAATCTCTGACCCTGATTGGTACAGCTCTAACTTTGGCACTCTCCACTAGTGTTGCTGTTGCTCAATCTAGTAAATCCCCTATAGCCCAATCCAGCAGTGAGTCCACCAGTTCACCAACGGAAATCAAGATGTCGCCAGAAGGAATGAAAATTCTGTGCGAGAATTTCCCACTTAATTCCCGTTGTCCTGGTGGCACACCAGTCACTCCCAGCACCCCTGGTAGCACTACACCAGAAGAAACCACACCTTCTGGTAGTACTACTCCCGAAAGTACAACTCCAGCACCAGAAGGCGTCACAACACCTGAACCTGGTAGCCCCGGTAACTTGACTCCAGTACCAGGAAGCCCAACATCACCTGAACCTGGTAACCCCGGTAACTTGACTCCAGTACCAGGAAGCCCAACATCACCTGAACCTGGTAGCCCCGGTAACTTGACTCCAGTACCAGGAAGCCCAACATCACCTGAACCTGGCAGCCCCAGTAACTTGACTCCAGTACCAGGAAGCCCAACATCACCTGAACCTGGCAGCCCCAGTGACTTAACTCCAGTACCAGGAAACCCAACACCATCTGAACCTGGTAATCCCGGTAGTACTACCGAACCAGGCTCTAGTCCCAGCACAGCTCCAGATTCTACGCCAACAGCTCCTACTCCAAGTAACTAAAAGTAAGAGCTAAGGATGATGTGCTGCAAATTGGTGATCAACAATAATTGGTGCATCTAACATCAGTCACTAGTTAAACTAATTAGTGGCTGATGCAAGTATCTGGAAACAATAGCTCAAGTCATCTCACATAGAAATGAGCAGTGTTTCACTCGTCAACAGCCTGGGGTTATCAATCCCAGGTTTAGTCGTTTCAAAATCACTGGTAGATTTTTTAGCTATAAGGCACTGTCTTTTTTGGCATGTTATGTGCAATAATATACATTAAGTAGCTAAGCGTAAATAAATTAAAGTAAAGTTTGTAGTAGAGACTTTAATCCTGATCATCCTTGTTTTGAGCGATGAATCGCTCACTACAAACTAAGATAATTTCGTATTTAATTATACTTATCTGCTACTTAATCTTTTATTTATAAATAGTCTTTACAGGGCTACCGCGATCTGCGATTGGAAGTCGGTGTTTTTTGCAGAGAGGCAATTAGCAGGCAAACAATGCCAGTACTAATAAATGAATCTGCTACGTTAAATACAGCGAAATTAATCAGGCGAAAATCGAGAAAATCAACGACGTAGCCTAAAACAAACCGATCAATACCATTACCGATAGCACCACCTAAAATCAAGCCATAGCCAAGTTGATCCCAAAGGCTTAACACTGGGCCAAACAATGCTAATGCTATCAATACCAAACTCACTCCTAAAGATAGCCAGCGCAACCACTCTACTTTCCCACTTAACAAACTAAAAGCTGCGCCAGTATTAGTGACATAGGTGAAGTGAAATATACCAGGTAAGAGTGGTAGTGTCTGTCCCAAGCTGAAGGTTTGCACCACCCAGTATTTTGTCAGTTGGTCTAAGAAAAAAGCTATGAAGGAAGCAATCCAAAAAAGGCGATTTTTTAAATACATTGTGAATTAGTCATTGGTCATTGGTCATTGGTCATTGGTCATTGGTCATTGGTCATTAGCTTTTAACAAAGGATAAATGACAAAGGACGAATAACAACGAACTAATAAAACATTAAGTGACGCAATATAAATGCTATGACACTGACGGCGCAGACTACAGCTAGTTGCCCAGGTAGTGCAAACCAAGAGTATTTGAGGATTGCTTGCATTAATGGTAAATTTTCTGTACCTTTCCACTGAAAAAGATAGCTAATAATCAAATAAGTAATACCGCATAGGTGGAGAGTCAACAAGCCGCAAATGCAACTAAAGGCAAGAGTTTCTAGTCGAGGTCTAGCTTTAAAGGCGAAAAAGCCACAAACCCAAGCTCCAGGAATAAAGCCTAGCAGGTAGCCGAACTGAGATAGCTTGACATAACCGATACCGCCGCCATCAGCAAATACAGGTAGTAAGGTTAACCCCATGACTAAATAAGCAATTTGCGAGAGCGCACCAGCGTTTTTACCCCCTAAACAACCCACCAATAGCACTGCGCCAATTTGAAAAGTGACACCTAAAGAAAAAGTCTGAATTCCATGCTTACTCCAACTCCAAGGTAAGGTGATGCCATAAGCTTCTAAGAAAGTGCCACCCATTGTCAGGAGTAAGCCAATCATAGACCATAGTAATTGATTGGAAACGGCAAACATTTATTAGGCAAAAGGGGGAAGGGCAAAAGGGAAAACCAACAGAAACCAGTATAGACATTAATATCTAAATAAAATTTGTGCTGACACCTCAAGAAGTAGCATATTTCCTTTTGCCTCTGCGTTTGGTGTATAACTTGTCAGTTCTGAAAATTTTAGCTCAGACGTCCATAGCCCAATTTTCGTGACTGAGGCGTGGTTTTAATTTGCTACTTGAGCCGATAGTGTAAAATAAATGCTCACATAATGCTCACATAATTAGTATATATACTGCTGATTTTACTCAAACCAGATTTCGCTGCAAAATGTTTAAGATAGTTTTCTAACACACTATTTGGATTTTGGGCGATCGCGCAAATATTCTCTATACATAGGAAATTTGATGTTCCTTTAGTAATAATTTCACTGATTCAGTTGTTTCGCTATTGACTTTAGATTCATACAAGGCAAGGCATAATGCACAATTAAAGTTTATTATTAAACTTAATTAAACACTGGGGCATACCATTTTTTGTTATTTATTTACATCTTTTTTGATAACCCGACAGATGAAATCACACCACAGCTTGTGTTTTGTAAACATGTAGAAATAAAAATTTGAGTGTGTTTTTTATAACAAATACTTTTTGAAGAAGTATAAATTTTATCTAACTAAAGAGGGAACAAGTGTTTGATCTTCATCTAAAAAAAATATGTTTTTTTGACTTTGTTAACCTTTTGTTTACCTTTAGCTTTACCATTTGAGGGTATCTTAGAAGCGCTCACCTGGAAATTTACTAAGAATCGATAGCGATGCTTTCATCTGTAAATGTAATAAAAAATCATCGTCTCACAGCTTCAATTTCAGTGTTAGCACTGACAATTGGACTAGCTGCTTGTGGCGGACAGCAAACTTCAGATAATACAACTACTCCTTCTGGAACTGCTACAGATACTACTGCCTCTAGCCCAGCCAAGCTAGATCTTGGTGGAAACGTAAAATTAACCGGGGCTGGTGCATCTTTTCCTGCACCAATATACGATACCTGGTTTACGGATTTGAACAAAAAATATCCAAATCTGCAAGTTGACTATGCGTCAGTTGGTAGTGGTGCTGGAGTTCAGCAATTTATCAAGGGTACTGTAGATTTTGGTGCTAGCGATGTTGCTATGACGCCAGAAGAAATTAAGAAAGTACCACAGGATAGAGGCGTGATTTTACTACCTGTGACTGCTGGTAGCATCGTACTGGCTTACAATTTACCAGATGTTCCAGAACTAAAATTACCACGAGCAGTTTATACCGACATTTTGCTAGGCAAAATCAAAACTTGGAATGACCAGAGAATTGCTGCGGCTAACCCTGGTGCTAAGCTTCCTAACCAGCCGATTGTAGTTGCTTATCGTTCTGATGGTAGCGGAACCACAGCTGTGTTCACAAAACACCTTAGCGCTATCAGCCCAGAGTGGAAGAGTAAAGTTGGTGAAGGCAGAACTGTCAACTGGCCTACGGGAGTTGGTGCCAAGGGTAATGAGGGTGTTACCGCCCAAGTTCAACAAACCCAAGGTTCTATTGGTTATGTTGAGTACACTTATGCCAAAGAAAACAATCTCAAGTTTGCTGCTTTGGAGAACAAAAGCGGTAACTCTATTGTAGCTACTGAGGAGTCAGCATCTAAAGCCCTAGAATCAGAACCCCTGCCGGCAAACCTTATTGGTTTCATTGCTGATCCGGCAGGAGCCGATGCCTATCCTCTCGTTACTTACACTTGGCTGTTGGTTTACAATAAATATCCCGATGCGGCAAAAGCCAAGGCAATGGAAGCCACCATCGAATACGCTTTAACTGAAGGTCAGAAGCAGGCTACTGCACTAGGGTATATTCCTTTACCTCAAAACGTAATTACAAAAGTTGCTGCTGCCGCTGATCAAATTAGTCCAGAATATAAAATCAACGTTGGTGGTGGTGCTAGCGCTAGCAAGTAGTGTTCAGCAATAGTCAATACTCAACAGTCAAAGTATGAGACATATCTAGTTAATAATTGCTTGACTGCTAGCTAGACTTGTTGCTTGATTAGCATTTGTAACTTGAAGCTTGAAGTGATTGACGTCTCAACTTAAAGAGATGATGAGGCGACAGTGTTACTAATCTGATTGCCTCCAATATTTTTCTCTGATTTAATTGTTAAAGTCGGTAGTTATGGCTACAAACGCTCAAAATCTTTCATCAGCGATTAAAAATCGCTCTGAGGCAGAAAAGTCGCTGGATCGGGGTTTTATTTGGCTAACTCGGATTTTCGCGTTTGCGATCGCTGGTACCTTATTATGGATTGCATTTCAGGTTGCAGTTGGAGCTTGGCCAGCTATCCAAAAATATGGTGCTGAATTTTTAGCTAACAGCACTTGGAACCCAGTTAATGATAATTACGGGGTACTACCTCAAATTTATGGAACTCTTGTGAGTTCTTTTATTGGTCTATTGATAGCTGTACCAATTGGGGTTGGCACCGCTATTTTACTGAGCGAGAATTTTCTGCCTCCAAAGGTGCGGCTGGTACTAGTGTTTTCGGTAGAACTGCTCGCAGCTATTCCCAGTGTTGTTTACGGCGTGTGGGGTATTTTCGTTTTAATCCCAATATTAACTGACTTGGGAAAATGGCTCAATAGTTATTTTGGTTGGTTGCCAATTTTTAGCACTGCTCCCACAGGGCCAGGAATGTTGCCCGCCGGAATCATCTTAGCAATTATGACTTTGCCGATCATCACAGCTTTATCGCGTGATGCCTTGATTTCTGTACCTCCGAGTTTGCGCCAAGCAGCGGTAGGACTAGGAGCAACACGCTGGGAAACAATTTTAAAGGTTCTCGTCCCAGCTGCTTTTTCAGGCATAGTTAGTGCTGTGATGCTAGCACTAGGTCGGGCAATGGGCGAAACAATGGCTGTGACGATGTTGATTGGCAACTCCAACAACATTAGTCCCTCTCTTTTAGCACCTGCCAATACGATCTCTTCTCTACTGGCGAATCAATTCTCAGAAGCCAGTGGTTTGCAAGTTGCAGCCTTAATGTACGCAGCTTTAGTTCTGTTTTTCTTGACCCTGGTAGTCAATATTCTGGCAGAGTTGGTCGTTCTCCGAGTCAAGCGAGTGTAGCGTAGTTTTGGGTTGAATTTATGACTTCTAGTTTTCCAGAGCGTAGTCTAACTCGCTCCGCCACGTCTCCCCGGACGCTGTTTAACACAGTGATGACTGTAGTAGCGTTTACTTGCGGAGTGTTAGCACTGATACCTTTGCTAGCAGTGCTTTCTTACGTCATTATTCAAGGTTTTAGCACTCTGAGTCCCAGCGTGTTCGTTGAACTACCACCCAAAGCTCTACAAAAAGGCGGGGGCTTTGGTAATGCAATCTTGGGAACACTCTTAATGGTAGGAATTGGGGCGCTAATTAGCATCCCTTTGGGTGTTTTAGGGGCGATTTACATCACAGAATTTAGTTCTGGTCAAGTAGCCCGATGGATACGTTTTGCAGCTAACGTTCTCAGTGGAGTTCCCTCAATTATTGCTGGGGTATTTGCCTATGGGATTGTAGTTTTAACATTAGTAAAACTGAACTTAGGCTCATATTCAGCTCTAGGTGGAGGGTTTGCGCTGGCAATTTTAATGTTGCCAATTATTTTGCGAACCACCGACGAAGCTTTGCAGTTAGTATCGGACGATTTGCGACAAGCATCTGTGGGGTTAGGAGCGACTAACTTTCAAACAGTGAGCCAAGTGGTATTGCCAGCAGCCTTACCTGCAATTGTAACTGGGTCAACGTTGGCGATCGCTAGAGCATCAGGAGAAACCGCACCCTTACTATTTACAGCTCTATTTTCCAACTTCTGGCCCGATAGCTTATTCCGACCCACAGCTTCTCTTGCTGTTTTGGTTTACAGATACGCTATTTCTCCGTTTAAAAATTGGCAATCACTAGCTTGGGCAGCCTCTTTAATCTTAGTATTGATGGTTCTAATTACAAGTATCATCGCTCGTTGGGCAACTCGCAAAAAAGTTTAATTAAATAACATTCCCAGGGCGAATTTTCATAGCTACAACTAATACTAGACTTACTTTATGGCTACTAACATCAGTACAGTGAATGACACTGAGACCGTTTTACGCACAGAAAATCTCAACGTTTACTACGGCAAGTTTTTAGCCTTACAAAATATTTGGCTAGATATTCCGAAAAATCAGGTGACAGCCTTTATTGGCCCTTCTGGTTGTGGCAAAAGTACTTTGATACGATGCTATAACCGCCTCAACGACCTGATTGATTCATTTCGGGCAGAAGGTAAGATATTTTTTTATGATAAAAACTTGTATGCAGCCGAAATTGATCCTGTAGAGGTGCGTCGGCGGATTGGAATGGTGTTTCAAAGACCAAACCCATTTCCGAAATCAATTTATGACAACATTGCTTTTGGAGCCAAAATCAACGGCTACAAAGGCAATATGGACGAACTGGTAGAACGGAGTCTGCGGCAAGCAGCTTTGTGGGATGAAGTAAAAGATAAACTACGCCAAAGTGGCTCAGCTTTATCTGGTGGACAGCAACAGCGGTTATGTATTGCTCGCGCGATCGCAGTTCAACCAGAAGTTATATTGATGGATGAACCTTGTGCTGCTCTTGACCCCATATCCACTTTGCGGGTTGAAGAATTAATTCACGAACTTAAAGAGCAATACACGATTGTCATCGTCACCCATAACATGCAGCAAGCTGCGCGGGTTTCTGATAAAACTGCCTTTTTCAACGTTCGGTCTACAGATACAGGAGGTCGTATTGGCTTCTTAGTAGAGTACGACTCGACAGAAGTAATTTTCAACAATCCTAAGCAGGAAGATACGCGAGATTACGTCAGTGGTAGATTTGGATAAAGATTCCACATTGCCTATGTTGCGTTAGTTAAATATGTACAGCATAAAAACAGTAATTTTCCCAAGTTACTGTTTTTATTTATTTAAAATCTTGTGATATGGCAGTTCTAATTAATCTGTGAAAAACCAGGTGTGAGCGTTAAAAGTGACAGTCACGCAATGTTTAGAATTAATCAGGGTTGCTATAGTTGGATTTCTTGTACTAGGACTTAGACATATAATGCTCGTGACTTCAATGGCATTGAGCAATTTGGCATAAAAATATTGACACCTGCGGAGTTTTTGCAATCTATTGGAGCATTGTCATGAGCAATCTCAGCATCCAGCTTCCTGACTCTTTGTACAAAAGTTTGCAGGAACTTGCCAAACAAGACGGCATTTCTATCGATCAGTTTGTGGCGACAGCAGTTGCGGAGAAAATCGCTGCACTAACAACTGAAATTTATCTAGGGGAGTTAGCAAAGCGAGGCACTCGAGAAAAATACGACGCAATTTTAGCGAAAGTACCAGATATTGAACCGGAATCTTACGACCAATTACCCACAGCCTAACAATTCAGTGCAGAGTCTTCACCTTCCTTTGCTAGGGCTAATAATACTATTTGTTTACTCTCTGGCGGTAGTTGCTTGATGGACTTGTGCTAACTTTCATCTTTATAAATCTCGCTACGATGTCCTACTTTAATTACAGTTACTATCAAAATATCATCATCTAATTCATAAATAACTCGATAATCTCCTACTCGAACACGATATGAATTATCATCACCTTGTAATTTTTTTACCCCGTTTGGACGAGGTTCTATTGCCAAGTCGTTGATTTTAGTTTGTATGCGCTCTTGTACGTCTAGAGGTAGTTTCCTAAACTGCTTTTTTGCACTCTTTGAAAACTTAACTTCGTAACTCACGCAACATCCTTTTTTATCTCGTTTTGAATTTCATCCCAAGACACAGTGCCATTAATGCGTATATCTTCTCTAGCTTCTTTAATAGCTTTTAAGTCTTCTTCATCTTCTACATCATCGATTCTTTTTAAAAGTGCGTGAATTTCATCTAAAGTACTATCATAAGCTTGATGTAGCAGTACGTTGATATCTTTAATTAACTGTTCTCTTTCGTGTGCTGGTTTCATTTTTAATCATCCTCAGTGGTTTTAACTTTTTTAGATTCTTATTTCAGAGTATCAAGAGATTTGACTAGCAATACCTGCACCGCTTGCATAAATATAAATATTTTTTTCTCACGCAAAGGCGCAAAGGCGCAAAGAATAATATGAAAATAATGACTTTGGTAAGAGGTCTAGTGTCTCTCCTCATGCACCAAGTCATCTATAAATGACTCACGTTCATCTTCTGACATACTGTCCCAATCTAAACCACGTTCAGCACACAAGCTCCGTAATTGAGTTTGGGCATACTCCATACGAGAATCGCGGTCTTGCTCACCTTCTTTTGCTAGGGCTAATAATACTACTCGTTTACTCTCTGGCGGTAGTTGTTTGACTAATTCAATTACTTGTTCATCGCTCAATGTCAGTTTTGGCATGGTTTTTACCGTAAAACTGGATCAGTTTTTCTTAATTCTTATTTCAGGGTATCAAGAGATTTGACTAGCGATGCCTCCGGCGGGCTACGCCTACGCCTACACATTGTCATGAGAAGGAGAAATCGCTTAATATTTTAATGCAATTGAGTTGAGCGCTGGTTTGCTAGGGTGCGTTAGCAGCAGCGGAACGCATCGAAAGTATCCAGAATGATGCATTAAGAATGTAATGCACTCTACAAATTTTTAATGTTTGTAAGTCACTCATCGGAGTCTGAAGCTGAACCCTCATTTAAGTCTGCTAAATTTTCGCCCTCAAAATTTGCCGGTTTAAGTCTTGGCCATTCAAGATTCGCCCCTACAAGATTCGCCTCTACAAGATTCGCCCGTTCAAGATTCGCCCGTTCAAGATTCGCCCGTTCAAGATTCGCCCCTACAAGATTCGCCTCTACAAGATTCGCCCGTTCAAGATTCGCCCGTTCAAGATTCGCCCCTACAAGATTCGCCCGTTCAAGATTCGCCCCTACAAGATTCGCCCGTTCAAGATTCGCCCGTTCAAGATTCGCCCGTTCAAGATTCGCCCCTACAAGATTCGCCCGTTCAAGATTCGCCCGTTCAAGATTCGCCCGTTCAAGATACGCCCCTACAAGATACGCCCCTACAAGATTCGCCAGTACAAGATTCGCCCGTTCAAGATTCGCCCGTTCAAGATTCGCCCGTTCAAGAATCGCCCGTTCAAGATTCGCCTCTTCAAGATTCGCCTTATAAAAGTCTTTCAAAACTAAAGTGCGACCTTGTAAATCTAAAAAACTCAAGCAATTCAAGCAAAACACATCAGTATAAGTATTGATTCTTTGCCCTTGCAAGCGGGAAATCCAGATACCAAAAGCTTCAGGAGTATGCCATTGAATCTTTGAAACTGTCTTTGTCACTCTAGCGCAAGCATTTAAGACAGCCAACAATGCTTCTTCTGCATTTCGTGCTTGTCTATTTTCTTCTTGAAAATCAGGTCTGGGAGTCAAACGTTCCATCGGCATTCCATGACGCAACATAAAACCAATCAGATGGCATAATGTCTGCTGCCAATTACCAACATCCGATGGATTTTGTAAAGGCATTTCATCTGCAACAAAGTTAAAAAGGTATTCATCCATAGGGGATGCACCGCAGAGAATTGCCCACCTTTTTAAAGCCTCGCGCTCATCCCATCCTTCATCTGGATCATCCAGGCGATCCTTGAGCTTTTTATGAATAAGTCTAACTTCTCGCACGATGCGTTTTGCTGTCAAATATTCACCAAAACTTTTGTGAGTAAATTCAAAAGTTTTTTCCTGTTCTTTAACTCCACTCTCTCGAAAATAAAAGGCAATCAAAAGACGAGTTACGCCTAATTTTGCATTTTCCTGAAACTTTTCTAAAAGACTCTTTAAACCACTGTGTTCACAATGGGCTTCAATCTCTCTGACTGTTGTTGTTCGTCCATCTCCATGCCAGGAAGCTAAAGCAATTTCTTCCAGGATGCGAACAAAGTCTTTTTCCTCAATTCCACGTATGGCTGGATGTTGATAATCAGCCCAACCGCGCTGATAAACTGCTGTGAGCAAATTTGCATAAATTGCATTCAGGTTGCCATCTGTAGGAAATTTCTTTTGCTCGTCAAAACTCAATGCTACCAGGTAATTCAGCAAGGGTTGGGCAGTAATTTCTGTAAGGTTATCTTGGTTTAACTCTTCTGGTAAACAATCATATTCCTGTCCGCTAGCATTGCCGTATTTCTGCCACCAAATCTGACGTTGATCTTGCTGCAACAAGTTTTGATCATCAATGTAATTCTTTCTCTCATCTTCAGTCACAAAATAAGGCAAGATATGCAATATTTGCTGTGGTTGGCGAAAGTCGCTACTATTTGCTTGCACTACCAGTTCCCGTCCACTGATTAACACTTGTAAGCAAGTTTCACGCCCATTAAACCGCTCTACTTTTCTTTGGACTTCACGCACAAATTGTTGAGCAATCTCAGTGGCAATTTTGCCCTGCATAGCAAGCTCATCTAAACCATCGAAGATAATGAGTAAGCGGGAATCAGCCTTATCTTTATCTAGCGGATTATGTCTGAGAAAGCCATCGTCTCGCACAAACTTACCAACTGCATCAACTAAGTCATCCGAGGGTTCAAAATGGTGCAAAGGAATAAATAAAGCCGGAATTTTCCCTTTTTCTGCTTGGTTAGCTGCAAAGATTTTGGCAAAGGAAGATTTACCACTTCCTGGGCCACCACTAATCACTCTAATGGCATCATTGCGATCGCCTTTTTCTAACCAAGTTTCTAGTTCAATTTCTAAGTCAAGAACAACGCGCTGATATTTCTCATCTTCTCTCATCCGGCGTTCAAATTCTTCTGACTTTTCACCCGCAACTTTTTGCTTATAGTAGGCGTGTAAAGGAACATAAACCTGTTTTAAACCAAAGGCTTCTAAAAGCATCGGTTCTTCAACCTGTTTTTGTAGCCAAGCTAAATAACGCTGCCATGACTGTTCCCGTTCATTGGCTTGAGTAAATGGGGTATCCAGTTCTGATTTTAAACAAGCATATTTTTCTGGATGTTTTGCCCACTCTTCATGTAAAGCAAACACAAAATAGGTAGGAAGACGATGACTAATTGTCTGTGCCTGGGCTTGATTGACGCTAAAGTATTTTAACCAGTCGGCAAAAGCAGTTTTAATCGCTTCCAGAATGGGCAAATCTTTGGGACGGCTAAAAAAATCTTGGTCAATACGCAATTCTATACTTTCTAGGGAATGGTTGAGGCGATCGCACAATTCCTCAAGATCACTCTCGTTTGGTTTTTCAAACAGTAACTCTTGATTTCCTTTTACCAAACTCACTATTGCTTCTACCAAAGAACGGTAAATTAGTAACCAAGCAACTTCCTCTGGTGCTGCTGTTAAACCTAGTGCTGCTGTAGCTTCTACAGCATCTTTGGCTACCTCTTCCCACTTACCCAAGACTCCATCTATCACACCTTTGCCTAGTGATTTAAATAGTTCCTTAAAGTCAGCGTTAATGGGTCTATTCCACAATGCAACAGGTTTGCTGACTGAAAATCCAGAGGTAGTGCTCATAGCTGTTGTATGACGCTGGTAGATGTACTGAGTTAATATATTTCAACAAGGTTTTATCAGATTTTTTCTGAAAACCAGCAGTAAATTTAATAATTTATCTAGATAAACTTCTAATTTCAGGCTCAAAGGCTCAACTGTCAGGCTCAAAGGCTCAATCGTCAGCCTCAAAGGCTTAACTGTCAGCCTCAAAGGCTCAACTGTCAGGCTCAAAGGCTCAATCGTCAGGCTCAAAGGCTCAACTGTCAGCCTCAAAGGCTCAACTTCCAGGCTTAGAGGCTCAACTTCCAGGCTTAGAGGCTCAACTTCCAGGCTCAGAGGCTCAACTTCCAGGCTCAGAGGCTCAAAAATGCCCTGACGACTAGAAGTCGCGGCTACACAAACAAAATTTGTATCTGCAGGTTACAAGAATCTTAGGATTTAAAACACGAAAGGGGCATAACAATGTTATGCCCCCAGAAAGAACGCGTATTGTACTTAATTAATAACTGCTGTTATCATCTATTTTATGCTTTAGCTGGCTGCGGCTTCGGGTTTATTTTTCTTGGAACGGCGGGTAAACCTGCGTCCCATTTCATCAATTACTGCATCTAAACCTGTGACATCACCGCTAGCTTTGGCATAGTTGTAAATTGCCAATGCTGCTGCATAAGCTTCACTACCAGCAGCGATACAGGTATCATCCACCAGTTCTTGCAGTTGCGTCAAAGATAACAGCACCGGATACAAGTCCTCATATATCGCCAAATCTCGGCGCATCTCTTCTAAATCAAAAGAACGGGGTAAAAATTCCGGGTTCTGTGTAGCCACTTCTAAGGCTTTTCTGACAAAGGCCCGACTTTTATCTCCCATCTTGACTATGGTGCGTCGGTCTTGGGTTGTCAAATCAATCAAGAACGGTAACTTTTCTCTAATTGTAGCGATCGCCTGCATGACTGCTTGCTTGTCTGCTGGGGCTAAGTTGACACTGATGCGATTTTCTGCCATTTCTAATACTCCTTTAGGATACTTAGTCTCAGTATTCCCAAAGTTATAGAAGCGATCGCATAAATGTAACCGTTAAGATTTTACTCATTGATACGTTTTTTCTAATCACTAATCACCGCTATACAGTCAATCTCTACCAACACATCTTTAGGTAAACGCGACACCTGAACACAAGCCCGTGCTGGGGCTGTATCTTCGGGGAAATATTTGGCATAAACCGCGTTTACTGCGGCAAAATCATTCATATCAGCTAAAAATACAGTGGTTTTTACCACATTTTGGAAAGTTGCACCTGCTGCTGTCAGGATAGCTTCCAGATTAGCCATTACCTGCTCAGTTTGCTTTTTTACGTCATCAGTATAAACGACATCACCAAGGCGGGGATCGATGGCAATTTGTCCAGCTATGAATAGAAATTGACCTGAAGCTGCGATCGCTTGATTATAAGGGCCCACTGGAGCCGGTGCGTTATCAGTACGAATTACTTTACGAGTCATAGATATCACTTTCTCTAACGATGTTTCCTGTTTACCGATTTCCATCTCAGAGGCGATCGGCTTGTAGATCTCTCCATCAGGCATTATCGCACCAGTCAGGTCTGCATCTTTAAAGGTTGCCCCGTAAATATTTGCTCCAGTTAAGTCGGCTTTTCTAAGATTTGCTCCGTTCAGCTTTGCCTTCATTAAATTCGCTTGTTGTAAATCCGCTCTCTCTAAATTTGTCTCTTTTAGACAAGCTTTTCTGAAATTTATGCCTCTGAGATTTGCTGCACCTAGATCAGCCTCAGCCATATTCATACCAGACAAATCTTTTTGAGATAAATTAACACCCCGAATCTTGACTCCCTGGAAATTAGTACCTTTGAGTGTCACATGAGTTAGGTTTGCTTGACTCAAATCAGCTTCAAACAAGTTAGCCCCACTTAAATTTGCACCACTAAGGTTAGCTCTCACGACATTTGTTTCTTTCAAAGAAGCTTCCGTTAGATTGGCAGAATTTAGCATAGCATCACTCAAATTGGCATTATCTAGGTCTGCCCAACTCAAATTTAAACTAGAACTTTCCACCAAACCACTTAAGTTTGCGCTTGTCAGAGATGCCCTAGTGAGATTTGTGCATTTAAGACATGCCTTACTCAGGTTGGCATTATTTAAATCCGCTCCTGTCAAATCTGCACTTGTTAGATCTATGCCACTCAGATTTGCACCTTTGAGGTCTACTCCTCTCAGATTTACTGAATCAAACTTTCGTTGACCTTTTGCATATTGTTTTAAAAGTTCCTCAGCATCTATAATGCACCCTTGAATACCACTGACACAGTATAATCACAAAAACTTTGTGTCAGAGGTATCCCTCTCCCCTCTTCCTTTGCGCCCTTGGCGTCTTCTCTGCGAGACGCTGCGCGATGGCGGTTCATTCCTCTTATCCCAACCTCGGACGTATTCCATAATGCTGTCAGGTCAGCACCTCGATCTCACTCGTATAATACTGTTACGACATGCTGCAAAACATCATTTATGAATAAACCAGAATGAATATTAAAGAACTACTGCTCCAAGAAATTGAATCGTCCTCAGATGTTCTACTAGCCCAAACGCTAGATTTTTTGCGTTTTCTTAAGACAAAATCAGGAACCGAGGAAATATCTCTTGAACTGTCAACGGAAAAAAATGATGATACTTCCAGTCATAAAACGAAACCGGAAATACAGGAAGCAACACCAATTCTTAGAGGCTTTAAAGCAGAAGACTTGCTAAAATTTGCCGGAACCTGGCAAGGGGATGATTTTGAGGAGTGCTTGCAGCTTGTTTACCAAACCCGTTCCCCGGCTGAATTTTAGTAATGTACCTCCTAGATACCAACCATTGTAGTCGGATAATTTTTGGAGAAACAAACGTCATTCGTCGGTTACAAGAACACATCGGCTTAGGGGTTGCAACTAGCGTTATTGTGCAAGGTAAACTCCTTTTCATGGTGCAAAAGTCTTCTCAACAAGAAGCAAATCTTCGCTTTGTCAGAACTTTTCTGCAAGCTATTGACCTTTATCCCATTAGTGGAGGGGTTGCCAATGTTTACGGTAGCCTCAAAGGAGAAATTGTCGAGTATTTTGGCCCCAAAGACAAAGCAAAGCGTAGAAAGTTTACAGTTTAAGATTTGGGTTTTAGCGATAACGACTTGTGGATAGCATCAACTGCTCATTGGTGTCAACTTAACTTGAAAGCTTAGTCTGATAAGCATTTCAAAGTTTTTCGATGTACCACCTAGATTTGAGATCCCCCCTAACCCACGCCAGTCGCTCCACTTGGGGAGATCCCAAGACCGCGCTGGCTCCCCTTTTTAAGGGGGGAATTAGAATCGAATGCCCCCTTTTGAAGGGGGTTGGAGGATCTGAAACTACTGGAAATTGAGTGTTTGAGCTTAAGTTGACACCAATGATCAACTGCTGTGCATCATAACTTCACCGTCGTCTCAGGGGATAGCGATTTTCAAAGGATACAACAGGTGCAAGCTTTAGCGTTGGAATCTTGGCTTTGATATCCTCCCAACAGCAACCGATTTCTACAGAACGTTTACGCAAACTGTATGTTGGGGAATTCCAGATATCTTCTCCCTTCTTCCTTCTCTTCTCTACGAGAGGCTGCGCCTAAGCGTAGCTATGTCGCAGGCTTTACGAGACACTGCACGTAGCTTGCTTCTCTGTAGGAGTACGCGCCCTTTGGTTCCTTCTGTGCGTCCTCTGTATTGAAAAGTGACGCTCCTGCGTCGCTAACGCTGCGCTAAATGTTCGCCGGTTCGCCTTTAGGCGTTCCCGTAGGGTAGCCGGCGCACCCTGCGGGATCTTGCTACATACTTTTCGCTGCGCCTCTGCGGTTCGTTCCTCCTACCCCAACCTCGGACGTATCCCATAATGCCGATACCGCCAATAATCCCGCAGAATTTTGTCATGGTCAAAACATAAATTCTCAGGCACACACCAAGACTCAAAAATGCCTACACTTTTGGCATCATCCCCAGCTTGAGGTTCTCCCGTCGCCGTCGCCAAAAACACAATACTAATTGTATGCTTGCGCGGATCACGACTGGGGTCAGAATACACCAGTAATTGTTCAACTAATTCCACCTGCAAACCCGTTTCTTCCTCAGCTTCCCGCTGTGCCGCCACTTCCACCCGTTCCCCATAATCTACAAAACCACCCGGTATAGCCCAACCTAGGGGTAGATTATGTCTTTCAATTAACACTATTGGCCGATGAGGTCGATCTACTAGTTCAATGATGATATCAACTGTCGGTGCAGGATTTCGGTAAGTCATAGTAATTACTCATTGGTCATTAGTCATTGGTTATTGGTCATCACCAACAAATGACAATCAAGATGAGTTTACTTGATTTACCCTGCAAATACTGTTCCGTGATAAATTCGATGCGATTGGCTTTGCCACTGCCCCTTGGGCGATCGCTTAGCGTGTCGTTTAAATAATCCCTCTCTCCTATCATTACAGGTTAAATATGCCTTTTCCTAGATCAAGCGGTATTTTGCTGCATCCCACTTCCTTTCCCAGTCGATTTGGCATCGGAGATTTAGGCTTAGAAGCCTATCGCTTCATTGACTTTCTCAAAGATAGCCATCAACAATATTGGCAAGTTTTACCATTAGGCCCCACCGGATACGGTAATTCTCCGTATATGTGCTACTCGGCAATGGCAGGAAACCCCCTGATGATAAGCCCGGAGAAACTGCTAGAAGAGGGTTTATTAGCTGAAAAAGACTTTGCCAACTTACCAGCATTTCCAACGGAAAAGGTAGATTTTGAGCAGGTTGTACCAATTAAGATTGGACTACTCAAAAAAGCTTGTGAAAACTTTAGAAATCATGCTACGCCCATACAGCAGAAAGAATTTGCAGGTTTTTGCGACAGCAAAGCCTATTGGCTAGATAATTATGCCTTATTTATGACACTGAAAGATGCTAATGAAAATGCAAGCTGGTATACATGGGAACCAGAACTTGTCAAGCGTGAACCGCAAGCATTAGATCAGGTACAGCGTCGGCTCAATGGTGAGATTTTTTATTACAAGTTTATTCAATTTGAGTTTTTCCGGCAGTGGTCAGAGCTGAAAAGCTACGCCAACATGCGTGGTATAGATATTATCGGTGATATCCCCATCTATGTAGCTCACGATAGTGCCGATGTGTGGGCGCATCCTGACATCTTTTGTTTAGATGAAGAGACTGGAGAAGCCGCGCAAATGGCAGGAGTCCCACCAGATTACTTTAGCTCTACAGGCCAATTGTGGGGCAACCCAGTTTATAACTGGGAGAAATTGCAAAAACAGGACTTTAAGTGGTGGGTGCAGCGTTTTGAGGCGATGCTGGATTATGTAGATATTATCCGCATTGACCATTTCCGTGGCTTTGAAGCTTTTTGGTCTGTGCCCCAAGGGGAAGAAACAGCTGTCAATGGAGAATGGGTAGAAGCGCCTGGAGAAGCTTTTTTTGAAGTTATTAAGCAGAAGTTGAGTAAGCTACCCGTCTTAGCCGAAGATTTGGGAGTAATTACCCCAGAGGTGGATGCGCTAAGAGACAAATATGAATTTCCCGGCATGAAAGTTTTGCAGTTTGCCTTTGGTTCTGATCCCGATAACCCGTTTTTACCGTTCAATTACCCACGAAATGCTGTAGTTTATACAGGGACTCACGACAATGACACAACAATAGGCTGGTTCAATACAGCTAGTGAATCCGAAAAGCAAAACTTGCTGCTTTATTTAGGTTGTATCAGTCCTGAAGGCGTTCACTGGGATTTAATTCGACTAGCTTTGAGTTCCATAGCGAATCAAGCGATTATTCCTTTGCAAGATGTTTTGGGATTAGGAAACGAAACGCGGATGAATTTTCCTGGTGTTGCTGAGGGTAACTGGGAGTGGCGCTATCAAGCGTCAGCTTTGACAGAAGAATTAGGCTCAAAACTGAAAAGTCTTACTAAACTCAATGGACGCGCTCCCAAAGAGTTTTAAGTAATGAGTGCTGAGTCCTGAGTACTAATAAAAATACTCATTCCGCACTCAGCACTCTCTAAGGCCTGGGCTTAGCAGCAATCTTGACTTCTTCTACTTTCCCTGGCTCTCCCATTTCCTTGGCTTTCTGCTGATTAACGCTCATTAAAACACCACCAGCATTATCAGTTTTCACCGTCAGTTGCTCTCGCGCTTTCCATGTGCGGCGAGTTCCCTCTGGGAGAGTACCTTCAAACTCGGTTTTGCCATCAGCTACGACACGAATCCAAGATGACGCTTTCAAGGTGACACCAATCTGTACTGGTTGCACCTGTTGGATGCTGCTGAGAGTATCACTAACAGGTTGGGCTTCTACTGATTGTTTTGGTTGTGTTAGCTCTGGTTTGACAACGTACTGTTTTTCTGAATCTGGCTCGTTTTGACTATTATTTGCTTGTAGCGCGGCATTATTCAATAACTGAGATAAGCCGTTTACAGTACATAAAATTAGGAATATGTAAAGAAAGTAAAGATGAATAGGACGTAATTGAGCGAGGGGTGAAGTTTTCCCAATAGGTTGGGAGTTAACTGGTTGAGAACTGATGGGAAAAGTACTAGCAAATTCTGTTCCGTTAAAACCCAATGCGTCGGCAAATTGCCTGATAAAACCTTGAATATAGACTGGTTCTGGCAAATCGTTTAAATTACCTTCTTCGATCGCCTGCAATAACCGCCGGGGAATCTTTGTTAATATAACTACTTCTTCTAGAGATAAACCCTGTTCTTGACGCGATGCCCAAAGTTGAGCGCCCATTTCTGCCAACTTTTCAGATCGTTGCTGCTCTAACGAAAGTACTGCCTGATCATTATTCTTCTTCTTTCTTAGCCATTTCATGCTTTTTTACACTCCTTAACTCAGCTGAATCTTTAATAGGTTGCTTTACCTGCTCTTGCAAAAAGCGAATCTCATCATTTTTTAGGGAGCGATAGTCACCCTCGTTTAAAAAGGGTTCCTTCGGGTTTTGTAATTGAATTGGGCCTATGGCAGTCCGATGCAGCTTGATAACTGGGTATCCCAACTGTTGGGCGATACGGCGAATCTGGCGATTTCTTCCCTCCTGCAAAACAATTTCTAACAAGCTTTGATCAGCCAAACTTTCTATCAGGTGTACCTTGGCTGGTCGTGTTTTTCTTCCCTCCAATACCACACCCTGACGCCACATTTGCAGTACTGCTTTTGGGGGATGTCCTTTTACCAAAACACGATATGTCTTAGAAATACTGTGACGTGGATGAGTTAGCCGAAATGTCAGATCTCCGTCATTTGTGAGTATTAAGGCTCCTGTGGAATCTGCATCTAGCCGCCCCACTGGGTGAATACCTGACCCTTCGCGTAATTCTTTTGGTAGTAGATCCAGGACTGTCGTCCTTCCCTGCGGGTCGTCGCAAGTCGAAACCACGCCAGCTGGTTTATGCAGCAACAAATATATTAAAGCCGGACGCTGTTTTTCAAAGACAGGCTTACCATCAACCGCGATCGCATCTTTTTGGGGATCAACTTTTTGACCTAAATGTGCTAATACCCCATTTATTTGCACACGCGACTGCCGAATCATTTCTTCGGCTTCACGACGTGAGGCAATACCCCACTGAGCAAGAATTTTTTGTAACCGTGCCTCCATGTGGAAATTGCTGATTTTTCTGTTAACAATTACATGATATTTGCATTTTGTAACAAGTAGACATAAATGTTACATTTAGGGTTTGTTTAAGTTCTCTCGATTTTTTAGCAAATAGTTATAAATAGAGTAGTTAGATGCCTGATCAAAATTTCCCATCAATCAACGCAAATAAGATCCGGGTAATTACGCAAGTGTTGACAACAGCACTCAAACTTTGGTTGAGAACCCAAGTCAGTCAAGTATCTCAACTGGAAGTAGAGATTAGAGCAAGCGATCGCCAAATTCTTTCTGGACGCATTCCTTCGGTATCTATTTTTGCTACTCATGCAGTTTATCAAGGTCTTCTTGTTACGCAAATACAAATAGTCGCAGAAAATATTCGGGTAAACATTGGCTCAGTACTTAAAGGACAGCCACTACGCCTGTTAGAAACAGTATCGGTAGTTGGCGAATTAACCATAGACGAGAAGGCTCTTAATGCTTCTATCTCATCTGACCTACTATCTACTGCTTTCAATGATGTACTGGTTAAATTATTACCAGAATATTTCTCAGAATTTCAACCAATTAATTGGCAAAAAATTCTCCTTGAGAATAAGCAAATTATACTGCGCGGCATCCAAGTCACCAATAGTAAAACGACACCTCTGGAGATTTGTGTGGGTTTACAATTACTCAATGGTCATGAGTTGCAACTAACACACATCCCAATAAAGCACAATCAGGAACCACTCTTAGAGGGTAGTCATGTGTACAATCTGGATCTCGGCTCAGATGTGGATATTCAAGAACTAACGCTGATCCCAGGCAAACTAGTGTGTTGTGGGCGAATTAATGTTAACCCTTGATGATTAAAAAATAAAATGGTAGTTCTTTATTTTCAATAATATAACTGCTCTCAATTGCTTGCGATATATTCTTGCAAGGTACGATCAGAATACATTTATACTCTGACTCCTGGCTCCTTTAGGATGGGTGTATTTATTCATCTAAGAACGGCTTTATTTATAATCGCCGCTCTCTATGTTTGGAAAGCAAAATTAGTATTAGCAGCAATAATTTTACTGCTGTTCTCCTCAGTCTGATCTAATTTTCTTAGTTTGTTAAGTAAGTATCAGAAAATACTTGCATAACAAACAATTAAGGCTACCAGTCCATAACTAAAGCAGCCAGAAGATAAAGAGTTAAGAACCTAAATGTCCTGGAAAGTCCCAAAACGGCTTTCCATTCACCTTAAGCCTTACCCTAGACCCCCTGGTGTTTGCAGATTAGAGCAGGTTAGGGTGAAGTTTACACTACAGATAAAAATGTTACCTAAGACCTATGACCCACCACCCCATTTGTTCACTTATCTGCTATGAGCGGTAACAGCAGTGTTACAAAATAGTAAACCAAAGGAGCTGTGAAAATATAACTATCGGTACGGTCTAAAATACCGCCGTGACCAGGGATTAACTGACCGGAATCCTTTACCCCAGCATCCCGTTTGAGCATAGACTCGGTAAGGTCGCCTAAAAGACTAGCAATGCCAATCAGCAAACCCAATGCTAAACCAGTGAAAGGGGATCTAGGTAAGTCAAGATAATAAGCTCCAGCCAAAGCTACAGCTACACTGGAGGTGATGCCAAAAATTGCACCTTCCACGGTTTTTTTAGGGCTGATTTCAGACAGACGGGTTTTCCCGAAGAATTTGCCAATAATATAAGCACCGATATCAGCTGCCCAAATACACAAGAAAGTCAGCAGCGTTAATGTCAAACCTTGTGGTAAGGAGGCAAAATTTTCCCTTTCCCAAAAATCTGTCCAGGTTGTGGGCCAATAACCACCTAAAAAGAGATTGCTGAAAGCAGCACTATCTATTGCTCGCAACCGCACCCAGTAACTTGGTAAATAGCCTACGTAAAATAGCCCCATAATAGAAGCAGAAACATCGGCGATCGTGGCAAATTTGGGCTGAAATAATAGGTAAAAACAAATAAGTGTGCCAGCCATTGGCATCACCGCATCGGCTAAACTGCTATCAATGGTAGAAATCACCAACAAAACTAGGCTGAAAGCCATAGTAGTTTTAGCCGCAGGAGCTATACCTCTGGCCCGCACCAAATTAAAATATTCCTGTTGACCCAAAAAGACGATAACCGCAAACATAACGGTAAAGTACCAACCTCCCAACAGAGTCAAAGAAAGAGCAAGAGCGATCGCAACAATTCCACTAATAATCCGAGACCAAGGCATAGAAGTATTTGGGATTGGGTATTGGGTATGGGGTATTGGGGTTAGGGGAGAGGTTACAGGTTACAGATGATAGGGAATAATCTGTCCCCAACCTGTACCCTCAACCCTACTTCACAGTCCTCAGTCCCCAGTCCCCAATCCCTAATCTAAAATCGAATAGATTTAGTCTAGTTTCTCACCACTGAGGATAAAAATGGGATCGACGGCGGTAAAGGTTTGAGAAAAGCCGCGTGTTTCTAATCGGTTAACCGCAGACTGAACAACTTCTATATTTCTAGCCCTTAACTGAGAAAATATTTGGGAAATAGCATATAGACTTTCTAAATTGGCAGCTGTGGCGACCACCCGACCTGATGATGGTAAATAATGCCAAGCGGCTTGTAAAATTTCCTGAATGGGGCGTCCTCCCTCAATACAGACACGATGAGGGGTAACTTTAAGGTCATGCAAACACTCTGGTGCGCTCCCTTCAATCACTTCAACATTCTTCACCTCGAAGCGATCGCAATTGCGTTTAATCAGGTTAGCTACTTCTTCATCTCTTTCTACAGCGATAATCCTTCCGTTTGGACACAGCAGCCCCACTTCTACCGGAATTGTACCCGTTCCTGCACCAATATCCCACAACACTGAATCAGATTTTAATCGCAGTTGGGCAATTAATAACAGCCGGACTTCTCGCTGGCTCAGGGGAATTCCTGGCAAATGTTCAAACAATTCATCGGGAATACCAGGAGTAATATAAGGCCAAAGTTGTGAGGGCATAGAATCACACAATTATACTAAAGATATCGGCTTGCCAATTCAACAAACTATAAGCGAAAAAAACATTTAATTCGTAGCATTATAAGTAATCATAATGACTGGGGAAATGTTAGGCGATGTCTGGGGACAAGACGCTGCGCGTCTGCGTTACGCAATTCAGCAGCAATTAGGAAAAAAAGCAGGGCGGCGGACGCTATTAGCGCGGGATAAAATCACTGGTGAATTAGTGGTTATCAAGTTACTTTCTTTTAGTAGTGACTTTGAATGGGATGATCTCAAGTTGTTTGAGCGTGAAGCTGAAACCTCAAAATCTTTATCACATCCTTTGATTCCTCGCTATTTAGACTATTTTGAAGTAAATTCACCGATCAAAGGATTTGCTTTAGTACAAACTTATATCCCAGCACAAACTTTAGAGCAACACTTACAATCTGGGCGAACTTTTACAGAGATTGAAGTCAAACAGATAGCTAAATCCCTCTTAGAAATTCTCATTTATCTGCATGGGCTGCATCCACCTGTGATTCACCGTGATATTAAGCCTAGCAATATTTTATTGGGGGAGCGCTCTGGTAATAGTGCTGGTCAAGTTTACTTAGTAGATTTTGGCTCAGTGCAGACAGTCCTCGCCGCAGAAGGTGGAACTAGGACTGTGGTAGGAACCTATGGATATATGCCACCGGAGCAATTTGGCGCACGCACAGTTCCCGCCTCAGACCTTTATAGTTTAGGCGCAACTTTGATTTATTTAGTAACGGGTACTCATCCAGCAGATTTACCCCAAAAGGATTTTCGCATTCAGTTTGAGCAGTTAACTAATTTAAGTCCTGGCTTTACGAATTGGCTCAAGTGGATGACTGAACCCAGTTTAGAACGGCGTTTAAATTCTGCTACCCAAGCACTTGCGGCTTTAGAAGAACCACAGTTGAGAAGCACTCCAGCTTTGGTTCTCGGTAAACCAGCTGGTAGTAAACTTCAACTGACCAAAAATTGGGATTCGCTAGAAATTATCGTTCCACCTGCTGGCTTTCATCCCTCAATTTTGTTTACAGGTTTGTTTGCGATCGCCTGGAACTCATTTATCCTATTTTGGACGATTGGCGCTCTCTCGGCTCCTTTTCCAGTCAATATCCCCTTTGCCTTGTTCTCACTTCCTTTTTGGGGTGCTGGCTTCTTTATGGTGTATACATTTCTCTTTCATTTGTTTGGACGCATCCGTTTACGTCTCAATCAGGAGCAAATTGCCTTAACCTGGGAGTTGTTTACTTTTCAATTCCATCGTCCCCGTCCATCACCAAGACAAAGTATCACCAAGCTGGTATATATTCCGCAACACTTTACTAAAGACTCTGAAGGTAACAGAATTGACGTTCCGCCGCAATTGGATATTTGGTCAGGAATCTATAAGTATCGGCTAGGTGGTGCTGGTGGCGGGATCAAACATGAAGCAGAATTGGAGTGGCTAGCTAATGAATTAAGCGATTGGTTAGATTTACCAATCACACGAGAAAAAGCCTCCTAATGTCTATAGTTAATACAGGAAGCAAACAGGAGAGGTATATGTTTGGACTAGGATTGCCAGAAATAGGTGTAATTGCTATGGTTGCTATTCTCATTTTTGGCCCAAAAAAAATCCCCGAACTGGGAAATGCAATGGGCAAAACCCTACGGAGTTTTAAGGAAGGGATGAAAACTTCCAGTGATGAGACTAATTCAGAACAAGAGTGATAAGGGTCAAGGGTCAAGGGTCAAGGGTGAAAACTTTTTGATTGGGGATTTTTGACTATTGACTATTGACTTTAGACTCTTGAACGCCAGTCCCCTCAAGTCGGGAAACCCTTGACGCTCCTACGTCGCTAACGCTGCGCTAACGGCAGTTACCCATGGAGGAAACCCCCATCGCCCTTGGCGTCTCCCCTTGGGAGAAGACCGGACTGCCTCACCACGGCGCTGGCTCCCCTTGACTACAGCAAAGTATTAACAACAGAAGAAGGTGTAACCCCATTTTGGGAATCTACGATAGTCGTGCTGGGATTTTGTTGAAGTATTTCTTCCTTCACTAAACCACGTAGCCTAATTAACTTAATAGCTCGTGTAACGCTTTCTGGCAAAATTACCACCAGACTGTTATCAGGAGCCATGTCTAAAGCTTTGTTAATCGCTTGGGTTTCATCCAGAATTGATTCGTAGCGGCAATCAGACTTAACTTGGGTGATACCTTGAGTAATCAATTCAGCGGCAGATCCCCTTGGACGCCCTCTGGTGTCATCGTCTTCTTTGATGATGATGTAATTAAAAATTTGTGCTGCCAGTTTACCCAAGGTAACAAAATCTTCGTCGCGGCGATCGCCTGGGCCACCAATTACGCCAATCCGCACTCCCGTATTCCAGTTACGGACAAAAGCACCTACCGCTTCATAGCTGGCTGGGTTGTGGGCATAGTCTACTAAAGCGTGGTAGTTGCCTAAATTAAATAAATTCATCCGTCCTGGCGTTTGACTAACTGAAGCGCGGAAGGTCTTCAAGCCAGCACGAATCTGCTCAATCGTGACGTTTTGGACGAACGCTGCCAAACTAGCTGCTAAAGCATTAGCAATCATGAACGGCGCACGTCCGCCCATTGTTATGGGGATCTGTTCTGCTCTTTCTATGCGGTGTGTCCAATCACCTTTGACAATGGATAAATAGCCACTTTCATATACCGCTGCTACTCCACCCTTTTGGATGTGCTTCCGCACTAATTCCGAGTCTGGGTTCATGGTGAAGTAAGCAATATTAGCTTTAGTTTTTTCTGACATGGCGGCGACGCGGCGATCATCAGCGTTGAGTACCGCATAGCCATCAGGGAACACAGCTTCCGCTACTACACTCTTGAGGTTAGCTAACTGGTCTATGGTATCTATATCGCCTATTCCTAAATGATCGGCTGCGATGTTCAACACTACACCGACATTTGCAGCTTCAAAACCTAGCCCAGAGCGGAGAATGCCACCACGAGCCGTTTCCAGTACCGCTACTTCCACTGTCGGATCTTGCAGAATGACGTGGGCACTTTGGGGGCCAGTGTTGTCTCCAGCTTCTACTAAGTAATCACCGATATAAGTTCCGTCAGTAGTTGTATACCCTACTACTTTACCAGTCTGTTTATAAATATGTGCTAACAGTCGGGTAGTAGTAGTTTTACCATTAGTACCCGTGACGCTGAGAATAGGAATTTGACTGGATTGTTCGTTGGGAAACAGCATATCCATGACTGCTCCGGCGACGTTGCGGGGGATGCCCTGACTTGGGGCGACGTGCATCCTGAATCCGGGAGCGGCATTGACTTCGACGATCACACCATCTAACTCTCTCAAGGGACGGCTAATATCCGAGGTGACAATATCTAGTCCGGCAATATCCAAACCGATAATCTTCACTACCCTTTGAGCCAGCCAAAGGTTTTCTGGGTGAATTTCATCAGTACGGTCTACGGCACTACCACCTGTGCTCAAGTTTGCCGTTGCCCTGAGATAACAAATTGTCCCCTTGGGTGGCACGCTATTCAGAGTGTAACCTTGCCTTTCTAACAGCTGGTAGCTAGTGCGGTCTAGTTCAATCTTGGTAAGAACGTTATCGTGTCCTTCACCGCGATTGGGGTCAAGGTTTGTTTCCTCAATCAGCTCGGCAATAGTTGATCTACCGTTGCCAATTACATGGGCTGGCACGCGTTCGGCTACTGCTACTACTTTGCCATTTACAACCAGTACTCGGTGGTCGCGTCCAACGTAATACCGCTCAACAATAATTGACCGGGAAACCTGTCTAGCAGCTTCGTAGGCAGCTTCAGCTTCTTCCCAACTTCTAATATCGATTGTGATGCCGCGTCCATGATTGCCATCTAAAGGCTTAATGACAATGGGATAGCCGCCAACGTATTCAATGGCTTCTTGCAAATCGTCCAAAAAGTTGATCACCGTACCTCTAGGTACTGGTGCGCCAGCGGCAGCTAGGATGCGTTTGGTGGCTTCCTTGTCGCAAGCTAGTTCTACGCCCAAAATGCTAGTGTTGTCTGTCATTGTGGCCTGCATCCGTTTCTGATTGACGCCGTAGCCTAGCTGAATCAAAAAGCGTGCTTCAAGAGGCATCCAAGGAATACCTCTTTTTTCTGCTTCCTTGACGATGGCTTCGGTGGAAGGGCCTAAAGAAGCATCACGGCTGAAGTCTTTCAGGTCTTGGATGTCTTGCTCTAGTTCTGCTTTGGGATAACGGCCTCGATCAACGATACTTTGGCACAGCCGCACTGCGGCTCGTCCGGCGTAGCGTCCCGCTTCCTCATTCAGGTACTCGATCACTACTTGGAAAATTCCAGGTGTGGCAGTCTCACGAGTGCGACCAAAGCCTACGTGCATCCCGGCTAATTCTTGCAGTTCTAGGGCTACATGTTCCACAATGTGACCCATCATCGTGCCTTCTTTCACCCGCATCAGAAAACCACCCCGACAGCCAGGCGAACAATAGTGACCCTCCAGACTTGGCAGCGCCTCAACTAATCCTTCATAAAAGCCAGGGATTTCATTCGAGGGCGTCTCGGCAAGGGTTTCTAAATCGAGGCGCATGACGATCAGCTTGTGGCGTCGAATGCTCCAGTAGTTTGGGCCGCGTAAGGTCTGGATCTTGAGGATTCTCATGGGAATAGGTAGATGGAGATTCGGAACCAAAATTCTAGTTTCTTACTGGAATTGACCGCTAAACTGTTTATGATGAACAGTTTTTTCTTTTTACTTGGTGTTTTTGTGATTTATCTACAGCAAGAAATAAGTAGACGGTCAACGTCAGTGTAACCTCAGATACTCTATCCCGTCAGCTGGAAATCCGGTGTACAGCGGGCAGTACAGTCCGCTGGTACAGGTGGAACCGATCGCCATAGCTGAGGATATGTAGACGTAAATTATGCACAGTAAGTGGTTCATCGGCACCGACATGCGGTTCGTTTGTATGTGTGACCTCAGTGGGGTCAACAATCGTCACGCTGCCTTTGCCCACAACTTGTAACCAACCATCGCGTTCAAATACAGCACAAGTATCTTCATCAATACCGATGCCTAAGCGATCGGGATGAGCTGCGATCGCACTAATCAGCCGTCCCATACGATTACGGTTGTGAAAGTGTTGGTCAACAATCACTTCGGGAATAAATCCCAAACCCGTCGCCATATCAACTAGGGAACGATTTGGAGACTCCCCACTACCACCGCCAGCAATCATGTGATGTCCCATCACAGCTGCTCCTGCACTGGTGCCCGCTAACGTTAGTTGCGCTGCCCTCACCCGCTGTCGGATAATTTCCATCGCTGGCGTATCTGCCAATACGCCACAGAGGCGTAATTGATCTCCTCCCGTCAAAAATATCCCACTACAGGCTTCTAAGGATGCTTTGATTTGAGAGGCTTCACATTGTTCTCGTTCACGAATATCTAGAATTTCAACCTTCTGGGCGCCCATTTCTTCAAAAATCCGAATGTAGCGACCACCGATGATGGCAGGTTCACGGGAGGCAGATGGAATAATTGTAATATAGGCCTTACTAGCACCGGCACGATCAAAAAAAGTTCGCAGGATATCGCGTCCGTGAACTTTGTCTTCTGCGCCTCCGATGACCAGAACAGCGGTTTTAGTAGCTTGGGGTGTCCTCATTTCCAGCGATTTAGCTTTTAATTGCGGCATTGTGTTTCTCCTGTCAACAACTTCAGGTGAATGTAACAAGGTTTAGTAGCCTAATGACTTTTACGCTTTGCTTGTTTGAGAGGACACTTTTGTGAAGTTTGGAGCGGTGGCTAAAGTTCTGATAGTTCAGAAGCCAACTCTCAGACTTCTTGCTTGACCCACACGATGTCTCAGTTTTCATGTGTCCGTTACTGTTCCTCAAAGCCAGCGCCTTGTTTTTCACCTGTCTACTCTTTCCAGGCTGGCAAAATAGTGCTTGGTGGCTAGAATTACGCTCTTGGCTTGGGGGCGAGCAGGTCTTGACACGCTTTTTTCTGAGGCTGGCTCGATGCATCCTGGAAGTTGTTAACTTAATCGGATTATTAATTTAAATGTAGTTGTGACAATATTTAAACATAAATTAAGTAATTAGAAAAACTTTTGATCCCACCGAGATCTAAGAGTTCTGGTACTTTTAGATACTATTGATCAAGTTTATCTGTCTCCCACCCGACATTGGCTTCTTGTGTTTGCTAGACATTCAAATTTAAGATTAGTGTCCTTGAATACGAATAACTGTGCGCTTTGATATAGTTACGCTGTTTCCTGACTGTTTTACCTCTGTTTTAAGTTCTGGGTTGCTGGGTAAAGCCTTAGCCAAACAGATCGCCCAAGTGCATCTGATTAATCCACGGGACTTTACCAACGATAAGCACCGGAAAGTAGATGATGAACCCTACGGCGGCGGTGTGGGGATGCTGATGAAGCCAGAACCCATCTTTGCTGCTGTGGAGTCGCTGCCGATTTTACCTCGAAGAGAGGTCATTTTGATGAGTCCACAGGGTGAAACAATCAATCAACCACTGTTACGAGAATTAACGACAAATTATGACCAATTAGTAGTTATTTGTGGGCATTACGAAGGAGTAGATGAAAGGGTGCTGCATTTAGTTACTCGTGAGGTGTCTTTGGGTGATTTTATTTTGACAGGTGGAGAAATTCCAGCAATGGCTTTAATTAATGGCGTCGTGCGTCTCCTACCAGGAACCGTAGCCAAAAAGGAATCTCTAACAGCAGAAAGTTTTGAGGAGGGATTGTTGGACTATCCTCAGTACACTCGTCCGGCAAATTTTCGTGGGTTAAAAGTACCCGACGTCTTACTCTCTGGAAATCACGCCGCGATCGCTCGCTGGCGTTACGAGCAACAAATTAACAGAACACGCGATCGCCGTCCTGATTTGCTGAAGAAATGGGAGCAGGGGGAGCAGGGGGAGCAGAGGAAGAGAATAATTAATGACAAATGACAAATGACAAATGACCAATGACCAATGACCAATGACAAATGACAAAAACATGAATATTCGTATTGGTAACGGCTACGATATCCATCGACTGGTGAGCGATCGCCCTTTAATTTTAGGAGGAATTCAGATACCTCATGAACTGGGTTTATTAGGACACAGTGACGCTGATGTGCTAACCCACGCGATTATGGATGCCATGCTTGGAGCATTATCTTTAGGGGATATTGGCCATTATTTTCCCCCTAGCGATCCGCAATGGGCAGGAGCAAATAGTTTAATGCTATTAACTCAAGTAAATCAGTTGATTCGGGATCAAGGCTGGCAGATCGGAAATATTGACTCAGTAGTAGTCGCAGAACGTCCCAAATTAAAACCGCATATTCATCAAATGCGCGACAAGCTAGCAGCTGTTTTAGAATTACAACCGAATCAAATTGGCATCAAAGCTACCACCAACGAAAAACTAGGCCCTGTTGGACGCGAAGAAGGAATTTGTGCTTACGCTGCTGCCTTGCTAATTGCTTCAGAATAACTTTTTTTGCTGCATTAGTTAGACTATTTAATCATCGTTAAGATTGAAATCAATAGGGTGATGGGAGATAAATAAACTTACCTGAGTAGGAAATTAGAGCCATGCAAGCTACAAACTTAGAAGATGTAGAGCGCCCTGATATTGTGGCACTAGACAAAGATGGAAAAATTGTCTTGATAGTTGAAGTTCAAGGTTTTCCATTTGATTCAAACCCCAAAAAGAGCAAAGAAAATGCTATCTTGCGAATTATTGACTACTTACAAGCGTCAAAAGCCCTGATTCCCTTTGCTATGTTTGTTGATTTAGAAAATATTTTAGTTTTTCGATGGGATGGATCTAATTTGTCAGAAGTTATTAATTTTAATCCTGGTGATGTGCTTAGTCATTATGAACCAGAATTTAATAAAAAACAAATTTTTAATCTTTATCTTACAGGTCTAACAAAAGCATGGATAACTGATTTTTGCTATCACTGGAAGTCAGAAATACCGCCAGTATCCAAGGAAATGGCAGAAATAGGTTTGTCACAGTTATTAGAAGGTGGAATTACTCAACCTTAGGTAGTATTGGCAGTGATACTTTACGTAGAAACAAACTTTTTAATGAGTATTGCTAAAGGACAGGATGAACTAGCAGAAAATTTTTTGCAAAATACACCTACGTCAGTCTGTTTAGTAATACCCAGCATTTGTTATGTAGAATCTCTGGCGACTTTAGAGCAAGAAGACAAATATAACCAAGATTTTATTAGGCGATTGGATATTCAAGTTAACGAGGCTGGAATGGATAAAACTTCACAAAATGCTAAATTAGTTGTTAATTATTTGCAAAAAGCTAATCTTAGCTTTTTGGAACATAATAATGACATAGAAAAACGTTTTTATATAGCTTTCAACCAGCTTGTTAGCAAAGCAGAAGAGATTCCGTTAACTACAGAAATTATTCATGGAAGCCTGGATAAAAATATCCTAAAAAAGCATCTTATGGATAAGTTGATTTTAGAATGTATAGTTCACCATGCACGCTTACACCCAAATGAAATAAAAGTATTTTTAAGTAGCAATTCTAAAGAATTTGGCAGACGTGAAGTTATAGAGGTTTTACGAGATACTGGCATTCAGTATTTCAATAAAACCCAAAAGTTCCTTGGTTGGCTACAATCTCAATCAAATTAATTACACTATTCGGTATTGAAATTATGAAATTTTTGAGGAAAACCTTTATAGCAATTCACCGTTTTTGGTTGCCAATAATTCTGGCTGTAGCAACAGCACTTACAGTTACCGGCTGCAACCCAGCTAACTTCAAAAGCGCAGCCGCTCAAGTACCGCAATTGGTAAGTGGAATTCTCAGTGATCCTAAAACCTTTAACTATCCCCTCAGTCAGGAGTCTCCCAATGTTTTTCCTCTGATTTACGAGGGGTTAATCACCGAAAATTATGATACTGGTAAAGTTGAGCCAGCACTGGCAGAATCCTGGCAATTTTCTGATGATAAATTAAAGATTGTTTTTACTCTGCGCGAGGGTTTGAAATGGTCTGATGGACAACCGCTTACAGTAGACGATGTAGTGTTTACTTATAATGACATTTACCTCAACGAAGCAATCCCTACAGATGTCAGAGATGTTTTGAGAATTGGCGAAAGTCGTAAGCTGCCAATTGTGAGAAAAATTGATAATCGGCGGGTTGAGTTTACTGTCCCAGAACCCTTTGCCCCATTCCTACGTAGTGCTACAGGATACCCGATTTTACCAGCCCATGCACTACGGGAATCGGTGAAAACAAAAGACGCTGAAGGTAAGCCAATATTTTTGTCAAAATGGGGCGTTGATACTCCTCCAGACCAAATTATCGTTAATGGCCCCTACAAACTTGAACGCTACGACACTAGTCAGCGTGTAGTATTCCGACGCAATCCCTACTACTGGCGCAAAGGGCCTCAAGGAGAATCTCAACCTTATATTGAACGGATAGTCTGGCAAATTGTGGAATCAACAGATACCTCTTTGTTACAATTTCGTTCTGGTGGGTTAGATACTCAGGCAGTTTCACCAGATTACTTTTCTTTGCTAAAAGTGCAAGAAAAACAAGGTAATTTCAAAATTTATAATGGTGGCCCGGCAACTGGTACTACCTTTGTTTTATTCAATTTAAATAAAGGTAAAAGGGATGGAAAACCGCTGGTTGATCCAGTAAAATCGCGTTGGTTTAATACTGTAGAATTTCGGCAGGCAGTAGCTTATGCTATTGATCGCCAAACAATGATTAATAATACTTTTCGCGGTTTGGGTACTCCACAAGATTCACCGATTTCCGTGCAAAGTCCCTATTATCTTTCTCCTAAAAAGGGGCTAAAAGTTTACAATCATAATCCAGAAAAAGCCAGAGAACTTCTACTAAAAGCAGGATTCAAATATAACGAAAGAAAGCAACTAGTAGATGCTCAAGGAAATCGCGTCCGCTTTTCGTTGCTCACCAATGCTGGGAACAAAATCCGCGAAGCAATTGGCTCACAAATTAAACAAGACTTAAGTAAAATCGGTATTCAAGTCGATTTCACTCCTCTAGCATGGAATACTTATACAGACAAGCTATCTAATTCCTTAGATTGGGAAGCTTCTATGCTAGGTCTGACTGGTGGTTTAGAACCAAATGATGGAGCTAACGTTTGGTATCCTGAAGGGGGATTGCACATGTTTAATCAGAAACCACAGCCAGGACAAAAGCCGATTCAAGGTTGGGAGGTGGCTCCTTGGGAAGCGCAAATTGGTAAGCTCTACATTCAAGCTGCTAGAGAATTAGACGAAACAAAGCGGAAAGAAATTTATGCCGAAAGCCAACGGATTACTCAGGAAAATTTACCATTTATTTACCTAGTTAATCCTTTATCATTATCAGCAGTACGCAATCGTTTTGAAGGGATCAGATTCTCCGCTCTTGGTGGCGCATTCTGGAACATTCATGAAATCAAAGTAACGGATTAGTTAAGAGTCCAGACGCGATTAATCGCGTCTGGACAAGAGTCAAAATTAATTATTTTGAATTTTTGATCTTGGATTTTTGCAGTAAAGAAATAACAAATGACAAATGACAAAACCTTGCGATCGCTCTTAGAAGCGGTTGCCAATGGTAAAGTTACCCCAGATATAGCATTAGACTCACTCAAAGACTTAGCTTATGAATCTGTAGGTGAGTTTGCCAAAATTGACCACCATCGCCAGCTAAGAACTGGTTTCCCAGAAGTAATATGGGGCCCTGGTAAGACGCCTGAGCAGATTGCTCAAATTATGGAGGTGATGCGCCTCCGCAACCCGGTGGTAATGGCGACTCGCATTGAGCCTGGAGTTTATGCCGCACTGCAATCAAAAGTTAGCGGTTTGCGATACTACGAATCGGCGCGAATTTGTGCGATCGCTCCTCCTACCATCGAACCACAGTTCGAGGGTGAAATCGGCATTCTCTCTGCTGGAACAGCTGATTTACCCGTTGCTGAAGAAGCATCTGTGACAGCGGAACTTTCCGGTTTCCGGGTACAGCGTCTCTGGGATGTCGGCGTTGCTGGGATTCATCGTTTGCTGAGTAACCGCCACGTCATCGAGTCAGCATCGGTGTTGATTGTTGTGGCAGGGATGGAAGGCGCTTTACCCAGCGTCGTTGCCGGTTTGGCAGATTGTCCTGTGATTGCCGTTCCCACCAGTATCGGTTATGGTGCAAGTTTTGGCGGGCTATCACCCCTATTGACAATGCTTAATTCTTGTGCAGCTGGAGTGGGTGTAGTAAATATTGATAACGGTTTTGGTGCAGCAGTTTTGGCGGGGCAAATTTTGCGGACAGCCGAGAAATTGCGGTTGGCATCGCCTGCATCTTAGGTTATGACAGTGGCGTAATTACCGCAAACGCTACGCGCGATCGCGGCAGTTACTTGTTACATCGACTACTCATAACTAACAAATGCAGCCCATACACATTAATCAGTAAATATGAGCCACTACAGCGATTTGATATCTCAGCTACTTTGGCATCTGCCTGTAAACTTGACAGTGCTAGCGCAAACAATTACTGACCCAGACCTTATGGGTCAAATCCAAAAATCTTGGAGCCATTTTATACAAACAGGCCAAGTGTGGGCATTATTGATTGGTTTGGTGATTGGTTATATTATTCGGAATCTCACCAGCTATGGTTAAATTTAAAAGTTAGGAGTCGGGAGTTAGGAGTCAGGAGTAGAGACGCGATTATACTCTTACCAGAAGCCGCTGTTTGAGTGTCTACTCGTCTCGTCAAGAATTAAAAATTCTCCCCCTCTCCCCACGCCACTTGCTAGAACAAAGAGAACCTCTAGAACGCAGTGGCTCCTCTCCCCGTCCCTTCTGCCTTGAAGTCTATGACCGAAAAACAAACTTGGAGCCAGCGTTTTGAATCATCGTTGCATCCAGCGATCGCTCTTTTTAATGCCAGTATAAATTTCGATATTGAATTAATAGAATACGACCTGACTGGTTCTCAAGCTCATGCCAAAATGCTGGCTCACACGGGAATTATTTCCCCAGAAGAAGGAGAACAACTAGTTACTGGTTTAGAACAAATACGCCAGGAATACCGCCAGGGAAAATTTCAGCCTGGTGTCGATGCTGAAGATGTACATTTTGCGGTTGAACGGCGACTGACGGAAATTGTCGGGGATGTGGGTAAGAAATTGCATACTGCGCGATCGCGTAATGATCAAGTTGGCACAGATACCAGACTCTACCTCCGTGACCAAATTCAACAAATCAAATCCCAATTACGAGAATTTCAAATTATCTTACTAGATATAGCTGAACAGCATGTTGAAACTTTAATTCCTGGATATACTCACTTGCAACGTGCCCAACCGTTGAGTTTAGCGCACCATCTCTTGGCATACTTTCAAATGGCCCAACGCGATTGGGAACGCTTGGGAGATGTTTTTCGCCGCGTGAATATTTCACCTTTGGGTTGCGGTGCTTTAGCGGGAACCACTTTCCCCATTGACCGCCACTATGCAGCTGAACTGTTGAATTTTGACAGCGTTTATGCTAACAGCTTGGATGGAGTGAGCGATCGCGATTTTGCGATCGAATTTCTGTGTGCTGCTAGCTTGATCATGGTTCACCTCAGCCGCCTTGCAGAAGAAGTCATTCTTTGGTCAACTGAAGAATTCCGCTTTGTCACTCTCAAAGATAGCTGTGCCACAGGTTCCAGTATCATGCCCCAAAAGAAAAACCCCGATGTACCAGAATTAGTACGGGGAAAAACGGGACGTGTATTCGGTCATCTCCAGGCGATGTTGGTAATCATGAAAGGGCTACCCCTGGCATACAACAAAGACCTGCAAGAAGATAAAGAAGGTCTATTTGATACCGTTAACACAGTCAAAGCCTGTCTAGAAGCAATGACGATTTTGCTGCGGGAAGGTTTGGAATTTCGTACCCAGCGCTTAGCAGAAGCCGTGACAGAAGACTTTTCTAATGCTACCGACGTAGCAGATTATTTAGCAGCGCGGGGCGTTCCCTTTCGAGAAGCCTACAATCTTGTAGGTAAAGTTGTAAAAACTAGTATTGCCGCAGGTAAACTTCTGAAAGATTTGAAATTGGAGGAGTGGCAAGAACTGCATCCAGCATTTGCAGCAGATATTTATGAAGCAATATCCCCCCGCCAAGTTGTTGCAGCGCGTAATAGTTATGGTGGTACTGGTTTTGCACAGGTAAGAAAAGCACTCCTTGATGCCCGCGCTCAAATTTCTGAATAAAGGGAATGGGGAATAGGGAATGGGAACTGGGGACTGGGGACTAGAAACTAGGACTGAGAAAAAGTTTTCCAAACACCCAATACCCAGTACCTACTAATAAGATAGGGCGTACAAATGTACGCCCTGATCACTAAAAGATTCAAAGAACAAGGATTATAATAGGCAACTTACTCAGTATCAGCTGCTGCTGCGCCTTCTTCTTCCTCACTCTTCGGTGGTCTTTGTTGGAACCTTCTCTGCATTCTTCCTGTCGTAGTCCGTTTACGAAACTTTCTGGCATACGCCTGGTTCCGTAGCGCCTTTTCTTTTTTCGGGTTACGGCGCTTGGCCATGTTCACCTCATTAATAAACAACAAAAAAGGGAGCAACTAGGCATCACGTAGGCAATATCAGCTACCAATGTTATTGATATGCTTTTAGCCTAGTTCAGCAATTAATAAACTTTTAACAGTATACTAGTCTACCGTGTTCTACTTGGCTATGTCAATGCTACTTTAGAAGTATGTACTTGGTAGCTAGATAAAAATACCTTTTGTTAGATTAAAATAGGTCAGACTATGTAAATTAGTTAACTAGTTGTTGCGGTTCTTAAAACAACTCGATATTTGATTAATATAAATTTTAATTAGGAAATAGTAGAGAGTTAAAATTACCAATTAAATCTTAAGAGGTAATGCAAGCAATGAAATTATGTAATTTAGATTTTTTAGATTAATTTTCTGGCGTTGCTGAATTGGCGTATGAATTTTATTTTGTCATGCTGAGTGTAGCAACGCTAAGCGAACGTTTTGCGTTCCATAGGAAAGTATCTGTCGAGGTTCTTCTCTACGAGACCAAGGCCTAGCTTGCTTCACTTACGAGGAAGCAAGCTACAGAATGACAATTCATATCTTGATTCAGCAATGCCAATTTTCTGAATCAGTGCTGCAAAACTACTATTGATAGCTGCTTTTAGCAAGGCTAATACTGGCTATCTAATGAAATTGATGCGTTAATGAATGTTATGTATATATACACAAAGTAAATTTATTTAAACCTGATGTTAGAATTAACAATATTCTACGGAAAACGTTAGAATAAAATCCCAAATCACAAACATTTTTGTATAAAACAAAACTCAACTAACATTTTATTGGTTGATTGTTATGTAAGTGGTAGGGAATTATAGAGTACAACATAGAAATTTGAAGATTGAACGTTCTTGCTTTTTTTGCGGCAGCTGTACAGTCCACACGTACCCTATGGCGCTATGGACAAACAGTACTGGGTATCATATTTCGGCATCCCATTACTGGCACTAGTATCATTCCGATTTTACCAGATGGTCGCATTGTACTGATTCGGCGACGCGACGATGGTCGTTGGGCATTGCCGGGAGGTATGGTGGACTGGGGAGAAGATATTCCTAGTACAATTCGCCGGGAGTTGAAGGAGGAAACCGGACTGGAATTAGCGGAAATTCGGCGTTTAGTTGGAGTTTACTCCGCACCAGACCGTGATCCTAGAATCCATTCAATTTGTGTTGTAGTTGAGGCCGAAGTGCATGGGACAATGGAGGTTCAGGATACTTTGGAAGTAATGGAAATTCAGGCTTTCCCTGCTAATTCCCTACCTCCAGGACAAATGTCTCACGACCACACGCGGCAATTGCAAGACTACTTGAATGGGTTGACAACATTAGCATAAAACTATTTTGTCATTGGTCATTTGTTCTGTGTCAATTCCTAATGACTAATGACTATTTACTAGTATTCTAAAAGTTAACTACTAAATTAAATATGGATACGCTATTTCGTAACTCCCGGAGAAAGCTTTCGCAAGGGCTAATATTCTGGCGTGAAGTTGGTGAAGGAACTCCTGTCATTTTTTTACATGGTGCTTGGAATGATAGTAGTCAATGGATATCTGTCATGAAATCGCTCTCACAAGATTTCCATTGCTTCTCACTTGATTTACTAGGGTTTGGTGAATCAGAGAATCCTAATATTCACCATTCAATTGATTTGCAAGTAGAATGTCTATCTGAGTTTCTCCAAGCTGTGAAATTAGAAAAGGTATACTTAGTAGGGCATTCTCTAGGGGGTTGGGTTGCTGCTAGTTATGCTCTCAAGTATTCAGAGAAAGTTGATGGTGTGGTACTTTTAGCGCCAGAAGGTGTAGAGATACAAGGACAAGAAGAGTATTGCCGGAAAATGCGGCGATTATTAAACTATCCACCATTAGTAGTTAAACTGTTGCGATCGCTAAGTCCCTTGACTAAAATCCTGGGTTGGTATGAAAAAATTGCCCAAGACTTGCAGCTGCGTCAGGAGTTGTCCCCATATCCTATAGCTTGCCAATTACTTTTCAAAAGAAAGCAAGCAGAAATCGAAGCGGAATTACTGCAAAAGCGACTTTACATGATCGAAGTCCCAGTTTTTATTTTACAAGGTAGTCAAGATACACCAGATGCTTTAGCTAAAAGTCGGGTTTATGCTCAACTAACTCCGAAGGTCGAGTTGAAAATGATTGCTCATGCAGCAAACGATTTACCAGAATCTTGTGCTGAGGTTGTGGCGGTCGATATTCGGGAGTTTATTAAAGGTAATTAGGCGTTTTATTCACAACCAAGCTGGGCGATCGCTCCCATCTTAAACCTGAGAATTATTATCAGCTAACGGCAACAGCAAGCGGCTGACTACTCGATGATCGGGTAATTGATAGAAATGTAATTCTCCTCCCAATTGCTGCATGAGGTTTTGGCAGATTAGCAGATGTAAACCTGGTGGTTGGTCGAGATTGGAGGGAGCAAGCAGATCCTTGGGTGTATTGTGAGATAGCGCTGCCATTAGCTTTGGTTCGATTTTGCCGTTGTCTGTAATCGACAGTTCTAGCGATGTCTGACGACAAGCCGCTTCTGCACTAAAGGCTCCGCCAACGGGTTTACATTCATCTAAGCGACGACACCAAATATCAATTCTGCTCCCGTGAGAACGGCAACAAGCAGCAACTAACAATTCATGGAGAACTAATTCAATTTTGACAATGTCGCCAGCGATCGCCATTGAGGATTGAGAATTTGAGGACAGAACGCCTCTGACCAATGAAGAGTTTTTTGGTAACTCCCCATCTTCAATCGGTTGCCCTAAACCATGCACACCGATCCACAGCTTTTGTTGTTTGAGTAAATTTTCAACTCGTTCGAGCGATCGCTTCAGTAAACTGGTTATTGGCATAGTTTCCCAGCTCATATGTAACTGCCACTGCTCAAGTTTTAGCAGTCCACTCATGGAGGTGGTAGTCTGGTCTAACTGCCGCAGCAATAGCTGGTAGCGCATCTGGGCCAGTTCATTGGTTGGAATACCCAAATCATGTATTTGACTGAGTGACAGCGCCGCTGTTCTTTGCATTTCCTCCAGACGACGATTTTTGTACCAATTGAGTTGTCGTAATTCTTCTGTTGTAGACTCTAAAAGTTGAGTAATTTGCTTTTGACGACGCCACCAAGCTAATTGTGAGATTAGCGTTGCTGTAGCATTAAGACTCTGGTCTGACCAGCGACGCTCATTATGGTCTGCCAACAAAACTACACCTGTGGGTTCACAATCAGTAGTAGTGCGTAACGCCATCACCATAATTTGACCGATGTCAGGGACATTGAACCATTTCCGTGTTTCCGAAGGTAAATCATCCATCTTCAGAGTCAAGTGACCCTCTTGAGCAAGCGCCCACTGAATTAACGCCTCAGCTTTGATGGAAATAGATGCATCAGAAAAAATCCCAAACCGCGTATTAGTAATTACTCCTGGTATAACTTCTGCCCAACGCTGACCAGGCGACCAGGATAGCAATACCGCAAAAGGACAGTCTAGAACAGATGCTATTTGTTCTAGTGCCGTGCGTTCCAAATAGTTTTCTCCTGATGCTTTGCCGTTCTGGGCTTGTGCCAGAATGTTTAGACATTGTTCAAATGTCTGAGAAATTTTTTCCTGCTGCTGGGTGCGGCTGTGCAAGTGCCATTGACGAACAATTACACCAATTTGTTGACTAACAGCCCACAGTAATTCCTTTTCCAATGTTGTCCATGAGCGATGGGTTTCGTGAGCGATGATTAAAAGCGCTGCTGGTGTATTACCTTTAGTACATTGGCAAACCAGTAGCGATCGCACACCATTTTCTAGCAAAGGAAGACGCCAGTTAAGAAAGCGCAAATCTTCATCTAAGTTCTCGATCTCCACTGCTTGATTTGAACGCTGTAAAAGCTGTCCATCCAATTCCTTGAGAGCATCAAGGGTAAATGTCAAAGGTCGGCGATTATTGGGCTGACTTTGGTAAATAAATTGATAATTATTCTGTTCAGGGTCGTACTGCAACAGTAAAAAGCGGGTGGCAGATAGTCTAGTTAAAACTCTTGTAGCGCAGATATGTAAAGTTTTATGTAGGTCATGCTCGCTATAGATAGCTTGGGCGACTTGGCTAGTCAATTGGGTATCATCTTGAATCTGTTTGATGGTGCTTTCCATGCCTTCGGTGGGGGCGACTAGAGAAATTAAGCCAGCAGCACCTTGGACAAAATTTTTGTCTGTCTCTGTCCAGATCCGAGGTTCATTGCTTTCTACCGCCAAAAAACCTAGTAGGTTCTTTTGCCAAATGATCGGAGCTGCTAGGAGCGATCGCACTCCTAGGCGTTGCAGTAACTTTGCCGTAAAATGGCTTTTCAAAGAACTGCGGGCGTCGCCAATTGAGACAATTTGATTGACTGCTAAGGCATAATAAAAGTCGCTTAATTCCTGCACCGTCATTCCCGCGGCTGCTTGCTGACTGTTAGATTCAGGATTGATTTTGACAAGCTGATTGCTCATCCGACACCAAAAGTAACGCCCTTCGCGCTCAAACCAGTAAATATTTGTCCGGTTAGGGGAGACAAATTGATGGGTTGTCTGCACCACGGCTTCTAATCTTTGATCTAGATTACTCAGGGTACGTAAATTGTCCAGCAATCCTAATAATGATTCATCGGGTCGCTTAGTTTGCTTTTGCTGCAAATTCATCTCATGTTGATAAAGCACTGCCCCCAGTTCGCCTAAAACCATCATTAGACGTGCTTTTGCCTCCCCAGGCAACAAGTAGCCCCAGCGTTCTGAACCTAGTAAAATCAAACCTAAACAGCGGTCTTTATAGCGAATTGGTAAAACAATCGTTCCCTGGATGTGGAATTTATCTGCAACTTTGTGCCATTCTGCAACGCGGATTTCAACTCGCAAATCTGCTACACCCAAAGGACGCTGTTCAATTACTACTTGTTCTAATAAATCTCCAGGATTGAGAACAAACCGTTTTTTTAAAAAACTTGTGTCACTATCGGGTGTGATCCCACCTTTCCCAAACAATATGTGATTTAGGCGATCGTAAAGAGCAATCCAAACCAGTTTGTAGTCAAACTGCTCTTTAAGATAAGAAATAGTAGATTCAATCAGAACTTCAACATTATCTTCTTCTCTGAGACTCTGGAGGACGCGCCCCAAGGAAACGATCTGCTGTTCGGCGGCTATAAGTTTTTGCGGCTGCCCCATCTGAATTATTGGTTAAAATAGCTTGTAATATATAAGATGCCCAGAAAACCGCCCTCATTAATATAGCTAGGGGTGTTTGCTGTAAGTTATGGGTTTCAATCAAATAAAGTCAGCATCACCTCAATATGAGCCGATATTTTGATAGATGAGAAAGCAAGCTGTTGTATATTAATCCCTACTAGGGATCGAAATGGATATTTATCAAGTCGCCATTCGTCCGCTTGTGTTCAATCTGGCAAAAACAGATCCAGAGTGGTTACACCAGCAGACAATTCGCAGTTTGAGTTGGCTGTCACAAACAGGCGATCGCCCTCCTGCTAGTTGGGTAAATCGACGCCTACAGCAGTCTTTTTGCCTGCACGATCAGCGTTTAGAACAAAATTTGTTTGGGTTAAATTTCCCTAATCCTGTGGGGTTAGCAGCAGGTTTTGACAAGGATGGTGTTGCTGCTAACATCTGGTCTAGTTTAGGTTTTGGCTTTGCGGAATTGGGAACTGTAACTTTTCATGCACAGCCAGGAAATCCCTCTCCCCGCTTGTTTCGCTTGCCCTTAGACAAAGCTGCTCTCAACCGGATGGGTTTTAATAATCGCGGTGCAGCTGCAATGGCGGCATATTTAACACGGGAAAAGCAGAAGTTAACCCAGTCAATACCCATAGGGATAAATTTGGGAAAATCTAAGGTAACTCCTCTAGAAGCAGCAGCAGAAGATTATCTTCATAGTTTTCGCTTACTTAAAGAGTTGGGCGATTATTTTGTGGTTAATGTCTCTTCGCCAAATACGCCGGGGTTGCGATCGCTCCAAGATGCTTCTATGCTCAGTGCCATCTTAGATTTATTGCAACAGGAAAATCATTCACAAAAACCAATTTTTGTCAAGATAGCACCAGATTTGGCATGGGAGGCGATCACCGACATTATTTCTCTAGCCAAAACCTACCAACTAGCCGGGATTATTGCCACTAACACAACCATCAGCCGTGAGCGACTCAAAACCCAAGTGATTGACCAAACTGGCAAATCACCCCAGGAAGAAGCCGGCGGAATTAGCGGTGAGCCATTGCGCGATCGCTCCACTGAAGTAATTAGGTTTATTTGGCAGCAAACTCAGGGAAAAATCCCAATTATTGGCGTTGGTGGCATTTTTTCTTCTGAAGATGCTTGGGAAAAAATCATTGCTGGTGCTAGCTTGATCCAGGTTTATACAGGCTGGATTTATGAAGGCCCACTGATGGTACGCCGGATTCTCACAGGTTTGCTTTCTAAGCTAGAACAAAACGGTTTAACTACCATCAGCGAAGCTATAGGTTTGCAAACAAAAGTTCAAAACTAAAATTTTTCAATTTTGCATTGTTTAACCTTCCTCATCCAGTGGAAAAAACTCCTTAGCTTTTTCGGAAAACGTCCAAGCGATACCATCGGGGTCTCTGCTGCGACTCCACTCTGGAAAATCTGGATCGTTTCGTCGTTTGTAAACAGTACTGGAATAAACATTTAGCCGCTTGGCAAGTTCAGATTGAATTAGAGAGCCAAAAACTAACTGTTTTTCCAGTGATTGTTTTACGTGCTCATGGGTTGTCTGTGGCAGCGATTCGGTTTCTGGTTCTTCCTCCCGTGCTATTGGTGGTGGTGCTAGCAGCGATCGCGCAGTTTTGGCAACTGGTTGAGCCGGAAGTTCTTTTACAGGCTCACTACTGTCAAGTATGTTGCCCAGAATGCTAGCAGTTATGAAGTAATAAGACTGACCCCCGTCTTCGGAGTTAATCAGACTGGCACCAAATTCAGAAGCTTTCCCATCTAGGTAGCGTTTTGCCATTGTCCCAGAAAAATTGCCTCTAATAGCCAAGTCCATTGGCGTAAGTCTGCCGTGGTTTTCCCGAATCATCTGATGGAAAATTGGGTTAACTCGCTGAGACCATTGTTGCCATTGATACCATTGCCACAGATTGAAGCCAATGATCAGTAAAATTATGGCTAGCAAAATTTTCCAAGTGGAAACCAGGAAAATAATCAAAAACGATATGGGCAAAAGTAGAACGAGAAAAGCTTTCCCGTCGCCCTCGATTAGTTTTTCACTCATGCCGATTTTTGCCAAGTGAATTTTCTGGAAATAATATTATCTTGGCAAAAATTGTGGCATTTTTTTGTATCGTTTGGCAAAGTTGTAGCAAATTTGCTAGCAAAAACCAGTGTCTGGGCAAAAGTTTTTTCCCAAAGCAGCTTGTAGGGTGGGCATTGTAATGCCCACCCTACTGTTGTCTATTCATAAAAACCAACTGTATATGTTATCGGTTGGCGATCGCGCAAAAGTTTTTTCCTAAAGAAACAAGAAGGTTTTGAGGAAAGCTTGGAATCTAAAACCTTTTGCCCTAAGAATTCTTTGTGCTCTCTCTGCCTACTACCTAACACCGAAGGCAGACAAATTAGCTCGCCAGCCACTTGACAACTAGTAATATAAATACTACATTAATAATACAAGCTGACATTCATTAAGGAGTTAGCTTTCACCCGTAGCGGATAGCTCAAATGATAGAGCGCCCACCTTGCCCACAAGGGCCGATATATCGAGGGTTATCGCACATAACTAAAACACCCTTGATCCAAACTTCTGGAGGTGCAGGTAAAAATCCTGCTCCGCTACACCAAATTAAGCACCGAGTAAATTTAAACCTGATAATTCTTTACGAAAATACTAGTAAAAACCCTTAAACGAAACTTAAGTCTAGAATCCAAAATTTTATATGTGGTAGGTGGCGAAATTGGTAGACGCGCTAGATGAAAAACCTTGATTCGCACCTTGTCTGCAAAGACCGAAGATTTGAGGATTATCGGGATCTAGTGACTGAAAAAGTCGTGTAGGTTCGATTCCTACCCTGCCACACCCAAATTGCTTTTGAGTACTGGAGTTTAGTTTTGAATTTGTAATTTGTAATTTTCATGTGGTGGGTAGCTCAGTGGTAGAGCGCTAAACATCCTTGTTCACTCCTTGCCTGAAAAGGCCGAAGAATTGAGGGTTATCGATTGGGTTCGAGAGGTCGCGGGTTCAAATCCCGCCCCACTACACCAAAATTTATATGTGGCAGGTAGCTCAGTGGTAGAGCGCCGAAAACATCCTTGTTCACACCTTGTCTGAAAAGGCCGACGAATTAGGGTTATCGCCTTTTAAGCCGGTTGTCGCAGGTTCAAGTCCTGCCCTGCCACCTTTCATTTTTGCCCACAAGGGCCGGGAGATGAAGCCATGAATTACAATTTTTTCACTAAAAAGAAGACAGCTACACCACAGTCTCAGCCTATCCACGGACGAGAAGCAGAGATGATTCAGGGGCGTTCCGGTGGCTGGATGTTTGATGCTGGCATTTGGAAAATGCTGCGTCGCTGTCTATTGATTGGTACAGCAAAAAGTACTTACTATGCTGGGAAGCAAGAATTAACTGAGGATTTTGTGACAGTTATCAGACAAGCTGTTGCCGAAAATCCTAGCCGTGTAGCGGAAGAAATTTTGTATGCTAGCGATGGACGCGCCATCAACAACAGTGCGCCAATCTTAGCTTTAGTTCTACTGTCAATGGGTGAAACACCAGAAGCAAAGCAGGCATTTGGTGAAATCTTTCCGCAAGTTGTCCGCACTGGTAGCCACTTCTATGAATGGCTGAACTACACTAAATCTCTGCGGGGATTTGGGAAAGTGGTGCGCGAAGCTGGTAAAACTTGGCTGTCACGGGAAGATGTTAAGGGTTTGGCTTATCAGCTATTGAAATATCAACAACGTCAAGGCTTTTCCCACCGGGATGCATTGCGGTTGTTCCATGTCAAACCACCTACAGAAAATCACCGACAATTATTTGAGTGGGTAGTCAAAGGCTGGGAAGAATTGCCAGCAGAAATACCCTCTCAAGCATTGGCTCAGATTTGGTGGTATGAGTGGCTCAAGCGGAATCCTACCCAAACTCATGAGGCTATTTCACAAGGACGCCTAACCCACGAAATGGCTGCACCTGTGGGCAAAATGGATAAGCAAGCTTGGCAACTGCTGTTTCAGGAAATGCCAATAGGTGCAATGTTGCGAAACCTGGGTTCACTGACAGACTTAGGTGTGTTGCGAGCCGATGAGAGCACAAATTTACTGCGCGTGGAAGCAGTTCTTAACAATAAGGAACATCTGCGTAAAGGTCGTATCCATCCGATTGATGTTTTGAAGGCACTCAAAACTTACCAATCTGGGGGAAGATTAGGACGCAGCCAGAAGACTTGGAACCCAGTTCCTCGCATTGTGGACGTCTTAGAAAAGGCGGTTGAACTGTCTTTTGATGTTGTGCAACCCACAGGCAAAGTGTTCATGCACGCTGTGGATGTTTCTGGTTCTATGGGTAGCTTGGTTGCAGATATGGGATTAAGTTGTTGTGAAATTGCCACCACAATGGCACTGGTTACAGCAAAGGCAGAACAAAACTATGTGATTCGCGGCTTTGCTACCGAATTTCGTGAATTGGGTATCACTGCTAAAGATAGTTTTAGTTCAGCGGTTCGCAAAGCTAGCAACCAAAACTTCGGCGGAACAGATGCGTCTGTGGCTTACGACTGGATGATTAAAAACAAGTTCAAGGCAGATGTAGTCTGTTTTTGGACTGACTCAGAAAGCTGGGCTGGTTATAAGCATCCAAGTCAAGCACTGGCAGAGTACCGCAAAAAGGTGAATCCCAATGTCAAGGCGGTGTATGTCACCCTTGCACCTTATCAGATTACGCTGGTAGATCCTCAAGATTCGCTGTCTTGGGATTTGGGGGGGTTTGATCCGGGAACGCCTCGCATTATCCAAATGCTAGCTACGGGTGAGTTGTAGACATTGCTGAAGGATAAAGCATGAAAAACTTTATCCTTCATAGTTTATGGCGGGTTATCCTGATTCGCAACTTGCCTTTCGGGGACGAGGAATTTAGGGTTATCGGTAACATCTCCACTATTTTGGGGATTTGCGGGTTCAACCCCCGCACCCGCCGTTATTTTTGATTCTGACTAAAGTTTTTGAGAGTGGTTGCTTTGGCAAGCTTACTGTGCATTTTTTTTAGCAGTTCTACTCACCTACGCTCAATTGCTGCAAAGCAATCCGTTTGCAGAGACCTTCTACCGCCAGTGTTAGAGATTGCATCAGTTCAGAATTTTCGCTGTAGTCAACAGGCGCGAGGTTAGCAACCCGTTGATTTTGAGTAATTTTTAACTTTCGTCCCCATTCTTCTGGAGTGCTGTCTTTATATAATGCGATCGCTGTACCCTGTTCTTGATTCATTAGAGAAAAGCAGGGAATATCTGACTCACCATCACCAACATAAATTACCTGTGTTAATGGAACGTGCAATTCCTCTGGTGGTAAATCTCGATATACAAATGTTTTACCATCATCTTGGTTGTCACAAATGCAGCAAAAATTAGCGATTCTACGACGGGCTACGCCAACGCGTTAAAAATTATAAATTAGCAATATGCCGATAGCGAGCCTCTATTCCTGAATAGATGCCATAAGCAATCAAACCCAAAGCCACTATACCCAGAAGCCAAACACCAAAGGGTTGTTGTGCCAGGACTGCCAATGCACCACCCAACCCTCTAGCCTGAGTGCCATCAGATTGAACTGCCGCCAGCATCAAGAAAATGCCGATAATGCCAAAAACAATGCCACGGGCAGCAATGCCAAATTTACCTATACGCACTGCCCAAATTTGTTTAGTTCGACTCATTTGAGAAAGCTTGAAATGGCAACGAAAATTGCCTTTATATGCTTGATAAAGGTAAAAAATACCAACACTAACTACCATCATTCCTGCCAGTGCTACTAGCCATCTTCCAAAGGGTTGAGCCAAAATATATATTGTCCAATCCTCAATTGAATCGCTATCACCAACGACTGAACCCATAATCAGCTTTACAGATGTCAAAGCCAAACCTGTATAAGCTAAAGCACTGATAGCATAACCAATCCGTTGGGCAATTCGTTTAGCATTAATTTGTTTTCCACTTTTTTCAGGATCGAAAAACGTCTGAACTAAACGCCAAAGCACATACCCAATAATTCCGAGGGTAACGATACCTAGCAAAAACTTTCCAAAAGGTTGGGCAACAATTGCCTTTAACGCACCAGTTGTATTCGTCGTTTTGCCACCAGAACCAATGGCTGTTTGGGCTGCTAATAACCCAACAATAAAGTAAACGACACCTTTTGCGGCGTATCCTAATCGTGCAAGCCGCTCAAACCAAGGGAGAGAAGTTATTTGTTTAACTGGTTCCCTAATTGGTTCTAGAGGTGAATCGGGTAGTGTCATACGGCATAATAACTATATTAGAAAAATGAAACTGCTTTCTACACTGTATTTATTAAGTTGAACCGCCACCTGAGCCAATCATACCAAGCAGTTGCAACAGATAGATAATTGCAAATACACCAAAAAATATATCAGCGATCGCTGTTCCACCAAAGATCATCTTTGATGGTTGCAGTTCCTTTGGCAACATTCGATGATTTAAGTAAAGAGTCAGTCCGGTGACAATGGGGATGTGAGCAGCTTCAATTGCGCCTGCGGTTTGTAGTAAGCCGACAGGTTCACCAAAGAACAGGTAAATGGCGATGGGTAAGGCTACCAGTAGCACTACAATATAGACACGCTGCAAAAACTTTTCATTTGGCTTCAGCAACTAAAATAGGTCTGTTGACGTACTCAGCTTCTAATTTCCTTTTTCTATTTAGATCTCAGGTGAAGCTATAGTCTTGCTCAATTTCAGTAATAACAAACGAACTTCACCTATTACCGATACTCTCTGACCCTAATTTATTGCTACTTCAGATGTATTAGTGAAAGTTGCCTTTGTATTAAAAAGGTTACAACTTCTCACTAGCATAGCGATCGCTATCAGAAAAATTAATACCCCTGTCTGATTTAGTGCCTGTATAAACCTCCCTTTGAGAATTTTTATTGCCCTTATTCTTATTTGTCTTGAGGCTATTCACGGAGGAAGCTTTCCTGCTAGGGAATGCTGTAGTAAGTAGGATACCTTATTGCGGAATTGCTGAGGGGTAAACTTCATTCGCAACTAACACAGGTTTATTGCTGTATTCTGCTTCTAGCTGCTTTTGTAAAGTTAAATCCCATTTCAGGTCGTAATCCCGTTCTAGTTCAGCTACAACAAACGGACGCAACACACCTGTTACAGCGACTTTCTCACCTTCGTTGACAGTTGCTTTCGGAGTACCGGCGCGTATCACTAACAAGTCTTGCCCGCCAAACAACTTGTCTTCATCTAGAGTGAAAGAATTCGCGTTTCTAATGTCTTCTACTTCGCCTGTTACCGCCAAGTTCTTACCATAATATAAGTTGGGGTTTGTGGTAATTTCACCCGGTTTAGGAGCAAGTGCAATTGATTGAGCAATAATTGCAGGTCGAGTTTCATACTCTTTATACAAGTTTGGATCTAAGCCCAAATTGTAATCTCGATTAATATCTGCAACCACAAATTGACGAACTGGGCCTGTCGCTTGAATTGGTGTATTTGGATCAGTAGGCAGAGTAAAAACTTTACCTGAAGCATTCACAACTAAAATCGGTTCAGTGCCAAAAAATTGCTTATCGCTAATTGTAAAAGTTGACGGCCCTAGTTTTCTGATGGGTGTACTTCTAACTGTTACAGTTTTACCGATTAGTTGCTTTGTATTGTCTGCGACTTCCTCTGTAGTAACGTTGGTTTCTGGTACTGCGGCTTCTCGCTCTAAATTGTTGGTACAAGCTCCAAGCAGCACTGCAAAAAGTGCTAAAGTAATAGCCCCTTTAAAACTCCATTTAGTTTGAAGAAAGTTGGTCATTTCAAAATCTCCATTCAAGTTGACTGTATTTATATCAAGTTCAAATCACGTTTTAACGTATTCAAAATTAATGCGGCGGTAAAACTACACTAATTCAAAAACACTTGACCATCCTTTTGAATTCTCAATACACCTTGGTTGTTATCGAAGTTGGTTATTTCATCTAACGAGACTGCAAGTGTAGCCTCTGAGAGCTAATACATACTCAGAGCAAATATCTGACTATGATTTTTGTAATAACCTAAATCTTTGAAATGTAATTTAGGTAAAGTTGAGCCGCTCAACCCAAAAAGGAGTTATGAAAAACAGACTGTATTTTGAGGTTAAGTCTTAATGGTGGAGAATTCGTGGAGAATTCAAACACATTTCACAAATACTACTTTAGAAATAGCGTTACTACTTCAATAGTAATAGCTGGGAACCTGAATAAATATGGAATCGATTACTCTTCTACCCAATAGAGTAGACCAAGAGAAGTAACGCCTCCAAGAAAGTGAGCGCCAACCATGTTGACATTTGCTAACATTACAAAAATATCTAGCGAACGAATGACATTTTCCGGTTGATAAATTGCGACACCTTGAGGTTGAGCTAATGTTTTTCCTAGTATGATTGCAACTGTCGCTTCCGAAGCAATAAAAGCTATTAATATACCTACTAAACTCACAATTAATCCAATTCGTAAATTTTGAATTACGTCTTCTCTCTTAGGATGGTTTTGAGAATTTGGTGTTTGTAAAAGTTTAGCTAACTTCCTATAACGGAAAGCCCAGTATACTCGAAAGCACAGCAATAAAATACCAACAATAGCTAAAAATATACCAAACCCTATGCCTGCATTGCTTGTTTGAGTAGTAACATTACGGCTAAAGGATGCTAATAACAAAGTAATGCCAGAAATACCACCTAGCACTAACTGTACCCAAAAGCTAATTCGACTTACTAAAAGAAAGGTAGCAGCAAATTCTTGTTTGCTCGGTGGACGTGAAAAGGATTCTGAATTATTTAACATTTACACTTCCTAAATCAAGAGCTAACATAGCAGTCCTAAATCACTTGTGAAAATCTTTCTGTTCTCCATGTCTTTATGAATACCCTTACCGTAAGACGCTGACCTGGGGCAATGTTTAATGAAGAACGCGTCTATTGATAAAAAATAATTTTCACAAATTCAGATAGGATTACTAAACCAAGTGATTTCTAAATTAAATAAAAAAAGTGGAAAACTAGTGGAGAATAGATATTTTTTTAAAAACTACTACTTAGGAAATAGGTTTATAAAACTATAGATAGACTAATTCTCAAGCAAAGATGCTTAAAAATTTAGGTGCTAGTGTTATTTAATTTAGAGGTAAGAATAGCTGAACTTGAAACAGTCGGTATGATTTTTTAATTTACTTTAGTTCAAAGCTGCTGCTACTTGAACAGCTAGTTTTTGAGAATTGAAAGGTTTACTGATTATGCCTCTAACGCCAAGTTGAGTAAATAAACGCTGGTCAGTTGTGCGCCCCCTAGCTGTCAACAAAATCACAGGTATATGTTTAGTTGTTTGATTAGCCTGTAGTTGTTGAAAAGTTGTTAAACCATCCATATCAGGCATCATTACATCCAAAAGGATAGCATCGGGTTGAGATGACTGAGCTAAGAGTAATCCTTGATTACCTGAAGTAGCAGTCAACACCTTCCAGCCCCCCATTATTTCTAGACAAGTCTGAATCAATTGACGGATGTCATCTTCATCATCAATAACTAAAATTTGTTTAGTATTCATTATTATTATCTTCCTTGGAGTTTGAAATTATTATTGTTGACTACTTCAATTCCTCCAGTATCGTGAGGAGCACTGTTTAGAAATACCATATTCTTAAGATTCATTTTCTAAGATAAAACTCGAAAGTGGAAAACTCGTGCAGAACCCTAATAAACTTATGGCATAACCAGAAGTAATAGAAAATGTGGAGATTGACGCGATGGGCTTCGTCCCGCCTTTCCTACGGAACGCTCCGCGAACGGCGATTCTCCTACGGAGACGCTACGCGATGGGCTTCGCCCCGCCTTTGGCGATCGCAACTACAAGGCTATAGCATTGCCTTCTTAACGGTTTTACTAGCTTTACTGCTGACACTGCTTCTATGGCAGTTACACAGGCTGAATACCATTTACCCACTGTTTTTAGCTGCTGTCATGGTTAGTTCCTGGTATGGTGGTTTCAACCCAGGACTGTTGGCAACTTTTTTGTCTGCTATAGTCTGCGCCTACTTCCTTTTACCTCCTTTTTATTCTCTGGCCGTTACTGGGTTCAGTGTAGTAGGGTTGATTCAGTTTGTGCTGGTAGCAGTGTTGATCAGCTCACTTAACTCCGCATTACGTCAGGCGCGATCGCAAGCTCAGAAAAACGCGAAAGCAGCCCAGCAAAATTACGAGTGTTTACGTCAAATTCAAGACAGTCTACGTCAAAGTGAAGAACGTTATCGATTGTTAGTAGAAGGAGTAACTAATTACGCAATTTTTATGTTAGATCCAAACGGTAACTTTACCAGTTGGAACATTGGAGCCGAACGTATTTTAGGCTATCAAGAATCAGAAATTATTGGTCAACCTTTTGAGCGAATTTTTTCACCAGAAGCAATTGAGCGTGGACAACCACAACAAGCATTGAGACAAGCCGTAACTGAAGGTTTTTCGCGGGAAAATCGTTGGCATATCCGCAAAGATGGAACATTTTTCTGGGCGCATTGTGTAATCACACCTTTACGAGATGAAAATGGAAATCTGCGCGGCTTCTCTAAAATTATGCAAGATATTACTGAGCGCAAACAATCCGAGGAAGAAAAAGAGCAACTGCTACTACGAGAACAAGCTGCACGCGCCGTTAGCGAAGCAGCACAAAGTGCGGCAGAAGCGGCAAATCGTTCCAAAGACGAATTTTTAGCAATAGTTTCCCATGAATTACGTACCCCCATGACTGCAATTATTGGTTGGGCTGGGATGTTGCAAACGGGTGCGCTAGATGAGGCTAAAGCAACTCTAGCATTGGAGATAATTGAACGCAATGCTAATTTGCAAATGCAACTTATTGAAGACCTACTTGATATTTCGCGTATTGTTAGAGGAGAACTTTCACTCTCCATTGATTTGGTAGATTTAGTAGAAGTAATTACAGCCGCAATTGAGGTTGTGCAACCATTAGCAGATGCTAATGATATTCAACTTGAATCTATACTTGATACTTCAATAGAAAGAATTTGGGGTGACTCAGACCGCTTGCAACAGGTTGTGTTGAATCTACTCACCAATGCGATCAAATTTACACCCAACGGCGGACGAATTGAGGTGCGATTGTCAAGGGAATTGGGTAATAAGGAAAACTTTTTCCAATACTCAATCCCTAACTATGCTCAAATTCAAGTGAGTGATACAGGCCAGGGTATCAGTGCTGACTTTCTACCTCACGTATTTGAGCGCTTTTGCCAAGCAGATAGTACTCATACTCGGTCAAATAAAGGACTAGGTTTAGGGCTGGCGATCACACTTCATCTGGTAGAACTGCATGGTGGCACAATCCAAGCCCAAAGCCAAGGAATAGGGCAAGGCGCAACATTTACAGTCAAGTTGCCCGTTTTAGAAGAAAGCAGAGGAGCAGAGGAGCGGAGGAGCAGAGGGACAGGAGAGAATAACTTACACTTCTCTCCCCAGCCCCCAATCCCCAATCCCCTTACTGGCTTGCGAGTGCTGGTTGTAGATGACGAGGCGGATGTACGGCAGTGGATTACCGCAGTACTCGAAGAGTGTGGAGCGAAAGTTAGTACTTTTAGCTCTACAAGGCAGGCACTTGAAGCACTACAAGAATTACATCCAGATGTATTAATCAGCGACATTGGGATGCCAGGCGAGGATGGCTACGCGCTGATGCGTAAAATCAGAGAAATGGAACCAGAGCTAGGCGGGCGGATTCCTGCTGTTGCGCTGACAGGGTATGCCAGGGTAGAAGATTATAAAGAGGCATTAGCAGCAGGGTTTCAGCGACATATTGCTAAACCAGTTAGAGCAGCTGAGTTAATTGCCGTTGTTGCCAGCCTGGGTAAAATGTCTGGTAAACTTTGAACTTGGAAAATGATTGCGACAGATGTTTTTTTGAATTGCTGACTGACAATGATGGGCGATCGCAGAACCTTCCTATTTGGCTTTGCCGTTCCTCCTACTCAAAAGCCAAGCTACGCGTAGCGTCTTTGCCAGCAGAAGGGTAGAAGAGGATGTCAACAAAATAGGTTAGACGGGGCGAATCTTTTGCCTAAACCTTGCCTTTGATAGATGTCTTATAAAGCTGAAAAGGGCATAACCTAAGTTATAGAAATTTGATTACAGCGCTCAGGGTTGCTTCTACAAGCAAACATTTTCATGAGAATTCTGTTGGTTGAAGACGATGATTTGCTTGCTCAAGCTGTAGCAACATATCTTACCAAACAAAATTATGTGGTTGATATTGCAGCTGATGGTGAAGCTGGTTGGGAGTTGGTTAGTGTCTGTAACTATGACCTGATTTTGCTAGATTTGATTCTGCCAAAGCTGGATGGCATAAGTCTTTGTCGGCAATTACGCCACTCAGGCTATCAAATGCTGATTCTGCTTTTAACGGCAAAAGATACTAAAACTGATAAAGTTATCGGTTTAGATGCCGGAGCAGATGATTATGTAGTCAAACCATTTGATTTTCAAGAGTTATCAGCTCGTATTCGTGCTTTACTACGTCGGGGAAATACTTCTTTACCTCCAGTTTTGGAATGGGGAAGCTTGCGTCTTGATCCTAGTACTTGTGAGGTAACTTATGCAGATATTGCCCTAAATTTAACAGCAAAAGAATTTAGTCTTTTAGACCTTTTTTTACGCAATAACCAGCGCATCTTTAGCCGGAGTGTAATTGTAGATCAACTTTGGGGCACTGAAAAAGATCCACCTGAAGAAAATACGATTAAATCTCATATCAAAAGTTTACGACAGAAGCTAAAAGCAGCAGGTGCTAACTACGATTTTATAGAAACTGTTTATGGAATGGGTTATCGTTTAAAAGTTCTATCTCATGAGCAAAGTTGTCAGACACATGAGCCAGAAATAGATTTAAAGCAGCAGCAAATTCTACTAGCAGCCATTGCTCAAGAGCGGGAAAATTTCAAAGCTAAGGTTGGTTCGCGCATTGCAGTATTGAAGCTAGCAGCTGATGCTTTCAGGAAAGGTACACTTGATGCTCAACTGCGGCAAAACGCAGAGCAAGAAGCTCACAAGCTAGCTGGTTCATTGGGTAGTTTTGGCTTTCCAAAAGGTTCATTATTAGCTAATGAGATAGAAGATTTATTTCAAAATCAAAAATTTATTAGCCAAGCTCAATGTTTTCATTTAGATAAGCTTTTGATGGAGTTACAACGAGAGCTAGGAAAAACCCCAGTTGAACAAACCCAAAATCTACTATTAGTAATTAGCAATGATCGCCAAATAGTTGAGGGATTGATAAAGGAGGCTGAGAATCAGGAACTACAAGTTAAGATTGCTACTACTCTCACCGCTGCCAGAAGTATAATCTCATCTTTAAATCCCGATGTGGTGCTACTTGATATTGATATTGAGAAAGACAGCTTGAAGTTAATAACAGAATTATCCCAGCGATCGCCTACAGCGGGCGAAACGCCAACGCTACAAATACCTGTGTTAGTTTTTACAGAGCGAAATAATTTTAGCGATGCCTGCGGCAGGCTTCGCCTACGCGTTGAGGCTGTACGATCTGGCGGTCGTGCTTTTTTGCAAAAATCCATGCCTCCTAGCCAGATTTTGGAGTCAGTCAGTCAAATATTACAACAAACTCGTATTACCGAAGCAAGAGTAATGATTGTAGACGATGAGCCACAGACATTAACTGTTATACAGCAATCCCTAGAACCATTAGGACTTACTCTAAAAACTCTTGAAGACCCACAAGGTTTCTGGGATACTCTGACAGAATTTTCTCCAGATTTGCTAATTTTAGATGTGGAAATGCCTCATATCAATGGCATTGAACTTTGTCAGGTAGTACGTAACGATCCGTACTGGAGATTCCTGCCAGTAATGTTTTTGGTTGATAATTTAGAAGCAGATATTGTTGAGCAAATATTTGCAGTGGGTGCTGATGATTGTGTGAGCAAACCTATAGTGAGTTCAAAATTAATCATCCAGATTTTGAGCCGTCTGGAGCGAAGTCAACTAATTAAGAATATCTATAACTGCTAAATGAGTTTTTGTATTTAATTTCTCTGCTCTTTATCAATTCAACATATAGTAATCCAGCTATTTTGAAGTAATTAGACTCAGCACAATAGCTGGTAATAACAAAAAATGGGGGCTACATTGTGCGATTCGGACAATTGATCGGATTCCTCGCCTTTGTTATATCTCTTTACATTTTGTGGCAAACTCGGCAAATTATTTTGGTGGTATTTGCATCTATAGTGTTAGCGACAGTCCTCAATCAGCTAGTAAGTTTATTACAACGATTTCGCATAAAAAGAGGAATTGCAGTTGCCATATCAGTTATTTTCTTATTGGTCGTTTTGGTCGGTTTTTTTGCACTGATTGTGCCGCGTCTTGTTGACCAATTGCAACAATTTGGCAATATTATGCCTATGGCACTAGAACGGTTGCGATCGTGGAACAATTGGTTACAAAATGTAATTCCTGACCAATTTTTAGAAAATATTCGGGGGCTTAAGTATCTAACTCAAGGTTTACAAGATTGGTTAAATCGGTTAATTAACAACTTTTTTAGCTTGGTCAGTAGCTCGCTTTCTATTATTTTAGGTTTGCTGCTTTTTGTAGCTCTCACTATCATGCTACTAGCCAATCCATCACCCTATCGGCAAGGATTTATAATGCTATTTCCTGCCTTTTATCGTCGGCGAGTTGATGACATTCTCAATAAGTGTGCAGTCTCATTGACTGGCTGGATTAAAGGCACATTCCTGACTATGCTGGTCATTGCAACATTAAGCTATATTGGATTGTTGATTTTGGGAATACCATTGCCATTAGTTAATGCTATTTTGGCAGGATTATTAGAATTTATCCCAAATGTTGGGCCAACATTGAGTGTGATTCCGCCTGCACTGCTAGCATTAAATGAAGAACCTTGGAAAATCGCCGCTGTTATAGCTTTTTACTTTGGAATTCAGCAGATTGAGAGTCTAGTTCTAGTGCCTTTAGTGATGAAGAGCCATCAACAACTGGCAGGAAAATCAAAAAGATAGTCCAGAATAAAAAGTATTAGCTGTGGTAAATGGTAAGTCTGAATCATCTGTGGAAAACAGTTGATGAGTCAGGTAGAGATTACCTACCTGACAAACTTAAGACTGAATGTTATTTGGAGATGGTAATGGTTCAGGTTTTACTGTAAATTGCAAGTTCTGCTCATTACGTAGTACTTGGATTTGCAAGTTATTATTTAAGCCATTCTTTTCAAGAATCTGTTGAATATCCTCAGATGTGGTAACGGGTTGATTGTTAATTTCTTGAATAACATCCCCTGGGCGTAGCCCAATTCTGGAAGCAGGAGAATTAGGAATAACGCGAACAACAAGAATTCCCTGGTCTGCGACAATACGGACGTTACTGTTTGGATAATTATTGATTCTTTGCTTCACTTCAGGTGTCAATGTGAGCATTTGAAGACCTAAATAAGGATATTCAACTTTGCCTTGAGTAATTAATTGCTGGGCAATTCTTTGAGCCGTATCTATAGGAATAGCAAAGCCGATACCTTCAGCACCCTGGATAATTGCAGTGTTGACTCCTATTACTTGACCGCGAGCATTTAAGAGTGGCCCGCCTGAATTTCCGGGGTTAATTGCTGCGTCGGTTTGAATATAGCTACTAGGTCTAGTGGAAAGATTTAAAGAACGGTTGATCGCACTAATAACGCCTACTGTTACTGTTTGTTGTAAACCTAAAGGATTACCGATCGCAATCGCCCATTGTCCTGGTCTTGCAGAGTCAGGATTTGCTATTTCTACTGCTGGTAAGTTATTACCAGGAATTTGCACAACTGCAACATCTGTCACCGAATCTTGGCCTAGCACTTTTCCTTCAACAGTACGACCATCAGAAAATGACACCGTCACCGTATCCGCATTGTTGACAACGTGAGCGTTGGTGAGAATTCGTCCATTGGGATCGATGATAAAACCAGAGCCTACACCGCGCACTACTCGCTCTTGAGGCTGTGTTGGTAACGTTTCACCGAAAAAGCGCCGAAAGAATGGGTCATTTAATGCATCAGGTAATTGTGGTACTTCACTTCTGACAGTTCGGGATGTATTAATTTGAACTACAGATGGTTCTACTTTTTCCACAACTTCAACTACAAAATTGTTGTCATCAGCAGTTGGTGTTAAAGGGCGCGAACTTTGATTTTGTGGCTCATTAACTGTAGGAGAAACAACAGGTGAAGGACTAACCTCTCTAGGCAACTCTCTCGAACAGCTACTCAAAAATCCTAGCATTAACCCGATAAAAGGTAACAGCAGATAAGTTGTTGATTGTTTCCATATTGAATGCCCTTGTTTGGTTGACATTACTCTTAGTAATTTCACCAAATTTGATGTAAGATTTTTCTGTTGATTATGTATATATTTAGCCTTCATAGTTTTCTTATAATTATCAAAAATTATGTAATTTAAACGTATGTCTCATTTTGTGAATTTGTTGCATCTGTATGACGATTTTTCCACTCTCGTAATGCCCAAAGGCTAATTAAAGCTGCTAATTCAGCCCCCAAGGAGTCCATTACTAAATCAATAATGGTGTCATCCAAGCTCTCAATTACCTGAGTATTGAGAATTTTACCAGCAGACCATTCTGTGACTTCCCACAAAGCACCAATAGCAATTCCAAAACTAGTAATTGTCACTAGATATAAAAGTGTATGATTCCGAAATATATTCAATATTGAACCATATACTAAAAAACTGAGCGCCAGGGTAATTGCAAAAGTTGTATAAGCATGAACAATCTCGTCATAGGGGCCTGGCATACCAAATAAATTCCATACCCAACCAGTAGCATTTAGCAATGCAGCTAAGACAAACAAAAAATCAAACAAGGTGGGTAATTTATAATCTCGGATGACAAACACAAAGGATAAAATAAGGAAGAATGCAAGACCCAAGGCATTTGACCACTTCCCTTGAACTGCTGCGGCTATGACAAATATTGTTAGTAGAGCTTGTCCTATCCATGCGATAATTCGATAACCTTTCCAATTCAGATTTTTCATAAGTATTAGTCCAAAAAGCTATTAATTTAAAACGTCAGTTCTGATTGTTGTTGCGCGTGTCTCAATATTTTCTACAGTCCCCTCAAAACCTTTAAAAACAATTTGGTCATCAATTTGAAAAGGTTCAGTCAGCAGAATTAAAATCCCAGCTAAGAAGTTTTGCAAAATATCGCGGAAGGCAAAACCAATTGCAACACCGCTAATTCCCAACAGTTGTATCAAATCACCAGCCCTAAATGTAGGAATCACAATGGAAAGGGCGATAAACAACCCAATCAAAATTGTTATTCCTTGCACTAACCTTCCTAGTACTAATCCCAAGTTCCGCGCAGAACGACGGTTGCGAGTTAACCGTTTAACTAGTGCCTTAATTCTGCTGGCAATAAACAAAAATAATAGAAAAACAATCAACGCTAAGATCATGTTTGGTAGCAAAGCAATGAAACCGTTGATCATGCTTTGAACCTTATCCCAAGCTGTAGAAATTTCTGCATTCATGTAGTTTCCTCACTAATTAATGTTTACTAACGTCAACGCTGTGAATTCTGATGCAATAATTCTTGAATTTCCTGCCGCAACGCTGCGATTTCTGTCTGAAGCATTTGAATCGATTTCGCTCCGGCTAACTCTGCTTGATCATCATCGGCATCACGACCAATAAAGAACGTCGCTAGAGTCGCAGTAACGTAGCCAAACACGGCAAACGCATACAACGCCAAAATAAAACAAAGCACTCGACCTTCAGGCGTTTTTGGCCAATAGTCAGAACCCATCGTCGCCATTAGCATTGCTGTCCACCATAAAGCAGTACCGTAGTTGTGCAGCCCTGATTCCACAGGAACTTCGTTTTCAAACGCATACATCCCTGCTGCTCCTATTAAAGTAACAATCATGGTTAACGCCACAACATAACCAAAGCCTCGACGGTTCACACTGGCTGAGAGAACCCGCATTCCTCGGTTAGCACGAGTCATGACTCGCAACAGTTGTAATCCTCGCACAGCTCGTCCTGTTCGGAGTATTTTTATGACTCGGATAATCCGAAAACTACGCAGCGCAGGCAAAAATAGAGAAATAGCTGTTAGCCAATTGCTTTTGATATAAGAAGGTCTATGAGGAGCGATCGCTAGTTTCAGGATAAAATCTAATATAAAAATAATCCAGATAGTAATACTGAAAGCTTCTAGTAAAGAATTTAAACCCCAAATAATTTCGATGATGAATAGTGCTAGCCATACAAAGCCCAGCACCAGCATTGGAATTTCTAGCCAATCTTCTAACTGTTGCAAGACTTCGTTACGTTCTCTATCTAGGGCTTGTTTTTCTGAAAGCTTTGAACTACTCATAATTCATAATTCATAATTCGTAATTAATTGCTATTAGCAGAGGTTTCTAAGACGTTGACATCAACTAGAGGTGTCACGTTAAAATCCTGTTTCAATAAATGAGTTTGAATTGATTGGGTAAGGCGATCGCCGTATTCATTGCCGGGCCTGCAAACGGTGCAATTAGCATTGCCGCCACTAATAAGTAAGCTGTATTAGTATACAAGCCAATCCAGACTACAAAGCCTGCCAGTACTGCATAACCAAGAAAGCCTTGCCAAGAGCCAACACTTTCCAAACCAGAAAGAAAAATCTCAATAGGGCTGCATTCTTCCACATCCACAACTTGCTGTGGTGCTTCCGTTGCAGGCGGTTGCAGAGTCATCACACCAGTTGGTATGAGTGTGATGTGTACTTTGGGCAAGTTTTGCAATTCTTCTAAAACTTTCCCAACTTCTCGATTAGAAAAGTGAACAATCACCACATCAATTGGTTCTTCTGCATTTCCTTCAAATCGAGCCAGATTTGCGCCGTTATGAGATTTGGCAATATCGATAACAGCTTTTCCGTTTCCCCGTGGCACTTGGATAATGAGTTGACGCATTTTACCCTCCTATCGCTAACCATCTTGCTTTTTCAGGCAATAACTCTACTACCCAAAGAAATATTTTTTGAAAGATGTATCTCATACTCAATTAACACTTGATTTTTGTCTGTAAAATTGGTGAAGCCTAGTAAAATAACTGATAATTAAAGCGGTAAAGCAGATTATAAAGGAAGGTTTGATCACATTCTATTTTAGATTTAATCTAAATCTAAATAGTGGAGAAAACGTGGAGAACTCCGATATATTTTTCTTCCAAAACTCAAATTATCTACTTTTACTACCTAAATTTAAGATTTTTTCTTATGAAATGCCATAGAAAACGAAAACAAGGCAGCTTTGGGATAGGCTAAGGGTTGAATTTCTCCATTAAAATTCTCTGTTACGGTTTGACACCTCAATTAACTAGTTCATTTGCTCGTGTTGAAAGGGCTGGCATTGTAATGTCCACCCTACTGTGATCTATTCATCTGTAATGCGTGAGATTTTAAAAATCATCACATAATTTTTCTATTTTGCTCAACTAACATGACTCAGTGATAAGGTAGTAATCAACGAAGTTATTTTTACCAGCAAATCCTATGGCAAAGAGAAGATGGATTCCCTTGCCTGAAAAAAGCCTAAACCGCAAGTGTCTATCAGCGAAAAACAATTAATTGAAAGCAATGTAATGATTTAATTGTCACAGAACTGAAGCCAAAATTTATTTTACCCAGACCAGAAGATTATCAGTGGAATTATTTGGTAGATATTTTTAGTAAATGGTATCGCAACTATTTTTACTTTTGTTCTATCTATAACTGTCCTGGAAAAAATGCGATTTCTTCGTCATTAGAATCCAGATTTGTCCGGTTAGAGTACACAGGTAAAGATTGTTTCAATGTGGCTTACATGAGGCATACTGGGCAGTGGTGGCAAATTATGCAAGATTTGTCTTTAGAAGAGTGTTTGTCTGAGATCAGAAATAATCCTTTGTTGCAACCTATAAGTTAAGGGATATTTAAGGTTAGCGATCGCACTTTACCCAAGCTCTAGATATCGCTACATATAATCAGGCTAGACGAGCGATCGCTTATTCTGATCATTTAATTAAACAATGTCCCCATAAAGTTGATAATTGGTTTCCAAAAGATCCCAGTTAACACGTACGGAGCATATTGTAAAAGTGGTAAGCTTGGCTTATCTGAAGGTTTCAATGGTAAACACTCTAACAGGAAAGGCACTATACAGGTGAGTGCATAGGCAGTTGCTAGGGCTGTATTCAACTGTGGAGAGGGCCCCGGTATGGGGCTATGGTAAATACCTAAGAGAATAGAAGAAATCATTAAAAATTGTTCCCAAAAAAACAACGAATGTGGTGATAAAAAATAAACTAACCTGGGAAAGCTTTTGTCTATTTTTTGTCGCATTCCCATAAGCACAGCCCAAGTTGCAGCCCCAACCAAACCATCATCTTTCAATCCATAGATTCTTTGGAAGCGTTTAACGGCTCTTTCTGTTTCCCTATCAAAATATCCATCAGGCTTTTTTTTGGAAAATCCTTCTTCGTACAAGATGTTTTGCAGTTCTTTAACAGCATCCTGTAACTCTGGAGGCGTTATTCTATGAATGTGGGAAAGCTTTGGGTAGAAAAGACAAGCCCAACTCAGTGGCCCGACTACTCCATCCACCCTGAGATTATTTCTTTTCTGGAATTCTTTTACTGCTTCTTCTGTCTCTAAGTCGAATTTACCACTGATATTTGCCAGAAAACCTTGAGCTTGCAAGCGCTGTTGCAGTTCATTGATTGATTCTTGTACAGACTTTGGCGTAAAGTCTCGGTAAAGTATGGGACGTTTATTGAATAAACAAACTTGTTTTTCCTCTGGAAAATAAGGCTTTATTGATTTCAGTCCCAGTAAAAAAGTTAGTGATTTAATAGCTCTGTTCATCTAGTGCTCCTATGTAGGAATGCGTGAAAAGAATAAATAATCTAGCAAGATTTTTGATAAAACTTGGTAGTGAGTGTTATCTCTACACCACGGTTGATACCGAGATTTTAGTAACTTAGAGATTAACCTACTAAATTAACTACAAGCAGCCAATTGACAGAGTTAAAAAATTGTTAACGCTTTGTCAACATTTTGTTGATTAAAATGTTGCTGATATAACATTGTGAAAATTTTGATTGACAAGTTAAAAAATTGTTAACGCTTTGTTGGTTAAAATGTTGCTAGTGCGACATTGTGAAAATTTTGTCCGTTAAAATGTTGCTAATACAACATTTACGACAGAGTTATAGGGTGATATTTATGTCAGGTCAGTCCGAGAGTGGGAATCTGTCCAAAACTTGGTATCGAAAGGTTTTGAAGGACTGGGAAATAGACCGTCTACTAACTGACTTAGAAGCTAGAACTAAACAGCGGTACAGGCAAAATACCAAGAAAGATCTATTACTTGGGTTATTGTGTGGGTATAGCTTAAAGAAGATTAGTAAGGACTTGCACAGGGATAACGCTGGTGTGAGAGCAGGCTTAAGCAATATTTATCGAAACATCGAAACTTTGACAGGAGAGTCAGACAACAGCGTCAGGTCAAGCAACCTGGTTTATATTTTGGAGAGATATGGGTATCGCAGAGGTGTTGCTCCATTGCCTATCTATAGCCGCTCCATCCCTCACAATCTGCCATCGCCGACCTACACAGCATTTATTGGTCGTGAGGTAGAGATGAACACGCTACTGGAACGCCTTTCGCCGGATCATGGCGCACACATGATCACGATGCATGGTATTGGTGGTGTAGGTAAAACGGCGCTGGTGTTAGCAGCTGCTTACCTGTGCTTAAAAGCCAGCAACGAAAACCTTTCTGACGCACCTAGATTTGATGCGATTATTTTCACTTCAGCCAAACAACAAGAACTAATTCCCGATAATATTTTACGACGGCAAGGACAGCGTAACTTGCGCGAGATTTTTCGGGTGATTGCTAATGCTTTAAATGACCCTACTATTATTCAATCTCCTCCTAGTGACCAATTTGACCGTGTGCGCCAAATCCTTTCGAGGCAGCGAACGTTATTGATTGTTGACAACATGGAAACTATAGAGGATAGGAATGAGGTGATAGAGTTTCTTTATAATCTGCCCATTTGCGTCAAAGTAGTAATTACAACCCGCGAGCGGATTGCTTTGTTGCCAATTAGTCTGCGAAACTTGCCCTTAGATGATGGTTTGCAATTGATTCAGCAACAAGCTGGAGAAAAAGGGATAACTATCAACGATGAGGACTCTGAGTTGCTTTATACACGCACTGGAGGCATCCCCCTCGCTATTGTTTATGCGATCGGTCAAGTATCTAGTGGTTATTCCCTAAACTCAGTTTTGGAACAGTTAGCGTCAGCTACAGGTGATGTGGCTCGTTTTTGCTTTGAGAAATCAGTGCAAAGCATAAAGGGACAGTCACCCCACAAGTTACTGATGTCACTGGCGATTTTTCCTGACTCTCCCACACTCGCCGCTGTGGCTGAAGTTGCTGGACTAACATTTGCTCCTGATTCTGTAAATAGTGGCTTGGCGCGTTTGCAGCAACTCTCTTTAGTGAATTTAAATTCAGAGACTAAGCGCTATGAGATGCTGTCTCTAACTCGTGAGTATGCCTTAGCAGAATTAGCTGCTTACCCAGATTTCGAGAAACAAGCACGGAGGCGCTGGGTGAAATGGTATTTAGACTTTGCCTATAGTTATGCTGGAGAAGATTGGGAAAAGTGGATACATTACGACAGGATAGAGGAAGAGGAAGGAAATCTGCGGGCAGTACTTTATTGGTGTAAAGACCAAGATCATTATGAAGAAGTCAGAAGTTTATGGCTGCTCTTGAACCACTACGCAAATCTCTACGCTTATTGGGACGATCGCCTCGATTGGTTGCAATGGCTCATAGAACAATCAGAACGACGTGGTGAATGGTCTTCTTTAGTAAAATTTATGATTCGCAAAACCTGGCTACTGATTCGGGAATGTTCAGAGCAAAGTTTGAAAGAAGCAGACGAAATGTTGCGACGTGCATGGGTTTTACGCGACCATGCAGACTTATGCGTTCAGGCTGACTTGGCTGAGAATCTCGCTAGGCTACAAATCAGACAACACAATTATCCAGATGCGCGTACATGGCTGGATATAGAACAGAAGTTAGTGACTCAGGCTAATTTAGAGGAGCAAAAGCACATCCGTCATTATATTCCTGTTCTTTACCATCGGGCGATCATCTTTTATCAAGAACATAAATATTTAGAAGCTAAGATGCTTTTTCAAGAGGTGATGAAAAGTGCAGAAAAAATTAATTGGCATCGAGTGATTAATTCTGCTCAAAATTGGCTAGCTGATTTGGCAATTGAACAAGGCGATCGCGATGAAGCCCAAAAGCTATTAATTCAAGGCTTAACTGTCGCCGAAAGCAGCAACAATAAGCGGCGTTTAGCTCGCTATCAACGTTCTCTTGCCCGCTGGGAAAAAAGGTGGGGAAGTGCAGAGAAAGCTTACCAATTGTCAACTAAGGCGATTAATGGTTTTAAGCACTTGGGAATGACGCGGGATGTAGAGGAGATGCAAAATTTACTTGATTAACCGTAATTGCTGGCAATTCTGCAAGTAGCGATCGCCCAATTCATGACTGAAGTCACTAATCTTATCTTAATTTTTAAGGCTGCGATCGCCGTTTATTTTGTATCTAATTGCTAGAAAATCGACAGTCTGCTACTTGTATGAGTGTTTTCATCCCACTTTGTCCACCCAAAGACAGTAGATTAAGTTTTAACTAAATAACTATAAGGGATGAAATAGCTCTGCTTTCCAAACAGTTAAAAAGGAACAGATTTTTATGACATTTGATTACGATTTGTTTGTCATTGGCGCTGGGCCTGGGGGATTGGCAGCAGCTAAAAAAGCAGCAAGTTACGGCGTGCGTGTCGCCGTAGCTGAACAAGAAGCCCCCGGTGGTACTTGTGTTAATCGCGGCTGTATTCCCAAAAAATTAATTGTCTACGCTGCTGACTTCGCCCTGCAAAATCAAATGGCGTACAGTTACGGATGGAGTGAGTGTCAAGCACACTTTGACTGGACAATATTTATTAAGTCAGTACACCAGCATATTGACAGCATTAACCACTCCTATTTTCAGCAGTTGCACGACGCTGGAATTGAACTGATCCATGAACATGCCACTTTTATTAATGCCCATACTATCAATATTGATGGACGCAAAGTTACAGCAAACAAAATTTTAATTGCTGTGGGAGGTCAACCCGTCAAGCCAGACATCCCAGGTATAGAATACGCCATCACATCTCGCCAGATGTTTCACTTACCCTATCTGCCAAAACGGTTGGCAATTATTGGCGGTGGCTATATTGGCGCAGAATTTTCTAGCATGATGCATGCTTTCGACTGCGAGGTAACAGTTATCGAAAAAGATGAGATGATTTTATCGGGGTTTGATGATGACATCCGCTCTGCGATGCAACGGGGTTTGAGCAAACGGGGAATTCAATTTTTCACCAACAGCACTGCTCAAGAAATCAAATACTCAGAAGAGGGTTTGTTGTTAATGATTACTGGTAAGCGCCAAGAAATCATTACAGCAGACACTATCCTAGTAGCCGCAGGTTACACTCCGCATACCAAGAATCTCGGTTTAGAAAACGCCAATGTTGAACTTGACGAACAAGGCGCAATTAAAGTAGATGAATACAGCCGCACTAGCCAAGAAAACATTTTTGCTGTGGGTGACTGTACCGGCCGCTTGCAATTAACACCAGTTGCCAAGGCAGAAGGTAAAGCCTTTGCCGATACAGTTTTTGGCAATAAGCCACAAAAACTGAATTATGATTATGTACCATCTGCTGTTTTTTGCCGTCCAGAAGCAGCAAGCGTGGGGATGACAGAGGCAAAGGCGCGAGAAAAATTTGGTGAATCTGTAAAATGCTACTGCACCCAATTTCAACCGCTGTTATCTCAAATGACTAAGCAGGATGAGCAAACAACGATAAAGTTAGTAGTAGACGGCAATTCTGGGCAAGTTTTGGGCGCTCACATGGTGGGTGAACATGCAGCCGATATCATTCAAAGTTTGGGTGTTGCAATTCGTAAGGGTATCACCAAAGAAGACATAGATGAAACAATAGGTATTCATCCTACAGCAGGAGAAGAGTTCCTATCGTTAAGTTAAATTAGGGACTGACCAACTTTTCGGGGAGTCAAAAGTCAAAAGCACTTGGGTCAAAATCCCAAAAAAATTTACTCAATTTTGGGCTTTTCACCTTCGTGTCTTTGTCTTTAAAAGTTATGTTCGCCCTTGGCGTTGGCGCAGCCAGACGCTCGATGACTCGCTACCGCTACGCTATCGCCGGAAGCCGGCGCTCATACTTTTCGCAGTGGCTTTGTGGTTTAAAAGTCAATTTTTTAACCACAAAGGCGAAGGCAGCCGTGTGGGCGGGTTTCCCGCGCCACTTGCCACAACGGGGGGAACCCCCGCAAGGCAGTGGCTTGACTTGAACGGACTGCCCGTACTAAGACACAAAGAAAAATACATGACACCTTGAAAGGGCCATAGCATTAAAGAAGGATACAAACGAATGTATTTATTCATGAGGTGAATCTGGACTCTTGACTTGACATAGCGAAGCGGAGTAGTTGACACAGCCTAAGATTCACCTGGCCAAGGTTTAGTAGGAGCTTCGGAATCGTCTAAAGCTAAAGATGAGTTGTCTTGTAATACATATCTGCCTTGAGATACTACTTTGCCCAGCGCCTCAAGAGCTTCTAATGCAGACTGATATCGCTGTTTGAAGTCATCTTGCACCATTTTACTGAGAATCTCAGCGAAGGAGTTGCTTACCTGGGCCTTGTCGCTCCACCTTAACTCACCATAAGCGTCTCTATCTAGCTCATGAGGAGCTATACCAGTCAAGGCTTTAATCCCAATCATGCCGACTGCATAGATATCACTACTATACTGAGGACGCCCAAAACATTGCTCGCTTGGTGCATAACCTTGAGTCCCAATGCCAATGGTAAAGGGGGTTTGCTCTTGACTATCAAGCTGATTTGCGATGACTTCTTTGACAGCACCAAAGTCAATTAGTACCAGCTTGCGGTCTAAGTGTCGCCGAATAATATTACCAGGTTTAATATCCCGGTGAATCACATCGTTTTGATGGACAAATGTCAATGTTTGCAATAAATCCTTGACAATTTCGATAACTGTGGTTTCCAAAAGGGGTTTGTCTGATAGTAGTTCTTGACTTAGAGGATGACCAACTACATACTCTTGAACTAAATAAAATTCTTCGTCTTGCTCAAAATAAGCTAAGAGCTGAGGAATTTGGTTGTGTGTTCCCAGTTTTTCTAGTGTTTGCGCCTCGGAGTTAAATAAACGTCTAGCAAGTTGCAACCCTTCTGATTTGGTGCTGACTGGTTTTAGCTGTTTGACAACACATCGCGGGTAGCCAGGACGTTGGATATCTTCAGCAATGTAGGTTTCGCTGAATCCACCTGAACCGAGAACTTTCACAATTTTGTAGCGTCCAGCAAGTACTTTTCCCGATACAGCTAAATCTCGCTGCTGGAGTAAGTCTTGCAAATCATTTTGCTGGCTGATAATCTCTTGGACAACAGGGGAAGATTTATATCTTTGAAAAATGTCGATTAATTGGCGTGTTCTGAGCTTATCCCTAGCTACTTCAGTTCCCAGATAGGAAAGTCCGCTCATGGCGATCGCAAGCATTGGTATAGTAGTAGGAAAATTTAACTGACCATAGACGAATAACACATAGCTTATTCCTCCCCAAATACTAGCCAGGACGATGCTAGACAGCAATCTATTGATGCCGCGCTTGCTTGTAGTAATAAGTAAAACTGTACCGCCAACCAAAACTAGTACAAATAAACCCCGCAGCAATGGACTTTTAATTGCAACGGTGATTGCTTTACCTGTCATTAAAGTTGCGATCGCATTGGCATGAATTTCCACTCCAGACATCCGCTCAATGGTGTTGGTAGCAGCTATTGCATGATAATCATTGCTTAACTTATCTGTTGAACCAATCAAGACAATCTTATCTTTGAAAACCTTTCCCTGCTGCAAATAATTGTTCCAGTTTTCCGGCTCGAATACGTACCAAAAAGGAATTGGTTCAAATGTACCTGCACGTCCCCAAAAATAAATGCGATCGCCTTTTGGCTGAGGATATTTTACTTGGGCTGCTCTTAGTACTGCATCATCAAATGAGGGTAGTTTCGCTGTTAACAAATTATTTTCAGCTAACAATTTGGGAAACTCGCTCGCTAATCGGTGAACCTTACCGTCAACCTCTATGGGAAAATTAGCTGAACCAATGGACACTGACCCTGTACGAAAAATTTGTTGCGGCTGTGCCAGTTGCATGAACGGCCCTTGGTGCGTTTCAAAATTTTCGTAGAGTGCTGCTAAGGTGACTTTACTACCATATTTTTGTAATACTGCTTGGAGTTGGCGATCGTCGTCAACTCCGTAGCTACTTGGTGTGTCAAAAACGACATCTATCGCTACAGAGCGTACACCAGCCTTAATTAGCTTTGAAATTACCTGGGCGTATGCAGCACGTTTATAGGGAAAAGATTTCAGTGTTTCTAAGTAGGCATACTGTTGCGTATCTGTTTTATAGTACTGTTCGGGGACTGAGATTGACTGATCGTCTATAGCTAAAATTACAATATCTTCTGGAGGCACAATCGGCCCGCGCAGCTGAAAAAAAGTAGAAAGTGCTTGATTTTCCATTAATTGAACCAAGCCTAAATTAGAAGCACTCAGCAGTGCTGCCCCCATTGTTAAAGTACCAGCAAGTAGATGACCTAGACGAGCCATCAGCTTGGACTGGCGTACTGATACCGTCGAAGTTGCTTTTGTAGGTTTACTTAAAAGTCTATTGGCAGCAGAGACATATTTTTTAGTTAATGTAGATGTAGGTTCTTCTGCCATATCATGCTACTGATTGATTTAGGTACAACACTTTTATTTATTTAGTCCCTGTTTGAAAGCAATCACGTTGAAATAAGACTTAAATGAGAAACTTATATATTTGTAAAGTATCCTTTCTTCCTCAACGAACTTGTGTAGGTAGAGCTAGCCCTCAAGAGATTCCAACTCAAGTACTGTCTGATTTATTTTCTCTCTCTGAGTGAGTTATAACTTGTGATTATTCCACAGATTCAGAGCCAGAGATACTTCGCCTCTGCACTTGGTTGCAGCAAAATTTTACTCTACGATCGCCAACAGGTACAACCCAAACTACGAGGTCTACCAAAAGCTGTTCCAAAGGCGGATTCTGTCTCTAGTGCAATGTTGGTGTTCTCTATAAAGCGAGCCTTCTATTGACAGCAAAACTTATAGATAGGCATCAACTTATATCCTACCTTAAGCCTATGTTATACCTCTTTAGGAGTAAACTTTAGTGTTATACAGCAAAGAATGCTGTTACTCAGTCTATTTTATTGGTAGATTTTGATCACAGGGTGGCTCTTGCAGTGCCGGAGGTGAAAAAGGTCTAGCGCCCAGGATCTCAAATCCAATGTTTTAGCCGATTTTATGCTTTGAAAGCTGTAACATAAAAGCTATAGATGAAGAGTAACTTTATAGATATTAGCAAACTTGTCATTTGAGAATTGCTATAATCTATTGTTCCATCTAAATTCTTTTCTATTATTAGGTGTAAATTTCTATGGGTTCTCCAATGAATCGTCTGTCTATTTTTGTAGACGGAAACAATATGTTCTATGCTCAACAAAAAAATGGTTGGTTTTTCGACCCGCGGCGAGTCTTAGAATACTTCAAATACGAACAACCAGACACAGCCTTAATTAATGCATTCTGGTACACTGGTTTAAAAGATCCACAAGATCAACGAGGTTTCAGAGATGCTCTAATTAGTCTGGGATATACAGTACGAACTAAAATTCTCAAAGAATACTACGATGATTCATCTGGTCGTTACTCGCAAAAAGCTAATTTAGATATTGAAATTGTTGTAGATATGTTTAATACAGTAGAGCAGTATGACCGGGTAGTATTATTTAGTGGTGATGGAGATTTTGAAAGGGCAATTGAATTATTACGAGGAAAAAATACTTATATTACAGTAGTATCTACAGAAGGGATGATAGCTAGAGAATTGCGTAATGCTACGGACAGATATATAGATTTAAATGATATCAGAGATCAAATAGAAAAAACAGAAGGTTAATCAACTTAACAATTATTTACAAACGTAAGAGTAAAATAAAAACCAAGGTTGAAGATATTTTGAGCTACAAGTAAACATTAAACAGCAAAGTACAAATGACAAACAAAACAGAGCGAATCATCATTTTTGATACTACACTTCGAGATGGAGAACAGTGTCCAGGAGCAACTTTAAATATAGACGAAAAGTTAGTTATAGCAAAGCAACTAGCTCGTCTGGGTGTGGATGTAATTGAGGCAGGCTTTGCCTTTGCTAGCCCTGGAGATTTTGAGGCAGTTAGCAAAATTGCCCAAATTGTGGGGACAGAAAATGGACCTGTAATTTGTAGTTTGGCAAGAGCAATTAAAGCAGATATTGAAGCTGCGGCAGAAGCATTAAAGCCAGCAGTTAAAGGTAGGATTCACACATTTATTTCTACTTCTGATATTCATTTAGAGTATCAACTGCGGAAGTCACGAGCAGAAGTGTTAGCGATCGCCGAAGAAATGGTCGCTTATGCCAAGTCCTTCATGGCTGATGTAGAATTTTCTCCGATGGATGCTGCTCGTTCTGATCCAGAATTTCTTTACCAAGTGTTAGAGCGGACAATCGCTGCTGGTGCAACAACAGTTAATATTCCTGACACTGTGGGTTACATCACCCCCAGCGAATTTGGAGCAATAATTAAGGGCATTAAAGAAAATGTCCCCAACATTGATCAAGCGATTATTTCTGTTCACGGACATAATGATTTAGGCTTGGCAGTTGCTAACTTCTTAGAAGCTGTAAAAAATGGGGCGCGGCAACTAGAATGTACGATTAATGGTATTGGTGAACGAGCCGGAAATGCAGCACTAGAAGAGTTAGTGATGGCATTACATGTCCGGCGGCAATATTTTAACTTTTATTTCGGAAGACCAGCTGAATCTCAAGAACCCCTGACAAATATCGACACTCGTGAGATTTATAGAACCTCGCGCTTAGTTTCTAATTTGACAGGAATGCTAGTGCAACCAAATAAAGCAATAGTTGGAGCAAATGCCTTTGCCCATGAGTCTGGTATTCACCAAGATGGTGTGTTAAAAAATAAGCTCACCTACGAAATTATGGATGCCCAATTGATTGGCTTGACAGACAATCAAATAGTTTTGGGTAAACATTCAGGCAGAAATGCTTTCCGTACCCGCTTGAAAGAATTGGGCTTTGAACTGTCGGAAACCGAATTAAATAAAGCATTCGTCAAATTTAAAGAGGTAGCGGATAAAAAGAAAGAAATTTCTGATCGGGATTTGGAAGCGATCGCTAATGATGAAATCCAACAAGCACCCGATTTATTCCGTGTAGAATTGGTGCAAGTTTCCTGTGGGAGTAACGCCCGTCCCACTGCTACAGTTACCCTCCGCACCCCAGAAGGTGAAGAATTAACCGATGCGGCGATCGGTACTGGCCCAGTAGATGCAGTTTACAAGGCTATCAACCGTGTAGTGAATGTACCCAACCAGTTGATTGAGTTTTCTGTGCAATCAGTAACAGCTGGTATCGATGCGATTGGAGAAGTAACCATCCGTTTACGACATGAATCTAGAGTATTTTCTGGTCATGCTGCGAACACAGATATCATTGTTGCTTCTGCACAAGCTTATGTAAATGCGCTTAATCGGCTTTATGCATCTTTACAAACTCAAGAAAAGCCAGAGGAAGTATCTGCACAGAAAGTCTGAGATCATACCTGTCAAATTGCCCATAATAAAAAGTACCAAATCTGATTTTTAGCATCAGCTAAAAAACTCCTTCTCTAACTTGAAAATACTTTGTGTCTTAGTGTCTCTGTGGTTCAATATTTTTTACCACTAAGGCACTAAGACACAAAGAAAAAAAGGGTTTTGATTAGTTATGGTGTAATCAGTTCATGACGGCTACTTAGGGGAGGAGTTAAATGTGTGGTGACGGAAATTTGTTAGAAATCATGCTGACAGAAAAACATATCACTATCAGAGATAAGTACAGCAATTTTTTTGCCTTGTAGTGATGTGTGAGCAACCTAAATTGATCAAGTTCTACAAATATCATGCTCTTGGCAACGACTATCTAGTTATTAATCCCCAGGATTTATTATTTCCGCTTACCACTGAAAAAATTAAAACAATTTGCCATCGGAATTTTGGAATTGGCTCAGATGGTATCTTGTTGGGGCCACTAGCATCCGAAACAGCACAGTTTGGATTACGCATCTTCAACCCAGATGGGAGTGAGGCCGAAAAGAGTGGTAATGGACTGCGAATTTTTTCTCGCTACCTCTGGGATAGAGGTCTTGTTAGCGAAGAACCATTCACAATTGAAACTGTGGGTGGATTGGTTCAATCGGTTATCCAAGATGCAGGGAAAACGGTTCAGGTAGAGATGGGAAAAGTTAGTTTTTGGAGTAATGATATTCCAGTAGTTGGCGATGCCTACGGGGAGCTACGCCTACGCAGAGAAGTAATTGAAGAAAAAATCAATGTTAGCGATAAAACTTTTACCTTCTGTGCAGCGACTATTGGTAATCCGCACTGTGTGATTCCTCTAGCTGAAGTTAAGCCCGCCACTGCTAAACAGTATGGGCCAATATTAGAAGTTCATCCCTTCTTCCCAAATCGTACCAATGTTCAATTCATGAAAGTCTTAAACCGAAATACTATTCAAATTGAAATTTGGGAGAGGGGTGCTGGCTACACTTTAGCTTCAGGTAGTAGTAGCAGTGCAGCCGCGGCTGTTGCACATAAACTTGGTTTGTGCGATTCATCTATTACTGTGCAAATGCCTGGCGGAGAAATTTTGATTCAAGTAAACAATGATTTTACAATTTCTATGAAAGGTGCTGTGACGAAGGTTGCTGAAGGTGAATTATCAGCAGAATTGTTTGCAGTACTAAACAGTTTCTAAATTCGATAACGTCTTTATTACCGAAGTTCTGATCTAAGGCTTCCTTAGCTCAAACTTTTGTCTGTGTTCTCTGCGTTTCTGTGGTTAAATAATACCAATTTCAAAAAAGAATGTGACAGATAGACCATGTAGAGACGTTGCATTGCAACGTCTCTACCAAAAGATTTGTTGCAATCATTAATTTAATAGGTATAAATTAAAATCATATAGGCACAGAGGCACAAAGAGAAAAAAATTTCACAAAACTAGAATTTGAGCTAATCTGCGAATACCCTCTACTAGCTGCTGATCTGAGAGTTCACCGTAGCCGAAGATAAACTCACCTGTGTTATTGGGTTTGAGATACTGCAGTTTGGCAGACATCATACCAACGCCCATTTGAGCAGCACGTTGAATGATCTCTTCATCATTGAGATAGCTGTGCAATTTCACCATCAAATGAATTCCAGCCTTTTCTCCTAAAATAGTTGCTCGTTGTCCAAAGTGAACATTTAAAGCCTTAACAAGGACTTGACAACGCCGTTCATAAAGCGATCGCATTTTTCTAATATGACGTTCTAAATGCCCTTCAGCGATAAAGTCTGCAAGTACTTGCTGTTCTAGTAATGGTAGATGGCGATCGCTCAACCACTTTGCACGGGCAAATAAAGAAACTAAACTCTTTGGCAATACCAGATAGCCAATCCGCAATCCGGGAAAAAGCACTTTTGAGAAAGTACCAATGTACAGTACTGAGTCACTTCGATCCAATCCTTGCAAAGCAGGGATGGGTCTGTCACCATAGCGATATTCACTGTCGTAGTCATCTTCGATAATTAATCCCCCAGTCTGCTGTGCCCAAGCTAGTAATTCTAAGCGGCGAGGTAAAGACAAGATTGCACCAGTTGGGAACTGGTGAGAAGGCGTTACGTACACCAGTGGGATTGGTTGGCTGGCGTATACCAGTTCCTTCACTATCAAGCCTGAGCTATCGACAGTAATCGGTAAGAGTTGAGCGCCCTGAGACTGAAAAATGAGGCGTGCGCTCATATAGCCAGGGTCTTCAAGTGCAATGACATCCCCAGGTTCGATCAAAAGACGCACGATTAAATCGAGTGCTTGCTGAGTACCATTAACAATCAACACTTGATTGGGTTCACACTTGACAGCACGGGAAGTAGAAAGATAGCGAGCGATCGCTTCCCGCAAAGGTTTGTAACCCAGGGGTTCTGTCGAGTAATCCAGCCAACTCAAATTGCAGTAAAAGTAACGAGATAGTAACCTGCGCCACAGCTTGAGGGGAAATTGATCAAAAGCTGGTCTTCCGTAGCGAAAGTTAATCGGGGCATCAGGTTCGGTGATTTTCGGGACATTCTCTATTTGGGCTAAACCTGCCCCATAGCGATTTAATTTGATTGGTGGACGAGTAATTTGACTAGACTCTATGGGCGTTGAATGCAGCAGGTCATCGGGAAGTTGAGCGCACACAAACGTACCAGAACCTACAATCGTTGTCAAATAACCCTCACTCAAAAGTTGTTCATAGCTTTGGGTAACAGTAGTGCGAGAAACTCCTAGAGATTGTGCCAGCGATCGCGTCGAAGGAACACGTCTTTCAGGCGACAACCGCCCGCTGAGAATAGCTTGACGCAGTTCTTGATATAGCTGCTGATGCAGTGGTAGAGCAGAATTGCTGTCGAGGGCGATCGCTAAATCCATAATCTGATAATGAAAGTGGACTGGTATTAAATTATCAAATTGGCTCTTGTCTAAGACCACTTGGGGAATTACGCTGACAGTTGTTGAAATAAGCACCCTCAAAGATGCTGACGGAACACATCACCATTAGAGAAGCAATTCCCCAAGAAGGCTCACTGATTGCACAGCACTTTTATCAAATGTGGCGAGATATTGGCATTCCTGATGAAGCTATCGACCCTAACTGGCTTGATATTACTCTCCAGTTTACTGAACAAGCTCGTGAGGATTTGTTTTACAAAGCTTTTGTGGCAGAAGTGAACAACGCAGTTGTGGGATCTGCAAGTTGTCAATTGCTTGCAGGTTTATACCCAAATGTGCTGAAAGCGCAATACCGAAAATTCGGATACATCTGGGGTGTTTACGTTGAACCGTCTCATCGCAGACAAGGCATTGCCAAACACTTAACTAATAGTGCGATCGCTCATTTAAAAGCGATTGGTTGCACGCGAGTAGTTCTCAATGCTTCTCCATCAGGTAAACCAGTCTACTCCAGCCTTGGTTTCTCACAGAGCAATGCAATGCACCTGGATTTGATGTAAATACAGTAATTTTCTTGTAATTGGAGCAAATAGTTATGAGCAGTTTAGATCGTATTAATCCCACACAGCGCAGTCAGATCAAACGAGTATCCCAAAGGGGAAATTATGAGCGTCAGGTAATCTATGAGATTTTGGACGAAGGGTTAGTCTGCCATCTAGGATTTGCCGTAGATGGACAGCCATTTGTCATTCCCACTGCTTATGGTCGAGTAGAAGACCAAGTGTACATTCATGGCTCACCAGCTAGTCGGATGTTGCGATCGCTTCAGACTGGTATCGAGGTTTGCTTGACTGTCACCTTGCTAGATGGGCTAGTACTGGCGCGATCTGCGTTCCACCACTCGATGAACTATCGTTCTGTAGTAATATTTGGTACAGCAACTATAGTCCAAGACGCTGAACAGAAATTAGCAGCTCTGCAAGCTTTCACTGACCATGTAGTGCCGAGACGATGGGCACAAGTGCGCCAACCCAGCCGCCAGGAGTTACAAGGAACTCTAGTGCTTTCCCTACCTTTAGCAGAGGCATCTGCCAAAGTGCGGACAGGCCCACCACTGGATGATGAAGCCGACTACGCTTTACCAGTGTGGGCGGGTGTTGTGCCACTGCAATTAGTTGCCGGAAAGGCGATCGCCGATTCTCGTGTGCAGTCAACGATTAACATACCAGCTGAAGTACAAAACTACACACGTTTGCATATCAAGTAAGGCGATGAAGGTTGAAGGCAAAGGCATCTGACCCGCCATTGTTAAACAGTAGGGCCAATATTTGGAGGTTTATCCCTTCTTCCCAAATCGTACGAATGTTCAATTCCAGAACTTACGCACTCAGATCCCCCAACCCCCTTAGAAAGGGGGCTTTAGACGTTCCCCCTTTTTTAAGGGGAGCCAGCGCGGTCTTCTCCCAAGGGGCTACGGTGTACACACAAGTCTTTTAGAGTTGCCCCACAGGCTTTTGATCCCCCCAACCCCCCTTCAAAAGGGGGGCAAAAACCTCTCAAAGTCCCCCTTTTGAAGGGGGATTTTAGGAGGATATACAACGATTTTGGTTTTGTACAGAGATGTGTGTACACCGTAGGAGAAGGGGAGACGCAATCATGCGATGGGGTCTCCCCAAGTGGAGCGACTGGCGTGGGTTAGGGGGGATCGGGGTTTCAGGCTTCAGTGCGTAAGTCCAACAATTCATAAAAATCAGGACTTACGCAAAAGTTGCCAAAAAGCTTAATTTATCGTTCGCGTAGCGTGCCGGAGGCATACCGCCAAGACGCCTTCTCTGCGAGAGGCTCCGCCAACGCGCAGCGTCTCGTAGAGAAGAACGCCGAGAATTTGTAGAGTGTGCGTAAGTCCTAAAAATCTTGAACCGAAATACCATTCAAATTGAAATTTGGGAGAGGGGTGCTGGCTACACTCAAGTATGAATATTTTTTACTTTTTAGATTTTCTGATTTATTTAATACCCAGAAAACTTTATTCTAAAAAACGATGTTTATAATCAGTCCACTTGTATGAGTAGCGAGAAAACTACAGAATTGCCGCTCTGGGTACAAGATAGAGATATAGTCATTGCTCATGATGAAGAAGTACAGTGGCGAGAAGGAAGACGTCCTGATTATTCTTACACCAATGAATCTCTTCATCAAGAGAGTAAATTTCAACATCCAGAAGGTTCTTTAGAAGCGATCGCCCAAAATTTAGTCCGAACTTTTGAGATGGAAGCTTCTCATAAAACTAATCCTCAACAGTGGCTTTCGATTGTTACTGATAAGTTTAAGATGAGTAGTAATGGGGGACAACAATACACTGCCCAAGATGTTGCAGTAGAAGGTACTTATAACTTATTTCTGGGTGAAAGTGAGCAGTATAGCTCCAAATCAGAAACCTTTGAATCTTCATTTGAACTTTTTCATAATGCCTTTTCTAATGGATTTCTTTGGGAATTGACAGAAGTTCTTTCAGGTCCGCCTAATGTTACCTTTAAGTGGCGACATTGGGGAACATTTAATGGTTCTTATAAAGATTATGTACCCACAGGAGAAACAATAGAAATAGTAGGAGTTAGTATTGCTCGTGTTACTGATGATTTAAAGATTGAATCTTTAGAGCATTATTTTGATAATAATACCTTTTTGCAAAAATTAACCGCAGGTGGTTGTCCTTTCCATTCCTAAAACCTTATGGTGGGGTTTATGAGCCGCCCACCATATTATTACATTCCTTCTGCTTTCTGCCTGCTTCACGCTAACCTATTTACTTGCGATCGCTTACACTTGATAAGCGTTGGGATTTAAACGCATCATGATTTTTTCCGGTTCTGTCAAATTTTTAAAACCATAACGGCGATAAAGTCCATGAGCATCTTTTGTGCCTAACAACCACCTTTGAACGTCTTGTAACTCTGGATATTCTAAAATATATTCTACAAACCATTTCCCTAAACCCTGCCCTCGATAAGGCTCCAGAATAAAAACATCTTTTAACAACGCAGAAGTTGCATAATCAGTAATAACTCTCGCAAAACCAACTTGTTTTTCACCTTCATAAAGTCCAAAACATAAAGAATTTTTTATTGCTTTTTCTACAGTGGCTAAAGGGATGTTCTCAGCCCAATAGGAAGTCTGTAAAAAATCATGAATCATTTGAATATCTAGTTTAGATTTATCACTATTGATATAAAACTTATGTTTTAATTCTTCGTTCATATCATTGCATCTTTTATTTAATAGACCTCTTGCAAAAGTCCAAAAATCAGTAATGTCATTCTGTAGCTTGCTTCCCGCAGGATGCGTAACGCAGTGCAGAGAGGAATCTCACTCAGATGTTTCGCTCCGCTCAACATGACATTTTAAGCATTTATGCAAGAGGTCTAATATATTGAGACATAAGAATTAATTTTAATTCATTATTGTGGTCAATGAATTGCAACATAAGATGATGAAATTACTGAACCATTAGCTAGAAAGCAGAGGCTATATTCAGTGTTCAAGGATATGGGTGCATCTACTATTGATTATGAATCAGCCAACAACAAAATCTTGGCAAGAAGTCCGCGCAGCTTTTAAAAAAATCTGGGGTTATGAAGATTTCCGTTCACCACAGGGAGAAATTATCAGTAGTTTATTGGCACAAAAAGACGCACTGATTATTATGCCCACTGGTGGCGGAAAGTCGATTTGCTTTCAACTTCCTGCACTGCTACAAACAGGATTAACTTTAGTAGTTTCGCCCTTGGTAGCGCTGATGGAAAATCAAGTACAGGAACTACGACAAAGTCACCAAAAAGCTGCACTTTTACATAGTGAATTGTCTTCATATCAACGCCGTGCAACTCTGCAAGCTTTGGAACGTCAACAGCTAAGATTACTTTATTTATCGCCGGAGACTTTACTGAGTGCGCCAGTATGGGAAAGATTATGTCACCCGGAATTGCAAATTAACGGTTTGATTTTGGATGAAGCCCATTGTTTAGTGCAATGGGGTGAAACCTTTCGACCAGCTTATCGCAGATTAGGAGCGGTACGGCCTGCATTACTCAAATCAAAACCACCAGGAACAAAAATCAGCATCGCTGCTTTTACTGCGACTGCTGACCCCTTAGCCCAAAAAATCATTCAAACAGTTTTACAATTACAGCAACCAGAGATTTTTCGCCTGAATCCTTACCGTCCTAACTTGCATCCCAGCGTCCGCATAGCTTGGACACCGCAAGGTAGGAAACAACAATTATTAAAGTTTATTCAAAATAGACCCCAACAATCCGGTTTAGTTTATGTCCGCACTCGGCGAGATAGCGAGAATTTAGCCCAATGGTTAGCAGAGATGGGTTATGCCACAGCTAGTTATCATGCGGGATTAGGTGCAGCAGAACGCCGTGCAGTAGAAGCAAGCTGGTTAGGCGGAAAAATGCCCTTTGTGGTCTGTACCTGTGCATTTGGTATGGGGATAAATAAACCAGATGTGCGTTGGGTAATTCACTTTCACGCACCGCATCTGTTGTCTGAATATGTGCAAGAAATTGGTCGGGCTGGACGGGATGGGAAACCAGCTGAGGCGCTGACTTTGGTGAGTGAACCGACGGGGTGGTTAGACCCAGAAGATAAGCACAGACAGCAGTTTTTTCAACAACAAATGCGATCGCAACAACAAATAGCCCAACAATTAGTCAAAAAACTGCCAAAACAGGGAGAAATCAATGCAGTGACGCGACAATTTCCCGAAGCTGCGATCGCTTTAGCTTCACTTCACAGCAGCGGTCAGCTAAACTGGCTTGACCCGTTTCATTACAGCATTCAGCAAGGCGCGAAAAATCAGCCATCAACACAATTACACGCTGCAAAACAAATGCATCAATATCTGACTACCAAGCAGTGTCGTTGGCAGTTTTTGTTAAATGCTTTTGGTTTTGATAAAGAAGCTACTAACTGGCGTTGCGGACATTGTGATAATTGCTGCTGATAGGTTCACCCAATGGGATGAATTGTCATGTTCTCTACCAAGTGACAATAAGGGAGTCAAGTAGAGAATGAAAATATGTCATCTGCACAAGCAACCGCACTACCAACCCTGATTCCACGCGAAATTCTCTTTGGGAACCCTGAAAAAACTAGCCCACGACTCTCGCCTGATGGCAAGTACTTGGCTTATATCGCCCCAGACGAAAACAATGTCTTACAAGTCTGGTTGCGAACAGTAGGACAAGAAGACGACCAAATACTAACTGCTGATAAAAAACGTGGCGTCCGCATTTTCTTCTGGACTTATAACGCCGACCAGTTGATTTATATGCAAGACTCGGACGGTGACGAAAACTTTCACCTCTACTTGGTTAATGTTCAGTCAAAGATTGTGCGTGACCTAACTCCATTCCAGGGTGTAAAAGCCGAAGTAGTGGGACTGGAACCCAAATTTCCAGATCAAGTACTGGTAGGGATGAACTTAAACAATCCTCAAAAGTTTGATATATACCGTATAAACCTGAAAAATGGTGCAGTTGAGTTCGACACTGACAACCCCGGTAACATTATCAGTTGGACAGAGGATGCCAAGTTGCAAGTACGTGCAGCCACAGCTAGCACTCCTGATGGTGGTTACGACTTGTTATTGAAAACGCCAGACCAACAGTGGGAAATTCTCCGCCACTGGGGGCCGGAGGAGGAAGGGAGTGCTGTTAGCTTTTCGGCTGATGGTAAAACACTTTATATTGAAGGCAATCACGACGCCAACGCCCTACGTCTGCTAGCTATTGACTTAGATACTCATCAGGAAACTGTCATTACTGAAGATAAACAGTATGATGTCGCGGGGATAATTATCCAGCCATTAACGCGAGTTATCCAAGCAATTTCTTTTTATAAAGACAAACAGGAATGGCAAATAATCGACCAGAGTATCGCCGCTGATTTTGAGGAACTTGCCAAGGTGCGTCCTGGAGAGTTTTCTCTAATTAGCCGCGACTTAGAAGACAAAACTTGGCTAGTGGCTTACAACACTGACAATGGCCCAGTTTATTACTATTCTTACAACCGAGAGTCGAAAACTAGCACTTTTCTCTTTAGTAACCAACCTAAACTTGAAGGGTTGCAGTTAGCATTAATGCAACCAATTAGCTTCGAGGCACGGGATGGTTTGACTATCCACGGTTACTTAACAACTCCGGTGGGTATACCTGCCCAGAATCTACCAACAGTATTGCTAGTTCACGGTGGCCCTTGGGTGCGGGATACATGGGGTTTAGATCCGGAGGCACAATGGCTAGCTAACCGAGGTTATGCTGTGCTGCAAGTTAATTATCGCGGTTCCACTGGCTATGGTAAAGCATTTGTGAATGCTGGCAATCGCGAATGGGCTGGCAAAATGCACGACGACTTGATTGACAGTATTAACTGGTTAGTAGAACAAGGTATTTCCGATCCGCAAAAGATTGCAATTATGGGTGGTTCTTATGGTGGTTACGCTACCTTAGTGGGATTGACTTTTACACCAGAAGTTTTTGCCGCTGGTGTAGATATTGTAGGCCCAAGTAGCTTGATTACCCTGATCCAAACTATACCGCCTTATTGGGAACCACTCAAAGCAATGCTTTATCACCGTGTTGGTAATTTAGAGACAGAACAGGAGTTTCTCAAATCGCGATCGCCTTTATTTTTTGCTGACCGCATTCAAAAACCTTTGCTCATCGGTCAAGGTGCAAACGATCCACGGGTGAAACAGTCAGAAAGTGACCAAATTGTCACAGCCATGCAGCAAGCTGGTTTACCAGTGCAATATGTACTTTACCCCGATGAAGGACATGGTTTTGCTAGACCAGAAAATCGCTTGCATTTTTATGCGATCGCTGAGGAGTTTCTCGCCAAATACTTAGGTGGTAGATTTGAACCTTTGGGAGATATCCCAGGTCATTCAGGAGTAGTTAAATAAAGTCTCAAAAAGTGTGGTTAGTGTCATTCACTGACCACCTTAATATTTTTACTTTGGAATAATTCATGCATACAACAACTGATTTCTAATTTCATCAGCCGTTAGTGTGCTTACTAGAATACCAATCCGTTGCGCCACTTCATAAGCGTTTTTTTGAGGCACAACGATAATACCAAAATGTTCTCTATTCTCCTCTAGATACTGGAGATGCAACCGCTCAAAATCGACACGGTTATGTGTCAGAATACATCTGCCTACAGAAGTTGCAAATTCAAGTTGTTCGCGGTCAGTTTTGCCGAGGGTTGCTTGTTCCGAAACAGTTGTGATATCCAGACCGCGCGAACGTAACAGTGTAGCAACCAACGCTGACATGTCCTCATCGTTATAAAGTGCAGTAAAAACCGTCACGATTGGCCCAATATAGCTTTTACAGATGGATGTATTAATTCATCGGGTACTCGGTTTCGCTCAATGTATTCATTAATCTCTGCTTGATGATCGAGATAAAAACTCAAGGAATCAAACACTTGTGCCAGCGTTAAATGCGGCAAATGGTTCAGGATTTCTTCTGGCATAATCCCCAGTCGCCACAAACCGACAATGGCACGAACAGATGTGCGAGTACCTATAATAATTGGCTCTCCACTCAAAATTTCAGGGTTGCGGGTAACGTAGCGCGAGGAAGTTTCAGCAAACATAGAACGAATCCCTCAGCAGAACTGGCGTTGCTTCTAGTTTACCAATAGTTCTGGTTACAGCAGGCTGGTTTACTTGTGCAATATGTAACAGCGATGAAGGAAATGGCTTTACTAGACCAGAAAATCGCTAAATATCAAATGGATCTATGATGTTAGGATTTCTTGTAAATTCATTTTTATATTCTCTTAATACTTGTTGAAAATTGTCAGAAGTTACACCGTTAGGACACATAATAAATTTATGATATAAATCATCTAGACTGATTAATCTATCTTCCTCAAAAGAATATTGTTTATAAATTGTTAAATTTTCATACTTTGAGATGTAGTTTGCATCCTTCATATCATTAATAAAAATATCAGGAGGGTTAGCCTGATACTTTTGCATTGCATCTACTATGACTAAATAATGTTGAGCACTAGGATCTAATTTATATTTTGCTAAAGTAAAATATATTATTTCAGCGGCATTCATAAGTATATATTGAATTGAATGATTACACTTATAATATAAAAGTTAGCTAATTATACATCGTAAATATATTTAAATTGATAACTAGAAAAGATACTACTTTGAGTGTAAGATTCTAAGTATCTTGAGGCGTATATACCAAGGCTTTTACCAGAAGCAATAGCGGCGACCGCGCAAGAAAACTGGGCGATCGCATCTCTAAAATCACTTCATCTGTCTTCTTTTTAAATTTAAACTAACAAATGGCATCACCCGCATGGCTTTCTCCAGCGTTGAGTATTTGCTCTGCGGTTAGCTGTAATTCTGTGAAGATAGTAGAAACAATTAATGTGTTTCCTACAAATACAGTTTCTTCATAAAGCCCATCAACTAATGTTAGTACAGTAATCCTGTTCATTTGGGGGTCAACAATCCAATATTCAGCAATTCCTCTTGCAGCATACTCGGAACGTTTGTAGCGATAGTCCCGGTCTTCATTAGCTTTGCCAGGAGAAACGACTTCGATAACCAGTGCTGGAGGTGGCATATCCAAAGTAATTGTGGATCTCGTTGAGCCTTGTAAAGCTTTTGCTAGTTCATCTGTTAGCACAACAAGATCAGGAATGCGAGTTGTCGCACGAGAACCAGCAACAACAATTTCAGCTTTGTTACTCAACCGATTGAACGGGACGAACTTGAGGAAATTTACTAGCAAAAAGAGAGATATCTGGACATTTTTTGGGCTTTCGGGTGGCATTGCAACTAACTCACCTGCCACCAGTTCATACTGGCTATCCGTGCCATCGTCATACTTCAAATATTCCTCAAGCGTTAGACGTTTGCCAGTGATTGCAGTCATATCGCTTCAATAGAAGTTAGATACTAATAGCTTACCAAATTTATTCTGGTACAATTTCGTTGACTATTAAAACAATGAACAGTTATCAACTTTACTGATAACTGTTCACTAATAACTGATTGACCTTGCAATTGCCTAAAACTGCTGCAAAAAACGCAAATCGCTAGCGTATAAGCGGCGAATATCGTCAATTTGGTGTAACACCATTGCAAAGCGTTCTACACCAAAACCGGCAGCAAACCCGGTATAAACTTCTGGGTCGTAACCCACAGACTTGAGTACATTTGGATCGACCATACCGCAGCCCATCACCTCCAACCAGCGCCCATTCCACTGCAAATCTACTTCAGCCGAGGGTTCGGTAAACGGGAAATAACTGGCGCGGAAGCGAATTGGCAAATCGCCAAATACTGCCTGTAGAAATACCTTAATTGTGCCTTTGAGGTCGGTAAAAGTTAATCCCTCGTCAATTGCTAAAAGTTCTATTTGATGGAAAACTGCTGAGTGAGTGGCGTCTACATTATCTCGCCGATAAACTCGCCCAGGAGCAACAACCCGGATGGGTGGCTCCTCTCTTTCCATGTAACGAATTTGCACTGACGATGTATGAGTACGTAGGAGATTACCATCTGGCAGGTAGAAAGTATCCTGCATATCACGGGCGGGGTGGTCAGGTGGGGTATTGAGAGCCTCGAAATTATAATAATCTGTTTCCATTTCTGGCCCTTGAGCCACCGTATAGCCCATACCGACAAAGATATCCAGCGCCCGGTCAATAATGCCATTTAAGGGATGGATGCGACCTTGAGGGCGGTAAATTCCCGGCATAGTCACATCTAAAGTTTCAGCCTCTAGCTGTGCCTCAATTTGCGCGGCTTCTAAGGCGGCGCGTTGCTGGTCTAAACTAGTTTGCAGGGACTCTTTGACTGTATTGGCGATCGCCCCAATTTTCGGTCGTTCCTCTGCACTCATTTGCCCCATACTCCGCAACAGTGCCCCCAGTTGCCCTTTTTTACCCAGATAGCTTACTCTGAGTTCTTCTAGGCGTTCTAGGGTATCGGCGGCTGCGATCGCTTTTTCTCCTTCTTGCCGCAGTGCTAAAAGTTGAGCCTCTAAATTGCTAGTCATTGGTTAATTAGTCATTAGTCATTAGTCATTAGTCTATAGTCCAAAGCTCAAGACTGCTCAACAAATCACCTGAGCATTGTGCCATTGCTGAAATCAAAGGTAAGGGTCGAAGCTAGACTTTATGTTTACCAGTTTAGAGTTAACTGAATGTATGTATATTTTTTGTTCTAAACTTGTGACCCTTGACATTGACAAATGACCAATGACAAAGAGAGAAGTCTGTAGCAAGATCCCGCAGGGAACACCTAAAGGCAAACTGGCAAACAGAACTTCAAAGACAAATGACCAATGACTAATGACTAATGACTATGAAATTACTGATTAGCAATGATGATGGTATTTCTGCCCTAGGTATTCGTACTCTAGCTAACTGCTTGGCAGAAGCAGGCCATGATGTAAGCGTAGTTTGCCCAGATCGGGAGCGATCGGCAACTGGACATGGACTAACCATGCACCAACCCATTCGCGCCGAAATTGTTGATGCACTTTTTCATCCTGCGGTCAATGCCTGGGCTTGTGATGGCACTCCTTCAGATTGTGTGAAATTGGCCCTGTGGGCTTTGCTAGAATCTCCGCCCGACTTGGTTCTTTCTGGCATTAATCAAGGTGCGAATTTGGGAACGGAAATTCTTTATTCCGGTACAGTTTCCGCGGCAATGGAAGGTTTAATTGAAGGCATTCCCAGTGTGGCGCTGAGTCTTACCAGTCACACTTCTAAGGACTTTCAACCCGCTGCTAATTTTGCCAAAATTTTAGTGCAGCAATTAGCACAAAAGCCTTTACCAGATTTGATGTTGCTCAACGTTAATATTCCTGCTGTTAAGTGGGAAGAAATTGCCGGAGTCACTCTTACTCGTCAGGGAGTGCGGCGCTACATTGATGTATTTGATAAGCGAGTCGATCCCCGTGGAAAAACGTACTACTGGTTAACCGGAGAAGTAATCGAAGATGTGGAACCCCCATCAGGGTTAAACTTGCCTCAAAACATCCCCCTAGATGTACACGTTATCCGTAAAAACCACATCAGTATAACACCATTACAATACAATCTTACTTACGCAACCGGACTAGATAAATTATCTCAGTGGGAATTTAAGTTTACCTGAATCATTTTATCTATAGACAACGATTTGAGGTTAGTCAAATGCATCACAGGAAAATGTAGGCTATAAAGTAGGGGCAGTCTTGAGATAACCGATGTAAATACGCAGTAACAACTTGAAACTTGTGCTTTGTTTTACCTTAATCACGTCACAAAACCAGCCGGAAACAGAGTATGCTGTTTTACCAATAAATCATCCTCTGCTTTTAGCAGTGAGACAGCATAAACTTAGACAAAACAAGTGACAATTTTTTTGATTTATCGCCCGCTCAGTCCAGCAAGCCAACACCCATGTCTAGGATAGAGAACAAATTTACTGTGCAATTTTGGGGCGTTCGCGGCAGCATCCCCAGTCCAGGGCCACACACCGTCCGTTACGGCGGTAATACCCCTTGCGTTGAGATGCAAGTGGGCGGTAAACGCTTAATCTTCGATGGTGGTACAGGACTGCATGTTTTGGGGCAATCTTTGTTGCGCCAAATGCCTACAGAAGCTCATATATTTTTCACCCACTCGCATTGGGATCACATGCAGGGTTTTCCCTTTTTTAGTCCAGGATTTGTCAAAGGGAACAACTTTCATATCTATGGCGCGATCGCTCCCGATGGTTCCACCATAGAACAGCGGTTGAATGACCAAATGCTCCACCCGAATTTTCCTGTACCCTTGCAGATTATGCAAGCCAATTTAAATTTCCACGACATTCAATCAGGGCAACCTATATACATTGATGACATTACTGTAGAAACATCACCTTTAAACCATCCGGGTGAAGCTGTCGGATACCGAGTCAACTGGCTTGGTGGTGCTGCTGTTTACATTACCGATACTGAACATTATCCTGACCGATTGGATGAAAATGTGCTGTGGTTATCTCGTAATGCCGACATTTTGATCTACGATTCCACCTATACTGATGACGAATACCATTGTCCAAAATCTCCAAAAATTGGCTGGGGACATTCTACTTGGCAAGAAGCTGTAAAAGTAGCCGAAGCTGCTAACGTTAAAACTTTAGTGATTTATCATCACGACCCCGCACACAATGACGATTTTTTAGATTGTGTAGGAGAACAAGCAGCAGCGAAATTTTCTGGTGCAATTATGGCACGCGAAGGAATGGTACTCCAGGTTCCTGTCTCAGCTCCCTTATCAGAATCTTTTCCTGTCAGCAAGTTTTCCGCCTAAAGGTTGCAGTCGAAGCAATTGTAGATTTTAGATTAGATTGGTGATCAAGAGCTTTCAGCACGAGAGCTGTCCTCCTCAAGGCGGTTTACCATAGAGTAGCTTCCTGCTGATAGCTAAAATAAACCTAAAATCCAGAATCCACGTGCTAAATCTGTCTCAAAATGGGTGTTCTGTGTGGGTTGCTTCTTCGACCGAACTGGCTCTAACACCAACCGCTGTTGCTCTTGGCAAGTTTGACGGTGTCCATCTTGGTCATCAAAGAGTAATTCAACCAGTTTTGCAGCAAGCAAGGAGACAAGAGGGAGAGGAGGAGAAGGGAAGAGGGGGAGCAGGGGAAATTGAAAGAGAAAGGAATTCTTCATTTCCGCCATCATCTTATCCTCCCATTTCCTCCTCTTCTGCACCCCTAGCATCACCAAACGAACGTGTATACTCGACAGTTGTCACCTTTCATCCTCATCCACAGGAGTTTTTTACGGGACAACCCCGGACTTTATTAACGCCACTGGATGAAAAAGTCGAACAATTGCGATCGCTTGGGGTAGAACAACTGGTACTGCTGCCTTTTGATAAAGAATTATCTGCTTTAACCCCCGAAGAGTTCGTAGAAAAAATTCTCGTGCAACAACTGCGATGTCAGCAAATTAGTATCGGTGAAGATTTTTGTTTTGGTGAAAAACGCAGTGGTACAGCTAAAGATTTGCAATTACTCGCCGCTAAGTACGGTATTCCAGTTACTATCGTTCCCTTGCAAAATTATACAGGCGTATCCCCACAAAGCAGTGATGTTAACATTGCTCAAACACAGCAAGCGCGTATTAGCACTTCACTAATCCGCCAAACACTTGAGCGCGGCGACATTGAAAACGCAAATCTATTACTAGGACGCCCTTACACCCTAATCGGTGTTGTTGTTCAAGGTCAACAACTGGGCAGAACTATCGGCTTTCCCACCGCCAACCTCCAACTCCCAAAAGAAAAGTTTTTGCCTCGCCAAGGAGTTTATGCTGTTCGCGTCTCCAATCTCGGTGACCCACCAAATGCAAGTCCTGCTGAGATCTTGGGGGTAATGAATATCGGCAACCGCCCAACTGTGAATGGTACTTATTCATCTGCGGAAGTACATTTGTTTGAGTGGTCTGGTGACTTATATGGCAAAAAGCTGGTTGTGCAACTAGCAAAATTTTTACGACCTGAGCAAAAATTTCCTTCTCTAGAAGCCCTGAAAACACAAATTCAACTCGATTGCATTGCTGCTAGAGAAGTTTTGAATGCCCAGTGCTAAATTTTTAGTTCTGAGTGCTGAGTGGGAACAATAAATTGGTCATGGGGCATGGAGCATAGGGCATAGTCAAAAATTACTGACAATCCCCAATGCCCAATGCCCAATTCCCCATTCCCCACAGTGCATGAGAGAAAAAATTGACGCTTTAACACAAAATCTGGCTCGTACTATCGTTGGCAAAACCGAGGCCATACGCTTAGTGCTAGTCGCTATATTAGGCGGTGGTCATGCCCTACTAGAAGATGTTCCTGGCGTTGGCAAAACCCTGCTCGCCAAATCCCTTGCTCGCTCTGTGGATGGCAAATTTCAACGGCTACAATGCACCCCCGATTTGCTGCCAACTGACATCACTGGTACTAACATTTGGAACCCAAAAAGCGGCGAATTTACTTTTCTTCCTGGGCCAATATTTGCCAATGTGTTGCTAGCTGACGAAATCAATCGTGCTACACCCCGCACTCAATCAGCTTTGCTGGAAGTAATGGAAGAGTATCAGGTAACGGTTGATGGTGTTTCTCGTGCAGTTCCTCAGCCATTCTTTGTTATTGCCACCCAAAATCCCATTGAATATCAAGGTACTTTTCCTCTGCCAGAAGCGCAAATGGATCGATTCATGTTGTCGTTAAGTTTGGGCTATCCTTCCGAAGCAGAAGAACTCCAAATGCTGCAAAGCCTTCAAAAGGGTGTTAAGGTTGCTGATTTGCAGCCTTGTATTACTTTGGCAGAAGTACAAGAATTACGTGACATCTGTTCTCAGGTAAGAGTCGCAGCCTCCCTGCAACAATACATTCTCGAATTGGTGAGGGCAACACGGCAAGATGAAGAAATTGCTCTTGGCGTCAGTCCACGCGGCACAGTAGGATTGCAACGGGCTACCCAAGCGCTGGCTTTTTTGCTAGGACGTGATTACGCCATTCCCGATGATGTAAAATTTCTTGCTCCTCACGTTCTTTGCCATCGAATTATCCCTAGAGGGGGACGCAGTTCGAGAACTGTTGTTGAGCGATTATTGCGATCGCTTCCCATACCTTAATGTAAGAATTAATCGCTCCTACGTCGCTCTAAGCGTACCGATAGCGCAGCGTCTCGTAGAGAGGAACGAGCCGTCACTGCGAATTGCGAATTGTTCGGTCACAATTAATTAATGACTAATGACCCATTTGCACAACTTGTAGGGCAACGGCAAGCTGTAGAATTACTCACTCAGGCTGTTAGACAGAACCGGGTTGCCCCAGCTTACCTATTTGTGGGGCCAGATGGTGTAGGACGGAGTTTAGCGGCACGATGTTTTATCGAGTTGCTATTTTCTGGTTTTGTAAAGACGCAAGTAATTACGTCTTTACAAAACCGTTTACGTCAAGGCAATCACCCAGCTTTGTTATGGGTGCAACCAACGTACCAATACCAAGGGCAAAGACTGACAGCGGCCGAAGCCGCAGAAAAAGGGCTTAAGCGCAAAGCACCGCCTGTAATTAGACTAGAGCAAATTCGTGAAATTACTCAATTTTTGAGTCGTCCGCCGTTGGAAGCACCGACAAATGTGGTAGTGCTGGAGGAAGCCCAAACAATGGCGGAAGCAGCAGCAAATGCCTTGCTGAAGACTTTAGAAGAACCAGGGCAAGCAACGTTGATTTTGATTGCACCTACGCCTGAGTCTGTGTTACCAACTTTGGTGTCACGTTGTCAACGCATCCCTTTTTATAGCTTAGATACACAGTCTTTAACTCAGGTACTCACTCAAACGGGTCATCAGGAACTTTTGCAGCATCAGACAGTTTTGAGTTTAGCATCTGGCAGTCCTGGAAGTGCGATCGCATCTTACGAGCAATTACAAGCCATTTCCCCGGAGTTACTTCAAAACCTCACAAAAGCGCCTTCATCCTACCGCAATGCCTTGGAGTTAGCTAAGAAAATTGATCAGGATTTAGATACAGAGGCACAACTGTGGTTGGTCGATTATCTCCAACAGTATTACTGGCAACAATGGCATCAGCCCAACATGATCAATCAATTAGAACAAGCTCGTAAATATCTACTTTTTTACGCCCAGCCACGACTAGTTTGGGAATGTACCTTAGTATCACTGTCAGAACTTACGCACTCAGATCCCCCAACCCTCTTAGAAAGTGGGCTTTAGACGTTCCCCCCTTTTTAAGGGGAGCCAACGCGGTCTTCTCCCTTCGCGTAGCGTCTCCAAGAGTTGGGGAGACGCAATCATGCGATGGGGTCTCCCCAAGTGGAGCGACTGGCGTGGGTTAGGGGGGATCAGGATTTCAGGCTTCAGTGCGTAAGTCCTAACTGTGTCAAATTTCGCGTGGTAATTAAAGCCAAGAAATTCGGAAGATTTAAACCCTATCGCAAACAAGCTAATTATATTTGTGGGCCAATACTTATCGGTTAAAGGGTAAGGGATAAATACTTGTCTGTTAGACCTTGTACTGAAATTTTTGTACTTCACCCAAGTGAGAATTGCCATAATATTTTCAACTATCATCAGAAATAGTTTTTAAACAAGGTAGTTAGAAATAAGGGTAAGTTAAGCTAGTTCTCAAACTAAGTCTCATATAATCAAACCTATTACCTCACCTCAAAGGAGGTATTTTATGAGAGATTGGATTATCAATAATTTCTATCTAAAGAAGGAATTAATCGGCATCTGAATAGCGAGAATGAAGGTGGTTTTACCACAGCCTTATATAGGCTTGTAAGTTAATTATTCTGTTACTACTGCTACTTAATCTGCCTCCGTCTTTTGTATCCGGGGGTCTTTTACTATGAGAAAATGTGTTAGTAAGATGTTTCATCAACAAAAATCACTACCATCAGTAGCAATTTTATTTGCCTTTACTGCTACTTCTATCTCAACAGTTTGTTTGATTATTCTTCCTGCATTTGCTCAATCATCAGGTGTTAGTACTTCTTTTCCAGTTCCGCAATCTGTTCCTAGTGGTACAAAAGTGCAGATAAATGGCACAACTAGCATGGAAAAGATTAATCAAGCACTAGCGGAGCGATTTAAAGCGAAGTTTCCTGGTACAAACGTTAACATAGCATACGATGGCACAGATGCATCTTTAAAAGCATTGCCGAATGGAAAGATTGATTTGGCTGCAATTGGGCGATCGCTAACGCAAGAAGAGAAAGCGCGAGGGCTTGTAAGCACTCCTGTAACTCGTAATAAGATTGCTGTAATTCTTGGAAAGGACAATCCGTATAAGAATAGCTTGACTTCTGAACAGTTCGCTAGAATCTTTCGGGGGGAAATTACCAACTGGTCACAAGTTGGCGGTTCTCCCCAAACAATTCGTTTGATTGATCGCCCAGAAAATAGTGATTTGCGGCAATCATTTCAGAATTATCCAGTTTTTAAGACGGCTGCATTTAAAACGGGTGCAAATGCCGTTAAATCAGAAGATAACACTGAAGCAGTTATTAATAAACTCGGAACGGATGGCATTGGATATGCGATCGCAGATCAGGTTATCAACAATCCTAATGTGCAAATTGTCCCGCTACACAATGTTCCTCCAACAGATCCTCGTTATCCATTCTCCCAGCCTTTGGGATATGCTCACCAAAGACCTATTACAAACCCAGCAGCACAAGCATTTTTAGGCTACGCAACTGCTCTTGAGAATCAGCAAATCATAGAAGAAGCTAGGGTTGCAAATGCTATCACTACTCCTGCGGCTGTATCTATTCCTACCACAACAACAGCAACTAGATCTAGGGATGAATTCCCCTGGTGGATATTATTATTATTTCCGTTACTAGGTGGATTATTGTGGTGGTTGTTGAGTCGGCGCACGCTTACCACTACTTCCGCCCCTGCTCCCGTTGCAGCACCCGTACCTCTTCCTGTCCGACGAACTCCAGAGAGTCGGATCATCCTCACACCCAGAAATTGCCGAGATGCTTATGCTTATTGGGAAGTTCCAGATGAAGTCAGACAAGACTTACAACGGCTAGGTGGACGTAATTTGAAAGTACGTCTTTACGATGTCACCGATATTGATATGGATCGTCAAACACCGCACAGCATGAAGGAGTTTGATTGTGATCAACAGGCGCAAGATATCCACATTCCCATCGCAGTAGACAATCGTGATTATATTGCTGAGCTTGGTTACACAACCAATAGCGATCGCTGGGTAGAAATTGCTCGTTCGTCTCATGTGCGTATTCCCGCCTGCGAACCTGTTGGTGCCATACCTTTGGCAACTGCTGGAGTAACCACAGGTGTTGCTGCTAATTCTTTAGTGAGCGATGGCACGGGAGTGCCCGCCTTCGGCGCTCGCCCTAGAATCACAAAAGATGAAAGTCGTTTAATACTAGTACCCCGCGACTCTAGAGATGTTTATGCTTACTGGGAAGTTCCAGAAGCACGAAAGGCAGAACTGCAACAGCAGGGTGGACGCAAGCTGGCGCTTCGTGTTTATGACACTACAGGTATTGATCAGCAACGGCTACCTGCTCGCAATTTTCGCCAGTTTGACTGTGATGAATTAACACCTGATTTACATATTCCCATTGCTCAAAGCGATCGCGATTATGTCGCAGAATTAGGCTATGTCACTGACGATGGTCGTTGGCTAGAACTTACTCGTTCAAAGGTTGTAAAAGTTCCATCTACTTTCTCGGTGGACAATGCAGCCAGACATTCATCTAATACGGGAACTGTGTTTGAGCGGAATGACAATCTATCCAATTCGTAATTACAAATTATTCCATAACACCGTTTATCAATTTTGATTGAGGACATTAATCATGGGACTTTTCTTTGATGTTTTGAGTGCAATTAACAATCCCAATCAACAGGGAAATATTGCTCAGTTAGAGTCAATCACAAATTCAATTCAGCAAGTAATAGTTAGTCGAGGAATTCAACCATCTCAAGTACAAAATGTCATGTCAGTTTTGGGTAATGTGCTTCGTCCCGCACTCAAGCAACAGCAATCAGCCCTTGGTAGCAATCAGTTCCAGAATCTCATTGGTCAAGTTGCGGGTAGTGGCATGGGCGCATCTGGATTGCAATCTCTGCTGACACCTCAGTTACAGCAGCAAATTGTGCAAACTGTTTCTCAAAGAACTGGGCTAAGTCCGAATGTGATTCAAACCGCTTTGCCAACACTAACTTCAGGAGTTTTAGGCCTGCTGAATATGGGTTCTACGAAACCTGGTACTCTTGGTTCAAATCCACTGTTGAATAGTTTTTTGGATAGCGATCGCGATGGCAATACAGACATGGGTGATGTTCTAAAATTTGCCAATCGTTTTCTTAATCCACAAACTGCATAATTTCAGTGCTGAGTCCTGACTCCTGAGTCCTGAGTGTTGTTAGCGGTAGCGGGGCGTTTAGCCCGTACTGAGTAACAAGTTTCTCCTCTGCCCCTCTTGCCCTCTACTCCCTCAACGCATCCTTATGGCCTTACAATAATGACTTGGCGATGTATCTCAATCTGAAATGAACCAACATCAGAAGTCAACGGTCGTAATTACGGGCGCATCATCGGGAGTAGGTTTGCAGGCGGCGAGAGCTCTTGCCCAAACTGAGCAATGGCATGTAGTAATGGCCTGTCGGGATCTGGCAAAAGCGGAAAAAGTTGCTCAATCTGTAGGAATGCCGAAGGACAGCTATACAGTAATGCTTCTGGACGTGGGCAGTTTAGAGAGTGTGCGACAGTTTGTAAAAAACTTCAGAGAAATTGGCAGACCTCTAGACGCTTTGGTATGCAATGCTGCGATTTATATGCCTTTGTTAAAGGAGCCATTGCGAAGCCCAGAGGGATTTGAGTTGAGCGTTGCGACAAATCATCTTGGTCATTTTCTGCTGTGTAACCTCATGCTTGAGGATCTGAAGAAAGCATCAGTTTCAAAACCGAGATTGATAATTTTGGGAACTGTTACACACAATCCTAAAGAACTTGGTGGGAAAATTCCGCCACGTCCAGACTTAGGAGATCTCAAAGGCTTTGAAGCGGGATTTAAGCAGCCGATATCAATGATTGATGGGAAGAAATTTGAGCCTGTCAAAGCTTATAAGGACAGCAAAGTTTGTAATGTGCTGACTATGCGTGAATTGCATCGACGCTATCACGAATCCACCGGGATTACTTTTAGTTCTCTCTATCCAGGATGTGTTGCAACAACGGCTCTATTCCGAAATCACTATCCCCTGTTTCAGAAAATATTCCCAGTTTTCCAGAAGTACATTACTGGGGGCTTCGTGTCTGAAGAGTTGGCTGGGGAGAGAGTCGCGGCGGTAGTTGCTGATCCAGAATATAGCCAATCTGGCACTTATTGGAGCTGGGGGAATCGGCAGAAAAAAAATGGTAAGTCGTTTGTTCAAGATGTTTCCAAGGAAGCAAGCGATGATGACAAAGCCAAGCGCATGTGGGATCTGAGCGAAAAGTTGGTTGGACTTGCGTAGTGGGACAAAACTGTTAGTAATTCACAAATTCCCACAGGAAGCAAGACTAATTGGCTATGAACTTAAAATCTGACTTTCCTTACTTTCAAGGAAGTTCTCTTTATGATCTTTTTGCTCAAGACATTACAGATGCACGTTATGCGTTCATCTTAAATTACCCTGCAACTGCCAGTTGGGCTGCTTATCCCAACACAAAAAAATATTTTATTCAAGATGGCAGTGATGAAGCCACTAAAACATCCTACGATAAGATTTGCCAGAAGGAACCTTGGAAAAATCTAGCTGTGCTAGGCGATGCTGTTCCAGGAATTGTTATTAGTCCACCGCGAAAATTGCTGGTTGACTACTGGCGAGAGCATTTTGGTTTCAACTATAGCAACATGGAGGTGATGCAGCGATCGCTTTATCTGGATTCTCTCAACCAAAGCGAACGTTTTGATAAACTCCTGACTCTATTTCCTTTTGATAGTCTGCAAACAGAAAAACACGCTGTTAATCCAGACACCCACTACCATTTGCTAGACAAAGCGACGCTAGTGGAGTTGGGAGTCCAATGTCCGAAATACGAGAGCTACAATCTTCATCAAGTCAGTCTCGAAGATATTCAGTTACCAAAATTTCCATACTTAATCAAAACATCTCACGGACTCTCAGGAGAAGGCACTTATATTATTAAAAGCGTTAGTGATTTGAACTACTGCTTTGAAGAAGTCAGGAAATACCTTGATATTAAGTTGTTGAATACAATTATTGTCTCGGAGTTTATTAAAAATACTGTACAAAACTACTGCGTACAGTTTTATGTTAGCAAGGCGGGAGACATAACGCTCATCGGCACTACCAGCCAACTCGTCACTCCAGAGGGCAACTATTTAGGAGGACTGATTGACTACCGCCAATTCGACATGAGCAGGTTCTTTGAGATGATTGCTGCTATTGGTCAGTATGCTCACCAGCAGGGTTATTTTGGTATTATTGGCTTCGATGTCCTAGAAGATGAAGACGGACAGCTTTATGCGATCGATGCCAATTTTCGAGTCAATGGCTCAACTCCACTCTGCTTGCAACGCCATACCTTACTAGGACTAGGAAAGGAAGTTGCTAAATATTCGAGTAGTTATCGCATGGCTGGAGCCTTGGATTCAATTCTAGGAACCTTAAAATCGGAACTGGATCGCAAGGATTTTATCATTCTGTCAGCTCAAGAGTCAGTCAAATACGGAAAAATCTACACCGATATTTACGGCATTGTTGCTGGAGAGACGCTCAAAGAAATGCAGCACATCGAGAAGATTTTACAGGATAAGGGATTGCGGTGGTTTGGTTAAAGAGCATTTACCGAATTCTGGCAATTACTTACTTAACGTTATGACTGTATTGTTCTATGGATTTTCTTCATCTTCAACTGCATTTTGTTCATACTCAGCAATGATGTTCCTGATGTCATCTGCTGCGATATCAGCTTGTTTAGATTTAGTGTAAATAGTTAGAAGAATGATACCAGTTGCCGTTTTAACGTAATAAATGAGACGGTAGCCACCACTTTTACCTTTTTGAATGTCGCTATTTCGGACTCGCAATTTAAAAACTGTATAACCGATACTAGATATCTGATCTCCAGGTAACTCACCCCGTTCAAGTTGTGTGATTATAGGTTGTATATCATTACGAGTACTTCGATATTTTTTAGCGAGGATGCGTAGATTTCGGTTGAACGTTGGCGCGGCTTCAACTTGAATGAACGCTTGCTCAGACATCCTCCAATCCTTCCCAAATTTGAGAAACAGGAATCGTTTGTCCAGTCATCGCCTCATGCCAAGCTTGACGAAAATCTTCTATAATCTCTTTTTTAGATTTATCATTTTCATCGATTCCTGCTTCTTCTGGGATGAGGACAATCACTTCAACACGACTATTTTTATTTGTGATTAAGGGGTGATCTAAAGTAAGTTGCCCATGCTCATCAATAGTTGCCATAACTTTAATTGCTTTCATTATTGCTCCAAATCTTTATTCGGTAGTGGCTAGGTTAATGCCTAAAGCTTTAAGTTGCTGGTTCATCCAAGTCTTTGCTAGGCTTCATCGGTTTCAATGGCTTGTTCTACATCCTATTTTAGCAATTTCGAGCAGTTGTTTGGATTTGCGTTTAAGCTCAAATGATGATTTCATCTGGATGTAAAATTATCATCATCTGTACTATCAGATAATGTCTTACTCATTTTAGTAACTGGAACAATTATGCAACTTCTTAATTGATGAGGTACTCTTTGGATAGCAATAAATCCCAGTCGCAAATAAAATCCTTCAGCATAAAGGCTAGCAGTTGTAATCACTTTATCAATACCGCGATTAGCTGCTTCGTTGCAAAAATGCTCAACTAGAGCGCGTCCTATTCCTTGACCTTGATATTTAGGATTAACATATAGTCCGATAAGTTCATCAACAATGTAACTAGCAAATCCTGTGACTACATCACGCTCGACAGCAACCCAGAAAGTTTCGATTTTCATACTTCTCAAAATATTTGAACCATCAGGCTGGTCACGGTAATTACGCCAGGCTAACAGTTCTTTCTCGGTGTATAAAGTTGGAGGTAGGGCTTTGATGGCAGCAATATGAATTGCACTCATTAGCCACGCATCTGTTTCTTCAGCAGGTCGAAGAGATATTTTGTTAGCGCTCATAGTTTCAGGACTAGCATTGAGGTTAAATGCTTGTTTGACCTTCTGGTATAAGGATATCAAGTTTGCAAGACTCAGATTCTCGACTTTTTAGAAAAGTCGGGAATCTTGTTGCTAATCCTCATGCACTCGGTACAAGTTAATAATAATTTTCGATTGTATCTGTTGACATAGTTTGAATCAGTACTGACTCATGCCGTAGATAGATTGAAACTAAAGGATAAAATATACACAATAAGTTTATAAATCTTAATAATTCTTGAGTATTAAATGAATATGTGTCTGATTTCCTGGAGTTGGAAAAATGGTTTTTATGGAGAGTAAGCGCTTGACTTTTGTTGCTGACTTTCCGGCTGCACAACTCCAAAAGGACTTTTCCCATTTAGTTCAAACACCGCCATCACAGTATTGTGAAGTCTGCGTGATTGTTCCAGTTTGTAATGAAGCGCAGACATTGACAGCAACCCTTACGGCCTTGCTACATCAAGTTGATCTAGAAGGACAACGTTTAGATCTTAGACGCTACGAAGTAATTTTATTGGCAAATAATTGTAGTGATAATTCCGCTGCGATCGCTCGAAATTTCGCTCAACAACATCCAGACTTAGCGTTGCACATAGTTGAAAAAACTCTACCTACAGAGGAAGCTTACATTGGTCGAGTGCGCCAGATTTTGATGGATGAAGCATACCGCCGCTTGTGCAGTTTAGGGCGCAAACGGGGAATAATTGCTTCAACCGATGGCGACTCACAGGTTAGCCCAACTTGGATAGCTGCTACCCTATACGAAATCGCCTGCGGTGCTGATGCTGTAGGGGGACGAATTATCACTGATCACAGCAGTCGTGCGATTTTAGACCCCTACGCCAGAGCTTGCTATCTGCGTGAAGTCGGCTACCGTTACTTAATTGCCGAATTAGAAACTTACCTCGATCCCAACCCCTATGACAGCTTTCCCCGTCACTATCAACACTATGGGGCAAGTTTGGCAGTAACAGCCCAGATGTATGCACTAGCAGGCGGCTTACCACCTGTGCGAACTCCCGAAGATGTAGCATTTTACCGGGCTTTAGTGCGGGTAAATGCTCGTTTTCGCCACAGTCCGCTAGTACGTGTAGTAACTTCGGCAAGACAAACCGGACGTACAGATATTGGTTTGGCAAACCAATTGAGTAAATGGGCGCAAATGGGACAACAACAGCAATCATTTTTAGTAGAGCCAGCAGCGGCTATTGAAACTCGTTTTATGGCGCGTCGTCAATTACGAGTGATGTGGTGGTGTGTTCTCAATGGCTATCAGCCAACTCACAGGAGTGTAGTATCCTTGGCAGATATGCTGGGCGTTTCATCTCAATGGCTCGTCCAAAAAATCAGGCAACCTTATACATTTGGTGAGTTGTTAGAACAAGTTGAGCAACGTCAAAAGGAAGAGGAAATTTGGTCTTCTCGCTGGAAAAGTGTGAAGATTGAGCAAGCAATTCAGGATTTGCGATCGCGCCTTGAACCTTTGCGTTTGGGGTCTTCTCATGAACAGCAGATCTCTGGATGTATACAAAAATTCCGAACCAAGTTAGTTTTGAGAGTTTGTAGTAAGCACTTTAGTGCTTAGAACAATCAGGACTAAAGTCTTTACTACTACCTTGCTTATCCATCAATTTAAACTTGACGCATTACTAGTTAATATTTTAGACTCGCTCGAATAGGTCAAGTCGATATTGTTCCTCCCGTTGACCTTTTAAATGTCGCAGTTTGTTTGGAGTCAACTCAAAAAACGCTTCGTGAACTTCATCTCCACTTAAAGGATAATCGCGGGCATAAAGTGTCCAATGAACTAATAGTAAATGTCCTCCAGGTTCCAGGTGTTCCAGAATGCACTGCTTTGCTTTTTTCATGTCTTCTAATCCCCAGTAGTAACCAACTTCTGAAACTAGGGTCAAATCAAACATTTCATCAGGATATTGCTCTGGTACACGCATAATCTCAAAGCGGACTTGCTCTATGCCTTTGCAGCGCTCAATTGCTTTATCTTGCGCTAATTTTGACACGTCAACTGATAGCAGCGAATCACAACGCTTTTGCAACTTCTCAGTTAAAACACCAATGGAACCACCAATTTCAAAAGCAGACCGATAGCGTTCTTTGGGCAAAGATGCGATTGTAGCGGCATATTTGTTAGCTTCATATTCGCTTGTTTCAAACTTCCACGGATCAGGGTCTTCGCTGTAAAGTTTATCGAAATAACTAGGTGGTAAAGAGTCAGATTGTAACGGGTTCATCGGGTTTCCTCTAAATAAACTTCCCAAGGACGAGTGAAATTCGCTAACATTTCAGGAGTTAGACGAAAGCCTTCTGGATCATCATCAATTAAGTCTGTAATTTGGGAGCGATAGGCAGCGATCGCCTGCTGTTTCAACTCCACCACTGTCCCAGTATGTAACCGCCAGGCTGCCACTTTCAGAGTTTCTGGTAGGTTTTGCCGTTGCTTTTGATCCCAATCCCAAATCGGATACTCAATCAATCGAGGCCATAGGTGCAATCCAACTAGTGCGGTGTCAATTAGCTTCCAGGTGGCTCGGTGGTCTGGGTGAGGGTCGGATCGCCACGGTAAAAAGATAATCTGTGGGGCTATTTCTGTTAAATAAATACGACAATTATCCACTGCACTTTTATACTGTGCTGAAATAGACCCGTCTTGCATTCTGTAAAAGGTGACAGCATTAGCCTCTACTCCTAGAACTGAAAGTGCCGAGAGTGTTTCACTTTCACGTAATGTCCTAAGTGCAGGCGCGGGATATTTCAGTGAGCGAGGGTGTGAAAGCGTACCGTCACTGATGACCAAAACTCGGACATCACAATTTAAAGAACGCAGTAAAGCGATCGCACCACCACAACCCAACGTCTCATCATCTGGATGAGGTGCAACGACTAACACCGGACTACAGGCGATATCCTTGATTGAATACCAGGGCAAAACGCTAGGATTGTTTAACGGTGATGCAGTAGTAACCTGTTTATTCATCATTCCAAAGCATGTAAGCAGGATTACTTTGCCCTAAGACGTACTCTCCAACATTTGCTAATGCTGCATCAAAAGCAGGTTGACGCAAGTAAAGGGTTAAATCGCGAATAATCCGTTCCATTGGATTTGGTGGTAACAACCCGCGAGTTCCAACAGAACGTTCGCACAACTGCATGACGTCAATGCAGATTTGTTCAATAGCTGTCCGCACCATGTTTGTATAAGCGACAAGTTGGTTAGCTTGGGGGTTTGGTATTGTGGGATTACCACCAAACACAGGCGCATACGCAGCTACCACATTCGCAGCTCCCCGCAGCCAGAGATTACCACTTTCAATAGCGATCGCCATTCTACCCAGCCGTTCTTTTTGGTATGGGTCATTTGTATATTCCAACTTCTGGAGATACTCACGAGTAAGGTCAAACAGTGCTTCCGCCCCACCTAGTTGCACCGCAGCAAACCGAATTACTCCAGCGGATAACCACGGTTGTCTATAGTAGTCGCCTGGCTTACCAATTAATGCACTCTGCTCTAACTCAACATTGCTAAAATCTACTTTGTAGCTAGCAGTTGCTCGCATTCCAGAAGGTTCCCACCAAGTGGGATCACTAACTGTTTTCACTTCATCCATCGGCACAATGCACATTTGCCAACTACCATCAGGTAGCGCTCCATTCACAAAGGGACGCTCAACATAGCCAGCCCCGGAACAAAAGGTTTTAGAGCCTTCTAGTCGATATCGTCCGTTTTCAAGGGGGAAAATCTTGACACCATCAGACGCTTCAGCATTCCAAACTCCAAAGATTTTGTGGCGATCGCGGGTATCATGGGTATGGTCTGCGATTTGTTCTCTGGTGCCAAAGGTCTGAATTAGTTGCAGAGCATTGATATGCCCTTCGTAAATTCGACCAACCGCTAGATTACCACGCCCCATCTGCTTCAGCAGCATCAACGTTTCATGAGTCACCTTGGCATCAATTCCTGCACCCCACCCGCCTAACTCGCGGTGCAACGGTGCAGTCAATAACCCGGCTTCAGCAATCAGTTCAAATTCACGTTTAGGAAAAGCACCATTGTAATCTATGGCGTTAGCATTAGCTGCACAATAATCAGCAATTTCCGAAGCACGTATCAATGCAAGAGTAACCCTTGAATCGTCTGGCCAATTCTGGATGACGACATCCTTTGATAATTGAGTAGTAATAGTCAGCTCCTTTAGTTAATCTTTCTTCATAATTATTAATCGAAGATAATAAAAAAAAGTCGCCCAATACCTCTATCTTCTGCGTGATTTTACGCTCATCAAAGGGAGAGAAATCGATAAAACCCTATTTTTGGATATAAACGACAAAAAACGATATTGTCAGAAATTGTAGGTTGAATTTGCGTAAGATACGTCACATAACCGCCCACTGCAAGCGATCGCAACGCCAAATAAAAGTCTATCTTTTCCATGCCCCATGACCAACTATTTCCGCTCTAACGTTGACGCAATGGCTAGCTATGTTCCCGGTGAGCAACCCCAGCGCGGCACACAGTTCATCAAACTCAACAGCAATGAAAACCCCTATCCTCCTTCCCCTGCGGCACTAGCCGTACTGCAAAATATTGATGGGGAGTGGTTGCGACGATATCCAGAACCGTTTGGCGGGGAGTTCCGTCAAGCCGTGAGTCAAGTTTTAGGAGTTCCTAGTGATTGGATTATCGTCGGAAATGGCAGCGACGAATTATTGAGCGTGGTGATTCGAGCCTGTGTAGAACCTGGGCGAAGGGTAGTCTATCCAATGCCAACGTACGTACTATATCGTACGTTAGTCCAAATACAGGATGCGGATATTACTGAGGTTTCTTACAACGAGGATTACAGTTTACCTCTGGAAGAGTTGGTTGCCGCTGATGGGTCTGTAACATTTATTGCATCGCCTAATAGCCCTTCAGCACACACAGTACCAATAGAAGACTTACGGAAATTAGCTAGCCAGTTATCTGGGGTTTTAGTGATTGACGAAGCATATATTGATTTTGCTGAAGATAATGCATTGGCTTTGGTTAAAGAATACGAGAATGTGATCGTGATTCGGACACTTTCTAAAGGGTACTCATTGGCAGGATTACGACTGGGATTTGGAGTGGCTAATCCCAAGTTGTTGCATGGATTGTTTAAAGTGAAAGATAGTTATAACATTGATGCGATCGCTTGTGCAGTTGGGACAGCTGCCATCACCGATCAAGCTTATAAAAATGCTTGTATAGCAAAGATTAAAGCATCGCGGATTAAACTAACAACAAACTTGAAACAATTAGGTTTCCGTGTTTGGGATTCTCAAACTAACTTCTTACTGGTACAACCTCCGCAAGATAATGCAGAATATCTCTATCAAAAGCTGAAAGAACAGAGAATTTTAATCCGCTACTTCAAGCAGCCAGGACTGGATGATAAATTACGCATCACTATTGGGACTGAGGAGCAAAATCAAATTCTAGTAAAAGCGCTGAGTAATTCGTAATTAGCTCAGAGTAACAAGCTCTAATTTATCCATTTTCCCGGATGAGCCAAAAAAAATCTGAATAATTACTTTACATTGAATTTTCATGTGAAAACTTATGGAAATACCTCAACGCGTATCAGTTCGCTACAAAGACGCGTCTTTCAACACTAATGAAATCCGCTTGAGAACCTTCAGGCTTGGACTACAAATATGGGAAGAACAAACCAAACCAAGAAAAACAGAGCTTTATGAGTTTATATTGTCTTGCTTGAAACAAGTTGACCGCCAAGATCGCTTTATGTTTTCTATGCTGTTTATAGAATTAGCAGATCTCATACGCAATTCTCGACTTGAAAGGGGAACGAAAGAGGTTCTGATTAAAACTGCTTTTAGGGAGTTTGCTTGTGCTATGACAGACTTTGAAGACTCTATCAAATAACATCCGACGCTTGGGGGGAATCGGAAGTGCTTAGTTTACCACCGTAGGCATCGCATTCTTAGCTATCTGAACTAATTGAGTATGATCTCGATAGTATAAATTTCTCTTGGCAAAGTGCAAAATATTGATAGTGATCAGCTTTACAATCCGACTAGTTTCTGTACCAAGTGCGCGGATGGGTAGGTGTTAGTTAAAGGGTAACTATAAAAATGGCTGAATTGCCGTCTATACAAGAATTTGAGGGGAATAAAATTTCTAAGCCATCCGCGCACCTTACCTGGACTAGTTTTCAGCGATTTGCATCTAGCCAAATTACAATTCCTCATGTTATTATTTCTAAGTCCGCGCAACAGAACCTTGAAAACCAAATAAGACGAGGCTTTCAGACGTCCGGGATTTCAATTACTCATAATCCCTATTAGGGATTGAAACTTTTGAAAGTTCTTCTTTTGAAATTTTCTAGTAATTTCAATTACTCATAATCCCTATTAGGGATTGAAACAATGGTTAAGTATGATGAGCCAATTATTTGTGGGCATTTCAATTACTCATAATCCCTATTAGGGATTGAAACCTGTAACTTTTTTAGTGCCCGGTAAAACTGATATATTTCAATTACTCATAATCCCTATTAGGGATTGAAACCTCAAAAGCCGTTTTTGTCTAACCAATCTTCAATTATTTCAATTACTCATAATCCCTATTAGGGATTGAAACGCACAGTGGAAGTTGTGTCATTCCAGAAAGTGATTGCATTTCAATTACTCATAATCCCTATTAGGGATTGAAACTTGATATGAAAGGCATATCAAAAGATAATCTAATATTTCAATTACTCATAATCCCTATTAGGGATTGAAACGCAACGCTAACACCCTCTCTGGGGTCGCGGGGATAAATTTCAATTACTCATAATCCCTATTAGGGATTGAAACACTGACGCTATCCCAATCAATATCATTAGTCCACATTTCAATTACTCATAATCCCTATTAGGGATTGAAACCATCTCTACCGGGTCTACCTGGGATCTGCACCATTTCAATTACTCATAATCCCTATTAGGGATTGAAACCTGAGAAGTTCCAAAAGCCGTAAAATTCTTGCTGAATTTCAATTACTCATAATCCCTATTAGGGATTGAAACCCAACGGACTTTCTCTTTGCCAAATTTGGAGCAGAAATTTCAATTACTCATAATCCCTATTAGGGATTGAAACCTTTTGATGAGTCACTAATAATTAAAGATTTTGATTTCAATTACTCATAATCCCTATTAGGGATTGAAACGAGTACGAGAAGCTAAAGACAGGGGGCAGTGACATTTCAATTACTCATAATCCCTATTAGGGATTGAAACACATAAATTATCAATTTGAGTAGGTAACAAAGATTTCAATTACTCATAATCCCTATTAGGGATTGAAACTAACGGATCATTTGGAGTCCAAATAATTCCAGATTTCAATTACTCATAATCCCTATTAGGGATTGAAACACTATGAAATTAGGCTTTTGATTCTCTGCCACAGATTTCAATTACTCATAATCCCTATTAGGGATTGAAACGTTCGCGTTCTTCAGCTTGCTTACTGTACTCTAAGATTTCAATTACTCATAATCCCTATTAGGGATTGAAACATGGTGTTCACGACGGCATTAAACGCAGAATGTTAATTTCAATTACTCATAATCCCTATTAGGGATTGAAACGAACTCAAAGACCCCCAGGCGATCGCCGCAATAGAATTTCAATTACTCATAATCCCTATTAGGGATTGAAACGTTTTCAATGCCAATAATTGACTTAACAAGACCTATTTCAATTACTCATAATCCCTATTAGGGATTGAAACTCGAATAATGCCGCTACATCAGCACGGGTTTTGTAATATTTCAATTACTCATAATCCCTATTAGGGATTGAAACGATCGTGCCACCCGCAGCTACGACAGCATCTTGATTTCAATTACTCATAATCCCTATTAGGGATTGAAACCGTTTTAGGAGAAATCGAGTTTGTAGTACGATTTTAGGATTTCAATTACTCATAATCCCTATTAGGGATTGAAACGATCAGACGCTTGCTCAACTATAGATTTAACTTCGATTTCAATTACTCATAATCCCTATTAGGGATTGAAACGAAACTCCTCATCAGTTTGATTTTTCCATACAAGATTTCAATTACTCATAATCCCTATTAGGGATTGAAACAAAGCCCATCGCTCTGCTGGTTGGAAGTGGACATATTTCAATTACTCATAATCCCTATTAGGGATTGAAACTGCGCTCATCATCTTGGAGATGCCGCAATAGCCAGATTTCAATTACTCATAATCCCTATTAGGGATTGAAACGTAAATTTGATTGAAACCACTATGGATTTTGGCATATTTCAATTACTCATAATCCCTATTAGGGATTGAAACTTTCTAAAAAGATGACAGCAGGGGGGGAAATAAAATTTCAATTACTCATAATCCCTATTAGGGATTGAAACCTTGTTCCTCAAGTCTCCCAAGAAGAAATAAGATTTCAATTACTCATAATCCCTATTAGGGATTGAAACAGAATGGGCTTGCTGAAATAGCCGCTCAACTTCAAATTTCAATTACTCATAATCCCTATTAGGGATTGAAACGAATTCCAATGCCAGATGTAAGCGAATATGTTCAATTTCAATTACTCATAATCCCTATTAGGGATTGAAACGCAAGCACGATAACGCCACAATTATTGTTGGAAAGCAAATTTCAATTACTCATAATCCCTATTAGGGATTGAAACGCAATCTGACAAGGCGCGGTACTTGTGAATATATTATTTCAATTACTCATAATCCCTATTAGGGATTGAAGCGAGTGGGAATGGATTCCCATTCTCAGATAACCTAGAATTTCAATTACTCAAAATTCCTTCTTTAAAACTCTTATCTTTGCGCCTTTGCATGAAACAAAATTCATACTCTTAATCAGCAACGCTTGGATATCGATATGTAGCTTGGCAAAACTCGAATTTATTTATTTTTTCAAACTGCGATCGCATGACGCCACTATATAATACGTAAGTACAAGCGTTTTTAGTTTGATAATTTATACGCGTGCGTTATTTAATTGAGTGCGATCGCAAAACATTTAACACAACGAAATACAAAATGTATACTATGTAATTATATTAAATATAAACAATCTATATCAACATTATAATTTTTCCTAAATAATCGGACATGCATTTCAAAAAGACTATAATTTGTATTATTTGGTGATTTCTTTGGTAAGGATTCAGGTCTAATATTTAGGAAGCAGAGATGGGCGAGACAGATAATTATTAGAATTAGCCAGCAGTGCTTGTGCAAAAAAGTCAATCACAG
>NZ_JACXXN010000109.1 GCF_014904695.1 Nostoc sp. MG11 | reverse complement strand
TTTAATCGCATCGGCAAAGATTGAACTTGTATCTTGAGTAAAGAGTGTATGAGAGCGAACTTATCAATACCCTTGTGCTTATCTGGCACAGGAACGTAAGTAGTGTTGTTCCAGCAATAAGGGGCAGACTTCGCCGTAATCATAACCTTTTTCCACGCATAGGTGGTGCAAAGATTTGATCAAGGTTGTGGTCGCTGAATGATTTGGGATTGTACAGTGACCTCTACTTTTTCATGTCATGGTGACTAGCGACGTCTTGCATGACAGCGAGTGGAATGCCCTTGACTTGTTTACCCAGTTAACTTGGGTTGGTGGGATTAGCTTCAGTAGCTTTTTTCCCTCAACAGAACTTTTGTCACTGTCTGGTTCCTAACCAGCTATTCTCATCTGCTCTGATTTTGCAATCATCCCTTAAACTAGCTTTTCAAGATTGGGCACATATCCTCTGTTTTAGGGTGAGTACCTAGCCACTATTGAAAACAGTCATGGACAGACAGTACTCGTTAGTCCTAAATCATGTGGCGGTGCCTTCTTGTGAGAAACACTCAGTCTTTTACTCTATTCAACCCAGAATTATATGATTACAACTCAACTATTTACTGATAGCTTTGACAGACCCGCAACTACTGCTGGCACTATCGGGAACGGCTGGCTAGATCTTAAACCAAACATGACTGCTGGTACTGACTGGAGTATCTCTAGTTCTACTTATTTAAATGCAGTAAATACCATAAGCGGTACATCCTCAGCAGTACTAAACACTCACACAATCCAAGATTGTGAAGTAGTATTTCAAGCAAATAGGACAAACTATAACTCCACTTTCAGACCTTTCATTGAAACACGTATCCAGAGCAATGGGGATCGTTATCGTATTCGTCTGGCATTAGTAAATGACAATACTCAGGTAGATGTTCAAGCTACCAAAGTTGTTAAAGGAGTCACTACTGAACTATGGAAAGCACTCACAAATGTTACTAGTAGCACATCAGATTTTAAATACATTGTGCGCTGTTACTCGTTTAATACTGCTTTGACTGTGTTTGAAGTGTACTACATCGATACAGCAAATAATAAGCTTGTTTTGCTAACTGAGTTTTCGGATGCTGACCCAGCTCTAGCATCCGCAGGTAAGGTTGGTCTAGGGCACTATAATCAAGTAATTTGCAGGGTGTTTACTCTCAACAAGCTGGCCCTTGATACTCCACAGAGTAAAACTATTTATTACGTTGCAACTAATGGAAATGATACATCTGGAAAAGGTACTAAAGCTGCACCTTGGGCAACTGTTCAAAAAGCTTTGACCACTGTTATGCCTGACAGTGGACATGTGATTAAGGTAGCTGCGGGAACTTACACGCTTGCAACTAACCCAACCCTTGTACCTTCTGGTATCACGTTAATCGGAGATGGTAAGCCTACAATCGTTGGTGCTTTAAAGCTATCAAAAGGGCGCAAGAATCGTATTATCAACTTTAACTTCACAGGTACATCGACTGCAAATACCCCGTGTGACTACTACAAGCACAACACTGGCATTGAGGTACGAGATACATTTGATATTCTCTTACACAATTTATCTTTTAAGAAGTATCGCAAAAATGCATTAAGGTTACTTAGTGTGCACACAGCGAAAGTGTCATCTGTAGATATGGTTGATAGTTCTTATAGTGATCGGCGCTTTTATGCTCCAGGTTCTAGTGTGTTGCCACAAAACGTCGATGATGGACTAACTTCGCAAACACAATCCAACTGTTTAGAAATTACACGGCTTACGAAAGCTCGTTTTGTTAACGTCCATGTGGATACAATTTCAAAGCGTGGTGGTGCTGCATTCAGAACTTATGAAGACTTATCAAAGTTCTACAATAGTGGAGCAACTCCACCAACGTATTTAGATGATATTGATATCCAGAACTGTACTTTCTTAGTTGATAGGTTTATGTCTTGGGGTGGCGGGTATTCTCCTCAAATGTCTTTAGAAATATTCAACCACAGAACAACAAATACTACAATTCGTAACTGTGTTTTTAATAGTACTGTGAGTTTGGCTTCTGGAACTAATACGCCTGCCTTGAAGTTGTATGAGTGTGAGTGGATTAAATGGTTAGACGATCAGCCATTGTACGCAATTGAAGTTGTGTCTAATAACATAGAAATATTCTGCAACTACATTACTGCTGGCTCGTATCCTATCTATAATAGTGGTGCAAAAGTGTCAAATATTCTTGTTCACAGTAATGTTTTTCGCAATATTGGTTATGTTGTAAACTTCAAATCTTCATCACCTTTAAAATTCTACAACAATACAGTATATACAGGAGGCAAAGATAAGTTCTTCAACCTTGGTAGTACTGGACAGTTTGAACACCCAAACAACGATATTGCAAATAATATCTTCTACTATGATAGTGCTACTGCTGGTGGTGATAAGTTAGGAGCAACTATTGGAGTTAGAAATAATTTATTTCACAATATGGACGTTCCTACTACAGCGACTAAGAGCAAAATAGGTAAACCTCTTTGGGTTTCTAGTCAGCCCGTACTGTCTACCGACTATAGACCACAACAGTCAAGTCCTGTGCGTGGAGCTGCTGCTGTAATATCTGGCGTTACTCCTCAGGGAGAATCTGCCCCAGATATTGGTGCACATCAGTGGAAACTGAACAATATAGATATATGGCATCCTGGGATAAAAAGCGATATTGACCTTACAGACATCACAACCATACTTGCTGACTGCTATGCTTAACATTTTAACGTCGCTACTTTAATGTAGAGAAGTTTATCAACAAAGGCAGCTTTGCTCCAGGGCAAACGCATCTAAAGTACTCTTGATCACAACCCAGGTTGAGAAGCAACGAAAAAATCAGCATTTCTCGTTTGGTTTAGTTTCTAAGACTCAAAGCGATGTCTACGACGGGCTACACCTACGCTAAACTTGTGTCAATAAGCGAGAATTAATGCGACTATTTTCGAGTCTATTGAGAATAAAATCTTCTTGTTGACATGATGCGTTTGCCCTGAGCTTTACTCGATGTAGTTTTGTTAGGGGCTTTCTCAAGAAAGCCCTTAGCAATCACCACAAGAACGGCCGAAGTCACTACAAGAGTTCAAGATCCCTACGCTTACTCTTTGTTTAGTAGCTCCAAATTACGAGGGGTCGAATTCCCCTCTAAATTGTCATAGTTGCCTTCTGCCTTATTTAAAGCTTGTGTATAAATATGTAACTTGGAGAATTCAATGAAAGAGAATATTAATTATTTTATTTACTTAAGCAAATTTATCGCCTGGGAAATTTGGTTATTTTTAGCTACTTTAGCGACGATAGTATTTTATCTGATTTTGACAAGGGAAATTTATATTACTTTTTTAAGACACAATATAAGACAAACTAAAAATTACAGTTGGCAAAGCATTCAATTGTTTGTAGTTAGTTTAGTAGTTATATTATTTTACTTCTTCCAATTAGGAAATAATGTCAACTATAGCCTGTTTCAATTACCCCGGCTTCCAGAGGAACTGCTATTAATATTTAGCGGAAGCAATATCTGCTATCTCGTAAATAAACTGAATTTAAGGTTAAATCATAGTCAACTAAAATCACCTGCAAAATCTTACAAATGAGGACAATAATATGCTGAATTTAGCGTTATTAATAGGTTGGCTACTCGCTATCTTTATTGGCGCTTTAGAATTAATTATCGTATTTTTTATTGTTACAAGCAGGATTAATATTGCAAATATTATTAGTGATGAGAATGGTGATGCAAGTATGTCGCGCTTTCAATTTTTAATCTTCACATTTGTTGTAGCAATGAGCTTATTCTATCTGATTATCAAATCCCAGCCGCCACAGTTTCCTGTAATTACACCTGAAGTACTAGCTTTACTAGGAATTAGTGGTGCTTCATATGTGATTTCTAAGGCTATTCAAGCAAATCGAGACACTCAATTATTAAAGACTAAAGCTCAAAAAGCTTCAGCAGCTATAAATGGCATTACTGGAAAAAATGGCAGTGATACTGTCATTATTGTTCCTCAAGTATCACATGAAAATAGGGATATAAATAGCGCCGTTTCTACTTTAGAAACAAACGCTGATAAAAATAGCCTAGTTATGACTCTAGCTATAGGTAACTTGCAAAAGGGAGCTTCTGGCAAGGATGTGTACCAGCTTCAACAACGATTACATGAACTGGAATTTTACTTGGGTTCTATAAATGGCATCTTTGACGAGCAGACTGAATTCGCAGTTAAAGCGTTTCAAGTTAGTGAAGGACTTGCAGATGATGGTATTGTTGGCCCCTCAACTCTAGAAGCCTTAGGTTTAACTTCTTGGAGATTGAAACTTACTTAACAAATTGCAGAAGTAAGAGCGAAAAGCGAATAAATGAATATTAGGTTGAAGATATCTTTATGATGCTCAAAAACGTAAAAGCCTGCCAAACGAGTGTGGCTAACGGACTCTCCCAGCAGATTATTACTGAGATGCAACGCATAGACTCAAAATGTCTTGTTAGTTTTAGTGATTTGAATGTATCTATAGGTACATCTGTCTTTCCCTTATTACAACCGCCAGCTAAAGAAGGACTCAGGCAAGCTATCAAAGCTAGCGGCAACAGAAAACTAGTAGTGAACTCAGCTTATAGAACAATTGCTCAACAGTATCTTTTATTCCGTCAAAAGCAGCAAAACCGATGTGGTCGTACTCTTGTTGCCCAGCCAGGTAAAAGCAACCATGAGAGTGGTTTGGCATTAGATATATCAGACTTCCATATTTGGAAACCTTATTTTGTACAGTGCGGTTGGCGCTGGCTGGGAGCTGCTGATGAAGTACACTTTGACTTTGTAAGAACAATGCAGAATATTCGTGGTCTTTCTGTGTTATCGTTCCAGCGGATTTGGAATCGATATAATCTCAATGACCGCATCATAGAAGATGGTGTTTATGGTGCTCAGACTGATAACAGATTAGCTAACTCTCCTACTGAGGGTTTTGGAGAAAGGGATGAACTAACTGCAAACCGAGTACTACGGTTAAGCCAGCCTTTAATGCAAGGTGGTGATGTTCGCATAGTTCAAATAGCTTTGAAAAGAGCAGGTTTTAACATTAATGTTGATGGCTTGTTTGGAGCAAGTACAGAAAATGGAGTCAAGCAGTTCCAAAAGCAGAAAGGTTTGGAAGTAGATGGACGTGTTGGCACAGCGACGCGGAAAGCATTGGGGATTTAATTACTTCCACAAGAGGCTGCCGAACATGAGATTGGTTCACTATAAAAAATACCACTTGCCAAAACTAGCCGTACTTGTCGTCAACTACTAAAAGTTAAGCTATTGAAGTTTAACTGTGTTTGGAAAATCAAGTAGTACACAGGAGTTAAACCAAATGAATACGGATTTTAGTTTGAACAGCTTTTTTAATTTCATCACAGAGAACAACAAGGATCTCAACCCAGACCACTATCAAATTGCCTTTCGACAAGAAGGATTAGGTATTCAGCTTGTGCTGAAGTATATTCAAGGCAGCCCAGACAAAGAAGTTGTAGTTGGGAGAGTTGGACTATTTTTATAAATTTGGAGAGGTTGGATAGTGGATTTGTAAGGATTCAGGTGGCAGAGTATTGACAAGAGGACACTTCAGGGGGAGTATCACAAATATGAACCAAAACCTGCCTCAAGATATAGACCGAGAAA
>NZ_JACXXN010000108.1 GCF_014904695.1 Nostoc sp. MG11 | reverse complement strand
TATGATGAGGATGAAGATGAGTCAGAGGAGGAATAAACTTTTTTAACTATGAGCGACCAAATCTCTACTTCCAGGGTGAAGAAATAGCTGTTGTTGAAAGCACCTCTTTTGCATTCGGTCTAATCCCAGTTTCACCACAGCTAGGACATTGCACTTTCGCCAGCACCACTGACGGACGCCCCTTATACTCTCCAATTACTGGTTCCCCTGTAAACTCGCTGATTATTCCCTGCTTACAATGCCAGCACTCGAACACCACGCGCCCTACTGGCTTGTCGCAGTCCAAAAATTCCATGTGCTGGCACATTTGGGGTGGTAACTCCTCTTCTTCATCGCTTCTTTCAAATATGTGCGGTTTGGATTGAGGAGGGGAATCTAATTTTTTCTTACGGGGGGTAGTGGCGTTCTCGTTCCTATGAACTTGCGGCATCGCCTGTGTTTGAGCTTGGGGCGGTGAAGCTGGCTCATCTAGCCCAGTGATTGGAAAATCGGTTACAGCTAATTCAGCCGGGGCTTGGGTCGGGGTTGAAGATATAGGTTTGTCAGCAGTGGGGTCTGGGTTAACCTGTAATTTCGATGAGGGTCGCTCTGCTGGTCGATAGGCAACGAGGTCAAGCTTTGGGCTTGGGTCTGGGGATTTTGGCTGTTGTTTGGGTGGTTTAGATGGGCGTTGTGTAGATTTCATTAACACCTTGTTTTAGGGGACTTAGCCGAACTGGAGAATAATCGTGTTTCATCTATGATTTTACAGTTCCAAATCAATCAGCACTTTTTCAAGGTGTTTACAAAAATTAAAACTTTATAAGTTAAGTTTTGCTGTTAAAGTAACTCAATAAAGATAATTAATCCTCAGTCAAGATAACTTCTATTTGCATCAATAACTTTTCTAAACGTTTCTGTTTTTTGGGATCATCCCAGGCTTTTGTTTTTTGAAAACGATGGTTTAACTCTTGCATTCGGTACTTTAACGACTCAGATTCCTCCTTCCGAGGGCGAATAACTTTAATTCGTTCTCGGATTTGGGAAAGAGATAAGTTTTGAGTAATTGCCTCTTCTAGTAATTCTTTCCTTTGAACCTCATCTTTTAAACGAGCGATCACTTGAGCTTTGGTGTAAGCAATTTTGCCACTTCTTAGAGACTCAAGAATCTCTGCTGGTAAGCTAAGTAAGATTAGCCTAGTTGTTACAAAAGACTCCCAAGAAATAGATCCTAGTTCGGAAAAAATGGTTTGAATTTTTTGAGCTTCCGGACTAATCAAAACGTTTTGATTAATATTTCCCACGGCTTCATTTCGCATTCGATAAAGAAGAGCAGAAACTTCGGCTAGGTTGATTTCAAGTTTCAAACGTAATAATTGAAGGATTCCTTCTGTTTCCTCTACAGGATTCAAATCCTCACGTTGTAAGTTTTCGACAAGTGCCATCTGAACGGCTTCGTCATCAGTCAACTCTCTGATAGTTACAGGGACTAACGTTAATCCCGCTTCTTTTGCGGCTTTATAACGCCGTTCTCCTGCCACCAGTTCATATTGTCCAGCATCCCCCAAAGGGCGAACGAGAAGTGGTTCTAAGATCCCATGCGTGCAAATTGAATCCTTTAATTGTTGAAGCTTTTGAGTGTCAAAATATCGACGAGGCTGGCTTGCTGGAAGAGAGATAGAATCAATGGAGACTTCACAAATCTTAGACGAACCGCTAGTTAAAGGCAATTCCGCATCAAATTTCCAATCATCTTTTAAACTATTACGCCTTGCCATACCTTAAAGCCTCCTCGAAAAGCTGCTTATAATCTTTTGCAGCCTGAGATGCCGCATCACCAGACATATTGAAAACAGTAGCAGACTGCCCTGGAGCATCAGCAATCACTTGCCGTTGATAAATCACTTGCTTTAGTAACGCTAACCCTTGGGTTTGGGCTAAAACCTCTTGAGCTTCCCTCAATAATACAGTGCCTTTTGAGGCACGACTTATGAACATTGCAGCATTTGGGGAACCTTTACGAATTTTCTGGGCTTGATTGACTAAACGAACAATGTCTTTAGTTGCTAGCAAGTCGAGATTTGCTGGTTGCACAGGCACTAAAGCTAAATCGACACTTAATAACACCGCTTTAGCGGTTTCACCAAGAACAGCTGGAGAATCTATAATAACTGAATCGTACTGTTCTGAAAACTGTGTAATTTGGTCAAAGAGATCATCGGGATTACTGATTACTAAAGAAGATAGATTCAGCTTTTCTAGCCATTGACTAGAACTGGTCTGACCATCTGAGTCAATAACCATTACATTATGTTTCCTCTGGGATAACCAGTAAGCCAAATGTACTGCGGTTGTTGATTTTCCACACCCGCCCTTTCTGTTTAAAATTCCAATAAGCATTGATTCTGCCTAATTATCACTAAACTCTGCAATATCATAGTTAATGTTTCTATCTAAAGCTTGGCAAACTTTTAGATTTAATACTGTGCCAATTTTATATAGATTTATAACGAAAGAGTGCCAGGGAATCAACGGTAGTATTTTAATCTCATGGCTGCTACTCTTATTTATTATTTAAAATCTTATGTCCACCCCCACTCCAGACCTAGTTCGCCTCTACCTGCAAGACATTGGTCGCGTCCCCTTGCTGACTGGCTCCCAAGAAATCGCCTATGCCCGACAGGTACAGCAGATGGTAGCAATTGAACAACGGAAAACTGAACTCACGCAAGAACTACATCGCCAACCAACAACATCTGAATTAGCTGCGGACACAGGTAAAACCGAAGCTGAAATCGCTCAAATTCTTCGCCAAGGACAACGAGCTAAGCAAAAAATGGTGACAGCTAATTTACGGCTAGTAGTTTCAATCGCCAAAAAGTACCAAAATCGCAACATGGAATTGCTCGATCTGGTTCAAGAAGGTTCACTAGGACTACAACGGGGAATAGAGAAATTTGACCCCAACCGTGGTTACAAGCTTTCTACCTACGCTTATTGGTGGGTCACTCAAGCAATCACAAGAGCGATAGCAGAACAATCCCGCACCATTCGATTGCCCGTTCATTTCACCGAAAGACTCAATAAAATCAAGAAAGTGCAGCGAGAAGTATTTCAGACACTAGGTCGTCTTCCTAGTGTCGTAGAAATTGCCGAAAATTTGAACTTGCAGCCGAACCAAATTCGGGAAGCTCTAACTGCATCTGGTCAAACACTTTCTCTAGAATTGCGAGTAGGAGAGAACCAGGATACAGAACTGGGCGAACTCTTGCACGATGAAAGCGTCTCCTTAGATGAAGATATCACCCTTGAATGTTTACGCCAAGATATGATTAATATGCTCTCATCGCTAACACCCATACAAAGGGAAGTGGTAATCTTACGCTTTGGACTTGAAAATGGGCAGCAACTAAATTTGAGGCAGATTGGAGAGCAGCTAAACCTTAGCCGAGAGCGAATTCGTCAAATTGAGGTCAAAGCAATGGCTATTCTGCGCCGTCATCAAGACAATATTCAAGATTATCTTGCTTCATGATGAGCAATGACCTACGAAATGCTCTTAGTTTTTCGGGGTGTTTGCTTCAATATTGTGTTAATTGTGCTAGCTTATTTAGCCCTTTCTAGCTAAAAGGTGAAAAGCAAAGTTCCGAAAGGTTTTCAGCGAGCGGGTTTTCCCCTCTGACACAAAAGGGTTAATCTGCGTCCCAGCAGGCTAAAACAAAACCAGTATAGGCGTGAAAATTTGGCAGTAAGTTCTTGCCCAACTCCTCAATTTACTTTTATTAGTAAAGCCCAGCAGATCAATTTCAATAATTTCATATTTGTCAACCTACTTTCAGTAATAAATAGCTTGCTTTACCATGCTGGATTGCTTTGTCATCTCAAAATTGGTAATATTCACTATAAATATTTTTAAAGAAAAATTAAATATATTTACTTCATATTTGATGAAAACGCTAATTAAACTAAAGTATTTTTCATTGCTAAAGACTGCGTATAAATATTTAAATTACGCATATAATTCTAGATAATTAGCAAATTCTTAGCAAAGGGAAATTTTCCAAATCCGAAAATTTTTGACGATCAACTCTCAAATAATCCCATTAGCCAATTGACATTAGAGTAGAGGAATGCAGCGATAAGTCTTTCAAAGACTAGATTAAATATCCGTCCAATTTTACCTCTATATTTTAGTACAACAAGGAGTTTATTGATGAGTAAGCGTTTGAAATTAACAAAAATTTCTAGAGGAATAATATTTTATTTAATGCTCTGGCTGCGTCCTATTGTTTTAAGAGTTGGAAAGGTTGTTAGCGGGTTTTTTATATTTGTTTTTATCTTGGGATTTATCCAAAAGTTGTTGATGCCTACTCCCATAGGCTGGAATTTTATAATTGGTCTTGGTTTAACTAGTTTCGCTATATTTTGGCTAACAGAGTCTTATGATAATATTTTGCTTCGGCTTAACCCTACTGGTAATACTCTTATTCTGAGAAAATAAAATATCAAACAGGTGTCTAAGGGTGATGAAGTGTGATAAATTATGGTAATTTTCAAGAGTTTCACTCAAATAATGCAGATTGGGAAGAGTTTACATCTAAGTTGAAAGCTGATAAACTTCTGAATCAATTCTTCGATTCTGGTGAATCAATTAATCATGTGTACGTGAAACCAGTTAAAGCGGAAAATTATAAGCAACCTCATTGACCGGGAAAGTTTCATATCGCCGGATTTGCACGAAAGTCCTTGGCATAAGATGGGGTGTATTTTTCTATTCAGTACAATGCATATTAAGTGAAAAATCTAGAATAAAAATTCTAAAGATTTGGGTATACTATTGTTATCTTTAAAGTTGATAAAAGATAAATTTTTGGCTCTTGGTTAACTTGATAATGGGTTAAGCAACAATGATTTTAAAGTGTTTGACTTCATGTTATCAAAAATTAATCTATCCGCAAGCTGCACATAATTATTGGCAACTGCAAACTATCAGACAGAAAGACATATTAACGTTGGAGGAAGCATCATTATATTTAGACATCCAGCCAGGAATGCTATTAGAGGAAGTGGGATTGGGAAAACTGCCCGGTGGCAAATTAGCAGGGAAGTGGCGATTCTGCAAGGATGCTTTGCTCAATCACTTCTCTATCTATCACGGTAACGGCCCTTGGATTAGTGAGGAAAATGTAGACGAAGAAGTTGAGGTTTGTCAGCAAGAAACCGTATTGAGACTGATAGAAGATTACAGCGTAGGCAGAAGAGACTTTACCCAAAGCGATTTTAGAGGAACAGATTTCAGAGATACAGATCTATCTGAAGCTGACTTTAGTGGCAGTTGGTTGTCAAGAGCCAACTTTGAGGGCAGTATTTTAACAGGAGCAGAATTTCAATCAGCTCATCTGCGAGAAGCTAATTTCCGAGGTGCTAATCTCAGCTACGTTAATTTTAGGGGAGCAGATTTAACTGGAGCACATTTAGGTCAAGCTATTCTCGTTGGTGCTAACTTATCGGATGCAATTCTTTTAGGGATAGATCTTTGGAGAGCCAATATAGAAAATGCAAGATTTAGATGAAAGTTAGGACATAAATTTTTAGAAAATTAGTTACTCAGCATTCTATTATTGTACGTATCAAAGGGTTTCAGCGTCGATTTTGAATTAAGCTGCGATGCCCTTGGCGGGGCTTTGCCCATCGCTAGCATCACCCACAGAAATCATCCACACGTATATCCCGCCAGACATCAGACGGTTGCCAGCCGGAGTTACCCTCAGAGTGCAAGGGGCGTGTGC
>NZ_JACXXN010000107.1 GCF_014904695.1 Nostoc sp. MG11 | reverse complement strand
TATTTATGTATTCTTCACCGAAAAATCGAAATTACTAATTAAGCTATAGATATACAGACGATAACTATATTGAACTCTATAAACTAGTCGTAGCTAATGCCTTTACAGAGATCTCTGGAGGCGTTTTAGCATTTAATTATATTGCTATTATTTGCATAATTAAATGTCTTACTTATTCATTGACTAACTTGTAGTCCCAAGTATAAAGTCCGATTTGGTCAGGAACTCTAGTGAAACGTTTGGTACGATGACCTCGTGATAATTCATTCAGAACTTTATTCTTGACCTCTCTAGCATCAGCTGCATTCAGTTCTCCATAAATTCCAGTGATTACTTCTGAGACGTTAAAAACTTTACCCGCGTTCTGTTCTAAAAAAGTAGACAAGGCATCAATTAAAAATAGTCCTTCATAAGCTTTGAGCATTGGTATCTCTTTGGGCTGCGGCGGCTTTACTGGTTTATTATTTTTGCGCTTTGCTTGAGAGGATGAATTTTTAGTTTTATCTTTGGAGAGTAAAGTCAAAGAGAGAGTAAAATAGCCTGGTTCTTTAGGCACACTGAACCATTTATTGCTTTCCTTACCCTGAGTCAGCGAAGATTGAACTCTACTTTTCACCACCTTAAATACATCTGGCTCCAGATCTCCGTAGAGCGATCGCACGATAAAATCAATATGAACACTTGTGCCAATCTCTTCTGCTAATATCTGTTCAATCGCTTCCGGGCGACTTAGAGACTGATATTGAGGCAGCATGGGAATTTCTACCCCGTGGAGCGAGCGCTGTTGAGTTGATGTTTCTGTAAGAGGAAATATAGGTGGCTCTGGTGGTTCACCAGTCAGTGCTGCATCAGGCTTTTCATCTGACCGAGTTTCAATGAGCGGGAATATAGGTGATTCTGGTAATTCAGTTAGGTTATCATCTGCATCAAGGGGTTGCGACTCAGAATCGTCTAATTTCAGAGGTTCTAGAAGATTAGGTTCAAAATCGTCATTCCTAGATTCATCAGTAAGGAATAACAACGACTTTTCTTCTTTTTCAGGGGTGGATGACTCCTGTTCTAGAGAGGAGGCAGAAGGCCAATTAGATAACAAAGCTTCGACATGAGTGAGACTATCTTTGGATTGGGTGTATAACCTTTTATACTCTTCTACAAGAGGAGCGTAATAATCCCGCAATTGCAAAAGTGCTTCTAAGGCGCTTTCGGGAGGTGATAAAGGCAAGGGGATATTCATAAAACTTAAAGATAAGTACGAGTTAATGCACTCATACGGTTATGACATAAAATTTAGCATTTGGAGACTTGACCATTCTCTTTGAAGACAAATGCTCTTTGCGTTAAAGAAATTTGTGCTCTACTACTATAGGTAGATACAACCTGCTTCAAGCGTTCAATAGTGTTTTCTTGAAGTAGAGAATAGTTTTTTTGAAGGGCGATAATCAAGGATAACTCAGATGACCGATGACCATTCCCCATAGTTGGAATTGCCGTATTAGTAGATTCTGGGAACTTTCCAAAATTACCAGAATCTACTAACAGTCAAGAATATAAAAATGTATTTTTTATTTGCACATCAGTACTTAATAAGCAAATTTTAATGTTGTTTAACTTAGTATTAACTCCACATGTATTATCTGATAAGTTTATTATTATACTTCCAGGTTATCGCTTTGTTTTAAAGCTGACTCAACCTCTATTAATTTTAGTCGCAAAGCTTCGTGCATTTGGACTAATTGTAGATGCTCTACGTGCAATACAGGAATTTCCTGTACCCGGCGTATTATTGCATCTACTTGTTTCTTCTCTAAATTAGAATCAGTTTGTTTAGTATGGCGGGCAATCTCCGCTGCTACAATCTGACGTGATTGTGCAACTGACAGCTTCTCCTGTAAAACCTGTTTGAGTATCCGAGTTCGCACCTTTCGGGCTGCTGCTTCAGTTACACCTAATGTTTTTGCAGATAATCGTGCTAAAGACAAGGCATGTATGCCGCCTAAACCTTGTTCTCGAATAGCCTGCTTCAAATCACTCGGTAATGCTAGCATCGGAAAAATATTAGCATTAATTGAGGCTGGATTTAATAATAAAGAGAGTAGAACGCGAAAAACTATTTGTTCAGCGTCTCCTAACCCTAGCATTGATAGGTGCTGCTGTTGCTGCTCTCTAGTTGCCAAAACAAGCTCGCTTAGCTGCGTTATCGTTCCTTGTCGTTCTAAGCGACGCACTCCAGATCTCAGTGTACGCGGAATTTCCTCATCTTTTAGATTACTCTGAGCAGCAATTTCTTTGATTAGTGCTTCTGCTGTGTCTAGAGGATTTAAGTTTTCTCGATGTAAATTTGCTAGTAACACACCTCGATGCAGAGCCTCTGGTTGAGGAATGACTACAGCTTTTAAAGCCAACCAATTTAATTGTTTAGCGCCCCGCCAACGTCGCTCTCCGTCGAACAATAGGTAACGTTCGTTTGTTTGCTCGATTAAAATAACAGGTTCTTGCTGCCCTTCTGACTCCAATGAAATAGCGATCGCGGTGATACTCTCTTCACTAAAAGTCTGTCTTGGTTGCTCTGGGTTAGGGTCAATTACCTCTATTGCTACATTTTGGACACCGGATGATACAAGACGACCTCGCAGTTCTTGAATCTTAGTCTCTAGTTCTTGGTTGCCAGTCGAGCGTAATTGAGTAATTTCTTCTTGAAGTTTGTCAATTGTTTCTTTGAGTTCATGAACTTCTTGGGAATACTCAGCCCCAGAAAACAGATTGGACAAGTCTACTCCAACTTTTTTAACCATTAAATTTTCCTCTTTAACAACTCAGTCAACTTATTTACAATAAGAGAAAAATCAGCACAAGCCGGGTGATTTGGACGGTAAAGATGTAATGGCACTCCCAGACCGCTAGCATTCTTGAACTCCGATGAGAAACGAACGGGAGTAAAGCAATGAATTTTTAGCTTTTCTAGCTGTGGTACTAATTGAGCCAGGATATTTCGATGGATAGCAAGACGTTGGTCATACTGATTAGGAACAAACCCTACTATTTGAGGTTCTGGCTTAAGTCTAAGACGACGGCATGTGTGATATACCCATTCCAGCAGCTTGCTAGAGCCATCAGTTGACTTTGGTTCTACTTGGAGCGGAACAATTAAATGTGTACATGCCGAAAGAGCAATTAAGGGTAATGGGCCTAATGTAGCAGGACAATCAAAAATAATTAAGTCGTGAGATAGGGGATAATCAGCTAAGCGATCTCCTAACAAATAAGCTCCTCGTTCATGTAAAACCAGTTCGTTTATTGTTTTAACTAAACCCATCTCCCCCTGGCAAGCTTCTACATTTTTTAAATACTCTTGCCAAAGTGGAACAAGAGGCCAATTCCCTTGAAACTCATCTTGAAATACTGCTGCAATTGTTTGATCACTTTTGGGACGTGGCAGCCCACAAAACAAGCTGACCGAGCCTTGAGGGTCTAGATCCATTAAAGCAACGCGAAAACCTTCTTTTCCTAAAAGATAAGCGAGGTGAGTTGCAAGAGTTGTTTTGCCACTGCCACCTGCGTTTGATAGCAGTGCTAGTTTAACTTGCATGGGCTTATACAAAAATTGATAGCGGTGAATTTTAACATGTGGAATAATGTTATACCACAAGAAGAATTATGCTTTAAATTCCCCATTGCTTTTTAGTGGCACAAGTAATAATAAGCTGCCCAAATTACTATAACGTGATGCTTTGAATTACAACCTTACCTAAAATGCAGAGAAAACTTTCGCCATGGCAATAGATGAGCAATACAGACAAAATAATTGACAGTTAAAATACGATTATTCTCCAACCCGGCTTAGTTCATTTATCTTCAAATCTTCATGAAATCTACCGAGCGTCCATCTAAACCGCCGAAACAACAGCCAAAATTCAACGACCAAAGCCTAAAGCTTGACCTTGTTGCTTATCGACCAGCAGAACGCCTCCCATCTGAATTACAGTTGAACCCTGCCCACACTGCTGACGAATCTGTATCCTCAACCCTGACCCAAGTATCGGCCGAACTAGCTGTAACCGATTCTCCAAACGCTGGGCATAATGAGCCAACTTTACCGCCCCAAGCTCAAACACAGGCGATGCCACAGGCTCATAGAAACGATAACGCCGCTGCCCCCCGCAAGAAAAAATTGGATTCACCACAAGGAACCAATGCGCACCTATTTGAAAAAAGTGATGAAGAAAAAGAGTTACCACCCCAGCACTGTCAGCACATGCAGTTTCTGGACTGTGACAAACCAGTAGGGCGCGTGGTGTTCGAGTGCTGGCACTGCAAGCAGGGCATAGTTAGTGAGTTCGGTGGTGAGCCTGCAATGGGAGAATACAAGGGGCGTCCGTCAGTGGTTCTGGCTAAAGTGCAATGTCCTAGCTGTGGTGAAACTGGGATTAGACTGAATGCAAAAGAAGTGCTTTCGACAGTGGCAGTTGCTTCGCCTTGGAGGTAGTGCTGTCGGAAATCCAACCCAATCCTGTCTTTGGTGTAGTGATGCCAAAGCTTGAGCCGATAATTCCAGGTTTTCTAGATTTCTAAGATTTATCCAGGCAAAACTATGCCAGTTAATATAATTATTTTAATTGCGGCAGTGATTGTCGCTGTGTTAATCTTTCGGGCTTTGCTCTCTGTATTAAAGACATTCCTCAGTACAGCGATCGCAATTGTTTTCATCGTAGTCATCTTGAGGGTTTTTGGCTTTAGTCCACAAGACCTGATACATGAAATTGTCAACTTACCTCAAACTTTCAAAGACTTATTAGGCGGTAATAAATAGCTTGGAGTTGGTTTACTCTTCCTCGTGTTCGTTCCACTTTTCTTCGTTGATGGAAAGACATGAATTACCCCTAGCTAACTTCGTTTGAGTCAGGGGTAGTTCATAATCATCATAGTCAGAGATTTGATTCCTCATAGTTAAAAAAATTATTCCTCCTCATCCTCATCTTCATCTTCGTCATAATCGTAATCCTCATCACCATGCTCCTCGTACCACTTACGTTCTTCTTCTAGAGCTAGCTCTCTCTGTATCCTTTTGCGTTCAGCCATTTCTGCTTCTAGAATTTCTTGTTCAAGTTTTTTCCTTTCCAGTTGTTCTTTCTTTAACCTTTCCCTGTGTTGCGTTTCTCTTTCGACCCTTTCTCTCTCAATAGAGATTAATCGCTGCTCGACTCGCCCACAATAGAAATCTAAAGCCTTGCCTGTGGCTGCTCCGGTAACTACACCACCGACTAAAAAGATGAGGGCAGTTTTCCAACCTTGAATGGGGCCACCACTCAACTCCAAACTAGGCTCATTGAACCACACCAGTAGAAAGAAAATTAGGATTCCAACTACTGTATTAATGAGCGCAAAAATTCTGGGTGTTAAATCAGTTTGCCGTAGTATTAGCCATTGTCCCAGAGTAAGAAACATACCAAAGAAGATAGCAGCGATGGCGCAAAGAATAACATTGCCGGGAAAAGTGAATGGATCTACTTTTGAGGTAATTATCAGTGGCACACAGACCGGTTGTGTTGCAAAAAAGGTTTGAAGTGATAAAATTCTCTAGAACTAAGATTATTTATGCAACAACTCCGAAGATGTCTGCAATAAAATTAACTTGGGCGATAATATCCCCCTTACTAACTGTGTTAAGTTGACCTTTACGAATCATATTCATAGTTTCGTAGTAAGGATTCAGGTCTAATATTTAGGAAGCAGAGATGGGCGAGACAGATAATTATTAGAATTAGCCAGCAGTGCTTGTGCAAAAAAGTCAATCACA
>NZ_JACXXN010000106.1 GCF_014904695.1 Nostoc sp. MG11 | reverse complement strand
TTTGCCAAACTGCAAAGTCTGCGTACTGGATAGGTAATTCTGGTAAGGGTGATGTTTCTCCTACACAAAAAGCTTGATATAGAGTCGATAACTCTTGGATTAGTACCCCCATTGACCAACCATCCGAGATAATGTGGTGCATTGTCAGTAACAATACATATTCCGTAGTGTCTAACTGAAACAAACTACACCTAATTAATGGTGCTATTTCCAAGTTAAAGGGGGTAATTGCTTCTTTTTGTATTTGTTGCTGTAGGAAAGTTTGACGTTCTTTATCTGGTAGTTTTTGTAAGTCGACCACATTGATTGCGATCGCGACTTCTGGATGAATCACCTGTACTGGTGTGCCATTTACAGTTCGGAAGCTAGTGCGTAGTACCTCGTGACGGCGTACTATTTCTGATAATGCAAGTTGGAGAACTTGCTGGTTGAGATTACCTTGTAAGAGAACTGCCCTAGGTACGTTATAGAAGGGGTTATTAGCCTCTAATTGCTCCAAAAACCATAACCTTTCCTGGGCAAAAGACAGGCGAGGTGAATCGTGGCCGCTTCTTCGGGATATTGCCTGCTTTTTGGAAATATGAGTATTCTTATTTTTCTTATTTTTAAGTCTTAGTTCTAATAAAGCCCGCTTTTCTGCTGAAAGATTTGCAATTTTTTCATTGATATTTTTCATAGCTAGTAACTATTAATTCCAAAACAACTGTTAATTCAAGGAAAATAGAAGCCGCTAATAGCTTTTACTATTAGCAATTGATCTTCAGCTATGTACTGATGAATGCATTTCTTCGGCTAAAAGCTGTTGCACTTTGTCATCTGATAGATCTTCTAACTCAGCTAACAAATGAGCCATATCTTCATCCTCTGTATGCTGTAACTGAGTCACAGCTTCAGCTAATTCTGCTACAGTTGGTATTTCAAATATTTGCCGTAAGGATAGTTCCACAGAGAATGTTTGGTTTAACCGAGAAATAACCTGGGTTGCGAATAAAGAATGTCCCCCCAGAGTAAAGAAGTTGTCGTGGATACCTACACTTTGTACACTTAGAATTTCAGAGAAGATGCTGGCTATAAGTTCTTCATTTTGGGTGCGTGGTGCTACGTATTCATTTTCTCGCGAAACACTATCAGGCGACGGTAATGCTTTTTTATCTAACTTGCCGTTGGGTGTTAATGGCAGGGTATCTAAGATGACAAAAGCAGAAGGCACCATGTATTCTGGTAACTTTGAAAGCAGGAATTCACGTATTTCTTTAGTAGGAAATGATTCATAAAAAACTATATAGGCAACTAAGCGTTTGTTACCACTGCTTTCTTCTATGGCAATAACTACAGCTTGTTGTATTTGGGGATGACCGTTAAGAACGGATTCGATTTCTCCCAATTCGATGCGAAACCCACGAATCTTTACTTGATGGTCAATGCGACCAATAAATTCAATGTTGCCATCAGGCAAATATCGAGCCAAATCTCCTGTTTTGTATAATTTAGATTCTTTTGGCAGGCTTTCCCTTGCATCTTTCGAGATAAAATCGTCAAATACCGGAGTGGGTTTCTGTTTTGACTTATCAAAAGGATTTGGGATAAATTTTTCGCTAGTTAGTTGTGGGTTGTTAAGGTAACTTCTGGCTAAACCATCACCCCCAATGTATAATTCTCCGGGCATACCTATGGGTACTGGTTGTAAATCCTCATCTAGGATGTAGATTTGGGTATTGGCTATTGGGCGACCAATGGGTAATGTAGACGAACGCAGAGGTAAGGATTTTTGATCTAGAAAATAGGTGAGTACCCCTACAGTAGTTTCTGTAGGGCCATAATGATTGATGATATTGGAATTAGGAGATTGAGCTTGAATTGTCTCTACCCAATCTGAACTAGATGCTTCACCACCAAGAATGAGTGTTTTAATCGGCAGAACTAGTGCTGGATCTAACGAGATTTGTAAAGCTGCTAGATGAGAGGGAACAATTTTAAGATAGTCAATATCCTGATAATTAAAATATTCCCTTATAGCCTTTGGATCAGAGACTTTTTCCTCGGATATTACGTGAAGACACCCACCTGTCAATAAACAAGGAAATATTACAGTATTGCCTAGGTCTGTACTAATTGTAGACACTAAAGCAAAATTACTACTAGGTTTAATATTTATGATTTGAATGAGACTATAAACATAATTAAAGATTGATTTGTGTGCGATCGCAACTCCCTTCGGTTGTCCAGTAGAACCAGACGTGTAGATGACATAAGCCAAATTATTCAACTTCACCCCAGAGTTAAAGTTATCCCTATACTGTTGCTCAATTACCCCCCAGCCCGTATCTAAACAAACCACCCGTGCTGGATTTGGTGGTAAAGATTCTTCTACTAACGATCTCTGAGTAAGCAACACCTCAACAGCAGAATCATTCAACATATAACTCAATCGTTCTTGGGGATATTTGGGGTCAAAGGGTACATAAGCACCACCAGCCTTCAATATCGCCAACAATCCCACCACCATTTCTATGGAACGTTCTACGCAAATCCCTACCAACACCTCTGGTTTAACTCCCAGTTTTTGAAGATGATCTGCCAGTTGGTTGGCTCTTTGATTTAATTGCTTGTAAGTTAATTGTTGTTCCTCAAACACCAATGCTATAGCATCGGGTGTTTTTTCTACCTGTTCTTCAAATAACTGATGAATACACTTGTCTTTGGGGTAATCACAACTCGTGTCATTAAATTGGTGTAGAATTTTTTCTCGTTCAACGTCGCTAAGAATTTCTATTTTGTCAATTGCCGTCTCAGGACAATCTAAAATACTAGATAATAGCATCTGAAATTGTTCAGCAAGACATTGAATATAATCTTCCTCAAATAGCCTGGCATCGTAACATAACTTTGCCACTAAATCACAATGATTATGAGTGAAACTTAGTTTAATTTTGAACTTATCAAAACAGACATCCTGTTTGATAATAGAAAAGCAAATATCATCGACAATATGCCGTTCTGTTTGAGTAAAATCAAAACCAAAGGGGATAAAAGCAGTATCTATATAACTTTTTTTTTCATCAATTATTGACTCCCAGTTAAATTGTTTTTGCCAAGAATAAATACTATTTATTTCCAATTGTATTTGTTTGAGAACATCTAGAAATAATAAGCCTTTTTTGAAACTAGATTTTAGTGGTAAATATTTCGCTAATAAACCAATAGAATCTTGCAAAACTTCGTACTCTCGACCTTCACAACCAACTCCAACAAACACTTCTGATTCTTGGGTTATAAGCCACAAAAATATCTGCCAGCACGCGAGGAAAAATAAATCAATTGGAACTTTCTCTTTTTCAATGAATTCTGATATTTGCTCCACTTGACGAGAAGGAATAATAAATTTCAAATAACGGGGTTCAAATTCAGTTTCCCAGGCAGACTGTCTTTCAAAAGGTAGTTTTATACTTAAGCTATCAGTAATATTTTGCTTGCGCCAGTAACTTTTAGCAAATATCAATTCTTGTTCTTCGTCATCAAGTAGTTGATTTTGCCACTCCGATATGTCTGCATATTGTAGTACATCCTCAAAAAGTTCTTCACTTTTGGTGCAAGCACGATAAGAATTACTAATTTTGAGTACTAAATTATCGAGTCCTTTGATATCTACATATAAAGTAGGCAGGTTGAGCAACAATACAGATTCTTCCTCAGAAAGAGTGACTAAAGTGCAATGAAAAAGTGAGTTTTGGGAAAAATCAAAAGGAAGCTGACTATATCGCTTCCACAATAACTCTATTTGAGTCAACTGCGATTCTAATTCTATTTCCGTGTAATCGTACTCACTAAAATGGAGACTAAAATCAGAAGCGATAACCTGTAATGGTAAGGTCATTCCAGGCACAGGACTAAAAGTAGTGCGGAGAATCTCATGACTTGATATTACTTGCTTGATCGCAGACTTTAAAGTATTAGGCTCAATTTTGCCTTTGATTTGTACAGCACACTGGGCACGATAAGGGAAATTTGGTGAAGAATATTGTAGTTTCCAAAGGTGTTTTTGTTGGGGTGATAGTTCAAAACCTTCAATCATTTCTACTTTTTCTCCTATGTGATTACTCTAATACCGTTTCTGTCTAAAGATGGGGCTAATTTAGGTAGCATTGGTAGCTTTGTTTGGATAGTCCCACTTTTATAGAGAGGGCAATTAAACGTAGCCTAATACAGAATTGGTATAATGGTCTTTTTGGTAGCGAGCAAACTCAAAAGCCCGCTCTGTCTATGCTATAGTCCTTTGATAACCTACTCAGTTTTCTACCTTAATTGGATTGCGCTTAATTAGTTTTAGTTTTCCGATATTTCTGTTTGACAACTGTTGTTTTTCTGATTCATTTAGTAAAGGTAATTCACCTAACATTCGTGAAGGATTGTCTGCAATTTCACAGAAAATGGTTTGCAGATGTCCTAACATCCGCCCAATCGTATCTGATTCAAAACGAGTACTATCGTGACGAATCTTAACGAACAGCTCATCTTCAGGGACTACCATTACAGTCAACGGATAATTATTTTGTCCAAAAATCTCGATTTCGCTGAAATGTAGCGAATTATCTTCATTCAATAAAGAACTATCAATTGGATAATTCTCAAACACCATAATGCTATCAAACAAAGGTGTTCCTTTTTTTACTTCGCTAAGAGCTTGAATTTCAACTAGTGAAGTGTAAGAGTAATCCTGTAATTCCAACATTAACTGTTGTATTTGTTGCAGCCAAGGTATTAGTTGCTGTTGGGGGGATATTTGTATACGTAATGGTAAGGTATTGATAAATAATCCCACTATCTCCTCTACTCCAGACAAATTGGCTGGACGACCAGAAATAGTCACACCAAATACTACATCTTTCTCGCCACTATAACGACTTAATAGTAATGCCCAAGCTGCTTGTACTATCGTCGATAAAGTCATGCCATGATGTTGTGCCACATATTGTAACCTACGGCTCACTCCCACAGATAAATGTAACTCAAGTTCTTTATATTCCGGTTTAGCTTGTTGATTTTGAAAGGTTAACTTATCTACTACTAGGGAAGTTGGAATGCTAAAACCTTGCAAAGTTTGTCGCCAAAAGTTAATAGCAGCAACATGATCTTGTCCCTGCAACCAAGCGATATAATCACGGTAGGAACGTGCTGTTGGCAGTGAACAAGTTTCCCCTGCAACTTCAGCTTTGTAGAAACTTAAAACATCTTTGAAGATAATCGATAAACACCATCCATCTATGAGAATATGGTGATGACTCCAGATGAACTTGTAATTATCTTCATCCAGCCTCACTAATGTACATCCCATCAATGGTGCTTGGTTGAATTGAAAACCAAGTCTTCTTTGTGTTTGCAACAGTTCAGATAATTGCTGTTGTTGCTCTGTGGTTGATAGTTTTTGCCAATCGAGATTATTCCAAGGTAAATTAACTTGTTTGAGTACTACTTGTAATGAAGTTGTATAATTTTCCCAAACAAATAATGTACGTAAAACTGAATGTCTATCTACAACTTTTTGCCAAGCCAATTCAAAAGCAGCAACATTGAGATTGCCCTTCAAACTCAAGGTCATCTGTTCAAAATATACGCCACTATCAGGTGCATATAGACTATGGAACAGCATCCCTTGTTGTGTCGGAGAAAGTGGATAAATTGCACAGATGTCTTTAGCTTTGATTGCAGATAATAACTCATCAAGTTCTAATTGATTCAACTGTGCAAGCGGGAAATCACTCGGTGTATATCCTCTATTGTCTTCTAATTGACAATGTTCTATTATCGACCTGATTGCCTGAATATAACTCTGTGCCA
>NZ_JACXXN010000105.1 GCF_014904695.1 Nostoc sp. MG11 | reverse complement strand
AATCTTACTGATGAACGACTATGGATTCTACAGTTTCTTGGTGCGCCTTGCAGAAAATATTATCTTCTCAACTGATAGACCTGCGGAATGTGGGTTACTACTCCTTGCATTCACTCTTCAAATCGACAAGTAAAGTAAAAATAGATACCGATTAAGCCTTCAGTATAAGGAAAGCTCATGCCAAAACCTCCTAGCATGATTTGGGCGCTTGATTAAACCATAATTGTTTGAGTTTCCTCAGCAATCATCGATTCATCAGTTGGTTGCTTCACCCGCTCCAGCCATTTTTCAGCCTTGGAGTAGTTGTCTTTTTGTACTTGTTGAATCGCTTGCTTGAAATTCAACTGCACACCCCAGACATCGGTATGGAAACGTTTTTCCTGCTTCATCTTGTCGAAAAATTCGACGGTTTCAATGTGCGAGAGATTGCCCTCGGTTTTGGCGATTGCCATAAACACTTCAAACACATCATCTGCCATCTTCGCGTCACCGCAGACATAGTAATGACATTGCGGATGACACAGTAACTGCCATAATGCTTGTGCATTTTCCTGCATTAAGCCTTGCACGTAGACTTTCTTCTGAGTTAAACGAGAGAAAGCCACTTGCAGATTGGTTAGCACCCCTTGATTTTGCCAGTTCGTCAGTTGCTCGCCATATAGAAAATCACTCTGATTGCGACAGCCAAAGTACAGACAAGCATCTCCTAGCTGTGTTCCCTGATTCTGTAAAGCTTCACGATATTGCAGGAAAGCAATTAGCGGTGATACTCCTGTACCTGGCCCTACCATCAGCATCGGGGAAAGTGGCTCGGCTGGGGGGCGGAAGCCAGAGGTGCGAACACCAATCCGAACTTTTGAGCCAACTTCCAGTCCAGCTAGGTAATTGGAGCAAAGCCCTTGACGCACTTTACCTGCGTCAGTTTGAATTTGCAACACGCCTACCGTAATTTGAATTTGTTGGGGATGCAGTAGCGAACACGAGGAAATGGAGTAAAGCCGTGGCTTTTGCTTCGGCAGCAGTTCCAGCAAGGCTTCTATGGTGATGGGGGCAGAGAGAAATTCATCAAACAGATCAACAACACTCATGAAGTTGTCTGTAATCGTTTTCTTGAACGTAATACTGTCGGGATGATCCTCTCCTTGGCGGAGAATTTCTAACCAAGTTTCCAAACGTTGCTTGTCTTGGGGATTTTGTGCAGATGCGTGCAGATAAGCGAGTAAATCGTTCAACGGTTCCCGCAAGGACAAATCGAGTTCTTCAAACAACAGATGACCAACAGTTGTAGGCACTGCAATAGGTGGCTGGTCTTTAGTTATTCCATCAGGTGTAGTATATTCAGCAGTCAAGTAGACATCAGGAGTAACACTCATTCGCTGACATAAACGATTCACCAGTTCTGGGGGATTGCAAGGATGTACGGCAACGTGATCGCCTGTTTCATATTCTAAATTTGTACCAGAGATATCGAATACGAGATAGCGAGTGGAGCGGCTGCCAGGAATCACTTCTTTGAGTAATTCATCATTGGCAACTAACGGTACTTCAATGCCTCTATCGCTGCTGACGGCTACAGGGGTAACGGTTGCGGCTTCTGCTGCACTTAAAAATTTCACAGTTAGTTTGGGAGTAACGGCAGTTGTGGCATCACCAGATGTCTTATCTGCACCCAACACACGAGAAATCAGTCCTAACCATTCTTTGAAAGTATCGGCTTGTCCCTTAATTTCATCACCTTTTTGTAGTGGTACAACACAATTTGCACCTGCCTTGGCCAGTGCCTTATCGACTGCCATGCCAGCTGCACAAAAGTATTCGTATACAGTGCTGCCAATCCCTAAAACAGAATAGTTTAAGCTATTTAAGGAATTTGCAGGCAGTTGTTTTAGCCGTTGGAGAAATTGCTTGCCGTTACTTGGCATTTCACCGTTGCCGAAAGTGGAGGTGATAATCAGCAGCAGTTTTTCACAAGCAAGGAAATCAACGGGATATTCATCTAGCGCCATTACTTTCGGACAGAATTGCTGTAACTGACGGGCCGCTTTGCGGGCAAACCCTTCAGCAGTTCCCGTTTCAGAAGCATAGAGAATTAAGATTCGATCGCGCTTATTGCTATCTTCATCTGTTGCCGCCATGAATTGCTCTAAATCAATGCCATTTTCCACGTCCCAGCGATCGGCGGCATGGTGATAGGCAGGTTCCAGGTAAAAGTCCCGCATCTGGTGATGCCATACGGGACAGGTACTACCACCTATAGCAGGAACAACCCAACCCCAGTCGCCCGGACATTCCCGCCCCGCTTTCTTCTCCCGTAGATCGTGGGTGAGGAATTGGCGCGAGGCAGTTTGATGATCGACCATTGTCACTTTTGCTTTTTGGAAGGAATGCAGTATGGCAATGTTGAGTTCTAGAGCAACGCGATCGCGCCATAGGGTTTGCTCAGAACTGGTATCCAGCTTCAGGACTTGGGCGATTTCCTCCATTTTGTTGTAGCGGTACTCATCTAGGAAATCGCGCATGATTTCGGTGTCCATGTACCAGCCATTGAAAGGGATGCAGCCGTAGTGGATACCACCAATGTGAACGGAGAAATTACTAATCGCCGGAATGGCATACCAGCGCATTCCCATGTCTCTAAATTCTGGAATCGTCGGATGTTCGATTGGCACTTCCAGTACTTCTTCGGGCTGCCAGTGATACATCCTTGGCTCCTGACCGGGAACCTCGATCACTAGGGGCAAAATGTCATAGGCGTTGCGCGGTTCGGGCGGTTGCCAGCCCATTTTTTTGATGATGGCGTTGGTCAGTGCCAGGTTAGCCGGATCGCCGAGAATGCTACCATCAGGCATCTCATACGCAGCATAACGATAGAGTTGAGAATTCCATATACGCGGCCCCCACCGCTCCTTCGGCTGCTGAGGACGAAAGACAGTCATTGTAATCTGCAAATTGCCACCATTGGTCGCAAACTGAACGTGTTCCTGAAGTTCGCGGAACATTTCATCGGGGTCGCTGACATGACGGCGATCGCGAATCACCATATTGTTCCAGGCAATCCGCCCCACACACTTGGAGGCATTACGCCATGCCACTTGCGCTCCATACGCCAGTTCTTCATAGGTGTGAGTATAGGTTCCCGTCGCGCGAACCTCCTGTTGAATTTCTTTCCAGCGTCGCTCTTTTTCCTCCGGTTCCCATGCTTGTTCCGATGAAATTAGATCGAGGAACTGTTTCGCTTTTTTCAGCAATCGCTCTTGATTCAGCATTGGTAATTTGACCACGTTGATCACGCGCTCAAGCAAGGTCGCCCATCCCTGTTGTAGTTCTGGAGTCAGGTTAGGCACATACCGCTCAAACAGGGCAAACATCGTCTCGCCGATTGCTGGATAGGCGCAGGTTGGGACATTAGCAAAGCTATGCACCTGTCCTAAAATCCGCAATTCTCGTAAGATTTCATCGCTGCTGCCACTTTGTAGGCAACGCACCAAAAATTCCAATGCTTGAAACAGGTGCAGCGACAAGTAATTCATATCTGCCCGTCCAAAAAATGGCAGCACAAATGGGTATTTTTCAAATAAAATTTGGTAAAATTCCATACCCATTTTCTGCTTGTTCTGGCTAAATACTGACCAGGACTCTGCCATTTTTTGCAGTATTTCTGGCGGCAGGGCTTCATTGTAACGCCGGACTGCCGCTGCCATCGGCAAAATAATGTATGTATTAAAAAATTTGTAAAGAGCCGAGTTTGCGCCTTGTTGTAAATCCTCGCGATCGTACTCTTCCAAATACGGGATTGAAGGCAACATCCACATCCATACCTGCCGCGCCTTCACCCAATGCTCTGGGCACATTCCTATATCCGCAAATAATTTGCCATAGTCTTCAACCGTATCAAAGCTGTCCCCTTTTTCCGGTGGCACCCCCATTAACGGTTCACCCACCACCACTTGCGTTTCCGGTTGTAGTTGATGGATGGCACAGTCAAACAACTCATAAAAGAAGTCGCTGGTACTGTCAATCGCTTCCCCAAATAAGTACTCTAGTTCCGGTGACTCTAACAGCAGCCGCTTCAGAAATTTCTCCATCTGAAGTTCTTTCCACGCCCGTAGCTTGTTCCACACATCCTTGACGATCACTTCTTCAGATGGCGTTAGAGAAATCGCTTGGGGAAGCTCAACTTCAACTTTGCCATTATCTTGACCCCGTACCCGTCGCGCTCCATTTGAGTTACCAAACAGCGTGACTGCGCTGCTGTTGCCTTCACTGAAGCCTTGGGTCAAACGCGCTTTCAGCTTAAGCTGGGGTGCATATTCCCAGGTTGTAATTGGAAACTCTAGGTCAGCGTTACGTTCTCCATTCAGGCAATCTTGCGTCGCAAACGTCACGGTGTCCACATCCTGCCAGGGTTGGCTGATATCTCCTTCCCGACAACAAAAAGTAATGGCGATTGTGCAATCCCCTTTGTTTTTCAACTCCACTAACCAGCTTGGCTGCATCCGAGCAAACAAATCTCGTTGCAACAGGGTTTCACCTTCATTCGATACCATCTGCACTCGACATTTATACTTATAGTGTTTGGTATCTGGAGTACCGATAGCAGAAATTTCGGTTAAGTAGATAATGTGTTGCGTGTCGAGCATGGTGTTGGATTTTGGAATAATACAGAGAATTTCGCTTAATTAGGATAAAGAATAGTACATTAGGTAAAGTTTTATCTAGTGATTCTTCATTAAAGTTTCCAATTCTGAGCGATCACTGCGGAAATTTTTTGTTATTGAAGCTACTGTTGGTGATTCGATTTTAGCACTCCTGCTAGTTGGCACGGTGATATTTTTAGCTACTATGAACTTTACGCCGTAGTAAAATTGCTATACCTATACAAGATATCGAAGCCATAACAGTTGATGGTTCCGGAACAGTTTTTGTTTTTTGTGTCTCTAAGAAATTGGACATATCTTCACCAATAATCTGATGTACACGACGAGTGGGATGAATCTCGTCGTAGTAATAATAATTATCAGGTGTTGAACAACCAGGCTCTAATCCAGCAGTAGTGTATAAAAGTTCGCAGGCATCATTTATATTAGTAAGACCATACGCCGCTGGGGTGGAGCGAATTTTGTTGCTAATTGCAACATGGTCATATAGTGCAACTTCAACACCTAATTGCTTATTCAGGGTATCGAGTTGACCGGGAAGGCTTTGATTGATAACATCTCTAAACTTAGCTGCCTGTTGTGAGTATTGCTCAAAAAGCGGTAATGCAGCTAAATCTGTAGAATTTACGACAAAAAACTGTTCTGCCCCTAGCGCTGCAAGTTGTGATATTCCAGAAGCAATATTGTTAACAGCAGCATCAGCTAATGCATCGACGGAACCAGTCTGATTATTAAAAAATCTTTCTAATAAGTCATTTATAGATAAGATATAAAAATGAAGTATAACCCCTTAGAATCTGCCACGCGATTAACTTCTGTTTTATATTGTTCGATTTGACCGAATAAACCTGTATTTTGATATTGATCGAGCCAAGTACTTAAATTGCCATTGCCGCTTTTTGCACCACCTACAGCATAATTGGTTAACTGTAATTTTTCTTGTTTTGCCAGTACCTCAATTGATGTTAATCCGGGATTATTTGTCCATCGACCTTCAGAGTCATATACATCCAATCGGGGAAATATAAATGCTCCAGGCACTCCAGCTTTGACTGCTGCTGCTGTAATTTCAAGTGCTGCCCCATTATCTGAATAGCTATCACCAAAAGCATAAATACGGGAAATGGAGTTGAAAGAAGCGGCAGTAGCGTTATTAATACTTGCACACAAGAAAGCTGCACTACTTACTGCGGCAGTAGCAAATGTCTTCAAAGTAATATTTCTCAGCATAGATAAATGCGTTTCCCCATATCCAAAATTATGTTCTTAGTGTCACCTGTGCTTCTAATAACCTAGACCCATTCCCTTGTAAGGAGTGAGGTTTTTAAAGTCTCTGTTCCTGTTATGGGAAGAATAATCGAAGTA
>NZ_JACXXN010000104.1 GCF_014904695.1 Nostoc sp. MG11 | reverse complement strand
CCCGCCGAATATCACTAACCGCTTGGGGTAGCATTTCCAATTGCTCTGCTCGATAGGCGATCGCGGATTGTGTCGGTTCACTTCCCAGAATGATTGCGGCGGCTTGGAGCGCTTGGGTGTTATTCATGGCGCTGGCAAGATTCCCCAAAGCCATGCCCATCAAGCGTAAGCATTCTTGGGCATTTTCCTTGGGCGGTTCGGTGGCAAGCGATCGCAGGTCAATAGTTTTCTCTAGAGCAAGTTTCACCTGCTTGTTCAGTGCCTTGGTTACTTGCGTAGTCATGGTGTTCCCCCACTGCTGGGTAGGGCGTTCTTCTACGGCGTTTTCCAATTCCTCAATACGCTGCTGTAATCGCTGATTCTCCAGTTCTAGCTGGCGTAACCCCTCCATCTCATCTAAGCGCTGCTGTAACTTTATGTTTTCTGACTTCTGCTGCTGGTAAAGTTTTTGGGATGATTCGAGTTGTTCTCTTATTTGTGTTTCCGCTCTGGCATTGGCTTCTGTTTGCAGACCAATCCTCAACTCCTGCTCCATCTGCTCTAGCTCCCGCCTATGCTGTTCTTTAAGCTCCGCAATCACTTCGGCATATTCTTTGGGGTATCTGCGCTGGGTGGAAAATGACGCAATTGTGGCATTTTCATCAGTCAAATCAGCATTATTTACCAACAGCCTCTCGCCATCAGCGAAAGTCACAATCTGCTGTGAAGTGTTGGGTGCGTCTACCTCAATCACGCCTTCTTCACCATACCTGGGGTGGAATTGTGATGAAACCTTGATCGTTTGACACAATTGCGTTTTAGGTTTTTCCGGCTTTGTGGTACTACGTGCAGAATTCGATGTTTTAGGTACTACCTCACTTACTGCTTTAGCAAAATCGGCGGCAGTGGGGAAGGCTTTTTCTTTAGAGGCGATCGTAACAACTTCCTGCAACTTGTCAGGTGTTCTGACCAGTCGGAGCAGGGGGCGAGTTTGAGAAGGTTTGGTAATCTTTTCCCTAAGCGACTCTGGCAGAGTGTCAACCACCTTAGAAGCAGCGAGTAAATCTCTTACACGACGGTAACCGCCATATCTGGTAAGTTCTTTCTCACAATAGCTTTCAAAACTGGTGTATCCAGCATCCTTGTAATAGCGGTTGTCACGCATCACCGCTAATTCTTCTATTGCTTGCCACTCAAAACGGTCAATGGCGGCTAAGGTGTCTTGGATGCTGGTATTAAGATTGGTGTAATTGAGTGCTGATGTTGTTTCGGAGCGATCTAGTGTCAGCATATCTCTCTCCTATTGTAGTAAATAGAAGAGGTGTTTAGAATTACTTTCGCCCTAACAACCCATTGTCGCCTGTATTTCTTTGTTAGTTGGTTGAATGCAGGAGTAAGGAAAGCACAATTATGTTCTTCCTCCAGTGTTCCAACTAGCATTAGAGCTTTATTTTGAGAAGCCTGCTCTTTTTGTACTTTCTCAGCGTTGATGACAAAAATCGCCGAGATTTTAACATTACCGCTTTTTTTAAGCAAATTTAGAGATTTGGACGTGGTGTCGGGGTAACGAAATTCAGTAGAACTCGCTGAAATTTTTAACAGATCTATTTTTAGCCCTGTCCAAGGGTTAAAGTGTTGCATTTTCTCTTTCTCCAGAAAATTACTGGAGAACTGTTCACTAAATCTTGATGCACCCCCTGTCTATCCCTGTCTGAGGAATGTTAACCTTGAAATACTAAATAAAAACATATTGGTTAGGCAGGGAAGAGGGCAGTTTGCTAATTTATTAGTTAAACGGTTCTCCGTTACTTGACCTGACCTTTTTTTAGTTGCTTGGTTTAAGTTATTTTTTGTACATCTTCTCTTTTCCGTTAAATAAAACTTTTGACAACACACTAGACTCCTAAAAAGACAGCTAGAATCAAGCGGCTGAGCTTACCTTGTCAGCCAGTGGGATGCACTGTTCATCTTGTTGGCGTTTTAGCCAAAGCGTGATCGCTTCCTCTAATGCTTCAGCAACTGTTATATCCTGTTCAGCACAGACGCTCTTGAAGGTTCTGTATTGCTGATCTGGTACGTGTCCGCAGACTTGCCGAAAACCAGGGCTTCTTCTTCTATCCATTGTTTTAGCTTACATTCTTGTCTTCTAGATGTCATGACGTTAGTCAGTTTTAAATATAACAGATTATTTAACGGGTGACGGAACAAGATTAAACTATTTTTATGGAGGATTAATATCTGGACTGGCAAATGATTTAATTACCAGTCTGTTTGATTTAAAAGAAATTGGTCTATTCTTCCCGTGAGTTTGGAAATAGCCGATCACGCAACATTAATAGTTCTTTCGTTTGTACATCAGATGCACGTGCTGCTTCAACAACCTCAGTGTCGCTTGGGCGTTGACCTTGGGCTAATAGCCGGAGAAAGACAGTTGCGGTTACATCTGTTTTGCGGGATGAGTTCTCGTCTAAGTCCTGAAGCCATCGCATAATAATTTCTTCAACCACGCCACTCATATCTTCATCTTTTTCGGCGCATCGAGCTTTAAACTTCAAGGCTAAATCTCTTGGAACCATTGCTGTAATCTGTCTGTAATTTGGATCTCCTCTTTTTCCTCTTTGCATCTTGTTATTCATTCATTGCAGTCATTGCGGTCTTATTTACACTGTTTATCTAATCGTGGCATAAAGTTTTGCAAAAATTATTGTTCTAGTGTTCACAAACGTTAGAACAATGCTATACTGAACTTAGTAAGCCAAAAAACGGCACACAACAAAGGCAACTGAAGCCAGAAAGTGGCGGTGAGACTGAATCAAAGACAAACATAGACTCTTTCTCAACTCAAACGTTAAAAAATATCCCTATACCGAGGTTTACATTACCCGAAGGGTGTCAAAAGTTCCAGGCGTGGCACAAGCTGATTCGAGTGTTTAAAGAAGCTGGATGGTAGATAACGCAAAGCTTTCTAGGCGAAAGCTAATTCTTTGAAGTCAAACTAGAAAAGGAGAAAAATGGCCCAATTTGAAAGCCGCAGGATCACCATTAGTCACTTTGCGGCGGCGAAAGTATGCAAACTCTTGAATGTCCCAATAAACTGCAAACCCCAAACTCTGGCTTCCGCAGTCGAACAGCTAATTTTTGAACTGGGCTGCAAATGTACCAGCACAGAGGAAAAAGTTAGAAATCTTCGCCAGTAATAATGAACTTAAGAATTAGGAAAATGTAAAGATACGCTTCACTATTAAAGCGTACCGAAGCTATGTAACAGTAGCCAAGCTAATTGCAGCAAAGCTCTATCTGAATTGAGATTCAAGCTCAAAGCAGAAAAACGCTGTGTTCGGATCACAGCGCTCTTTTGTTCATCCAAAATAAAAGCGATCGCCACCGTCCAAAGTATGCGATCGCCTTTTCCCTTTCATCAAGGAACTCTATTATGACCTATACAACACATATACAGCAAGCAGTCGTTGGTTCTTCTGCTGATGAGCAATCCATAGCCGAAGCTGTAGCCCCAACCCAAGACCCCCTGACATCTCACGATCGCTGCATCATTGCCGAGATTATCCAAGCACAGCCCGAATCAATCCGCACCATCTGGATTGAAGGCGGTATTACAGTATGGGTGCAATTCGTGGATGGCGGACAGCTACCCTTTGATCGGGACTGGTTCGCAAAAAGAGTTGCAGAGGTAAAAGCGACTCTACCAGAAACGCTACGGGAACGTAACGAACGTCTGAGCGAGGAATTGGAGGAAGCTTGCGTCAAGTTCAATCTGTGGCATCCTCAAATTGACTGGTTATCTTTTAGCACTAAACTTTACCGGAATAACCAACTAGTGGGCTACATCGGTTGTAATTACCAAGGTTGGTATTCTAGACCACGGACATACGGCATGAACAGATTCGCATCAAGTGCTTCTGAAGCGATTATGTTCTTGGGAGTCCGACCAGCAGTTGCGGCGTAGTTCCCAAGCTAGAAAGGGCGATTGCAGTCTTCAAAGATTAGCAATCGCCCCTGAAGACGAAATCGCTAATAACACTCATCATCATAGAAATCATGCTTTCTCTTCAAGCAGCCCAGTTGGATGATCCAAGAGAGAAAATTCTTCTACCTCCAACAGACCCCAACGCAGAGATTATCGAAGTCCCAGGATACAAGCTCGTGTATGTAAATGGAGCTTGCCCCAAAAACTATCGAGTCTACAAAGCTCATTCCATGATTGGAGTGATATTTTAATACCTTACGCACTGGTCTAAGGGAGTCGATTCTCTTCGATACGCCGAGCCGGTTGATGCAGTAGCCGGACTTGATGACTTTTTGAAGGTGGCAAGAGTATCAACAACGGCTACAGAGCAACCGCTAACAGAAGAGGAATTACTTGACAAAGAATTTGACGCACTGACTTCTGACGAATGGGAACGCTTAAAAAGGTATGTTCCACAAGCGAAAGATTTAGTTGCAGCGTAAGGAAACGGGTGGGCAGGATAGACCCACCTGTGTGGCAAGGAGCAAAACTAAATTATCAGTTTATCGAAATAGAACAACACAATTCATTGGATAAATCAATGGAAGCGATAGAAATACTGAAAACTTTCAACTCGTACTACCTGAAGATTCAGGCAATTGCACAAAATGAAACTTGGCTCTTGTTGATTGCTGAAAAGAAGATTGACCCAGAGGCAGCAACTCACTTAGGCGATGTTCTGCATTACTTGGGTGAGGTAATGGGATGCATGGAAGAAATCGTTGAAATCAAAACAATTCAAAATTCACGCATTATCAATTCAAAATTGCTGAACTTCTGACTTATGAGTTAAAAGCAATTCCTGGCACTGTCATAAATAGCTAAGTCGAACACTATCCAATATCAACGCAATTTTTAGCAACAACAATGCAATTATGGAAACAATCACCATCAACAACAGCGTCTTTCTCATTCCACCCAGCCAACCTAAACTGCAAGCCAATTGCGCTAAAGAGTACGGGCAATTTCTTCTCGATTGTCCTCCAAAGCTGACGATTCTAGAAGCACAAGCTGGAGGATATCTCAAAGGTAACTTTGCAGACTTTGCAATCGCAATCTCTCGCCCAGCCCGTTTACTCACCATCAACGAGAACTTTAGCAACGAACCGTTTACCGAACTATGGGTAATTCCAGTTGCAGGCGGACTCAAAGACCAGTTTAAGGGCCCAGCTTCGATGTTGCTTAGTTTTCTGATCCACCGTCGTAGTAAAGATTCATTCGCCGGACTCTACAATCACTTCGCCCATCGCGCCTTCCAGCAGTGGTGTGAAGAGGGAATGCCGGGAGATCCCAAAGAGTTTTGCTATGGTGCAATTGCTTCGGTACTGAAAAACTACATTTTCTGCGCTGAGTTTCAGAAAGTGGAGGGTGCGCTTGGGACATATTGGTTCATTCAGTGGTCGTACCGCAACCCGCAGTCTGATTTTGAGAAAGACGCTCTCGTTGCGGCAGAGATGATTCGTAGCGGTGCGGAATCTGGAGCGACTCTTCATTGGGTAACTAATGAGACTTATGAACGCTGGGCTGATAACGCCAATAAAACTGCACCAGCACTACCATTTGTTTCGGAAGCAGAGGCGAGGGCATCTCTGCAACCACCCGGTCAGGCAGTTGTACCTAGTAATAGACGGTAATTAATAAGCAATAACGGCGATTCACTCTCAGAGTCGCCACACCAAAAGAATTATGAAACAACTAACAGGTTTTACCCCATTTGTTGCGCTACCCGAATCAACTGCGGCTTCTGCTAAAAAACAGCTAATAGAAACAATTGAATGGCTCCACAAAGAAGGTGCTGCTACTGAAACCAACCTCAAACTCTTGACTGCAATTGTCGAATCAATTCTTTGCTCGGAAGAATCATACAGCAGATTTTTAAAGTGTGGTTTTGATGTAGCAATTGAGTTATTCGATACCAATTCTCAAAACTGGGAATTTCAAGAATCAATGTCATCACCTTATAATCCCAGAAATTGGGATGAGTACAAGCAGCTACAACAAACACGGGCATTGTTGTCAACAAGCCGCACTGTCACTGAATAAGGTAGAAAATTAGGGCTTGAAATACAGCTTTAGTTGACCACATTCAGTATATGGATAGTAGCAAAATTACTTTTGGTTATCAGATTCTCTCTGCTGTAATTGT
>NZ_JACXXN010000103.1 GCF_014904695.1 Nostoc sp. MG11 | reverse complement strand
CTGTACCTATTGGTGTACCTGGTGAATTGCACATTGGCGGTGTCGGTTTAGCAAAAGGCTATCTTAACCGCCCAGATTTGACATTAGAGAAATTTATAAATTCAAAATTAGAATCGGATCTGTTGTATAAAACTGGTGATTTAGCGCGGTTTTTACTTGACGGTAATATAGAATTTCTGGGACGGATTGATAATCAAGTCAAAATCCGGGGCTTCCGTATCGAGTTAGCAGAGATAGAAGCTGTTCTTAGAAAACATTCTACTGTGTCACAGGCTGTAGCGATCGCACGAGAAGATATTCCTGGCGACCGACGTTTAGTAGCTTATGTTGTTGCCAATCCAGATACAGCACCCGTAATTAGTGACCTACGTCGCTTCCTGAAAGAAAAACTGCCTGAATACATGGTACCTGCAGCATTCGTAGTTATAGAAACCATACCACTTACTCCTAATGGTAAAGTTAACTATCGAGAACTACCACACCCTGATATCTCACGTAGCGGACTAGAAGCCAGTTTTATCCAACCACGTAATCCCATTGAAGAGATGTTGGCGCAAATCTGGGCAGAGGTTTTAGGAGTTAAACAAGTAGGTATTCATGACAACTTCTTTGAACTCGGTGGACACTCCTTAATCGCCACTCAATTAATCTCTAGGGTTCGGACTGCCTTAAAAGTAGAATTACCTTTGCGTACTATATTTGAAGCTGTCACCGTTGCCGATTTAGCCGAGCGCATCACTTTCGCGTCAGACGCACCACATTTAAATACACTACCTTTACAACCAGTAGTCAGGAATAAACAATTACCACTGTCTTTTGCTCAACAGCGTTTGTGGTTCCTCGACCAGTTAGAGCCAAATAATGCCTTTTACAACATCGCCGCAGGCGCACGTCTGCAAGGTAACTTAAATGTAACCGCCCTAGAACAAAGCCTCAACGAAATCATCCGCCGTCACGAAGTTTTACGGATTAACTTTGTCACTCAAGAAGATGGGCAAGCAGTACAAATTATTCGCCCCAGTGCTGCTTTATCAATGCCAGGAGTAGATTTGCAGCATTTACCAGCAGATGAGCAAGAAACTGAAATTCAACGATTGGCAATAGCAGAAGCCCAGCAACCCTTTGACCTAGCAAGTCAACTCTTAACGCGAGCTACATTGCTGGTACTTTCTCAGACAGAACACATATTGCTGTTCTGTATGCACCATATTGTCTCTGATGCTTGGTCAATGGGTGTTTTTGTTCAAGAAATAGCAGCAATCTACACCGCATTTGCTCAAGGTCAGCCGACACCACTGCCAGAACTTCCTATCCAGTACGTTGACTTTGCAGTATGGCAACGGCAATTTTTGCAAGGCGATATTAAAGATTCTCAACTTGCTTATTGGCAACAGCAACTAGCAAACGCACCAACATTATTAGAACTGCCTACAGACCGACCCAGACCTGCTGTACAAAGCTTCCGGGGAATGCAACAATCCTTCACTATATCACCAGACTTAAACGCCGCACTTAATCACTTGAGTCGAAAACAAGGAGTCACCTTGTTTATGACGCTGTTAGCAGCCTTTGACACTCTGCTTTATCGCTACACGGGACAAGCAGATATCTTGGTGGGTTCACCCATAGCTAACCGTAATCACAGTGAAATAGAAGGCTTAATTGGCTTTTTTGTCAACACATTAGTTCTTCGCACTGATTTATCAGGCGACCCCAGTTTTGAGGAGTTACTGACCAGAGTCCGGGAAATGACCTTGGCAGCATACAGTCATCAAGACTTGCCCTTTGAACTTTTAGTTGAGGTATTACAGCCAGAACGCAATTTAAGTCATACACCTCTGTTTCAGGTAGCATTCGTACTGCAAAATGCTCCCATGCCACAGATAGAGCTTCCTGAGTTAACTTTGAGTTCATTGATAACAGATAACCAAACGGCAAAGTTTGATTTGACCTTAACCTTAGAAACCATAGGTGATGAATTAGTAGGTTCATGGGAATATAACTGTGACCTATTTGTAGAAGCCACCATTACCCGAATGACAGGGCATTTCCAGACCTTACTGGCGGGAATTGTCGCTGACCCAGAACAACCAATTTCACAATTGCCACTACTGACGACATCCGAACAACAGCAATTGCTGTGGGAATGGAATGATACTCAAACAGAATATCCTCAACATCAGTGCATCCATCAGCTATTTGAAAAGCAAGTAGAGCGTAATCCAGATGCAATAGCAGTAGTATTTGCAGACCAGCATCTCACTTACCGAGAATTGAATAGTCGTGCCAATCAACTAGCCCACTACCTGAATAATTTAGGTGTCAGGGCAGATGAACTAGTTGGTCTGTGTGTGGAACGCTCTTTAGAAATGGTAGTAGGACTATTGGGGATACTCAAAGCGGGCGGGGCTTATGTACCTCTCGACCCAGATTATCCTCAAGAACGTCTGAGTTTCATGCTAGAAGATACTCAAATTCAGGTGCTGTTAACCCAACAGCAACTAATCGAAAAATTACCGGAACATCAAGCAAAAATAGTTTGCCTAGACACTGACTGGGAGACAATTCACCAACAAAAACCAGATAATCTCAACAGCAGCGTCACAGATCAAAACCTAGCTTACGTCATCTATACTTCCGGTTCCACAGGTAAACCAAAGGGGGTAGTCGTTCCTCATCGGGCTGTAAATAGACTTGTGTTTAACACCAACTACATACAATTAACACCCGATGACCGAATTGCCCAAGCTGCTAACGCGGCTTTTGATGCTACGACCTTTGAAATCTGGGGCGCACTGCTGCATGGTGCAAGGTTAGTCATCATTGCTCAAGATATCCTCCTTGCACCTGAAGAATTTGCCGCGCAATTGCACTCCCAGCAAATCAGTATCTTGTTCTTGACCACAGCTTTATTCAATCAGTTAGCTAGTTTTGTGCCTAAAGCATTTAGTGGTCTGCAATATCTACTATTTGGCGGCGAGGCTGTCGATCCTAGATGGGTGCAAGAAGTTCTCAGCAAGGGTGCTCCACAGCACTTACTTCATGTTTATGGGCCAACAGAAAACACCACTTTTTCTTCTTGGTACTTAATCAAGGATTTGTCAGCAGCGGCTAGAACTATCCCCATAGGTCGCCCATTAAGCAATTCACAAATTTACCTGCTAGATCAAAACTTACAGCCTGTGCCTATCGGGGTGCCAGGAGAACTGCATATTGGCGGTGACGGATTAGCACAAGGCTATCTGAATCGTCCCGATTTGACACAAGAGAAATTTATCCTGAACCCATTTGAAAGAAGCAGGGGAGTAGGGGAGAAGGGAAGCGGAGGAGTAGAGAAAAATAGCTTCCCAGTTCCTAATCCCCAATCCCCAGTCCCCAGCCCCCGCCTTTATAAAACTGGTGATTTAGCACGATTTTTGCCTGACGGTAATATAGAATACTTAGGACGCATCGACCATCAGGTGAAAATTCGTGGTTTTCGTATCGAGTTGGGAGAGATAGAGGCGGCTGTGAGTCAACATCCGGCGGTGTTACAGACGACAGTTATGGTTAGAGAAGATGCCCCCGGTAAGAAACGCTTAGTCGCCTACTTGGTAACACGTCAAGAACAAACACCTACAATTACTCAATTGCGTCGCTTCCTCACAGAAAAATTGCCGGAATACATGATTCCTGCGTCGTTCATGTTCCTGGAAGCTTTACCCCTCACTCCAAATGGGAAAGTTGACCGCCGTAGCTTGCCTGCACCTGAGTCGCGTGGTGAACTAGAAGTTAGTTTTGTTGCCCCACATACTTCTACTGAAGAGATGCTGGCATCTATCTGGGCAGATGTCCTGGGAGTAGAGCAAGTAGGCATTGATGATAACTTCTTTGAACTGGGTGGAGATTCCATCCTCAGTCTGCAAATTGTTGCCAGAGCGAATCAGGCAGGAATTCAGCTAACCCCAAAACTGTTGTTTGGAAATCAGACGATCGCTCAATTGGCAATGGTGGCAGGTACAATTCAGAAGATTCAAGCTGAACAAGGCCTAGTCACCGGAGAATTACCATTAACACCGATTCAACACTGGTTCTTTGAGCAGAATCTACCACAGCCGCATCATTATAATCAATCAGTGCTGCTCTGTGTGCCGTCAGACCTGAAGCCAGAGCTATTAGAGGAAGTTTTACAGCAACTATTGGTACATCACGATGCCTTGCGCTTGAGATTTGTGCAACAAGAAGGCTGGCAACAAATTAACGCTGCCGTTGAGGAAAAGGTGCCTTTAGACGTGGTAGATTTGTCAGCAATAGCATTAGAAGAGCAGCAAGCAGCCCTAGAAACTGCTGGTAGCGAACTACAAGCTAGTCTGAACATATCCGAAAGTCCACTAATCCGAGCAGCATTATTTAAACTTGGTATTAACCAGCCGAATCGTTTGCTGCTAATCATACATCACCTCGCCGTAGATGGTGTTTCTTGGCGGATTTTGTTAGAGGATTTGTTAAATGCTTACCAACAAATCAGTCACGGTGAAGCGGTGCAATTACCGCCCAAAACCTCTTCCTTTAAGGATTGGGCAGAGCGACTGACAGAGTATGGACAATCAGAAGCACTCACAGATGAACTAGATTATTGGCTAGCTGATTCTCAGGCGATCGCTACCTTTTTACCAGTAGATTATCCTCCAACTCACGAGGCTAACACCATAGCCACAGCCGCAGTTGTATCAGTGTCCTTGAGTGTGGAACAGACACGGATTCTACTACAAGAAGTACCAGTCACCTACAACACTCAAATTAACGATGTATTGTTAACTGCTTTGTTGCAGAACTTTGCCCAGTGGACAAAACACCCCTCCCTACTAATTAACCTCGAAGGTCATGGACGAGAGGATATTTTTGAAGATGTGGATCTGTCCCGCACCGTCGGTTGGTTTACATCCCTATTCCCAGTCCGCTTAGAACTGGAAGAAGAACATCATCCAGGAAATGCGCTCAAGTCAGTCAAAGAGCAACTACGCCGCATTCCCAAACGAGGTATTAGTTATGGAGTCTTAAGATATCTCAGTCAAAATGCCGAGTTACTCAAAAAGTTGCCCCAACCAGAAGTCAGTTTCAATTATCTTGGGCAGTTTGATCAGCAGTTATCAGAATCCAGTGGATGGACATTTGCTCAAGAATCTGGAGGTGCAGAGCATAACTTCCAAGAAAATCGTTGCCATCTCCTGGATATTAGTGGATTAGTAATTTCAGGAAGTCTGCAAATTAATTGGACTTACAGCACGAAAATCCATCAACGCAGCACAATTGAGCGTTTGGCTCAGTGGTTCATAGAAGCTTTGCAAACTCTCATAGACTACTGCCAGTCACCCGATGCTGGCGGTTATACACCTTCAGATTTTCCTGAAGCCGAGTTAAGTCAAGAAGAACTTGACGAGTTAATGTCCGAATTTCAAGTTTTTTAAGACGAACAAACCAATGACAGAAATTGATTAAAAATTAGGAGTAGCAATGGCGATCGCCCACCAACCCGACAACAGCAAAAATGTTGAATTTATCTATCCCCTATCCCCTCTACAGCAGGGTATGTTATTCCATACCCTCTACGACTCAAAGTCAAGGATGTATTTTCAACAGTTAACTTGCTCTCTTGATGGGCATCTAAATGTGTCAGCATTTGAACAGGCTTGGACTAAAGTGGTAGAACGCCACACAGTTCTGCGTACAGTTTTCGTTTGGGAAAAACGTAATAAACCACTCCAGATAGTATGCAAGTCTGTCAATTTGCCTTGGATTCACTATGACTGGCGCTTGCTATCTCCCGTGGAACAACAAGACCATTTAGAGGCGTTTTTACAGCTAGATCGCGATCAAGGCTTTGAACTTAACCAAGCTCCACTGATGCGCTACACCATCATACATAAGGCAAATAATCAGTATCAGTTTATTTGGAGCTATCATCACATACTGATAGATGGTTGGTCTTTACCTAACATCTTTCAAGAAGTATTTGCTTTTTACAATGCTTTAATTGAAAACGATAACTTATATTTAAAAACACCCCGTCCTTACCGCGACTATATTACTTGGTTACAAAAACAAGACACTTCCAAAGCCGAAATATTCTGGCAGCAACAACTCAAAGACTTCACTGCACCAACGCCTCTAATTGTCGATAAACCACTAAAAAACCAGGAAAGGCACTCTAGTTACAATAAACAAGAAATTTATTTATCTGAGCAAACAACAGCAGCATTAAACTCTTTTGCACGACAGCACCAATTGACGCTAAACAATCTAGTGCAAGGAGCTTATGGGCTGTTGCTAAGTCGCTACAGTGGAGAAGCAGACGTGGTTTTTGGTGCCACTGTCTCCGGTCGTCCGCCAGCCTTAGCCGGAGTAGAATCTATGGTAGGACTGTTTATCAACACCCTGCCAGTCCGCGTATCCATTACTGACGACACAGAACTGTTACCCTGGCTAAAGAATTTACAAGTGCAACAGCTAGAGTGTGAGCAATACTCATATAGCCCATTGGTAGATATTCACTCTTGGAGTGAAGTACCCCGTGGTCTGCCTTTGTTTGAGAGTATTGTTGTGTTTGAAAACTATCCTCTAAATGCCTCTCTGCAACAACAAATTGCTAATTTAGATGTCTTTGACATTCAAAGTATTGAACGTACTAATTATCCTTTAACAGTAATTGTTGTTCCTGGTTCACAATTGTCTTTGAATATTAATTACGATACTAGTCGTTTTGATTATGATGCAATTACTAGGATGCTTGGGCATTTCCAAACCTTACTTGAGGGAATTGTAACTCACTCAAAACAGCCAATTTCCCAATTACCATTACTAACGGCATCCGAACAAAAGCAGTTACTGT
>NZ_JACXXN010000102.1 GCF_014904695.1 Nostoc sp. MG11 | reverse complement strand
TGTTTGGAGGGCCCTTTGGATAGTGGTGCTGTGTTAGCAAGCTAATTCGAGAACCCATATCCTTTGCAAAAGGCACTGCCCATGTGCCGTAAACCGCAGTCGTACTTGGACCGGAAATGGGTGCATCAGCAATACTATTTCTAATCGCATTGAAATAGGTAGTAAATTCTTGTCTGAACTCGTTATAACTATATGTGGATGGACGCAATCCATTGCTACTATACAAATCAGGTTCGTTGCCAATTGCAAAGGATAACAGCCTATCTGCGGCAACAAGAGCAACATATTCTGCTTGCAAGGCAGCAAACTTGGGTTCTGACTGTGCAAGATTGATTCCCAGTATTACTTTCCAGTCAACTGTGCGCGCAAAATCAAATAGGTTGTCAATATCATTTTTTGTAATTATTTGCTTCTGGGTTGCTGATATTGCTTTGCTGCTATCAATCCAAAATGTATTATCCACAGAATTCCCACCGATCCGCAGCACGCCTTTACTACTTAGTTGCTTGACAAAATTCCGCAATAGTATATTGTCAGTTCTAAAGAAAAGAGATCTAGGCAATGTAGCTGCTTCGTAACTTAATCCTATAAAGTCAAATGGAATCGTGATACCTGGTTGATTAGCATTGATAGTGACTATTGCTTGAACAGAAGTGTTGCTATTTGACAGTTCCATATGATTTCAGTATATACAAAAAGAAATGGAAGTTAACGAAAGATTGAAGAATCAATTCGTCCGAATTCAGAAATCAGAACAAGAAGTTGGAGGATTTAGAGCCGTCCCTAATAGTAGACAGCTAAATTTTTAATTTAGCTCTTTTCTTAAAACCACTTATTCACCCGCCAGTGGTACAGAATTGATGCGCTCATTCTGACAACTGACGCCTTTATTCTTTCTTGATAAGAGCTTCAGCCAACGTTCTTGGAGATGGCAATCAGCATTTATTGATTGGAACTATATTAAGCTAATGAGCATTCCGCGTTGCATAGGATTAGGACTGTAGCTGTTTACTACAAGCAAATCATCTTGGAAAAATAAATGACGATTAACTTGCTCACGTTCCTGTGCCAGATAAGCACAAGGGTATTGATAAGTTCGCTCTCATACACTCTTTACTCAAGATACAAGTTCAATCTTTGCCGATGCGATTAAACCTTATATATGCAATCGCACCTGTTGAGGTTCTAATAAGCCTGTTTGCTTACACTGGTATACAAGAGTCCTTACAATTATTACCTGACACTAATACTGTATTTTGCTTTTAATCAAAGCTAGTATCTTTTGCTGCTCAGTTCCCCTTTCTTTCCGCACGCAGCACACTGCAAATCTCTATCAAATACTCTTTTGAATGCAAGCGTGACTTCAAGTCACTTTCATACACTATCTCTCAAAGTCAAGCGTAATTTCTGCTAGTACTGCTAATCTGTATATGCAGTAGCACTTATTGAAGTCATACAAAATTTGCTTACTTGCACTGTTACATTACAGCCCTTGTAATCAACCTTATGACGCTAATACTACATTTTAACTCTCACCAAAGCTAGTGTTTTTTGCTAACTAGTTCCCCTTTCCTTTAGCAAGCAATACACTGAAGTTTAATATTAAATATTTTTGGTGACGAACTTATGTACTTTCTAATTTAACACACTCTTTCCCAAAGTCAAGCATAATTTTTGCTAGCAATAGGTTACTGCTGTGGTGCTCAATGGTTAGGGCAAGAGTAAATTTATATATGCATGTTGTCCCCTCGATTGATCAAGGGGCGTGAAGGCTGCCTGATTTTTTAGGGTTGTGTTGCAGGGAAGTAAGAAAGATTTTTTCAAAGCCTTTGATTTGTATAATGCACAAGGTAACACTGTTGCCTGCGTCTTTACAAGAAGTTTGATCATGAATCATTTTCCTAATTATGAAGTAATCAAAGATTTGATCGGCTGGGAAAGCTCCATAGGTACTTAAAAAATAGCCACTCTCAAAAGAGCGGCTAGTTCATTAAGTATTTTCAGCTTGCAGCCAATCTTCTCGATAAATTTGTATTTGCCTTTGTTTGTTATAGTTTTGGTAACTAATATTAACATTGACGAAATACCCTTGACCAAATAATTACTAATTCGTAATTCGTAATTCGTAATTATTTCGTGTCAAAGCCCCAACCAAATCTTTGATTTAGTGGTCTTCAATCAGCGAAAAGTTCTGCGAAGAGAAGTTAGCGAGTCTGCGAGCGTCGGAGGGTTTCCCTCCAAGCAAACTTCGGGGAGGGCAACCCTGGGCAGGAAACTTTTCAAGACAGTGGTGGGTTCAAGCCCCCACTGATTGTAAATACGAATTACGAATTATCAATTACGAATTATGTTGATACTCAGTTATTTCCTTAATTCTTCCGTTGAGCCAATTCCGCTCATCTAAATGCCAAAAATTGATAGTTTTATTTACGTTATAGGTGGCATTATCAGTTTTCAAAGATTGGACTTTGGTGAATTTAGACAAGGTTGCCGCCGCCAGCATGATTATCCCTCTTGATAATACTTTAGCCATGCAGAGATGTAACCAAAATAAACAAGAGCTTGTAATAGTGAAGATAATTACAAGCTCTTACTTACTTCAGTACATCGTGTTGTATTGTTTTAAAGTCATTAACTGTGCATAGTATTTACCAAACTCTTCTTTGCAAGCCAAATACAAACCTTCGCCAGTATTAAGATAAGTATATAGTTCGCTATTCATAAAACGGTTGCCATTATATTTAATCGGTGGCAAACAGTTCAAATACCATTCGTATGATTCTTCTGTAATTTCTCTCCACTGTTGATTGTTGGCTTCAAAGTCTTTAACAACGGTAGGATATGGATTTTCTAACATGGTAATTTCTCCAGATATGTTGAACCCTCGGTAATTAGCCGAGGGTTATAAATTTGTTATTTGGTGATCTTTAAGCAACTTTGCGTGGTCTACCTGGCTTGCGCTTCGCCATTGGTGTTACTGCATCAGTCTTTTTGTTCGACTTACTCTTCGCAACTAATTCATTTTTCTTGGGTGTTTTGGTATGCTTTGGCTGTGGTTTAATTTCTTCTGCTGGAGGCAGTAATCTTAATGCAGGAAATGAGAGGATAGCTGCAAAAGTTGAATTAGTTTGATCAACTTTAGTTTCTAATGTCCAAGGGTCGGGCAATTGTTCAAACTTACCTGTTGTCTTGCTGGATGTTGCGACTGGAATTTCTGATAATACTGATGATGGTAATTGTGAGACGATATCTGAGTTTTCTTCTGAAATTATGCTACTGGTGTTAGCAACGGATACAAAAAGTTCAGTAATAAACTGAAACATCACGATTACGACAAATGCCCAAAAGATAGTTTCGATAGTCAAAGTAAGTACGTTTTGAACGTTCATTTTTTCTCCTAGTTTTTTGTAGTTTCCCGAATTTCTCAAAAACATCTCGCAAGCACGTTTTCAGACCTTGTTTTCAAATGAAGAGGCTTTTAACAAGGCAGCGCGAGGTAAGCTTAATCTTTCAATCTCGATGTAGCGTAGCGGTTTATCTTTGATTATAAAAGAGACTTCAATCTCAATGGAACGAAGCTTTTTACATTTACTTAATTAGCACTTTCAAGTAATATGTATATAGTGGGCAACACCAATATCAAATATTCTAGTAGTTGAATTATTGGTGTTTAACTAATTTATCAAACATTGGTTTGTACCAATATTTGATAGCCAAAAGCTTAAAAGTTATCACGATTAATTAAAGTATGGCTAGTGCAACTCCTGATCTAGTTCATTCCTACCTCCAGGAAATCGGTCGTTATCCTCTGCTGTCTCCCTCTCAAGAGATTGCTTATGCAAGGCAGGTGCAGTTGATGCTCAAGCTTGAACAAGAACGCGTGAGCCTCACACGACAACTAAACCGACAACCAACCGACTCGGAATTAGCTGCTTCACTTGAGAAAACTGAAGCCGAAGTGAGTTCAATTCTTCGCCAAGGACAACGAGCTAAACAGAAGATGGTGACAGCTAATTTGCGACTGGTGGTTGCGATCGCTAAAAAATACCAGAACCGCAATCTAGAGTTTCCCGACTTGATCCAAGAAGGGGCACTTGGTTTACAGCGCAGTATTGAAAAGTTTGATCCCAATCGTGGTTATAAACTATCGACTTACGCTTATTGGTGGATCACTCAAGCCATCACAAGAGCTATAGCAGAAAAATCTCGCGTTATTCGTTTGCCCATCCATCTCAATGAAAGACTTAATAAAATCAAGAACCAAGAGCGAGAACTGTCTCAATCACTCGGTCGTCGTCCAACTGTGACAGAGATTGCCGAGTCCTTAAAACTCAAGCCTTCTTTGATTCGGGAATCTCTGAATGTCTCGAAACATCCCGTTTCTTTAGAGATGAGAGTGGGAGCCGAACGAGAAACCGAATTGATCAATATCTTGCCTGTGCCTGACAACTCTCCTTTGGAGCAAATCAATCAAGAACTTTTGTATCAGGACTTGAGCAAGTTACTGGCATTGTTAAAGGAGAAGCAACGAGAAGTCTTAACTTTACGCTTTGGATTGGGGGATGAGCGCCCACTTTCTTTAAACCAAATCGCAAAACGCCTCAAACTCAGTCGAGAACGAGTTGGTAAAATTGAAAATCAAGCAATGAAAATTCTTCGTTGCCATCAAGACAACATCAAAGAGTATCTTATTAATTAGTGCGATTTGTTGTGTCCAACTTGATCTCAACACCGAGTTTATAAACTTCAGGTTCACCACTTTAATGTTGATCCCTCAGATAACCGCCTAGAGAACGGATGCCTATCTGTGTAGTAGCTGCCACCTGGGCAAGGCAATGTTTCACCAGCGCAGTTGTCTCTGTTTCTAGAGTCGAGATAAACAATATTCAATGCCAATCTGCCAGAATAGTTCTGTCTGTACTTGACTGCCAACGCAATATCAAACAAAGCTTATAGGTAGTTAGAAGTTAAAGACTATATTTATAGAGAGAAGAACACCCAGATATACGATGCCAAGCAGCAAGATTATCGAAGTCCGAGAGTACACCGTCAGAGCGCACAAACGCGAGATTCACACGCGCACATTCAACTTTGTTTGCCAGCAGTGCCAGCAGCCAACCCAACGCGAGACTTTTGGCCCGCGACCGCTCTACTGTGAGCAATGCCGTCATCCTCAAGCACCCAAGAAATCGGCAGTTCCTCTCAAGAAAAGGAAACCCAGAGCGATGACTTATAAGAGTGATGAGGGCAAAGTGGGGTAATTGGTTTTTGTAGTATGACCGAACTATACAAGGCTGGAATCATTGAGGTAATAGAAGCAGAAGATGAAGATGAAGATTTATTTGAAGTTGCGGTGCATTTTGACGGCGATATTTTTCTTCCCAACATCGTTTTTGAAGGCAAAGACCACGCATTACGGCAAGCTAGAAATCTTTACGATTGGTTAGAAGCTGATCCCAAAAAAATCAAAGGAGAACGACTGCATTGGCAATCATACGTAGTTAATCGCGAGTCTTTAAGAGAGTATCCAGCTTGTTATTTACCTTACTACTACTCAAGATACGAACAAAGTTTAGAAGTTTTAATTGTGCCAGACTTGGAAGCGAGCGCTCATGGTTGGTTGAGCGCTGAACCTTTACCTTACTATCTGGACAAAGAAGATGGCTTGGTAGTTCTTGGAGACATTTCAGATAATGCTGTGCTAGCTGGTTGGTATAAAGCTATAGATATACGTATTCACCTTGATTCTTTTAGTATATTTGTACTATAATAAAGCCGCTCTAATCATGTGCGGCGTTCTCAAAAAGTAATGTCCACCCTCTCAAATCTTTCTGATCAACAATTAAATACCTCTGTCCCACACGAAACAATTACGGGTGTAGTAGAACGCCTGACCTTCTACTCTGTTGAATCGGGTTACACTGTGGCACGCCTGGTGCGCCCTCGTGCTACAGAACTTACAACAATCGTCGGCAGTTTCGCCAATATTCAGCCAGGGCAGACTCTACAATTAACTGGTTTTTGGCGTGACCATCCCCAATTTGGCCCACAGTTTCAAGTCGTCAACTACCGAGAAACCAAACCCGCCACTCTCACCGGGATTGAGAAATACTTAGGTAGTGGTTTAATTAAAGGCGTGGGCCCCGTCACAGCAAGGCGCATTGTTGCTCACTTTGGTTTGGAAACTCTGGAGATTATTGAAAACCAAATTGACCGACTCATTGAAGTTCAAGGTATAGCCAAAAAGCGGATCAAATTAATCAAAAACGCCTGGGAAACACAGAAAGCCATCAAAGAAGTTATGGTGTTTCTTCAAAGTCATGGCGTTTCTACCACCTACGCGGTAAAGATTTACAAACAATACAAAGATGAGGCGATCGCCACAGTTACTAACAATCCGTACCAATTAGCCACCGACATCTACGGCATTGGGTTTCTCACAGCTGATAAAATTGCCTTCAATTTGGGAGTTGCACCGGATAGTGAGTTTCGTTACCGTGCTGGTTTAATTCATGTTTTAGGTGAAGCTGCTGCCGATGGGCATTGCTATTTACCCCAGCCAGAACTTCTAAAGAATGTCATCAAACTACTGATTACAGAATCGCACGAACCGAAAGAAAACGCGATCGCTGACATTATAAAAGACATGGCACTTAAAGATGACCTCATCCGAGAGAAGGGCGAAGACCAAACACTGCTGTGCTACAAACCAACATATTTCCACACTGAACAGAACCTTGCTCAATCAATACACAACATGTTGAGCCAACCAGTTGCACAAGATATGCCGCGTGTTCGTGCCTGGATCGACCGCTTTACCAACAGTCGCAAAATCCAGCTTTCAGAGCAGCAGCAGCTAGCGGTAGAAATGGCTGCGTATTCAAGGGTGATGATTTTGACTGGTGGCCCTGGTTGCGGCAAAACTTTCACCACCCACACCATAGTCTCTCTGTGGCAAGCAATGG
>NZ_JACXXN010000101.1 GCF_014904695.1 Nostoc sp. MG11 | reverse complement strand
CAGCGAGCGCAACTACATAGTCCATGACTCCACTCTTTGGCATTAAAAGCTGTAATCCTTATCCTGAAGACCTTACAGCTTTTCTTAGTGCCATTCGGTTTTGTATCCCAGAACGGGACTTAGCACGTTTTATTTCCCAAATGGAAGTAATTTTGGATCTTTACAGTCAACAGCATGGTGAATCAGAACCGCTGATATGTATGGATGAAGCAGCTATACAGTTAACAGGACACGTCTTCGAGCCGATTCCAGTCGAACCTGGTCATGATGCAAAAGAAGATTATCATTACACTCGTGAAGGAGTCCAAGCTTTATTTATGTTCTTCGACCCGAATCGAGGTTGGCGAAGAGTCAGCAATCGTGACCATCGCACTCGTGTAGATTGGGCTATTGAAGTACGTCAATTATTAGATGAAGACTATCCTCATGCTCACAAAGTCAAATTAGTCTGTGATCATCTCAATACTCATAATATCGCTTCTTTATGTGAAGCTTTTCCTGCACCTGAAGCTCATCGTTTAGCCCGAAAACTAGAGATTTACTACACTCCTGGTAATGGTAGTTGGCTCAATATTGCTGAGATTGAATTAAGTGTCTTAAGCCAACAATGTTTAGATAAACGTATTTCTTCATCTGAACAACTTTCTACTGAGTTAGCTGCTTGGCAGAACACACGTAACTGTACTGCTAGTAAAGTCATTTGGCACTTTACTACTGAAGATGCTCGTGTCAAACTTAAGCATCTTTACCCAATTTTTGAAATCGATGAAACAGGTGATTCTAATGCAACATTTTAGTCTAGACACGCCACTACGATGGGATAACAGCCAAAGTTTTAATCAAGCAAGACCATAAGTGTGGGTATTGCGGTCTTCGGTTCATAGACGGTGAAGATATACATCTCCATCACATTGATGGCAACCACAATAACTGGAAATCCCAAAATATGATGGCAGTACATCAATCCTGTCACCAATATATCCACATGAGCAAAAGGGATACTTAAGATTGTCGGGAGCCGGATACACGGAAACGGGTATGTCCGGTTCTAAATGGGAAGGGCGGGAGATAATACTCCCCCTCGACCTAACTCAACCCCAAACTGCATTCGCGACAATGCAACTGTGTCCGCAAGAAACTGCATGAATTCTCCTTGTTTTGACAGGTTTAGAGATCCCACTTGAGATGGATGCAAACACTTCACTCAGATAGTTAGCTTGGGTGACAAGTTAGATTTTTTACCAAGTACCGGAGCTTTGGGGCTTTAATAGTGAATTTTACCCCAACCTCGTTTTTCGCGCTGATACCCCGTTCCCCGTCTGCCTTGAATGTGTTCACCATGAGAAACAGTGCTACCAGGACAACGTTCAAAAGCTGTTTTGTGATTGTTTTGGGAAACCTGACGAAGTTGGGTAAAGGCAGTCTTTAAATTGTCAGAGTTGCTGCCCCACAACTGTTTGGATATATTTTCTACAGGTAATTCCGAAAAAATTCTTTATCATTATTTATTTTATTTGGCAATAAACATTGCAGTTTTGTAACAAAAATGTTAGATTTAATTTACAAAACATTACAAAACCCAAAAGCAAAACTGATAAAAAGCGGTATTAGTGACGGAAGAATTCGGTAGGCTGAACAACTACGCCATCGAATCTTTGAAAGCACATGATTCATGAGCCTCGGTTTAGCTTTACTCAGTATCCAGAAAAACGCGCGGAGACGTTTTGAAAAGTCGCTCTAGCAAGCCTGGGCGCGATTGGTCTGTTGACTGGCTTGTAGGAAATTTAACTTCACCATATACCCTGAACACTTTTGCAATATATAAGGATAAAACCAATGAAACCTAATGTTGGCTTAACTAATCCTTATCTGTTCAGTCCCACTGATGTTGACTTAACTAGTAACGTAAGTTGCTAGTTAGTGCCCCGTAATCGTATCTTTTTGATACAAAATCTCTGTTTTTCAGTGTTGCTAGATACTAAATTTTAAGGTTCTATACTGAAAAATAGGCGTTTTTTGATAACTAGCAGCTTGGGTTAGTACACCACGGCGGAAATAAACCTACCATTCAAAATGGCGCAAAAGCTGAGAATATAAGTCTTTTGACTTCACGACGTTACTAGTCCCTCTGTGTTTAGTCCTGTTGTCTTCAGTCCCGGTTTCAATCACTTTGAGAAAATCAACGCAACTCAAGCCTGGTCACTGCTTTTCACTCTTCGGTAGAAAAGATAAGGCACTTGGACTTAGCCTATACAGTAGGCCATTTTTTCAACCTCAGCTTGATCATGATTGCAAGTATCTTCTAGACTTTCTTGTTCCGACCTTTCTAAACGAGTATGGACACGAAAAGCAGAGCCATTGCCAAAACTAATTCCTAGGAAACTTTTATGGCACAGACAAACCATAAAACATAGCTAGTACAACATCAAACTCACAGTTTTCACCCTAATTGAGTTACAGAAGGCACTATGGCAAAGGATATCGAACTAACTTTAGAGCAAGAATTTAGCCTGAGAAACTTGACCGATCAAGTGCAGCAAATGTCCCGCGAGCAAGCTCAAGAGTTCTTGATCTTGCAGCATAAGCACATGATGATTCGGGAAACAATGTATAAGGAGATTCTGAAACAAGAGTGGAAATTAGATCAAGATTTCGCCTCTCTGTAAAACCACCAAAGCAATCCTTATTTTGCACAAATGAGTAATTCCTTAAAGTCACAAAACTTGGAGTATTAACCATGTCAGCTAACACAAACATCACCTCCTCAATGAACGATAAGCGCAATGCTTGGCTTTGGGGATTTACACCTCAAGCGGAACTCTGGAACGGTCGTTTAGCGATGATTGGCTTTATATCCACCGTCCTGATTGAAGTTTTTTCTGGTAAAGGCTTGCTTCACTTTTGGAGTATTTTGTAGGTCAGCAGTTGTCCTGCTGTGATGCTGACCCCACTTTTTTGCCGTGGACTAGGTCAACTGTTTTACACTGCCTCAAATCAACTGCTGTTGGTAATATATCAAAGGTAAAATATGAATTTCATTCCTAAACCAATCGAGGATAAGTCTAGCGTTGCCAGCCTTAAAAAGCGTCTCGATTGGGGCGAACCAGCCTTGACGATTGTTGATGTCAGAGATCGTAATGCCTTCAATGCCACCCACATCATGGGAGCTGTTTCGATTCCCATGAACGAACTAGTTGCCCGTGCGATCGCTAATTTTGAACTAATCCGCGACATTTATGTTTACGGTGAGACGAATGAGCAAACCGCCCAAGCAGCATTGAATCTGCGTAAAGCTGGCTATAAAAATGTTGCTGAACTGTTGGATGGTCTAGCAGCCTGGAAAGCTATTGGCTATCCAACAGAAGGGTTCTCTGCTGCTCTCACTTAAGTTTCAAAAGTAAACTCACTTAGGAAAAGGGAATTTGACAATGTTTAGCTTTAACCAATTTCTTAATTTACTGCGTCGCACGCTCCTCACAGGATTGCTGGCTGGCTTAATCTGGCTGCCAGGGCTTCCCTTCAACTCAGCGATCGCCATGCCCAATTCGCTTGCTTCGACCGCAACTCCTGCCAAGGGTGATGAGCGTTTAATCGCTCTCATTAGTTGCTTACCCAAGCAACTCAGCCAGCCAAGCTTCAAGCGTGCCTGGGACGAAATGGGCAACGATCAGCTTGAGCGAGCTTTTAACCTCAAGACTAACCCCAAACTGAGTCAAGCAGAAATTGAGTTGAATAACTGTATGAAGCGCCAAGGCTTCACATCTCAGAGTGAGCTACAGAACTCATAGTTGGGGACGCATCTAGCTATAATACTGAGTATTTTGCACTACAGTTGTAGTGCATTAATCGTAGGCTAAAGCCGCATCATGAATTTCCGCTTGAAATGAATATCTAAATCCTAGCAATGGAGATCGACTTTTATGCCTAAAGTAACTGCTCAAGGAACAACCTTTGAATGCGCTCAAGGGGCTAATTTACGTCAGGTGCTGCTCCAGAATGGGATTGACCTCTACAACGGGGCTACTTCAGCGATCAACTGCCACGGACTCGGCACTTGTGGCACTTGTGCAGTTCAGGTAGAAGGGGCTGTTTCAGAACCAGAATGGCGCGAGCGCACACGGCGATCGCTACCGCCCCATTCTCTCGCGCAGAACCGCCGACTAGCTTGCCAAACTCAGGTTTTAGGGGATGTCAAAGTGACAAAGTTTGATGGCGCTTGGGGTCAAGGAAATCAAACCGTTTGGACACCGAATGGTTAGTTCAGTTCGTCCAAATCGAAGATAGGTACGCGGATTGACAGCTAAATATGTTTTGCTGTTTTCGGGGGTAAATCAGCAATCGATACTGACTTGGAAATAGATTTCCATGTGTGCTGGTGTACGCAGTTCATGACGACTGTTGGCGAACTTAACAAATCACCGCAGAGAAGATAGTCAGTACGGGGGAAAGAAAAAAATTCAAAGCCCACTTCCGTGTAATACATGGGGGATAGATTTATCCATGTATTACTTGGAAGCGGTTGTTGATGTAGAAACCAATTCAATTAATCGTTTTAAAGCTTTTTGAGCCGATTTATAGCCGGTCGCTTGTTTACCTAGCTTTAGCTCTGCTAAAACCTGCTCGGCTAAAACTGTCAGTTGTTCAACCTGTGGATTATTTGAAGAAGGTTGTTTGAGAACAGGAGCAACAGTAAACGTCAAATTGTTTTCCCTGACAAAGTTTTCCAGTAAATCAGCCTTGGTGATTCCAAGACATTCGGCGGCAATACCTAATGCTTTCCAGGTAGCGTCCGTTAGTCTCAAAGTGCGAACTTCACGATAATCATCATTTTTAAAGGTAAACTTTCCCTGAATGTCTCGCTTCACAACTCTCGCTTCCGTGTATTACATGGCTTAACTTTAACTTGTTTTACCACGTAACACATGGAAAAAGTTATGCTAGAAAACATCCTCACCTCCGAAGCCAATTTTGTAGATCACAGAATAGTTATGTCTCTACAACCGTACCGGATCAACCCAGTTCCAGTGTCAACTAGCCAAGTTGCTCAAGCAGCTTTTCCTAAAGGCAACTTATATCTAACGATGCGAGATGAAATAGGGACATTCTACAGTGACTACGATTTTGAAACTCTATTTCCTAATGATGGTCAACCTGCTGTCACACCTTGGCGGTTAGCATTAATTTGTGTGATGCAATTTATTGAAGGATTATCAGAGCGGCAAGCGTTTCTGTTGCGGTTCGCAGTCGTATTGACTGGAAATATGCTTTGTCGTTGGAGTTGACTGACCCAGGCTTTGACTTCACTGTGCTGTGTGAATTTAGAAAGCGACTGATTACGGGTGGGGTGGAACAACAACTTTTGCAGCTGATGCTCCAGCAATTTAAAGAGCGTGGGTGGTTAAAGGAGAGGGGTAAGCAAAGAACTGATTCCACTCATGTTTTGGCTGCAATTCGTACCTTGAATCGACTCGAAGGGAATGGGGAAACGCTTCGAGCCGCACCCAATGCCATTGCTACGGTTGCCCCCGACTGGTTACGTTCTTGGGTTCCAAAAGACTGGTTTGAACGTTATAGTCGTGCTTTTGATGAATATCACTTACCCTGCATGAATTACTGCCCGAACCAAATATGCTGAAATCATCGGTAATGACGGGATGCAGTTACTCAAAGTTCTGTGGTCAACGACCAGTGTTGCCTATTTGCGTCAGATTCCGGCAGTAGAAATCCTGCGGCAGACCTGGATTCATCAATATGATGTCGAGAATGACACTTTACGCTTGCGGGCTGCTGCTGATTTACCACCGACTGGCACCCGAATGGATTCCCCTTATGACAAAGATGCTCGTTATGGTAACAAGCGTAGTGTGACTTGGACTGGCTACAAAGTCCACATTACTGAAACTTGTGATGCCGACGAAGTTCATCTAATTACAAATGTTGAGACCACTCAGGCACACATCAGTGATGTAGACCAAACCGAACCAATCCATAATTCTTTGGCATCGAAAAAATTACTCCCAGCATTGCATATCCTTGATGCTGGTTATGTTGACGCTAATTTATTAGTTACCAGTCAAAAACAGTATAAAGTCACAGTTGTTGGGCCAGTGCGTCCTAATGTGACCTAATGTGAGTTGGCAGTCTAAAATTCCAGGGGGTTACGATATTAGCCAGTTTAAGGTAAATTGGAACACTAAGCGTGTCACCTGTCCAATGGGCAAAAAAAGTACCAAGAAGTGGACTCCTTATGAAGATAAGTGGGGCAATCAGGTAATCCGTGTGGGTTTTCCTAGAAAGACGTGTCAACAATGTTCGAGTCGTTCTATGTGTACGCGGTCGGATTCTGCACCCAGAAGACTGACTCTACGCCCAAAAAAAGAACATGAATTACTTCAATCGCTGCGGATTCAACAATCAACTGACTCTTGGAAAGAAATTTATGACACAAGGGCAGGAGTTGAAGGGACAATTTCTCAAGGGGTTAGGGCTTTTGGATTACGGAAAGCTCGTTATACCAGTTTAGCCAAAGTCCATTTACAGCACGTAATCACAGCAGCAGCAATTAATGTGGTGAGGATGGTGAATTGCTTACAAGGTGTACCTCATGCTAAAACACGGACATCAAGATTTGCCGCACTCGCTATTACTTAAAGAATTCCTGAATTGAAACCCTGAATCACCTCTAAATCTCTACTTCCTTCTACCGTGTAATACATGGATAACTCTATTCCTTCGTGTAATACACGGAATCAGGCTTTGAATCTTTTTCCTTCTCCCGTGCTGACTATCTTCTCTGCGGTGATTTGTTAAGTTCGCCAACAGTATCCATTGCTACCAGAACGCCCAAGAGAAGTTGCCACAACGGGAGAGGAGTGCGGTATCGGGGTTTCCTCAACAGGAGCAACTCCAAGAGGAGTTGACGCAAGACACTTCTCTTCTTGTGAGCAAAACAAAATTAAAATATTCTTACTAAAACTCCATCCCTTCATGGGTGGACTATTTACCAATTCTAAATACTAACTAC
>NZ_JACXXN010000100.1 GCF_014904695.1 Nostoc sp. MG11 | reverse complement strand
CAAGTTAATTTTATTGCAGACATCTTCGGAGTTGTTGCATAAATAATCTTAGTTCTAGAGAATTTTATCACTTCAAACCTTTTTTGCAACACAACCGTTTTTCCTGTCTGCTCCCAACGTGGCAAGAAAAGCTTGATGGTTCAAGGCTTGTTGTCGCGTGTGCCATAATAAAAGTCTATGCATACGATCTTTTTTGTGCGACCGCTTTACAGTTATCAAAGCTGGCAAGCGATCGCTTTTGTTTTCCGAATCAGCGACTACCTCAAAAAGTAGTTCTAACTGGTGTATTACCAAAGAACCGTAATCCTGATGTTTCTTGAGTCATGATCTTGATTTAGGTAGCACATTCATAGCGTGTTGGCGCAGCCTCATACCAATTCGCAATTCGCAATGACGCTCGTTCCTCGCTACCGCTGCGAAGATCGCAATTCGCAATTAAGAAACTTGGATTTAGCAAGCCTTTCGCGGTTTGCATTTGTATCATATTTTTTGTGAAATGCTATCAGTAACCAGGGTTACTGTTATTAGGTTTGGTGATCTATCCTGCCTTTAGTAATTTATGATGGCAAGGGATGATTGTATTATTTGCTACCATCCAAAGGGTTGCGCTGCCGTTTCTTCTATCCAGTGGAACATTGTCTAGACTGTTAGTTGCTTTATATTAGCTTTATAGTCAGATACTATACCAAGCCTTATCTTGCTTTGGAGATGAGGCTTTTACTTCTGTTTAGAACGAACTGCTCCAAGAATTAACTAGTTTGTCTCAAGAAGTATTTGAGCAGTTGTTCAATTTGTTTATTAGGCAGTTAAAGTATAATTTGTAACCTCGCAATAGGTTAAATCGCCATTTCTTCTGCCCAAGGAAGCATTAGCTAGACTGTTATGTGCTATCCTCTAGCTTGATAGTAGATATTTAACTTATTAGCCTCGTTTCACCTTGATGACGAGGTTTTTGTTTTTGAAGCGGAATAAACCGCTTTGTAAATCATCTCATTTGATTTCGAGTGAATAGTTGAATGCGTGAAATGTCGTTGCATACATGATGCAAATGAGTATTATTTGAGATGCTCATTTGATATTCTTCAAGAACTTAAGTACTCACGACACTTATTGATTTGGGCATTCAGTGATTGCAATTAGATTATAATCAATGCAATCACCTTTGTTTTTACGGCATTCTTAATACTCACTCGGCAGCATCAGTACTTTCTGTGCCAGATACAGCGAAATTTCCGGCAGCGGAAAATTTGTGTAATCTATCTCTTGCCGCAGTACTTCCTTGTCCGTATCTTCTTCGCAAATCAAGATACCTGACTCGTTCTCCACCACCAACCGCCACACCTGAAATTCTCGCAGTCGGGGATTAGACTGAAGCTGGTATTGATAAGAACCGATAGCATCCAACAGCCAGTAACATTGCACTGAATCAGCTAAATGCTTAACTCCCTCTGTGTAGCGGAGGATACCTAACCAATGTCTATGAACGACTTCCGAGCCTGTGAACTGCTCTAAGTCTGCAATCAATTCCTCGGCGGTTTTTGCAGTAGTATTTGTCATGGTTGGAATTCCTGTTTGTAACTTTCACTGTCACATTGGCGGAGCATCAGGTAGTTTCTGTAGTTGACTACTCGCACTTCAAGAAATCATCGACCATCTCTTGCGCTTCTTCATCCGTCATTTCTTCATTTGTCGAGGGAGCGACAAATCCATATCTCGTAGTTAGAGCATCTGAGTCGATATCTGCATCAAGAATGCGTCCCAGTTCAGAGACAACAAATTTGCCTGTTTCTTGGTTGTAGCTGAGTTTCATAATTTCACCTGTTTGGTTGATAGAAACAGCGCTTTTGCCGGAACAAAAGCGCTCACCGATTTCTTGCGTCCGAACGATTACGCCGCTACTAACTCCCGACTTTCTGGCTCTGGCTGATATTCCACTAGCCTCGGCCATTCTTCAACCGTTAGCGTCTCGAATGGTTGGTCTAACAAGTCTTCACAGCAGGTTAATTTAACCATCGACAACGACCACACCGCATCAAGAGCAGAGTCACACGGGACTTTTTGTTGATGTTCTGACGAAGCCCGAATAACCCACCATCTGCCTTGGGTACAGCCTACTTGACCAAGCTTTTTATCATGTTGGTATATACCATCGTCGAGTAGGTCAAAATTGTACTTCTCGCATTCCTGGGCAATCTGTACCATGATTTCGTTGCCCGTTGTAGCGGCTGGGGCTTCTTGTTCTTGTACAGGCAATGTTCCACGGTTGTAATGCCATGTGATGTAGCTGTGGCATCTTTTGAAAGTGTCGTGGCGGAATACTTCTACATCGTTAATGATTACTACCCAACGTTGGGTTATAAAGTCAGAATGGTCATAACCAATTCGGGCGATGAGCTTTGAAGCAGCAAAGATTTCATGGTCGTAGAAGCTGATTTCGACTACTGTCAATTCTTCAACTGGTTTGACGCAAGGGGTTACAGTTGTTGCGGTTTGTGGCATAATTAGATTCTCCGTAATAAGAATAAAGGCGATCGCTGCACCGTGGAAAGTCTGCGATCGCCTTTTAATTTGCACGAAAGAAATGTGTTGTGCTTGCACAACACTCTCAATCTAGATTTGGCGAAGCCTCATATTTAATGCTCCTAGCCTGTGACTGGAGCTACCAAGCAGGAGACACAGCGTGTCAGGCGACGGACAGCTTCAACAGTTTCAAAAGCCAACCGTCGTCCTGCTGGTATCTTTTATTGAGAACCTTCCTTGACCCTTACCTCGCTTCAGCAGCTTTGGCTATCCACTGCATCCGTTACTTCAAGGTCGCTGGTTTTTGGTTCCATTTTCAAGGTTCAGATTACTGAAGCGCCTCTATATTTAGCTGGGAGGCTGGTGCTTGTTTCCTCCACATCTCCATTATCACTTACGCGGTTAGTGGTTGTTAACCAATTAAAGTTATTTTTCTAGGATTTTTCACCAACTGAACTTGTAAAAAATCTTCGACAGATATTTCAAGAGCCTTACATATTCCTTCCAGCTTTTCCCAGGAAACACTGGGTTTAAGTCCCTTTCGTTCTTCTACTGTGTATTCTCCACGCTCCAAATGCTGTATTGACTGGTACGAACATCCAGCCCGTTTAGCTAACGAAGCCATCGACTCTTCCCCTCTAAGTAGCTTTAATCGCTCTCCCATCTCTTTAGTCCACCAGACGCTAGCGATAAGAGTTTTTGACATAATTAATAATTCTTCTTCTGTATGATCTTTTTCATTATCGCCACTTGACTTATCAGCCATCATAGAATAACTTAGTTAGTGATTAATAGTAATACCTTTCACTAACTTAGTTTGAAGCGCCGAAAAAGTAAAAGCGTTGGCGCAGCCATCGTCTGCCTTAGGATGCCCGTTCGCGTAGCGTTTCCTTCAGAAGAAGGGCTGTAGGGCGATCGCCTGCTCCGATGCAATGCGATTAATTCAATCTAGCTAATTGGAAAACACAACTTATCGCCGTCGGGACAAGCAGCCGATATCGTTAAACCTTAGAGGGAGTGGTGAAGCCTGGAGTGTAGCCGTGAGACAATTTACTCTCCCTTTTTTTGGTTTAAAGTGGAAACAAGCATTGTGCTTGGATTTTCACATAATTGCCTGCTGCCGATTTACAAAGGAAAGACCCATGAGTGACACAGCAATCGAAGATATTTACAGACGGCTCAATGCCCTAACTGAAGATGTGACTAGCCTGAAAATCCAAGCGGGAACTATTGGTTCAACTCAGGTAGCTGTAGCCCAAAATCTCAACCTGCTGATTGCCTTAGCTGGCGAATTACGTGAATTTAAAGCCACTACTAATAATGACTTGACTCTGCTAAAAACTGATGTTGGTCAGCTAAAAACTGATGTTAGCGAGTTAAAAACTAACGTCAATGAAATCCTGCGTATCTTGCGCGACCGCAATGGCGGCAGTGGCTTATAAGCCGTAATCTAATACTGAATCCAAAGGCGATAAGCCTGACGGCATGGCTCCGCTTACCGCATACTAAGGAGCAGCGATCACCTTTGACTTTGGGCAACAAAGCCCACCAACGCTTTTACGCCACTAACTCTATGAGCAAGTACAACTCATCAGTTGTTAGTTGGTCGAACGGTTTGTACAGCAAGTCGTTGGAGGACTCCGGCAACAGTTGCATCACCGACAGCAACCACAGCCCAGACGATGCGCCCTCACACGGGACTTTTTGCTGATGCTGTGAAGAAGCTCCGATGACCGAACAATTCGCAATTCGCAGTTCGCAATTCGCAATTGCGGACGTAATTGTAAATTGATTCATTCAGGGATACAAGCCCCTCAATTCATTGAGAAAAAAAAATCCGTAGTATCAATACTCAAGCCCCCGCCTTAAGGCGGGGGGTAATAATTGCGAATTGCGAATTGCGAATTGCGAATTAGTGTGACCCACCATTGTCCATCGGTGCAGCCCACTTCGCCTAGTCTTTGGTCGTTTTGGTGAACGCCATCGCCCAGTAGCTCAAAGCCAACCTGTTCGCACTCAGCCGCAACTTGTGCCATTACTTCATTGTCAGTAATGGTGACAGGGATTGCCTGTTCCTGCACGGGTAGTGAACCCTGCTTGTAGTGCGAAGTGATGTAGCTGTAGCACAACTTCCAAGTATTCGCGCTGTGGACTACCTCGCCGTTGACTATCGCTAGCCAGCGTTGGATGAGGTTCCCTACGGGGTCGTACTTGATTCGAGCTATGAGCTTGTCACCAGCGTGGACTTTGTGGTCAAACAGATTCGTTTTGACAACCGAGAGTGTTGCTTGTTCTGTAAGTGCTTGGGAAACCATTTTGACTCCTGGAGGCGATCGCCTTTGTGTTGGTGTGCAAAGGGCGTTGTGTTCCCACAACGCTCTCAAAAGCATTTGGCGAAGCCTTATAGGGTCGCTCATCATCGGTGACGATGAGCATTACCAGGCAGGAGACAGATGAACAGGGTATAGGGGGTAGGGTGTTGGGTACTCCCTTGTTTCCCCACACCCGACATCCTGTTTTTGGTCAGGCGACGTGTACAGCTTCAAAGCCAACCATCGTCCTGCTTGGTAATTTTTATTAAGTGCCAAATCCATTTCCCGACTGTGTACCCCTCGCCTTCTCTGGTGATGCCAGTGCTTCAGTTACTTCTCAAGCGGTCACTTTGGATTCAACTGTCAAGGTTCAGTAATTCTGGTTTGCAACTCTTTTGCGTTTAGGTGCAGGCGGTTCGCTTTCCTTGGCTTTAATATAAGCATAGACTAATGCCTGTGCATTTGTTAAGAAAAAGTAAAGAATAAGTCTATGCAAAAGCTAGAATGCTTATACTGCTAATGTTTCAAGTATCTAGGCAAAGTCTAGACAAGAACTTAAGATTGGATATAGTGTTAAAGAAAGATTATTTAAGAGGTAAAGATGCCAAAGTTTTTAGCTGAGGGTGAGAGCCAAATGAATTTTCGTATTTCTGCTGAGAAGAAAGAGGCGTTTAAAAAATATGCAGAAGAACATAACACTTCAGCCAGTAAGCTGATATTAGAGTTTATTGATAGTTGTTTGGGAATTGTACCTACCAAAGAACAAACTGACTTGACAGAAGTAAGAGAAAGATTATCTAGATTGGAAAATTTAGTTATGGGGGAATCGGCCGCCTGAGAGAGGAAAACGAAACTCTCAGGCAATGGCGTGATCGTGTTTTATCCTTAAATCCTGAAAAAGAACCGTAACCCCGTCATGGGGTTTTTTAATGCCTTTACTTTTGTAATATTATATGTAAAGCCAAGCCTTGACTAATGCTAGACAAAAAGTGTAGGCTATAGATAAGAGATTAAAGATAATTACTAGCTAAAGTCTAGAACCTTTAGCAATGTTTGACCTATTGATATTTAAGTCCTTCAGCAGGGCTTGAGCCGTTTCCCTCGGACAACTGAAACCCCTTAATAAAACAGTCATTTACCTCACTGGAGCAGAGAATATGTCACAGATCGAAATCGTCCAGGTAATTGAGCAGATTAAAGAAGAGATTCAGGTAGACGCTTCAGGCAAAGGCAAAGCCAGCATTAGAGCAACAGCAAGGCTGGCAGATGTGCAAGATTCTTCCATTCGTCGAGCATTTGAGGGTGCGGCACTAGAACCATCTTTATTAGCCCAAAGCCTTATACAGCAAGAATTTGATAGTGCGGCACTACAATCTTGGAGTCAAGAAGGTATTCCAGACCTTGCAGTTGCCACTATCCTTGAATATTACGCTTATGACGCTGGAAGATACTGCAAAAAGCAAGCAAGATTGGTATGCAAGGCATTTATCGCCATTGGTATCCGAGCATGGATGCAAACAATTAAGGGGTGGGACAAGCCAGCACAACCGCAGGACTGCTCAAAGATATTGTCTCCTTCTCACGAAGCTGCCCAGTTAGCCCTACTGGTGGGCGAATTCGCAGGGCTAGAAAAATCCCTCACCGCGCAATTAGCAGTCAATGCCGCTACGTCTGTTAACCCAGCCCTCAAGCCTGCTGCTGATGAACTCAAGAGTGCGATCGCTTGCACTGACCCCTCCGATGATGCTTATCTCAACCCGACGCAGATAGGGGAAGCGATAGGGAAAAGTGCGATCGCTGTTAACAAGTGGCTGGTTAACGCTGGACTGCAATATCGCACTGATGATCGTAAGCTGCCATATCGTCCGACAGAAGCAGGTAAGCAGTGGGGGCGCATGGTGTCAGCCGTTGCACGGGGGTCAAACCAGACAGTGTTTCAACTACGGTGGCTTCCTGGCGTGGCCGAGTTATTTCAGAGCTAAATGAAAGCGACCACCAGACTTTAAGCTGCGTGATCGCTATTGCTAAACCAAAACAGATGCACCCCAGTTATAAACAACATCATATTAGCAGGTTACTTCAATTTTATAGTAGTCCTTTTGACATCATTCATTGCCTTTGTGCCAGTCAAAATTAAAAGTGATGCCTGCCATCAAGCAAAGCAAACGCTTAACTACAAATGCAAAAACTAACATCTACCTTGTCAGTTTTTCGCCCTCAAACTCAATCAGTATTAACTGAGCCGTAGTAATATGACAGACCGAGAAGTACTTCAACAGTTTTACTCTTCAATCTTATGGGCTGACGAATGCCGTGAAGTAACCGAGGGAGAACGTACTTTAGTTGTAACTCCGTGTGCAATAGACCTCTTGCAAAAGTCAGTTAAACAGATTCGGTTTTGGGCAGACGAAGTTCATAGTTGTACAAACCAGCTATTAGATTAAACCTTAAGCCA